>NZ_RHQM01000029.1 GCF_003935375.1 Stutzerimonas xanthomarina
GCTTTGTTGCGTGCGGTCAATGGCGATATCTGGAATGAGAAAGGTGAGTCGGTGCGATACGCATCACCACAAGCATTTACTCGAAGTTTGAATTTCTGCTTCGGTGGCGCGCAGGCAGCGTGCTCAGAATTGCTCGGCCGACCATGGCAGTCGCTAAAAGGACAGTGGTGATGTGCCGTAGGCCGTATATGCGCCTGTGCACCTTTTGTCTCCTACATCGCAACGTGCCGCTGAAGAAAAAATGGGCAATAGCCGTGAAAGTGAAGATTTTCTTGGGTCAGTTAGGAGAATCTTAGCCAGCATCCAGTCACAATAAGCGAAAAACGCTGGGAAAGCCGCACGGCTGCAATCATGGGTCACAGCAATCCGTTCGTCACTGGCGAGCGGAGCTGGACGCTGGGCCACAAGCCGGAGCGCGAGGGCCTAGTTTCCCAGCTGCCTGCACCGCATGCCGCCACAACCTCCTCTAATTCGCCCGCATCTGCGGGAGAACTGCGGCTGGCCGGCAAAGTGAAAGGCAGCGACATGCCCACGCTTTTGGAACGTTTGGGCTGCCCGCTTCCGCCTCGACCGCTGAAGCTCCCGCGAGGGCGCCCCGAGCGGATCCGAATGCCGCTGTTGAACCGAAGTGCGGCTTGGTCCGAGCGAGAACGGAAGTGGATTGACGAAGTCGACGGTGTCGTTGCCCCCTTCCCAGCAGACAGCCACGGCCAAGTCGTGGCCGAAGTATCCCGCTTCAAGATTCTCAAGCCACGGCTGTCGGAGCACCGCCTCTACCGCTTTAGAGCACCCTCGGCAGAGATTGACAGTGAAGACTTCGACGACTGCTATGCCAGGCTGCCCATCGCTGTTTGGCTTGGCCAGTACGTCGCATTTGACAATGATCTGGCGCCAACGCTGGTAAGGAGAGTTGTTTGCTCGGTGGACATGGGCTTTGACGCAGCGGCCTATTCGTTCGCTTTGTGCCCGAACTGGGTGAAGCGGCTTCGCTGGAGCGCGCATGACGAGGAGCCCAGCGTCTTCCTCGATCCGAGCGGCACTGTGGTCGCAAGGCTCTGCTGGTGGCGTGATGCCGGCCCGGTTGATATCGATGCGGAGTCCCTGTGGGGCGAGGGTTGCTACCTCGTCCTGACGTCAGTAGGTATCGAACAGGTCACCACTGCCCGTGGGAAGCCGGACCTGGACATCAGCGTGTTCGCAAGCAGGCAGATCAAGCAACCGAGCAGCTACGGGGAGTCTCTCTTGAAGACGGCGAAGAACGGCTACTCAATCTAAACCATGCAGATTCAGCGGCGATGTCAAGCGAGAGGGGCCATGCTGGCTTGAGCTGGCTGTCCCGGAGGGCTGCTTCCGGCCGGTTGCGGCAGGCTACAACCGGCCAATAGCGGACTGTTAGGGCCGATTCAGTCCTAGTGAATGACGGCCTATTTGATGACCTGCTCGGCTGGCTCTATGAGGGCTTTGTTACTGCCTCGCCAACGCACCGATTCGATGTTCTCTGCGTCGGCGCTCATACCGGCTCTGTCAGCCTTACCAGGAAGGTCGCAAACGCAAATCGCAAGTGGATCAGGCGACTACCAGATCAAGCAACCTGACTGCTTGCCGTCGTCGCGAGCGGAACCTTATTTTTTAGTAGCGAATCTTTGATGTAAGCATGCTACGACCGCCCACCAGCATGCGGAAACTATGTTGTTCGGTCATTGATGGCAAAGTAGTATCAATCTGCACACCAAACCGATCTAAATGGACTTGATGCATGGAAAACACCACCGATAGGGACGCGCGCGCCCGCCATCGTCATGCGAACATTTCGCCCTTCCTGGCAAGTGCCAGCACACTTCGTACAGGCGAAGACCAACTACCTGGGTATAACTGCGAGCAGCAGCAGATGTGGGTAGTCGACACCGAGCAAGGCGTTCTACCCATCATCAATGAGCAGGCGCTCTCGCAGCTGAAAACGAAGACTCGTGCAGATGGCGAAGAGGATGACGAGCACACCGGTGGAAAACACTGACGTGGTACAGAACCGGCGACATTGGCCGTCTGGACGAACAGGGCTTCCTCTACGTGGTGGATCGCTTAAAGGACATGATCATCAGCGGTGGCGAAAACATCTATCCCGCAGAACTGGAGGCGGTGATCGCGTCGCTGCCCGGCGTGGCCGAGGTTGCCGTGGTGGGCAAGGCCGACGAGCGCTGGGGCGAGGTGCCGATCGCATTTGTGGTCGCGACCCAACCAGGCGCTACCGACGAGGCCTCGATTGTCGAGGCATGCCGCCAGCGATTGGCGGGCTTCAAATGCGTGAAGTCTGTGCACATGCTTGAGGCCCTGCCCCGCAGCTCTGTGGGCAAGGTGTTGAAAAGACAGTTGCTTGCCTGAGCTTCTTAGGTGTTGTTGCACAGGAGCGGCACAGGCGGATCGAGGATGTCGATCCGTTTCAGGTATTCAGCCACCCCGCTCGCCCGGTTAGCGAGCGGGGCCCGCAACGTTACTGCTTCGGAAACTCCGCAGCGATGCCCTGGACGTAGTAGTCCATACCTGCCAGATCCGCATTGCTGGCCGTGGCTCCTGGCGCAATTCTGACCTTGCCGGATTGGTCGGCAACCGGGCCATCGAAGGGGTGGAACGTGCCGCTCTTGATCGAGGCAATGATCTGCTGCGCCTCGGCCTTAAATTCAGCGGGAACGATATCGCTGATCGGCATGGTCAGGGCGTCATCGGCCAGCCCACCCCAGTAGTCAGCCGATTTCCAAGTGCCGTTCAGTACAGACTCAGTAGTGCGGATGTAGAACGGCGCCCAGTTGTATTCGATGGAGGTAATTACCGACTTGGGGCCGAAGCTGGCCATGTTGGAGGCATAGCCCACCGAGTACACCCCGCGGCGCTCGGCTGCCTGAATCGGTGCTGGGCTGGCGGTGTGCTGGAAGATCACATCGGCGCCCTGGTCGATAAGCGTGTTGGTGGCGTCGGATTCCTTGCCGGGATCGAACCAGGTGTTCAGCCACACCACTTTAACCACCGCCCCTGGGTTGTACTTGTTCAACGCGACCTGAATAGCATTGATGTCGCGGATAACCTCAGGAATCGGAAAGGACGCGACATAACCGACGGTCTTGCTCTTGGTCATTTTCGCGGCCAGGTAGCCGGCCACGTAGCGCCCTTCGTACGAGGTCGACAGGTAGGTGCCGAGGTTCGTGCTGCGCTTGTAGCCAGTGGCGTGTTCGAACGCGGTCTTGGGGAATTGCTTGGCCACGTTGGCCATCGGGTTCATGTAGCCAAACGAGGTGCCGAAGATCAGGTCGTAGCCGCTTTTTGCCATGTTGCGGATCACCCGTTCGGAGTCCGCGCCATCGGCAACGTTTTCGACGTAGGTGGTCTGGACTTTCTCGCCCAGCGCCTGCTCCAACGCCTTACGGCCCTGCTCGTGTTGATATGTCCAACCGTGGTCGCCAATCGGACCGGTGTAGACGAAGCCGACCTTGAGCGGCTCGTCGGCGTATGCGGTGATGGCTGCTGCCAGACCGATACCACTCAATAACCCTGCCAGTACTTTCCTGAATCCAGGCATGTTCATGCGCGTATTGCTCCCCATACGTTATTGGTTAGGCGGTTAGCCCGGGATAAAGGCAGGCATTGAAACAGGCTCCGTCTGCGCGGCTGTGATCACATCGAATAGGTTTTGCGGAACATGTTTTTGTAGTGGTCTTCGACGCTGATGACCGGGTACTTGGGTGACTCGCCGGGTGCCAGGCAGGCCTGGATGCAGGCGATTTCGTGGGCGATGTTGCCGGAGTAGAAATAAGGCACCGAATAGCGCTCGTTACCCGAGACATTGACCACGCGGTGCAGGGTCGATTTGTACAAATCGTTGGTCCAGCGCGCGATCAGATCGCCGAGGTTGACCACGTAGGCCTCGGGAACCGGTGTGGCCCAGATCCAGCCATTGCGCTCCTGATCCCACACCTGCAACCCGGCGTTTTCATCCTGCAACAGCAGAGTCAGGCCACCCCAGTCGGTATGCGCACCACAGCCCTTCTCGCCCGGTGCCGCAGTGGTCGGCTGCGGTGGGTAATGCAGCAGGCGCAGCGTGGTCATGGCGTCCTCGCAGAACGCGGCAAAGTGCTGCTCCGGCAGGCCCAGCGACAGAGCCACGCCCTGCATCAGCAGGCGAGCCACTGACTCCAGTTCCCGCTGGTAGGCCTCCATGGTTTGGCGAAACTCGGGGAGGTCTGCCGGCCACAGGTTCGGCCCCTGATTGAATTTGCCAGCCAGCACATCGGGATGATCCAGCGGCTTGTCCTGGCCGATGTAAAAGCCTTCTTTGACGTCCGGTGGCGCGCCGGCTTCGAGCACCTGATTACGCAACGGTTCGTAGCCCCGATTGGCCATGGAGAGTGACTTGTCGACCTTGCGCTTTTCTTCGGGCGGCAGAGCAAACAGCGTGGCCGCCTGGTCGATCACCTGCTGCTGCAAAGCTGCCGGTACACCATGACCGATGACGTAGAAAAAACCTTTGTCACGACAGGCCTGGCCGATTTGCTGACTGACCCGGGTGCGTTCGATCAGTGATGCCGAGCGCAGGCCCGAGATGTCGATAACTGGAAGCGTGGTGGCCTGCGAGGCCTCCAGAGGTGACGGTGCGAGTTGGGCGTGTGCCATGTGAGCGACTCCTACTTGAATGGGCCGGAGTGTTATCTGCTCAGGCAGAGCGCGGAAAGCATCGAATATCGCCAGGCCTGATGCCTTTTTGGCAGCGCTAGCCAAGAGCCCCGAACTGACTGGCCTCGTGCCGCTCGCGACGCAAAATCTCGTCGGTGAGAATTCTGGCGAAGGCATCCACGGCAGCCGGAATGTAGCGGCCGCTGCTCATGTACAAGCCCAGGTCGCAGAAAATACCGCCGCTGTCGGTGAGCGGAAGCATCTTCAGTTCACCGGCGGCCACCTGCGCCTCGATGCCGAACGCGGTTTGAAACGCCACGCCCCTGCCGCGCACTACCATCTGCTTGGCCAGTTCAAGCGATGCGGTTTCCAGGCGGGTCCTGCCGGAAAAATGGGCGGATTTGAGCAGTGGCGCGAGTCGTTGCCGCGTCGAGATTTCCGGCTTGCTGAGGATCAGGTCGTAGTCGGCGCAGGCGCCAAAACTGACCTGGCTTTTATCGGCCAACGGGTGATTGGGCGGCACGATCGCCGCCAGCCGGAAATGCCCCAGGGCCAATTGCTGGAGCTGCTCGTGTTTAGGCAACGCGAAAGCCAGACCCAGGTCCGCCGCCCCGGAGATGATCGCCTGCGGAATGCCTTGCGAGCCGGAAACGGTGACACCGACAGACACCCGTGGATAACGCGCGTGCATGTGTTCGAGCACGGTGGGTAACAGGTCCACAGCCAGGGTCTCGGCAACGATCAATTCGACATGCCCTGCCCGGATTCCTTCCATGGCTTCGAGTTCCGAGCGCAGCCGTTCTACGTCGTGGAGCACCACACCGATATGGCGTGCGAACAACTCGCCGGCGGGGGTGAGTTTCAGTCCGGAGCTCAGCCGGTCGAATAGCGGCGCACCGATGTCGTCCTCCAGTTTGAGGATCTGCCGATTGACCGCCGACGAAGCCACGTTCAGGCGCCGGGCCGCTTCGCGGATCGAGCCGCAGTGCTGAACCATGTCGAAGTAGCTGACCGACACCGAATGAAACCGTAACCGCCGAACCATGGTTTTACCTGACTTCCTCACTTCGAAATGTTGCCCAACGCGGATTCTTTTCGCGCCAGGAAAGTGCATCGAGCTGCCGCTGCGCACCATGCCAGAGCGAAAAACACGCCCGCCAACTGCTGAAAAAATTCGTCTAAAAACTGTCCAGGCAGTCAACTACGAGGCATTGCGAGCATTTTTCTGATCGCCTCTTCGCGTTGGCACAAGACGTGCTCTAGCGATGCCGAGACTGGTATACCAGATTGTATTTCTGAAAAGCCCGCAATGTGATCAACCGTAATGAGGATCGGCGATGTCCGCTCAATGGAAGCCCCTGATAGAACACAAAGGTTACCTCCGCCATTTCTGGCACCCGGTGTGTACCTTGAGCGAGTTCGAGAAAGCCAACGCATCCGGGCATGGCCCGATGTCGGTGAAGCTGCTGGGAGAGAACCTGGTGTTGGCCCGTCTGGACGGGCAGATGATGGCCGCCGATGACCGCTGCGTGCACCGCTCGGCGCGCCTGTCGCTGGGGAGCGTGTGCAAGCACCAGGGCAAAGACACCCTGCAGTGCCCCTACCACGGCTGGCGCTATAACGACGCCGGCGAATGCACGCTGGTGCCGGCCTGCCCCGACCGCCCTATTCCGCCGCGCGCAAAAATCGCCAAATACGACTGCGCCATTCGCTACGGCATCGTCTGGGTGCGCCTGGACAATTCGTTCGACTGCACCGAAATCCCTTACCTGGGCGATTGGGACAGCGAAGGCATGAAAGTCGTGGTGGCGGAGTCGTATGTGTGGGAAACCTCGGCCGAGCGCCGCTGGGAAAACTTCACCGACTTCTCCCATTTCGCCTTCGTTCACCCCGGCACTCTGTACGACCCCTTCTTCGCCAGTCACCCCACGGTAAACGTCGATCGCAGCCACGGTGAACTGCGCTTTCAGCTGGCGCCGCCCAAAGAGATGTACGAAACGCTGCCGGAAGAAGCGCCCATGGGCGACTTCACCTACCGCTGCTCGATGCCGTACTCGGTGAACCTGGAAATCAAACTGTGGAAGGACGATTCCAAATTCATCCTCTGGACCACCGCCAGCCCGGTGGACGACAGAACTTGCCGCAACTTCATGGTCATCGTGCGTACCGAAGACCAGCAGCCCGACCACGTGCACCTGGCTTTCCAGAAACGCGTGCTGGAAGAAGACCGCCCGGTGATCCAGTCCCAATGGCCTATCGAGCTCGATAGCGCCGAACTGTCGGTAGGCACCGACAAGATCTCCATCCAGTACCGCAAATGGCACCGCGAACTGTCGCAAGCGGCGCTGGGCGGCAAGGACGAATTCAAAGCGGCCCTCCTCAGCGAAGTGCTCGAGGAGCGTTAAGGCCTACACCCATGGGCCAAGCGCCCTTTCGAAGCTACGTTTTTGCAGGAGCAGTACATGAAAAAGATGTTCAAGTTGGGCTGTGCCGGGTTGGGTATCCAGGCGTCGTCGCGTGAGAACCCGGTGTCACTGACCGAGTTGCCGATTCTCGAGCAATTCAAACTGGTCAAGGAAGCCGAGGTCTGGGACTTCATCGATCGCATTCCCAACAACCGCCAGGAGCTGGACGAGTACATCAAGGGCAGCCAACTTTACGACCTGCCGGTGCTGTCGGGGAGCGGCCTGTACACCCTGGGCCTGGATGATCACCTGATCAAAGAGAACATCGACCTGACCGTCGAGGTCGGCGGCAAGTACCACAATTTCATGATCTGGGCTAAGCACAAGGACCGCCACTACGTGACCAACGAAGAGGTCGCCGAGTGTTACCTGGAGTCGTACGAGTACGCGGAAAAAGCCGGGGTGATCATCACCTTCGAAAACCATGTGGACATGTGGTCCGAAGACTATCGCCGGGTCTCGCAAGTAGCCGATCTGGTGGAAGCCCGCGGCGCGAAGTTCAACGTGGCCATTGACTACAGCCACTGCATTTTCAAGATTGAAAACGAAGTGGAGCACGCCGTCTCGCAGATGCGTGGCGACAACGATGCCATCGCCAAACTTGACCCGTTCAACGACGACAGTTACGCGGACGAATGGCTGAACCGCAACCTGGTGCACTGGGCCCAGATGCGCCCGGCCGCGCCTAACGGCCCGCTGAACTGGTGGGGCTTTGAAACCGGCCCTTGGGATGCCAAAGGTATCGACCGTCCAGGGCGCTCCATTCAGTACCCGTTCCGGCGTCCTGCCGAAGGCGAATGGCATACCGACATGTGGCATGCGCACAAGCTGGCGTGCACCAAGGAAGTCACCCGCAAAGTCATCGATGCCTACCTGCAAAACCCCGCTACCAACCTGTCGCTGATGACCATCGACAACATCAACCTAAACGCCTACGGCCTGGGCTGGATGTACAACATGTTTGCCGACAGCTGTGCCTACGCGCAGTTCGTCCGCGAGTTGTACGCCGAGCGCGCGGCTGTGCACGAGGCGCGCAGCGCCAAGTCGGCGGCTGAATTCGTTGCTCAGTACCGGGCGTAATACCTCCTCTGCGCTTGGCGTCGTCACGGCGCCGCCAAGCCTTGTACGGGCCACCGTTATGTTAAAAGAAAACAGCTTTGTCTACGACGACTGGCATCCGGTTGGTGCGCTGGCCGAGGCCGTCGTTGGCAAGCCATGCCATACCCGGATTCTGGGTCAGGCCATCTGCTACACCCGCACCCCCGACGGGCTGATCGCGCACCTTGCCGACAGTTCTCAGCCGCTGAAAACCTTGATCGTCTACGGCTTGCTCTGGGTGTCGTTGTCCGCGCAACCACGCCGAATTCTGGCCATTCCCGAGTTCGAAGAAACGGACCGCCGCGTCGTCAGCGCCGGCTCGATCCGCGTTGCCACCTCTGGGCTGCGGGTGGTGGAAAACTTCCTCGACATGGCTCACTTCCCGTTCGTGCACACCGATATTCTCGGCGCCGAACCGCTCACCGAAGTGGCCGCCTATGACGTCGAGATCGACGAACAGGCTGATGAGGTGCTGGCAGTCAATTGCCGCTTTCCGCAGCCCAAGGGTTCGGCGGCGGCCAGCGAACCGGTGGAGATGCAGTACGTGTACCGCATCGCCCGCCCCTTTATCGCCATCCTCTACAAGACTTGCGTCATCGACGCCAATCGCCTGGATGTGCTCGGCCTGTACGTGCAGCCCGTGGATGAGGAGAGCTGCATCGCCCACGCGATCATGTGCTACCTCGACGACATCAACACCGACAAGCAGCTGCGCGACTTCCAGCAACGCATCTTTGGCCAGGACATCATGATTTTGCTCAATCAGGTGCCCAAGGGCCTGCCGCTGGATCCCCGGCACGAAACGCCCGTGCGCGCGGATGCACTGTCCAGTGCCTACCGCCGCTGGATCAAAGCACGCAACGTCACGTTCGGCACCGCTCGCTGAGCCGTATTAGCAGGTAATCAGATATGGGTTCGTTACATCAGGAATGGCATGTGATCGCCAGCTCCGAAGACCTTCCGTTTCGCCACGTGTACCAAACGCGCTTGCTCGGTCAGGAGCTGGCGGTCTGGCGTGACGACAACGGTGTTGTAAATGTGTGGGAAAACCGCTGCCCGCACCGCGGTGTACGCCTGAGCCTTGGGGTGAACATCGGCAACCAGCTGAAGTGCCAATACCATGGCTGGAAATATGAAAGCGGCTCGGGCCATTGTGCCTTTGTGCCCGCTCACCGCACGGCAAAACCCAGCGCCGCCTGTGTGCGCACCTTCCCCTGCGCCGAGGTGGACGGCCTGGTGTTCGCCCAGCTCGAAGCCCCGGTTGGCAACGCCAAACCCGGGAGACAGCGTCCGCTCGGTGCCGCGCTGTCCACCAATTTGCGCAGCCATCCAGTGGCAATGAACGCCAAGGCCGTCGTCGAGGCCATCCAGCAGGCCGCCCCCTCGTTCGCGCCGCTGCTGGGAGATCAGGCCGACCGCGTGCAAACGCTGGTAAGCGGCCTGAGCATTGACCTGAGCTGCGCCGGGCTGCTCGACAGCGTGCGGATTTTTGTCCAGCCGGAATCGGACTCCAAGGCCGTGGTGCATGCCCGCCTTTACGCCGCTGCTGCCCTGCCCCTGCAACGCAAAATCGTCTTTACCCAACTGCTCGACGAGCTGTTTGCCCGCGTACTGCAAAGCCCCACGCCAGCGCCGACCGCGCGGCTTATCGCCTCGGACGCGGTGCCTCTGAAGACTCCCAACCCACCCGCCGCCGATAAGCCGGGCGAGCCGTTCTCGTGCACCGTCATCGCGCGCCAAAACGAAACCCCGGACATCGCTTCGTTCTGGCTGAAACCGGATGACGGGCGGCTGTTGGCGCTGGAACCGGGTATGCACGTGAGCCTGACCACGCCCTCTGGCCACCTACGCCAGTACTCGATCGTCAACACGCCTGACGAGCAGGATGTACTGGTGATCGGCGTCAAACACGAGCCGCAATCACGCGGCGGCTCGCGCAGCATGCACGTGGATGTTCAGGTAGGCACCCAGGTGCAGCTGACGCTGCCACGCAATCAGTTCCAGCTGCAGCCGCCGGGCCGTCACGCCCTGCTGATCGCCGGTGGCATCGGGGTCACCCCGATTCTGGCCATGGGCCTGCATCTGCAACGCGCCAAGCGCCCGTACAGTTTTCATTACCTGGCGCGCAGTGAGGAACATGTGGCCTTTACCCAGCGGCTTGCCGCGCTCGGTAAACAAGCGGCGACCTACCTGGGCCTCGATATCGAAGGCACGCAGCAGACATTGCGTGAATTGCTCCAGGACCGGGAACCGGCACGGCATGACGTCTATGTCTGCGGGCCGCAGCCGATGATTGATCTGGTCGTCGAGCTGGCACGCGAAGCTGGCTTTGCCAGCGAGCAGATTCACTTCGAGTACTTTGCGCTGGCCCCCAGCAGCAAGCCGCCGGCTGCCGAGTCGGGCAGTTACCAAGTGACCATCAAGTCCAGCGGCAAAGCCTTCACCGTCAGCCCCGGGCAGACCCTGCTGCAAGCCTGCCTCGATCACGGGGTAGCCATCGATTACTCCTGCGAGCAAGGGGTATGCGGCGCCTGCATGACCAAGGTGGTCAGCGGCGAACTGCAGCACGGCGATGTTTATCTTTCGGCCAAAGAAAAAGACAGCGGCACGTTGATCATGCCGTGTGTATCGGGTTGCCGCTCTGAAACGCTGATTCTGGATATCTAATGGGTGTCTGATGTTGAAACTTTACGATTACGAGTTATCCGGAAACTGCTTCAAGGTGCGTTTGCTGCTATCGATTCTGGGCGTGCAATACGAAACCGAAGTGGTCGAGTTCCACCCGGGGCGTGAACATAAGCGCCCTGCATTTCTGCGCATCAATCCTATGGGTCAATTACCAGTTTTGCAGAATGGCGAAAAGATCATTCGCGACTCCCAGGCCATTCTGGTTTATCTGGCATCAATATTTGATCCGAGTCGCAAATGGTATCCGCTGGATCAACCGGAGGTGTTGGGTGATATCCAGGTGTGGCTGGCATTTGCCGATAGTCTGACCGGATCACTTTCTGCCGCACGTTTACATGAGTTGTTCATGTATGACTTCGACGCCGACGCCTGTCGCGCGCGTGCTCAAACATTATTGGAGGTGATGGATAAACATCTGTGGATCAATCGCCAACAGGATTTCAAGTTTCTCTGTCCACTGGCGCACGCGACTATTGCCGATATTGCCTGCTTTCCCTATGTGGCCATGGCCGATGAAGCCGGGCTTTCGTTGCAGGATTATCCCTCGGTGCGTCTCTGGCTGGATGAAGTCAGACGTATTCCAGGCTTTACCGTAATGGCCGGCATATTCCCGGCCGGCAAACCCTGATTACTCTTATCGTCAGAACATCAAAAGACGTGGCTACTTGCCCCGCACTATAACCATAACAGCGGTTCTGACAGCACGTTGCCCTACCACTCTGCCTTGTTACACCACTTAGTAATCAACAGGAGTTTTGCAGATGGTCATATATACCCCGCCTTCAGTGGCCAAAAACATTCCGGTTATCGATCTGGCGGACAGCTTTTCCCACGATATCGAGAAGCGCAAGGCAGTAGCCTGGGAAATTCATAAGGCGGCACGGCAGACCGGTTTCTTTTATATTAAAAACCATGGCGTACCGGTAGAACTGCAGAAAGCGCAGTTTGATGTAGCCAAGGAATATTTCAAAACGCCGCTGCACGAAAAAATGTTGGTCAACTCGAAAAACTCCAGTTGCCTGCGAGGGTATGAACCGATTGCGGCGCAAATTCTCGATGAAGGTTCGCCGCCCGATCTGAAAGAAGGGTTTCTGCTGGGTCGCGAGTTGGACGACGCACATCCGCACGTTATTCGCAAAACACCCTATCACGGCCCGAACCAATGGCCAGCGGGCAACCCCCGTTTCCGCCAGCAGACCGAAGACTATATGCGCTACATGGATCTGCTCGGTCGCAAGATCGTCCGCTTGCTTGCCCTGTCGCTGCAGTTGCCCGAAGACTTTTTCGACCAGGGCCTCAAAGAGCCGATGATCATTACCCGCATGCTGCACTACCCCAGCCAGCCGGCCGATGCCCGTGAAAACCAGATTGGCGCCGGTGCCCATACCGACTGGGGCCTGATTACCTTGCTGCTGCAGGATGAAGTCGGCGGTCTCGAGGTGCGCAATGCCGACGGTGAGTGGCTGAAAGCGCCGTTTATCGAGAACACCTTTGTGGTGAACCTCGGCGATATGGTGCCGGTGCTCACCAATGGCCTCTATCACTCGACCATGCACCGCGTGTTCAACTCCAAAAAAGACACCCCGCGCTACTCGGTGCCAACTTTTTTCGACCTGGATTACTACTACGAAGCCTCGGTGGTGCCCACGCTGCGCAAGGCCGATGAGGTCTATCCGGCGCCCATCACTGTCGGCGGTCATATCGCGGCTATGTTCGACAAGACCTTCGGGGTCAAGAAAGCCACGGCATAACGCGCCGACAGCGGAAAAGGCCACTAGCGAGTGGCCTTTTTCATGCCTCGCTTTTGGCAAGGCTGAACCGGGCGGATAACCGCCCGGTGTTGTTTTAGAAATACACCTTCACAATCAGACTGGTCACATTCTGATCGGTGTCGAATGCGCGGGTGTCTTTGATCGCGTATTTGTTTGTCCAGTTGTTGTACTCGACCCCGGCGTAGAAGCGCTTGGGCTCATAACCAAAGTGCTTGCCCAGGTCATATTTGATCTGCGGGTTGAACAGCAGATTACTGTGATACGTGCCTTTATTATTGACCACCCAGTCCATATAACCATCGATCACCACGTCGGAGCGGCCGATCGGAATGGTATACGACCAGACCGGCGTGATTTGCCATTGCCCACTAGGTGCTACACCGCCGTCTGGTTTGCGGTAGTAGAAGTTAAGCTGGAAATAATCGAAACCCGGTAGATCGAGATCAAAGCCCGGGCCGAGCAAATAGTTAACCTGATCGTGCGTTTCATGCTTTTCGTTTTTATCCCATTCAAAACTCGACGCAATCAATACGTCCTTGACGGGACCGAACGACAGTTTGCTATCAAACACTTTGCCCAACGAAAGTCGCGGCGCCAATTCACTGTAAATGGAATGGTGTCCATCATTGTAAGTACCACCGCCTGGGTACCAATTGTTGTCCATAAATAAATACACATCGCCCCACGACCAGTCGCTGGCATGTTCGAAGGTAATGGTTTGTACGGTGCGTGCATCCACCTTGAACTCTTTGCCGTATTGATAAGTGAGACTTTCGCTGTGCCAATTCATATCGGCATGCGATACCGATGGCAAACACGAAAACCCCAAAAAGCTTGCTGCAAAAACAGTGGACTTATTGTTAACTTTCATCTTATCCCCCATATATAAAGCTGATCGAATAGTCAGCATTTACATATAGCAAGTAAGGGGCCAATAAATGCACGAATTGCGCAGACTTTGCAGGAGTTTACAAGCTCTTGAAATGCATTTTTGCTGCTATTGGGGGCGGTTTTTGGTGTGGTGAAGTAATTTAGTGCGTGTTTTTTTTGGATTATTAAATGCACTTACCAAGGTAACTATCAGCGCAAAAAAAAGCGACCTATAAGGTCGCTCTAGTGTATTACCTGCCCCCTGGTAGCTATCAAGACAGGTAGCGTTTCACTTAATTATCACCAAACAATCAGAGATATCAGTTGGAGTGTTGACCAATACCCTCGCCAGTCGCGGCGTCGTTCTGCGGTTTTCTCAAACCGATACCGTTGAAAAAGATATTCAAGGTGATCGCGACAATTGCCGTGAGCAGAATCGGGCTTTCCAGGATCGGCCCCAACGAGGAAGGCAACTTGCTGAAAAAGTGCGGCGAGACCACGGGCAACATGCCCACCGCCAGGCTTATGGCGACGATATAAAGATTGCCGACATTCTTGAAATCCACCCGGCCGAGCACCTTCATGCCACTGGCCGTAACCATGCCGAACATTACGATGCCGGCACCGCCCAGCACATAGGGCGGAATCGACGCCACGAAGTAGGCCACCTTGGGAAACAGACCCAGCACAATCAGAATCGCCCCGGCCAACGCGCACACCCAGGGGCTGCGCACGCCCGTGATGCTGACCAGACCGATATTTTGCGCATACGAGGTGTACGGGAAGGTATTGAAGATGCCACCCACCGCCGTGCCGAGGGCATCGGCACGAAAGCCACGAACCAGGGTGCGTTCATCCATGGGCTTGTCGACGATCTCGCCCAAGGCAATGAACATGCCTGTCGACTCGATAAAGGTCACCAGCATCACGATGCACATGGCCGCCATGGGCCACAAATGGAACGTCGGCATACCGAAATGGAACGGCAGGATCACACCGAACACCGGGGCGTCCTCGATGCCGTCCAGGCTGACCAAACCTGCGCCAGCCGACAGGGCAAAACCGAATATCAGGCCCAGCAACACCGAGATGTTGTTGAGGAAACCCTTGGTGAAACGAACGATCAGCAAGATGCACAGCAGTACCGCACAGGCGATTGCCAGGTACAGCGGGCGGCCGAATTCGGCGTTGCCAAAACCACCGGCGGACCATGCCGCGGCAACTGACATCAGCGACAGCCCCACCGCGACAATCTCGGTACCTGTGACCACCGGCGGAAAGAATCGCAGCAGCTTGCCCACTAGAGGTGCCATGGCCAGGCCGAACAAGCCGGCAGCGATGGTGGCCCCAAAAATAGCCGACAAACCAGCGCTGGGATCGGAGCCGATGGCGATCATTGGGCCGATGGCCGTGAAGGTCACGCCCATCATCACCGGCATGCGGATACCGACCGGCCCGATACCGATGGCCTGGATGATGGTCACGATCCCGCAGGCGAAAAGGTCGGCATTGATCAGAAAGGCGATGTCGGTCTTGGACAGACCCAGCGCCGCGCCAAGCACCAGGGGAATGGCCACTGCCCCGGCATACATCACCATCACATGCTGGCACGCCAGCAGAAGCATGCGCAGGTATTGCGCCTTGTTTGGAGCCGAGATTGTCTTCATAAAACCCTGCACTGGTGGCTGGGACGGAGCAGTCCGCGCTTCCTGCGAACGTCGGCGGGGTGCCCCCGCCTCGCGGCCTGATCCGTCATCACAAAGGTCGTTGGTCGAATCCTGAAATATGACCAGTTTTCATTACTGGAGTACCAATATTGAGCAACTGGTATACCAGAGCGATGACAAAAAGCATTCTCCATGCCAGATCGACAATTTGTCTTATTGGTCAGGTTACTCGCGGTGAATTTTCTGAAAAGGCGTGACCCACCACGGGGAATATGCCCCACATACGATCGCCAGACCGCTACCCATCCCCAAGATGGTGCTCAGTGAAGGCGGATAAAGGCCTGTGGTAGGCTTCGCGGCTGCGAACGTCTATTGATAGCTGGTGCCATGCTCACCCAGAAAATTGTCTCTGCCATATCGGATGCGATCTACCACCGGCGCTTGCCGCCAGGCACAAAGCTAAATGAGCGGGATATTGCGGAGTTGTTCGATGTAAGCCGGACGGTGGTCCGGCAGGCGCTGATCCGGCTTTCGCAGGATCGCCTGGTGGAGGTGTCACCCAAACGCTCGTCATCCGTGGCCTGCCCGACCTTCGACGATGCGTACCAGCTCTACCAGATGCTCCTGGTACTGGAGAGCGGTGTGATTGACCAATTGACCAAGTCGATCACCCAGAACGAGCTGGAGATATTGCGTGCCCACACCCTCAAGGAGCAGGCCGCGCACCAAGCCCACGACCATGATCTGGGCGACAAACTGGGCCGTGAGTTTCACTCGCTGCTGATCTCGTTCCTGAAGAACGACATTCTCAACAACATCCACAACCAGCTGCGCCGGCAGGAAGCGCTGATCAACGCGCTATACCGCTCGGGCTTCGATTACTGCCAGCTGCGTGACGAGCACACCCGCCTGGTGGATTGCTTCGAGCGCCGCGACGCGGCGTCTGCCAAGAACCTGCTGGCCTCGCACTACAACCTGGTGATCAAGGGTTACAAGTTCAACACGGCGGTGCCGCCGGATATCGACCTTAAAGCGGTGCTGGGTCTGTAACCCGACGCGGGAGAAGCCTTAACTGCCTCTCCCGCCCGCGCTGCCTACAGCTTGAACCCGCCCATCTGCCGCGCCAGGTCGTCGGCCAGGCCGCTCAAGGTGCGGCACTCCTGACGACAATCATTCACCTCCCCCGCGGTAGCACGCGCCAGATCGGAAATGCCTTGTACGTTGCGGTTGATCTCCTCGGTCACCGCCGACTGTTCCTCGGTAGCGGCCGCCACCTGATGGTTCATGTCGCTGATGCGGTTCACCTGCTCGGTGATCGCCTCAAGTGAACGTCCCGTGCGCTGGCTGGAGGCAACCCCTGTCCCGGTAGCCGCCTGCCCCTTGTGCATCTAAGCCACAGCGTTTTCCGCGCCCTGCTTAAGGCCGGCGATCATGCTCTGAATCTCGTCGGTGGACAGCTGCGTACGACGCGCCAATGTGCGTACTTCATCCGCCACCACTGCAAAGCCGCGGCCCATTTCGCCGGCCCGCGCCGCTTCAATCGCTGCGTTCAGGGCGAGCAGATTAGTCTGTTCGGAGACGCCACGGATCACTGCCAGCACTTGGTCGATGGAGGCCACTTGCCGGGCCAGCTCGCCCACCGCGCCCGAAGCCGTGCCGATATCGTCAGACATGCTTTCAATATGGGAAATGGAGCCGCGCACCACCTCTCGGGCCTGCAACGCCTCCTCCCGAGCGCCATGCGACGCAGAAGCCGCACTGCCGGCGTTGCGCGCAATCTCCTGCACCGTCAGCCCCATTTCATGAACTGCAGTGGCCACCATCTCAGTCATTTCCTGTTGGCGGTCGGCACGCGTGGCGGTGTTGTCCACCACCTTCGCCACTTGGCCAACCGTGGAGCGCAGCCGCTCGCTGGTATTCAGCACGTCCGCGATCATCTCGCGCTGGCTGAGCAAAAAGCGGTTGAAGCCACGGGCCAGATCCCCCAACTCATCAGCACGGCTGTCATCCAGGCGATGGGTAAGGTCACCGCCGCCGCTGCCAATTGCCACCAAGGCACGGGTAACCTGCTGGATAGGCTTGACCAGGCTCTGCGCCAACCAAACCACCAATGCCAGACACACCAGCGCCACACCCGCACCGATCAGGCTGGTCAACCACAGCGCCTGGTGCGCTTGCGCATAGATTTGTGCTTCCGGCACCTCAGCGACTAACGTCCAATTCAAATCGCGCAATGGCAAGCTGATCGCCAGATAGGGCTCGCCCTCGCGCTCGAAAGCCGCCGATGACAGCGCAGACTTGCCCAGTACGGCCCGTGCTGCCGGTGCGCCAATCTGCTCGGCGAGTTGGCGATCACCGTTCAAATCGGTTTGCGGATGGATCTGAATCAGGCCGTCGTTGCGCACCAGGTACACCTTGCCGCGCTCGCCGAAACTGAAGTTTTTGATCAGAGTTGAGAGCTCGTCCATGCGCAAACCGAGGCCGGCAACGCCCAGCAACTGACCAGCTTTTTCCACGCGCAGATCGATAAACAGCGTGAGGGCGCCGGTATTGCCGTCGGTACCAATTTCGACGACGCGGCGCTGCGCACTGTCGAGGAAACGGTAATACCAGGCGTCTTGGGCATTAGCGCGGCTCAGCGTGCGCTCCAGCCCCTTTTCACTGTAATGGCGACTGGTTGCCGAAGAAATCACGAAAGCCGTGGCGGCCTTGTGCTGCTCCAACACTCCACTCAGGTAGCTGACAAAGCGTGGTAGATCGGCACCATTTTCGCTCTCCGCCAACCAGTCGCGCACCATTGTGTTGCTGGCAATATCGTCCGCTGCCGTCAGCGGTTGCATCAGAATTCGCTCGATTTTCGATAATTCCAAGCGTCCGCTTCGGCCGAAAGCGAACTGTCGCCAGCAACCGCTTGCGGCCAGAAGCGGAAGCTGGCGACAGTGCATCGGGTGCCATGTTGTAGCCATCTGTCGATGGCAGCTTGCTGCAGACTGGTTTGTAGCACCTGTTGACAGCCTGCTGCCCCAGATTGATTAATAGCGGCAGATGAAAGCGCTTTACCGACTTGCCTTAACGTTAGAGAAGAGATTGAAGGCAAACTCGGGCTTTCTTGCGGCCTCTCCGCATGCTCTAACCACTCCAATTTGAATGGATGGTTTTCGCATGCCTGTTCGTCAGACATATCTATGCCTGTTAATCCTCGGAACCGCGTTCTGGGGGATTTCGTTTGCCTTCACCAAAGTGGGTGTTGCGGACGGGTCACCCTTCGTATTCCTGGGGTACAAGTTCGCACTCGCTACGCTAGTGATTTGCGTGATCTTTTTCAGACGGCTGAAACTGATCAACAAAGAAACGCTCCTGGCCGGCGTGGCCATAGGTCTACCCTTGTGTTTGGGTAACATTTTCCAGACTGTCGGGCTTCAGCACACCAGCATCACCAACACCGCCTTCATCACTGGCCTGGATGTATTGCTCATCCCGGTCTTCAAGTGGGCTCTCTTTCGGAAGCGCGTCGAGCCTCGAATCTGGCTCTGCTGCGCCGTCGCGCTGACAGGGCTCTATCTGATCGTTACGAGGGCCGGGCTTACTCTGAATCCAGGTGACATCTGGATCATGTGCTGTGCAGTCTTTTTTGCCGCATATGTGCTCACGGTTGGCTTCTTCTCGCATAAGTACGACTCGATGCTTACGGTCATCATTGCGCTGGCTACCTGCGCTACTGGATACCTTTTTGCTGCACTTTTCGACGCTAGGGCCGAATGGGCCCCAATGGATTCCTCCTTCTGGGAAGGAGTTCTGTTCTGCGCGTTGCTCGCCACAGCCTTCATGTACGCGGTTCAGAGTGCTGCGCAGAAGTATCTCGAAGAAGAAAAAGTAGCCCTGACCTACCTGTTCGAGCCCATCTTCGCAGCATTCGCGGGAGCGATGCTCCTTGGCGAAACCTTGGATGGAAGAACCCTGGCCGGTGCAGCTCTCATCTTTTCAGCTCTGCTGATCGCCGAGATTGATGTACCCAAGTTCTTATCCCGCCTGCTGCGCGCCCTGTTTGCCCCGTGGGCTAGGCGCCAATGAGTATTTGGATGGAATTCTGTGGAGGCTTTGGTCGGTAGCTGCCGGAGGCAGCATTTGGCCGGTTAGCGACGGCTTGGCTTCAACCGTCGCTATGCATGATCAAACCTCGGTTTGTTCCGCCATCTCCAGAGCGTCGTCGACCTCTATCCCCAGATATCGAACCGTGCTCTCCAGCTTCGTATGGCCGAGCAGCAGTTGAACCGCCCGCAGGTTTTTGGTCCTGCGATAGATCAGTGATGCCTTCGTACGTCTCATTGTGTGAGTACCATACATGGCTGGATCAAGGCCTATGGCTTTCACCCAGCCTTTGACGATACGAGCGTATTGACGAGTGGATAGATGGTCTGAGGTATGTAGCCGGCTCGGAAACAGGCAGTCCTCGTTGCGGAGCTGGGCTTGATGTATCCAGGCCGCGAGAGCAGACCGAGTTTGCTCAGTGATCTCAAACTGCACTGGCCGCTGCGTTTTCTGCTGCATCACCATGGCTCGTGATGACACGCGGTCGCCATGCGCAACGTCGTGCACACGGAGCTTGGTTAAGTCGCAGGCTCGAAGCTTGCTGTCGATGGCCAGATCGAAGAGGGCCAGATCCCGGGTTCTCTCTGCAATTTGAAGCCTTACTCGGATGGCCCAGATATCTCTGAGTCGGAGCGGAGTTTTCTGTCCGACCAATCTTCCTTTGTTCCAGGGCTGACGGCTGCTGGTAGCGATGATGTTCATGGCAAGTCCTCCACGTGTGGGAGGACAAAGATGGCTAGCCAGAGCAGTGGTCGCTAACCGGCCAAAAGCGGCCGTTCGCAACCGGCCGATTTCGACCCAATGAACCGCCCCGGCTTTCCCGGAGGCTCCAACTCTTGAGAGGATGGAGCCATGAAGACGACGACGAAGTACTCCCCG
>NZ_RHQM01000002.1 GCF_003935375.1 Stutzerimonas xanthomarina
GCGCTATATCCAGACCGTCTGGGGTGTGGGTTACGTATTCGTGCCGGACGGCAATAAGTGAGTTGGCTGCGGCCTGCTGCAGGCCGCGAGCGCGTTACGCTCGCGGCCTGCCGTCCTGGGCCTGCCGCCGGGACTTCATGAAAACTCCGCTCTGGTTCCCGCAAAGCTTCTTCGCCCGCACCCTGTGGATGGTGCTGATCGTGGTGCTGTTCTCCAAGGTCCTGACGCTGGTCTACCTGATGACCAACGAGGACGTGCTGGTGGACCGCCAGTACAGTCACGGGGCGGCGCTGACCCTTCGCGCCTACTGGGCTGCCGACCTGGAGGACCGCGACCGCATCGGTCGTGCTGCCGGCCTGCAGCTGGTGGCCGATCAGAACGTGCCGCGCAGCGAATACCACTGGCCCTACACCGAGATCTTCCAGCGGCAGATGCGCGACGAGCTGGGCGACGATACCGAGGTGCGCGTGCGTATCCAGCCGTCCACGGCGATCTGGGTGCGCGCGCCTGCGTTGGGGCCGGACTGGGTGCAGGTGCCGCTGTACGCCTATCCGCTGCGCGGCCAGCGCATCTGGAGCGTGCTCGGCTGGTTCCTGGGCATCGGCCTGCTGTCCACCGGCGCGGCCTGGATATTCGTCAGTCAGCTCAACCTGCCGCTCAAGCGGCTGGTCTTCGCCGCGCGGCAGATCGGCAAGGGCCGGCGCGTCCGCCTGCCGATCAGCGACACGCCGAGCGAGATGACCGAGGTCTACCGTGCCTTCAACCAGATGGCCGAAGACGTCGAGCAGGCCGGTCGCGAGCGCGAGCTGATGCTGGCCGGGGTGTCCCACGATCTGCGCACGCCGCTGACGCGCCTGCGCCTGTCGCTGGAGCTGATGGCCAGTGATGACGAGCTGACCGAGGACATGATCCGCGACGTCGAGGACATGAACGCCATCCTCGACCAGTTTCTCGCCTTTGTCCGCGACGGCAGCGACGAGCCGGTGGAAACCACCGACCTTGCCGAGCTGATCCGCGAGGTGGTGGCGCCCTATAACCAGCAGCAGGAAACCGTGCGGCTGTGCGTCGAGCCGATGCCGCCGTTCGCCCTGCGTCGGGTGTCCATCAAGCGCCTGCTGGTGAACCTGATCGAGAACGCCCTGCGTTACGCCGGTGGTGGCGTCGAAGTGGCTGCCTATGTCTCCGGCGACCAGCATGCGCCCTACGTGGTGCTCAGCGTGCTGGACCGTGGCCCGGGGGTCGATCCGGCCGAGCTGGAAGGCATCTTCAACCCGTTCATTCGCGGCGATCGTGCCCGTGGCGGGCAGGGCGCCGGGCTGGGCCTGGCGATCGTCAAGCGCATCGCTTCACAGCACGGCGGCATCGTCGAGTTGCGCAACCGTGAGGGCGGTGGTTTGGAGGCGCGCGTCAGCCTGCCGCTGGGATTGCTGCTGCCGCGCGATGCGGTGCAGGGCAAACCGGCCGAGTAGCCGGTTCGCCACGAGGCGGAATCAGCCCTTGCCTTTGGTACGGGTCAGGTGCGGCCCGCCGTTCTTCTCCAGGTACTGGATGATCAGCCCGGCGACGTCCTTGCCGGTGGTCTCTTCGATGCCGGCCAGGCCCGGCGAGGAGTTGACCTCCATCACCAGCGGGCCATGGTTTGAGCGCAGGATGTCGACGCCGGCGACGTTCAGGCCCATCACCTTCGCCGCACGGATGGCGGTCATGCGTTCTTCCGGGGTGATCTTGATCAGGCTGGCGGAGCCGCCACGGTGCAGGTTGGAGCGGAACTCGCCGGGCTTGGCCTGGCGCTTCATCGCCGCGATGACCTTGTCGCCGACCACGAAGCAGCGGATGTCGGCGCCGCCGGCTTCCTTTATGTACTCCTGCACCATGATGTCCTGCTTGAGCCCCATGAAGGCCTCGATCACCGATTCGGCGGCCTTCTCGGTTTCACAGAGCACCACGCCGATGCCCTGGGTGCCCTCCAGAACCTTGATCACCAGGGGGGCGCCGTTGACCATCTGGATCAGGTCGGGAATGTCATCCGGCGAGTGGGCGAAGCCGGTCACGGGCAGGCCGACGCCGCGGCGCGACAGCAGTTGCAGCGCACGCAGCTTGTCCCGCGAGCGGGCGATGGCGACTGACTCGTTGAGTGGGAACACGCCTTGCATCTCGAACTGGCGCAGCACCGCACAGCCATAGAAAGTCACCGAGGCGCCGATACGCGGGATCACCGCATCGAAACCTTCCAACGGCTTGCCGCGGTAATGGATCTGCGGCTTGTGACTGGCAATGTTCATGTACGCACGCAGCGTATCGATCACCACCACCTCATGGCCCCGCTGCTGACCGGCTTCGACCAGGCGTCGGGTGGAATACAGGCGCGGATTGCGCGACAGCACGGCGATTTTCATTGAGCACCGGAGGAAGTGAGGATCTGGGGTTTGTCCTGGATATAGGTTCGCGACGGATCGATCAGCCATTGCCCTTCGACCAGCGCCTTGGAGCCGAGCAGCAGGCGATAGCGCATGGTCTTGCGGCAGGTCAGAGTGAACTCCACCGGCCAGACATGGCTGCCGAGCGCCAGCAGAGTGCGCACCACGTAGCGTGTCTGCACCTGACCATTGGAGCTTTTGATCAGCTTGCGCGTGACCAGCGGTGCCTCGCAGCGGTGGCGGCGCTGTACCAGCGTGCCCAGGTGGGCGGTGAAGCGGACCCAGCGCTGACCGTCGCGTTCGAACTCGCTGATCTCGGTAGCATGCAGCGCCGATGTGCTGGCCCCGGTATCGACCTTCGCGCGCAGGCCCACCACGCCGAGATCCGGCAGGGCGATCCATTCACGCAGACCGATCACGGTATGGGGGTCGAGTCTCTTCAATGGGAGCGTCCGAAGAATTTGCCGGCATTCTAGTCGGGGTGCATGACAACTGCATCCGTCTGTAACACCCTAGAACGACGTGTAGAGGATAGAGCTGGACGATGGCCGAAAAAGACGACGACAAGGTGCGCCTGGACAAGTGGCTGTGGGCTGCGCGCTTCTTCAAGACCCGTGCGCTGGCCAAGGCGGCCATCGAGGGTGGCAAGGTGCACTGTCGTGGCGAGCGTTGCAAGCCGAGCAAGGAACCGAAGGTGGGCGACGAGCTGCTGATCCGCATCGGTTTCGACGAGCGCACGGTGGTCGTCCGCGCTTTGTCGGCGGTGCGCCGCGGAGCGCCCGAGGCGCAAACACTCTATGAGGAAACGTCGCAAAGCCTGGCCGCGCGCGAGGAAGCGGCGGCGCAGCGCAAGGCCGGTGCGCTGGGGCTGCAGACCGATGGGAGGCCGAGCAAGAAGCAGCGCCGGCAGATCCAGTACCTGCGCGACTACAAGCCGGACTGATCTTCGCAACGCTGGCGAGCTGCATCACTCACGAGGCCGTCCGGCAGCCGCCCTTGGTCCGGGCCGGCTTTGCGCCTAAAATCGCCGGCTTCCTCCGCCGTTCCAGCGAGCCCCGGCATGTCCGACCAAACTCAGCGCTTTATCTTCGACGATTCCGACGTTCGCGGCGAAATCGCCACGCTGGACGAGAGCTTCCAGCACGTGCTGGCCAAGCACACCTACCCCGAGCCCGTCGCCCAGCTGCTTGGCGAGCTGCTCGCCGCTGCCGCGCTGCTGGTCGGCACGCTCAAGTTCGACGGGCTGCTGATTCTCCAGGCGCGTTCCAGCGGAGCCGTCCCGCTGCTGATGGTCGAGTGCTCCAGTGCCCGGGAGGTGCGCGGCATCGCGCGCTACCACGCCGAGCAGATCGAGACGGGCGCAACGCTGGCCGAGTTGATGCCCGAGGGCATGCTGGCGATCACCGTCGATCCGGCCAACGGCCAGCGCTACCAGGGCATCGTCGACCTGGACGGGGTCAACCTGGCGGAATGCCTGACCAACTACTTCGTTGCGTCCGAGCAGCTGCCGACGCGCTTCTGGCTCAATGCCGACAGCCGCCGGGCCTGTGGCCTGCTGTTGCAGCAGCTGCCGGCCGATCGAATCAAGGATGCCGACGAGCGTGACGCCAGCTGGGAGCACCTGCGTACCCTGGCCGACACCCTGACGGCCGAGGAACTGCTCGGGCTGGATGCCGAGACGCTGTTGCACCGGCTCTACCATCAGGAGCAGCTGCGCCTGTTCGACGCGCTGCCGATCCGCTTTCGCTGCAGCTGCTCGCGGGAGCGCTCGGCCCGTGCGCTGATCAGCCTGGGCGAGGACGACGCCCAGCAACTCGTGGTCGAGCAGGGCGGTGCGGTGAGCATCGATTGCCAGTTCTGCAACGAGAAGTACACCTATGATGCCGCGGACGTGGCCCAGCTTTTCGCCGGTGGCGGCAGCGACGCACCCTCGGACACCCGTCATTGAGCGGCGCCTGGCGCTCGGCGGCCATCCGCGGAGCGCCAGTACGCTAAGGAATGAGGCAGGGATGGACCTGCAGCCAGCCAGTGAACTATTTGGCCATCACGGCGCTCATACCCAGCGCGGTGCATTATCTGGCATAATCGCGCGCACTTTTTTCGATGTAGTTCGTCGCTCGGCGGACTACAACAGCATGGAGGAATCGGCCCAAGGCCGACGGGAACACTCATGACGCAAGCCACCAACGCCGTGTACACCGACATCAGCACCGCTCAACTGATTGAAGAAGCCGTCAAGCGCGGAGAGGGCGAACTGTCCGCCAATGGCTCTCTGGTGGTGAAGACCGGGCACCGCACGGGTCGTTCTCCGGCTGACCGCTTCATCGTCGAAGAGCCGAGCACCCAGCACAAGATCGCCTGGGGCCCGATCAACCGTCCGTTCCCGGCCGGCAACTTCGAAGCACTGTGGAACCGCGTCGAAGCCTATATCGGCGAGCGTGACAGCTTCGTGTCCCATGTCCATGTCGGTGCCGATCCCGAGCACTACCTGCCGGTCAAGATGACCACCGAGACCGCCTGGCACAACCTGTTCGGCCGCTGCCTGTTCATTACCCCCGAGCAGTTCAACCCGGCCGGTCTGAGCGAGTGGCGCATCCTCAACGCCCCGTTCTTCCAGTGCGTACCCGAGCGTGACGGCACCAATTCCGATGGCTGCGTGATCATCAACTTCGCCGAGAAGAAGGTGCTGATCGCCGGCATGCAGTACGCCGGTGAAATGAAGAAAGCCATGTTCTCCGTGCAGAACTTCCTGCTGCCGGACGTCGACGTGCTGCCGATGCACTGCGCCGCCAACATCGGCGAAGACGGCGACACCACCCTGTTCTTCGGTCTGTCCGGTACCGGCAAGACCACCCTGTCGGCCGACGAGAGCCGCTACCTGATCGGTGACGACGAGCACGGCTGGGGCGTTGGCCGCGTGTTCAACATCGAAGGCGGTTGCTACGCCAAGTGCATCGACCTGTCCGCGAAGAACGAGCCGGTGATCTGGAAGGCCATCAAGTTCGGTGCCGTACTGGAGAACGTGGTGCTCGACGAGCGCACCCGTCTGCCGGACTACGCCGATGCCAGCCTGACCCAGAACAGCCGCGCGGCCTACCCGCTGCAGCATGTCGAGAAGCGTTCCGAGAAGAACCTCGGCGGCGAGCCGAATGCGGTGATCTTCCTGACCTGCGACCTGACCGGCGTACTGCCGCCCGTGTCGATTCTGAACAACGAACAGGCTGCCTACCACTTCCTGTCCGGCTACACCGCGCTGGTCGGTTCCACCGAAATGGGTTCGGGTAGCGGCATCAAGTCGACCTTCTCCACCTGCTTCGGTGCGCCGTTCTTCCCGCGTCCGGCCGGTGAATATGCCGAGCTGCTGATCAAGCGCATCAACGGCTTCGGCTCCAAGGTCTATCTGGTCAACACCGGCTGGACCGGTGGTGGCTACGGCGTCGGCAAGCGCTTCAACATCCCGACCACCCGTGCGGTGATCGCGGCGATTCAGAGCGGCGCGCTGATCGGTGCCGAGACCGAGCACCTGCCGATCATCAATCTGGACGTGCCGAAGGCCGTCGCCGGCGTCGATACCCAGCTGCTGAACCCGCGCAACACCTGGGCCGACAAGAGCGCCTACGACCAGGCCGCAAAGGAACTGGCAGCCAAGTTCGTCGAGAACTTCAAGAAGTTCGATGTCTCCGACGCCATTCGCAACGCCGGCCCGCAGCTCTAAGCTGCTTGCTGCGTGATTCGAAAAGCCGCCTCCGGGCGGCTTTTTCGTTTGTGCCGGGTGGTGATTCGGATCAAAGGCGTCGATGATTCTTATCGGTCAAGGCGCATGGATTCGATTGGTCGGCGCCCTTAGCATGGCGCCACTGTTGATCACGAGGAAGCGTCATGAATACCGTAGAAGCCATCCGCACCCGTCGCGCCGTCAAAGTCTACGACCCGAGCTTCCAGCTAAGCCGGGAGGAGAAGGACGAGCTGCTGCAACTGGCACTGCTGGCACCCTCTGCCTTCAACCTGCAGCACGTGCGCTTCGTCGAGGTGAGCGACCCTGAACTGCGGGCGCAGATCCGCGAGGTGGGCTGGAACCAGGCGCAGATGACCGATGCCTCGATGCTGGTGGTGATCTGCGCGCAGCTCGACAGCTGGGAAAAGAATGTCCGCCGGGTCTGGGATGGTGCGCCAGGCGAGGTGCAGAACTTTATGGCCGGCGCCATCGATGCCTACTACCGCGATAAACCGCAGGTCCAGCGTGACGAAGCCATGCGCAGTTGCGGCCTGATGGCGCAGACGCTGATGCTCGCGGCACGGGCCAAGGACCTGGATTCCTGCCCGATGGATGGCTTCGATTTCGACGCGGTCGGCAAGCTGATCAACCTGCCGGACAACCATGTCATCGCGCTGATGGTCGCGGTGGGCAAGCGTGGTGCCGAGCCGAAGCCGCGGATCGGCAAGTTGCCGTTCGATGAGGTGGTGATTCGCGACCGCTTCTGAGTCTTCTGGCGAAGGGCGCGCAATGCGTCCTTCCACCTGGGCCCGCTGGCCGCCAACTTTGCCCACCTCAAAGTCCCATCCGGCCCGCCCAGGGCCATCGCTGGGCTGATGGCCACGCGCTCCGACGACCGGCCGCACATGTCAGCCGCTTTGCAGTACCGTCTCCCTCCTTTTGCTACCCTCCGGCCTCCAGTCAAAGGAGTGACTCAGCATGATCGAACAGACCCTCAGGCAGACTTTCGGCTACGACGGCTTTCGTCCCGGCCAGGATCAGGCCATTCGCGCCGTGGTGGCCGGGCGCTCGGCGGCCGCGATCTTTCCCACCGGGTCGGGCAAGTCCTTGTGTTATCAGGTGCCGGCGCTGCTATTGCCTCATCTCACCTTGGTCGTTTCGCCGCTGTTGGCGCTGATGCAGGACCAGCTGGCGTTCCTGCACCGGCACGGCATCGCCGCAGCCAGCATCGACTCGGCGCAGAGCCGCGAGCAGGCCAGCGAAACCATGGCCCGCGCCAAGTCCGGTGAACTGAAGATCCTGATGATTTCGGTGGAGCGGCTGAAGAACGAACGCTTCCGCAACTTCATCAGCCAGGTGCCGATCTCGTTGCTGGTCGTCGATGAGGCGCACTGCATCTCCGAATGGGGCCACAACTTCCGCCCGGATTACCTCAAGCTTCCCGACTACCAGCGTCAATTCAATATCCCGCAGGTGCTGCTGCTGACCGCCACGGCGACACCGCCCGTGATCGCCGATATGCAGGCCAAATTCTCGATTGCGCCGGACGACGTCGTGACTACCGGCTTCTACCGGCCCAATCTCAATCTGCTGGTGGAGCCGGTCAGCGGCTTTAACAAGCAGCGCCGGCTGGTGGAATGGTTGGCCGACAAGAGTGGTCAGCCGACCATCGTCTACGTCACCCAGCAGAAGACGGCCGAGCAGGTCGCCGAGCATCTGGCGCAGCGAGGCTTTCCAAGCAGCGCCTACCACGCCGGCATGGCCCATGAGTTGCGTGAGTCGATCCAGCGCCGCTTCATGGCGGGCGAGCTGAACTGCATCGTCGCCACCATTGCCTTCGGCATGGGCATCGACAAAGCGGACATCCGCAACGTGGTGCACTACGACCTGCCCAAGTCGGTGGAAAATTACAGTCAGGAAATCGGTCGGGCAGGGCGCGACGGTAATGCTTCGGATTGCCTGGTGCTGGCCAACCGGGACAGCCTCAGCGTGCTGCAGAATTTTGTCTATGGCGACACACCGGAGCGCGAGGGCATCCGCTGCGTACTCGACGAGCTGCTACAGACAGGCTCAGGCGGGCAATGGGAGCTGATGCTCAACCAGCTATCGGACCAGAGCAACATCCGCCAGCTGCCGCTGAAAACCCTGCTGGTGCAGCTGGAGCTGCGCGGCATCATCGCGCCACGCTTCGCCTATTTCGCCGAGTACCGCTTCAAGTACCTGCTCGAACCCGAGGTGCTGGTGGCGAAATTCGAAGGTGAGCGGCGGCAGTTCGTCGAGGCCATCGTGCACAGCTCGGCGCGGGCACGGACCTGGTGCACGCTGGATTTCGACGCGCTCTATCAGCAGCACGGGGCGGACCGTGGACGGGTGGTAAAGGCCCTGGAGTACTTCCAGGAGAAAGGCTGGATCGAGCTGGAGAGCAAGCAGATGACCGACGTCTATGCGCTGCTCGATCCAGACTTCGACGCAGAGGGCTTGAGCATCGAACTGCATGAATACTTCAAGCAGCACGAAGCGAGCGAGATCACCCGCATCAACAACATGCTGGCGCTGTTCGAATCCAGCGAATGCCTGAGCCAGCGGTTGGCCGGGTATTTCGGTGACTTGCAGGCGCCGCAGCACTGCGGGCATTGCTCTGTCTGCAACGGGCAGGTCGCGAAACTGCCGGAACCGCCGGCAAAGGCGCCGCTGGAACAGATTGACCTGGCCGCCCGCTGCGCCGAATTCAGTCAGCGCTTCGCGCAGCTGAAGGGCGGTGCGCCCAGCGCCGAGTGCCTGACGCGCTTTCTCTGCGGCATCAGCGTGCCGGTGTTCACCAAGCTCAAGGCGCGCCAGATCCCCGGTTTCGCCTCGCTGGAGGCTTATCCCTACGCCGAGGTTCGCGCGCGCCTAGCTGGTTAGCGCGCGGTCAGGCCGATCAGCCGGTCGGCGACGCCCTTGGTCTGGCGTGAAGTGCCAGCGGTGAGGTTGCTCGAGTTTTCCAGCGCATCGAGCAGCCCGGTCAGCGAGCCGACACCGGCCGATTGCGTCTCGATGTGTTGCGCCACCGCGCGAATCTCGCTGGCCAGGCGGTCGATGTCGGTGCCGATTTCCTCGGCGTTCTTGCCGGTGATCTCGGCCAGCTTACGTACCTCGTCGGCCACCACCGCAAAACCGCGGCCCATGTCGCCGGCGCGCGCCGCCTCGATCGCCGCATTGAGCGCCAGCAGGTTGGTCTGCCCGGCGATTTGCTGGATGGTCTGCACCACCGACTGGATGCGCTGACTGGACTGCGCCAGGTCGCGGGCGCTGCTGACCACCTCGTCGGCCTGGTGGACCATCTGCTTGACCGAGCTGCCGGCCTGTTCGATGACGGTACCCTGCTGGTTGATGTTCAGCGTCAGATCGTCCATCGAGCCGTGCAGCTCGTTGGCGCACTGGCTCAGCTGCTCGGACATGGACTGCCGCTCATGGTCGGCCTGAGACAGGACCTGGCCAAGGTCGGCCAGGCCGCGGAACACCGGGCGGATGTGTTCGTCGAGGCCATTGATGTCCACCGCGCTGCTGTAGTCCTGGCGCTTGAACTGCTCGATCTGCTTGACCACCACCTGGCTCAGGCCGGTCAGCTTCTTGATCTGCCGGCGCAGGAAGAATGCCTTGAACTCGCCGTGGTAGGCGATGAAGTTGTCGGTGTACTCGTCGTGGAACTCGTCCTTGCCGTTGGTGCGGAAGAAGAACACCGCGGTGAGGGTCTGGTTGAGGTTGAGGCCGAGGATCTCGCCGAAGGTCGAGTAACCGGCCACCGGTACGTCATCGAACACCGGGTCCATGCCGCCCAGTGCCTGCTCGTTGTTCAGCCGGCGCAGGATGCAGTCGTTGAGGATGCCCACCAGCGGCTTGCCGGGCTTGTTGCGCATGAACTGTTGATAGTCGCGGCGGGTGGTCTCGGCCAGCGGGGTGCGCTTGACCATGATCAGCTCTTCGCCGGGGGCGACGTCGCAGAACAGGTGCACGCGCTCGTTGGCGAAGTCGATCTGCGAGATCGAGCGGACGAACACTTCCTCGCCGACGCGAATGGCGAAGGAGTAGTCCGAGAGCCGCTGCTCCAGCTCCTGCGGCGCGCATTTGAGCGCCTCGCACAGCGCCTGGACCATCGTGCGGATGTTGCCGCGTGAGTCGACCACCTGGCTGATGTAACGGTCCTCCAGGGAGGCGCTGAGTACGTTCAGGCTGAGTGGCGTCGGCTCGAAGTTCTGGCTCTTGAACACGCCGAAGCGTACGTCCCGCGCGCACTTGAGGAAGACGATCAGCGCGTGGTTCTGGTAGCTGCGTTTGCCGTCATGCAGCTGGGTCTTCTGAAAATCCAGCTTGCCACCGGCCGAGCCGCCGACGAACAGGCAGGGGAAACGACCGGACTCGTACAGCGCCTCCATGAAGAAGGATTCCGAAGCGGAGAGGCCGTCGAAGAAGATGTTCGCCAGCGTGTCGCGGTAATCGATCTTCATCGACACCTGCACCCGCTTGATCGACGCCGTGAGGCGCGCGATGCGCTCGCCCATCGACAGCCGCTGACCCTGGCCGCGGATGTCCTCGCACTCCAGCGGCACACGGACGATCTCGGCGGCGGCGATGACGCTGGCGTCGAACAGCTGCAACACCACCCGATCCCACTGCGCGCCGGTGGCACAGTAAAGCCGCTGGCCCTTGCTGGACAGCTCGCCCGCGGTGGTACACAGGCTGATCGTCGCCTGCGGAAAGCGCTGCGCTATCTGCCTGGCGACCTCATCCAGATCCACGTGCGGCGAGACGAAACCGGCAATGTAGGTCGGGTTGAAGCGCAGGGTGGCGAGCTGCTGGGCAAGCTGGTGAGCCGAGCAGAGCAGGCTCGCCGTGCCGCTGGATTGCGTGTGGCCTGGCTTGAATCGGGAGAGCGAAATCATGGGCGTTACTCGCTTGAGGAAGGGAAGCGGGAAACTCGGCCGCTCCCGCACTGATCAGCCGTCGATCAGAGGCTACATTTTTTGTTATCGGCACCCCGGCCGCGAGCTGCATGCCCGTTCGGCGCCGTCACCGTCAGCCACGTTATCGGCCGCCGGATCGAAGATCGCCATGCAACCATGGTCTTCATCCGGAAGTACTGGGTGAGGCGGCGATTCCTCTTGATGTGGCGCAACGGAAGTCGCGCGCGGCTGTGCAATTGTCGACCGGTGACCTGTTGCCGCAGTTGTTGTAGCCGATAGCCAAGGAAAGCCTCTCGAGGAGCGACGCCATGCCCCGCCTGTTCACCGATCTTGGATTTCGCTGGAAGATCACCTTGCCCATTGCGGCGCTGGCGCTGTTGCTGGTGCTGATGGGCGTTTTCGGGATGCGTGGCATCGAACGCGTGACCGACTCCAGCGAGGTCTTGGGCACGCGCCATCTGCCGGCCATCGGCTTGCTGCTCAATGCCGATCGCGACCTGTATCAGGCCTTCGTCGCCGAGCGTAGCCTGCTCGACAGCGATGCTGGCGACCATGTGCAGGCACTCAAGGCCAGCCATGCGGAAAACCTCAAGCAAGCCTACGACCGCGTACAGAAGTACGCAGCCATGCAGCCGGGCGCCGAGGCGCTGGCGCTGGTCGAGCGGTTCAACAGCGGCTTTCAGCAGTGGTCCGCGCTATCGCAGCGGGTCATCGAGCAGGTCGATCTCGATCCTCAGGCCGCCAGCGCGCTGAGCTTTGGTGACAGCGAGGCGCGCTTCGATGCCATGCGCGATGCCATCGACAAGCTCGGCGAACTCGAAGGCGCAGCCGCCGAGGCCGAAGGCGCGGCGGCGATTGCCGACGGCGCTGCCACATCCAGCCAGCAGACCGCGGTGCTGATCATCGGCCTGCTGGGCTGCGTGCTGTTGATACTGGGTTTGCCAATGGTGGTGTTGCATCCGATGCGCCGACTGCTCGATCGCCTGAAGCAGATCGCCGATGGCGATGGCGACCTGCGCGCCCGCCTGGAGGTGCATTCGGCTGACGAGCTGGGCCAGCTCGGCAACGCCTTCAACCGTTTTCTCGACAAACTGCAGCCGCTGATTGCCGAGGTCGGACGGGTTACCGCTGAGGTCGAGACCGCCGCGCGCGGTATGGCGGCAATGGCTGAAACCAACGATCAGCTGATCAGCAGCGAGCACGCCGCGGTCGATCAGGTGACCACTGCCGCGACCGAGATGAGCGCGGCGGTGCATGAAGTCGCGCTCAATGCGCAGAACGCGTCGGACGCCGCGCGTGCGGCGGAAACCCAGTCGCGCCAGGGCGCGTCGGTGGTCAGCAGCACTATCCAGTCCATCCGCCAGCTGGCTCAGGAGGTCGAAGGCGCTTCGCAGACCATCGGTGCGCTTGCCGAGGAAACCGCCAGCATCGGCGCGGTGCTCGAAGTGATTCGCGGCATCGCCGAGCAGACCAATCTGCTCGCGCTCAACGCCGCCATCGAGGCCGCGCGCGCCGGTGAGCAGGGCCGCGGTTTCGCCGTGGTGGCCGACGAGGTACGGGCGCTGGCCGCGCGCACACAGGATTCGACCAAGGATATCCAGGCGCGCATCGAGCGCTTGCAGAGCGGCGTCGACAAGGCCGTGCAGGCAATGCAGAACGGCAGCGACAAGGCGCGAGACAGCGTCGAGCGGGCATCCGGCGTCGATCAGGTGCTGGCGGAAACGTCCGTGTCGGTGCAGCGGATCAATGACATGGCCGCCCAGATCGCCACGGCGTGCGAGGAGCAGAGCAGCGTCACCGAGGAAATCGCGCGCAACATCACCGATATCCGTGACCTCTCCAACGAGGCGGCTACCTGCTCCTCGCAAAGCATGCTCGCCAGCCAGCAGCTGTCTGGGCTATCGAAAACCCTGGCGGAGCTGGTCGGCCGTTTTCGTACCTGAGACCTGATATCTGCGCGCTGCCTTACAGCGCGCCCCACAGCAGCCGGCCCAGGCCGCTGTCGTTCGGCAGCAGAAGCAGGCTGAGAATGAACACCAACAGCAGTCCTGCGGCATAGCAGAGACTGCTCAGCCGGGAGCGTACCCAGGGACGCGGCGCGGCGGGTGCCTGGCCATCGGGACTCTGCTGGCGCGACTGGCGTAGGTTGAAGGACATGTTCGTCTCGACAGTTACCAACCCGCCGTCAGCGCAGCAGGCATCGGAAGCGGCGCAGTAAAGCGCAAATAGGGGCATATTGCCACTACTGCGGCATCGTTATCGTACGCTTCGGCGCTACATGAAACATCAGGAAAAGCTCCGTACGTCGCCGGGCCGGTATCGCGAAATGACTCGACCATACTCAGAGGTCGATACCGCAAAACGACCGGAGACCCCACCCATGCCGACGCGCCGCCAGATCATTCAACGTACAGCCGTGGCCGCAGCGATGCTGGCGCTCGGTCTGCTGTTGCCGTCGCTGGTGCGGGCAGCCGAGGCGCTGCGTCGACGCGAGATTCCTTCCACCGGCGAGATGCTACCCGTCATCGGCCTTGGCACTTCGCGGACACATGACATAGGCCTGGATGATCCCGAGATGGCGCGGCTGCTCGAGGTGCTGCGCGTGCTGCTCGATGGTGGCGCATCGCTGATCGATACCGCGCCGAGCTACGGCAATTCCGAGCGCGTCGTCGGTGAGCTGGTCGAGCGCCACGGCCAGCGCGACAAGGTCTTCCTCGCCAGCAAGGTGTCCTCCAGCGGTCGCGAACGCGGCATGGCGCAGATCGAAGCGAGCTTCAAGGCGCTGCAGACCGACACCATCGACCTGATTCAGGTGCACAACCTGCAGGACACCCGCACTCAGCTCGGCCTGCTGCGCGAACTCAAGCAGGAGGGGCGGGTGCGCTACATCGGCGTGACCCATTATCTGGAGTCGGCCCACGACCGCCTGCTGGAGACGCTGAAGCAGGAGAAGGTCGACTTCGTGCAGTTCAACTATTCGGTGGGCGAGCGCAACGCCGAGAAGCAGCTGCTGCCGTACTGCGCCGACCACGGCATCGCCACGCTGATCAACCGGCCGTTTACCCGTGGCAACCTGCTGTCCAGGGTCAAGGACAAGCCGCTGCCGGCCTGGGCGGTGGAGATCGATGCCAGCTCCTGGGCGCAGCTGCTGCTCAAGTTCATCCTTGCCGAGCCGGCTGTAACTGCGGTCATACCGGCGACTTCCAACCCGCGCTACATGGCCGACAACCTGCTCGCCGGCCAGGGGCGGCTGCCGGATGCGCGACAGCGGCAGATGATCGTCGACGCCTTCCGCTGAGCGCCGAATGCCGACTTCGCTAGCCGCTCGCGGGGCCGCTCTGATCAATGCCCGCCCCGGGGAACTGCGTGCCGCGCTGGCCGGGTTCAGCCTGTTCTTCTGCCTGTTCTCTGGCTACTTCATGCTGCGGCCGATTCGCGAGTCGATGGGCATTCAGGGCGGCGTCGAGAACCTGCAGTGGCTGTTTACCGCGACCTTCATCGCCATGCTGGTGGCGGTGCCACTGTTCGCCTGGCTCAACTCGCGGGTCGCGCGCATCCATTACATCGACTGGGTGTACGGCTTCTTCTGCGTCAACCTGCTCGTGTTCGCGGGGCTGTTCTTCCTGCTCGGAGACAGCGTCTGGCTGGCGCGGGTGTTCTACGTGTGGATCTCGGTCTACAACCTGTTCGTGGTCTCGGTCGCCTGGAGCCTGATGGCCGATGTGTTCGACGCTCCGCAGGCGCGCCGGCTGTTCGCCTTCATCGCTGCTGGTGCCAGTGTGGGCGGTCTGGTCGGACCGGCGACGAGCGTGCTGTTGGTCGGCGTACTCGGTCAGTTCGGGCTGATGCTGCTGGCGGCGCTTTTGCTGGTCGCCGCGGTTGCGCTCAAGCACTACCTGATGGTCTGGCGCGAGGAGATGGGTGCCGGCCGTCCCGGCACCGAACATGCCGAAAGTCCACGGCGACCGGTAGCGGGCAATCCATTCAGTGGCCTGACGCGGGTGCTGGGCTCGGACTATCTGCTCGGCATCGCGGCGTTCGTGCTGCTGCTGACGACCGCCAGCACCTTTCTCTACTTCGAACAGGCAAGGCTGGTCGCCGAGCTGTTTCCGGATCGTGCCGAGCAGGTGCGGGTGTTCGGTGCGATCGATTTCGTGGTGCAGGCGGGTGCCTTGCTGTCGCAGCTGTTCATCACCGGGCGCATCGCACAGCGGCTCGGCGTGCGGATTCTGCTGGCCGCAGTGCCGGCGCTGGTCTGCCTCGGGTTCGTCGGCCTGGCCCTGGCGCCGACCTTTGCCGTGCTGGCCGCCGTGATGATCGTGCGTCGCGTCGGCGAATACGCCTTCGTCCGCCCGGGCCGCGAGATGCTCTTCGCGCCGCTGGATGCCGAGAGCAAGTACAAGGCGAAGAACTTCATCGACACCGTGGTCTATCGCGGCGGCGATGCCCTGAGCGGCTGGGCCAAGAGCCTGCTCGACAGTCTCGGACAGGGCGTCTGGCTGATTGCCCTAGTCGGTGCCATATGCGCAGCAGTGTGGGGGGCGGTGGGCTGGTTCCTCGGCGGGCGAGCGGACCTGGCCAGCAAGCGAACCGAGACGACTCGTCAGGCCGCTTGATGGCACAATGCCGTCTCTTTGGTTTCTAGACAGGACGTCAACATGCGCGCCGCGCCGCTGCCCGTACTTTTCGCCATGCTTTTCATGACCGGCTGCAGTATCAAGCAGACCGTCACACCCGCCAATCTATCGGCTGAGCTCGCGCCCGAGATCTGCACGATACCGGCTGTCGGGCTCCGTGCTGGCTTCAATACCACCTATCAACAACTTCTTCGGGACAAGGGCTTCAAGACCCGTCAGCTTGCCGCGGGCAGCAGCCCGGCTCGTTGCCCGTTAAGTACGACCTATACCGGTACGTGGCGTTGGGACCTGCTGTTGTATATGAGCTATGCCGACATTCGTGTCTATGAAAATGGCCGCCAGGTCGGTCAGGCCGAGTATGACGCTCGCTGGGGCAGCGGCCGACCAGACAAATTCATCAGCGCCGAGGACAAGATCGCGGAACTGACCCATCAACTGTTTCCCAGCGGAGCCCAGAGCCTCGGTGTCGTTGCACAGAAGACTGTCAATGCGCCGCTGAGCAAAGATGCCTATCTGCAGCATCAACTCAAGCAGCTGATGAGCGAGAACCTTCCATACGATCAATACCAGCAGCGCTATCGCGCGCTGATGCAGGAATGAACGACTTAAATGCATTCCTGGCGACTAGCCAGTCGACTCGCGAAGTCTGGCAACCGGACGAAGCACCTGAACCTCGCCGACGCGCACGCCTCGAACCCTAGTAGGTACGTCATCTATCAGGAGTAGTCGTATGCAAGTGCAGGTCAATAGCAACCACATCCCTGGCAGCGTCGAGCTGCACGAGTGGGTCGGTACGACCGTTGAGGATCGGCTCGAGCGTTTCGACGACTTCCTCACCCGAGTGGAAGTCCATGTCAGCGATGAAAACGCGCAGAAGGCCGGTGCCGATGACAAGCGTTGCCAGATCGAGGCGCGGCCCAAGGGGCATCAGGCGGTGTCGGTGACGCACAAGGCCGAGTCGCTGCAGCTGGCGGTCGATGGTGCGGCGGACAAGATGCAGCACGCGCTGGAGCATCTGATGGGCAAGCTGGACACCCGCGTACTGTCCAGCGGCGAGTTGAATGATCCGCTGCTCGACGAGCAGCCTCAGGCCGTCAAGGATGCGATGCTCGAAGAGGAATTCCTGGAAAAGCAGGACGAGCTCGACAAGTGACCCCGTCGCCCCGGCCGCGTGCCGGGGCGTTTCCACCCGCTTCATTCTCTTTCTATCCCCCTGCTGCCAGGCATGCGCCTTGGCGGCTGGGCGGTGTATCCGGTAGCCAGATGCAGATCATCCTCGTGCGGCACGGCAGACCCGACCACGGCGCAGCGCGCTGGAGCACGCCGGTTGGCATGAAAACCTGGGTCGAGCGCTACAACGCCGCGGAGGTCGTCGCCGCCGAGCGCCCGGACAGTCTGGTCGCGCTGGCAGGCTCGGTTGGCATCGTGGTCTGCAGCTCCCTGCAGCGCTGCATCGAATCGCGCTCGCATCTGGAATGCGACTGCTGTGAACTACCTGATCCGCTGTTCGCCGAGCCGCACCTGCCGTATCCCGAGTGGGGACTGCCGCTGTTGCCGTCGCGCTTCTGGCGCCTGGCGTTTCGCACCGCCTGGTTTCTCGGCTTCGCCAGCCATACCGAGCACATCCGCGAATCCACCAGGCGTGCCAGCGCAGCGGCTGATCGGTTGATCGAGCTGGCCGAGGCCAATGAAAGCGTGCTGCTGATGGGGCACAAGATTATGAATGCGCTGATCGCCCGGCAACTTCGTCAGCGCGGCTGGCGTGGCCCCGCACTGCCGCTGCTCACCGGCTACTGGCAGCCGAGTCGCTACAGCAAGGGCTGAAGCCAAGCTAGAGCACTCCGTCCAGCTGCGTTCCGCCTCCCTTCAGTCATTCGGCAACCGCTTTGGCTTGCCAGATGAAACGTTTCATCTACCTTGAGCAGGAGTCATAACAACAAAGGGAACCCCCATGACCCGTTTGCAGCTTCTCCTCGGCCTGGGCATCTACCTGGCCACTCCTGCCATGGCCTGGGAACAGGTGCTGATCGACCACGACAAGCCGGCGAAGAACTGGCGCATCACCAGCGAAGAGCTGGGCATCGACGCGCCGACGCCATTCTCGGTCAGCGTGCGTACCTTGCATGGCGGCCGGCAGGAAGGCGTCAGCCTGATCGAGATCGACAACGGCAGCATGCGCATGACCGTTGTGCCCACGCGCGGCATGAATGTGCTGGAAGCGGTGGCCGGCGAGGTACGCCTGGGCTGGGATTCGCCGGTGGATGAAGTGGTCAACCCGGCCTTTATTGAGCTCAACGGGCGCGGCGGGCTGGGCTGGCTCGAGGGCTTCAATGAACTGGTCACCCGTTGCGGCTTCGAGTGGGTCGGCCACCCCGGCGAAGACAACGGCGAACTGCTCACGCTGCATGGCCGTGCGGCGAACATTCCGGCCTCGCGGGTGGTGCTGCAGATCGACGAGAAGCCGCCCTATGCCATTCGCTTGCGTGGCGAGCTGCAGGAGAAGGCCTTCAAGAAACTCGACTTCGCAATCCTCACCGAGCTCAGCACAGGGCCCGGCCGCACCGGATTCTCGTTGCACGACACGCTGACCAATCAGGGCGACTACGCCAAGGAATATCAGGTGCTGTACCACACCAATTTCGGCACGCCGCTGCTGGAGGAGGGCGCGCGCTTCGTGGCGCCGGTCAAGCAGGTCTCACCGTTCAACCCCCGCGCGGCGAAGGAGCTGAGCGACTGGCAGCGCTATCGCGGCCCAACCAGGGACTACGACGAGACGGTGTTCAACGTGGTGCCCTATGCGGACGAACAGGGCCAGACCCTGACCATGCTGCACAACCGCGCGGGCAATCTCGGCGTCAGTGTCGGCTTCAATACTGCCGAGCTACCGGTGTTCTCGCTGTGGAAGAACACCGATACCGAGAAGCAGGGCTACGTGACCGGCCTCGAACCGGGTACCAGCTTTTCCTACAGCCGCCGCTATCAACGGCAGTTGGGATTGGTGCCGAAGATTGAGCCAGGTGAGCAGAAGCATTTTCGCGTGCGTTACGAGCTGCTGGTCAATAGCGCCGCAGTCGACGCCGCGCGCAAACGGATCGAAGCGGTACAGGCCGGTCGCGACACTGGAATTCGTGACGAGCCGCTGGTTGACCTGTCGAAGGACTAATACGTCTGCTGGACAGGTTTCGCGTCTTGGATCTCGTCGCAGCGAGGCACCGTCGATACGGTGCATCGCTTGCTCAGCGATGGCTCTAAGTCAGGCCTTTCAGGGCGACTGCGAGGCGCTCCTTGGGTCTGAAAGTTTCCCGGCTCCTGCAGCTATAGCAAAAGGCTTACAAGAGGCTGCGGCGTTCGACCCTTTTACCGTCCATGGCGTGTAATTAATCTACACCCACTCTGAAGCGCAGGACGCGCTCAGGATCAGGAAGATCGACCATCGCCAGGACGGCAATCGAAGGGAATTCGGAAAGGTCAGAAAAAACCCGCTTCGGCGGGTTTTTGCTTTTCTGAGGAATTCATATGCCGCTGGTGCTGAACGTCGACCGCGCCTATTTGCGACATTCAGAACTAGCACCATTATTTTCCGATCATGGGAAAAGCCGTTGGGTCAGATATTACGGACGAAAAAAAGCCCCGCCGAAGCGGGGCTTTTTTGTATCAGGCGTCTTAGGAGACTTGAACCTGATCAGCCTGCATCCCTTTCTGGCCTTTGGTAGCCATGAAAGAGACCGCTTGGCCTTCGCTCAGGCTTTTGAAGCCTGTGCTTTCGATTGAACGATAATGAACGAACAGATCTTCGCTGCCATCGGTCGGCGTAATAAAGCCGAAACCTTTTTCATCGTTGAACCATTTGACTGTGCCATTTTGACGAGTAGACATGAGTATCTCCCAAGGTGTTTTAAGGCTGCAGCACTGAAGCATTCGGTGCCGAGACTGAGAAGCGAGAAGCAAAACGAACCGAGGAGATGAAACAGAGAAACATCATGCCGGGTGTCGAAGTGTTAATTGCGAAGCAGTGGGGGCGAATATACGTAGATTTAAATATATGTACAGCTTTTATTTGCAATTCAAATAAATTGGCCTCTTTAAGTAAGCTCGCGAACTCGGATATTTAGGGTTTAACTATTTGTTAATTATCAATATTGTGTGAGCCTATGGAGGCAAGAGAAATAATTCAACAAATGTTCCACGCTAATAATTCGTAGCGGGAGCATTGCTTGCCGACAAAGCAGCGGGGTGCGTGGCCGCGCAAAGGCAGCCTTCTGTCCCGCCAGGCTGGTAAGCGCGACAGTGAAACGACACGTTCGTTTTAGCTATAGCGAAAGGCTTACAAGAATCCCGGTTTTTGGCTCTTCATTGCCTGCGGCCTGATGATTAATCTATGCCCACTCTGAAGCGCAGGACGTGCTCAGGATCAGGATGATCGACCACCGCCAGGAAGGCAGCCGGAAGGATTCGGATAGGTCAGAAAGAACCCGCTTCGGCGGGTTTTTTGTTGCCCGCGCCATGCGCATCAAGCGCAGATAGGTGATTTTTAAGCGGCGGTGGATAGTCGGTCGGCAACATCAGGCTTCGTCGAGGAGGCCGCGGATCTTGATCAGCAGGTCTGCACCTTCGAACGGCTTGAGCACCAGCTCCATGCGCTCATCGACAAAGCCCTCGCGACTGGATGCGCTCTCCGCATAGCCGGTCATCAGCACCACCGGCAATGTCGGGCGCTCGCGGCGTGCCCATTCGGCCAGCTGGCGACCGGAAAGACGGGGTAGCCCGACATCGGTCAGCAGCAGGTCAATCGACGGGTCAGCCTCGAGCAGAGACTGGGCGGTTTCCACGTCTCCCGCCTGGCTGCAGCGGTAGCCGGCTTCGATCAGCGTCTCGGCGATCAGCATGCGCACGCTGGGCATGTCTTCCACCACCAGCACGTGCTCGTGGCCGACCAGCCGCATCGAACTATCCGGCGCTGCGGCGGGCGTCGCTGCCTGTTCGCCGTTGGCGGCGGGCAGCAGGAGGGTGACTTCGGTTCCGGCGCCGAGCGTGCTGCGAATGCTCGCATCGCCACCCGACTGCAGGGCAAACCCGTAGATGCTCGATAGCCCCAGCCCTGTGCCGCGGCCCTGCGGCTTGGTGGTGAAGAAGGGATCGAAGACCTTGTCCAGCACGCCGGGCTCGATACCCGTTCCGTCATCGCTCACGCACAGACCGATGTAGCGCCCTGGCGCGAGTTCCGCCTCCTGGCTGCCATCCGAGGGAAAGGTACTGATGCGGATATGCCCGCCTTCGGGCAACGCATCGCGGGCGTTGATCACCAGATTGAGCAGGGCGCTCTCGAACTGGCTGACGTCCACGCGCGCCACCGCGGGCTCGGCGGTGAAGTCGAAGGTCAGCGTGATGCGTTCGCCGATGGTGCGCCGCAGCAGGTCTTGCAGCGAGCGGATGCGTTCGTTGATATCCAGCGCCCGTGCATCCAGCGGCTGTTTGCGAGCGAATGCCAGCAGGCGATTGGTCAGCGACGCTGCACTGCGCGCCGAGCTGAGCGAGGCATCGGCAAAGCGCAGCACGCTGTCGGCGCGGCCTTCGATGATGCGCTGCTTCATCAGCTCGATGCCGGTGATGATGCCGGTGAGCAGGTTGTTGAAGTCGTGGGCGATGCCGCCGGTCAGCTTGCCCAGGGCATCCATCTTCTGCGCCTGCAGCAGCTGCTCTTCGGTACGCGCGCGCTCGGCCACCTCGTGGGCGAGCTGACTGGTGGTAGTCGCGATTTCCTGGCGCTGTGCGCGTTCACGCAGACGCTGTTCGGTTACGTCCTCGACGAACACCAAGCCCAGGCCCTGTGCGCGGTACGGGGAAATCTGCCACTCGGTCTCGCGGGTCTCGCCGTTGACCTGCATTTGCAGCGGCGTATGCCAGCGCTCGCCGGCCTGAAGATGTGCGCTCAGCTCGGCGAGAATCGCTTCTTGGCCGGCGGCGAAACGTTGCGACAGGGGAGCCGTCGGGCCGACGGCTCCCACCAGCAGTTCAAACGCATGGTTGCACTCGTGCAGCTGCAGTTCGGCGTCGAGCACCGCGATGGGCGCGGCGACATGGAAGAAGATTTCCCGGAAGCGCGCCTCGCTGTCACGCAGTGCGCGCTCGGTATCGCGCACCCGCAGCAGGGTGCGCAGCGTCGCCAGCAGCACGTCGGGATCGACCGGGTGGATCAGGTAGGCATCGCCGCCAGCATCGAGGCCGGTGATGATGTCGTTGGTCTCGATGGAGGCGGCGGACACGTGAATCAGCGGCAGCAGGGCGGTGTTCGCATCGGCGCGCAGCTGGCGGGCGATGTCGAAGCCGCTCATGTCCGGCAGGTTGACGTCGAGGATCAGTGCATCCGGCGCGGCGTTGGCCACCAGTTCCAGGCCTTCGCTGCCAGTGCCGGCTTCCAGCACCTGATAGCCATGGCGTTCCAGTACCCGGCGCATCGCATAGCGCGTCGGCGCGTTGTCGTCGACGATCAACAGACGGCTGTCACGCTCCATCGGAAGGCTCCGTATCAATCGCCAGAGGCAGGACTACATAGAACTCCGAGCCCTTGCCTGGTTCGCTTTCCACACCGACACGGCCGCCGAGCAGTTCGGCGAAGCGCTTGCACAACGCCAGGCCGAGGCCGGTGCCGCGCAGGCGCTTCTGCAGCGGCGAGTCGACCTGGGCGAAGTCTTCGAAAAGCCGGTCGTGTAGCTCGGGGGCGATGCCGATACCGGTGTCGCTGACGGCGAAGCGGACCTGCTGCGGGTTTTCCATCCGTGCCGACACGCGCACCACCCCTTGAGGCGTGAACTTCACCGCGTTGGAGATGAAGTTGCGCAGGATCTGCGCCAGCTTCTTGTCATCGGTATAGAGCCGCGGAATGCCTTCGGGCTCTTCGAAGATGAGGTCGATCGGCGAGCCCTCGACGATGGGGCGGAACATGCCGCGCAACGCCGAGAACAGGTCGAGCATGTCGAACCAGGCCGGGGAAATGCTGACGCGGCCGGCTTCGATCTTGGCCAGGTCGAGCAGATCATCGACCATCTCGCTCAGCTCGCTGGCGGCCGAGCTGACGAAACGCACCTGCGTGTGCTGTTCCGGGCTCAACGGGCCGTCCAGTTCGTCGCTGAGCAGGCGGGTGATGCTGAGGATCGAGCCCAGCGGCGTACGGAACTCGTGGCTCATGTACGACAGGAAGCGGCTCTTCAGGTCCGAGGCCTGGCGCAGCTGCTCGGCCTGGGTGTCCAGCTCGGCATACAGCGCCAGTACACCCTGATTGGTTTCTTCCAGTTCGGCGCGCAGCGATTCATTCGCCCGGCGCAGCTGTTCGAGCTGGCCGGCGTCGCCGGTCTCGGGGGACGTCGGATCAGCCACGGGGAGCCTCCAGATTGAGTGCCAGCACGGTCACGTCGTCGCGACCGCGGCAGAAGTCGCGATGCAACAGTGCGGCGATGATGGCCGGGTGACGGTGAACGAGACCGGGGTAGTCGCGCAGATTCCAGCGTGTTTGCAGGCCATCACTGTAGAGCACCAGCAGCCGCGCCTCACCCAGCGGATAGTCGAAGACATGCGCCTTGCGAAAGCGCACGCCGACGATGCCAGGATGCGAGGCCAGGCCACGCGAGCCCTCGCTAGCGATCAGGCTGGCGCCGATATTGCCGATGCCGGCGAAATCCAGCGTCTGACGCTGGCCGTCGAAGTGCGCGATGGCTGCGGCGCCGCCACGAGTGCCGTTCATCGCCTGGTGCATATTGCTGAACAGGGCGAAGGGGGAATCCAGTGGGGATTCTGCAAACGCCACCGCGCCTGCCAGCGCGGCCTGTTGGGCAAGCTCGCCATGGCCGATGCCATCGATGACCAGGGCGCTGCAGCGCTGCCCATCGAAGGCCAGCTGCCAGGCGTCGCCGCAGGCTGTTTCGCCTGGATAGGGATGCTGGCTGACGCCGTAGCGCCACGGCGGCGGCTGCACGCCGCGAGGAAACAGCTGCGCCAGCACCACCGAGCCGCGGGCATCGGAATAGGCGTCGAACACCTGGGCCTGACGCGCCAGCGCGCCGAGCCCGATGCCCTGTGTGCCGCGGGTGGAAAATCCGTCGGTCAGGCATTGATCGAGGTCGAAGCCCGGTCCGCGGTCGATCGCGATGATTTCGACGCCGCGCCCCTCTCGTCCAGGAATTACGCGCAGGTGCAGTTCGCCGCGCCCGGCGTGCTTGAGCAGGTTACTGCCCAGCTCGGTGGCGAGCAGGGCGACGCGCCCGGCATCGGTGGTGTCGAAGTCGTGCTGTTCGGCCAGCCGCTGGGCGACCCGGCGGGCGTGGCCGATCTGGCTGTTGTCTTCGATCAGCAGGACCTGGGTGACGCTTCCCTGAACGTTCATGTCCACCGCGTGATGGTGATTCGGGTGCCCGCGCCGACCGTGCTGTCGAGTTCGAACTCGTCAACCAGCCGCTTGGCGCCGGTCAGTCCCAGCCCGAGGCCGCTACCGGACGTCCAGCCGTCGGTCATGGCCAGTTTGATGTCGGCGATGCCCGGGCCTTCGTCGCGAAAGGTCAGGCGCACGCCGACCCGCGTGCCGTCCTCGATCAGCTGCCAATCCATGTCGCCACCGCCGCCGTAGACCACGGTGTTGCGCGCCAGCTCGCTGACCGCGGTGACCAGCTTGGTCTGGTCGATCAGGCGCATGGCGCATTCCTGGGTCAGCTTGCGCACGGTCTGCCGGGCCAGCACGACATCCTGCTCGAGGCGCACCGGCTGGCTGCCGCTGCTGCGCACGATCATTGCGCGGCCACGCGGGCGCGCAGCAGCTGCATGCCGCGCTCTACGTTCAGCGCGGTGCTGACGCCGGGCAGTTCGAGGCCGAGTTCGACCAGGGTGATGGCTACGGCGGGCTGCATGCCGACCACCACGGTCTCGGCATCCATGATCCGCGACAAGCCGGAGATGGTGCCGATCATGCGGCCGATGAAGGAGTCGACCATGTCCAGTGCGGAGATATCGATCAGCACGGCCTTTGCCGAGGTCGCACTGATTCGTTCGGCCAGGTCGTCCTGCAGGGTCATTGCCAGTTGGTCGTGCATGTCGACCTGGATGGTGACGAGCAGAAACTCGCCCATCCGCAGAATGGGTATGCGGTCCATTAGACGGCCTTCGTCACGGTGAGGCCGGAACGGCGCAGGGCCAGGGCCAGGGCGTCGGCCAGGCTGGCCTTGGTGACGATGCCTTGCAGGTCCAGGCCCAGGTGCACGATGGTTTGCGCGATCTGCGGACGCACGCCGCTGATGATGCAGTCGGCACCCATCAGGCGAATCGCGGTGACCGTCTTCAGCAGATGCTGGGCGACCAGGGTGTCGACCGTCGGCACACCGGTGATATCGATGATGGCGATCTCCGAACCGGTATCGACGATGCGCTGCAGCAGCGATTCCATCACCACCTGGGTGCGCTGCGAGTCGAGGGTGCCGATCATCGGCAGAGCGAGCACGCCATCCCACAGTTTGACCACCGGAGTCGACAGCTCCAGCAGCTCTTCCTGCTGACGCTTGATCACTTCTTCGCGGGACTTCTGGAAGGTGCGTACGGTGTACAGCCCCAGGCTGTCGATCAGCTCGGATACCGCCCACAGCTGCTCGGCGAATACTGCCGGCTCATTGGCGTATTCGCTCTGCAGCAGGGCCATCAGCGGACGCTTGATGGCGAAGATGAAGCCCGCGGTCTGTTGCGAATCCATGCCAAGCAGGGCGCGGCTGCGCGAGAGTTTTTCCAGGTACAGGCGCATGCTGTCCCAGGCCGGACCGTTGATATCGGCCGAGCCGTCTGCCGTTCCGCTGATCAGCTGACGGATGAAGTCGACGGTCTGCTGGGCCAGTTCTTCGGGCTTGACGTTGTGATAGCCGCCCAGATTCTGCAGGTCGGACTTCCAGCTGCTGAGCAGTTCGGCCTGATTGCGAGTAATGGTGTCGGTGGTACGTTGCAGCAGGGCGGCCATAGGTCTAGCTCCGGATTTGATTTGATCGTCCATGTTCACCATGGCGCATTAGCAAGAGTAGATATCCACCTTGCTGCGATGTTCCGCGCAGCCGGCCGCAGTCGCCTGCTTTCGGGAAATTCCCGACGGAAAAGCTGGAGATACTAGCAAATGGATATTAGCCAGGCGTGAGATTCGTTGCGCTCGATTCGCGCCTCAGCCAGGCGCCACGGCGTCGATCTGTTCGATCAGCCATTGCAGCGCCGAGTCGTTCTGTCGCTGTGCGACGCTGACGATATCCAGCGCGAAGGTGCCGAGATCGAACGGCAGATCGAAGGTTTGCAGGGGTAGCAGCGTGGCGAAATAGCGTGCCAACTGGGTCGGCAGTACGGCAGCGAGGTCGCTGCTGGCGACGATATGCGCGGCCTGCAGGTAGTTCGGCGTGTTGTAGACAACCTTGCGTTCAAGCCCTTGGGCTTCCAGCCACTGGTCGACCATGCCGCGGGTCTGGCCACCATGCACCCACAGGTGGCGCAGGCGCAGAAAGGCATCCAGATCCAGCCCCGCCATCAGCAGCGGGTGGTCGCGCCGCACCGCCACCTGCAGCGTCTCGCTGGCCCAGCGACGTACGTGAAAGCGTGACGGCACCTCGAGAAAGCGCCCGAGCACCAGGTCGACCTCGCCGTTGTCCAGCGCTTCGACCGGCAGCGTCGGCGTCAGGTGCTGGATCGCCAGCTGGATGCCGGGTGCGTGCTCGGCCAGCCGCCGCATCAGCGCGGGCATGCAGATCAGCTCGACATAGTCGGTCACGGCGATGCGGAAACGCTGGTGGCTGCGCGCCGGATCGAAGGCTTCGCCGGCAATCAGGCTGTGCTCGATCTGCTGCAGCGCATGGCGGATCGGTGCTTCCAGTGCCAGCGCCCTTGGTGTCGGCTGCATGGCTCGGCCGGCACGCACCAGCAACGGGTCGTCGAGTAGTTCGCGCAAGCGGGCCAGGGCATTGCTGACCGCCGGCTGGCTGAGCGACAGCCGCTCCGCCGCCCGCGAGACGTTGCGCTCGCGCAGCAGGGCGTCCAGCACACGGAGCAGGTTGAGGTCGAAGTTGTAGATATTCATTTGGTGAATCCGAAACATCACAAGACTAAATTTCAAAAATAGTAGCGTCTTCGTCTATGGTTGGTCTCCAGTTTTTCCAGCCTTGCAACGAGGACAGCTGCAATGAGCCAAGACCGCTTCGATATCCAGACCGCCGCCGTGATCGGGGCGGGCACCATGGGCCGCGGGATCGTCATGAGCCTGGCCAACGCCGGCGTGCAGGTGCGCTGGCTGGACAACAACCCCGAGATGCTGGAACAGGCGCTGAGCGTGGTGGCTGACACCTACGCGCACAATGTGCGGCAGGGCCGGATCGACGAGACTCAGGCGCAGGCGCGCCGGGCCTGCATCAGCAAGGCGGCCGATTACCAGGCGCTGGCCGATGTGGATCTGGTGATCGAAGCGGTCTACGAAAACCTCGAGCTCAAGCAGAACATCTTCCGCGAGCTGGACGGCATCGTGAAGGCGAGCGGCATCCTTGCCAGCAATACCTCCGCGCTGGATATCGACGCCATCGCCGCAGTCACTGGCCGCCCCGAGCAGGTTGTGGGTCTGCATTTCTTCAGCCCGGCGCACATCATGAAACTGCTGGAGATCGTCCGCGGCGCGAAGACTTCCAAAGTGGTGCTCGAAGCATCCACCGAACTGGGCAAGCGCATGGGCAAGGTCAGCGTGGTCGCCGGCAACTGCCCGGGCTTCATCGGCAACCGCATGCTCGCCACCTACGTGCGGGAGGCGCGGATGATGCTGCTCGAAGGCGCCTACCCGCATCAGGTGGACGCCGCGCTGCAGGGCTTCGGTTTCGCCATGGGCCCGTTCCGCATGTACGACGTGGTCGGTATCGACCTGGAGTGGCGCGCCCGTGAACTGTCCGGCAAGGGCCAGGATGAGCCTGAGGTGCAGGTCGACAATCGTCTGTGCGAGCTGGGCCGCTTCGGCCAGAAATCGCGCATGGGCTACTACCGCTACGCCGAGGGCAGCCGCCAGGCCGAGCACGATCCTGAAGTGGACGCGCTGGTGCAGCGTGAGTCCGAGCGGCTCGGTTATGAGCGTCGCGAGATTGGCAGTGAGGAAATCCTCGAGCGCTGCCTGCTGGCGCTGGTCAATGAGGGCGCCAAGATACTCGAGGAAGGCATGGCCGAGTCCAGCGCCGATATCGACACCGTCTACCTCTACGGTTACGGCTTCCCGGCCGAAGTCGGTGGCCCGATGACCTGGGCCGACCGTCAGGGTCTGCCGGCCATTCGTGAGCGCCTCAACGCACTGGCCGAGCGCCACGGCGAGCACTGGCAGCCGGCCGGACTGATCGACAGCCTGGCCACGCTCGGCGGCCGCTTCGCCGACTACAAGAAGGAGGCATGAGCATGGAATACAAGGCTCCCCTGCGTGACATGCGCTTCGTGCTGCACGAGCTGTTCGACGCCACCGGCCATTGCGAATTGCTCGGCAACGGCCTGGACCGCGAGCTGATCGACGGTGTGCTGGAAGAAGCCGCGCGCTACACCGGCGGTGAGATCGCGCCGCTCAATCGCAACAGCGATGAAGAGGGTGTGACCCTGGAAAACGGCGAGGTGCGCACGCCGCAGGGCTTCGTCGAGGCCTACAAGCAGTACGTCGACAACGGCTGGGCGAGCATGACCGGGCCGACCGAATACGGTGGCCAGGGCTTCCCACAGCTGGTGGCCTGCAACTTCCACGAGATGCTGATGGGCGCTTCACTGTCCTTCCGCATCTATTCCGGCCTGACAGAAGGTGCGGTGCTGGCGCTGTACAAGCACGGCAGCGACGAGTTGAAAGATGCCTATCTGGAGAAGCTGGTCAGCGGCAGCTGGAGCGGCACCATGTGCCTGACCGAACCGCAGGCCGGCACCGACCTCGCGCTGTTGCGCACCCGCGCCGAACCCCAGGCGGACGATAGCTACAAGGTCAGCGGCAGCAAGATATTCATCTCCGGTGGCGAGCACGACATGAGCGAGAACATCGTGCACCTGGTGCTGGCGCGCCTGCCGGATGCGCCGGCCGGCGTGAAGGGCATCAGCCTGTTGCTTGTGCCCAAGTTCCTCGCCAACGCCGATGGAACGCCGGGCGCGCGCAACTCACTGAGCTGCGGCGCCGTCGAGCACAAGATGGGTATCAAGGGCGCCGCCACCTGCGTGATGAATTTCGACGGCGCCACTGGCTGGATCGTCGGCGAGCCCAACCAGGGCCTGGCATGCATGTTCACCATGATGAACGACGCGCGGTTCCAGGTCGGTCTGCAGGGACTTGGCATTGCCGAACAGGCCTATCAGGGCTCGCTGGCCTATGCCCGCGAGCGCCTGCAGTCTCGCGGACTGGCCGGCGCGCAGCACCCCGACAAAGTGGCTGACCCGATCATCGTGCATCCGGACGTGCGGCGCATGCTGCTGACGCAGAAAACCCTGGTCGAGGGGAGCCGCATGCTGGCCGCCTATTGCGCCCGGCAGTTGGACCTCGAACACGGCCATCCCGAGCCGACTTATCGCAAGGCGGCGAGCAAGCGCGCGGCGCTGCTGATCCCCATCGTCAAGGCGTTCTTCACCGATATGGGCCAGGAAGTCGCCAGCCTCGGCGTGCAGGTCTACGGTGGCCACGGCTATATCCGCGAGTGGGGCATGGAGCAGTTGATGCGCGACAGCCGCATCACCCAGCTCTACGAGGGCACCAATGGCATCCAGGCGCTGGACTACATCCGCCGCAAGCTGCTCGGCGATGGCGGCGCGGAGTTGTCGGCGTTGCAGGCGGAGTTCAGTGAGGTCTGTGATCGGCAGACCGACCGGCCGGCACTGCACGACATGGCCAGCAAGGTACAAGCGCGGATTGGCGAATGGCGCGAGCTGAGTGCCGAGATCATTGCGGCGACCGGGCGCGATCCGCAGGAGATCGGCGCGGTGGCGGTGGATTTCCTCCAGTACTCCGCCTATGTCTTATTGTCCGGGCTGTGGCTGCAGGCCGCGGCGCGCGCGCAGGATGCGTTGGAGCAGGGTACGGGTGAAGAGGCGTTCTATCAGGCCAAGCTGGCAAGTGCAGATTTCTACCTGCGCCGTGTACTGCCGCGGGCGAGTGCGCATCGGGAAGCGATTCAGGGTGGGGCCGAATGTTTGATGGCGCTGCCGGAAAGCGACTTCGCGTTTTGAGCTAATCGATCACAGGAGGCACCGATGCATCCGTTCAGCTTTGCCACAACCGCTCAATTGATCTGCGAGCCTGGCTCGTCGCGCCGGCTGGCCAGCCTTTGCAAGGAGCGCGGGGCACGCTCGGTGCTGGTCGTGACTGATCCGGGCATCACCCGTTTCGGCCTGCTCAATGAGGTATTGCCGGGCTTCGAGGCGGAAGGGCTGCGAGTCGCCGTTTACGACCAGGTCATTGCTGATCCGCCAGAAAACATCGTGATGGCTGCGGTCGAGCAGGCTAAAGCGAGCGGTGCCGATCTGGTGATCGGCTTCGGCGGCGGCAGCTCGATGGATGTCGCCAAGCTGGTGGCATTGCTGGCGCATCCGGGCTGCGCGCAGTCGCTGCAGGACATCTACGGCGTCGGCAATGCCAAGGGCCAGCGGCTACCGCTGATCCAGGTGCCGACCACGGCGGGCACCGGTTCCGAGGTTACGCAGATCGCGATCATCACCACTGGTGAGACGACCAAAATGGGCGTGGTCTCGCCCTTGCTGCTGCCAGACCTGGCGCTGCTCGATGCCGACCTCACCCTCGGCCTGCCTCCAGCGGTGACCGCGGCCACCGGTATCGATGCCATGGTGCACGCCATCGAGGCCTACACCAGCGCGCTCAAGAAAAATCCCATGTCCGATCTGCTGGCCCGTGAGGCGCTGCGCCTCTTGGCGGCGAACATCGACGAGGCGGTGCACAACGGCAGCAATCGCGAGGCGCGTCAGGCCATGCTGCTCGGCGCCTGCCTGGCCGGGCAGGCGTTCGCCAATGCGCCAGTAGCGGCGGTGCATGCCTTGGCCTATCCGCTGGGTGGCAATTTCCATATCCCGCACGGGCTGTCGAACGCGCTGGTACTGCCGCAGGTGCTGCGATTCAACGTCAGCGCGGCGACCACGCATTACGGCGAGCTGGCGCCGATCATCCTAGGCGACCGGCTGCGCACGGACGACCCATCGACCTACGCCGAACAGCTGATCGAGGAATTCGAGCAGATGAGCGCGCGCGTTGGCCTGCCGACGCGGCTGCGCGATGCCGGCGTGCCGGAGGAGATGCTGCCGCAGCTGGCCAAGGAGGCCATGCAGCAGCAGCGCCTGCTGGTCAACAACCCGCGCGAAGTCACCGAAGCCGATGCGCTGGCGATCTATCAGGCGGCGTATTGAGCGCCTTTTAACTACTGCACGCGGAAACCACCCATGCCTGAGCAACCTAAGCACCTGCGCCACGATTACCGGCATTTCCAGCCCATCACCACACGCTGGCACGACAACGATATCTATGGCCACGTGAACAACGTCGTCTATTACGGTTTCTTCGATACCGCGGTGAACAACTATCTGATCCAGCAGGGCGGGCTGGATATCCAGGGCGGTGAGATCGTCGGTTTCGTGGTCAGCTCCGCCTGCGACTACTTTGCGTCGATCGCTTATCCGGACGTCATCGAGGTCGGCCTGCGGGTGGCCAGGCTGGGCAACTCGTCGGTGCAATACGAGCTGGCTATCTTCCGCGAGGGTGAGCAGGAGGCCTGCGCCGCGGGCCGCTTCGTGCATGTCTTCGTCGAACGCGCAAGCAACCGTCCCATCACCATTCCCGGGCGCTTGCGCGCCGCGCTGGAAGCCTTGAGCTAACCCGCTCGGCGCATACAGCAGAAGCCGTAAAAACGAGATCGCCCGGAGCGGCTGGGCCGGTCCGGGCGATGCGGTGGCACTGCGAGACGGCAATGCCTGCCGTCTGCGGCCCTCAGTGATGCTTGTGTTTGTGCTTGTAATGACCTTTGGCTTTGCCTGGATGGCCGTAGTAGCGGCGATCATCCCGGTAGCGACGGTCACGCCGGTAGTCATCATCATCGTCGCCGTAGGCATTGCCGATCGCGCCGCCAGCGCCGCCGCCCACGGCTGCGCCGATCAGCCCACCCGTGCTGCCACCGACCTGCTGGCCGATGACATTACCGCCAGCGGCGCCGAGGCCACCACCAATGGCCGCTTCGGTACGGCTGCGTTTGTCCGCACCGACCATGCCACCAGCCGCGCCGCCAACGCCGGCACCGATGGTGGCGCCGGTCGAGCCCCCCAGATGCTCTCCCACCACTGAACCCAGTGCACCGCCAAGCGCGCCGCCGACGGCCGCTTCGGTGTTGCTGCCGGCGAAGGCTGCCGCGCTGAGCAGGCTGGTGGACAACAGGAAAATCGAGGCGTACTTCATGGAGTGATCCCGTATGTGGATTGCGCCGCGATCCTCACGCGCCGCTGCGCTTGCGGCAAGAGTGTTCCGATGAAATGCGTGATCCGGTTGGCGTTTGCTAACTATTTGATTTCGCTAAGGAACAAGAGGTGCTTCGAGTGGTCTTAGCTCGCTTGTGGTGGGCTGCGCGCAGGGCCTTTACCCGCTCGGAATCAGCATCAGCCTTGCGCGCGCACCGCTGCGGCAGGGCTGTAGATCCGCGGCGGGCTGTGCTGCGGCAGGTGGATGAGGTTGAGGTTATGTCGCTGCGCCCACTGGGCAGCCAGGCCAGTGGGTGAAGACAGGCTCACCAGCGCTGGAATCCCGGCCCGCTGCACTTTCTGCACCAGCTCCAGGCTGCAGCGGCTGGTGACGATCGCCAGACCACCGGCCGCTGCACAGCCGGAGCGGGCCATGGCACCGATCAGCTTGTCCAGCGCGTTATGCCGCCCGATATCCTCGCGGCCCAGGCGGATCTCGCCGTTGGCGTCCATGAACAATGCGGCGTGCACCGCCCCGCAGTCGCGCCCCAGCGGTTGAAACGCTTCGATTCGTTGACGCAGGTCCTGCAACCAGTGCGAGGGCGGCAGTGGCGCTGCCGGCATGATCGGCATGATCGGCAGTGCCTGCTCCAGCGCTTCGACCCCGCAGAGCCCGCAGCTGCTGTTGCCGGGTAGCTGGCGGCGTTGCTGCTTGAGGCGCCAGAACGCGCGGCTGGCAATGTCCAATTCGGCGCGCCGCGCACTGCCTCTGCCGTGCAGGCGAATGTCGTAGATATCATCCAGCGACTCGACGAAGCCATTGGCCAGGCTGAAACCAACCACGAAATCTTCCAGATCGGCCGGCGAGATCATCATCACCGCCTGGCTCAGCCCGTTGTAGGCGATCGCCAGCGCGCACTCCTCGGCAAGATCGACTGCGCATTGCGCGACATCGTCGATTGGCTGGTAGCAGTAGCGCTGGCTGGCGCCGGCAGGTGGTTGCGCGGCAGTGGCGACGCCGGCATTCAGGCGAGACGGGGCGTTCATCGGCGATTCGGTCCAGTTAGTGGCCTGCTTGGCAGGTTCGGTTGGTCAATTTCGGCGTCCATGGCCCCGATACTGGGTTGCTGCTCCTCGCCATAGCCCGCTATGACTCGTCGCAGCGCCTTGTCTCGGCCATTTACATCCGAACTTGCCTCAACCCACTCACCGCACAGGTCACGAGGTCTGACGAGACCGGCGTTCTGCAACGCTGCAACTGCAGTGCATGCTCGCCGCCGGTGGATAGGGTTATGACCCCAGCCGGCTACGGACGATTCACCGCTGGTCGTTATCCGCCAGCATGTCGCGTACGCGCTTGGCCAGCGCATCGAGGTTGAACGGCTTGCTGATCATGTCCATGCCCGGTTCGAGGAAGTCCGCGCTGGCGGCCTGCTTGGCATAGCCGGTCATGAACAGCACCGGCAGATCGGGGCGATGCTGGCGCGCGACATCCGCCAGTTGCCGGCCGTTCATGCCGGGCAGTCCGACATCGGTGACCAGCATGTCGATGGTGGGCGTGCTCTCAAGCAGGCGGATCGCCGCATTGCCGTCGGCGGCTTCCAGCGTCTGATAGCCGAGCATCTGTAGCACGTCGATGACCAGCAGGCGCACCGCCGGATCATCCTCGACCACCAGGACGGTTTCGCCTTGCTGGGCCTGAAGCGGGCCGTCGTCTTCGCCGGCTGGCGCGACGCTGACGCCTTGGTCCTCGAATACGGGAAGGTACAGGCTGACCTGGGTGCCTTCGCCCGGTTCGCTGGCGATCTGGATATGGCCGCCGGCTTGCCGGGTGAAACCGTAGACCATGGAAAGGCCGAGCCCCGTGCCCTGGCCGATGGGTTTGGTGGTGAAGAACGGTTCGAAGACGCTGGCCAGCACCTTGGGGCTCATGCCGCAGCCACTGTCGGTCAGGCAGAGGATGACGTAGCGCCCGGCGGCCAGATCGCCCACATCGCCTTGCCTGTACAGTTCGACATTGCGAGTTTCCAGCAGCAGGGTGCCGCCGTCAGCCATGGCGTCGCGGGCGTTGATGACCAGGTTGAGCAGCGCGCTTTCCAGCTGGTTTTCGTCGCTGGAAACCGGCCACAGACCTTGCTGCAATTGATTGCGGATGTGGATGTGGCTGCCCAGCGTGCGGCTGAGCAGGTCGTGCATCGACTCGATCAGCTGGTTCAGCTCGACACGCTTGAGATTCAGCGGCTGGCGCCGGGCGAAGGCGAGCAGGCGGTGGGTCAGTGCCGCGGCGCGATTGGCCGAGGTGACCGCGGCATCGATGAAGCGCTGGGTTTCGCCGTGGCGGCCGGACTGGATGTAGCGCTGGATCAGGTCCAGGCCGCCGATGATGCCGGTCAGCATGTTGTTGAAGTCGTGGGCGATGCCGCCGGTCAGCTGGCCGACTGCTTCCATCTTCTGCGCCTGACGCAGCGCTTCCTGTGCCTGCTCGCGGCTGGCCATTTCCTTGAGCAGGCGTTCGTAGACTTCCGCCAGTGCCTGGGTGCGCTCCTGAATACGGCTTTCCAGCGTCTCGTTGAGTTCGCGCAGAGCCTGTTCGGCGCGCCAGCGCTCGGTGACATCCAGTGCCATGACGAAGAAGCCGAGCACGTTGCCCTGGCCGTCGCGGCGCGGCAGGTAGTGCACCAGCATGCGTCGGGCCTCGCCGTCGCGGTGCGGGCTATGGGCCTCGAAGGTCACGTCGCGGCCGGCGAGGGCGTCACGGATGCTTGTCTGGCGCTCGGCATAGCCGCGTTCACCGAGCACTTCGCGGGCAGTCTTGCCCAGCAGCCATTCGGTCGAGTGGCCGAACCAGTCGGAGTAGTAGCGGTTGTTGAAGCGAAAACGCTCCTCGGCGTCGACGTAGCCGATAAGCACCGGCAGAGCGTCGGTGACCATCTTCAACTCGGCTTCGCTCTGGCGCAGGGCATCTTCGCTGGCCTGCTGTCCGGTGATGTTCATCACTGCGCCGGGGAAGCGCTGTGGCCAGCCCTGCTCATCGCAATGGCAGCGCCCGCGCGCCAGCGCCCAACGGGTGGCGCCATCGTCGCTGCGCAGCCTGTAGCGCTCGTCGAGCGTACCGCGCTCGACGATGCAGCGCTCCAGCGCGGCGCGCAGGCGTGGCACGTCGTCGGGATGGACATGATCGAAAAAGGCTTCGCTGCTCAGGCCGTTCGGCCCGGACTGGGCCACTGGCAGGATGCGGGAAAGCTCAGCCCCCGCCGGAATCTCGCTGGCCTGGATGGCCCAGTCCCAGATGCCGATCAGGTCGCTGGCCTCGAGTGCCAGTTGCAGGCGCTGTTCGCTGGCGCGATGCACCTCGGCGCTGAGTTTGTAGTGCAGGGCGGTCTGCGACAGGCGGGTTTCGGTGCGCACGCGTTCGCTGGTTTCGCTGAGGCACAGCAGCAGACCGCCGATGCCGTGCGAGGCGTTGCGAATGGGGCTCAGGGCGAGGTCGAACCAGGCTTCCACCGGAGCGCCATCGCGTTCGATGACCAGTTGCTGATTGCGCAGTACCCGTGGCTCACCGCGGCGGGCGGTGTCGCAGGCCGGCTCCAGCAGGGCCCAGGTCGCGCCCCAGCGGTGGCAAGCGGGCTGGCCGAGTTCGGCCGGGTGGCGATCGCCAATCAGTGCGGCGTGGGCATCGTTGTACAGCTGCAGCGCCTGGTCGCCCCAGAGGATGCACATCGGCAGGGGCGCTTCGAGAATGGTGTCCAGCAGCAGCCGTAGCGAAGCTGGCCAGGCGTCAGGAGTTCCGAGCGCAGTCGCCCCCCAGTCATGCCGGCGGATTCGCTCGCTCATCTCGCTGTGACTATGGGGCCAGAATTCGGCGCCTACTGCTGCCATGTTGCTTCCTATCGATCATCCGTGGGCGAACTACGAGCGGCAGGGCATGTGCTGCGCACCGCTGCGCTGTTTCGATGCTTGCCGGCCCGGGCTCATCCTGAGCCGGTTCCCGCCGACGGCAACTGTTGCGTAGTGTAAAGCTTCCGGCTGCCTGAAGGCAGCGCCAGCCGTCACGCTGGACCGCCGTGCAGGCTGCGGATCAGGTCGAGGTAATCGTCAACCGCGGCGAATTCCTCGGTGTCCTTCGGTGCGCGGCGGCTGTCCGGCTCGCGCACCGCCAGCAGATGCGCGAGGCCGAAGCGCTGCGCACTGCGCAGGATCGGCAGGCTATCGTCGATGAACAGTGCGCGTGCGGGCTCGAACTCCAGATCCTGGCGCAGTGCGTGCCAGAACTGCGGCTCCTCCTTCGGATAGCCGTAGTCGTGGGAGCTGATCAGGCGGTCGAACCAGGGCGCCAGTTCGATCTTCTCCAGCTTCAGCGACAACGAGTCGCGGTGCGCATTGGTGATCAGCACCACGCGCTTGCCGGTCTGGCGCAACGCGGCGAGAAATTCGTCGGCATTTGGTCGAAGGGCGATCAGCTCGGCGATCTCGCGTTTCATGTCGCGGATCGGCAGGTTGAGTTCGCGGGTCCAGTAGTCCAGGCAATACCAGGTGAGTTTGCCGACGTGCTCGTTGAACAGTGGCGCCAGTTCCAGCTCGGCCATGGCGCGGCTGATGCCGTGCAGCTCGGCGTAGCGTTGCGGCAGCAGTTCGAGCCAGAAATGATTGTCGAAATGGAGATCCAGCAGCGTGCCATCCATGTCGAGCAGGACGGTATCGATGTCGGACCAGGGCAGGTTGGCGGTCATATGCGGGCTCGCGTCAGCGGTGTATGGACGGGACGGCGTCGGTCAGCTGGTCGCAAAGCACTCACGGCCAGCGCAAAAAGCCGGGTTATGATAGCCGCTCGCGTTTCCAGGAGTTTCCCATGCGCCAGAAACCCACCGTGCTAGCCCGTGAGATCGTCGCCAGCAGCCGACTGTTCCGTGTCGAGGAGCTGCAGCTGCGTTTTTCCAATGGTGTCGAGCGCACCTATGAACGCCTGGTCGGCAAGGGCAGCGGTTACGGCGCGGTGATGATCGTGGCGCTGGCCGATGCGGAGAATGCACTGCTGGTCGAAGAATATTGCGGCGGCACCGACACCTATGAGCTGTCGCTGCCCAAGGGCCTGATCGAGCCGGGTGAAGACGTGCTCGAAGCGGCCAACCGCGAACTCAAGGAGGAGGCCGGCTTCGGCGCGCGCCGCCTCGAGCTGCTCACCGAGCTGTCGTTGTCGCCCGGTTACATGAGCCAGAAGATTCAGGTGGTGCTGGCGCGCGATCTGTATCCGGAGCAGCTGCCCGGCGACGAGCCGGAGCCGATGCGGCTCGACAAGGTCAACCTGCACGAACTGTCCAGTCTGGTGCAGCATCCGCAGTTCAGCGAGGGGCGCGCATTGGCCGCGTTGTACCTGGCCAAGGATCTGTTGACCCAGCGCGGAGAGTTCGGCCAATGAGTCATCCCTATCTGTCGTCGGTCATCGATCTGGTGCGTCAGGCGGGCGAGGCGATCCTGCCGCACTGGCGCAGCGAGCTGGATGTCCAGACCAAGACCGACGAATCGCCGGTGACTGTCGCCGATATGGCGGCGCATCAGGTGTTACTGGACGGCCTGAAGGCGCTGGATAGCGCCATCCCGGTGCTGTCCGAGGAGGATTGCGAGGTGCCGCTGAGCGAGCGCGCCGGCTGGACGCGCTGGTGGCTGGTTGACCCGCTGGATGGCACCAAGGAATTCATCGCCGGCAGCGAGGAGTTCACGGTCAACGTCGCGCTGATCGAGGCGGGCAAGGTGCGCTTCGGCGTGGTCGGCATTCCGGCATCCGGACGCTGTTACTACGGTGGCGAGGATTTCGGCGCCTGGCGCAGCGAAGTGTCCGGCGCGACTCAGCCGCTGCGCGTGCGCCAGCAGCCGGAGGAAGCGTTTACCGTGGTCGCCAGCCGGCGCCACAGCAGTCCGGCGCAGGAGCAGCTGTTGAGTCGTCTGGGCGAACGTTTCGGTGAGCTGGCGCTGGCGAATGTCGGCAGTTCGCTGAAATTCTGCCTGCTGGCCGAAGGTGCTGCGGATTGCTACCCGCGCCTGGCGCCGACCTCGCAGTGGGATACCGCTGCCGCGCAGGGGGTGCTGGAAGGTGCCGGTGGCGAGGTGCTGGATGTCAGTGGTGCGGCGCTGCGCTATGACGCGCGGGAAAGCTATCTGAACCCATCTTTCCTGGCCCTGCCCAGAGGCGTCGACTGGCGCGACTGGCTGATCGAACTGGCCAATCGCGAGTAACCCCGGCGCGCCTGCCTGGAGCGGGCATTGCGCCGACTGAGCAAGCCGTCGCAGACGCGTGCAATGTAATCCTTCGCTTATTTGTGCAGCACGAACTGCCCGGTGAAGCGCACCGCGTCGCGGCCGTCGGCCGCCAGGATGCGGCTTTTCAGCTCAAGCCGCGAACGGCCACGGCGACGATAGATCGATTCGAAGCGCTCCCAGGCCTCGGGGCTCGGCGCTGAACAGATGGCGATTGCATCGTCCACCACCGGCAGCGGGTACTCGATCTGCCCTTCGTGGATGACGATGTGCCCATCCTCGATGCCCGCCTCGCGCAGCCGCAGATGCAGCCAGCCCCAGCCTGCGAGCACCGAAGCGCAATACAGACTGCCGCCGAACATACTGCTCTTGTGGTTGATGTTCGGCTGCAGCGGTACCTGCAGGCGCAACTCGTGGTTTTCCCACTGCTCGACGCGCAGCCCGAGCGAGCGGGTCAGCGGAATGTCGTGATGGAGGATGGCTTCCAGGTAGCGGCTATCGCGGCTCATGCCGGGGAGGTTCCTAAACGTTACGAAGATACAGACAGACGCCAAGCATGACTCCTGAGTCACGCTTTGGCCAGTCCGTTCAGGCTATCCGTGGCGGCGAATCCGGGCCACGCCGCGCTGCTGTCTGCGGTGTTCCGCATCGGTGCTGACGGGTGCAGCGGCGATGTCCGATGGTGCGCCGCGTCAGCCGGCGGTTTTGCTTCGGTAGGCGCAATAACCTGGGCCCGGGCCGATACGCGGGTGGTTGCGGCAGGTGTCCGGGCGCTTGGCATAGACCGTGCAAAGCCGGCTCTTGCGGTCCAGATAGAGACAGTCGCCATTGGCCAGGCGGGTCAGCGTGAAGATCTCGTGCTTGTGATTGAAGTGCTCGACGATGCCCGCCTTGCTCAGGCGCTTGGCGATGTTCTTTGCCGGCTCGTCGCGCTCGAAGACATCGACCAGCTCCAGCCGGATCAGGTCGTCGATGCGTACCTCCACCGGCAGGGTGCAGCAGGTCGCATGGCAGTCGCGGCACAGGCCGGCGCTGTAGCGCACCCAGGTTTCCAGGCGTTCCGGGTCGGCGGAGGCGATCAATCTTGTCTTCACGGGCAGTCTTCGGTGCGTTCGGGCGCGCGGATCATAACGAGTCGCGCGGCGATTACCAGCGTCTTCCGACGGCGGCGACCGGACGGGCGGTAGCGCAGATGTAAAGGAAACCTGCAACGCTTTTTCTGGAATGTCGAATGGAGGTGAACGGGCATGGCTGCCGCGAGTCCCTCTTGTGTGTCTTCGCTAACCGAGGTCTGTCCATGACGCAGGAAACAGCCATTGCCACCGCCGAAGAAATTGCCGCTTTCCGTGAGCGAGTGTTGCGCAAGCTCACCTACTCGGTTGGCAAGGATCCGGAGAACGCCTCCGATTACGACTGGTTCCATGCGGTAGCCCTGGCTACTCGCGACAGCACCATCGACCGCTGGATGGATTGCACGCGCGAGGCTTACACCAGCGGGCAGAAGCGGGTGTATTACCTCTCTCTGGAGTTTCTCATCGGCCGCCTGCTGGTCGACAGCCTGAGCAACCTCGGCCTGTTCGACGTGGCGCGTGAAGCGCTCGCCGGGCTCGACGTGGATATCGAACGCATCCGCCTGCTGGAGCCTGACGCGGCGCTCGGCAATGGCGGCCTCGGCCGGCTCGCGGCCTGCTTCATGGAGAGCATGGCGACCCTCGGCGTGGTCTCCCATGGTTACGGCATCCGTTATGACCACGGCCTGTTCCGCCAGGCCATCGTCGATGGCTGGCAACACGAGCAGACCGAGACCTGGCTGGATTTCGGCAACCCCTGGGAGTTCGAGCGCTCCGAGGTGAAGTATCTGATCGGCTTCGGCGGCAACGTCACCGCGGCCACCAACGAGAAAGGCGAGGTCCAGCATTTCTGGCACTGGGCCGAAGGGGTACGGGCGATCGCCTATGACACCCCCATCGTCGGTTGGCGCGGCGCCGGGGTGAACACGCTGCGCCTCTGGCGTGCGCGACCCGAGGCGGATTTCCATCTGGCGCGCTTCAACGCCGGTGACCATATCGGTGCAGCGGCCGAAGAGGCCCGCGCCGAAAGCATTTCACGGGTGCTCTATCCGGCCGACAGCACCGAGGCCGGGCAGGAGTTGCGCCTGCGCCAGGAGTATTTCTTCGTCGCCGCCTCGCTGCAGGACCTGCTGCGTCGCCACATCAAGCAGCGTGGTTCGCTGGACAGCCTGCCCGAGTACACCGCCATCCAGCTCAACGACACCCACCCGGCGATTGCCGTGGCCGAGCTGATGCGCCTGCTGGTCGACGTCCATAGTTACGAGTGGCAGCACGCCTGGCGGCTGACCACGGCGACGCTGTCGTACACCAACCACACGCTGCTGCCAGAAGCGCTGGAAACCTGGCCGGTGGGCCTGATGGAGCGCCTGCTACCGCGGCACATGCAGATCATCTACCTGATCAATGCCTACCATCTCGACCAGCTGCGCGAGCGTGGCGTCCACGATGCCGAGCTGCTGCGCTCGGTATCGCTGATCGAGGAAGATCACGGTCGCCGGGTGCGCATGGGCAATCTGGCCTTCCTCGGTTCGCATAGCACCAATGGCGTATCCGGGCTGCACACCCAGCTGATGCGCAAGACCGTGTTCACCGATCTGCACAGCCTTTACCCGCAGCGGATCAACAGCAAGACCAACGGTATTACCTTCCGCCGCTGGCTCTACCAGGCCAATCCGCAGCTGACCCAGTTGCTGGTGGAGCATGTCGGCGAGGAGGTGCTCGATGAGCCGGAAACCCGCCTGCGCGAGCTCGAACCCTTTGCCGAACAGGCCGCGTTCCGCCAGCGTTTCGCCGAGCAGCGGCTGGCCAACAAGCGTCATCTGGCCAATGTGATCCAGGAGCGGCTGGGCATCAGCGTCGACCCGACCGCGCTGTTCGACGTGCACGTCAAACGCATCCACGAGTACAAGCGCCAGTTGCTCAACCTGCTGCACACCGTCGCGTTGTACCAGGCGATTCGCTCCGATCCGGGCGGCAACTGGGTGCCGCGGGTGAAGATCTTCGCCGGTAAGGCGGCGGCGAGCTATCACCAGGCCAAGCTGATCATCAAGCTGACCAACGACATCGCCAATACCATCAATGCCGACCCCACCGTGCGCGGCCTGCTCAAGGTGGTGTTCCTGCCCAACTACAACGTCAGCCTGGCCGAAGACATCATCCCGGCGGCGGACCTGTCGGAGCAGATTTCCACCGCCGGCCTGGAGGCTTCGGGTACCAGCAACATGAAGTTCGCCCTCAACGGGGCGCTGACCATCGGTACCCTGGACGGCGCCAATGTGGAGATGAGCGAGCAGATCGGCCTTGAACACATGTTCATCTTCGGCCTTACCGCGCAGCAGGTGAATGCGCGCAAGCAGGCCAACGAGTACAACGCCGAAGCCATCATCGGCGCTTCGCCGCGGCTCAGCGAAGTGCTCTCGGCGATTCGTGGCGGTGCCTTCTCGCCGGGTGATCCGGGCCGCTACACCGGGCTGGTGGATGGCATCAGCTGGCACGACACCTTCATGGTCTGCGCCGATTTCGAGGCTTACTGGCAGGCGCAGCTGGATGTCGAGGAGTGCTGGCGTGATCCGGCACGCTGGTGGCGTTCCTCCGTGCTGAACACCGCCCGCACCGGCTGGTTCTCGTCGGACCGCACCATTCGCGAGTATGCCCGGGAGATCTGGAAAGTGCTGTGATGGCCGGCGCGCCGGAGGGTCATCCGCCGGCGCGCAGCCGCAAATGGCGAGGGTTGCCGACCGTGCTGGCAATCTGGCCGCCGCTTCGCTGAACTCTGCAGGGGGCGGACCTGTCTGAGGGGAGTTAGTTTTCCTACGGCCTGCTAAACTGCGCGGGTTTATCCTTCCTCCGGAGTCATTTCCATGTCACGCGTAACCCTCAGTCGCTACCTCATCGAGCAGACTCGCAGTAACAACACGCCTGCTGATCTGCGCTTTCTCATCGAGGTCGTGGCACGAGCGTGCAAGGAAATCAGCCACGCGGTATCCAAGGGCGCCCTCGGTGGCGTACTGGGTAGCGCCGACAGCGAGAACATCCAGGGCGAAGTGCAGAAGAAGCTCGACGTGCTCTCCAACGAAATCCTGCTGGAGGCCAACGAGTGGGGCGGACACCTGGCCGGCATGGCGTCCGAGGAAATGGACAACGCCTACCAGATTCCCGGCAAGTACCCGAAGGGTGCCTATCTGCTGGTCTTCGACCCGCTGGACGGCTCGAGCAATATCGACGTCAACGTCTCGGTCGGCACCATCTTCTCCGTGCTGCGCTGCCCGGATGCCTGTTTCAGTCAGAACGACGCACTCGGCGAGGAAGCCTTCCTGCAGCCGGGGACCAAGCAGGTTGCCGCCGGCTACGCCATCTACGGCCCGCAGACCATGCTGATTCTGACTCTCGGCCACGGCGTGATGGGCTTCACCCTGGATCGTGAGCTGGGCAGCTTCGTGCTTACCCACGAGAACCTCAGCGTTCCGCAGAGCACCGCCGAATTCGCCATCAACATGTCCAACCAGCGCCACTGGGAAGAGCCGGTGCAGCGCTATGTCGGCGAGCTGCTGGCCGGCAAGGACGGCCCGCTGGGCAAGAACTACAACATGCGCTGGATCGCCTCGATGGTGGCCGACGTGCATCGCATCCTCACCCGCGGCGGTCTGTTCATGTACCCGCGTGACAACCGCGACCCTTCCATGGCCGGCAAGCTGCGCCTGATGTACGAGGCCAACCCGATGGCGATGATCGTCGAGCAGGCCGGCGGCGCCGCCACCAACGGTACGCAGCGCATCCTGGAAATTCAGCCGGAGTCCCTGCACCAGCGCGTGCCGGTGTTCCTCGGTTCGAAGGAAGAAGTCGAGCGCGTCACCGGCTACCACCAGGGCTGACCGATGCAGGCGCCCTGGCAGGACTTGCTCCACTGGTGGTTCGGCCAGGGCACCAGCGCCAGCGAGATCGCGGCTGAAAAGCAGCGACTCTGGTTTGGCTACCGCGCAGAACAGGACGACGAGGCGCGCCAGCGCTTCGGCGCACTGGTCGAACAGGCTCTGAACGGCGAGCTGCAGGACTGGGCCGAATTGCCCGAGGGCTGGCTCGCACTGGTGCTGCTGCTCGATCAGCTGCCGCGCATGATCCATCGCAACACGCCGAAGGCTTTCGCCGGCGACGAGCGCGCCCAGCACCTGGTTCGCGATGGCCTGGCCCACGGCGGCGACATGCTGTTGGCGCCTATCCAGCGCGTGTTCATCTACCTGGTGCTGGAGCACGCGGAGAACCTGGCAACCCAGGATCTGGCCGTCGCACAGTTCACTGCCTTGCGCGACATTGCCGACGAGTCGGAACAGCCGCTGTTCGTCGGCTTTCTCGACTATGCCGAGCGCCACCGCGAGGTGGTTTCCCGCTTCGGCCGCTTCCCGCATCGCAATGCTACTCTCGGCCGCGAAGCCAGCGACGCCGAGCGACTATTTCTGGAGCAGCCGGGCTCGTCCTTCTGAGCGCGGATGCCATTTCCGGCCAACGCTCCGCGGCACCGCTTCCGCGGGGCATTGAACCTTAGAACAAGCAAGGAGCTCGATATGCCATTGCGTACCCCATTGCTGATTGCCTGCGTCGTCCTGCTGGCTGCCTGCAGTCCGATCACCCAGGAAAACTTCGCCAAGCTCAAGCCCGGCATGGAACGGGTGGAAGTCGAGCAGTTGCTCGGCAAACCTTCCGAATGCGCCGGGGCGCTGGGGATGTCGAGCTGCACCTGGGGCGAGAAGAATCGCTTCATCAGCGTCCAGTTCGCGGGCGACAAGGTGATGATGTTTTCCGGCAAGGGGCTGAAATAACTGCTGATGTAACTCAGGAGATATCCCATGCGTGCGAGTGTCGTTGCCCTGCTGTGCCTGATGCTGTTGAGCGGCTGCGCAGGAGGTGGGCGCGAACAGCCCCCTGAAACGGTCGGCGAGGTCGACCTTCAACGCTATCAGGGGAGCTGGTACGAGCTGGCGCGCTTGCCGATGTTCTTTCAGCGCAATTGCATACGCTCCGAAGCGAATTACCAGTTGCAGGCCGATGGCAGCGTGGCGGTGACCAACCGTTGCCAAACAGAAGACGGCGACTGGCAGGAAGCCAAAGGCGAAGCGGTGCCGCAGGAAGCCGGTATTACCGATCGGCTGTGGGTGCGCTTCGACAACTGGTTCAGCCGGCTCTTTCCCGGTCTGACCAAGGGCCACTACTGGGTGCTCTATCTGGACGAGGGCTACAGCACTGCGCTGGTCGGCAGTCCAGATCGCAAGTATCTCTGGCTGCTTGCGCGGGACACCGAGGTCGACCAGGCGACCCGCGATCGCCTGCTCTCCGAGGCCGAGCGGCGCGGTTACGACACCAGCGAACTGATCTGGCGCCAGTAATCGTTTGGCCTGCTCAGTCCCATTCCAGACGCGCCAGCTGCCATTCGCCTCGCTCCTGGCGCCACTCGAGCCTGACCTGATAATGCCCCGCCTGCTGCGGCAGGAGTGATTCGGCGCCGGCGAGCGTCACCTGTGCCTCGGTATGGCCGCGATCGGGATAGGTCGGATCGACCCAGCTGCGCTGGCTGAGGGCGATTACCCGGACATTGCGATGGCGCAGGAACATCAGCGTTGCCGTGCGCCGCGCCCATTCCTGATCATACTGCCGCTGCGCCTGGAAATCTGAGTGCAGCAGTTCCATCAGGTCGCCGACCTGCTTGTTCTCCAGGGTCGTCTGCAACTGCTCGGGGGCCTGCTGCAGCGCCGCTTCCGGGTCGTCCCGGCCGCAGCCGGCCAGGGTCATTAATAGCGCCAATGCCGCTATTTTCCATGCTGACATGCTCAACTCCGTGAACCTCGTTATGATGCCGCTAACGTCATGGGGGCCAGCCGGCCCGCCGCAGATCAGGAGTGTGCCATGCAGACCTTGTATCCGGAGATCAAACCCTACGCCCGACACGAGCTGGCGGTGGAAGAACCGCATGTGCTCTATGTCGACGAGAGTGGGTCGCCGGATGGTCTGCCCGTATTGTTCGTCCATGGTGGTCCCGGCGGCGGCTGCGATGCCCTCAGCCGCCGCTTCTTCGATCCGACCCTGTACCGCATCATCACCTTCGATCAGCGTGGCTGCGGACGTTCGACGCCCCATGCCAGCCTGGAGAACAACACCACCGCACATCTGATCGCCGACATGCAGCGCATCCGCGAGCATCTGGGCATCGACAAGTGGGTGCTGTTTGGCGGTTCCTGGGGCTCGACGCTCTCCCTGGCCTACGCGCAGCGCTATCCCGAGCATGTGCATGCGCTGATCCTGCGAGGGATATTCCTCTGCCGTCCGCAGGACCTCGCCTGGTTCTATCAGGAAGGCGCCAGCCGGCTCTTCCCGGACTACTGGCAGGACTTCCTCTCGCCGATTCCGCTGGAGGAACGCGACGACCTGATGCAAGCGTTCTACCGCCGTCTCACCGGCAACGACCAGATCGCCCAGATGCACGCCGCCAAGGCGTGGTCCTGCTGGGAAGGTCGCACCGCCACGCTGCGGCCGAATCACAACGTGGTCGAGCGGTTTGCCGATGCGCACCGGGCGCTGTCGATGGCGCGGATCGAATGCCACTACTTCGTCAATCAGGCCTTTCTCGAGCCGGATCAGCTCTTGCGCGACATGCCGAAGATCGCCCACCTGCCGGGCATCATCGTGCACGGCCGTTACGATGCCATCTGCCCGCTGGACAATGCCTGGGCGCTGCATCAGGCGTGGCCGAACAGCGAGCTGCAGATCATTCGCGACGCCGGGCATTCGGCGGCGGAGCTAGGCATTACCGATGCGCTGATACGGGCGACCGGTGAGATCGCCCACCGCTTGCTCGATCTGCCTCCGACAGACGCCTGACGGGGCGCCCAGCGATGAAAGCATTGATCCAGCGTGTCCGTCAGGCACGGGTCGAGGTCGCAGGCGAGGTGGTCGGTGCCATCGATCAGGGCTTGCTGGTGCTGGTGGGCGTCGAGCGCGAGGACGATCATGCCCGTGCCGACAAGCTGTTGCACAAGCTGCTCAACTACCGCGTCTTCAGCGACGAGCAGGGCAAGATGAATCGCTCGCTGAAGGATATCGATGGTGGTCTGCTGCTGGTATCGCAGTTCACCCTGGCGGCCGATACCCGCAGCGGGTTGCGGCCGAGTTTCTCCAGCGCCGCGCCGCCAGCGCACGGCGAAGCGCTCTACGACTACCTGTTGGCCCAGGCGCGCCAGCAGCATCCACAGGTGGCCTGCGGGCGTTTCGGTGCCGAGATGCAGGTGCATCTGGTCAACGACGGTCCGGTGACCTTTCTCCTCGAAAGCTGACGCGCGTGAATCAGTGCCGGACCGGTTCCAGGTCGTTCTCGCGCAGCCAGGTGATCGCGTACTCGCGCAGCTGCACGGTCTGGTAGTCCAGCCAGGCCTCTCTCACCGCAGGGAAATCCTCCAGCTTGAAGTCGAAGGTGCGCAGCGGCTTGCGGCCGTTCAGCGCACTGCTCAGCACCGCGTGGGCGATGGGGTCGTGCTGGGTGAAGAGGAAGGCCTCGCGCATCGCAATGGATTGCGCGAGTTCCAGCGGCTCGATGTGCAGATAGCGATCCTGCTGTACGTCGTATTTCTCCATGACGCCGGGGGCAGGCTCGCTGGGAAAAACGGCGCGGATGGCACCGCTTTCCAAGTCCAGGTAGTACTCGGCGCTGTCGCGTCCATCCAGAGCGTACTCCAGACGGTGCATGTCGATGGTCAATGGTCGCATGGCAAGAACGGCTCTTTTAGGGATTCGTTGGAGTGTCGAGGCCGCAGCGAAGACGCACTGAAGCGTGAGCAGTCCTAATCTGTGACTCCCTTGCACCGGGTGGGTGCGTTACGTTCATCGGGGCGCATCAGTCAGGCGGCGAACGGTGACAGTGGTGCGTCAGCCGTTCAGGCTCAGAACAGCCGGGCCAGCAGGGCGCTGACCGCCGTTTCCACGCGCAGAATGCGCTCGCCCAACTGGACCGGCTGCAGACCGGCGGCAGCCAGCTTGTCTACCTCATAGGGGATCCAGCCGCCTTCCGGGCCGATCGCCAGGGTGACAGGCTGCGTTACGGCACGGGGGCAATGGGGAAAATCGCCGGGATGGCCAACCAGCCCCAGGGTGTCTGCAGCAAGCTGAGGCAGGCGATCCTCGACGAAGGGCTTGAAGCGCTTCTCGATAATGACCTCCGGCAGGACGGTGTCACGCGCCTGTTCCAGGCCGAGGATCAGCTGCTCGTGGATGGCGGCGGGCTCGAGGAATGGGGTTTGCCAGAAGCTTTTCTCGACGCGATAGCTGTTGAGCAATACCAGGCGCGGCACGCCCATGGCGGCCACGGTCTGCAGCACGCGGCGCAGCATCTTAGGTCGTGGCAGCGCCAGTAGCAGGGTCACCGGCAGCTTCGCCGGCGGTGGTTGGTCGAAGCTGACCTGCAGCTCTGCCTCGTGGGCATCCAGGCGCAGGAGCTGTCCGCTGCCCATGTTGCCGCCCACGCGGCCAACTCTGAGCTGCTCGCCCGCCTCGGCGCGATGGACCTGTTGCAGGTGAGTCAGGCGCCGGTCACGCAGCAATACACGGTCATCGGCGATGAAATCGGCCGTGTCGAGCAGCAGCAGGTTCACGGACGCGGCGCGGGGGGCTGGTCGCTGGCTTCTGCAGGGTCTTCCTCGGCATCGCCACGGAACTGCGCTTCACGCGTCTTGATCATGCTGCCGCAGATCACCCCGGCTTCGAACAACAGCCACATCGGTATCGCCAGCAAAGACTGAGAGAACACGTCCGGTGGCGTCAGCACCATGCCGACGGCAAAGCAGCCGACGACCACATAGGGTCGGCTCTTGCGCAGGGTGGCGACGTCGACGATGCCCACCCAGATCAGCAGAAAAGTCGCCACTGGAATCTCGAATGCCACGCCGAAGGCGAAGAACAGCGTGAGCACAAAGTCCAGGTACTGGCCGATGTCCGTCATCATCGCCACGCCTTCCGGCGTCACGCTGGCGAAGAAGCCGAACATGATCGGGAACACGACGAAATAGGCGAAGGCCATGCCGGCGTAGAACAGGAAAATGCTCGACACCAGCAGCGGCACGGCGATGCGCTTTTCGTGCTTGTACAGGCCTGGGGCGATGAAGCCCCATATCTGGTACAGGATGATCGGCATCGACAGGAACAGCGCGACCATCAAGGTCAGCTTGAACGGTGTCAGGAAGGGCGAGGCGACGCCGGTGGCGATCATCGTCGCGCCTTCCGGCAGATAGGCGCGCAGCGGCGCGGCGACCAGTGCGTAGATCTGCTGGGAGAAGTAGAACAGCCCGCCGAACAACAGGCCGATGGCCACGACGCAGCGCAGCAGGCGCTTGCGCAGTTCGGTCAGATGAGCGATCAGGGGCATTTCCTGATCATCGATGGAAGACTGGCTCATGGTTCTGGCGATCTGTCGGGGCGAGGGGTAGGTGCGGGTTCAGCAACAGGTGCAGCTGGCGGCACTTCCGGGCTGGGGCTGGGCGTAACGGCGGCGCCGGTACTGTCCGCACTTTCGCTCGCCGTGTTTTCGGTCGGCGGTGGCGTGGCGGTGCTCGAGCTGGGGGTCGAAGTCGGCGGCATGATGCTTTGCTTCATTTCCCGCTCCAGGTCGAGGATGCGCTCGTTGTGCAGCTGCCGACGGATCTCGTCGGCACCGATCTCGCGCTCCACCTCGGCCTTGATGTTGCTGAAGCTGCGTTTCAGCCGGCCAACCCACAGTCCCGTGGTGCGAACTGCACCGGGCAGGCGTTCCGGCCCGAGCACCATCAATGCCACCAGGCCGACCAGTAGCAGTTCGGTGAAACCGATATCGAACATCAGGACGTGCTCACATCAATAGGGAGAGCGGCCGGGCAGCGAAGGTCGCCGCTCGGCCGCATGGAACGTTATCACTGGTCTTTCTTGGTCGGTTCTTCGACCTTGCGCGCCTGCGCGTCAATGGTCTGGTTCTGCTTGTCTTCGACGCCGGGCTTTTCCTCGTCGGTGCCCATGGATTTGCGGAAGCCCTTGATCGCATCACCGAGGTCGGAGCCCAGGCCCTTGAGGCGCTTGGTGCCGAACAACATGATGACGATGAGCAGAATGATCAGGAGTTGCCAGATGCTGATGCCGCCAAAACCCATGGTGATATCTCCGATGTGAATCAGGTTTGCGGACGCGCGGCTTTTTCCGCGTGTCCGGAGAGACCGAAGCGTCGATCCAGTTCATCCAGCACGGCCTGCGGGTGCTGGCCGAGCGCGGCGAGCATGACCAGGCTGTGGAACCAGAGGTCAGCGGTTTCGTAGATCAGGTCGCTGGAGTCGCCACTGACGGCGGCGTCCTTGGCGGCGAGAATGGTTTCCACCGATTCCTCGCCGACCTTCTCAAGAATCTTGTTCAGGCCCTTGTGGTACAGGCTGGCAACGTAGGAGCTGTCCGGCGCCGCGCCTTTGCGGGCTTCCAGCACCTCGGCCAGACGGGTCAGGGTGTCACTCATGCTTGTGCTCCGCATAGATGGCGTGCGGGTCCTTGAGGACCGGCTCGACGACCTTCCAGGCGCCGTTTTCGAAAACGCGGTAGAAGCAGCTTTCCCGACCGGTGTGACAGGCGATGCCGCCGATCTGCTCGACCATCAGGATGATCACGTCGGCGTCACAGTCCAGGCGCAGCTCGTGCAGCTGCTGCACATGTCCGGACTCCTCGCCCTTGCGCCAAAGCCGGTTACGCGAACGCGACCAGTAGATGGCGCGGTTTTCCTGCGCAGTCAGCGTCAGGGCTTCGCGATTCATCCAGGCCATCATCAGCACGCGGCCGGTCTTGTGGTCCTGGGCGATCGCCGGCACCAGACCGTCGGCGTTCCAGTTGATTTCGTCCAGCCAGTTCATCGGATTCTCCGCTCAATGGGCCAAGTGTGCCAGCCTGCACCAGCGATGGCTATCGGCGCACCACGATGAAGATGCCGGCTACCAGCATCACCCACGCCGGCCAGGCGGTTACGGCGGTCAGGCTGTCGGCGCTGGCCGCCAGAGTCGCGCCGCTGCCGAGCAGTACGGCGCCGATCAGACGCAGCGGCCAGCCGTGGTGGCGCTCGCGCCAGGGCGGCGGTGGGTTGTTCGCGTGCGGGTGCGCCATGCGCTCGAGCAGCTCGCGGGTCATGTTGGCCAGGTGCGGCAGTTGTTCAATCTGCGCGTGCACGTTCTTGATCAGCTGCTTGGGGCTCATGCGCTCGCGCATCCAGCGCTCGAGGTACGGCTGGCCGGTGCTCCAGAGGTCGAGATCCGGGTACAGCTCACGGCCGAGACCTTCGATGTTGAGCAGGGTCTTCTGCAGCAATACCAGCTGTGGCTGCACTTCCATGTTGAAGCGACGCGCCACCTGGAACAGGCGCACCAGCAGCTGGCCGAAGGAGATGTCCTTCAGCGGCTTCTCGAAGATCGGCTCGCAGACGGTGCGGATCGCGGCCTCGAATTCGTTGACCTTGGTTTCCGCCGGCACCCAGCCCGAATCGATGTGCAGCTGCGCGACCTTGCGGTAGTCGCGCTTGAAGAAGGCCATCAGGTTGCGCGCCAGATAATCCTGGTCCTCCGGCGTCAGGCTGCCGACGATGCCGAAGTCCACCGCGATGTACTGCGGGCTCCAGGGCTGGTGGGTGCTGACGAAGATGTTGCCGGGGTGCATGTCGGCGTGGAAGAAGCTGTCGCGGAACACCTGGGTGAAGAAAATCTCCACCCCGCGCTCGGCCAGCTGGCGCATGTCGGTGTTCTGTCGTGCCAGCCCAGCCATGTCGGTCACCGGTACGCCGTAGATGCGTTCCATCACCAGCACCTGCGGGCGGCAGTAGTCCCAGTACACCTGCGGCACGTAAAGCAGCGCCGAGCCCTCGAAATTGCGCTTGAGTTGGCTGGCGTTGGCCGCTTCGCGCAGCAGGTCGAGCTCGTCGTAGATGGTCTTGGCGTAGTCGTCGACCACTTCCACCAGGTGCAGGCGGCGCGCGTCGATGGAAATACGCTCGGCGCTGTTGGCCAGCATGAACAGCCAGGCCAGATCCTGGCTGATGATCGGCCGGAGGTTCGGGCGCACCACCTTGACCACCACTTCCTCGCCGGAACGCAGCTTGGCTGCGTGCACCTGCGCCACCGACGCGGAGGCCAGCGGTTTGCTGTCGAAACGGGCGAAGATTTCCCCTACCGGAGCGCCCAGCTGGCGCTCGATGAGTGCCGTGGCGACGGCTGAATCGAAGGGCGGCACGCGGTCCTGCAGCATCGCCAGCTCTTCGGCGATATCCGGCGGCAGCAGATCGCGGCGGGTGGAGAGGATCTGCCCGAACTTGATGAAGATCGGCCCCAGGCCCTCCAGTGCCAGACGCAGGCGTGCGCCGCGCGACAGCTCGCTGTGGCGTCGCGGAATCCAGCGCCAGGGCAGCAGGTAGCTGGTGGCGCGCAGCCACCAGGGCATCGGCAGGTCGAGGATGATGTCATCGAGGCGGTAGCGGATCACCACCAGCAGGATGCGAAACAGGCGGCGTGCGGCGGCGAACAGCTTCATTCGGGGCGATCTGGATTCAGGTTGAGGGCGAGGCGCTCGATGCGGGCTTCGAGTCGGTCGAGGGCAAGTTTCATGTCATCCAGCTCGTCGAAACGCGCCTGGGCTTCGGCCTGGCCGACCAGCATCCGCGATTCCTCGCTGAGGTAGTCGGCCAGGTCCTGACGCAGCGAGTCGGCGCTGTCGCGTACCCAGTCCACTGGGCTGCGCAGGCCGGAGCCGAGCAGCTGTGCGCCGACCGGGCCGAGCCAGCGGGAAATTTCGTATTCCCAGTCCAGCTCCAGATCCTGCAGCACCTCAGCGAGGTTCATCAGCAGCCCACTGTCGCCGTCGATCTCGACCTCGGGGCCATGCAGCACGGCGGTCTTGTTGCGGCTGACGGCCAGGCGCAAGAGGCTGCTCGCAGGCGCGCGCAGGCGGCAATCGGCATCCGCGCCCCAGTTGCTGGCTAGGCGCAGGCCTTCGTCGTCGGCAAGGATGAACAGCCGCCAGGCCGGCGCCGTGCAGTCGATCTCGATGATCCGGCCGCTCAGGCGTGCCAGTCGTGGCAATGCCGTGGGGTCCAGGCGCAGGACGCGATTGATGCCACGCTCGGCACCGGCCAGCAGGGCAGCGCGCAACATCAGGGTTTGATGCCGCGGTGCAGGGCGACGATGCCGCCGGTCATGTTGTGATAGCTGACGCGCTCGAAACCGGCGGTCTCCATCATGCCTTTGAGCGTTTCCTGATCCGGGTGCATGCGGATCGACTCGGCCAGGTAGCGATAGCTCTCGGCGTCGTTGGTGATCAGCTTGCCCATCATCGGCAGTAGGCTGAACGAGTAGGCGTCGTAGGCCTTGGAAAACAGCTGGTTGGTCGGCTTGGAGAATTCCAGTACCAGCAGGCGACCGCCCGGCTTGAGCACGCGCAGCATCGACGCGATTGCGTCTTCCTTGTGCGTCACGTTGCGCAGGCCGAAGGCGATGGTGACCACGTCGAAGTGATTGTCCGGGAAGGGCAGCTTCTCGGCATCGGCCTGAACGAACCTGACGTTGCCGGCGACGCCCTTGTCCAGCAGCTTGTCGCGGCCGACCTTGAGCATCGAAGCATTGATGTCGGCCAGCACCACCTCGCCGGTGGGGCCGACGATGCGCGAGAACTGGCGGGTCAGGTCACCGGTGCCGCCGGCGATGTCCAGGATGCGATTGCCGTGGCGGGCGCCGGACAGCTCGATGGTGAAACGCTTCCACAGGCGATGCACGCCACCTGACATCAGGTCGTTCATCAGGTCGTACTTGGCGGCCACGGAGTGGAACACCTCGGCCACCTTCTGCGCCTTCTGGCTTTCCGGCACGTTCTTGTAGCCGAAATGGGTGGTCGGTTCTGCGTCATGCGCTTTGCGAGGGTCGGTCATGTCACTTTCGCCGGAAAGAATGTGCCCGGCATTCTAAACCTAAATAGGCGGCTGATAAGCGTCGAGCTGGCGGTCGCGGGCAAAAGGGCTAGCGACGACATGTCGCAGGATGGCGCTGGCGGGGACGGGCCTGGGGGACAGAGGGTTCACTGGCATGAGCAGGCGGGGCGGCCAGGCGATCGACGGCGCCGCTTTGCTATAGTGCGCGCCTTTTCGGGCGCAGCCAGGAGTCCTCATGGCCCAGATCATCGTCGAACGTACCCACAATCTTGGCCGCGAGGCCGCACGCGAGAAGGCCGACGAACTGGCTGCACGCCTGGCTCGCGAGTTCGGTGTGAGCTGTCAGTGGCAGGGCGATGTGCTGGCAGTCAAGCGCAGCGGCGCGGATGGGCGTATCGAAGTCTACGAGGACAGCGTGAAGGTCCTGCTCAACCTCGGCCTGCTGCTCTCGGCCATGGGCAGCAGCATTCAGGGTCAGATCGAGCGAGCGCTGGACAAGGCGCTGGCCTAAGCTGGCGGTCAGCCTAGCGGGCGCCTCGATAATGTGCCGGGCGTAGGGTGAGTGTCGCTTTTTACATCCACCGCGGCTCTAATCGGTGGGCCGCCACCCGGTGGATCGTCACCCGGTGGATCGGTGAAGCGTGATCCACCCTACGGGTTCGCCCTCACAACATCAGCTTGACGACCGATTCATTTGGGTCGCGTGACTTGCCGGCGGCCGCCAGTGCCGCGAGATATTCCTCCCACAACGTCTGCTGATTCAGCGCCAGGCGCTCCAGGTAATCCCAGGTGAACAGGCCGCTGTCATGGCCGTCGCTGAAGGTCAGCTTCAGCGCGTACTGGCCGGCCGGTTCGATCTGCTCCAGGCCTACGTTCAGCTTGCCGGTCTGCAGCACCGGATTACCGTGGCCCTGCACCTCGGCCGAGGGTGAATGCACGCGCAGGAATTCGGCGGACAGCACATGGCGCTCGTCGCTGCCATATTCCAGCTCCAGGGTTTTCGACGCCTTGTGCAGCTTGATTGCGGTGGGGATGCGCATGCAACGCTCCGGAAGAACCGGCCGTGGCGATTGCCACGGCCGCGACGGTTAGAGGATGTAGCGCAACAGGTCTTCGTCCTGCGCCAGCTCGCCGAGATGCTCGTTGACGTAGGCAGCGTCGATGCGGATCGCCTCGCCGTCCTGTTTGGCGGCGATATCGGCAGCGCTGAAGGAAACCTCCTCCAGCAGGCGCTCGAGCAGCGTGTGCAGGCGACGCGCACCGATGTTCTCGGTCTTTTCGTTGACCTGCCAGGCGATCTCGGCGATGCGTTTGATGCCATCTTCGAGGAATTCGACGTGCAGGCCTTCGGTCTTCAGCAGCTCGCGGTACTGCTCGGTGAGCGCCGCGTGCGGCTCGGTGAGGATGCGCTCGAAGTCTTCCGGTGACAGCGCCTTGAGCTCGACACGGATCGGCAGGCGACCCTGCAGTTCCGGCACCAGGTCGCTGGGCTTGGACAGGTGGAAGGCGCCGGAAGCGATGAAGAGGATATGGTCGGTCTTGACCATGCCGAGTTTTGTGTTGACCGTGCAGCCTTCGATCAGCGGCAGCAGGTCGCGCTGCACGCCCTCGCGGGAGACATCGGCGCCGCTGGTGTTGCCACGCTTGGCGACCTTGTCGATCTCGTCGATGAAGACGATGCCGTGCTGCTCGACCGCTTCCAGAGCGCGGGCCTTGAGGTTTTCTTCGTTGACCAGGCGCGCGGCTTCTTCGTCGCGGATCAGCTTGAAGGCTTCCTTGATCCTCAGCTTGCGGCTCTTCTTCTTGCCCTTGCCCATGTTGGCGAAGAGGTTCTGCAGCTGGTTGGTCATCTCCTCCATGCCGGGCGGTGCCATGATTTCCACGCCGGCCGGGCTTTCGGCGACCTCGATGTCGATTTCCTTGTCATCCAGCTGGCCTTCGCGCAGGCGCTTGCGGAACAGCTGGCGGGTGTTGGAATCGCTCGGCTGCATTGGCTCCTCGGAGAAGCCCACCGGACGTGCCGGCGGCAGCAGGGCGTCGAGAATGCGTTCCTCGGCGGCGTCCTCGGCGCGGTGGCGCATCTTGTGCACCTCCTGCTCGCGCAGCATTTTCAAGGCTGCATCGGCCAGGTCGCGGATGATCGATTCGACGTCACGGCCGACATAGCCGACCTCGGTGAACTTGGTCGCTTCCACTTTCAGGAAGGGCGCATTGGCGAGCTTGGCCAGGCGGCGGGCGATCTCGGTCTTGCCGACGCCGGTCGGGCCGATCATCAGGATGTTCTTCGGGGTGACTTCCTGGCGCAGCTCGGCCGGCAGCTGCATGCGGCGCCAGCGATTGCGCAGGGCGATGGCCACGGCGCGCTTGGCGTCGTCCTGGCCGATGATGTGGCGGTTGAGTTCGTGGACGATCTCGCGGGGCGTCATGGACATTTTTTCGATACTCCGGGAGCTGGGCAGGGAACGAGCAGGCAGCTTGAAAAACCTAGGCGAGGCGGGCAACGCATTATTGCCAACGCAGCTAGTTTTTAATCGGCCTGTCAGATCGCGCTGTCCAGCTCCTCTATGGTCAGATTCTGGTTGGTGAACACGCAGATGCTGCCGGCGATGTTCAGCGCCGTCTCGGCGATTTCCTGGGCCGACATATCGGCGCCGGCCTTGAGTAGCAGGGCCTTGGCCGCGGCCTGGGCGAAGCCGCCGCCGGAGCCCATGGCGATCAGGTCGTCCTCGGGCTGCACCACGTCGCCATTGCCGGTGATGATCAGCGAGGCGTACTTGTTGGCCACCGCCAGCATGGCTTCCAGGCGACTCAGGGAGCGGTCGGTACGCCAGTCCTTGGCCAGCTCGACGGCGGCGCGGACCAGGTGACCCTGATGTTTCTCCAGCTGCCCTTCGAAGCGTTCGAAGAGGGTGAAGGCGTCGGCGGTGGCGCCGGCGAAGCCCGCCAGAACCTGGCCGTGATAGAGGCGGCGGACCTTCTTGGCGTTGCCTTTCATGACGGTGTTGCCCAGGGAAACCTGGCCGTCGCCGCCCATGACGACTTTGCCGTTGCGGCGTACTGAAACGATGGTGGTCAAAGGAAAATCTCCACACTGCGGGGCGATGAATGCCCGAATGCGGTTGATATGGGGGACTGCTGCCGGCTTTTCAACGGCTGTCGGCGAGGTTCATCGACAGCCGTGGTTCTGCACGAGGCGCTAGGCCGGCCCAGGTTGTTCGCTGCGCTGCGGGCGACTGGGCTGGCGCGGCACGTCGCCGGCAACCGACGCGGCGATCAGCTTGCGCAGGCGCACCGGAATCGACTTGGCCGCCGGCACCTTGCTGCGTTCGGCATGGTGCCAGACCGGCAGCAGGGCATTGCATTCCGGGTAGTAACCGGCGCAGCAGCCTTCGGGGATATCGTACGGCGTGACCCGCAACGGGCTGACCGCGCGGTGCACGCCATCGTCGACCACGGTGATCGCCTCGATGCGGTCGCCTTCGGCCAGGCCGAGGCGGACGATGTCGTTGCGGTTCATCAGGATCACCGCGCGGGTGCCATGGATGCCGCGGAAGCGGTCGTCGTAGCCGTAGACGGTGGTGTTGAACTGGTCGTTGCTGCGCAGCGTCATCATCTGCAGCACGTCGTGCTGCTCGTGGCCGTCATCTTCGGTGTCGGGGTCGGCAACCAGCGATGGCGGGTTGATGAAGTTGGCCTTGCCGGACTCGGTATCCCAGCGTCGCTCGCTGGCGCCAAGCGGGCGATGAAAGCCGCCGGGCTCCATCATGCGCACGTTGAAGTCGTGGAAGATCTCCGGGTAGCTCTCGGCAATGGCGTCGCGTATCAGGCTGTAGTCCGCGACCCAGGCGTCCCAGTCCAGCATCGGGTTGGGTGTCAGTGTGGCCTTGGCCAGCCGCGCGATGATTGCCGGCTCCGACAGCAGCAGTTCGCCAGCGGGTTCTGCGGCGCCGCGCCAGGCGCGGATGCAGCCGGTGCTGTCCTCGGTGGTGTGACGCTGCTCGCCGGTGGCCTGACGGTCGATCTCGGTGCGCCCCAGGCAGGGCAGGATGTAGGACACCTCGCCGGTGATCAGGTGGTTGCGATTGAGCTTGGTCGACACCTGGACCGACAGCCGCAGCCTGCGCCAGGCCGGCTCCATCTGCAGGGTGTCGGGAATGGCGCGGACGAAGTTGCCGCCCAGGCCGATGAAACCGCGGATGCTGCCGTCGAGAATGCCCTCGCAAGCCTCCACGGTGTTCACGCCGTCATCGCTTGGCGGCTCGAAGCCGAACTGCCGGCGCAGGTTGTCCGCCGGCACCTTTGCCGCCTTTTCGGTGATGCCGACGGTGCGCTGGCCCTGCACGTTGGAGTGGCCGCGCACCGGCAGGATGCCTGCGCCTTCCTTGCCGATGTTGCCGCGCAACAGCAGCAGGTTGACCAGCATCTGGATGGTCTGCACGCCGTAGCGGTGCTGGGTCAGGCCCATGCCATAAGGGGCGATCACCCGTTCGCAGCGCGCATAGACGGTCGCTGCCGCTTCCAGCGCGGCGCGGCTGAGCCCCGAACGGCGTTCCAGCTGCGCCCAGCTGTAGCTGCGGATGCGCTGTTCGAAATCCTCGAAGCCATGGGTGTGCTGCTCGATGAAGTCCACGTCGAGCACGCGCTTGCGACCCTCGGCGACGGCCTGGTCGTCCATTTCGAACAGCGCCTTGCACATGCCGGCGATGGCGGCCATGTCGCCGCCGATGGCGAGCTGGTGATACTGGGTGCTGATCACCGTGCTGTCCGGTGTGAGCATTTCGCGCGGCGACTGTGGATTGACGAAGCGCTCCAGACCGCGCTCGCGCAGCGGGTTGAAGGTGACAATCTGCGCGCCGCGCTCACGGGCTTCCTGCAACTGATGCAGCATCCGCGGGCTGGAGGTGCCGGTGTTGTGGCCGAAGAAGAACAGCCCGTCGGTGTGTTCGAAGTCGTTCAGGGTGACGGTCGCCACCGGCACGCCGATGCTCTCCGGCAACGCCACCGAGGTGCTCTCGTGGCACATATTGGAGCTGTCCGGCAGGTTGTTGGTGCCGTACAGCCGCGCCAGCAGGCCATACATGTAGGCCGTTTCCAGCGCCGCGCGGCCGGACATGTAGAACACCACCTGATCGGGATCGGCCATGGCCTTGAGCTCGGCACTGATCTCGGCGAAAGCCTCATCCCAGCTGACCGGCTGATAGTGATCGCTGGCGGCGTCGTAGCGCAGCGGATGGGTCAGCCGGCCCTGCTGCTCGAGATCATAGTCGCTCCAGTTGAGCAGCTCGCTGACGCTGTGCCTGGCAAAGAATTCCGGGCCGCAGCGCAGCGACGTGGTTTCCCACGCAGTCGCCTTGGCGCCGTTTTCGCAGAAGGACAGTAGTCGTGACGGATGCGGCTTGGCCCAGGCGCAACTGACACAGGCGAAACCGTCGATAGGTTTGTTCTGCTTGAGCAGCAGACCGATACCGGCCGGCGAAACGCGCTCACGCAGCAGGATGTTGGCGACGGAGTAGGCTGATCCCCAGCCGCCCGCGGGCGCGTGGTAGGGCCTGAACTTGGTCTGGGACACGTCGTTTCTCCTGCTGCCAAGGGAGCTTGTCTGTTTACGACGGGGACCGCGGCGGATCGTTCAGGACCCTTTGTCACAAGGTTGTACCGCTCACTCCATGGCGAAGCCGTGCTGGCGCCAGGCCTCGTACACTGCGACGGCCACGGTGTTGGACAGGTTCAGGCTGCGGCTGTCGGGGCGCATCGGCAGGCGCAGGCGTTGCTCGTTGGGCAGTGCGTCGCGGATCTCCGGCGGCAGGCCGCGGCTCTCCGGGCCGAACAGCAGCGCATCGCCGCGCCGATAGCTGACTTCGTGAAAGGGCTGCGAACCCTTTGTGGTGAATGCGAACAGCCGCGGGCCGTCCGCGTTTGCGGCGTCGATGCCGATCCGCGCGAGGCAGCTCGGCAGGTCGGCGTGGCGCTCCAGCGTGGCGTACTCGTGGTAGTCGAGGCCGGCGCGGCGCAGGCGCTTGTCGTCCAGCTCGTAACCCAGCGGCTCGATCAGGTGCAGGTGACAGCCGGTATTGGCGCAGAGCCTGATAATGTTGCCGGTATTGGGCGGAATTTCCGGTTGGAACAGGATCACGTGAAACATGCGCAGCACCGAGGTTGAAGACCGGCGGCATTCTACCGGGGCGCAGGACCCGATGCGCCGCATACGCCGGACCTTTTTCGGTTCGCTGGTGCTGATCGGGCTGCTGGTGGGGCTGATGATCGGCCGGCTCACCGCGCCCGGGCCGGTGCAACTGGAACTCGTGGAGGTGCAGCCGCAAGGCCTTTCGTTGCAGTTCGACCGCGAACCCGAGGTATATGACGAGCATCTAGAAGGGGCGTTCGCCCTGCTGTTCCAGGCCGAAGGCGAGCCGCAATCCGGACAACTGCAGATCGACGGCATGCCAGTGGCCTGGCGCGTGCAGCGGACCGGGAAAGGCCTGTTGCTGCATCTGGTGGCCGCAAGGCGGCTGCTGGGGCAATGGCACGGTGAACGCCACGATGGTGGCTGGCGTATCGCCGTGCAGGTGGCGGCCGACAAGCAGCCATGATCCAGGTGACGCCCTTGGCAGGGCGCTAAAAAAGATGAACCCCGCCAAGTGCGGGGTTCATCGTTACGCTCGATGCGGTGTCAGCCGCGCTCAGCTATCGTCGCCGTCATCGTCATCGCTGCCATCGACGCGCATGCCCAGCTCCTTGATCTTGCGCGTCAGGGTGTTGCGACCCCAGCCGAGCAGCAGCGCGGCGTCGCGGCGGCGACCGGCGGTGTGCTTGAGCGCGGTCTCGATCATGATGCGTTCGAAGGCTGGCACCGCCTCGTCGAGCAGGTTGCTCTGGCCGCGCGCCAGGGCCTGATCAGACCAGTTGCGCAGCGCCTGTTCCCAGTTGTGCGCCGGCTGCGCCTCGGCCTGCTGGTTGAGCAGCTCCGGCGGCAGGTCGTCGACATGCACTTCACGGCCGGATGCCATCACCGTGATCCAGCGGCAGGTGTTCTCCAGCTGGCGCACGTTGCCCGGCCAGGGCAGGTGCTGCAGGTATTCCTTGGTTTCCGGCTTGAGCACCTTGGTTTCCACCGAGAGCTCCTGCGCGGCGCTGGCGAGGAAGTGCTCGGCGAGCGCCGGGATGTCCTCGCGGCGATCGGACAGCCGCGGAATGTGGATGCGGATGACGTTCAGACGGTGGAACAGGTCCTCGCGGAACTTGCCCGCCTGCACCAGGGTTTCCAGGTCCTGATGCGTCGCGGCGATGATGCGCACGTCGACCCGCACCGGCGTGTGGCCGCCGACCCGGTAGAACTCGCCATCGGCCAGCACGCGCAGCAGACGGGTCTGCGTATCGGCCGGCATGTCGCCGATCTCGTCGAGAAACAGGGTGCCGCCGTCGGCCTGCTCGAAGCGCCCGCGGCGCTGGTTGGCCGCACCGGTGAAGGCGCCTTTCTCGTGGCCGAACAGCTCCGACTCCATCAGATCCTTGGGGATAGCCGCCATGTTCAGCGCGATGAATGGCGACGCCGAACGCGGGCTGTGGCGGTGCAGGGCATGGGCCACCAGCTCCTTGCCGGTGCCGGACTCACCGTTGATCAGTACGGTGATGTTGGAATGGCTGAGCCGGCCGATGGCGCGGAACACCTCCTGCATCGCCGGCGCTTCGCCGATGATCTCCGGGGTGTGGTGGCGGTTGGCCGGTTCCTGCTGGTTCTGCTGCTCCTGCGCGTGCTGATTGGCACGCTTGACCAGCGAGACGGCGTCGTCGACGTCGAACGGCTTGGGCAGGTATTCGAAGGCGCCGCCCTGGTAGGAGGCCACCGCGCTGTCCAGATCCGAATGCGCGGTCATGATGATCACCGGCAGGCGAGGGTACTGCTCGCGGATCTGCGAGAGCATGTCCAGACCGCTGAGGCCGGGCATGCGGATGTCGGAGATGATCACATCCGGCTGCTGGCGGGCGAGGCGGGCCAGCACACCGTCGGCGCTGTCGAAGCTCTGCGTGGCCATGCCTTCCTGTTGCAGGGCCTTTTCCAGGACCCAGCGGATGGAGCGGTCGTCGTCGACGATCCAGACGTTTTCGCTTCGGCTCATGCTGATGTGGCTCCTTGTTCCAGCGGTAGGAAGATCGAGAACACGGTGTGGCCAGGATGGCTCTCGCATTCGATCAGACCCTGGTGCTGACTGATGATGTTCTGGGTGATGGCAAGGCCCAGGCCGGTTCCGTCCGGGCGGCCGCTGACCATCGGGTAGAAGAGCGTGTTCTGCAGTTCGGCGGGAATCCCCGGGCCGTTGTCGATGATCTCGATGCGTGTCACCAGGCGATGACGTATATGGCCGATGGTGAACTGCCGCAGTGTGCGGGTGCGCAGGGTGAGACGGCCGAGGCCCAGCTCGTTCTGCCCGGCCAGTGCCTGCATGGCGTTGCGCATGATATTGAGCACGGCCTGGATCATCTGTTCGCGGTCCATCAGGACTTCGGGAATGCTTGGGTCGTAATCGCGCACCAAAATGATGCTTCCCTGGCATTCCGCCTCGATCAGGCTGGCGACATGTTCGAGCACTTCGTGAATGTTGGTCATCGACAGTGACGGCAGCTTGTTAGAGCCGAGCATGCGGTCGACCAGATTACGCAGGCGGTCGGCCTCCTCGATGATGACTTCGGTGTAGTCCTTCAGGTGTTCTTCGGGTAGCTCGCGGGCCAGCAGTTGTGCCGCACCGCGAATGCCGCCCAGCGGATTCTTGATCTCGTGGGCCAGGCCGCGCACCAGCATCTTGGTGGTTTCCTGCTTGGACAGCTGGGCCTCTTCCTTGGTGATGCGCAGCAGGCGGTCGCGCGGCAGCACTTCCAGCAACAGCATGGTTTCCTGCCGGGTCAGTACCGGGGTCACCGCGTAGTCCACGGTCAGTGTCTGGCCGGTGGCGGAGGTCAGGGTGGCTTCGCGCTTGGTGAACGGATGGGCTTCTTCAACTGCCTGGCGCAGGGCCGCCAGGGCTTCCGGCGACTCGGTGAACAGCTCGCTGATGAACTGTCCGTGGCTGCGTTGGCCGCTGACGGCCAGCAGCATTTCGGCAGCCGGGTTCATGTACTCCAGGCGCAGGCGCGAGTTGAGCAACAGCGTCGCGGTAGTCAGATTCTCGATCAGCAGGCGTTGCAGGGCTTCGTTGATCATGGCTGGTCTGCGTCCGGAAGTTCAGGCAGGAAATGCAAGAACCAAACCAAACGCGCCATTGCGGCGCGGATCGGCTTGATGCTGCAGCCCTACGGGCTGTCCGGTGACCCAAATTGGTGACGAGCGATCCGCTCACCTGATGGGCGCACCAAACAGGTGCACCCCATGATCATAGAAAGGGCACGAAGGGAATGTCGCGTTTTTCCACCGGCTTGTCCTTTAGCGGGCATTCCGGGCGAGCGCCGTAATCGGCCTTCTGGCAAGGATTGACCATGCGCCGCTGGGCCAGCGAGGTGCGGATCAGGTGAAAGGGCTGGTTCGCGGTGCGTTGCAGGACGCGCTCCTGTTCATCCACGACAGCCAGCGCCAGCTGATGGGTGCCACGATCGACGTTACTCAAGGCGAAGGAAGTCTGTTCGCCGGGTGCTCCGAACGGCTGGTCATCGAGCAGTACCTGATAGGCGTGGCCGGGGTGTAGCGTCGGTTCGGCCTGCACGGTGACGCTGACATTGCCGGCGTTGTTGCGGATCGCTTCGTCCGCCGTCGGGCTGAGGATGTGCAACTGATAGATGATGCTCGCGGCTTTCGGTGCTGCCGGCTCCGTAGGGCGTGCGGCCGGCATCGGCGGCGCAGGCATGCTGTTGGACGGCTTGAGGTGTACTTCTTCGGCCGCCTCGCCGGCCGGGCGATCGGTGAAGACCCGATTGCCCTCGGCGTCGACATAGGAGTAGACACCGGCGAAGCAGGGCAGGGCGGCCGCCAGCAGTGCGACGGCCAGGGTCTGCCGCAGGATGATCAAGGAGCAGGCCTCGGAGGCTTCGGACGCAATGCCGGGCTGGAGGTATTCACCCGTTGCACAGTGAACAGCTCCGGCTGGCTGCGCTGGATGACCTTCTCGCCGCTCAGTACCTCGACGTGCAGGCGATGCTCGCCCCGCTCGACATTGTTCAGTTGCAGCGAGGTTGCGGCACTGGCGGCAGCCTGGGGAATGCCGTCCAGCACGAAGCGCAAGCTGTGGCCGGGTCGTAGCGGCGGCTCCAGCAGCGCGCTGACGACGAAGGTGCCGTTGTTGGCGCGCAGGGCTTCTTCATCGGGAATCCCGCTCAGCATCAGTGTCTGGTAAGGGGTCGACTGCGTCTGCTGGCTGTCCGGCAGCGGTGGCGGCGGTTCGGGCGTGCGGATATTTACCGTATTGGCTGGCGGCAGGTCGACGGTATCGGCCTGGACACCCTCCGGTGGCTGATTGGTGAACACCGTATTGCCTTGTGCATCGGTGTACTTGTAGATCTCGGCGAAGGCCGGAAGGCTGAGAATGAACAGCAGGCTGAACAGTGCGCTACGCATGGGAGGCTCCGCGGAGTTGGACTGCCGAAGCCTTGCACTGCGCCGAGTTGCAGGCAAGTGCGATCGGTGGGATTTGCGAGGCGTGACAAGCTGCACGAACCGCCGCCGGACTGCAGAAACGAAGAAGGCCACCCGAGGGTGGCCTTCCTGTCACGTGAGCTGGATCAGACGCTGTAGTACAGGTCGTATTCCAGCGGGTGCACGAAGGTGCGCACCTTGATCTCTTCCTCGGACTTCAGCTCGATGTAGGCATCGATGAACTCGTCGGAGAACACGCCGCCCTTGGTCAGGAACGCGCGGCCCTTGTCCAGCTCTTCCAGGGCTTCCTTCAGGCTGCCGCACACCTGCGGGATCAGCTTGCCTTCTTCCGGCGGCAGGTCGTACAGGTTCTTGTCGGCTGCATCGCCAGGGTGGATCTTGTTCTGGATGCCGTCCAGGCCAGCCATCAGCAGCGCAGCGAAGCACAGGTACGGGTTGGCAGCCGGGTCTGGGAAGCGCGCTTCGATACGACGGGCTTTCGGGCTGGAAACGTACGGAATACGGATCGAGGCGGAACGGTTGCGGGCCGAGTAGGCCAGCATGACCGGTGCTTCGAAGCCCGGGACCAGACGCTTGTAGGAGTTGGTCGACGGGTTGGTGAAACCGTTCAGCGCCTTGCCGTGCTTGATGATGCCGCCGATGAAGTACAGGGCGGTCTCGGACAGGCCGGCATAGCCTTCGCCAGCGAAGGTGTTCTTGCCATCCTTGGAGATGGACATGTGTACGTGCATACCCGAACCGTTGTCGCCATACAGCGGCTTCGGCATGAAGGTCGCGGTCTTGCCATAGGCGTCGGCGACGTTGTGTACGCAGTACTTCAGGGTCTGAACTTCATCAGCCTTGGCAACCAGGGTGTTGAACTTCACGCCGATCTCGTTCTGACCGGCAGTCGCCACTTCGTGGTGGTGAACCTCGACTACCAGGCCCATTTCTTCCATGGCGTTGCACATGGCGGTACGGATTTCGTGGTCGTGATCGCACGGCGGAACCGGGAAGTAGCCGCCCTTGACGGCCGGGCGGTGGCCCTTGTTGCCGCCTTCGACGTCCTGGTCGGTCATCCAGGAGCCCTGCTCGGAGTAGATCTTGAACATCGAGCCGGAGATGTCCGACTTGAACTTGACCTGGTCGAAGATGAAGAACTCCGGCTCCGGGCCGACGAATACGGTGTCACCGATGCCGGTGCCTTTCAGGAACTCTTCGGCGCGCTTGGCGATGGAGCGCGGGTCGCGGTCGTAGCCCTGCATGGTGCTCGGCTCGACGATGTCGCAGACCAGGATCAGAGTCGGCTCTTCGGTGAACGGGTCCAGCACGGCGGTTTCATCGACCGGCATCAGGATCATGTCGGAGGCTTCGATGCCTTTCCAGCCATGGATGGAAGAACCGTCGAACATCTTGCCGTGCTCGAAGAAGTCTTCATCCTGGGCATCACGAGCCGGAACGGTGACGTGGTGCTGCTTGCCTTTGGTATCGGTGAAGCGCAGATCAATCCACTTCACATCGTAATCTTTGATCAGTTGAAGCGACTTCGACATGGTGTTCTCCAAGTGGTGGAAGCGTGACAGTGAGCTTCCGAATCAGGGTGAAGCCGGGCGGCGATGTTCCGCCAAGGCGACCTGCCTCACAAGAGAGCAAATTGCATGCCAGTGCTCCTTCTTGGGACTGCAGGCCGCTGACAGCGCTGCCGCAGCCTTTGCGCGCCTCACAGCGTAGCTGTGGCGATGAATTGGTGCGCGGTATTGGTGCGGCTTGACGATAAGTTGCATTATTTTGGTGCGTTCTGCGGCATTTGAAGAAAGCGATTAAATGTTGAGCAGTTTCCGCTATACTCCGCGCCCCTCTTTTCCTGCCACGTCGGCGCCCGCGCTGTTTCCATGAAGCTGATCGTCAAGGTTTTCCCCGAAATCACCATCAAGAGCCCACCGGTGCGCAAGGGCTTCATTCGTCAATTGGCGAAGAACATCCGCACCGTGCTGCGCGAGCTCGATCCCGACCTGCGGGTCGAGGGCGTGTGGGACAACATCGAGGTGGAAACCGCGCGCAGCGAGCCGAAGCTGCTGCGCGAGATGATCGAGCGCCTGCGCTGCACGCCCGGCATCGCCCATTGCCTGGAAGTGCACGAGTACCCGCTGGGCGATCTCGACGACATCGTCGCCAAATGCAAGGCGCACTACGCCGAGCGCCTGCCGGGCAAGATCTTCGCCGTGCGCTGCAAGCGTGCCGGCAAGCATCCGTTCAGTTCCATGGACGTCGAGCGCCACGTTGGCAGCCAGCTGCGTCAGCAGTGCGGCGCCGCCGGTATTTCGCTGAAAACACCGGAAGTCGAAGTGCGCATGGAGATCCGCGACCAGCGCCTGTTCGTCGTGCACGAGCAGCATGACGGCATCGGCGGCTACCCGCTGGGTGCGCTGGAGCAGACCCTGGTATTGATGTCCGGTGGTTTCGATTCCACCGTCGCCGCCTATCAGATGATGCGCCGCGGGCTGATGACGCATTTCTGCTTCTTCAATCTCGGCGGGCGTGCCCACGAGCTGGGCGTGATGGAAGTTGCCCACTACCTGTGGAAGAAGTACGGCAGCTCGCACCGTGTGCTGTTCATCAGCGTGCCGTTCGAGGAAGTGGTCGGTGAGATCCTGCAGAAGGTCGACAACAGCCAGATGGGCGTCGTCCTCAAGCGCATGATGCTGCGCGTCTCGACGCAGATCGCCGAGCGCCTGCACATCGACGCGCTGGTCACCGGCGAGGCGATCTCGCAGGTCTCCAGCCAGACCCTGCCGAATCTCTCGGTAATCGACTCGGCCACCGACATGCTGGTGCTGCGCCCGCTGATCGCCAGCCACAAGCAGGACATCATCGACACCGCCTTCGAGATCGGCACCGCCGAGTTTGCCAAGAACATGCCCGAGTACTGCGGCGTGATCTCGGTGAACCCGACCACCAAGGCCAAGCGCTATCGTATAGAGCACGAAGAAAAGCAGTTCGACATGGCTATCCTGGAGCGTGCGCTGGCGAATGCCCGCCAGGTCGCCATCGACCGCGTGATCGACGAGCTGGGCCAGGATTTGCAGGTGGAAGAAGTCGTCGAGCCGAGTGCTGGCCAGGTCATCCTCGACATTCGTCACCCCGACAGCGCCGAGGACGAACCGCTCGAGCTGCCGGGCATCGAAGTGCAGACGCTACCGTTCTATGCACTGAACAACCGATTCAAGGAGCTGGATGAAAACCGCCAGTACCTGCTGTATTGCGACAAAGGTGTCATGAGCCGCCTGCATGCTCACCATCTGCTGAGCGAGGGGCATGTCAATGTACGCGTCTATCGTCCGGCCTGACTCATCGGTGAAACAGCCGGGGCTGCTTGGCGGCAGCATCCGCCACCGCCCTCCCGACCGGCACTGATCGCAAGGCCAGGCCGTACAACCCTCGGACAGACTGTCTTCGTCCGGACTTTTTCCAGCTTCCAGCCTCAGCTCGAAGCTATCTACAGAGAAAAGAATCAGTGATCGAGAATCTACGCAACATCGCCATCATCGCCCACGTCGACCATGGCAAGACCACCCTCGTCGACAAGCTGCTGCGTCTGTCCGGTACCCTGGATCGCAAGGAGCTGGAAAACGAGCGCGTGATGGACTCCAACGACCAGGAAAAGGAACGCGGCATCACCATCCTGGCGAAGAACACCGCGCTGAAGTGGAACGGCTACAACATCAACATCGTCGACACCCCCGGCCACGCCGACTTCGGCGGTGAAGTCGAGCGCGTGATGAGCATGGTCGACTCCGTACTGCTGGTGGTAGACGCCCAGGACGGCCCCATGCCGCAGACCCGCTTCGTGACCCAGAAGGCGTTCAAGGCCGGCCTGCGTCCGATCGTCGTGGTGAACAAGATCGACCGTCCGGGCGCGCGTCCTGACTGGGTCATCGACCAGATCTTCGACCTGTTCGACAACCTCGGCGCCACCGACGAGCAGCTGGACTTCCCGATCGTCTACGCCAGTGCCCTGAACGGCATCGCCGGCATGGACCACGAGAAGATGGACGACAACATGGATGCGCTGTTCCAGGCCATCATCGACCACGTTCCGGCCCCGAAGGTCGACCTCGACGGTCCGTTCCAGATGCAGATCTCGCAGCTGGACTACAACAGCTTCCTCGGCGTGATCGGCATCGGCCGCATCGCTCGCGGCACCATCAAGGCCAACAGCCCGGTCACCGCCATCGGCGCCGACGGCAAGAAGCGCAACGGCCGCATTCTGAAGATCATGGGCCACTCCGGTCTGCAGCGCGTTGAAGTGCAGGAAGCCGAAGCCGGTGACATCGTCTGCGTATCCGGCATGGATGAGCTGTACATCTCCGACACCCTGTGCGACCAGAACGCCGTCGAGGCCCTGCCGCCGCTGACCGTCGACCAGCCGACCGTGAGCATGACCTTCCAGGTCAACGACTCGCCGTTCGCTGGCAAGGAAGGCAAGTTCGTCACCAGCCGCAACATCAAGGACCGTCTGGAGAAGGAACTGCTGCACAACGTCGCCCTGCGCGTCGAGCCGGGCGACAGCCCCGAGAAGTTCAAGGTTTCCGGTCGTGGCGAGCTGCACCTGTCGGTACTGATCGAAACCATGCGTCGTGAAGGCTTCGAGCTGGCCGTAGGCCGTCCGGAAGTGGTGATCATCGAGAACGAGGCCGGCGAGAAGCAGGAACCGTACGAGAACGTCACCATCGACATCGAGGAGCAGCACCAGGGGCCGGTGATGGAGCAGATGGGCCTGCGCAAGGGCGACCTGAGCAACATGGTTCCGGATGGCAAGGGCCGTGTACGCCTGGAATACACCATCCCGGCGCGTGGCCTGATCGGCTTCCGTAACAACTTCCTGACCCTGACTTCCGGCTCGGGCATCCTGACCTCGACCTTCAGCCACTACGGCCCGATCAAGGCCGGCGAAGTGACCAACCGCCAGAACGGCGTGCTGGTCTCGATGGCCACCGGTACCGCGCTGACCTACTCGCTGGAAACCCTGCAGGCACGCGGCAAGCTGTTCCTGGCGCCGGGCGACGAGATCTACGAAGGCCAGCTGTGCGGCATCAACAGCCGTGACAACGACCTGGTGCTCAACCCCACCAAGGGCAAGAAGCTCGACAACATGCGCGCTTCCGGCAAGGACGAAGTCATCGCCCTGGTTCCGCCGATCAAGTTCACCCTCGAGCAGGCGCTGGAATTCATCGCCGACGACGAGCTGGTGGAAGTGACGCCGAAGTCGATCCGCCTGCGCAAGAAGTACCTCAACGAGAACGACCGCAAGCGCTTCGAGCGCAGCAAGGTCTGACACCGTTGCGAGACAACAGAAAGGCGCCTTCGGGCGCCTTTTTGCTGTCTGGCGATTGCCGGGACCGGTGCTCCGGTGTGGTGATCGGGACAGTTGTCACACTGGCCGGTGGGCGATTTCAGAAAAATTGTACAAGACCTCTGCAAGCAGCGTATTTGAGCCTGCGATATTTCACTGCGAACACTGGAGCGCTCTTATTCCGCCGCTTTCGGCCGGCAGTTCGTCGATAAAACTTGTACAAGGAATGTCACGGTGACATTATGTTGTACAAGTTTTGCCTCGCTCTGAGTATCGCTCGGAGCTTCAACGACTGACTGAATGGCTGCCTCGCAGTCTGGCTAGAGGAGTGTTCGATGAACAAGCAGATGTCGGTATCCATGCGCCTGGGCCTGGGGTTTCTGGTGATCCTGGCGCTTATGGTGGCGGTCGCCGTGGTTAGTGCGCTCAAAGTCGACGTCATCGACCGCAGCATGAGCCAGATCAGCTCGCAGGCCGGCCTGAAGCAACGCTATGCGATCAACTTCCGCGGCAGCGTGCACGATCGTGCGATTGCCGTGCGGGACGCCGTCAGTGCGGCCGATCCGGCGTTCGCCCGTGAGCAGGTGGCGGAGATCGAGCGGCTGGCGCAGCTGTACACCGATTCGGCGCAGCCGATGAAGGCGATGCTTGCGCAGCCCTCCGCCGATGCCGTGGAAAAGCAGCTGATGCTGTAGATCGAGACCATCGAGGCGAAGACCAACGCGCTGACCCAGCAGTTGGTCGAACTGCGCTTCAGCGAGGGCTCGGGGCGCGCCTACGAATTCCTCCTGGAAAACGTCGCCGGGGCCTATAGCGAGTGGCTGCGGCTGATCAATGCGTTCATCGATCACCAGGAAGCGAGCATCAATCAGGACGTGACCGTGGTCCGCGAAACCGCCAGCGGCTTCCTCGCGCTCATCGTCGCGGTGACCGGTGTGGCGGTTCTGCTGGGTGTGGCCATCGCCGTGGTGATCATTCGCAAGCTGCGTTCGACCCTCGGTGCCGAGCCCGACGAGGTGGCGCGCGTGATCGGCAACCTGGCCAATGGCGATCTGGGTCAGCTGATCGTCACGCCATACCCAGACAGCGTCATGGGTGCGACGGCGAAGATGGCCAGCCGGCTGACCTCGATCATCGCCGAGGTGCGCGCGGCCGCCGATGGCGTCGGCGTCGCCTCGGGTGAATTGCGTACCTCATCGGCGAACAGCAATCAGCAGATCCAGCACCAGTCGGCCGAGGCTGAGCAGGTTGCCACGGCGATCAACCAGATGGCGACGACGGTGAACGAAGTGGCGAGCTTCGCCGCCCGTGCCGCGGCTGCGGCGAAGAGCGCCGACGAGCAGGTCGAGACCGGTACGCGGATCGTCGGCGAGACGGCCATTTCCATCCATAACCTGGCCAAGGTGCTGGAGAGCGCGACCGAAACCGTCAACCAGGTCTCGGCGCAAAGCGGCGACATCGAGAAGATTCTGCAGGTCATCACCGCTATCGCCGAGCAGACCAACCTGCTCGTGCTCAACGCCGCCATCGAGGCGGCCCGTGCCGGCGAGCATGGCCGTGGTTTCGCGGTGGTGGCCGACGAGGTGCGCTCGCTGGCCAACCGCACGCAGCTGTCGTCCAGCGAGATCAGCGAGATGATCGCCTCGCTGCAGGCTGGCGCTGGCAGGGCGGTGGAGGTAATGCAGTCGAGCAAGCTGCTGGCGCAGCAGACCGTCGAACAGACGCTGCAGGCGGAAAATGCGCTGACCAAGATTCGTCAGGAAGTGGGCTCGATCAACGAGATGAACGCGCAGATCGCGACGGCTTCCGAGGAGCAGAGCGCGGTGGCGGAAGAGGTCAACCAGAGCGTCACGCGCATCCACGACTCGACTGTCGCCAGTTCCGCTGCATCGAATCAGGTGGCGTCCTCCAGCCAGGACCTGACCATGCTGGCCGAGGAGCTGAATCGGCGGGTCAACTACTTCCGCGGTTGACGCAGCCCGTTCGCCGAACAAAAAAGCCCCGACCGCAAGGCCGGGGCTTTTTCATTCCAGGATCACCGTCGCTCAGGTAAAGAACAGCGGCACCACCACGCTGGAGATCAGCAGGATCAGCGCGCCGCCCAGGCGCGAGGATATCTGTGCGAAGGGCATCAGCGACATGCGACGCGCGGCGGACAATACCGCGACATCACCGGTGCCGCCCATGTTGGCCATGCACAGCCCGGCGGTGATCGCCGATTCAATCGGGTAGAAGCCCACCAGTTTGCCTACCAGGCCCGCGCCGAATGCCGCACCGGCGACCACGGCGAAAACGATCAGCACATAGGTCAGCGAGATGGCGTCGATCACCTGACCGAGGTCGGTGAAGGCCACGCCGATGCCGAACAGCAGGGCGAACGTCCAGTTGCGCGCGACGAAGCGGAACCACTGGGAGGCGGCGTCGTTGATCGACTCGGGCACCAGGTTGCTCACCTTGAGCAGCGCCACCAGCACGATCATCAGGGCGTAGGGATGCAGCGGCACGAACTCGCCGAGAATCTGCCCGGCGACGAAGAAGCTCAGCGCCGCGACCAGACCGACGCCCAGCGCCGGCAGTGTGATAGGCCCTTCCTTCTCGTTGACGTCCACGCCGGGCATCATCTGGCCGTTGCCGGTCAGCGATGGATAGCGGTTGCCGAGGCCATTGAGCAGCCCGGCGATGATGATCGCGAAGACGTTGCCCAGCGCCAGGGCCGGCACCAGGATCGAGATGTAGTAGCTGGCCGGCTGGCCGAGCAGCTGCTCGTAGATCTGGCTCATCGGTACCGCGCCGGCGCCCATGCCGCCGCCCATGATTGGCATGGCGATGACCACCACCGCATCCTGCGGCGAGAAACCCAGCAGCGCGCCCACGGCCATGGCGAACAGCGCGGCGAACAGCACCGAGCAGAGCAGCGGCAACGCATAGCGCGAGCCGACCTTGACCAGCACCTTGGCGTCCATGCCGAGGATGCTGCCGGTGATCAGCGCGGCGATATAGAAGTCGAGAAAGCCGCCGCCCTTCATGAAGCTGGCGACGTCATCGGCCACGGCTGCCGGCAGCCAGCCGAAATAGACCATCGCCGCGGCGCCGAACAGCGCCAGGATCGCGCCGCCGCCGAGGTAGGTCTTGATGATCGGTAGTCGGTCACCGGCGAAGCCAAGCAGCTCGCCGAGCAGCATCATCACCAGCAGCGCGCCGATCATGCCGCTGGGCAGCGTGTCGGTAGCGATGGCGGCGGCCATGACGAGCAAGGCGATGGCGAACAGAGGCAACGGCAGGTTGAAGATGCGTTGGGACAGCAGGGGAATGTTCGGGCTGCCTTCAGGCACGGCAGCGCTCAGCGTGGTCCGATTCATTGTTGTACTCCTTCGAACGTGGCGGCCAGGCGGCGCACGTACGGGTGATGTTTGCGAATGCGCGGTCGGACAACCACGCCGGGGCTACCTTAAGCAGAGATGCTTCGCGGCCAATGTTTGGCGAAGTTAAAAAACCATTACGAAACTAAAAAAAGTGGAGCCGAGCTTGACCCTGGAGCACAGGGCTGGCTCGATCCGGCCCTCTAGCGCGGCGCGTCGAGCGTCCGCTCATGCACTGGAGTGATGGCTGTGCGCTTGCGCCTGAATACGCTGATCTCGCTGCTGGTCGCCGTCATGGTGGTGCTGGCGCTGGCGCTCGCCCTCTGGCTGTTCAACGTGCAGCTGCAGGACACCCTCGAAGAGGGGCAGGCTTCGCGGGTGACCAACCTGGCGCAGAGCGTGGCCGCACGCGCCGACGTGCAGCGAGCGCTGGCCAGCCCGGATGTCGACTTCAGTCCCGATAATCCGTTGCAACGGGACATTGATGGCCTGCGCCAGCGCCTGGGCGTGGACTTCATCGTGGTGATGAACCCGCGCGCCCTGCGCCTGACGCACCCGGAGCCGGCCCGCATCGGCCAGGCCTTTCGCGGTGACGACGAAGGCCAGGCGCTGGCCGGCGAGACCTATGCCTCGCGTGCCGATGGCAGCCTGGGGCGCAGTATTCGCGGTTTCGCTCCGGTGCTGAACGACGAGGGAGCGGTGCTCGGTGCCGTCTCGGTGGGGGTCACCCTGGCTTCGCTCGGCGAACTGCTCAAGGCTCATCAGCGTGGCGTGGTGCTCGGTGTACTGGCGTTGATGCTGGTCACCGCCCTGGGTGCGCACATGCTGGCACGCTATATCAAGCGCGTGCTGCTGGGGCTGGAACCCTACGAGATCACCTGGCTGGTGGAGGAGCGTCAGGCGATGCTGGCCTCGGTGCGCGAAGGCGTTCTGGCGGTTGACGACCAGGCGCGCATCACCCTGGTCAACCCCGCCGCCGAGCGCCTGCTGGCCAGCACCGGCCTCGGCAAACCACCGCTGGGCCGGCCGATCGCCGAATACCTGCCCAACAGTGGCCTGCCCGAGGTGCTGGCCAGCGCGACGGAGCAGCGGGATCGTGAGTTCAGCCTCAACGGTCGGGCGATCCTCGCCAATCGTGCGCCGATCCGTCATCAGGGCCGGGTGATCGGTGCCATCGCGACCTTCCGCGACAAGAGCGAAGTCAACGCGCTAGCCGAGCAGCTGACCGGTGTCAGCCGCTATGCCGAAGCGTTGCGGGCGGCGACCCACGAATTCAAGAACAAGCTGCACGTGCTGCTCGGCCTGGCACAGATGGGTGATCTGGATGCCCTACGCGCCTATCTGCGCGACCTTGCCGATCACCAGCTGGCGCCGGCGACGTCCCTGGTCGAGGGGATTGGCGAGCCGGTGCTGGCGGGCTTTCTGCTCGGCAAGCAGAGCGAGGCCCGCGAGCGCGGCATCCTCTTTCAGGTGGATGTCGAGCACCCGGTGCCTGCCGCCGCGCCCGAGCAGATCCATGGCCTGGTGACCATCCTCGGCAACCTGCTGGAAAACGCCTTCGAAGCGGTGGCCGAAGAGGACGAGCGACGGGTCAACCTGACGCTGGACTACGACGAAGCGCTGCTCTCGCTGCACGTGCAGGACAGCGGTGGCGGAATCGAAGCCGCAGTGCGCGAGCAGATCTTCCAGCGCGGCGTATCCACCAAGGGCGAGCGGCGTGGCATCGGCCTGGCCGCGGTGCAGGAGCAGGTCGAAGCCTGGGGCGGTAGCCTGGCGGTGTATTCCGAGGCCGGTCGTGGCAGCCTGTTCGAGGTTGAATTGCCCTATCGGAGCGCCGCGGGAGACGTCGAATCATGAAAGCAGTCATGCGCGTGCTGATCGTCGAGGACGACCCGATGGTCATGCGCCTGAACGTCGATTACCTGGCCCGGCTCGAGGGGGTCGAGCTGGTCGGCCAGTGCGAGAGCGTGCCGACCGCGCTCGAACTGCTGGAGCGCGAGGCGGTGGACCTGCTGCTGCTCGACGTCTACCTGCGCAACCGCTCCGGGCTGGAGGTACTGCGCCATCTGCGCGCGCAGGACCGCAACACCGATGCCGTGCTGATCACCGCCGCTTCGGAGATCGAGACCGTGCGCGCGGCGCAACGTCTCGGCGCGCGGGATTACCTGGTCAAACCGTTCAGTTTCGAGCGCTTCCGCGATGCGGTCGAGGCCTGCCGCCGTGCCCGCGAGGCGCTGTCCCGCCTGCCGGATCAGCTCGGCCAGGGCGATATCGACCGGCTGTTCAGCCAAGGGCCCGCCACCGACCTGCGCCGCCCCGGCGACCTGCCCAAGGGGCTGACACCGGCATCGCTGGCGCAGGTGGCGCAGGCGATCCTGGCGCTGGACGAGGACAGCTTCACCAGCGAAACCCTGCTGCCGGCCACCGGCATGTCGCGCGTGTCGGTGCGCAAGTACCTCAAGCATCTGAGTGATGCACAGCTGCTGGAAGAATCCTTTCACTACGGGCAGATCGGCCGGCCCTCGTTTCGCTATCGCTGCCTGGACCGCGCCGCGTTGCAAAGGCTGGTGCAGGGTTAGGGACGGGTGCCTGCTGCATGCAACGCGCCGATGATCTCGCCGAGCAGCCGGTGCAGCGCGTCGCGATGCCCCATGGCGCCGCTGGAGGGCTGCTGGGTGTTGGAGGTCATCACCACCGTCATCTCGAGGCTCGGCACCACGTAGATCATCTGCCCGCCATAGCCCCAGCCATAGCGCACCGCTTCTCCGCCCAGCTCGGTGATGAACCAGCCATAGCCGTAGCCGTGCCCGGTGTAGCGCGAGCGGGTGCGGGGTGTCCAGGACGCGTCTATCCAGTCCTGCGACAGCAATCGCTCGCCGGATGCGCTGAGCCCAGCGCGGCGGTAGAGCTCGCCGAAGGCCAGCAGCGAGCGTGGCGTCATCGCCATCTCGTTGCCGCCCAGGTAGATGCCCTGCGGGTCGCGCGTCCAGGCGCTGATGGTGAAGCCGTCGAGTGGCGCCAGCCACTGTCGCGCCAGCTGCAATGTGGATTTGCCGGTGCGGCGCGTAAGGCTTGCCGAGAGCAGATGGCTGGAGCCCGTCGAATAGATCATCGCCGTGCCGGGGTCGGCCTCGAACGGTCGTGCCAGTGCCGCACGAACCCAGTTGCGACTCGCCACCCAGGCGCCGTAGTTGCGCCCGGAGGTGGAGCCTAGCCCGGCCTGCATGCTCAGCAGATTGCCAACCGTCACCTGCTGCAGACGTGGATCGGGCTTGCTCGGCAGGTCGGCTGGCAGCAGCTCCGCAATGGGCTGCTCGACGCTCTCGATGACGCCCTTGTCGATGGCGATGCCGACCAGTGCGGAAATCACCGATTTGGATGCGGACTTGATGTTGCTCGGCGTGGTCGTGCGATGGCCGTGGTAACCGCGCTCGGCAAGGATCTCGCCACGCTGGGCGATGATCAGGGTTTGCAGCTGCTCCAGGCGCTCGGCCTGCGCGAGTACGGCAGTCAGCCGGGTATCGGCGACTGCCAGCGGGCAGAGAAGGAACAGCATCGCCAGGCAGAGTGCGCGGCGAGGGCGGGGACTCGATGGGTGCAGGAGGCGCAGGGCAGGTGAGTGCATGCAGGGTTCGACCCTGGCCTGGCGCCACCGTGCAGTCCGGGAGCCGGCCGGCGGTCCGGCTCTCGGATGCCGAGCGAGGTTACTGGCGAATCCAGGTCTGCGTACGGCCCAGCGCCTCGATGCCGATGTAGCCGCGGACCTCCAGCTTGTCGCCGCCTTCGACCAGCCTGGCCTTGGCGCGGTAGGTCTTGCCCTTGGCCGGGTCGAGGATGGTGCCGTCGCTCCAGGCCTGTTCGCCGTCCGGCTTGAGGTCCCAGAGAATGGTCATGCCGGTGATGGGCTGATCCTTGCGCTCGCCGTCGCATTCGCTGCAGACCGGGTTCGGCCCGTGATCCGATTTCAGGATTTCGGCGACCTTGCCGCTCAGCGTGCCGTCAGCGGCCTGCTGGATTTCGACGATGGACTTGGGCTTGCCGGTTTCGTCGTCGATGGTCTGCCAGCGGCCGGCAGGCGATTCGGCGGCAAAGGCCAGTGACGAGAGCGAGAGTGGCAGGGCCAGCAGCAGGGCATTGAAAAGAGGACGCATGGTGTCTCCAGTGATGGAAAAGGCAGCGCCGACTCTAGCACCGGGCATTTGCCTGCACTTGCCCTGGCCGGCTGACCGGTCGGTTCTCGTCGCTTTCGTCATCCTCAGTCGTCCTGATCGCGGGATGGCTGGCGCCCGATCGCGGCCGCTAACGCCAGTGCCACGACCGAGCTGTGTGCGGCGTTGGTGCCGTGGTTGGCTCCCGGAAACAGCTGGAATTCGCTGTGCAGGCCGTGGCTGGACAGCCGCTGCAGGCGGTCGACCAGATCCCGGGCATTGCCGACCATGCGCCGCTCGGCCATATGGCGCTGGCGCGGGTCGTCCATGGCGGCATCCGCCGCGGGCTCTTCGGCACCGCCAGCCGTGACCAGCAGGCGCGCGGCGACAGGTTGGTCCACGAGCTGCCGTTCGAACGCTTCGAGCGTGCGTTCGACGTAGCCCTTGTACCACCAGATCGACGGACTGGCGGCCACATAGCCCTGAAATGCCTGCGGCTTGGTGAACAGTGTGTAGAGGGTGAACAGACCGCCGTAGGAATGGCCGAACAGGGTCTGCCGTCGGGCGTCTACCTGGTAGCGCTTGGCGATCAGTGGTTTGAGTTCGTGCTCGATAAAGGCCAGAAAGTCATCGGCACCGCCCGATGGCGGCGGTTCGCGGCCCGGCAGGCGCTGGCGATCGTCGGCTTTGGGCGTGTAATCCTCGGCACGCGCCTTGAAGTCGTACAGGGCCTCGCCGGGGTAGCCGATGCCAACCACCAGTACCGAATCGCGAAGATTAGGGTCAGGCCGATCCTCCAGCGCCTGGGCCTGGATCGCCAGCCCCGGAAACAGGGCGTTGCCATCCAGCGCATAGAGCACCGGATAGCCACCCGGCGGTGGCGCGTGTCGCGGCTCCGAGACGAAGATGCGGTAGTCCTTGCCAGTGCGTTGCGAATGCAGGTCACGCTGGCTGCTGTGCGGCAGCTGAACCGGCTGCCAGCCGGCTTCTTCCACGGCGTGTGCCTGTGCGGCGGCAAGCCCCAGGCCGGCCAGCAGGGCGAGCAGGGCACCTTTCATGGCTCGGCCTGCCTGTGGCGTGGCGGCAGTGGCCCGTCCAACCAGTTCACCTTCAGTGCTTCCTCGCCCGAGAAGCGATGGAGGTGGTCGTCGATGACGAAGCGCAGGCGCTTTTCCGCCTCGCCGGCCTCGGCCTGGCAGTCGATCAGCAGTCGCTCGTCATCGGCGAGCATCAGGCACTGGCCGAAGGCGAATTCGACCTGCGCCTGACGTTCGTCCAGCTGGACTTCGGCCTTGTGCGCGAAGTGTTTGCACAGCCGCATCATGTTGCGTGACGCGCGGGGTGTCGCCACCTGGGCGTGAAACTGGGGCATGGTGATCTCCGGAAGTCAGCCGCCGACGCCTACGGGCGCAGGCGGCCAGGTGGATCAGAACTCGTAACGGGCGCCCACCGTGAAGCTGCGCGACGGGCCGTAGAAGTTGAAGGTGCCGACGCTGCCAACCCGCGAAACGTATTTGCGGTCGAGCAGGTTGTTCACGTCGAAGGTGCCGGTCAGCTTGTCGGTGATCGGGTAGGACAGCTTGGCATCCACCACTGCATATCCTGGTGCGCTGAGGCGCGGGCTGCTGGCGCGTTCGATGTAGTAGTCGCTCATCGCGGTCACGCCACCACCGATCCCCAGGCCGCGCAGGGCACCGCCGGGCAGGGTGTACTTGGTCCACAGCGAGGCCTGGTGCTGGGGCATCAGCGCGAAGAGCGCGTTGTCGTCACCGGCCAGGTTCTCGGTCTTCATGTAGGTGTAGCCGGCCAGCACTTCCCAGTCGGGGGTCAGGTAGCCGCTGATTTCCAGATCGCCACCGCGGATGCGGGTCTTGCCGGTGGCCTCGTAGACGCCGCTGATCGGCGTGCCGCTGTCATCGATGGCGCCGGCCGCGCGGTTCTCGTCGGTGAGCTGGAAGGCGGTGATGCGCGCATTGAGGTCGCCGCCGAAATAGCTGCCCTTGATGCCCACCTCGTACTGTTCGCCTTCGCGCGGGTCGATGATGCGGCCGTCGGCACCGGCCTCGCTCTGCGGCTTGAATACCTGCGAGTAGCTGGCGTAGAGGGAGTGCTGGTCATCCAGATCGAACACCAGGCCGCCGTAGGGCGTGACATAGCCGGACTCGCGCACATCCTGCGTGGCGCTGCTGTTCTCGCCTTCGAAGCTGCTGACCCGCGCGCCGCCGATCAGCGCCAGGCGCTGGATCGGGCGGAAGGTCAGCTTGGCGTAGAGGCCGGCTTCGCGCTCATCGGTTTCGGTCGGTGTGCCGAAGGTGACGTTCGGCTTGCTGGTGTCGCCCGGCTGGTAGCTGGCGACGTCGATGGCGCCGAGATTGCCGCGGGCGTCCGCATACTCGGTCTCGTAGCGTTTGAAATCGCTGCCGATGACGAACTCGCTGACCTGCCCGAGCAGCTCGAACGGCTGGCTGTAGTTGGCATCGACGGCGAGGGTGTCCTGCTCCAGATCGCGGGCGGTGTAGGCCAGGCTGGTCGCGCCGCTGTTGACGTTGCGCGCGGTGAAGGCATAGAGGTAATCGGTCGCGCGCCTGGAGCCGCGCACCGCCACGCGACCGTAGCCGCCATTGTCGAAGCGATGGGTCAGCTCGGCGACGACGTCGGTGCCGCGGCTGTCGAAATCTTCCCAGTCGGCGCCCAGGTAGGTCGAGCGGCTGAAGTCTTCCAGGCTGCCGTCGATGGCGGCCGGATAGCCGTTGTGCGGAAGGATGTCCTTGGTCTGGTGAATCAGCCCGAAAGACATGACGGTGGCGTCGGACAGGTCGATGTCCAGTGCGCCATAGAAGCTCTCGCTGGTGTTGGCGTTGTAGTCGACCTCGCCGTTGGTGTCGGCGCGGGAGATCACCGTACGGCCGCGCACGCGCCCCTGCTCGTCGAGCGGGCCGGACAGGTCGGCTTCCAGGTAATGGGTGTCCCAGCTGCCGTAGCGCCCGGTCAGGCTGCCCTGGAATTCGCGGGTCGGGCGCTTGCGCACCATGTTGACGATGCCGCCCATCTCGCTGGTGCTGTTGAACAGCCCGGACGGCCCGCGCATGACCTCGACCCGATCGAACGGCGACAGCGACGGCAGCGTGCCGTTGATGCTGGCCATCGGCGCGGGCAGGCCATCGATGTTGAATTCGTCGTACTCGTAGCCGCGCGCATAGATCGACGAGCGCCCGCTGTCGTTGCTCAGGGTGCGCAGGCCGGTGGAGTACTTGGCCAGGTCATCCAGGTTCACGAACTGGCGGTCGCGGATGTAATCGCTGGTGTACACGCTGATCGACTGCGGGATGTCGCGCAGTTCGGCCGGCGTCTTGGTGCCGACGGTGGCGGCCGGCACGGTGTAGCCGCCGCTTTGCTCCGAAGACGGCATGTCGTACAGGCGGTTGCCTTCTACGGTGATGCTCTCCAGCTGCGCCGGTTCGGCCTGGGCGGCGACACTCTGCGCCAGGGCGCTCAACGGAAATGGGGCGAGCAGGCCGGCGAGCAGCAATGGCCTGAGGCTTGAGGTGCGGAGAATTCTGTCCATGGGCGGCTCCTGTCGCAGCGGCGGCGACGTGTTGGCAAACGTTCGCGCTACTTAATGATAATGATTTGCATCAAAAGATGTCGGCGCGTAGTCTGCCACCCAGCCGCTTCGCGAACCTTTGCGGGGCCGAACATTTGCTTTGCAATCCCGTCAGTTCGAGGCGCAGCGCCGCATGAATCAAGCTGATCACATCATTCGTGGCGATGAGTTGCCGGCCATGAGCAGGCCGGGGCTGCGCCTGCCCAACGAGGATGACGACCGCCTGCTCTACGGCCGGGTGAAGTGGGCGCAGCTGCGGGATGGCCTGTCGCTGCACTGGTCCGATTGCGAAGAGCTGCAGGATTTCGTCACCGAAAACGTGGTTGGTCCGCGGGTATCGTTCGTGCTCTTTCTGCAGGGCCAGAGCCGGGTCAGCTATGGCGATCTGTCGCTGACGCTCGGTCAGTCGGCGTCGCAGCGGGCCCCCGAGGGTGTGGCGGTTTCGATGAACGAGCCCGTGCTGTTCCGCCGCCAGGCGCGCCGCGGCAGTCATATCCGCAAGCTGGTGGTGAGCCTGACGCCGGACTGGTTCGAAGGGCGCGGGGAGGGCGTCGACTCGAGTGATGGCGCGATCCGCCGCTTCATGGACAGTCATCTGACGCCGCGCATCTGGAAGCCCTCGGCGCGGCTGCTGACCCTGGCCGAGCAGATGCTCAACCCGCCCGGCTATGACCCGCTGCTTCAGGGCCTGTACCTGGAAAGCCGCGCACTGGACATCGCCTGCGAAGCATTGATCAGCCTGGGTGATGGCTCGGCGTCGGCGGAACAGGGCCTGCGCCCGCAGGAGTACCGCCGTCTGCAACGCCTCCTCGCGCTCCTCGACAGCGGTGAGGCCGACGACTGGACGCTGGAGGGCATCGCCCGGGAGGTGGGCGTCAATGCCACCACGCTGCAGCGGCAGTTTCGCCTGTTCAAGGGAATGACCGTGTTCGAGTACCAGCGTGCCCGCCGGCTGCACCTGGCGCGGGAGGCATTGGAGCGTGAAGGTGCCAGCGTCAACGAGGCCGCCTGGCGCGCCGGCTACAACAGTCCGGCCAACTTCGCCACGGCGTTCAAACGCCAGTTCGGCATCAGCCCGCGGCAGGTGCGGGCGCGGGTTTGAACTGGCTGGGGCTGAGTCGGGCAGGATTTGTTGCCGCGTCCGTTGCCTGATCGGCTCCGGCCATTCGTCGGTTTGCCGCACCGTTAGCCTGTCGCTGCGGATCAGTGGTTGAAGTTTCCCGGCCGAGCGCCGAAAAAGAAGCATCGCTCGACGAGCAACTGCTGCTCTTCGACGTCACGCTTCGATTCGTTGCCCGGTGCATGCGCCGTGGGGGACTGCCTCATGAAAACGTCGCTGGCTCGCCTTTGCAGGCTGTTGCCCGCCCTGGTGCTGTGCTGGGCGCCCGGTGCGATGGCGGGGCACGTCATAACCGCGGTCACCGAAGAGCTGCCGCCCTACAACATGACCGTCGATGGCGAGCTGACCGGCATGGGCACCGAGGTGGTGAAGGCGGTACTGGAGGAGGCCGGCGAGGACGTGCGCATCCGTTCCATGCCCTGGGCCCGTGCCTATGACATCGCCTTGAACAACGAGAACGTGCTGATCTATTCCATCGCCCGCACGCTGCAGCGCGAGCCCTTGTTCAAGTGGGTCGGGGTGATCGCGCCGACCCGCTGGTTCCTGTTCTCGCTGCCCGGCACCGAGTTCGACTTGAAAACCCTGGACGATGCCCGGCAATACCAGATCGCCACGGTCAAGGCGGATGTCGGCGAGCAGTATCTGATCGACAAGGGCTTCGCCGTCGGCCGCAACCTGCAGTCGAGCAACAAGTACGAGCACAACTACCAGAAGCTCAAGGCGGGGCGGGTGGATCTGTGGATATCCAACGAACTCAATGCCCATTACCTGGTGCGTCAGGCCAGTGGCGATCCGAACGAGGCGGCGGTGCCGCAGCTGAGCCTGGACGACCTTGGCGGTGCGAATGGCCTGTGCATGGCGTTCAGTCGCGACACGCCGGATGAAGTCGTCGAGCGCTTCCGCCAGGCGCTGGCTCGCGTGCGGGCCGATGGGCGCTACGACGCGATTGTCGCGAAATGGCTGAAATGAACGACGACTCAACCACCACGATCAGCGAGTCGGTGCCGCGGCCGGTGGGTTCGCTCGGCCGCCGGCTGGTGCTGGCCACCCTCGGTTTCTGCCTGCTGTTCACCCTCGCCACCGTCGGGCTGCGGACCTGGACCGCCTGGCAGAACAACCTGGCGGAGATGAACGCCGAGTTGGCACTGATCGATCAGGTGTTCCGCAGCACCCTGTCCAAGGCGATCTGGGAAATGGACAGTGATTCCCTGCATTCGCAGCTCGACAGCGTGGTGCAGGCCGCGCCCATCGGCCGCGTCGAGCTGCGGATCATCCGCGCCGGCCGCGAGCCGGAACTGGTTCAGCGGCAACGGGGTGAGCAGCCGGCCGAGCACCGCGCGCCGCGCCTGCAGCATCAGTTGAGCTACGAACCCTACGCCGGCGCCAGTGAGACGGTGGGCGAGCTGGTGCTCGAAGGCAATGAAGAACTGCTCTGGGAGCGCATGCTTGCCGAGGTCTACGACATCGTCATCACCCAGGTCATCCAGTCGCTGTTGCTGGCCGGGCTGATCATGTGGATGTTCAACCGCACGGTCACCCTGCATGTGCGGCGCATTGCCCGTCACCTGACGCGGCTGACGCCGGATAACCTCGATCGCAGCCTGCGCCTTGATCGTTCGCCGAAGCGGCACGACGAGCTGAGCCTGCTGGAAGGCGGCGTCAACAGCCTGCAGGCGAAACTCTCGGCCTATCTCGAGCGCCAGCACCAGGATGAGCTGGCCCTGGCCGCACACCGGGACCGCCTTGCCGAGCTGGTTGAAGAGCGCACTGCCGAACTGCGCGCCGCCAATGTGCAACTGGAAGAGCTGTCGCGCAGCGATCCGCTTACCGGACTGGCCAACCGGCGGCAGTTCGACGAGATCAAGGAAGTCGAATTCCGCCGTGCCCTGCGTCAGGACCAGCCGCTGGCGGTGCTGATGTGCGACGTGGATTTCTTCAAGCGCTACAACGACCACTACGGCCACGCCCAGGGCGACCAGTGCCTGCGAATGGTCGCCGACACGTTGCAGTCCGTGTTCGCCCGCGCCGGCGAGGTGGTCGCGCGGCTTGGCGGCGAGGAATTCGTCGTGCTGCTGCCCGGCGTCGATGCCGAGGCCGCGCGGCGGGCGGCGGTGCGCCTGCAGCAACGCCTGGCCGAGCGCGAGTTGCCCCACGAGGCTTCCGCCGTTTCACCCTACGTGACCTTCAGCATCGGCCTGGCCGTGCTCGATCCGGACACCATGGACCAATTCGACCAACTGCTGCACCGCGCGGACGAGGCCCTCTATCGGGCCAAGACCCACGGGCGCAACTGCATTTCCGCCTGATCGCATGAGGACTGCATGATGCATCCGTTTGCCTGGACCGCTTTCTTCCTTGCGTTGCTCGGCACCACCACGGCCAACGCCGGTCCGCTGCGCGTGGTGACCGAAGACACCGCCTACAGCTACCTCGAGAACGGCAAGGTAGCCGGCACGGCGAGCCGGGTCGTCGAGGCCACCCTGCAGCGCGCCGGCCTCAACGACTACCAGGTCAGCCTCTACCCGTGGGCGCGGGCGTATGACATGGCCCTGCGCGAGCCCGGCGTACTGATCTACCTGATCGCACGCACCTCCGAACGCGAAGCGCTGTTCCGCTGGGTCGGCGAGATCATGCGCATCGACTACCACTTCTACAAACTCAGCGAGCGGGACGATATCCGGGTGCCGGACCTGGAGGCGGCCAAGGCCTACCGGATCGGCGTCATGCGCGACGACGTCCGGCACCAGTACCTGCAGGCCAACGGCTTCAGCAAGATCGTGGTGAGTGCGCACAACAGCGACAACTTCAAGCGCCTGGTCAACGGCCAGGTCGACCTGGTGCCGATGCCCGAGCACGACATGCTCGCCCTGTGCGCCGAGGCCGGCGTCGACCCGGCCACGGTCGAAAAGGTCTTCAGCCCGCACAACTCGACGCAGCTCTACATGGCCTACAGCCGCCAGACCGACGATGACACCGTACAGCGCACCCAGGCCGCCTTCGAGCATCTGCAGGCGGAGGGAGAGGTGGCGCGGATCATGGCGGGGCAGCCTTGAACTGACCTGATGGCGGTCTGGCGGTAACTGTTCCAGGCGCCCGAGAGGGACTGGGCGAACCTTGGTTCCGTCGCAGTAACGGTGTTTTCCGCGTATGCAGAACTATTGATTCGCCCCCCCCTTTTTCCTCCCAGCAGCGCCCAGCTGACTCGCCGGGCCACCAAGCTGGCCGGCACGGCAAGTCGTCATTCCACGCCACCCCGCTAGACTGGCTTCGTCTCCATGAAAACAAGAAGAACGAATGAGTAGCACCGACGGCATAGCACTGGATACGTGGCGGGCCAGCGCTCGCGAGTTCGATTTTGGTGGCAGGCGCATCCGCTACTGGACGGCTGGCGAAGGTGAGCCGCTGCTGCTGATCCATGGATTTCCCACCGCCAGCTGGGACTGGCACAAGGTCTGGCAGCCACTTGCGGCGCGCTATCTGCTGATTGCCTGCGACATGCTCGGCTTCGGCTATTCGGCCAAGCCGCGCGGGCACGCCTACAGTCTGATCGAGCAGGCCTATCTGCAGCAGGCGCTGCTGGCGGAGCTGGGTATCGACGGCGCGATCCATGTGCTGGCGCATGACTATGGCGACAGCGTCGCTCAGGAGCTGCTGGCGCGGCATTGCGAAGGGCGCATCGCGCTGACCAGCTGCGTGTTCCTTAATGGTGGGCTGTTCCCGGAAACCCATCATCCGGTACGGGTGCAGAAACTGCTGCTCGGGCCGTTCGGCTTTCTCTTGGGCAGGCTGTTTTCGCGGCGTTCGCTAGGGGCGACCTTCGGAAAGGTATTCGGTGCGCAGACGCAGCCGAGCGACGCCGAGCTGGACGATTACTGGCGGCTGATCGCGGAGAGCGACGGACCGGCGGTGATGCACCGGCTGATCCGCTACATGCCCGAGCGGATCAGGCAACGCGAGCGCTGGGTTACGGCCATGCAGCGCTGCAATGTGCCGCTGCGAGTGATCGACGGCGCAGCCGATCCGATCTCTGGTGCCCACATGGTTGCCCGCTACCGCGAGCTGATTCCGTCGCCCGACACGGTGCTGCTGGAGGGCATCGGCCACTACCCGCAGGTCGAGGCGCCGGAGCGGGTGCTCGAACACTACTTCGACTTTCGTGCACGTCTTGCTGCTGTAGAGGGTGGCAGTTGAATCGCCGGCGCTTTGTAGCGAAAAGCGCGAATCTATTTTCCCGGCTAGCGAGTGTGGCGCTGGCCAGTTAATAGATCTGGCGTCGTCTTTAAGCGCCGAGTTTCGAGCAAGACATGTTCATCTTGTGTGACGCGGTCGCCGTGGATTCCAAGGTCCAGAAGGCGTTCAGCAGCTCAAGCTACGACGCAGCGCTACAGACATAGCTGTTAGACGATGACGGCCTGCGCTTCCGGACCGTGCTCGAGCATCTGCAAGCCGAGGGGGAGAGGTGGCGCGAATTATTGCAGGCCCGCCGTGACCTGACGGGCCAGCGAACTCCTTGGTGCCTAACCGTTCTCACGTAGTAAGACTCAATGGAGAACCCGGATGAAAAGACCAATTTTGGCGTTCGCTGCCCTCGCGTCTGCTCTCCCTGCTCTAGCCGACGACCCAATGGTCGTGACTCGTCTGAATGGCATGAATATGGAAATCGAGGAACTTGGCGTGCCTTCGGCATCCTCTGAACAGGTCGATCTTCGTGGTGTACCGGCGATCAAGGTGACCAATCGCAGCGCGGAGATCGCCTCCTGCCAATTCCATGCTCTGCCTGAGGAAACGGCCATGACGGCTACACCCGCTGCTTCGATCAGCCCGAACGAAGAGGTCGTCATGCAAGTGCCCGGTAAATACTCCGCGGGCGGCCCGATTGCCATGCTCGTCTGCAAGCCAGTAGGCGCAGCGAGTAATTGACCTGGCAGAAGCCTCCACCGCCCTGAGCTGGGCTCACCGCCCAGGGGAAGAGGAGAACACCATGAACAGATACTTGCTTGCTTCCATTTCGATGGCCACGCTTTTTCTATCCGTACCGCATGCGGTCGCACAATGGCCGGCGGGTACCCCTCGTGATGACACCGGCTCGCGGGCAAGTCAGATGGGTATTCCGACCCCTCAGGAGAAGCTCGAAACACATCGAAACGAGCAGGGTCAGATCGTCACGAAGGACGGTCGGCCGGTCGAAGGTTTGTCGGACAGCGACTCGGTACCTAATCGCAATCTGCATCGCACCGACAGGATACGGTGACCGCGGACCCACCTCACCGCTCAGCTACACCAGGTGAGCTTGAGTAGTGGTTCGTCAAGGGGATGCTGCGTCATATGGCGCCGCTACTTTTTGCAAGCCGAGCGCGAAGTTAGGACTCGCGCTCGGGCCGCATGATGCGAAATAGCCCCGCTGGGATTGCCTGAGCGGGGCTTTTACCCATCGCGTAACGTGTCTTAACGCAGCGCTACAGCAACGGTTTACTTCATCATTGCGATCACACGGTTGCGCAGTTCCGGGTCGGTCTGCACGGCTTCGTTGATGGCGTTGTATTCGTCGATGCTGATGTCGTTTTCCTCGATCACGCCGAGCATCTTCTCGTTGGCTTGCTGCTGAAGATCGCGGGCCTTGTCGGCGTCTTCGGTCTTCTGCAGCTTGCCGGTGAATTCCTCGCGGATCTCCATGATCTCGCCGAGCGACTCGGCGAAGCTTTCCAGTTTTTTCTCACCGAACTGCTGGGCCTGTGCGCCGGCCGCCGGCTGCGCGGTGGGGGCCGGGTTGGCTGATTGCGCCGATGCAAGGGGGGCAGCCAGGCCGAGGAATAGCGAGAAGATTCCGGCGAAGGCGAGACGAGCGTTGTGCTGGGTCATGTTCATTCCTGCTTCGGTTAAAGACGCCTTCAACATTGCAGCAGCCGTGCCAGGTCTTCATCTATCGCATAACCGATTGATAAATAACTAATTGTCCATTTCATCGGCGCGCGGTGGCCCCTCGTCGCGAGGTCATGTAGTGTGCCGGTATGACACATGTATCAATCTGGCAGCGCCCGGCGAGCCTGCGTGGCGCGCTTCTGCTCAAGGTCATCGTGCCGCTCATGGCGATCATGTTCGGCTTCAGTTCGGTGGTGCTCTGGACCGTTGAGCGCAGCAGCGAGCGGCGCCTGCAGGCCGAGGTCGAGCTGGTCGCGCGGGCGGTGCGCCTGCCGCTCAGCGCCAGCCTGGAGAAGAACCACGAGCGCACCCTACAGCAGGTGCTGGAATCGGTGCTCGGCGTCGGTCGCGTGTATGGCGCCTATGTTTACGATCGCGATGGCAAGCTCGCGGCCTATGCCGGTGCGGTGGAGCCGGATCAGGACGAGTCGGCGATCCAGCAGCTCACCGCCGGTGGCGAGCTGACCGGCACCTATCAGCGCATCAATGGCCGCCCGGTTTATTCCTACTTCGTTCCGCTGGAGGAAAGTGGCGGGCAGATCAATGGCCTGCTGCAGGTGACCCGGCGCTGGGGCGATTTCGAACGCGACATCCGCCGCCTGCGCCTGATCGCCGCGGGCCTCGGCGGCTTGCTCGCCGGGGTGGCGCTGGTGGTGATCCTGCTCGGCCATCGCTCCGCGGTGGGCAAGCATCTGCAGCAGCTGGCGCGCAGCATGGAGCGCGTTGCGGCCGGCGAGCGCGAGCATCGTGCACCGCGCAGCGGGCCGCAGGAGATCGTCGTGCTGTCCGGCGCCCTGAACCAGATGCTCGACAGCATCGCCGCCGCCGAGCGCCAGGTGGCCGAGCAGCAGGCCCGCGAGGAGCAGTTGCAGGCGCGCCTGCGCCAGAGTCAGCAACTGGCGGCGGTGGGACGGCTGGCGGCAGGTGTCGCGCATGAGCTGGGCAGCCCGCTGAGTGTGATCGACGGCAAGGCGCAGCGCGTGTTGCGCGACGACGAGCTGGGCGAAACCCATCGCCGCGCCCTGTTGCAGATTCGCCAGCAGGTGGCGCGGCTCAGTGCCATCGTCCGCCAGCTGCTGGATTTCGGTCGCGCTGCCGGCTCGCCGCTGCGCAAGGTGCCCGCCGAGGTGCTGGCGCATTCGGCAGCCGCGGCGGTGGCCGATGAGCTGGCTGCGCTGCAGGTGCGGCTGGAGCTGCACGCACCGGCGCAAACGCTGTACTGCCGGGTCGACCCGCCGCGCTTCGAGCAGGCGCTGACCAATCTGCTGCGCAATGCCGCCCAGGCCAGCCCTGGCGGATTGGTGCGCTTGCGCTGGTGGCGCGATGCTGCCGAACTGATGTTGCAGGTCGAGGACGACGGTCCCGGCATTGCCGAGTCGAACCGAGCCGCGCTGTTCGAGCCGTTTTTCACCACCAAAGCGGTGGGCGAGGGCAGTGGGCTGGGGCTGGCGGTTGCCCATGGCGTGGTCAGCGAGTGCGGTGGACGAATCGAACTGGTCGACGGCAGCCTGCCGGGCGCGGCCTTCCGTATCGCATTGCCATTGATCGACGAGGAGGTCGAGCATGACTGAAGTGACGCAGGAGCGGGTCCTGCTGGTCGAGGACGACGACAGCCTGCGCCAGTTGCTGGTCGAGGAGCTGGAAGACCGCGGCCTGCAGGTGCGCGCGCTGGCCAGTGCGGAGGAGGCGGTCGGCTCGCTGGAAAGCTGGGAGCCGGCGCTGGTGGTCAGCGATCTGCGCCTGCCCGGTGCCGATGGCATGGCGCTGTTGCGACGGGTCAGGACGATGCAGGCGGCGCCGGCATTCCTGGTGATCACCGCGTTCGGCAGCATCCAGCAGGCCGTGGCGGCGCTCAAGGAAGGCGCCGACGAATTTCTCACCAAGCCGCTGGACCTCGAGCACTTCGCCCTGGCGGTGGCCCGTGCGCTGGAGACGCGACGCCTGCGCGACGAGGTGCGGCGCTTCCAGCAGCTGCTCAGCGACGACCGCTTCCACGGCATGCTCGGCCGTAGCCGGGTTATGCGCGGTTTGTTCGATCAGATCCGCCAGCTTGCCCGCGCCGAGGGGCCGGTGCTGGTGATCGGCGAGAGCGGCACCGGCAAGGAGCTGGTCGCCCGCGCCGTGCATGCGGAAAGCGAACGTGCCAGAGGGCCATTCCTGGCGATCAACTGCGCCGGGCTGCCGGCCGAATTGCTGGAAAGCGAATTCTTCGGCCATGTCTCTGGCGCCTTCACCGGCGCCAACCGCGCGCACAAGGGACTTTTCCAGCAGGCCGACGGCGGCACGCTGTTTCTCGACGAGATCGGCGAGATGCCGTTGCCGCTGCAGGCCAAGCTCCTGCGCGTGCTGCAGGAGGGCACGATCCGCCCGGTGGGTGCCGAGCGCGAGCTGACCGTTGATGTACGCATCATCGCGGCGAGCAACCGCCCGCTGGAAACCGAGGCCGGCCGTGAGGCCTTCCGCGAGGACCTGTTCTTCCGCCTGGAAACCTTCATCCTGCAGGTGCCGCCGCTGCGTGATCGCGAGGAGGACCTCGAACTGCTGGCCGCCGGCTTCGTCGCCCACTTTGCCGCGCGCAGCGGGCGGCCGGTGCGCGGCATCGCGCCGGCGGCACTGGCGCAGCTGCGACGCTATCCGTTCCCGGGCAACGTGCGCGAACTGCAGAACGCCATCGAGCGTGCGGTGACCTTCTGCCACGGGCGCAGCATCGAGCTGGAGCACCTGCCCAGCCGCATCGCCGACTATCGTGATGACAAGGCGCGCAGTGCCGGCGCCGAACTGCTCGCTCAGCTCAGCGATGGCCCGCTGCTACCGACTCTGGAGGAGCTGGAGCTGCGTTATATCGAGCATGTGCTAAAGCTGGTGGACGGCAACAAGCGCCGCGCCGCGGCCCTGCTCGGCATCGGCCGGCGCACGTTGTACCGTCGCCTCGGCGAGCGTGAAGACGGTTGATCGGACTCGCCGCAGGGCGCCCGAAAGCGCACACTGCCGGCCTTTTCTCAGTGAGGAGCGAACATGCTCAATAACGACGTCCTGCGCAGCCTGCGCTACACCCTCAAGGCCAGTGATGCACAGATGGCCGAAATTGCCGCCCTGGGTGGCTGCACGGTGGACGATGCCGAGGTTCGCGCCTGGCTCAGTCGCGAGGACGAGGACGGCTATCAGGAATGCGCGGACGAAGCGATGGCGCGCTTTCTCGACGGGCTGATCTACTTCAAGCGCGGCAAGGACGAAAGCCGTCCGGCACCGCCGCTGGAGCTGCCGGTCAGCAACAACCAGATCCTGAAAAAACTGCGAGTGGCCTTCGAGCTGCGCGACGAAGACCTGCAGGCGATCCTGCATGCCGCCGACCTGCAGCTGTCGAAATCCGAACTCGGCGCGCTGTTCCGCAAGCCCGGCCACAGCAACTACCGCGCCTGCGGCGATCAGCTGCTGCGCAATTTCCTCAAGGGCCTTTCGCTGCGCCAGGGTTGATCCACACCGCACGGCACCTCAAGTGGTAAATGGCCAGGCGGCCGCTACGCTGAAGCAGGCAGCTAGCCGCATGCCCGGTGCGCAGCTCGTCGCCGGGAACGCCATAACAACAAGATGACCGCCCCACGCGGCGGTGCCCTGAGGTGCGTGCCATGAAGATTCCCTGCCTGACCCTGAGCGCCCTGCTCGCGATGAGCTGTGCCGTTGCGATTGCGGCACCGACCAGTGATGAAGCACTGGAGCGCATGCGCTCGATGAAGACCACCGGCCAGTCGCTGGACATGAAGACCATCCCCCAGGATGGACCCACCGCCGACGCCATCCGCGACAACCTCAAGCGCATCAAGCTGCCGGAGGGTTTTCGCATCGATCTCTACGCCATAGTCCCGGATGCCCGTCACATGGCGGTTGGGCCTTCCAGCGGGGTGGTGTTCGTCGGCACCCGCAAGACCGATCTGTGGACGGTCACCGACCGCACCAAGAACCGCACGGCCGATGAAGTGAAGCGCTTCGCTCCGGCGATTTCCTTCACCCAGCCCGGCCCCTGCTTCAGCCCGGACGGCTTTCTGTTCGTCGCCGAGCACAACCGCGTGCTGGTGTTCCCGGCGGCGGAGTTCTTCTACGAGGGGCCGGACGTGGCAGCGGACATCGTGGTCCCGACCGGCGAGCTGATCCCAAAGGACGAGGAGAGCTACAACCACGGGGCGCGGGTCTGTGCCATCAGCCCGGACAACAAACTGACCATCTCCCTCGGCCAGCCACACAACGTGCCGCCCAAGGACAAGCTCGACCTGTACGCTGAGCACGGCATCGGCGGCATCGTGCGCATGGAGCGCGACGGCAGCAAACGCGAGGTCTACGCCACCGGTGTGCGCAACTCCGTGGGCATCACCTATAACCCGACCAGCAAGGAGCTGTGGTTTACCGACAATCAGGTCGACGGCATGGGCGACGATACGCCACCGGGCGAAATCAATCATGCGCCCAAGGCAGGAACGAAGTTCGGCATGCCCTGGTACGGCGGTGGTCAGGTGCGCACCAACGAATATGCCGACGAGACTCCGCCGGAGGGCCTGACTTCGCCGGTAGTGGAAACCACCGCTCATGCCGCCGACATGGGCCTGATGTTCTATACCGGCAAGCAGTTTCCCGAGCAGTACCGCGGCGGCCTGTTCAGCGCTCAGCGCGGCAGCTGGAACCGCACCGTGCCGGCTGGTGCGCGGGTGATGTTCACGCCGTTCGAGGCCGATGGCAGCGGTCCGTCCGGCGAGACGGTGCCCTTCGCCGAAGGCTGGCTGGATGAGGAAACCGGCGAGTACTACGGCCGCATCGTCGATGTCGCTCAGCTCAAGGACGGCTCGTTGCTGGTCAGCGACGACACCGCTGGCGCCATCTATCGCATCTCCTACCAGGGCAAGTGAGCCGCCGCGCCGGCCTGCCGTTCATGGCGGGCTGGCGCCATTCGAGGATTCCTGCATGTCGATGGTTTTCAAGCGGCGGCTGTCCCTGGCGCTGGCACTGCTGCTGGGCAGCGCCTGCCTTCCGGCCCTGGCGGCGGATCTGACCGCCGCCAAGGCCAAGGCGAAGATGTGCGCCGCGTGCCACGGCATCGATGGCATCGCCACGGTCGCCGATGCGCCGAACCTGGCCGGCAACGGCGAGCTGTACCTGGCGCGTCAGCTGCAGGCCTTCCGCTCCGGTGAACGCAAGCATCCGCAGATGAGCGTCATCGCCTCGGGACTGAGCGACGAGGATATCGCCGCGGTCACGGCCTGGTATTCGGCGATCAAGGTCAGTGTCGAATTGCCCGAGTGAGCCGCCCGCTCTGAACGTTTGCCGCTCGGCCCGGGCCTAAGCCCTGACAAATCCAGAGAGCACGCCCATGACCTTTTCCATCATCGCCCGCTGCCCGCGCACCGGTCAGTTCGGCGTGGCCGCGGCCACGGCGATGCCCGCGGTGGGCAAGTTGCTGACCCACGCGGCGGCCCATGTCGGGGCGGTGGCGACCCAGGCGCAGATCAATCCGTACCTCGGTATCGACGGCCTGCGTTTCCTGCGCCAGTTCAGCCCGGCGGCCGAGGTGCTGGAGCGGCTGCGGCGCACCGATCCCTGTATGAGCCAGCGCCAGTGCGCGGTGATCGACAGCAAGGGCCGCACGGCCTGCTGGACCGGGGAGAAGTGCCTGCCCTGGGCCGGCTCGATCGCCGGCGAACAGTTCTGCGTGCAGGGCAACCGGCTCAAGGGCCGCGAGGTGCTGGAGGCCGCCTGCGAAGCCTATGAGCGCAGCGCACACCTGCCGCTGGTGGAGCGTTTGATGGAGGCGATCGCCGCCGGCGATGCCCAGGGCGGCGATCGCCATGGCGAGTCATCGGCAACGGTGTATGTGGTCGATAACGAGGAATACCCGCTGTGGGATATCCGCGTCGACCATCATCCCGACCCGTTCGCCGAGCTGCGCCGGCTGCACGATGTGTTCGCGCGCGACGTGGTGCCGGAAATCCTCGCCATGTCGACGCGCGCCAATCCCGCCGGCGCTGCCGAGGAGGATTCCATCTAGTAGTCGCTGCTGACTGCTGCCGGGTTGGCTAGCGGGCTAGCCGATGGCGGCAGCGGCTCCAGACGCAGCGCGCCGTGGGCGCGGTTGCGTACCGCCATCCAGTCCTCCAGTGCTGCCAGCGAGCGCGGCGGCGAGATCAGGTAGCCCTGGAACAGGTCGCAGCCGGCCTGCAGCAGTGCCGACTGTTTTTCCATGTTGTCGACGCCCTCGGCATTCACGCGCTTGCCCTGGGCGTGGCAGAAGGCGATGAGGGCGCTCAGGCTCTGCTGCATCTCCGGGCGGGTCAGCCGGGTGATAATCGCCATGTCCAGCTTTATGGTGTCGGCGGGGTACTCGAGCAGCTGCTGGATCGAGGTATAGCCGACGCCGAAGTCGTCGATGGCGACGCGGAAGCCCGCGCGGCGAATCGCCTGGACCACTTCCATGGTGTTCTTGCACAGCTCGGCGGCGTAGGTTTCGGTCAGCTCGATCTCGATCCTGCCCGGCTCGACGCCGTGATGGGCGGCGCGCTCGACCAGATAGCGGCAGATGCGGTCGTCGTTGAGCTGCGCGGAGGACACGTTGATCGCCAGCAGCACCCCTTCGCCGAACAGCTGCACCAGTTTCGGGTACTCCGCCAGGGCATGATCAATGACCCAGCTGTCGATCTTCGGGAACAGCCCGGCACGCTCGGCGATGGGAATGAATTCGCCGGGCGAAACCGTCCCGAGGATCGGTGAATGCCAGCGCAGCAGCACTTCGCAACTGACCACTGCGCCTTCGCGATCGAGCGCCGGCATGTAGACCAGCCGCAGCTGGTCGTCGCCGTCGAGCTCGCGCAGCTGGTCTTCGATCAGGCGGATTCGCTCGTTGCGTCGCTCCAGCTCGCCGCTGAAGGCCACCGCGGTGTTCTTGCCCTCGGCCTTGGCCTGGTACATGGCAGTGTCGGCACGGGTGAGCAACTGGGTGATCGAGTCCGCATCTTCCGGGTAGCAGGCGGTGCCGATGCTGACGCTGACCGGATACAGGCGATCCTCCAGACGAAACCCGCCGCGGCAGAGGCCGAGCAGCGCGTCGCACAGTTGCTGCAGGCCGCCGTCGCCGGTTTCGCTCAGCAGCAGGATGGCGAACTCGTCGCCGGACAGGCGCGCCAGGGCCGTTTCCGTCTGCGGGTAGTCGGTGCGATGCCGTTCGAGCACGCCGCGGGCACGCTGGGCGAAGATTCGCAGTAGAGCGTCGCCGGCCTCGTGGCCGTATTGATCGTTGACTTGCTTGAAGTTGTCCAGATCGAGAAACAGCAGTGCCAGCCGCTTGTGCGTGCGCATGCACTGCTCGTACATGGTATTGGCCAGCACGCCGAAGTGCGCCCGATTGCTGACCTGGGTCAGGCTGTCCTCCCAGGATATTTCGCGGATGCGTTGCAGCGCTTCGGTGTTGCGGTCGTGCAGGGTCTTCATGTTCACCGTCAGCCGGCCGATCTCGCCGCCATCGGTCGGCTCGTCGAGCGCGTCGCGCTTGCACAGCAGCAGGTCGGTGAGCTGGTCGTCCAGCTGGCTGATGGGGCCGGTAATGGAACGGCGGATCAGCCACAGCAGCAGGCCGATGGAGATCAGACAGATCAGCGCACCGCCGGCGATGAAGGCGAGCCCGAGGGTCTGCAGGCGCTCGGCGGTGTAGTGTGGCGCCGGTGTCAGCCGTGCATGCAGCGAGCGCGATAGCGAAACCCCGGCGGACAACCCGGCGACCGCCGGCAACGGCTCGTCGGAGATTTCGACAGGCGCACCGTATTCGCTTTCCAGGCTGCGCTTGAGCTTGAGGAAGCGCTCCGGGCGCACCGCCAGCTGAATGGCGAAGGCCTCAGCGCGCTGGCTCGGCAGTGGTCGGCTGCTGGAGGCCGGCAGGATGAAGTCGGTGTTCATCAGCAGCGGGTCGTCATCGGCCTGCTCCACATAGAGGGTGTTGCCGGATGCCGATGACCGTCTGGCTTCGCTGACGATACGCTGCTGGCTCGCATTCATCGAGGCGAATGGCGACAAGCTGCTTTCGAAGTAGTAGGCCGGCCTGCCATCGGGCTGCACGACGGCGAGGGAAACGAAGGTCAGCTCGGTGTTGGAGAGCGAGCGGATGCTCTGCTGGATGCGCAGCCCGAGGGTGTCGTTGCGAAAGTCGGTGTCCGACTCGCGCAGGAACAGCAGCAGCGCCTCGCTATCCATGATCGAGTAGAGCACGCTGCGATTGAACGCCTCGTAGTCCAGGTAGGCGGATGTCAGCGCCGAGAGCTGCTGCTCCAGGCGCGCCTGCTCCAGCCCCAGCAGCGAGGCGCGCTGGGTCAGGTAGGCGGTGGTCGAGGCAACCAGCTGGATGATCAGAATGACCGGAAAGATCACCAGCAGCGTGCGTTTACCTAGCGTCATGGGCGTTGATCAGTGCACTGATGATGCGCCGCCGCGTCTGCGTGCCCTCCAGCGGTCGCGTCTCGTAGACCTGGCTTCTCTCCAGTACCGCTTCCGGCGGGTAGATGGTCGAATCCGCGCGGATATCCGCCGGTAGCAGGGCCTGCGCCGCAGCGTTCGGTGTGGCGACGCCCAGATCGGCGGCATTCAGGGCGGCGATTTCCGGCTGCTGGAGGAAGTCGAGGAAGCGCCGCGCCAGCGCCTTCTTCGCGGTGCCGGTCGGTATCGACAGGCAATCGACCCAGAGCAGCGTGCCCTCTTCGGGCACCACGTAGCGCCAGGGCTCGCCGTCGACCCCTTCCACTTCGTTGAGCACCTGCTGGTCGCCGCTGTAGGCCAGGGCCATGTCGGCCTGGTCGAGGTAGCGCTGGCTGCGCAGTGAGGTGATCACGTACTCGTAGGTCAGCACGGCGCTGGACTGGGTCATGAGCAGGTCGAAGGCGGCCTTGAGTTCGTCGTTGTTCGAGGTGTTGATCGAATGGTTCTGCAGGATCAGCGGACTGGCGAGGATGTCCTCGTGATCCTCCATCATGATGATGTGTGGCTCGTCGGCGCGAGCCGGTTGCAGCAGGTCCTTCCAGGATAGTGGCGCGCTTTCCAGGCGGTCGCTGCGATAGGCGATGCCGAGCGTGCCCCACAGGTAGGGCACGCCGTAGCGCCCGCAGCTGTTGCGCCAGCGTTGCGGGACATGACGCAGCGTCGGCAGCTGCTTGTCGTCGATCGGGTCCAGCAGGCCGCGGGCGCCAAAGCGCGAGGCGCTGATCAGCTCCGTCAGGGCGATATCGATCCGATGCTCGGGCTTGGCGAGGACTTCGTCGCGCTTGTCGCCGCTATCGAAGTAGATCTGCCTGATCTCGACCCCGGTTTCGGCTTGCCAGCGTTCGATCACCGCTTCGCTGAGGTATTCCTCCCAGGTCAGCAGCGTCAGGTGTTCGGCCGCGTGCACGGGAGTCGAGGGAAACAGCAGGCTGACCGTCATCAGCAGGGTGCTGCGCATACGCCATGGCGCTGGTTTGTTGTTCTTCTCGGTCATTGATCATCCATCCCAGGCATTGGCCGCCGTGCAGTGGCAGCGCATTCGACGGGTCTACCCAAGTTATTGGCAATCGGTGATGGCACTTTAATGGCGTCAGAGAGTCGGCGGCAATGAATTTGTAACCTTGTCCACGTCCGTTCCGATCGGTGGCCTTCGAAGCCGGTCAGCCAGACGGGTTGTTCGTCGCAGATGGCGTACCGGCACTCGATTCTTGAGCCAGACTCCAATACAGCCCGTGCCAAACCGAGGAGCCTGCCATGACCTTCAAGATCCCCTTTTACGATCGAGTCCAGGCAGGTGAGGCGCTGGCCGAGCGCCTGGTGCAGGATGCCGACTGGCGCGACGCCCTGGTCCTGGCGCTGCCGCGCGGCGGTGTGCCGGTGGCATTCGAGGTGGCACAGCGGCTGGGTCTCGAACTGGACATTCTGGTCGTGCGCAAGCTTGGCACACCAGGCAATCGCGAGCTGGCCATGGGCGCCATTGCCGGTGGCGGCGTGCGGGTGATGAACGACGACATCGTGCAGTACACCCACGCATCCAGAGCAGAGATCGACGGCACCATCGCCCAGGAAACCCACGAGCTGCAGCGGCGCGAGCAGGCCTATCGTGGTGAGCGACAGCCGCCGCTGATCGCCGGACGTGGCGTGATTCTGGTCGACGACGGCCTGGCGACCGGTGCCACCATGCGCGCCGCGGTGCAGGCCGTGCGTCAGCTGGGTGCAGCGCGCATCACCGTTGCGGTGCCGGTGGCGGCTGCGCAGAGCATCGCGCAGCTGGAAAAATTGGCGGATCGCGTCGTCTGCCTGCATGTACCCCATGACCTGTATGCCATCGGCCGCTGGTACGAGCATTTCGAGCAGACCCCCGACCGTCAGGTGGTAGAGCTGCTGCAGCGCGCGTGGACCCAGGGAGGGCAGGTGGCATGACCGCGCTTGCGGCGACACCCATGCGCTTCACGCTCGGCAAGGCACGCCTGCACGGCGAGCTGTGCTTGCCGCCCGCGGCCACCGGCCTGGTGGTGTTCGTCCATGGCAGCGGCAGCAGCCGGCACAGCCCGCGCAACCGCAGCGTGGCGCATTGCTTCAACGAAATGGGGCTGGCGACCCTGCTCTTCGATCTGCTCACCAAGCACGAGCAGCCCATTGACGAGATCACCCGGCAGCTGCGCTTCGACATCCCGCTGCTCAGCCAGCGCCTCAGCGGCGTGGTCGACCAGCTGAGCAGCGATGCGCGCTTGCACGATCTGCGCATCGGCCTGTTCGGCAGCAGCACCGGCGCCGCCGCGGCACTGACCACCGCCGCCTCGCGGCCGGCGGACATCGCCGCGGTGGTTTCGCGTGGCGGCCGGGTCGACCTGGCGGATCTATCGCTGGCGCGGGTCAAGGCGGCTTCGCTGTTCCTTGTCGGCAGCGGCGACCTCGAGGTGCTGGAACTCAACCGTGCCGCTGCTGCCCGTCTGCAGTGCGTGCATCAGTTGGTGGTGGTACCGGGGGCGACGCACCTGTTCGAGGAGCACGGCACGCTGGAGGAGGTGGCGCGGCTGGCCGGCGACTGGTTCCTGAGACACCTGTGCTGATCCTGCCGCGGGCCGCAGCTGGGAGAAACAGGCGGTGCAGCGCCGCTGGCCAGGCCGAACGGCAATCTGCTGATACAAGGCTCTTCGCGGTGTTTGGTGGACAGCGGCGAACTCTTGGCCTCGACTTGTAACAAAGATCGGAATGCCAAGGAGGTTGTGATGACACAGGCCGTATGGCGTCGCGGAGCCACCGACGCACTCTTCTGGTCACTGCTCTATACCGCACTCTGGGCGCTGTTCGCTGCCGGACAGGGCTGGGTGCTGGGTGTGCCGACGATCACCCTGGCCGTGGCGCTGAGCCTCTGGCTCAGCCTGCGCCCGATGGCCATGCGCCTGGCGGCGCTGCCAGCGTTTCTCGGCTTCTTTCTCAAGCACATGCTGCTCGGTGGCTGGGATGTGGCGCGGCGTGCGCTGCAGCCACGCTGTCCGCTGCAGCCGGCGTGGCATCCCTATCCGCTCACCAGCCAGTCGCCGCGGGTGCGCCTGTTGCTCTCGGCGATGGTCGGGCTGTTGCCCGGGACCCTGGCGTCGCGAGTCGATGCCGACGAGATGCGTGTGCACGTGCTGGATGAGCGCCTGCCCTGGCAAGCCACCGTGGCCGAACTGGAACTGCGCCTGGAGCGGCTGCTGGGCGCGGAGGGGCGGCCTTGATGGCAGTGTTCTGCGCACTTCTGCTGCTGACCCTGATCATCGGCCTGTGGCGCGTACTGCTCGGTCCGCGACGGGTCGACCGGCTGCTTGCCGTGCAGTTGTTCGGCACCACCGGCGCCGCGCTGCTGCTGGTGCTGGCGCAGTGGCAGGGCGCGCCGGCACTGCGCGATGCGGCGCTGGTGCTGGCGCTGCTGGCGGCGATGATCAGCGCCGCGCTGGTACAGCTGCTGCGACGTAGCCGCCATGAGTGAACTGCTCGACTTCTTCAGCTGGCTGCTGCTGGCCGGCGGGCTGGGGTTCTTCGCCGCCGGGAGCATCGGTCTGCTGCGCTTTCCCGATACCCTGAGTCGCCTGCACGCGCTGACCAAGGCCGACACCCTCGGCCTCGGCCTGGTGGTCGCCGGCCTGTCGCTGCGCGCCGGCGGCGTGCTGGAAGTCGCGCAGATGCTGCTGATCTGGCTGCTGGTGCTGGCCTCCGGCGCCACCGCCTGTCAGCTGCTGGCCCGTCAGTCCGACGAGGAGGACGGCGATGACTGACTGGCTGCTGGATGCGGTCCTCGGCCTGTTGCTACTCGGTCTGGCCGGTGGCGCGCTGCATGTGCGCCAGCTGTATGCCGGCGTGTTGCTGTTCATCGCCTTCGGCCTGGTGCTGGCGCTGGTCTGGGCGCGACTGGGCGCGGCCGATCTGGCGCTGGCCGAGGCCGCCATCGGCGCCGGGCTGACCGGTGTGCTGCTGTTCGCCGCGCTGGCGCGCCAGCCACGGGCCGGCAGCGAGCCGCAGCTGTCGCGCCACCGGCGTCTGGCCGCGGTGGCGGTGCTGCTGCCGCTCTTGCTGATGGTTTTGCCGCAGCTGGCGCCGCTGGCCGAACGGCAACCGAGCGTGCCGACGCAGATCGATGCCGCGCTGGCGCAGAGCGGCGTCGAGCATCCGGTCACTGCGGTGCTGCTCAATTTCCGTGCCTGGGACACCTTGCTCGAGCTGGCCGTCCTGCTGCTGGCCCTGCTCGGCGCACGGCAGCTCGGCGCGCCGCAGCCGCAGCTGAGCGAGCCCTGGCCATTGCTGCGCGCCTGGGGCCGAACACTCGCGCCGCTGCTGGTGCTGGCCGGCGGCTATGTACTCTGGCGTGGTGCCGCCTCGCCCGGTGGTGCCTTCCAGGCCGGCGCGCTGCTGGCCTCCGGCATCGTCCTGCTGCGTCTGGCCGGTGCGCTGCCGGCGTTGCGCTGGGGCTTCTGGCCGCTGCGCCTGCTGGTGCTGGTCGGCCTGCTGCTGTTCGTCGCAGTGGCGGCAGCCTGCGCCTGGTTTGGCGATGGCTGGCTGCAGTACCCGACCGGCTGGGCCAAGCCGCTGATCGTCGTCATCGAGGCCGCGGCCACACTCTCCATCGCCGCCAGCCTGAGCCTGCTGGTGATCGGCGACGACCCGGAGCCGCAGCCATGAGCGTCACGCTGTTCTGGATCGCCGTCGGCTTCGCCCTCTGGCTGCTCGGCCTGCACGGGTTGCTCACATTGCGCCATGCGCTGCGGCGGATCATCGCCATCAATCTGATGGGCAGCGGCGTGTTTCTGGTGATGATCGCCCTGGCGGCGCGTCACGCCCCGAGCGATCCGCTGCTGGTGGCGCTGGTGGTCACCGGGCTGGTGGTGGCGGTGAGTGCGACCGCCCTGGCGTTGCGCCTGAGCAGTGCGCTGGCCACCTCTAAGGGGCAAGAGCGATGAACGCCGCCCTGGTCAGCCTGCTGCTGCCCCTGGCCGGCGCCTTGCTGCTGATCCTGCTGCGCCCGGAGCGCAGCGGCCGCTGGGTGATCGCGCTGAGCCTGGGCGCGCTCCTGGCGGCGATCATGGCGCTGCAGGTGGTGCTCGATCATGGCGAGCGCAGCCTGCTGGTCGGTGGCTGGGAGGCGGGGTTGGCGATCCGTTTCCGCCTGACCCCACTGGCCGCGCTGCTGCTGGTGTTCACGTCCGGGCTGCACCTGCTGGTGGCGCTGTACGCGGCGCGCATCGCCCATGCCGCCGGAAATCAGGATTACTGGCCATTGTCCTGCCTGCTGCACGCGGCACTGGCCGCGCTGTGGCTGTCGGCGGACCTGTTCAACCTCTACGTGACGCTGGAGCTGCTCAGCCTGGTCGCGGTGGCGCTGGTGTCGCTGGCCGGGCGCAAGGCCTGGAAGCCGGCGCTGAACTACCTGCTGCTGTCGCTGGCTGGCTCGCTGGCCTACCTGCTCGGTGTGGCGCTGATCTACGGACGCTACGGCGTGCTCGATCTGGCCGTGCTGGCGCAACTGACCGAAGCTGATGGTGTGACCCATCTGGCGCTGCTGCTGATGACCCTCGGGCTGATGCTCAAGGCCGCGCTGTGGCCGCTGCACCTGTGGTTGCCGCCGGCCCACGCCGCGGCCCCGACTGCGGTCAGCGCGCTGCTCTCGGCGCTGGTGGTCAAGGGGCCGCTGTACATCCTCTGGCTGATCTGGAGCGAGACCGCCCCGGTTGAATTCGGCCGCGACGCCGGCCTGTTGTTCGGCACCGCCGGGGTGCTGGCGCTGATCGCTGGCGGCTGGTCGGCTCTGCGCGCGCCGCGGCTGAAGACGCTGGTGGCCTACTCGACGGTAGCCCAGCTGGGCTACGCGCTGCTGGCGCTGGGGCTGCTGCTGCATCTGGACGAACCGCGCCTGCATGCGGCCCTGTGGTTGTTCGTGCTGGCCCACGGATTGGCCAAGGTCTCGATGTTCCTCGCAGCCGGCGAGTTGCAGAGCATCCTTGGCAGCAAGCGGGTGAAGGGCATGAAAGGCGCCAGCCAGAACGTGCCGATCGCCCTGGCGGCGTTCGCCGTGGCCGGCGGCAGCCTGATCGGCCTGCCGCCCAGTGGCGGTTTTCTGGCCAAGTGGTTGCTGTTGCAGCCGCTGTTCGAGCGGCCGCAGCACTGGCCCTGGGCGCTGGGCGTATTGTTCGGCACGCTGATGTCGGCGGCCTACGTGTTTCGCGTCATCGCCCATGGCTTCGACCGTGCCCGACCGAATCCACCGAGCATTCATGCCGACCGTCTGGCGCAGTGGCTGGCGTTGCTGCCGGCGCTGCTGGTCTGGGGGCTGGCGCTGATCAGCGAGCCGCTGCTGCTCTGGCTGGGAGGGCTCGGGCGATGAGCTGGCATGAGCTTTTGCCCCTTGGCATCGTGCTCAGCTCGCTGCTGCCGGGCCTGGTGATCTTCGGCCTGCGCGAGGACCAGCAGCGCCTGCGGGTGTCCCTCAACCTGCTCGGCGTGACGCTCAAGCTGGTGCTGGTCGGCAGCATGCTCTACGGCGTTAGCCAGGGCAGCGAGTACCGCTTCAGCGTGCCGCTGTTGCCGGGCGCGCCGCTGGTGTTGCAGGCCGATGCGCTGGCCTTGCTGTTCGTCGCGCTGTCGTCGCTGCTGTGGGCGGCGACGACGATCTATGCCATCGGCTATCTGGAAAACTCGCCGCTGCGCTCGCGCTTCTTCGGCTACTTCAGCCTCTGCGTCAGCGCCACGGTGGGTCTGGCCCTGGCCGGCAATCTGGTCAGCTTCCTGCTGTTCTACGAACTGCTGACCCTCGCCACCTTCCCGCTGGTGGTGCATCGCGGCACTCCCGAGTCGCTCGCCGCGGGGCGCGTTTATCTGGCCTACACCGTCGGTGGTGGGTCGCTGGTACTGATGGGCGTGGCGTTGCTGCACAGCCTGGCCGGCACGCCGGATTTCCAGGCCGCCGGCTACCTGCTGGATGAGGTCGGCGAGCATGACCTCGGGCTGCGTGTGGCCTTCGCCCTGCTGATTCTCGGCCTTGGCGTGAAGGCCGCGCTGATTCCGCTGCATGGCTGGCTGCCGCAGGCGATGGTCGCCCCGGCGCCGGTCAGCGCCTTGCTGCACGCGGTGGCGGTGGTCAAGGCCGGGGCCTTCGGCATCGTGCGGGTGGTCTACGACGTCTTCGGCGCCGAGGCGCTGACGCAACTGGATCTCACCACGCCGCTGCTCTGGCTGGCGGCGGCGACCATCCTCTACGGCTCGCTGCGCGCCTTGCAGCAGCAGGAGCTGAAGAAGCGCCTGGCCTACTCGACTATCAGCCAGGTGTCCTACGTGACGCTTGGCGTCGCGCTGCTCGGGCCGATCGCGGCGGTGGGCGGCTTGGTGCATCTGGTCCATCAGGGGCTGATGAAGGTCACGCTGTTCTATTGCGCGGGCAATTTCGCCGAGACTCTGGGCATTCACCGCATCCGCGAGATGGACGGCGTCGGCCGGCGCATGCCCTGGACCATGACGGCTTTCTCCATCGGGGCGCTGGGCATGATCGGCATTCCGCCGATTGCCGGCTTCATCAGCAAATGGACGCTCGGTCTCGGCGCGCTGGAAGTCGGTCAGGACTGGGTGCTGCTGGTGCTGCTCGGTTCGGCGCTGCTGAACGCCGCCTACTTCCTGCCGCTGCTGTGGCGGGGCTGGTTCGCCGAGCCGGCGGACTGGCACCAGAACCGCTGGGCCGATGAGCGTTTCGAAACCCATTGGATGCTGTTGCTGCCGCCGCTGCTCACGGCGCTGCTGTCGCTGCTGGTCGGCCTGCTGGCGGCCACCGCGCTCAGCCCGCTGGGCTGGAGCCAGTTGATCGTCGAGCGGGAGTTCGCCATATGAACGCCTGGCTCTGGTTGCTGGTGCCCTTCGCACCGCTGCTCGGCGGCATGCTGCTGTTGTGGCTGCGCGAACGCAGCCTGCCGTGGCTGTGGCTGGCCTGTGCGCCGGCGCTGCTGGCTGCGCTGCAACCGCCACCAGCGTTGGAGTTGCCGTGGCTCTGGGAGGGTGTGCGCTGGGGCGCCAGCGATACGCTGACCCGCGCCTGGCTGGGCTTTACCGCCGTGCTCTGGAGTTGCGCGGGGATCTTTGCCAACAGCAGCCTGGCCACCGATCGGAAGCGGCTGCGCTTCTGGGCGTTCTGGCAACTGGCGCTGGCCGGCAATCTGCTGCTGATCATCGCCACCGACGCATTGAGCTTCTACCTCGGCTTCAGCGCCATGAGCCTCGCGGCCTACGGGTTGATCGTGCAGCACGGGGGGCCGGGACCGCGGCGGGCCGGACGCCTCTATCTGCAACTGGCGATCTGCGGCGAGATGCTGCTGCTCGCCGGGCTGTTGCTGCGCAGTCACAGCACCGAACAGGCCTTCGACTTCGCCACCTGGCAGGCGCAGCCGATCGACCACCTGACCTTGGCCCTGCTGGTGCTCGGGCTCGGCCTGAAGGCTGGGTTCTGGCCGCTGCACGTCTGGCTGCCGCTGGCCCATCCGCAGGCCCCGGCACCGGCCAGCGCGGTACTCTCCGGGGCGATGCTCAAGGCCGGCATTCTCGGCATCTGGCGCTGCCTGCCGGAGAGCGATCCGACGCTGGCGGCCTGGAGCACGCCGCTGCTGATCGCCGGCCTGTTCGGCGCGCTCTATGCGGCTGCGCTGGGGCTGTGCGCGGCCAAGTCCAAGGCAGTGCTGGCCTGGTCCTCGGTGAGCCAGATGGGCTGGATGCTGATGATCCTGGCGCTGGCCTGGAGCCTGGAGGCGCCCTCTGCGGCGCTGCTGACGGTGCTGGTGCTGTTCGGCGTGCATCACGGGCTGGCCAAGGGCGCGCTGTTCCTCGCCGCCGGGATGGTCCACGAAGGGCGGCTGTCGCGTCTGGGCTGGGTGCTGCTGATGCTGCCGGCGCTGGCGATCATGGGCGCGCCGTTCACCAGCGGCGCGGCAGTGAAGTACCTGCTGAAAGAGGCCTGGCATGAAAGCGCCTTCGTCGCCTGGTTGCCCTGGCTGACCCTGGCCAGCTTCGTCACCGCGTTGCTGCTCTGGCGCGCGCTTTGGCTGATGTGGCGCGATCAGCAGCACGCCAGCGCACGCGCGCCACTCGGCCAGTGGTTGCCGTGGGCGCTGCTCAGCATGGCGTCGCTATCCGTGCCCTGGTTCTGGCCGACAATGCGCGAAGCGCTGCTGGCAGGGGTGTATCCCGCGGGCCTGTGGGCGGCACTCTGGCCGCTGCTGGCTGCTCTGGGTCTGACGCTGCTGGCGCTGCGCCGTGGCTGTAGGGTGCCGTCGCGGCTGGCGCAGTTGCCCAGTCCAGCACTGTGGGCGTCGCTGTACCTCACCCGCCTGCTGCGCCAGCCGCCACTGCCCGTACCCGGAATGCAGCTCGAGCGGACCCGCTGGCGGGCGCGCGAACGGCGCTGGAATCGGCAGTGGGAACGTGGCGCCCTGACCCTAAGCGCCTGGCTGCTGGTGGCGCTGCTCTGGCTGGGCTGGCTGTGGTGAGCCGTGGGTTCAGGGCAGCGCCTTTTCGGCAAAGGGCCGGGTATCCAGGCCCAGCTGGGCGCGAAAGCTTTCCATGTCGAACATGGTGCAGATTTCCTGCACCTGCTGGGTCGGGGTGATGGTCCAGAAGGCCATGGCAGAAATGCTGAGCACCTTGTCGCTGGGCGGATAGCCGAACGCCGGCTGCTCGATGGTGCCGATCAGCGTGCTCCAGGTGACCACCCGGTTGCCTTCGGCGATGCATTCCTCGACCACCACTTCCAGTTCCGGCATGGCGTGGCGGATCTGCCGGACCATGTCGAGAAACTCCGCGCTGGCGAGCGGCCGGCCGATGAAGGAGCTCTTGTAGAGAAAATCCTTGCTGTGCAGGTGCTCGGCCAGCGCCAGGCGCCCGCGGTTCCAGGTCAGGTCGATGTGCTGACGGACGAGTTTCTTGCGGTCATCCAGTGACATGCGCCCTCCAATGGGCTGCAGATAGCTCGGCAGCGAACTCTAGCAGCGGCCAGGGCCGTGCGGGAGTGCCGTTCGGTCAGTCGGCCTGCAGCCGGATGCGGAAAGCCGCGCCACCGAGCGCCGACTCGCCGAGACTGAGCTCGCCACCGTAGCTGTCGAGAATGTCCTTGACCACCGCTAGGCCAATGCCCTGGCCGGGGTGCTGGCCGTCGAGGCGCTCGCCGCGGCGGATGATGCGCTCGCGCTGGCCGACCGGCACACCCGGGCCGTCGTCCTCGACGCCGAGCAGCAGATCGCCTTCGTGATGGCTGGCGCTGATGCGCACCTGCTGCAGGCACAGGCGGTAGGCGTTCTCCAGCAGATTGCCGAGCAGCTCCATCAGCGCGCCCTGTTCCATCGGCACCAGGCAGGGCTCGACGAGCTGCATCTCGATCTGCACGTGTTTGTCGCGGTAGACCTTGTCCAGCGTGCTGCAGAGGCTGATCAGCAATGGCTTCAGTTCGACCCGGTGTCGCACCAGGCCGCTCTTGCCGAGGCTGGCGCGCTGCAGCTGGTAGCCGATCTGCTGGCTCATGCGTTCGATCTGCGCCTGCATCACCTGCGCCTGCTCGCGGCTCTGCGTCTGCGCGGCGAGGGTTTCGCCGACGCCCTGCAGCACGCTGAGCGGGGTTTTCAGACTATGCGCCAGATCGCCCAACGAATTGCGGTACTGCTCGCGCTGGCGCCGTTCGCTGTCCAGCAGACGGTTGAGCGAACGGGTAAGGCGCAGCAGCTCGCGGGGGTTTTCGTCGCTCAGGTGCTGGCGCTGGCCTCCTTCGACCTGATCGAGCTCGGCGCTGACGCGTTTCAGCGTGCGAAAGCCCCAGGTCAGGCCGAGCCAGAGCAGGATCAGCAACACCAGCAGGCCGCTGCCGAGCCACAGGTAGAGCTGCCGGCGAAACTCGTCGAACAGACTCAGGTATTCGCTGGTGGGCTGCATGGTGACGAAACTGAAGGCGTTGTCGCGGCTGCCGGCCAACTGCAGTTCGACGTCGTAGACGAAGTACTCGAGCCCCGCCGCATCGCGGGTGCGCAGAAATTCGCTGGTGCGGCCCTCGTAACGCGGTCGGTAGTCGATGCGCTCGTCGGCGGCCGAGCGGGAACGCCAGACCAGCTCGCCGCTGCGGTCGTAGATGAAGCCGAGCAACTGCGCGTCGGGCAGGTTAAATTCCTCGTCCGGCATCCGCTCGGGCATCAGCAACCGGCCGTCTTCGACATGGGCGGCAGTGATCAGGGTGCTGGCATCGGCGGCCAGGCGTTGCTCGATGACGCGTTCGAAGGTCAGGCTGAAGGCGCCCTGCAGCGCCGGCAGCAGGGCCAGCATGAACAGCGTGGCGAGGCCTGTGGCGCCGAGCATCAGCCGCAGGCGCAGCGACATGGCACCTCTCAGTCGGTGGCGCACGCGCGCTTGCAGACGGCGCCAGCGTCGATTCATCGGCAGCGCTCGGTGAACAGATAGCCTAGGCCGCGCACGGTTTCGATGGGCTTCATCGCGCACCGCGCCTCCAGCTTGCGCCGCAGCCGGCCGACCAGCACTTCGATCACGTTCGGATCGCGCTCCTCGTCACCGCTGTAGAGCTGCTCCATCAGACGCTCCTTGGCCACCACCTGCTGCTGATGACGCATCAGGTATTCGAGGATGCGGTATTCGTAGGCGGTCAGCGCCAGCGGCGCGCCATTGGCCGTGGCCTGCTTTCGATTGAGGTCGAGCAGCAGCGGGCCGGCTTCGATGGTGGCCTGGGTGAAGCCGCTGGAGCGGCGCAGCAGCGCATTCAGCCGGGCTTCCAGTTCCTCGAACTGGAACGGCTTGACCACGTAGTCGTCGGCGCCGGCGGCCAGGCCTTCAACCTTGTCCTGCCAGTTGCCGCGCGCGGTAAGGATGAGAATGGGGAAGCTCTTGCCGCGGCTGCGCAGCTGGCGGATCAGGTCCAGCCCGCTGATGCCCGGCAGGCCGAGATCGATGATGGCCAGGTCATGTTGAATTCGTGGGTCTGAAACAGCGCTTCCTCGGCGTTGGGCACTGCGTCGACGACATGCCCGCTTTCGCTGAGTCGGGTCTGCAAGTGGTGGCGCAACAGCGCCTCGTCTTCCACCACCAGCACTTTCATTGGCTTGCTCCCCGTGCAAAAACGGCCAGGTTCTCGCCCTGGCCGTCGTTCAACGTTCTGTCAGCGTAACGCCATCAGAAGTGATAGTTCAGACCCAGATAGGCCTGCTTGCTGCTGTGCAGGTCGATCGAGCCGAGCTTGCCGACGCCGCGCTCGGATACTTCGGTACCGGCGTTGCTGCGCAGGTAGCGGTAGCCCGCTTCCACCGAAGTGTTGTCGCCGAGCTTCTGCAGGATACCGGCCTGCAGGCCGACCAGGTAACCGATGTCGCTGTCACGGCTGTAGCCCCTGGACTCGTTCTCCAGCTTGGTCAGGCCGGCGCTGGCGCCGCCGAACAGGCGGGTGGTGACACCCAGTGGGAGAAACAGGTCGTAGCTGCCGAGAAGGTTCTGCTGACGCAGCTTGAAGGTGCTGCCGTAATCGTCCGAGACGTTCTCGTAGGTCATGTAGTAACGACCCTCGTCGGTCATCTGGCCGGCGCGAACACCCCAGGTGCCGCTGTTCCTGATGGTGTCATCGAAACGGTTCTCGCCACCCATGCTCTGCTTCAGGGCGCTGGAACGATCGGTATTAACGGTGGTTTTGCCCCAGGTGAGACCGGCGAAGTTCTCTGCGGCGTGGGCGCCGAAGCTGAGGATGCCGAGGGACGTGGCCAGGGCCAGGGCCAGGGTGCTGAGTTTTTTCATCGGTGACTCCTTTTCAGGCAGCGGGATACTGACGGCCCCTAGCCTGAACGGGTGTCACTGAACCCTGCCTGAACCCCAGCTGAACCTGCGCTGAACGAGCGCCACCTGGTGCGCCGTCGGTCCGCTTTCGGCCTTCACGCGATCTGTTCCGGCTCGCTTTCGTCGTCCACATCGGCGTCGTCGTCCGGGTAGCTGCGCAGGATCGGCGGCTGCTCGGCATCGTCGATCCACCACTGCAGCTCGGCCTCGACACGGGTGTCGTCAGCGATGCCGAGGCGGTTGTTCAGCGGGCATTGCTGCGTCGGGGTGGCGATCAGCGTGCCGCTCTGCGCGGTCTGGGCATTGCCGGCCCTGCCACTGGAGCGCACCTTCAGACGAAAGCGGACCTGCTGCCCGCTGCCCTTGAAGCACAGGGCGAGCGAAAGCCGGCTTTGCTCGGCCGGTTGCAGCTCGAAACTGACGGCTACCGGTGCATCGGCAGGGGCGGGGGTGGCTGCGAGCAGCCAGGTGGTGAGGGTCATGGTCAGCATCCGTTCTGTTTCCGTTGAAGCCGGTCCGTGGCTGGAGGGTGGTTGCGCTACTGCTGGACGATGGTGGCGCTGTTGCCGGTGCCGCTCTGGTGGATCGTCGCGACGCCGGGCAGGCGGGTGAAGTCATTGGCCGGCAGGCTCTGGCGGATCATCGCCTCGTTGGCGCTGCCCAGTTGGGTGATGGTGGCCTGATGACCGTAGTTGCCCTGTTCGATGCTCGCCAGGTTGTCGTTGCCGTTCTGGATCACCGTGGCCTGGTTGGACATGAAGCTCTGGGCGATGTCGACGCTGTTACCGCTGCCGGTCGACGAGCCACTGATGCGGCCGCCGAAGCCGCCCTGGTCGACCGTCAGCCGGTTGCTGTCGCCGCTCTGGGTGAAGTCGAGTTCGTTGTGGTAGTCGTTCTGCTGAATCTCGGCGATGTTGTAGGTGCCGGCCTGGGCGATGTTCATGCGATTGCCGTCGCCCTGGTAAATGTCGGCCAGGTTGCCCAGACCGTCCTGGGACACGATCATCCGCGACCCTTCAAAGTAGCCCTGCTGGTCGAAGGTCAGCACGTTGTCGTCGCCGCGCTGCTCGATCTGTGCGGTGACGAAGGCGGTCTGGCTGCCGGTGATCTGGTTGCCGTTGCCGATGCTGCTGGCATCGACCGTGCTGGTACGTCCGGTCTGTTCGATGGTGGCGACGTTGGCGTTACCGATCTGCTGCAGGTTGGCGACCTTGAAGTAGGCCTCGCCGATCTGCGTGATGCTGGCGGTGTTGAGGTTGCCGATCTGGCTGACATCCATGGTGCTGGACTCGACCAGGCCGGTCTGTTGCAGCTCGGCGACATTGTCCGTGCCGACCTGCTCCAGTTCGATGCTGTTCTGCGCCACGGCCTGAGTGGCGGCGAGAGTGAGCAGGGTGGCAATTGCCGTAGGCTTGAACATGAACTCTCCTGATCGCTAGCGACCCTGCACGATATTGATCTGCTGGCCGACGCCGTATTGCGTCACTGCGCTGCGCAGGCCCTGGCCGGTCTGCTCGATGCGGGCATCGTTATAGGCGCCGTACTGGCTAATGCTGGCCTGGTTGTCGCTGCCGGTCTGGCGGATTTCGGCGTAGTTGCCCTGGCCGACCTGCTCGATGACCGCCATCAGGTTATCGCCGTGCTGCAGGATAAAGGCTTCCTGATCGCCGCCCTGCTGCAGCATCTGCGCGCTCAACGCCTGGCCGTTCTGAGTCAGCTCGGCGAGATTGCCCTGGCCCAGCTGCTGGATGTAGGCGGCCTTGGCGTCGGTCAGCTGAACCGCAAGCTGGGTGGCGGTGGTGCCAAGGGGTGAAAGATCGCCGTTGTCCATCAGGTCGGCGGCCATCAGCGGCGCGCATGCCAGGCAGGCAACCAGGGCAGACAGTGATGTGGCGCGGGGCAGGGCGTAACGGGCCATTGGCGTGTACCGGATGACAGTGGTCGCGATTCTTGAACGCGGCGGACACCCTTGAACATCCATCGGATGATGTAAAAGGCGTAGCGCAAGCAATTCGCTCGGGATTAATGCCTGGCACGGCGTGACGCTTTCGCACCGTGCCAGAGCGTCTCAGTGACGTCCCGTTCCGTTAGGCCGCCCGTCGCTGCGGGACGCTACTCAAGCGCTACAGGACTTGTCCCAGTCGAGATGACTGCGCAGCAGGTACGCCGCCTCGGCCCGATTGGAGGCGCCGATCTTGCGCAACAGATTGTGGATATGACTCTTGATCGTGTGCGGGCTGAGGCACAGCTGCTCGGCGATTTCCGCATTCGACAGCCCCTTGCCGGCGAGGCTCAGGATCTCGCGCTCGCGCAGCGTCAGGCTGGACTTGGTTTCAGCGAGCTGGCGCATGCGCCGCCACTGGCCCAGCAGCCTCTCGGTGAGGACCCGTGGCAGCCAGTCGCCACCCTTGAGCAGCACGCGGATGCCCTCGAGCAGGTGCTCGCGGGTGGCGTGGCTGTAGAACACCCCGCGAATCACAGGGTGTCTTTCGACCAGCTGCTCGGCCTGCTCGGGGACGATATTCACCAGCGCCACCGGTGTGTGCTCGTCGAGCTGGTCGATAAGGCTGGATATCTGTTCGGCTTCGCTATGGCCGGCGTCGACCAGAAACAGGTCGGCTCCGCGATTGTCCGGTGATTGCAGTCCGGTCAGCGCAACTTCGACTTGCGCCTGTTCGCCTAGAAAGTGGCGAAAGAACAACCCAAGCAGTTCATTGCCGGTTAACAGCGTGACAGTTGGGGAGGATGTGTCCCGTGTAAGCTCCGCGTCCATGTTCGGTACCTAGTCAGTCGGGCGTGATTGATTAAAAAGTTACTAAACGACCAGCACCTTGCAGCGAAGTTCAGCCGAGAGATGGCGAACGGGCATTATCCAGCCAGCACGTGCACAACTCCGCCAGGGTGAACGCGAGGCATCGAAAAGGGCGCGCGTTTTTGCACCGGGCGGCTGCTAAGGTAGGGGAATGATCGCGACCACCTCTGCCGTTTCGTCTCGTGAACTGACCCTGCGTGCCTTGCTCACCGGTCTGCTGCTGGGTGCGCTGCTGGCACCGTCGAATGTCTACTCGGGCCTCAAGATCGGCTGGTCGTTCAATATGTCGATCATCGCGCTGCTGATCGGCTTCGCGTTCTGGCAGGGCATTGCCGTCGCGTTCGGCCGCCCGCGCTGGTCGCTGCTGGAAAGCAACATCAACCAGACCACCGCCTCGTCCTGCGCCTCGATCATCTCCGGCGGGCTGGTGGCACCGATTCCCGCCTATACCCTGCTCACCGGTCAGCAGCTGGACAGCCTGCCGCTGATGGCCTGGGTGTTCTCGGTGAGCTTTCTCGGCATCTGGGTGGCCTGGTACCTGCGACCTTCGCTGATCGTCGAGTCGGGGCTGCGCTTTCCCGAGGGCATGGCGACCCTGGCGACGTTGCAGCAGATCTACAGTCATGGCGCCGAGGCCGGGCGCCGGCTCTGGGTACTGGGCGGTGCCGCCGTGCTGGCCGCGGGGAGCAAACTGGTCGATACCTTTTTCTGGACGCTGCCGCGCTGGGCACCTTCGGCGCAGCTTGAGCGCCTGACGTTCAGCTTCGAACCCTCGCTGCTGTTGCTCGGCTTCGGCGGCATCATCGGGTTGCGCGTCGGCCTGTCGCTGCTGCTCGGCGCCGTACTGGCCTGGGGCCTGATCGCGCCCTGGCTGCTGGCCGAGGGACTGGTGCGCTTGCCGGCCGCAGCCCAGGGGCCGCAGTTCGCCGCGCTGATCGAATGGCTGTTGTGGCCGGGCGTGAGCCTGATGGTCTGCGCGACGCTGACCTCGCTGGGCCTGCGCCTGCTGCGCTCACGCTCGCCAACGACACGCCGGCGGCCGGTGCTGCGGCGCCCGCACGGCTGGCCAGCGGCCGGTTTTGCGCTGTCGGTAGGACTGGTGCTGGCGCTGCAGGTCAGCCTGTTCGGCATCGACCCCTGGCTGGCGGCGCTGTCGATTCCGCTGGCGCTGCTGCTGGCGATGGTTGCCGCACGGGTGGTCGGCGCGACCGGGATTCCACCGATCGGCGCCATCGGCCAGCTGTCGCAGCTGAGCTTCGGCGTGTTCGCCCCGGGCCAGGTGCCGGTCAATCTGATGAGCGCCAACACCGCCGGTGGCGCGGCGGGGCAGTGCACCGATCTGCTCAACGACTTCAAGGTCGGGCATGCCATCGGCGCTGCGCCGGGGCGTCAGGCGCTGGCGCAGTGCTTCGGCATTCTGCTCGGCAGCGTGGTCGGCGTATTGGCCTATCAGCTGCTGATTCCCGATCCGCAGAGCATGCTGATCACACCCGAATGGCCGGCTCCGGCGGTTGCCACCTGGAAAGCAGTGGCCGAAGCCTTGACCGGCGGCCTGGGCGCGCTCGCTGCCGACATTCGCTGGGCGATGCTGGCTGGTGCGCTCTGCGGCGTGCTGCTCGGGACGCTGGAAGGGCTGCTGCCCGAACGCCGGCTGCGCTGGTTGCCGAGCTCCGCGGCGCTCGGCCTGGCATTCATTATTCCGGCGTCGATTTCGCTGATGATGACCTTCGGTGCCGTGCTCGCCTGGGCCTTCGCGTCACGCTGGCGCAGCCTGGGCGAGCGCTTCGTGATCGTCGCCGCGGCCGGCTTGGTGGCCGGCGAGAGCATGGCTGGCGTCGGCGCCTCGCTCTGGCAGCTGCTGCGCTGATTGGCGACAACAGCTGAATTAATGCGCGGCGCGGTCTGTCGTACCTCTTGTACTCACGAGGGGGAGCATCATGTCCACGTCGACACCGCAGAACGATGCCAAGACGGTCGCCAATCGCACGATTGTGCAGGCCGCGGTGCTGGCCGTCGTGGTGCTGATGAGCATCGTCGCCTGGCTGGCGTTCGATTTCATCCTGCTGCTGTTCGCCTCGATTCTTTTCGGTGTGCTGATCCACGGCGTGAGCCGCTGGCTCTGCAGCAAGACGGCGCTGTCCTACAAGCTGTCCATGGCGGTGTTCTTCGTGCTCTTGCTGCTCGGCCTGGGGGGCGGCGGCTGGCTGGTCGCGCCGAGCATCGCCGAACAGGCCGATGCGCTCTCCGATTCGCTGCCCGAGGCCGTGGAGCGCCTGCGTGAGCGTGCCGAGCAGTTGCCCTGGGCGAATGAACTGCTGCAGCAGCGCGAACGCCTGGAGGACTCGCTGCCCGACGGCTCTAGCGCGTTCAGCGTGGTGACCAAGGTGATGGGCTCGATCGTCGGTGCGCTGAGCAGCTTCGCCATTGCCTTCGCCATCGGCATCTGCCTCGCCATCAATCCGCAGATATACGTGCGCGGGCTGCTGAAGCTGATTCCGCTGGGCTATCGACCGCGCGCAGCGGAGGTGCTCGACGAAAGCGGCTCGACGTTGCGGGCCTGGCTGCTGGCCAAGCTGCTGGAAATGCTGCTGATCGGCGTGCTGACCACGCTCGGTCTGTGGTTGCTGGGCATCGAGCTGGCGCTGGTGCTCGGCCTGATCGCCGGGTTGCTGTCGTTCATTCCCAATATCGGTCCGGTGCTGGCGGTGATACCGGCGCTCCTGCTGGCATCGCTGGAGGGCGGGCGCACGGTGCTCTACGTCGCCGCGCTCTATCTGTTCATCCAGGCCTTGGAAAGTTATGTGTTCACGCCGTGGATGCAGCAGCGCATCGTCTCGGTTCCGCCGGCGCTGACCATCGCCGTGCAACTTCTGTTCGGCCTGCTGGCCGGTACCCTGGGTCTGCTGCTGGCGACGCCACTGGCAGCTGTCGGCATGGTGCTGGTGCGCATGCTCTACGTTGAGGATCTGCTCGGCGATCGGCCGCAGGCGACCGACGGTCCTAGTGCCTAGCCGCTCTGGCCGGGCGTTCTAAAGGGCTGTCACGTTTTGTAAATGCTGACGACGAAACCCCTGACCCGTCCCGCTGCCGGATTACATGAACCCCCTGAAAATATGCAGGAGTCATCATGAACATGCACAAGATTGCGGCACTCACCCTGGCGGGACTGCTTTCCAGCGCGGCATTCGCTGCCGGCAATACCGGCACCGGCGCCGATACCGGCCACCGTGATTCGAAGGGACACAGTACCGAGCAGCCTGGAACCATGGGCGGCACGGGCAACGGAATGGATTCGACCTCCGATACCGGCAAGATGCCGGACGAGACTGAGCGCCCGGCGACCACACACGGTAGCGATCACGGTACCGGCGTCGATGCTGGCGGCGATGGTGCGGCTGGTAAGCAGGGTACGACCGGTACGGGCGGCGAGGGCGGCGAACGCGGCGCCTATTGATCCATCGGTTGCACCTGAACGGCCCGGCAGGCTCAGCTTGCCGGGCCGTTCTGCGTTCAAGCTGACCGCTCGGCTGGTGCTGACCGCTGTGCGGAAACCTTGCCGGCGCTAGCGTGCCGAACCTGCAAGAGCAATGATCGGGAGGTGCGCGATGGGCATGCTGCGTTTGAGCATTCTGCTGGTGTCGCTGGCGGGTGCGTCGACCGCCCTGGGCGAGACTACCGGGCCGACCAATCCGGAAAAGGCCCGTCAGCACCCGCTGGACAGCCGCGAGCCGCGGCCGCACTCGGGTCAGCAATCGGACGAGATGGAACAGATCGAAGCACCGCTGCTGCCGCGCCAGGCGCCAATCGAGACCGATGTGCCGCCGACGCCCGAGCCGCGTGACGAGCAGCCAGGGGCGGATGTCGATGCTGCGGGTAATCGGGTGCTGCGCAGCTAGCGGAGAGCGCTCGGGTTTAGTCAGTGCGCATGAACGAAAAAGGGAGGCCGAAGCCTCCCTTTCAACGCACCGCGTCAGCGAATCAGAACAGCACGCGGCTGCGGATGGTGCCGTTGACGTGCTGCAGCTTCTCCAGCGCCAGATCGGAGTATTCCTTGTCCACGTCGATGACGACGTAGCCGACCTTCTCGTTGGTCTGCAGGAACTGGCCGCAGATGTTGATGCCGTTGTCGGCGAAGACCTTGTTGATCTCGCTCATCACACCCGGAATGTTCTGGTGGATGTGCAGCAGGCGGTGCTTGCCCGGGTGCGACGGCAGGGCGACTTCCGGGAAGTTGACCGAGGACACCGAGGTGCCGTTGTCGCTGTACTTGACCAGCTTCTCGGCGACTTCCAGGCCGATGTTGGCCTGCGCTTCGGCGGTCGAACCGCCGATGTGCGGGGTCAGGATCACTCGATCCAGGCCACGCAGCGGGCTTTCGAATTCCTCGTCGTTGGACTTCGGCTCGACCGGGAACACGTCGATGGCGGCGCCGATCAGGTGCTCGTCCTTGATCGCGGCGGCCAGGTGATCCAGCTCGACCACGGTGCCGCGGGCGGCGTTGATCAGGATCGCGCCCTTCTTCATGGCGCGGATTTCCTTCTCGCCAATCATCCACTGGGTGGACGGCAGCTCGGGAACGTGCAGGGAGACGATGTCGCACATGCCCAGCAGCTCGTACAGAGAGCCGATCTGCGTGGCGTTGCCCAGCGGCAGCTTGGTCACTACGTCGTAGAAATAGACCTGCATGCCCAGCGCTTCGGCCAGCACGGAGAGCTGGGTGCCGATGGAGCCGTAGCCGATGATGCCGAGCTTCTTGCCGCGGATTTCGAAGGAGTTGGCCGCCGACTTGATCCAGCCGCCGCGATGGCAGGAAGCGTTTTTCTCCGGAATGCCGCGTAGCAGCAGAATGGCTTCGGCCAGCACCAGTTCAGCCACCGAGCGGGTGTTGGAGTAGGGCGCGTTGAACACCGCGATGCCGCGTTCGCGGGCAGCGTTCAGGTCGACCTGGTTGGTGCCGATGCAGAAACAGCCGACGGCGATCAGCTTCTTGGCGGCCTCGAAGACTTCCTCGGTGAGCTGGGTGCGCGAGCGGATGCCGATGAAATGGGCGTCGGCGATCTTCTCCTTCAGCTCCTCGGTGGACAGCGCGCCCTTGAGGTACTCGATGTTGGTGTAGCCGGCCGCCTTGAGGGTGTCGACGGCGTTCTGGTGCACGCCTTCGAGAAGAAGAAACTTGATCTTGCTCTTGTCGAGAGAGGTCTGGCTCATCTGCATTAAAACCTTAAGGCCGAAGGATAGGACTGAAGTGTCCAGCGAAGGCTGGCCGACCCGTCATTAGCGGTGTCGGGAGTCTGCCGAGGCACGTTTCAAAGGGGTGCGTATGCTAGCATACGAGCCCCGCGAAACACCCCCACCCCTGTGCTGAAGCGTGCTCAGGGTGACCATGAATCGTATGAGAGTTCCCGTGATGACCGACCCCGCCCTGATCGATGAGCTGAAAACCCTGGTCGAGCCCGGCAAAGTGCTGACCGACGCCGATTCGCTGAATGCCTACGGCAAGGACTGGACCAAGCATTTCGCTCCTGCGCCCTCGGCCATCGTCTTTCCCAAGAGCATCGAGCAGGTTCAGGCCATCGTGCGCTGGGCCAACGAGCGCAAGGTCGCGCTGGTGCCCTCGGGCGGTCGCACCGGGCTTTCCGCAGCGGCAGTGGCGGCCAATGGCGAGGTGGTGGTGTCGTTCGACTACATGAACCAGATTCTCGAATTCAATGAGATGGACCGCACCGCCGTCTGCCAGCCGGGCGTGGTCACTGCGCAGCTGCAGCAGTTCGCCGAGGACAAGGGTCTGTACTACCCGGTGGACTTCGCCTCCGCCGGCTCCAGCCAGATTGGCGGCAACATCGGCACCAACGCCGGTGGCATCAAGGTGATTCGCTACGGCATGACCCGCAACTGGGTCGCCGGCATGAAAGTGGTGACCGGCAAGGGCGACGTGCTCGAACTGAACAAGGACCTGATCAAGAACGCCACCGGCTACGATCTGCGCCAGCTGTTCATCGGCGCCGAGGGCACCCTGGGCTTCGTCGTCGAGGCGACCATGCGTCTGGAGCGTCAGCCGACCAACCTCACCGCACTGGTGCTGGGTACCCCGGATTTCGATTCGATCATGCCGGTGCTGCATGCCTTCCAGGACAAGCTGGATCTGACCGCCTTCGAGTTCTTCTCCGACAAGGCGCTGGCCAAGGTGCTCGGCCGTGGTGACGTGCCGGCGCCGTTCGAAACCGACTGCCCGTTCTACGCGCTGCTGGAATTCGAGGCCACCACCGAGGAGCGCGCCGATCAGGCGCTGGCGACCTTCGAGCATTGCGTCGAGCAGGGTTGGGTGCTCGATGGCGTGATGAGCCAGAGCGAGCAGCAGCTGCAGAACCTGTGGAAGCTGCGTGAATACATCTCCGAGACCATCAGTCACTGGACGCCGTACAAGAACGACATCTCGGTGACCATCGCCAAGGTGCCGGCCTTCCTCAAGGAGATCGACGCCATCGTCGGCGAGCACTACCCGGACTTCGAGATCGTCTGGTTCGGCCACATCGGCGACGGCAACCTGCACCTGAACATCCTCAAGCCCGATGCGATGGACAAGGACGAGTTCTTCGGCAAGTGCGCCACGGTGAACAAGTGGGTGTTCGAAACCGTACAGAAGTACAACGGCTCGATCTCCGCCGAACACGGCGTCGGCATGACCAAGCGCGACTATCTCGAATACAGCCGTTCGCCGGCGGAAATCGAGTACATGAAGGCAGTCAAGGCGGTGTTCGACCCCAACGGGATCATGAACCCGGGCAAGATTTTCGCGGCCTGAACGGCCCACGGATTACCAGGAGTCTTCGATGAGCTACCAGCACCACTACACCGATGGCACGCCGATCCACTATCCGCTGGGTAAGGTGGTCTGCATCGGCCGCAACTATGCCGAGCACGCCAAGGAACTGAACAACCCGGTGCCGACCGAGCCGCTGCTGTTCATCAAGGCCGGCAGCTGCACGGTGCCGCTGGACGACGGCTTCAGCATCCCGAGCGATCGCGGCGCCGTGCATTACGAAGCGGAAATCGCCGTGCTGATCGGCAAGCCGCTGTCGCGCAAGCCGAACGAAGAAGAGGTGCGCGATGCCATTTCCGGCTTCGCCCCGGCGCTGGACCTGACCTTGCGCGACGTGCAGGCCAGGCTCAAGGAAAAGGGCCATCCGTGGGAAATCGCCAAGAGCTTCGACGGCGCCTGCGTGCTGGCGCCGTTCGTGCCGGGCGATGCGGTGGAGGATCTGGGCGACATCGGCATCCGCCTGACCATCAACGGCGAAGTCCGCCAGGACGGCAACAGCAGCCAGATGCTCAATGCCATCCTGCCGCTGCTGCAGCACATTGCCGGGCATTTCAGTCTGCAGCCGGGCGACGTGGTGCTGACCGGCACGCCGGCCGGTGTCGGCCCGCTCAAGCAGGGCGATCAACTGGTGCTGGAGTTGGTCGGGCTGTCGCGTTTCGAAAGCCGCGTGATCTGACCTGCGCGCGGCGGGGCAAACCCGCCGCGTCTGCTGCTTCTGTGCGAACCGCTCTCGTGTTGTAATCCAGCACCTTCCGCCGGAACGCTGTTCATGCCCGTTCGTTATTCCCGCTGGCGTCTGATCGTCGCCGCCATCCTGCTGTTGCTTTTTATAGCGCTGCTCGTCGCCACGCGCCTGCTGCACTGGGACGATCAGCTTCAGCTGTACTGGGGCGAGCGTTCGGTCAGCGCCGAACAGCGCGCAGCCAGCATCTGGCTGCCGGATTACGAGCTGACCCTGGAAACCACCCTGGCCGGCCTGGAAGACGAGGAAACTTCAGGACTGACCTGGAATCCCCTGACCGGCACGCTGTTCACCGTAACCGGCGAACAACTGGTCGAGTTCACCCCGGCTGGCGTCGTGCTGCGGCGCGTCGTGCTGACCGGCTTCGCCGATCCCGAGGCGGTGGAGGCCCTGGGTGACGGCCGTCTGGCGATCGTCGATGAGCGCCGTCGGCTGGTGGCGGTTTTCCGTCTGGAGCCCGGCGTGGAAAGCCTGGAGCTGGACGACCTCGCCAGCTATGACCTCGGGTTCGCCGAGGCCGGCAACAAGGGCTTCGAGGGGCTGGCGTGGAATCCGCATACGCAACGCCTGCTGCTGGCCAAGGAGCGCGACCCGCAGGGGCTGTTCGAGCTGCCATTCCCCGGCGAGGACGGTGCCGTCGGCGCGCTGAAGGCATTGCCCAGCCAGCCGCTGTTGGTGCGCGACCTGTCATCGGTGACGATCGATCCGCGCAGCGGTCATACGCTGCTGCTCTCGGACGAGTCCCGGCTGCTGGTGGAGCTGGACCTGCAAGGCAAGCCACGCAGCTTCATCGCCTTGTTCGGTGGTCTGAATGGCCTAGTGCAGGGCATCGAGCAGGCCGAGGGCGTCGCCATGGACGGCGAAGGCAACATCTATGTGGTAGGCGAGCCGAACCGCTTCTACGTGTTCAGCCGCAAGCGCTGAGACGTTGCGCCCGTTAAGCCTGGTGTAAGCCGGGCCCGACACAATCGCGATTTCAGAATTAGAAGAAAGTGGGTGTCATGCGTGCGTTGAAAATCCTTCTGGCTGCGCTGCTCGGCGTTGCCCTGTTACTGGCCGTGGCGGCCGGTGTTCACTACCGTCTGTTCGAGCGCGGCTGGTTCCACTTCACCCAGTGGCAGCAGGGCGAGCAGAGCGGCAGCGCCTCGTTGTGGCTGCCGGACTACCGGGTCGCGATCCAGGGCAAGGTCGTCGCCGGTATCGACGATGACCTGTCGGCGCTGACCTTCGATCCGGATCGCAACAGCCTGATCGCCCTCACCAACGGCGATCCGCACTGGCTGGAACTCAGCCTGGAAGGCGATCTGCTGCGCGCCATTCCGCTGGTCGGCTTCGGCGATCCGGAGGCCATCGAGTACATCTCCGAAGGCGTCTACGTGATCAGCGATGAACGCCTGCAGCGGTTGCTGCGCGTCGAGGTCAATGAGCAGACGAGCGTCATCGATGCCGAGCAGGCGCAACAGCTGTCGCTGGGGATCGACCTCAACGGCAACAAGGGCTTCGAGGGGCTCGCCTACGATACGGCGGGCCAGCGCCTGTACGTCGCGAAGGAGCGCAACCCGGTGCGCATCTACGAGATATCCGGCTTTCCGTTTGTCGAGCCGACGCCTTCGGTGCATATCAGTGAGCACCAGGCGCGACTGTTCGTGCGCGACCTTTCCAGCCTGCAGTTCGACGAGCAGACCGGCCACTTGCTGGCGCTTTCCGACGAGTCGCGCCTGGTGGTCGAGCTGGACGCCGATGGCCAGCCGCTCAGCAGCCTGTCGCTGAGCGCGGGCCGGCACGGGTTGGAGCGGGACGTGCCGCAGGCGGAGGGGATGGCGATGGGACCGGACGGCACGCTCTATCTGGTCAGCGAGCCGAACCTGTTCTACGTGTTTCGCAAACCGGCCAGGTGATCGGACGACCAGCCGATCACCTGGCACCAGCGATCAGGCGACCGGCGACGCGCTTTCGTCCTGCAGGGCGGCATTCGGTGCGTGGCGTAGTACCGAGTCGCAACCCTGCTCGGCACTGTGCAGGCTGGCGTACATCTGACTCTGGCCGATGACCTGCCCGTTGGTTGCCTTGAGCACGAAAAAGTACTTGCCGTTGCTCGACTCCTTGACCTCGAACGCACCTTCGCGCACCGCGTTCTTGCGCACCGAATCGATGCCGTTGAGCGCCGAGGCATGGGCCTTGTACTGCTCGCTGGACAGGATGACCTGACCGTTGCCGGCCAGAAGATTGAAATGGAACTGGCCGTTGCTGGATTTCTTCAACTGGAATTTGCCGGACATGGCGACACCTCCTGTGATGAGCTGCGGCGGATTCGCCGCAGCGCACCTAAAGCGTAGTCGCCAGTTCGGCGTCGCGCCGTTGCGCTTCGCCGCAGCGGATCAGCGCTTTATTGTCTGCACGCCTTCCTTGGTGCCGAGCAGCAGCAGATCCGCCGGGCGCATGGCAAACAGGCCGTTGCAGACCACGCCGACGATGTCGTTGATCTTGCCTTCCAGTTCCGGCGCGAAGCCGATCATCAGGTTGTGCACGTCGAGGATGACATTGCCGTTGTCGGTGACCACGCCGTCGCGGTAGACCGGGTCGCCGCCGAGCTTTACCAGCTCGCGGGCGACATGACTGCGCGCCATCGGGATGACTTCCACCGGCAGCGGGAAGGCGCCCAGCTGCTCGACCAGCTTGCTGCCGTCGGCGATGCAGATGAAGGTCTTGGCTACCGCGGCGACGATCTTCTCGCGGGTCAGGGCGGCGCCACCGCCCTTGATCAGCTCCAGGTGCTTGTTGGCTTCGTCGGCGCCGTCGACATAGAACTCCAGTTCGCTCACCGAGTTCAGGTCGTAGACCGGGATGCCGTGCTGCTTCAGGCGCTCGGCGGTGGCTTCGGAGCTGGCCACGGCGCCGTCGAAGAAGCCCTTGTGCTTGGCCAGCAGGTCGATGAAGAAGTTGGCGGTGGAGCCGGTGCCCACGCCAATGATGCTGCGATCGCTGAGGTGCGGGACGATATGGTCGACGGCGGCCTGGGCGACGGCCTGCTTGAGCTGATCCTGGGTCATGGCGGGAATCCGGGCGGGAAGGACGGGCTCGGATTATAGCCCTCTGCCGGCGGCGGGTCTTGTCTGCTGCGGATGCCGAAGCCATCGTGGATTGCCGGTGGTCGCCGGGGGCGTGCGGGGGGTAGACTCCTCGTTCCCTCGCAATGCCTGCCAAGACAGCCAGAATGCTCGAACATTACGTCAAGAAGATCCTCACTTCCCGCGTCTACGACGTCGCCATCGAAACCCCGCTGCAGCCCGCCCGCCAGCTTTCCGAGCGAATCGGCAACCAGATTCTGCTCAAGCGCGAAGATCTGCAGCCGGTGTTCTCCTTCAAGGTCCGCGGTGCCTACAACAAGCTGGCGCAGCTGTCCGCCGAGGAGCTGGCACGTGGCGTGGTCACGGCATCGGCTGGCAATCACGCCCAGGGCGTTGCGCTGGCGGCCAAGCAGCTGGGGATCAAGGCCACCATCGTCATGCCGCGAACCACGCCGGAGCTGAAGGTCCAGGGCGTACGTGCCCGCGGCGGCAAGGTGGTGCTGCATGGCGATGCCTTCCCCGAGGCGCTGGCCTACTCGCTGAAGCTGGTGGAAGAGAAGGGCTACGTCTATATCCACCCCTATGACGATCCCGATGTGATCGCCGGGCAGGGTACCGTGGCGATGGAGATCCTCCGTCAGCACCAGGGGCCGATCGACGCGATCTTTGTTCCGGTGGGCGGCGGCGGCCTGGTGGCTGGCATCGCCGCCTACGTGAAGTATCTCTACCCAGAGACCAAGGTGATCGGCGTCGAGCCGGACGACTCCAATTGTCTGCAGGCCGCAATGGCTGCCGGCGAGCGCGTGGTGCTGGAGCAGGTCGGGCTGTTCGCCGACGGCGTGGCGGTGGCGCAGATCGGTCAGCACACCTTCGAGCTCTGCAAGGATCATGTCGACGAAGTGATCACCGTCAGTACCGACGAGATCTGCGCGGCGATCAAGGATATCTACGACGATACCCGCTCGATCACCGAGCCGGCAGGTGCGCTGGCCGTGGCCGGGATCAAGAAATACGTCGAGCGCGAAGGCATCAGCGGCCAGGTGCTGGTGGGCATCGACTCCGGCGCCAACGTCAATTTCGACCGCCTGCGCCATGTCGCCGAGCGCGCCGAGCTGGGCGAGAAGCGCGAGGCGATCATCGCCGTCACCATCCCCGAGCAGCCGGGCAGCTTCAAGGCCTTCTGCGAGGCGATCGGCAAACGCCAGATCACCGAGTTCAACTACCGTTTCCACACCGACCGCGAGGCGCACATCTTCGTCGGCGTGCAGACGCACCCGGAGAACGACCCGCGTGCGGCGCTCGTGCAGGGGCTGCGCGACAAGGGCTTTCCGGTGCTCGACCTCACGGATAACGAGCTCGCCAAGCTGCACACGCGGCACATGGTCGGTGGCCACGCCGCTGGCGTCAGCAACGAGATGGTGCTGCGCTTCGAGTTTCCCGAGCGTCCCGGCGCGCTGTTCAACTTTCTCAACAAGCTCGGCGGGCGCTGGAACATCTCGATGTTCCACTACCGTAACCACGGCGCGGCTGATGGCCGAGTGGTGGCGGGGCTGCAGGTGCCCGCCGATGAGCGCCATCTGCTGCCGGCTGCGCTGGACAAGATTGGCTACCGCTACTGGGACGAGAGCGAGAACCCGGCCTACAAGCTGTTTCTCGGCTAAGCGAACCTATAGGAAGGCAAATGGACCACTACCTCACCCTCAGAATCATTCATGGCGCGACGGCGGTGCTGTTGTTGCTGGGTGTCATCGTGCATCTGCTGATGCTGTGGAAGGCCGGCCGCGGTGGCGATCAGGCCGTGCTGCAACGCAAGCTGCAGCGCACCCGTCGACTGTCCCTGCCGCTGCTGGCCGTGATCGGCCTTTCGCTGCCGGTGACCGGCTGGTGGCTGACGCATTTGGCCGGATGGCCGTTGGGCCAGTTCTGGTTGCTGGCCAGCTCCGTGCTGTTCCTCGTGCTGATCCCGCTGGTTCTGCTGCTGGCCGGGCGTCTTGCCGCCTGGCAGGCGCCGGGCAGCGCCACTGCGGCGCGTAATGCCGGTATCTACGCTGTGCTGGTACTGGTCGTGCTGATTGCCATCACCGCCCTGATGGGCGCCAAGCCGGTCTGATTCGACCGGCTCGGACATGACTGATGCGCTGGCTCAGCGCAGCGAGATGATCTGCCAGCCACGTTCGGTGGCGAAGTCGCGCAGCACCGGGTCCGGGTCCACCGCCACTGGATGGGGGACGCGCTGCAGCAGCGGCAGGTCGTTGCGAGAGTCGCTGTAGAAATAGGCGTCTTCGAGAGTCTGCTCGGTTTCCGCCAGCCAGCGCTCGATGCGCTGGACCTTGCCTTCCTGGAAGCAGGGGATGTCGGTCAGCCGGCCGGTGTAGCGCCCGTCGCGCATCTCGCATTCGGTCGCCAGCAGGGTATCGACGCCCAGGCGTGCAGCGATCGGCCCGGTGATGAAGCGATTGGTGGCGGTGATGATCACTACCTTGTCGCCCGCCTCCAGATGCTGGCGCACCAGCGCCTCGCCCTTGCTCAGCACGATGGGCTCGATGAAATCCTGCATGAATTCGTCGTGCCACTGCTGCAGCTGCGCCATCTCGCTGCGGCCGAGCAGTTCCTGGCAGAAATTCTGATAGGCGTGCACGTCGAGATTGCCGGCCAGGTAATCCTGATAGAAGGCGTCGTTGCGCGCCTTGTACTGGGTCGGATCGACGATGCCGCGCTGGCAGAGGTATTCGCCCCAGGCGTGGTCGCTGTCACCGGCCAGCAGGGTGTTGTCGAGATCGAATAGAGCCAGGCGCACGGATGTTTTCCTCGATGATGGTCAGGGCGGCCCCAAGCATACCGGTTGCAGCGTCTTGCGCGCAGCCTCGGGCGGCCCCTCGCCGAGCGCGCGGGTACGTGCCGAACGGCGGCTTGCCGTGCTTTCGGCTTATCGCGGTTTTGTGGAACAATGCCGCGACATGCGTCTGCGAGGTTGTATGCCGTGATCGACTCCGATGGTTTTCGCCCGAACGTCGGCATCATCCTGACCAACGATGTCGGTCAGGTGCTGTGGGCCAGGCGGATCAATCAGGATGCCTGGCAGTTCCCGCAAGGCGGGATCAACGCCCGTGAAACGCCGGAAGAAGCCCTGTTTCGCGAACTCAACGAAGAAGTCGGCCTGGAAGAGCAGGATGTGAAGATCCTCGCCTGCACCCGTGGCTGGTTGCGCTATCGTCTGCCGCAACGCCTGGTGCGTACCCATAGCCAGCCGCTGTGCATCGGACAGAAACAGAAGTGGTTCCTGCTGCGCCTGACCAGTGCCGAAGAGCGTGTACGCATGGACCTGACCGGCAAACCGGAGTTCGACGGCTGGCGCTGGGTCAGCTACTGGTACCCGCTGGGACAGGTGGTCACCTTCAAGCGCGAGGTCTATCGTCGCGCACTTAAAGAACTCGCACCGCGTTTACCGGTGCGGGACTGAGATTCGGGGAGAAAGCCTCTGAGCATGCTCGGCACGCTGCGCAAGATTGTCCAGGAAGTGAATGCCGCCAAGGACCTCAAGGCGGCGTTGGGCATCATCGTGCTGAGAGTCAGGGAGGCCATGGGTAGCCAGGTCTGCTCGGTCTATCTGCTCGATCCGGAAACCGAACGCTTCGTCCTGATGGCCACCGAAGGCCTCAACAAGCGCGCCATCGGCAAGGTCAGCATGGCGCCCAACGAAGGCCTGGTCGGCCTGGTCGGCACCCGCGAAGAGCCGCTCAACCTCGAACACGCCTCCGAACACCCACGCTATCGCTACTTCGCCGAAACCGGCGAGGAACGTTATGCCTCCTTTCTCGGTGCGCCGATCATCCACCACCGTCGGGTGATGGGCGTACTGGTCATCCAGCAGAAGGAACGCCGCCAGTTCGACGAGGGTGAAGAAGCCTTCCTCGTCACCATGAGCGCGCAGCTTGCCGGTGTTATCGCCCATGCCGAGGCGACCGGTTCGATCCGCGGGCTTGGCCGGCAAGGCAAGGGCATCCAGGAAACCCGCTTCATCGGCATTCCGGGCGCGCCAGGCGCCGGCGTCGGAACCGCCGTGGTGGTGCTGCCGCCGGCTGATCTGGATGTGGTGCCGGACAAGAACATCGACAACATCGATGCCGAGCTGACGCTCTTCGAAGCTGCGCTGGAGGCCGTGCGCGCCGACATGCGCACTCTCTCGGAAAAGCTCGCCACGCAGATGCGCAAGGAAGAGCGCGCGCTGTTCGATGTGTACCTGATGATGCTCGACGACTCCGCCCTGGGCGGCGAAGTGACCAAGGTCATCCGTACCGGCCAGTGGGCGCAGGGCGCGCTGCGCCAGGTGGTCAGCGAGCACGTGCGGCGCTTCGAGATGATGGACGACGCCTACCTGCGCGAGCGCGCATCGGACGTCAAAGACATCGGCCGGCGCCTGCTTTCCTACCTGCAGGAGGCGCGTCAGCAGACGCTGACCTATCCCGACAAGACCATTCTGGTCAGTGAGGAGCTCTCGCCGGCGATGCTCGGCGAGGTGCCAGAGGGCAAGCTGGTGGGCATGGTTTCGGTGCTCGGCTCGAGCAACTCCCACGTCGCCATTCTCGCCCGTGCCATGGGCATTCCGACGGTGATGGGCGCGGTCGACCTGCCTTATTCCAAGGTCGACGGCATCGAGCTGATCATCGACGGCTATCGCGGCGAGATCATCACCAATCCGGGCAAGGTCCTGCGCGAGCAGTATGAAGTGCTGGCCGAGCAGGAGCGCCAGCTCTCCGCCGGGCTCGACGTGCTGCGCGAGCTGCCGTGCGAGACCACCGACGGTCATCGCATTCCGCTGTGGGTGAATACCGGCCTGCTCGCCGATGTGGTGCGCGCGCAGGAGCGCGGCGCCGAGGGCGTCGGCCTGTATCGCACCGAAGTGCCGTTCATGATCAAGGAGCGCTTCCCAAGCGAGAAGGAGCAGATGGCGATCTACCGCGAGCAGCTGGAAGCCTTCCATCCGCTGCCGGTAACCATGCGCAGCCTCGACATCGGCGGCGACAAGTGCCTGCCGTACTTCCCGATCAAGGAAGAAAACCCGTTCCTCGGCTGGCGCGGTATCCGCGTCACCCTCGACCACCCCGAGATCTTCCTGCTGCAGACCCGCGCCATGCTCAAGGCCAGCGCCGGGCTGAACAACCTGCGCATCCTCTTGCCGATGATTTCCGGCATCCGCGAACTGGAAGAGGCGCTGCATCTGATTCACCGTGCCTGGTGCGAGGTGCGCGACGAGGGGCTGGACGTGATCATGCCGCCGGTCGGCGTCATGATCGAAGTGCCGGCGGCGGTCTACCTGACGCGCGAACTGGCGCGCATGGTGGACTTCATCTCGGTCGGCTCGAACGACCTCACGCAGTACCTGCTGGCGGTGGATCGCAATAATCCGCGGGTCGCCGATCTCTACGACTATCTGCATCCGGCGGTGCTCGAAGCGCTGCAGCGTGTGGTCAAGGAAGCCCATGGCGAGGGCAAGCCGGTGAGCATCTGCGGCGAGATGGCGGGCGACCCGGCGGCGGCCATGCTGTTGCTGGCGATGGGCTTCGACAGCCTGTCGATGAACGCCACCAACCTGCCCAAGGTGAAATGGCTGCTGCGTCAGATCAGCATGGATACTGCTCAGCAGCTGCTGGCGCGGGTCATGCTGCTGGACAGCCCGCAGGTCATCCACAGCACGGTCCAGCTGACCTTGCGCAACCTCGGCCTGAGCAAGCTGATCAACCCGTCCGCCGCCGTCTGAGCAATCCGCCGCTCGCCAATCAGCTCGTTGGCGGGTGGCGGTAGCGCACCTCGCCCACTGGGCCGTCCGGGCCGAAACTACGCTCCAGGATGTCCAGCGCTCCGTCGGCATGACGGATCAGCGCTGTGCTGGCGCGCGTGCCGTACTCCGGGCTGGCGATGAAGACGCTCGACAGCCGCCTTTCCCATTCCAGCGGCACGCCGGTCTGCGGCAGTTCATGCTCGGCCGCTGGGCTTGGGTCCGCCAGCAGGGCGAGCAGGTTCTCAGGAGTCGCTGGGTCGAGGTTGGTCGCCAGTGCTGCGCGGGCTTTTCTCAGCTTGGGCCAGGGCGTGTCGAGGCCGGCGTTGGACAGACCGTAGATTCCGGGCTGCAATGCCGTCGCCTCACCGCTGTGTGAGTTCAGGTGCCAGAGTGCCTGCCGATCGCCGACCAGCAGGTTGAAGCCGGCGTAGTCGGCGCGGCGGCCGGCCAGCTCGGCGAGGTAGTCAGCCGGCGGCAAGTTTCCGCGCAGGTACTGTTCCGGCAGCTCGCCGCGCGAACGTGGGCCGATCACCTGGCCGGGTGCGCGAATATTGGTCAGTGCGGCGAAGCGTCCGCCGGTGGTGACGCCCATCCAGGTGCCGCCTGCCTGCAGGTCGCGACCGCCGACGATCCAGGGTGCATCCTCCCAGTGCCCCAGCGGCAGGCTCGGGCGGGCGTGGAACTCGTCGCGGTTGGCGGCTACCACCAGCGGTTGGGTGTGGCCGGGGCGCCAGGCGAAAACGATCAGGCACATGGGAAAGCCAAACTATGTCCGGACCGCCAAGAGTACAGGCGCGGCCGGCGTATGAGCCACCGCCGGGTTTTTCACGCTCAACGTCGGCGCGCGGGGCGGACGCATTTTCCGCTAACATGCCGCTTTGTTTCGCCGGGACGGGGCGCATGGAGTTTCTGCTGTATCTGCTGCTGGGCGGCTTCGCTGGTGTGCTGGCCGGGCTGTTCGGCGTGGGCGGCGGGCTGATCATCGTGCCGGTGCTGGTATTCAGTTTCAGCGCCCAGGGATTTTCTCAGGAAATCCTCACCCATCTGGCCGTCGGTACGTCCCTGGCTACCATCGTCTTCACCTCGGTCAATTCCATTCTCACCCATCACCGCAAAGGTGCGGTGCGCTGGCCGATGGTGCTGTGGATGACCTTTGGCATTCTCCTTGGCGCCGCCCTGGGCAGCCTGACCGCCGCGGCGATCCAGGGGCCGATGCTGCAGAAGATCATCGGTGTGTTCGCCCTGGCAATGGCGGTGCAAATGGGGTTCGACCTGCGGCCCAAGGCCACCGGCCAGGCGCCGGGACGGCCCGAGCTGTCGCTGGTGGGCGTGGTGATCGGCTGGGCGTCGGCGATTTTCGGCATTGGCGGCGGGTCGCTGTCGGTACCCTACCTGACCTGGCGCAGCGTGCCGATGCAGCAGGCGGTGGCAACTTCCGCGGCGTGCGGCCTGCCGATCGCGATCGCCGGGGCGCTGAGTTTCATGGTGGTCGGCTGGCACGAAACGCAACTGCCCGACTGGAGTCTGGGCTTCGTCTATCTGCCGGCCATGCTCGGCATCGCGGCAACCAGCATGTTTTTCGCCAGACTGGGTGCGAAACTGGCGCATCGTTTGTCGGCCAAGGTTCTGAAACGGCTGTTCGCTCTACTGCTGCTGAGCGTCGGCATCAATTTTCTGGTTTGAGGAGTAACGGATGCTGCCCTATCCGCAGATCGATCCGGTGGCCATCGCCATCGGCCCCTTGCAGATTCACTGGTACGGCCTGATGTACCTGATCGGCATCGGCGGCGCCTGGTGGCTGGCTTCGCTGCGGGTGCAGCGCTTCGCGCCCGAGTGGCCGAAGGACAAACTCTCCGATCTTGTGTTCTGGGTGGCCATGGGCGTTATCGTCGGCGGCCGTCTGGGTTATGTGCTGTTCTACGATCTGGCTGCCTACATCAATGACCCAAGCCTGATTTTGCAGGTCTGGAAGGGCGGCATGTCCTTCCACGGAGGACTGATCGGCGTACTGCTGTGCAGCTGGATCTTCGCCCGGCGCAACGGCAAGAGCTTCTTCGAGCTGATGGACTTCATCGCGCCGTTCGTGCCGATCGGCCTGGGCGCCGGGCGTATCGGCAACTTCATCAATGCCGAGCTGTGGGGCAAGGCCACCGATGTGCCCTGGGCGATGGTCTTCCCGACCGATCCGCAGCAACTGGCGCGGCACCCGTCGCAGCTCTATCAGTTCGCCCTGGAGGGCGTCGCGCTGTTCCTGATCCTCTGGTTCTATTCGCGCAAGCCGCGGCCGACCATGGCGGTGTCCGGACTGTTCGCGGTGTGCTACGGCATCTTCCGCTTCATCGTCGAGTTCGTCCGTGTGCCGGATGCACAGCTGGGCTACCTGGCGTTCGGCTGGCTGACCATGGGCCAGCTGCTCTGCGTGCCAATGGTGCTGCTCGGTGCCGGGATGATCGCCTGGGCCTATCGCCGCGACCCCGGCCGAGCTCCGGCCTGATTCCGTTGCCCTGCCTGTCGCCATGAGGGCGACAGGCGGGGCGCAGGCCTTTTACTATTCGCGCAGCCTTTTCACCGCGCTTCGGCGCCTGCTTCGAGTCAATCGATGAAACAGTACCTCGACCTGATGCGCCACGTGCGCGAACACGGCACCTTCAAGACCGATCGTACCGGCACCGGCACCTACAGCGTGTTTGGCCATCAGATGCGCTTCGACCTGGCCGAAGGCTTTCCGCTGGTCACCACCAAGAAGTGCCACCTCAAATCCATCATCCACGAGCTGCTGTGGTTCCTTCAGGGCGACACCAACATCAAGTACCTGAAGGAAAACGGTGTGCGCATCTGGGACGAGTGGGCCGACGAGAACGGCGAGCTGGGCCCTGTCTACGGCTACCAGTGGCGTAGCTGGCCGGCGCCGAACGGTGAATCCATCGACCAGATCGCCAACCTGCTGGCGATGATCAAGAAGAACCCGGATTCGCGCCGCCTGATTGTTTCGGCCTGGAACCCGGCGCTGGTCGAGCAGATGGCGTTGCCGCCATGCCACGCGCTGTTCCAGTTCTACGTCGCCGACGGCAAGCTCAGCTGCCAGCTGTACCAGCGCTCGGCGGATATCTTCCTCGGCGTGCCGTTCAATATCGCCAGCTATGCGCTGCTGACGCTGATGGTGGCGCAGGTCTGTGACCTGCAACCGGGCGAGTTCATCTGGAGCGGCGGCGACTGCCATCTGTACGCCAATCACCTGGAGCAGGCCGACCTGCAGCTGACCCGCGAGCCGCTGCCGCTGCCGACCATGAAGCTCAATCCGGACGTGAAGGACCTGTTCGCCTTCCGCTTCGAGGACTTCGAACTGGTTGGCTACGAAGCGCATCCACACATCAAGGCACCCGTTGCCGTCTGACTTTGGTCGGTTTTGCCGTCGTGGATAACCCGGCTGTCATGTTTGCCGTATACACTCGACCGCTCAGGGACTGTCGAGAGGCGAATCATGCGTAGGGTCGTGTTCAATCAGAAGGGCGGTGTCGGCAAGTCGAGCATCGCCTGCAACCTGGCAGCGGTCAGTGCATCGCAGGGCTACCGCACGCTGCTGGTAGATCTGGACGCCCAGGCCAACTCCACGCATTACCTGACCGGGCTGACCGGCGATGACATTCCCACCGGCATCGCCGATTTCTTCAAGCAGATTCTCGCCGGCGGTACCGCTGGCAAGAAGGCGCGCCCGCCCATTCTAGAAACGGCCTTCGACAATCTGCATTTGATCAGCGCGACGGCAGAGCTGGCCGACCTGCAGCCCAAGCTGGAGGCCAAGCACAAGATCAACAAGCTGCGAAAATTGCTCGACGGTCTTGCCGAGGACTATGACCGGATTTACCTCGACACCCCGCCGGCGCTGAATTTTTATACGGTCTCTGCGCTTATCGCAGCTGATCGCTGCCTGATTCCCTTCGACTGCGACAGCTTTTCCCGCCAGGCGCTGTACAGCCTGCTCGACGAGATCGAGGAGATGAAGGAAGACCACAACGATACGCTCGAGGTCGAGGGCATCGTGGTCAATCAGTTCCAGCCGCGTGCCGCGCTGCCGCAGCAAATGATCGATGAACTGCTGAGCGAGGGTCTTCCGGTGCTACCGGTCTACCTGATGAGCTCGGTGAAGATGCGCGAGTCGCACCAGGCCTGCACGCCGCTGGTTTACCTGGACCCGCGGCACAAGCTGAGCCAGCAGTTCGTCGAACTGCATGAGCGGCTCGAAGCGAACGGCTGAGCCGGTTCGACTTCAGTCCTCGGCACGCCGCTCCAGCTTCTTGCCCAGCCGCGAGGCATAGAGTTCGCCGATCATCCCGCGGCGGAATACCAGTACGCAGACCATGAAGATGATGCCGGTGACCAGCGTCACCGGTAGCTCCGATGTGGCGAAGTAGTTGCCCAGGCTGGTCACCAGCGCGGCGCCGAAGATCGGACCGACCAACGTACCGATGCCGCCAAGCAGGGTCATCAGCACCACCTCGCCGGACATCTGCCAGCTGACGTCGGTCAGCGTGGCGAACTGGAACACCAGCGCCTTCAGTCCGCCAGCCAGTCCGGCCAAGGCGGCGGACATGACGAAGGCGCCGAGCTTGTAGCGCGATACCGAATAGCCCAGGGAAATGGCACGGTTCTCGTTCTCGCGGATCGAGCGCAGGATCATGCCGTACGGCGAGTTGATCACGCGCCAGATCAGCAGCATCCCGGCGAGGAACACCGACAGCACGAAGAAGTACATGTACAGCGGCTCCTGCAGATCGATGAAGCCGAGCAGGTGCCCACGTGGAACGTTCTGAATGCCGTCTTCACCGTGGGTGAAGGGTGCCTGCAGGCAGAAGAAAAAGAACATCTGCGACAGCGCCAGGGTGATCATCGTCGAGTAGATGCCCTGCCGGCGGATCGCCAGAAAGCCGATGATCAACCCGAGAAACGCCGCGCCGGCAACGCCGATGAGAATGCCCAGCTCCGGCGGTAATCCCCACTCCTTGACCGCGTGGGCGGTGAAATACGCCGCACCGCCAAAGAACGCCGCGTGGCCGAAGGAGAGGATGCCGGTGTAGCCGAGCAGCAGGTTGAAGGCGCAGGCGAAGAGGGCGAAGCACAGCACCTTCATCAGGAAGATCGGGTAGAAGTAGAACGGTGCCAGCGCCAGCGCGACCACGCCGATCAGGATCAGCACGGTCTCCAGGCGCAGCAGCGGGCGTTTGGTGGTCGGCGTGACGTTCACCTGGCTGTTCATCAGGCGTCCCTCCCCATCAGGCCGGCCGGGCGCACCAGCAGTACGATCGCCATGATCACGAAGATCACGATGTTGGAAGCCTCCGGATAGAACACCTTGGTCAGCCCCTCGAGGATGCCGAGCATGTAGCCGGTGATGATGGCGCCGAGAATCGAGCCCATGCCGCCGACCACCACCACCGCGAACACCACGATGATCAGGTTCGAGCCCATCAGCGGGCTGACCTGGTAGATCGGCGCGGCGAGCATGCCGGCCAGGCCGGCCAGCGCTGCGCCCATGCCGTAGGTGAAGGTCAGCAGCAGCGGCACGTTGATGCCGAAGGTGCGCACCAGCGTCGGGTTTTCCGTGGCGGCACGCAGGTAGGCGCCGAGCTTGGTCTTCTCAATCAGCAGCCAGCTGGCGATGCAGATCACCAGGGAGGCCAGCACGACCCAGGCGCGGTACTTGGGGAGGAACATGAAGCCCAGGTTGTAGCCACCGGCCAGTTCTTTCGGCACGGCGTAGGGCTGCCCGGAGGAGCCATAGAAGTAGCGAAACGCGCCTTCCAGGGCGAGCGCCAGGCCGAAGGTGAAGAGCAGGCTGTAGAGGTGGTCGAGGTTGTATAGCCGCGATAGCGCGAGGCGCTCGATCACCGCGCTGCACAGGCCGACGATGATCGGCGCGAGGATCAGCGCCGGCCAGTAGCCGATGCCGAGGGTCGCCAGCAGCAGATAGCCGGCGAAGGCGCCGATCATGTACTGCGCGCCGTGGGCGAAGTTGATGATCTTCAGCATACCGAAGATGATCGCCAGGCCCAGGCTGAGCATGGCGTAGAACGAGCCGTTGATCAGGCCGATCAAGAGCTGGCCGAGGAACGCCTGGATCGGCACATCGAAAATCGTCGTCATCAGACCCCCAGGGCTTCGTTGAGCATGGTCATGCGGCCGGGCAGATCGGCGACATCGAAGGTATCGATAACCTTGCCGTGGTCGACCACATAGAAGCGGTCGGCCACCTTGCTGGCGAAGCGGAAGTTCTGTTCCACCAGCAGGATGGTCATGCCGCGCTGCTTGAGTGTCTGCAGCACCTCGCCGATGCGCTGGATGATCACCGGCGCCAGGCCTTCGGTGGGTTCGTCGAGCAGCAGCAGCTTGGCGCCGGTGCGCAGGATGCGCGCCATGGCCAGCATCTGCTGCTCGCCGCCGGAGAGCTTGGTGCCCGGGCTCTTGCGGCGTTCCTCGAGGTTGGGGAACAGCTGGTAGATCTCGGCCAGGGTCATGCCGCCCTTGGCGATCACCGGCGGTAGGGTGAGGTTTTCCTCGACGGTGAGGGTGGAAAAGATGCCGCGTTCTTCCGGAACGTAGCCGATGCCGTGGCGGGCGGTGCGGTGCAGCGGTACGCGCAGCATGTCCTTGCCGTCGAAGCGGATGCTGCCGCTGCGCTTGCGGATGATGCCGACGATCGAGCGTAGCGCGGTGGTCTTGCCGACGCCGTTGCGGCCGAGCAGGGTCACCGTCTCGCCCTGGTGCACGTCGAGGTCGATGCCGTGCAGGGCATGGCTTTCGCCATACCAGGCGTTGAGGTCGCGCACGCTGAGCAAGGGTTCAGTCATCGTCGGTCCCCATGTAGGCCACGCGTACGCGCTCGTCCTGGCTGACCGTGCGGTAGTCGCCGGAGGTAAGGATTTCGCCGCGCTGCAACACGGTCACCTGATGGCAGAGGTCGGCGACCACCTTGAGGTTGTGCTCGACCATCAGCACCGCACGCTGGGTTGCGACCTCGCGGATGATCTCGGCGACCACGTGCACGTCTTCGTGGCCCATGCCGGCCATGGGCTCGTCCAGCAGCAGCACCTTGGGCTCCAGCGCCAGGGTGGTGGCGATCTCCAGTACGCGCTTGCGACCGTAGGAGAGATCAGCCGCCAGCTCGTTGCGCTTGTCGGCCAGGCCGACCGACTCGATCAGCTGCATGGCGCGCTCGTTGAGGCGATTGAGCGAGCGCATCGGCAGCCAGAACTGCGTAGCCAGCCCGCCCGGCCGCTGCAGCGCGACGCGCACGTTGTCCAGCACGGAGAGGTGCGGGAATACCGCCGAGATCTGGAACGAGCGCACCAGCCCCATGCGTGCCACCTTGGCCGGGTCGGTGCGGGTGATGTCATGGTCGAGCAGGCGGATGGTTCCGCTGGTGGGTTGCAGGAACTTGGTCAGCAGGTTGAACACCGTGGTCTTGCCGGCGCCATTGGGGCCGATCAGAGCGTGCACCTGTGCATGGCGCACGTCCAGGTCGACATTGTTGACGGCGACGAAGCCGCCGAACTCCTTGCGCAGGCCGCGGGCAGAGAGCATCACCGGCGAGCCCGTGGCTGTGCCGGCGGCCGAACCGTCGGCGTCCAGACCTTGCACTGCCGCCATGCTCACTGCCCGACCAGATCACAGCCACTCTCGGCCGGATCGATGTAGGCCTCGTTGCCCGGCACGGTCGCCAGCACCTTGTAGTAGTCCCACTCGCGCTTGCTCTCTTCGGGCTTCTTCACCTCCATCAGGTAGACGTCGCTGATCAGCCGGCCGTTGGCACCGACCTTGGCGTTGCGCGCGAAGACATCGTCCACCGGCATCTCGTGCATGGCCTTGGCTACCGGCTCGGTGGCGTCGGTCCCGGCCTTCTCGATCGCCTTGAGGTACTGCATGACGCCGGAGTAGGTGCCGGCGTGGACCATGTTCGGCATACGCCCGGTGCGCTTGAAGAAGCGCTCGCCGAACTCGCGGGACTTTTCGTCGCGATCCCAGTAGAAACTCTCGGTCAGGGTCAGGCCTTGGGCGGCGTCGAGGCCCAGGCCGTGCACTTCGGCGAGGGTGAAGAGCAGTGCGGCGAGGCGCTGGCCACCGGCGACGATGCCGAACTCGGCGGCCTGCTTGATGCTGTTGGCGGTGTCCAGGCCGGCATTGGCCAGGCCGATGACCTTGGCCCCGGAGGATTGCGCCTGCAAGAGGAACGACGAGTAATCGGTGCTCGCCAGCGGATGGCGCACCGCGCCCTTGACCTCGCCACCCTTGGATTTGACGAACTTGGAGGTCTGTTCCTCCAGCGAGTAGCCGAAGGCGTAGTCGGCGGTGAGGAAATACCAGCTGTCGCCGCCCTGGGACACCAGCGCACCGCCGGTGCCGACCGCCAGCGCGTGAGTGTCGTATGCCCAGTGGAAGCCATAGGGCGAGCACTGCTTGCCGGTCAGCTCCGTGGTGGCGGCGCCGGTCACCAGATTGATCTTCTTCTTGCTCTTGGAAATGCCCTGTACCGCCAGCGCGACCGAGGAGGTGGTCAGCTCCATGATCGAGTCGACCTGCTCGCGGTCGTACCACTGCCGCGAGATGTTGGAGGCGATGTCCGGCTTGTTCTGGTGATCGGCGGTGACGATCTCGATGGGGGCGTCTAGCACCTTGCCGCCGAAATCCTCGGCAGCCATCTTCGCTGCCTCGAACGACCACTTGCCGCCGAAATCGGCATACACGCCGGACTGGTCGTTGAGGATGCCGATCTTCACCTTGCCGTCGGAAATCTCGGCCGAGGCGGGTACGGCGACCACTGCCGTCAGGGTTGCCGCTGCGATTGCTGAAAGCTTCATGCGTATCTCCTTGCACGGTTTGCTCGGCATACGGGCTCGCCCCATGCGAAGCGGTCCGTATGGGCGGGTTAGGGGAAAGCTGGGCAGGCGGTCAGGCGCGTAACACCGTGGGTCGCCGGTTGGCTGAATGCCGCAGCCTGGCATTGACGTGCGCACGGCGAGCGGGGCACCACGGCGTCGTGGAAAGTCGTAGAGATGGGAGCTGGACAGCGGGACCAGAAACGAGTCGAAGCGAGGCACATGGGCGTCTTCTTCTTATTGTTGTTCTGGCTCTAAACGTAGCAGGGGTTTGCAAGGACGCAACCTGGTGGCGGCGTGTCGTTCGGCAATACAGGACCTGTATGCACCTGCGCCATCGAGCGCAGGCCGGCAGAGACGCGCTTCAGCGCGCGATCAGGATGTCGCAGGGCGGGTTGTCGATGAACTGCCGGGCGAGGCTGCCAAGCAGGGCGCTGCTCAGTTCGCCGCGGCTGTGACTGCCAAGGGCCAGCAGCTGCGGTTGCAGGTCGCGCAGGGCCGCGTCCATGCAATTGTTGCGCTCGCCCTGATGCAGGCTGTAGCTCAGCAGTGCGCCGGTATCCGGCAGCTGCGGCTGGATATCTTCGATCAGCTGGTCGAACAGCTCCTGCTGCAGCGACAGACCTTCGTAATCGGGACCGTGTACTTCGGCCATCTCATCGATATGCAGGGCGTGCAGCTCGGCACCTTCGCCCAGCAGCTCCCAGGCGCAGTGCATGGCGTGCGTGGCGCAGCGGGAGAAATCCAGTGCAGCCACGGCCCGTTGGTACGGGGTGTCCGCCGGGGTGGTGGCCAGCAGCAGCGGCGCCCGGCTTTCCAGCATGATGCGCTCCAGCGTGGTGCCGGCGAATCCCTGGCTCGACCCCTTGTGATGGCGGCCCAGCACCAGCAGGTCGGCCTCCAGTCCCTCGGACTGGGTGAGAATCTCTTCCACCGGCTGCCCGCGGCGAATCCAGGGTTGCAGCTGCCCCAGACCGTTCTCTTGCAGGCGTTGCTCAAGGAGTACGCGTGCCTGCTGTTCGTCGCTCTCGGCGTCGCGTTCGTCGAGGACGTAAAGCAGGCTAATGCGAGCGCCGGTCTGGCGCGCCAGGTCGGCGGCACGCTGCAGCGCGAGATCTGCGTCCGGGCTGAGATCGTGGGCGACAAGAATGTGCTGAACCCGATTGTGCTGAAGCATGGGCGGCCTCGCGAAGCTGGCGAAAGGCGCAAGTATGCCGTGGCCGTGGGGGCATGTCCCGCCCGTGACCCGCGTCGCTGGGTTGATCGGGCGCAACAACTTCATGGGCAATGGCCACTCGTGCTTTTGTCGATCCGATCCTGCGGCTATGCTTGCCGGCATTCGAGCAGGAGTTAAGGATGAGCAAGGTCAGTGTGCTGGTAGTGGATGACGCGCCCTTTATTCGGGATCTGGTGAAGAAGGCGCTCCGTAGTCACTTTCCCGGCATTCGCATCGAGGATGCGGTCAACGGGCGCAAGGCCCAGCAGATGCTCAGCCGCGAGCGCTTCGACCTGATTCTCTGCGATTGGGAAATGCCGGAGATGTCGGGGCTGGAGCTGCTGACCTGGTGCCGCTCGCAGGATGCGCTGAAGACCACGCCGTTCATCATGGTCACTAGCCGTGGCGACAAGGAGAACGTGGTGCAGGCCATTCAGGCCGGCGTTTCGGATTTCATCGGCAAGCCTTTTTCCAACGAACAGCTCACCAGCAAGGTACGCAAGGCCCTCGGCCGCGCCGGCAAGCTGGATGCCCTGGCCGCCAGCGCGCCGACGCGAAGCCTGGCGACCGGCATGGCCAACGACTCGCTGGCGGCCCTCACCGGCGGCAAGGCCGAGGTGGTGCGTCCCGCAGCAGCCTCTGCCCCTGCCGCGGAAAGCAAAGCCTCGCCTCTGATTCAACCGCCGCCAGCACCGGCCAGCGCGCCGGCCGGTGCCGCGTCCGGTCGCGGGCAGGGCCAGCTGCGCCTGGCCAACGGCAGTGTCGCCTGCGTGATCAAGGCGCTGAGCCTCAAGGAAGCGCTGCTGGTGGTCAAACGCGGCGAGCAGTTGCCGCAGGTGCTGGAAAGCGCCGTGCTCGATCTCGAGCAGGGCGAGGGCGGTGAGGTCGCCCGTCTCAATGGCTACCTGCATGCCGTCGCCGCGTTCGAACCCAAGCCCGACAGCGAGTGGCTGCAGCTGTCGTTCCGCTTCGTTGATCGCGATCCGCAGAAGATGGACTACCTGTCGCGCCTGATCGCCCGTGGTACCGCGCAGCGGCACTTCGTCCCTGGCGCCTGACTCGACCCGGCCAGGCGACCGTTCGGCGCCTGGCCGCGCAGACAAACTGACGAGCATCACACCCCGACGGTCGGTGGCTCGCACAGGTCCGTCGGCACTGCTAGTCTTCCCGCTCCAACACTATAACCACTAGAAAAACTGCCGTTATGCTGGGGCGCATTCTTCTGTTGCTCGGGCTGCCGCTGCTGGCTACGCCGGCGCTGGCCCTGACCATCTACAAATACACCGACGCCAATGGGGTCGTGACCTACAGCGATCAGGCCGCGCCTGGCGCGCAGGTCTTCGTCTTCAGTGACCGCATGGTGGAAAAGCTCGACACCCAGGTCAAACTGGAAACCCGCAAGCACGCGGCTGGCGAGACGCTGCTGGTGCGTAACGACCTGTTCGCGCCGGTCGATATCGAGCTGAAGCTGGAAAACGTCGTCAATGCCGTCGGTGCACCGGCCAAGCCGATTCGCTGGGTATTGCCGCCGCGCAGTCAGATTCGTCTGGCCACGCTGGCCCCGCGCGATGCCAGCAAGCCACTCAAATACACGCCCAAGCTTCGCCATGCCTTAGGCGATCCGCGCCTGCTGCCCAAACCTTACAAGTATCCGCTGCCATGGCGCGGCGGTCCGTTCCGCCTGACCCAGGGCGCCAACGGCCAGTACAGCCATTTCACGCCGAAGGGCCGCTATGCGGTCGATATCGCCATGCCCGAAGGCACGCCCATCGTCGCCGCGCGCGGCGGCATGGTGGTGAAGATCGAGAACGAGCAGAGCGGCCGCGGCAGCAACCCGGCCGGCAATTTCGTGCGCATCATGCATGACGACGGCACTATGGGCGTCTACCTGCACCTGATGAAAGGGTCGGTAGCGGTGCGCGAGGGACAGCGCGTCGAGAGTGGTACGCGTATCGCGCGTTCCGGCAATACCGGCAACAGCACCGGGCCGCACCTGCACTTCGTGGTGCAGCGCAACGTCGGCCTGGCGATCGAGTCGATTCCCTTCGACTTCTCGCAGCCGGTCAACAGCCTGCCGAATTTCGCCGTGGGGGGTGAGTAGCCGCGCTGGCCAGTCACCGGTCCGTTCATGACAGGCCGGCAACTTCAGCGACTCAGAATGCCAGGCCGACCTTCAAACCGACCTGTTCCTGCTTGAGCTTGCTGTTTTCGGCAAACTCGCTGTCACTGTCGATCTCGTAGCGGGTCTGGGTGTAGTACAGGCTGGTGCTGATTGGCATGTTGTTGATGCCCTTGTTCCACAGCACGCTCAGCTCACCGTAGGGGTTGACCTTGTCCTTGAGGTCGACGGTGTCGCTTTCGCCGCCAACCTTCAGCTTGCTGTCCGCTTCAATGGAATAGCGGGCGCCCACTTCAAGGCGCACGGTGTAGTCGGGCGTCAGGTAGTTGTAGCCGATACCTGCCTTGGCGAATGGCGAGCGGGTGGTCAGCTTGACGTCTTCCTCGAATATGCCGACGCGCACGTCATCCTGCTCGATGCGTCCCCAGTCGTAGCCGCCGCCGACAATCAGGTCGACATAGTTGTTGGTACTCAGGGCTGCGCGCAGGCCCAGGTCGAGATCGGCGCGAGCGGACAGATATTCCACATCGTCTTTTTCACGGTACTGACCTTCGATTCCGGCCTGGTAGATGAAGCCTTCCTGTCCGGTCATCTTGTTGCCGAAGTTGTAGTACAGCCCGCCCTGGTTGAGGCGCTCCTTGTCGCTTTCGTCGTTCACGGTCAGCTTGTACTGATTGTGCGAGCCAATGACGCCGAACGTGGAGATCGGGCCGGTGGCCGATTGAGCGAAAGCCTGAGAGGTGGCTGCCAGGCACAGGGCCAAGGCGGTTGTGGTAGTCAAACCATTGATGCGCATGCGGGAAGCTCCATCGTCATTCGATAAGAAATCGGTGGCGGCTCAAGCGAGCCGCCTATGGCGTGGACTGGCGCTGTCTGAAAATAATTCTGCGTATCACGATGGGCGGTCGTTAATACTTGTAAATCAAGGATTAGCGAGCGGTATGTAAACGAAAAGGTAACTATGGTTGGCCAGCAATGGCGGGCGTTCTATCCCGGAAAACGAAGCACCTTGGCCAAGACGATCTTCGGTCCGCGCATCTTCTTGATGACTATCTGCAGGCCATCGACCTGGAGCACTTCATCTTCATCGGGGACACGTTTCAGCGTCTCGTAAACCAGACCGGCAAGGGTTTCGGCCTCGACGTGATCGAGATCGATCTCCAGCAGGCGCTCCAGCTTGAACAGCGGGGTGTCGCCGCGGACCAGCAGCTTGCCGGGCTGGTAGGCAAGCACGCCGCGTTCGGTCTTGCGATGTTCGTCCTGGATGTCGCCAACCAGCACTTCGAGCACGTCTTCCATGGTCAGGAAGCCAATCACCTTGCGGTCGCCTTCCTCGACCAGTACGAAATGCGCCCCTCCCTGACGAAACTGCTCGAGCAGGCTGGCCAGCGGCATGTGCTTGGACACCCGTTCCAGTGGGCGCAGCAGCTCGTTCAGGCAGAAGTGCTCGGGCAGGTGATCATCGGCGGCCAGCGCCAGCAGCAGATCCTTGATGTGCAGCAAGCCGACGTACTCGCCCTGCTGGTTGTCGTAGACCGGGTAGCGGCTGTACTTGTGGCGGCGAATGACCTCGAGGACCTCGCTCAGCGGCGCATCGTGCTCGAGTTGCAGCAGATCCTCGCGGGAGTTGGCCCAGTCAACGACTTCCAGCTCGCTCATTTCCACCGCCGAGGCCAGCACCTGGATCTGCTGGTTGCCGGGGTCGCGGGCGCGGTTGGAATGCAGGATCAGCTTGAGCTCGTCGCGGCTGTAGTGATGATCGTGGTGCGCCCCCGGCTCGCCCTGGCCGGCAATGCGCAGAATGGCGTTGGCACTGGCATTGAGCAGGTAGATGGCCGGGTACATCAGCCAGTAGAACAGGTACAGCGGAACGGCCGTCCACAGCGATAGCAGCTCCGGCTTGCGGATCGCCCAGGACTTCGGCGCCAGCTCACCAACCACGATATGCAGGTAGGAAATGATGAAGAAGGCGGTGAAGAAAGCGATGCCGTGCACCAGCGCCTGGGACTGGATGCCGATGCTGGCCAACAGCGGTTCGAGCAGGTGCGCGAAAGCCGGCTCGCCGACCCAGCCGAGGCCGAGCGAAGCCAGGGTGATGCCCAGCTGGCAGGCCGAAAGGTAGGCGTCGAGCTGAGCGTGAACGGTGCGCAGGATGTGCCCGCGCCAGCCGTGCCGGCTGGCGATCGCTTCCACCTTGGTGGAGCGCAGCTTGACCATGGCGAACTCGGCGGCAACGAAGAAGCCGTTGAGCAGCACGAGGAACAGGGCAAAGAGAATCAGACCGAAATCGGCGAAATAGGACGAGGCGGCGTAACTGGGGGAGGGGTCCATGAAGGGGTCGGGTAGCCAATGATCGCGACAGGATGGCGGCGGCGGGCCGGCTTTTCAAGCGATGAGCCGGGATTTTTCCGGCTCGCGCAGGCAGCGGGTCAGCGTTCGGACACCTGGCTGTTCTGGAAGTGGCAGGAGAAGCGGCTGCCTCGGCCAGGTGTACTGCTGATATCCAGGCGGCCCTGGTGGCGCAGCAGCACGTGCTTGACGATGGCAAGCCCCAGTCCTGTGCCGCCGGTGCTGCTGGCACGGCTGGAGTCGACGCGGTAGAAACGCTCGGTCAGGCGTGGCAGGTGCTTCTGCTCGATGCCGATACCGCTGTCCTCGACACTCAGGTGCGCGCCCACCTCGTCACTCCACCAGCGCACATGCACGCTGCCACCATCGGGCGTGTACTTCACTGCATTGAACACCAGGTTGGAGAAGGCGCTGCGCAGCTCCGTCTCGCTGCCCTTGAGCAGCAGCGCCGGGTCGGCATCGAGGCTGATCAGGTGGCCGCGGCTGCCAGATAGTGCGCGGGCATCGCTGATGATCGATTGCAGCAGCAGGCCCACCGCCACCGGCTGGTTGTCGGTCGGGCGACTGCTGGTTTCCAGACGAGCCAGCAGGAGCAGGTCGTTGAGCAGGTGCTGCATGCGCCCGGCCTGCTGATTCATCTGCTGCAGCGCCCGGAGCCAGCGCGGATTCACCGCATCGGCGTTTTCCAGCAGCGTCTCCAGATAGCCGGCGATGACGGTGAGCGGGGTGCGCAGCTCGTGGGATACGTTGGCGACGAAGTCTTTGCGCATCTGCTCCAGCTGGTGCAGGCGGGTGACGTCGCGGACGAGCAGCAGGTGCTCGCGGTTGCCGTAGCGAGTGATGTTGAACTGCAGGCGAATGCGGTCATCGACGGGAGAGGCCAGCTCCAGCGGCTGGTCATAGTTGCCGCCGTCGAAGTACTCCTTGAACGCCGGATGACGCACCAGGTTGCCGATCGGGTGACCGGCGTCCTGCGGCTTCTTCAGCCCCAGCAGGCGGTTGGCGGCGGGGTTCCACCATTCCAGATTGCCATCGCTGTCGAGCATGATCACCGCATCCTTGAGTGCGGCGGTAGAGCCCTGGGCGCGATCGATGATGCCTTGCAGTTCGCCGCGCAGGCGCAGGTCGCGGCGCTGCAGCTGGTAGAGGCTGTCGAAGATATCGCCCCAGATGCCGGCCGAATCCGGCGGCGCTTCGTCCGGGTCGGCACGCCGCAGCCAGCGCTGAAGGCGCAGCAGCTGGTGCAGGGTCCAGATCAGGTAGCCGGTCAGGCCAAGGACCAGCGCCCAGGCATATTCGCCGGTCAGCAGTCCCAGCAGCAGGCAGCCGCCCAGCAGAAGCAGCAGGCGACGCACGAGGGCTCCTTGCCAGTCCTGATTCAACCGATGCACTCCAGAAAGGTGGCGATGATGGGGTGGAAGACGCCGGGACGTATGCTCACCCGGCGTGCTCAGCTTTTGCTGGAGAAACGATAGCCGGTGCCGCGTACTGTCTGCACCAGGTTCTCGTAGGCTTCGCCGAGCGCCTTGCGCAGCCGGCGGATATGCACGTCGACGGTGCGCTCCTCGACATAGACATTGCCGCCCCAGACCTGATCGAGCAGCTGGCTGCGGGTGTAGGCGCGTTCCTGGTGGGTCATGAAGAACTGCAGCAGGCGGTATTCGGTTGGACCCATCTCGGCCGGCTTGCCGTCGATAGTGACGCGGTGGCTGACCGGATCGAGCAGCAGGCCGCCGATCTCGATCGGCGATTCGCTGTCCACTGGCGTCGCTCGGCGCAGCACGGCCTTCAGGCGGGCTACCAGCTCGCGCGGCGAGAAGGGCTTGGTGATGTAGTCGTCGGCGCCGACTTCCAGGCCCTGGATCTTGTTGTCCTCTTCACCCTTGGCGGTGAGCATGATGATCGGCGTGTCGGCGGTCAGCTCGTCGCGCTTGAGGCGGCGCGCCAGCTCGATGCCGGAAGTGCCGGGCAGCATCCAGTCGAGCAGGATCAGGTCCGGCTTGCGGTCGATGATCAGCGCGTGGGCCTGCTGGGTGTTCTCTGCTTCGAGACAGTCATAGCCGGCCATTTCCAGGGCGACGACGATCATCTCCCGGATCGGCGCCTCGTCATCGACGATCAGTATGCTCTTGCCGTTCATGGTCAAGCCTCGGGTCTGTTCTTGTCGTCCGGCATTAGATAACGGAATTATTGCAGCCATGTGACAGGCAGACGGCAACAGGCTACCGTGATCCGGCGCTCTAGCGCGGCGCGCCTGGGCTTAAGCCTTGGTAGCGTAGTCCAGCACGATGCCCGCCAGGATCGCCAGTCCTGCCCAGTGGTTGTGCAGGAACGCCTTGAAGCAGATCTGCGGTTTGCGCGATTGGGTTTTCCAGAACTCCCAGGCGAAGCAGCCGGCGGCGACCACCAGCCCGAGGTGGAACCACTGGCCGAGTTCGAAGCGCACGCCGGCAAGGAGCAGGCAGAACAGCGCCAGGCCCTGCAGGGTGACGATGATGGCGCGGTCCGCTTCGCCGAAGAGGATGGCGGTGGACTTGATGCCAATCTTCAGGTCGTCCTCGCGGTCGGCCATGGCGTAGTAGGTGTCGTAGGCCACCGTCCACAGCAGGTTGGCAATGAACAGCAGCCAGGCCTCGGGCGGCAGGCTGCCGGTCTCGGCGGTGAAGGCCATCGGCATGCCCCAGGAGAAGGCCGCGCCGAGCACCACCTGCGGATAGAAGGTGTAGCGCTTCATGAACGGGTAGCAGGCGGCCAGCGCCAGGGCGCCGAAGGACAGGTAGACGGTGGTCGCGTTGGTCAGCAGCACCAGGCCGAAGCTCAGACCAACCAGCACGGCGAACAGCGTCCAGGCCTCGCGCGAGCTGATCTTGCCGGTGGCCATGGGGCGCGCCTGGGTGCGTTGCACGTGGCCATCGAAGTTGCGGTCGGCGAAGTCGTTGACCACGCAGCCGGCGGCGCGCATCAGGATCACGCCGGTGACGAAGATGAACAGATTCTTCGCGCTGGGCACGCCTTCGGCAGCGATCCACAGCGCCCATAGCGTCGGCCATAGCAGCAGATAGGTGCCGATGGGCCGGTCCAGGCGCATCAGCTGGATGAAGTCCCAGGCGCGCGGGTGCAGGCGATTGCACGATTGCAGCAGTTTCAGATACATCAGCGGCTCTCCTTGGCGGAAGGGGGCATGCAGAGCGGCGCGCTCAGGGCGTGACGGCGGCGGCCTGCCACAGCTCGGGGAGGAACACCTCGGCGACCAGCACGCCGAGCCGATTCTGGCGGAAGCACGAGCGCCGCGCCCAGAGGCCGTCGACACGGCACGCATCCGGCAGCCAGCGCGCGGGGTAATGACAGGCTTCGAGCGTACCGCGGGCAAAGGCCGGATCGCTGAATAGCAGCTCACCCAGTGACCGATTGCCCAGGCGTTGCAGGTCGAGGCCGGAATCCTCCAGCTGCGCTCGTGCCGCGACGCTGCGGGCGAACACCCAGGGCTGGCCATGACCGCACAGATAGACCTCGCGCACCCAGCCCTCGCTGTCGGCCGGAACGCCGAGCGCGGCGCACTCGTCGGCGCGCAGGGGCTGCCAGGCTTCGTGCAGCGGCGTCACGCTGAAAACGCCATCGGCCAGCTCGGTCAGGCGGCGGGTGAGCGAGCCCTTGTCGACATACAGCCAGTCGTGCAGGGCGGGATCGAGGGGGGAGGGGAGGCGGTCGGCACTTAGCCAGTCATGAATTTCGGACACGGTGCGTCAGAGCTAGCGAAAAAGAGCGGCGAGTCTAGCATGCGACTTGAGCGCGGCACGGGTGCGGCTCTCCGGTCAGGGCTGTAGCCGCGCTCGGCAAACGCTACATACGTCTCAGTTCCAGCCTTCAAGGCGCATGGTGGCGCGCACCAGGCGCTGTTCCTCCTGCTCGATCTCCTTGAGGTTGTCGCGAATGCCGTGGATATGGTCGCGCGCCGCGCGCTGGGCCTGTTCCGGCAGACGCTCGATCACCGCGTGATAGAGCCGCGAGTGCTGGCGGTCGATCTGCCTCTTCTGCGCCGGTCGGTGGTAGAGGTTGTTCACCGAGGCGAAAACCGTGCTGAGCATCAGGTCGGTCAGCGACTGCAGCGTGTGCACCAGCACCGGGTTGTGCGAGGCCTCGCAGATCGCCAGATGAAACGCATGGTCGAGGCGGGCGTGCTCGCGGGGGTCGGCGCCGTCCTCGCTGGCGTGGGCGGCGAGCATTTCCTCGTAGCGGCGGCCGAGCAGCACGAAATCCGCATCGGTGCCGCGCAGTGCGGCCAGCCGCGCCGACTCGCTTTCCAGCAGCGCGCGTACTTCCAGCAGGTCGTAGAGCGTGCGCGGTTGCGAGTTGAACAGGTGCATCAGCGGGCTAGCGTCGTGGTTGCCGGACAGTTCGGCGACGAAAGAGCCACGGCCCTGGGACGTCTCGATGATGCCGCGTCCACGCAATACGCGCAGGCCCTCGCGCAACGCGGAGCGGGAAATGCCCAGCTTCTCGCACAGGCGGCGTTCCGATGGCAGCGCCTGGCCAACCTTCAATACGCCGTCGACGATCAGCCGTTCGATACGCTCGGCAACGACATCGGCGACTTGACGACGCTCATTGTGGTTTTCGTTCTGCATGTCCTTCGTTCTCCCACTGGTAGGACCAGTTTGGCGTGAGTTTACCCTGAATGCCTGAATACCAGTAACAGCACCGTCTGGAGGACTGTTCGGTAGTGCCTTTCATCGGGCGACTACAAAAAACTGGTAGGACCAGTTGTCTAGGTCATGGACTGGGGACCATCTTCGACGTTAAAGATGCGTCATTCCACCGCAGTCGTTCGCGCTGGCTGCAACCCACGAGAACCGGAACCTGCCATGAACATTCTCTACGACGAACGCGTCGATGGTGCGTTACCAAAGGTCGACAAGGCTGCCCTGCTGGCCGAGCTGCAGGCGCAGCTGCCCGACCTGGACATCCTCCACCGCAGCGAGGACCTCAAGCCCTACGAGTGCGACGGGCTTTCCGCCTACCGCACCGCGCCGCTGCTGGTGGTGTTGCCCGAGCGGATCGAACAGGTCGAGACGCTGCTCAAGCTCTGTCACCAGCGCGGCGTGCCGGTGGTCGCCCGTGGCGCCGGTACCGGTCTGTCCGGCGGCGCGCTGCCCCTGGAGCAGGGCATCCTGCTGGTGATGGCGCGCTTCAACAAGATACTCGAAGTTGACCCGGCCGGGCGCTTCGCCCGCGTCCAGCCCGGTGTGCGCAACCTGGCGATCTCCCAGGCCGCGGCCCCCTATGAGCTGTACTACGCGCCCGACCCCTCGTCGCAGATCGCCTGCTCCATCGGCGGCAACGTCGCCGAGAATGCCGGCGGTGTGCATTGCCTGAAGTACGGCCTGACCGTGCACAACCTGCTCAAGGTGGACATCCTCACCGTCGAAGGCGAGCGCATGACGCTCGGCTCCGACGCCTTGGATTCGCCAGGCTTCGACCTGCTGGCGCTGTTCACCGGCTCCGAGGGCATGCTCGGCATCGTCACCGAGGTGACGGTCAAGCTGCTGCCCAAGCCGCAGGTGGCCAAGGTGCTGCTCGCCGCATTCGACTCGGTGGAGAAGGCCGGTCGTGCGGTGGGCGACATCATCGCTGCCGGCATCATCCCTGGCGGCCTGGAAATGATGGACAACCTGTCGATCCGCGCTGCTGAAGACTTCATCCATGCCGGCTACCCGGTGGATGCCGAGGCGATTCTGCTCTGCGAGCTCGACGGCGTCGAAGCTGACGTGCATGACGACTGCGCGCGCGTCAGCGAAGTGCTGAAGCTGGCCGGTGCCACCGAAGTGCGCCTGGCCAAGGACGAAGCTGAGCGCGTGCGTTTCTGGGCCGGACGCAAGAACGCCTTCCCGGCGGTCGGGCGCATCTCGCCGGACTACTACTGCATGGACGGCACCATCCCGCGGCGCGAGCTGCCGGGTGTGCTCAAGGGCATTTCCGACCTCTCCGAGCAGTTCGGCCTGCGCGTGGCCAACGTGTTCCATGCCGGCGACGGCAACATGCACCCGCTGATCCTCTTTGATGCCAACCAGCCCGGTGAGCTGGAGCGCGCCGAAGACCTGGGCGGCAAGATTCTCGAACTCTGCGTGAAGGTCGGCGGCAGCATTACCGGCGAACACGGCGTCGGCCGCGAGAAGATCAATCAGATGTGCTCGCAGTTCAACGCCGACGAACTGACGCTGTTCCACGCGGTCAAGGCGGCATTCGACCCGAGCGGCCTGCTCAACCCGGGCAAGAACATTCCGACCCTGCATCGCTGCGCCGAATTCGGCCGCATGCACATCCACAACGGCCAGCTGCCTTTCCCTGAACTGGAGCGTTTCTGATGTCCGTAATCGCCAACGACGCCAGCGCGCAGTTGCTGGATCAGGTCAACCAGGCACTTGCCGCCAACACGCCGCTGCGCATTCAGGGCAGCGGCAGCAAGGCTTTCCTCGGCAGGCAGGTCGACGGCGTGCTGCTCGATACCCGCGAGCACCGCGGCATCGTCAGCTATGACCCCACCGAGCTGGTGGTCACCGTTCGCGCCGGCACGCCGCTGACGGAGTTGGAAGCCGCGCTGGATGCTGCAGGGCAGATGCTGCCTTGCGAGCCGCCGCACTTCGGCGAAGGTGCCACGGTTGGCGGCATGATCGCCACCGGGCTGTCCGGCCCCCGTCGCCCGTGGAGCGGTTCGGTGCGTGATTTCGTCCTCGGCTCGCGCGTGATTACCGGCCAGGGCAAGCACCTGCGTTTCGGTGGCGAAGTGATGAAGAATGTCGCTGGCTACGACCTGTCACGTCTGATGGCCGGCAGCTTTGGTTGCCTCGGCGTGCTTACTGAAGTCTCGCTCAAGGTGCTGCCCAAGCCACGCCTGTGCACCAGCCTGCGTCTGGAAATCGACCTCGACCGCGCGCTGCTCAAGCTCGCCGAATGGGGGCAGCAGCCGGTACCGATCAGCGCCGCCAGCCATGACGGCAAGGCCCTTTACCTGCGCCTGGAAGGTGGCGAAGGGTCGGTCAATGCCGCGCGCGAACGCATCGGTGGCGAGGATCTCGACCCCGGCTACTGGAACGATCTGCGCGAGCAGCGCCTGGCGTTCTTTGCCGACCCGCGCCCGCTGTGGCGCCTGTCGCTGCCGAACAACACGCCGGCGCTGGCGCTGCCGGGCGATCAGCTGGTGGACTGGGCCGGCGCCCAGCGCTGGCTGAAGTCCGATGCCGACGCGGTGACCATCCGCGGCATCGCCATTGAGGTCGGCGGCCACGCCACCTGCTTCAGCGAAGGCGCCACGACCAATCCGTTCCAGCCGCTGTCGGCGCCGCTGCTGCGCTATCACCGCCAGCTCAAGGCCGCGCTGGACCCGCAGGGGATCTTCAACCCCGGCCGCATGTATTCCGAGGTCTGACGACGTATGCAAACCAATCTGAGCGAAGCGGCGAAAAAGCTGCCGCGCGCCGAAGAAGCCGAAAGCATCCTGCGCTCCTGCGTGCATTGCGGTTTCTGCAATGCCACCTGCCCGACCTACCAGCTGCTCGGCGACGAGCTGGACGGCCCGCGCGGGCGCATCTACCTGATGAAGCAGATGTTCGAAGGCGGCGAGGTGACCGAAAGCACCCAACTGCACCTGGATCGCTGCCTGACCTGCCGCAACTGCGAGACCACCTGTCCGTCCGGCGTGAAGTACCACAACCTGCTGGACATCGGCCGCGATTTCATCGAGCAGCAGGTGCAGCGCCCGCTGGGCGAGCGAGTCGTGCGCGGGGGCCTGCGCACGGTGATCCCGCGTCCGGGCCTGTTCAAGGCGCTGCTGGGCGCCGGCAATGCGCTGAAGTCGCTGATGCCGGCCTCGTTGAAGGACCACCTGCCGCGCGAAATCCGCCCGGCCAAGCCGCGCCCGCAGGTCATGCACAGCCGTCGCGTGCTGATGCTCGAAGGCTGCGTGCAGCCGAGCCTGTCGCCGAGCACCAACGCCGCTGCCGCGCGCGTGCTCGACCGCCTGGGCATCAGCGTCAGTCCGGCGCGCGAAGCCGGTTGCTGCGGCGCGGTGGATTACCACCTCAACGCGCAGGATGCCGGCCTGGACCGCGCACGGCGCAACATCGACGCCTGGTGGCCGGCCATCGAAGCCGGTGCCGAAGCCATCGTGCAGACCGCCAGCGGCTGCGGCGCCTTCGTCAAGGAATACGGTCATCTGCTCAAGGATGACCCGGCCTACGCCGCCAAGGCCGCGCGGGTCAGCGAGCTGGCCAAGGACCTGGTCGAAGTGCTGCGCAGCGCCGAGCTGGAAAAGCTCAACGTGCGCGCCGACAAGCGCATGGCCTTTCATTGCCCGTGCACCCTGCAGCACGCACAGAAGCTCGGCGGCGCGGTCGAAGACGTGCTCACCCGTCTGGGCTATCAGCTCACCGCGGTGCCGGATGCGCACCTGTGCTGCGGCTCGGCCGGCAGCTATTCGATCACCCAGCCGGAGATTTCCCACCAGCTGCGCGACAACAAGCTCAACGCACTGGAGAGCGGCAAGCCGGAAGTGATCGTCACTGCCAACATCGGCTGCCAGACCCACCTCGATGGCGCCGGCCGCACGCCGGTCAAGCACTGGATCGAAGTGGTCGAGGAATCGATGCAGTAGCAATGCCTCATGGTTCGGTCGCCCACCCAGGGCGGCCAACGAACAACCGAAATACGAAGACAGGAGAATCGAGATGAAAAGCAAAGCCGTACTGAGCCAGACCGAAGTCGCCACCATCCTCGCCGCCGCCCGTGCCGAAGCGCAGGCCAACGGCTGGGCCGTGACCATCGTCGTCGCCGACGACGGCGGCCATCCGCTGGCGCTGGAGCGTCTGGACGGCTGTGCGCCGATCGCCTCCTACATCGCCACCGAGAAGGCCCGCAGCTCAGCCCTCGGCCGTCGCGAAACCAAGGGTTACGAAGACATGGTCAACGGCGGACGCAGCGCCTTCCTCTCGGCGCCGGTGGTCTGCTCGCTGGAAGGCGGCGTGCCGGTAGTGGTTGACGGCCAGGTCATCGGTTCGGTTGGCGTCTCCGGCGTGACCGCCGCGCAGGACGCCCAGATCGCCAAGGCCGGCGTTGCTGCCCTGGCCAACTGAACAGACAAGGAGAACGACTGATGACCGAGCGTGTAACCCTGGGCCGCCTGCAAGTCGCGGCCAATCTGCAGCGTTTCATCGAAGACGAAGTCCTGCCGGGCACCGGTATCGAAGCCGCCGCCTTCTGGCAGGGCCTGGACGCCCTGGTCCACGACCTGGCGCCGAAGAACCGTGAGCTGCTCGCCGAACGTGACCGTATGCAGGTCGAGCTGGACAGCTGGCACAAGGCCAACCCAGGCCCGATCAAAGACATGGCCGCCTACCGTGCCTTCCTTGAATCCATCGGCTACCTGCTGCCGGTGCCGGGCGAGGTGAAGATCGAAACCGCCAACGTTGACAGCGAGATCGCCACCCAGGCCGGTCCGCAGCTGGTGGTGCCGATCATGAACGCCCGCTATGCGCTGAACGCCGCCAACGCCCGCTGGGGCTCGCTGTATGACGCGCTCTACGGCACCGACGCCATCTCCGAAGAGGGCGGGGCGCAGAAGGGGCCCGGCTACAACGAAGTCCGTGGCGCCAAGGTCATCGCCTATGCCCGCAACGTCCTCGACCAGGCCGCGCCGCTGGCCGAAGGCAGCCATGCCGACGCCACCGCCTACCGCGTGCAGGACGGCCAGCTGAAGGTCACCTTGGAGGACGGCAGCGTCACCGGCCTCAAGCAGCCAGAGAAGTTCGTCGGTTTCCAGGGTGAAGCCGTCGAGCCGAAAGCCGTACTGCTGAAGAACAACGGCCTGCACATCGAAATCCAGATCGATCCGAACAGCCCGATCGGCCAGACCGATGCCGCTGGCGTGAAGGACCTGCTGGTCGAATCCGCGGTTTCCACCATCCTCGATTGCGAAGACTCTGTCGCCGCGGTCGATGCCGACGACAAGGTGCTGGCCTACCGCAACTGGCTGGGCATTGCCCAGGGCACCCTCAGCGAGGAAGTGGCCAAGGGCGGCTCGAGCTTCGTCCGCCGCCTGAACCCGGACCGCGAGTACAGCGCGCCTAACGGTGGTGAGCTGAAGTTGCACGGCCGCTCACTGCTGTTCATCCGCAACGTCGGTCACCTGATGACCAACCCGGCGATCCTGCTGGAAGACGGCCGCGAAATCCCGGAAGGCATCATGGACGGCGTGTTCACCAGCCTGATCGCCAAGCATGATCTCAAGCGCAAGGGCAATTCGCGCACCGGCAGCGTCTACATCGTCAAGCCGAAGATGCACGGGTCGAAGGAAGTCGCTTTCGCCGACGAGCTGTTCGGCCGCGTCGAGGACCTGATCGGCGTGCCGCGCTACACCTTGAAGATGGGCATCATGGACGAGGAGCGCCGTACCAGCGCCAACCTCAAGGCCTGCATCGCCGCGGCCAAGCACCGCGTGGCCTTCATCAACACCGGCTTCCTCGACCGTACCGGCGACGAGATGCACACCTGCATGGAAGCCGGCCCGGTGCTGCGCAAGGGTGACATGAAGTCCACACCGTGGATCCAGTCCTACGAGCGCAACAACGTGCTGGTCGGTCTGGCATGCGGCCTGCGCGGCAAGGCGCAGATCGGCAAGGGCATGTGGGCCATGCCGGACCTGATGGCAGCCATGCTCGAGCAGAAGATCGGCCATCCGAAGTCCGGCGCCAACACCGCCTGGGTGCCGTCGCCGACCGGCGCCACCCTGCACGCGCTGCACTACCACCAGGTGAACGTTCAGGCCGTGCAGAGCGAGCTGGAGAAGATCGACCTGGCTGCCGAGCGCGATCAGCTGCTCAACGATCTGCTGACCATTCCGGTGGTCGCCGAAGACAAGTGGAACGCCGAGGAGAAGCAGCAGGAACTGGACAACAACTGCCAGGGCATCCTCGGTTACGTGGTGCGCTGGGTCGAACAGGGCGTCGGTTGCTCCAAGGTGCCGGACATCCACAACGTCGGCCTGATGGAAGACCGCGCCACCCTGCGTATCTCCAGCCAGCACATTGCCAACTGGCTGCACCACGGCGTGGTCAGCCGCGAGCAGGTGCAGGAGACCCTCGAGCGCATGGCCAAGGTGGTCGATCAGCAGAACGCCGGCGATCCGCTCTATCGCGCCATGTCCAGCGACTACACTCAGTCGATCGCCTTCCAGGCGGCGTCGGACCTGGTGTTCAAGGGCCGCGAGCAGCCGGCGGGCTACACCGAGCCGCTGCTGCACGCGTGGCGCCAGCGCTACAAGGCAGCTAACGGCTGATAGGGCCAGGAACCGCGTGCTGCCTGGAGCCAGGCGCACGCGGTGCAGGACAGCAGCCCCAGGCGCCAATTGGCGTCCGGGGCTTTCGAGCATGAGCGGCACGGTTTCGTCCGGGCCGTTGTGAAGCGCACCGCGTGGGGGCGTTTCATGCGAAGCACCGGGCACGCCCGGACACATTAGAAGCGGTTCACAACAAAAACACAGGGACCCAACAAATGAGTCAAACACTACTGTCCATCCTGGCCTTCGTGCCGCTGGTGCTGGCGGGTGTGCTGCTGATCGGCTTTCGCTGGCCGGCCAAGTACGCCATGCCGCTGGTTTTCGTCCTCACTGCGCTGATCGGCCTGCTGGCCTGGGACATGACCCTCAACCGGGTCATCGCTTCCACCTTGCAGGGCCTGATCCTTACCGCGGCGATCCTCTGGATCATCTTCGGTGCGATTCTGCTGCTCAACACGCTGAAACACTCGGGGGGGATCAGCTCGATTCGGCGTGGCTTCTCCAACGTCAGTCCTGACCGTCGCGTTCAGGTACTGATCGTCGCCTGGCTGTTCGGCTGCTTCATCGAGGGGGCCTCGGGCTTCGGCACGCCAGCGGCGGTGGCGGCTCCGCTGATGGTCGCACTGGGCTTCCCGGCACTGGCGGCGGTGGTCATGGGGATGATGGTGCAGTCCACGCCGGTGTCCTTCGGTGCGGTGGGCACGCCGATCCTTGTCGGTGTCGGTGCCGGCCTGGACAAGACCGGCATCAGCGAGCAGCTGGCGGCGGTGGGCAGTAACTGGGAAGTGTTCTTCCACCTGATCTTCTCGCACGTCGCGATCATCCATGCGCTGTGCGGAATCCTCATGCCGCTGATCATGGTCAGCATCATGACCCGCTACTTCGGTCGCAACAAATCCTGGACCGAAGGTCTGGCTGTCGCGCCGTTCGCGGTGTTCACCGGTCTGGCTTTCGTCATTCCGTACGCGGCGGCCGGTGTGTTCCTCGGTCCGGAGTTCCCATCAATGATCGGTGCGCTGGTCGGTCTGGCCATCGTTGTACCGGCGGCCAAGGCCGGTTTCCTGCTGCCGAAGGACAGCTGGGATTTCGCCCCGGCGAGCGAGTGGCCATCCGAGTGGATGGGCAAGATCGAGATGAAGATCGAGGACGTCGCCGGCAAGACGCCGATTTCGGTGCCGATGGCCTGGGCGCCGTATCTGATCCTCGCAGCACTGCTGGTGGCGTCGCGGGTGTTCCCGGATTTCAAGGCGCTGCTGATGTCGTTCAGCTTCGGCTGGAAGGACATCCTCGGTGAGACCGGCGTGTCCGGTACGCTGGAGCCGCTGTACCTGCCGGGTGGTATTCTCTGCATCGTGGTGCTGATCACCTTCTTCCTGCATCGGATGAAGGCAGGTGAGCTGGGCGCGGCGATTTCCGAGTCGAGCAAGACCCTGCTTGGCGCGGGCTTCGTGCTGATCTTCACTATCCCGATGGTGCGGATCCTGATCAACTCGGGCGTGAACGGCTCTGATCTGGTGTCCATGCCGGTGGCCATGGCGCAGCTGGTGGCCAACAGCGTGGGTAGCGTCTATCCGTTCTTCGCTCCGGCAGTCGGTGCGCTGGGCGCCTTCATCGCCGGTTCCAACACCGTATCCAACCTGATGCTGTCGCAGTTCCAGTTCAACACCGCGGGGCTGCTCGGCCTGTCCGGTGCACTGATGGTAGCGCTGCAGTCGGTGGGTGCGGCGGCGGGCAACATGATCGCCATTCACAACGTGGTGGCGGCTTCGGCCACGGTAGGCCTGCTCGGTCGCGAGGGGATCACCCTGCGCAAGACCATGCTGCCGACCCTGTACTACCTCATCCTGGCCGGCACCATCGGCCTGATTGGGTTCTACGTGATGGGCATCAGCGATCCGCTGGCGGGTACCGCAGGCTAAGCCTGGCGGTATCGCGACGGGCGGCTCAGGCCGCCCGTTTTCATTTGTGGGATTGGTGCGGCGCGCTGTTCTGGTATAGCGTGCGTCGCAGTCGAAAGAGCATCGAGGTTACCCATGAAGAAATGGCAATGTGTGGTGTGCGGCTACATCTATGACGAAGCGCTGGGCGTACCGGAAGAAGGCATCGCGCCCGGGACTGCCTGGGAAGACGTGCCGGAAGACTGGGTTTGCCCGGACTGCGGTGTCGGCAAGATGGACTTCGAAATGATCGCCATCGGCTGAAAACCGTATCGCCAACCACCCATACGAGGACATGACGTGAGCGCACCTGTAGTCATCATCGGTACCGGCCTGGCCGGCTACAACCTGGCCCGTGAATTCCGCAAGCTGGACACGCAGACGCCGCTGTTGCTGATTACCGCCGATGACGGGCGCTCCTACTCCAAACCGCTGCTGTCCACCGGTTTCGCCGCCAACAAGAACGCCGAAAGCCTGGGCATGGCCACCGCCGGTGCCATGGCTGAGCAGCTGAATGCCGAGATTCGCATCCATACCCGCGTCACCCGCCTCGATCCGGCGAATCGGCGCGTGTGGATCGGCAATGAACCGGTCTCATATCGCGATCTGGTACTGGCCTGGGGCGCGCAGACGATCCAGGTGCCGGTCGCAGGCGATGCCGCCGACGCGGTATTCCCGATCAACGACCTGCACGATTACGGCCGCTTCCGCGCCGCCGTCGCCGGCAAGCGCCGCGTGCTGATCCTCGGTGCCGGGCTGATCGGCTGCGAGTTCGCCAACGACCTGCTGCTTGGCGGCCATGAGGTCGATCTGGTCGCGCCGAGCGAGCAGGTCATGCCCGGCCTGCTGCCGCTGCAGGCGGCCCAGGCGGTAAGGCGTGGCTTGGAGGGCATCGGCGCGCGCTTCCACCTGGGCGCAACGCTGCAGCGCCTCGAACGCAGTGACGACGGCCTGCAGGCGCAGCTTTCCGATGGCAATCGGCTGGCCTGCGATCTGGTGGTCAGCGCCGTCGGCCTGCGCCCGCGCACCGAGCTGGCTGCCGAGGCGGGGCTTGAGGTCAAGCGCGGCATCGTCGTTGATCGCCTGCTGCAGACCTCGGCGGCCCACGTCTACGCCCTCGGCGATTGCGCGGAAGTGGAGGGGTTGAACCTGCTCTACGTCATGCCGCTGATGGCCGGTGCGCGGGCCCTGGCTAAAACGCTGTTTGGCAATCCTACCTTTGTCAGTTATGGCCCCATGCCGGTCACCGTAAAGACCCCGGCATGCCCGGTGGTGGTCTCACTGCCCGCTGCCGGTAGCGTAGGCAAGTGGACCGTCGAGGCCCAGGGGAATGATGTGAAAGCGCTCTATCTCGGTGCCTCCGGGCAGCTGCTCGGCTACGCCCTGACCGGCGCGGCGGTGCAGGAGCGGCTGGGGCTGAACAAGCAGCTGCCGCCGGTGCTGGCGGAACTACCGCAAATTCTGTCGCTAAAGTCCCCCGGCTGAGCTGGCGAGCCGCCTACAGGGACTGGCGCAGGTGCTAGCGCCGTGCCATTCTCCATGGGTCTGCCCCAGCCTAGAGCTGTTGCAGCGCCTTTAGCGCTGTTCTTGTGAACAGTACGGACACAACAACAAAAACGTCTCAGAGGCTCCCAATGCGTAAACCGGAACTCGCCGCAGCCATTGCCGAGAAGGCCGATCTGTCCAAGGACCAGGCCAATCGCGTACTCAACGCCGTGCTGGATGAAATCACCAACGCGCTGAACCGCAAGGACAGCGTGACCCTGGTTGGTTTCGGCACCTTCGTTCAGCGCCACCGTGGTGCCCGCACCGGGAAAAACCCGCAAACCGGGCAACCGGTAACCATCAAGGCCAGCAATACCGTCGCGTTCAAACCGGGCAAGATGCTCAAAGACGCCGTCAACTGACGCTGCGCCGACCCGGAGCCGATCGGCTCCGGGTAAACCTGACCAGTCGGTCCGCCCCAGACCCATTCGTACCCGACCTTCCCCCCGCCGACCAAGCCACTACAATGCGGCCTTTTCCCATACCGGTCGGTACCTCAACATGAAATTCCGCTTTCTGCTTTGGATGCTTGGCCGCCTGATGGCCAAGGCCAGCCGCACCAATCCCGAGTTCCAGCAGCAGCTGGGCGATAAGGACCTGAGCTTCCAGCTGCACACTCTGGACGGCAAGGTCGCCCGGCATTTCGTGGTGAAGAACCAGCGCGTCACCAGCAAGCGCGGCCCGGCGAGCGAGCCGGCTTTCTCCCTGGGGTTCAAGGATGCCGCCTATGGCTTCGCCACCATGACGGCGAAGAACAAGCAGCTGGCGTTCATGCAGGGAATTCAGAACAAGGACATCCAGATCCAGGGCAATCCGGCGCTGGTGATGTGGTTTCAGGGATTGATGAAGTATCTGAAGCCTCGTAAGAAGAAGTAGTTTCGCCTGTGCCCGCGATTCGGCGCGCTCATTCTGGATGTCCTGGCACCTGGCTCGTCAGACCCAAACCTGCACGCCACCTGTGGTGGAAAACGCTGTGCGGTTTCCACCCTACGGCCCTTCTGGTGCCAAATCCCTCACGTCCCTACGCCCCCTCCCGCCAATCCCTCGCTTCCTCCTTCAACCAGTCCCGAAACGCCACCAGCCCCGCCGACTCCACCTTGCGCTCCGGAATCATCAGGTAGTACGCCCGCGTCTCGCTGCGATAGGCGTGCGGATGCGCCAGCACCAGCCGTCCCTCGGCCAGTTCCCGCTGGATCAGGAACGGCGGGATCAGCGCCACCCCCATGCCATGCTCGGCCGCCTGCGCCAGCATGGAGAACAGCTCCAGCCGCGGTCCGGTCATGTCGCGGGCGACTTTCAACCCCAACGAATCGAACCACTGGCGCCAGGCATAGGGTCGGGTGGTCTGCTGCAGCAGCGGCAGTTCGGCCAGGACCTGGGTCGTGAACGGCTGACCGTCGCGCAGCAGGGCCGGACTGCAGACTGGCTGCAGGTCCTCCGGCATCAGGTAGTGCGCCTCGGTACCGGACCAGTCGGCGTCGCCGAAGTAGATGGCGGCATCGAACTCGGTATCGGCAAAGAGAAACGGCCGGGTGCGGTTGGTCAGGTTCACCGTGATCTCCGGATGCAGCGCCTGGAAATGCCTGAGGCGCGGCACCAGCCATTGGGTGCCGAAGGTCGGAACCACGGCCAGCTCAAGGCTCATCGCGCCCTGCTGGCCCATCACCGACAGCGTGTCGCGTTCCACCGCGTCCAGCTGCGCGGCGATGCGGCGGGCGTAGGACTGGCCGGCGGCGGTCAGCTTCACGCCGCGTCGCGAACGGCGGAACAGCGCCAGGCCGAGGAATTCCTCCAGCCCGCCGATCTGCCGGCAGATGGCGCTCTGGGTCAGTGCCAGCTCGTCGGCCGCGCGGGTGAAGCTCTCGTGGCGGGCAGCGGCCTCGAAGGCGATCAGCGCGGCGGTGCTGGGAATCTTGCGGCGCATTATGCAAAGACCTCACGGGATAAGCCTGACAATGGCCAATGAGCTTATCCCGGAGTGAGCGAAACGCACAGTTTGGTGCGAAATCCTCGTTTGCGACGCACCCTTGCGGCGCCTAGGATCAGCTCATCCCGCCCCGCGCCCGCGGTGCCGAAGACAACAAGAGGAGCCTCCCGAATGGCCGGCAAAGCAAGCTTCAACTGGATCGACCCGCTGCTGCTCGACCAGCAGCTGACCGAGGAAGAGCGCATGGTGCAGGCCAGCGCCGCGCAGTTCGCCGCCGACAAGCTGGCGCCGCGCGTGCTGGAAGCCTTCCGCCATGAGCGCACCGATCCGGCGATCTTTCGCGAGATGGGCGAGACCGGCCTGCTCGGCGCGACCATTCCCGAAGCCTACGGCGGCAGCGGGCTGAACTACGTGTGCTACGGCCTGATCGCCCGCGAGGTCGAGCGCATCGATTCGGGCTACCGCTCGATGATGAGCGTGCAGTCCTCGCTGGTGATGGTGCCGATCTTCGAGTTCGGCAACGAGGCGACCAGGCAGAAGTACCTGCCCAAGCTGGCCAGCGGCGAATACATCGGCTGCTTCGGCCTCACCGAGCCGAACCACGGCTCCGACCCTGGCTCGATGGTCACCCGGGCGAAAAAGGTCGACGGCGGCTATCGCCTGTCCGGCAGCAAGATGTGGATCACCAACAGCCCGATCGCCGATGTCTTCGTGGTCTGGGCCAAGGATGACGCCGGCGAGATTCGCGGCTTCGTGCTGGAAAAGGGCTGGGAAGGGTTGTCCGCCCCGACGATTCACGGAAAAGTCGGCCTGCGCGCCTCGATCACCGGCGAGATCGTCATGGACAACGTGTTCTGCCCGGAAGAGAACGCCTTCCCCGACGTGCGCGGGCTGAAGGGCCCGTTCACCTGCCTGAACAGTGCCCGCTACGGCATCAGCTGGGGCGCGCTGGGCGCCGCCGAGTTCTGCTGGCACACCGCGCGCCAGTATGTGCTCGACCGCCAGCAGTTCGGCCGGCCGCTGGCGGCCAACCAGCTGATCCAGAAGAAGCTGGCCGACATGCAGACCGAGATCAGCCTGGCCCTGCAGGGTTGCCTGCGCCTCGGCCGCATGAAGGACGAGGGCACCGCCGCGGTGGAAATCACCTCGATCATGAAGCGCAACAGCTGCGGCAAGGCGCTCGACGTGGCGCGCATGGCGCGCGACATGATGGGCGGCAATGGCATCAGCGACGAGTTCGGCGTGGCCCGGCACCTGGTCAACCTGGAGGTGGTGAACACCTACGAGGGCACCCACGATGTGCATGCACTGATCCTCGGCCGCGCGCAGACAGGCATTCAGGCGTTCTTCTGAAACTACACCCCTCTCCCAAAAGGAGAGGGTGCTTGCTCCGTCCAATAGTCTTCGAGGTTTCGTCCATGCCCGGCGCCCTGTCCCATATCCGTGTTCTCGACCTGTCGCGCGTGCTCGCCGGGCCCTGGTGCGGGCAGATCCTCGGTGATCTCGGCGCCGAGGTGATCAAGGTCGAGCGCCCTGGCACGGGCGACGATACACGCCACTGGGGCCCGCCCTATCTCAAGGACCAGCACGGCGAGAACACCTCGGAGGCCGCCTATTACCTGACCGCCAACCGCAACAAGCAGTCGCTGACCGTCGACTTCACCCGGCCCGAGGGCCAGCGCATCATCCGCGAGCTGGTGGCGCAGTGCGATGTGCTGCTGGAGAACTTCAAGGTCGGCGGGCTGGCCGCCTACGGGTTGGATTACGAAAGCCTGAAGGCGATCAATCCGCGGCTGATCTACTGCTCGATCACCGGTTTCGGCCAGGACGGCCCCTACGCCACACGTGCCGGCTACGACTTCATGATCCAGGGGCTCGGCGGGCTGATGAGCCTGACCGGGCGCAGCGATGCGGAGGAGGGCGCCGGGCCGGTGAAGGTCGGCGTGGCGCTGACCGATATCCTCACCGGTCTGTACGCCACCGTTGGCGTGCTCGCTGCGCTGGCACATCGCGAACGCAGCGGCGAGGGCCAGCATATCGACACGGCGCTGCTCGACGTGCAGGTCGCCTGCCTCGGCAACCAGGCGCTCAACTACCTCACCACCGGCGTGGCGCCCAGGCGCATGGGCAATGCCCATCCGAACATCGTGCCCTATCAGGATTTCCCCACTGCCGACGGCGACATCATCCTCACCGTTGGCAACGACCGTCAGTTCCGCAAGTTCTGCGAGGTTGCCGGGCGTCCCGAGTGGGCGGCCGATGCCCGCTTCGCCACCAATCGCGCGCGCGTTGCACATCGCGCCGAACTGATTCCGCTGATCCGCCAGGTCACGGTGTTCCGCACCACGGCCGAATGGGTCAGTGCGCTGGAGCAGGCCGGCGTGCCCTGCGGGCCGATCAACGACCTGGCGCAGGTGTTCGCCGACCCGCAGGTACAGCATCGCGGGCTGAGCGTGGAGATGCCGCATCCGCTGGCCGGCCGTGTGCCGCAGGTGGCCAGCCCGCTGCGGCTGTCCGCTTCGCCAGTGGCGTACCGCAACCCGCCGCCGCTGCTCGGCGAGCACAGCGAGGTGCTGTTGCAGCGCTTGCTGGGCATGAACGACGAGCAGATCGCCGGCCTACGCGCGGCCGGAGTGGTCTAGCCTGGGGGCTATCTAGCTCAGAAGCCTTCCAGCACGATCTTGCCCTTGGCCTTGCCGCTTTCCAGCAGGGCATGGGCGCGGCGCAGGTTGGCCGCGTTGATGGTGCCGAAGTGCTCGCCGAGAGTGGTGCGCAGCACGCCCAGATCGACCAGCTGGCTGACGCGCTGCAGCAGGTGGTGCTGCTCGATCATGTCCGGCGTCTCGAACAGTGAGCGGGTGAACATCAGCTCCCAGTGCAGCGACAGACTCTTGCGCTTGAGCTTCATCACGTCCAGCGGCTGGGCCGGATCGTCGATCAGCGCCAGGCGGCCCTGGGGCGTCAGTGCCTCGACCAGCTGGTCGAAATGCTGATCGGTCTGGGTCAGGCTCGCGACATGGCTGACGCTGGCAAAACCGGCGCGCTGCAGCTCGGCGTGCAGCGGCTGGCTATGGTCGATGACATGATGGGCGCCGAGTTCGCGGGCCCAGGCCTGGGTTTCCGGGCGCGAGGCGGTGGCGATCACGCTGACCTTCGTGAGCTGACGGGCCAGCTGCAGCATGATGGAACCGACGCCGCCGGCGGCACCGACGATCAGCAACTGCTGCCCGGCGCCCTGGCCTTCCACCAGTTGCAGGCGTTCGAACAGCAGCTCCCAGGCGGTGATGGCGGTCAGCGGCAGTGCGGCGGCCTCGGCAAAGCTCAGGCTCCGCGGCTTGCGCCCGACGATGCGCTCGTCCACCAGATGGCGTTCGCTGTTGCCGCCGGCGCGGGCGATGGAGCCTGCGTAGAACACCTCGTCGCCGACCTTGAACAGGCTGACTTCGCTGCCCACCCCGACCACCACACCGGCGATGTCCCAGCCCAGCACCTTCGGCTGACCGCCCTCGGGCTGCGTGTTGCGGCGTACCTTGGTATCCACCGGGTTGACCGAAATGGCGCGCACCTCCACTAGCAGATCGCGCGGGCCGGGTACCGGCTCGGGCAGGTCCACGTCCTGCAGCGCGCGGGGATCGTCGATGGCGAGGGATTGGAAGTAGGCGACCGCTTTCATGCTGTTGCTCCGTATGGGTTCGGTTGGGAGGGCATGCTCAGCTATTTGACTCGGCGGAAAAACGGGGTGATAAGCGAGGCTCTTTCAACAGGATTTTGAAAATGCTGCGTATCGACGACCTCCAGCTGTTCGTCCGCACCGCCGACAGCGGTAGCCTTTCCGCGGCCGCGCGCGGGCTTGACGTGTCGCCCGCAGTGGCCAGTGCGGCCTTGAAGCGCCTGGAGGCGAGCCTGAGTGTGCGGCTGTTCGTGCGCTCCACCCGCAGCCTGCGCCTGACCGCCGAGGGCGAGGCTTATCTGCTGCATGCCCGGGCAGCACTGGCCAGCCTGCACGAGGGGGCACAGGCGCTCGCTGGTGGTCGCGAGGCGATCAGCGGCGTGCTGCAGCTGTCGGCGCCATCGGACTTCGGTCGCAACGTCCTGCTGCCCTGGCTCGACGAATTCCAGGCGCGCCATCCGCAGTTGCAGCTGCGCCTGCTGCTGGGCGACGGGTTGACCGACCTGTACCGGCAGCCGGTGGACCTGGTCCTGCGTTACGGCGAGCCGCAGGATTCGAGCCTGGTGGCGCTGCCGGTGGCGGCTGGCAATCGCCGGGTGCTGTGCGCTGCGCCGGCCTACCTGCAGCGCCACGGCGCGCCGCAGCGGCTGGACGAACTGGCCGGGCACAACTGCCTGCGCTTCATGCTCGCCGGACGCGTGCACGACCGCTGGTGTTTTCAGGAGGGCCGCCGGGGGCGCACCGTGCAGGTCAGCGGTGATCGGGTCAGCGACGATGCCGACGTGGTGCGACGTTGGGCGCTGGCCGGCGGTGGGCTGGCCTACAAGTCCTGGCTGGATATCGCCGACGACGTGGCCGCGGGCCGTCTACAGGTGCTGCTGCCGGACTGCCTTGGCGAGGCGGCGCCACTCAGCCTGCTCTGCGCCCATCGCGCGCAGTTGAGCAAGCCGGTGCGGCTGCTGCATGGACATCTGCAGACACGTTGCAAGGCGCTGTTGGCGCGCGCCCCCTGGCATCTCATTTAGACCGTTATTCATGCTCGAGCTGTGAGCTTTTTGTTCGCGCCTGAACTCTTATGGCGTTTGGCTATTCTTATCTGAGTACTGGTTAACAGAATGGACAAGCGCATCATGCATACGCAGCGTTTTCGCTACACCTGGCAACTGACGGTTGTCGCCCTCCTGTCCTGGCTTCTGGCCGGCTGCGGGGTCAATAACATCCCAACCTATGACGAGCAGGTGAAGGCCGCCTGGTCGCAGGTGGAGAACCAGTACCAGCGCCGTGCCGACCTGATTCCCAACCTGGTCGAGACGGTCAAGGGCTTCGCCCGTCAGGAGCAGGAAACCCTTACCGCCGTGGTCGAGGCGCGGGCCAAGGCCACGTCGATTCAGGTCGATGCGAGCACACTCGATGATCCGCAGAAGCTGCAGCAGTTCCAGCAGGCGCAGAACCAGCTGACCGGCGCTCTGAGCCGGCTGATGGCGGTATCCGAGCGCTATCCGGATCTGAAATCCAATCAGAACTTCCTTGCCCTGCAATCGCAGCTCGAAGGCACCGAGAACCGCATCGCGGTGGCACGTCGCGACTTCATCGCCGCGGTCGAGCGCTACAACACCGAGATTCGAACCTTCCCCGGTCGCATCTGGCACACCCTGATGTACAGCGACATGCCGATTCGCGAGAACTTCGAGGCTACCGCCGAGAATGCCGAGCAAGCGCCACAAGTGCAGTTTCAATGACCTCCAGGTTTCCGCTGCTGCTGATCCTGCTGCTCTGGGCCGGTAGCCTGGTCGCCCAGGAAGCCGAGGTCCCGGAGCTGACCGGGCGCGTGGTCGATCGTGCCGAGCTGCTCGACACCCAGGCCGAGGCGCGGCTGACCAGCATGCTGGCCGGCCACGAGCAGGCGACCGGTGAGCAGGTTGTCGTTGTCACGGTGCCGGACCTGGGCGGGCGCAGCATCGAGGAATTCGGTCTGGAGCTTGGCCGTACCTGGGGCATCGGCCAGAAGGGCGAGGACAACGGTGCGCTGCTGATCGTCGCTCGCGATGATCGCAAGATTCGCATCGAGGTCGGCTACGGTCTGGAAGGCCGGCTCACCGACGCGCAGTCCTCGGTCATCATCAACCGGATCATCGCGCCGGCATTCCAGCGCGGCGACTTCACGGCCGGGATCACCGAAGGTGCGGAGGCGATCGTCACCGTGCTCGGCGGCGACCCGCTGCCGGCCGAGCTGCGCCCGGTGATGCCGATGGTGCAGGAGCAACCCGGCGGCCTCGGGATTCTCGGTTTCTTCCTCATGCTGGTAGCAATCTTCGTCATCGGCGGCGGGCGCGGTGGCCGCGGTGGCGGTCGTCGTGCCTTGTTGTTGGGCGCCTTGCTTGGCGGTATGGGGCGGGGCGGCGGTGGTGGTTTCGGCGGCGGTGGCTTCGGTGGGGGCGGCGGCGGTTTCGGCGGCGGTGGCGCTTCCGGCGGCTGGTAAATCAATGATGGATAGACGATGACCTTACTGAGCGAAAGCGAACTGCAACAGGTAGCCGAAGCGATCGAGCGCGTCGAGCGCTGCACCGATGCCGAGCTGGTCACGGTGCTGGCCGCGCAGGCCGACGACTACCACTACATCCCGCTGCTGTGGGCCGGCCTGATCGCGCTGCTGCTACCCGGAGCGCTGCTGTTCTTCAGTGGCTGGCTTGGCGCATGGCAGCTGCTGCTGGTGCAGTGGGCGACCTTTATCGTGCTTGCGGTGCTGTTCCGCATGCCGGCGCTGACCAGCCATCTGATCCCCCGTTCGGTGCGCAACTGGCGTGCCTGCAATCTGGCGCGGCGTCAGTTCATCGAGCTCAATCTGCATCACACCGACGGCGACACCGGAGTGTTGATCTTCGTCTCCGAAGCAGAGCGCTATGTGGAGATTCTGGTCGACCGCGGCATTTCCAGCCGCATCGACAATGCCGCCTGGGAATCGGTCGTCGCCTGCTTCACCGATCGGGTGAAGCAGGGGCAGGTGCTCGAAGGCTTTCTTGGCTGCATCGAAGCCTGTGGGGCGCTGCTGGCGCAGCATGTGCCGAAGACCCACGAACGCAACGAACTGCCGAACCGGCTGGTAGTGTTGCCTTAACTCTCCAGCAGCGATGGCGCCCGTGGGCGCCATCCTTTCACTGCATGCGCCGTTGTTCGGCAAGTAGCTGGCGCTCGCGCTGCAGGGCGCGCGCAAGGCGCTGCTGACCGCCGCGCTCGGCCGCGGCGATCAGTGTCTGGTCGACCAGGTCGCGCTGTGCATGACTGCCGCCGAAACGCTGCGCATGATTGCGGATCGCCCGTAGCCGCTCCACGCATCGCCCGTGGTCGCCCTCGACGAACGCCACCACAGCCTCGACGCCCGGAGCGCCGATCTGGCTGGTGAAGCGTGCGTTGTCGTCGTCCCGCGCGCATGCCCGTCGCTGGGCTTCGCGCAGCAGGCCCAGCAGGTCATCGCGGCCGGCGCTGGCGAAGGCCATCGCAGCGTGAAAGTCGTTGAAGGCATAGTTGCCGTCCGCTGCCATCGCTGCCCAGCGCTCGGCCACGCCCGCCCAGCGTTCGCCGACATCCACGCCACGCAGTTGCAGCCGCCAGAGCAGTGCGCTGGCGTCGATCAGCTCCAGCGCCAGGGTGTTCTGTCGGCCATTCACCGGGCCATCGAACAGGGCCAGCGCAGTATCGCAATCGTCCAGTTCGATATGATGCAGCGCCAGGTGCCACCAGTTGTGCACCGCCAGCATGCTGTCCTGCTGCCAGGCCGGGTTGCCGCGCATCCAGGCGATCCCTTCCTCGCGCCGCCCCTGCATCTCCAGCACATGCGCGACGGCATGCTGCGCCCAGGCATCGCTGGGTTGAAGCGCGATCGCTTCGCGGCCATAGCGTTCGGCGAGCCGATAATCGCCGGTCTCTTCCAGTCCGAACGCGTACAGGCCGAGCAGCGCATGGTAGCCAGGCACTTCCAGCGACCAGTCCGGCAGGACGCGGGCGATGCGGTCGCGCAGCATGCGTGCATCGCCGGTGAAAAAGTCGATCTGCTGTCCCGCCTGCAGCGCCAGCATGTCGTGGGGATAGTCGATGCTGAGGTCTTCCAGCACGCGTCCGGCGGCGTGCCAGCGGCCATCCAGCAGTTGCCGCAGCGCCTGCAGGTGGCGGGCCTCGGGGTCATTGTGCGGCAGCTCCAGGGCGTGCTCGTACGAGGTGCGGGCCACCGGCAGGGCGGCCGCCTTGGTGCCGAGCAGGTAGAGCCAGGCGTGCAGGACATGGCCCATGACCAGTTCCGGCGAGGCCTGCAGTGTGGCTTCGGTGGTCGCCAGCGATTCGGCGTGCAGGCAGCGGAACTGCGCGAGCGCCTGATCGAGCAGGGCCTGCGCCTCGCTATTGCAGCCGGTCAGTTGGTACCCGTGTGCGTCTTTCATTGTTCTATGCTCCATGAGTCCGGTTCGTTGGCATCGGCCAACGCGCTCATACTCGGGGTTTGGCTTACGTTGGACCCCAGTCATCCTGGAAACAAACCGGCTATTTCCGCCATGGCCCGCTCAGAGATCGCCGAACGCCCGCCGCTGACCGTCGCCCTGCTGGCGACGCCGGACAGTACGGCCTCGACGCTGTTCGGACTCTACGATCTGCTGCTGGGTGCCCGTCGCGACTGGCAGCAACTGCTGCACCGCGCCGACGTGGCGTCGCCTTTCCTGCCGCTGATCGTCAGCCGCGACGGACACTCGCTGCGGGTCTACAACGATATCCCTGTCCACCCTCATGCCAGTCTGGACGACGCACCGCCTACCGACGTGGTGATCGTCAGCAACCTGGCGGTCAGCCCCTGGGAGCCGCTCGATGATCGCTACGCGCCCGAGGCGCAATGGCTGTGCGAGCGCTATGCGGCCGGCGCGACGCTGGCGGCGGCTTGCTCCGGGGCGATGCTGCTGGCGCGTACCGGGCTCTTGGCCGGCTGCGAAGGGACTTCGCACTGGGGCTACTGCGATTGCCTGCGTCGCGAATACCCGGACGTGCGCTGGCATCCGGACAAGGCATTGGTCAGCACCGGCGTCGGCCAGCGCCTGGTGATGTCTGGCAGTGGCAGCAGCTGGCATGCGCTGGGGCTGTTTCTCATCGCCCGTTTCGTCGGTGCGCGCGAGGCGATGGAGGTGGCGCGGCTGAACCTGTTCGACTGGGACGCGACCAGCCCGCTGGCCTACGCCGCGATGATGCGCACCGGCCAGCTGGCCGATCCGATCATCGCCCGCTGCCAGGAATGGGCCGCACAGCATTGCGAGGAGGAGGCGCCGGTGAGTGCCATGGTGCGCATCAGCGGCCTGCCGGAGCGGACCTTCCAGCGCCGCTTCGCCTTGGCCACCGGGCTAACGCCGCTGGACTACATCCACACCCTGCGACTGGAAGAGGCCAAGCAGCTGCTGGAAAGCAGCGAGCTGTCGGTGGAGGCGATCGCCTGGGAGGTCGGTTATCAGGATGCCGGCTTCTTCGGTCGGCTGTTTCGGCGCAAGGTCTGCCTCACGCCGGCACTGTACCGGCGACGCTTCGGCGTGCTATCGCGGCGCCTGGCCGGCATCGCCACCTTGCAGGAGGAACGGGCGCCGGCATTGCACTGAGCAGCTGGCGCCCGGTATGTCCGGCTCAGAGTCGGGTCGGGCCGTCGTCTTCCGGCTCGCTCGATACCACCGGCGACAATTCGAAGTTGTCTGTGCTGTCCATGGCGCTGGCCGCGACGCGGTCGATGCTATTCAGCGCATGGCCGATGATCGAGCTGATACTGGCTTCGTGATGGTGCACGGGCAACCGTTCGATAGCCGCCAGCACCTCTTCTCCAGGCACGGTTTCCACCGCGAGAAGGCGTTCGGTGATGTGGTCGAGCGCCGGTTTCAACCGCTGCAGCAGAGCCAGGCATTCCTGATTGAGCTGCTGCAGCAGCTCATCGGCCGCTTCCAGCGCTTCGCGCGGATCGCTGTCCAGATGCGCGTCGCGCACGGCCTGCAGGCTCAACAGCGAGCCGCGCGGGCCCATGCCGAGGGCGCCGACCATGGAAAGGGCGATCTTCGAGGCTTCCTGCAGATCCTGCCCGGCGCCGGACGACACCTCGTGGAAATACAGCTGCTCGGCGCCGCGCCCGGCCAGCAGCATCTGGATGCGATTGCGCAGCTCGGAATACATGTGCAGGCGCTTGTCTTCCACCGGCGTTACCAGCGTCACACCCAGCGCCTGACCCCGCGGCAGGATGGTGACCTTTTCCACCCGGCCGACATTCAGCGCAGCTGCGACCAGCGCGTGGCCGGCTTCGTGCACGGCAATGCGCTTGCGATCGGTCGGCGACATGGGTGTCACACCGGAGGGCTGCTCGCCGATGCGGCAGGTTTCCACCGCGTCGACGAAATGCGCCATATCGACCTGTCTGGCGCCCGCGCGGGCCGCCAGCAATGCTGCGTGGTTGACGATATAGGCGATCGCGGCCGGCGTCAGGCCGACCGTGTTGCGCGCCAGTTGCGGGAAATCCAGACCCGCCGCGGCAGTGATCTTGCCGGCGTACAGGCGGAACAGCGCTTCGCGGTCATCGAGGCCGGGCAGGCCGACGGCAATCGAGCGGTCGAAGCGGCCTTCACGTACCAGTGCCGGATCGAGCGAGTTGGGGAAGTTGGTGGCGCCCAGCACCAGCACGCCGGCAGCGCCATCGAAACCGTCCATCTCGGCGAGGAACTGGTTGATGATGCGGTTGCTTTCGGCATCGCTGGAACGTGTCTGCTCGGCGCGCTTGCCGATGCCGTCGATTTCGTCGATGAAGATGATGCACGGCGCCTGCTTGCGGGCGGTGCGGAACAGCGCCTTGACCTTCTGGATGCCAACGCCGAAATACATCGAGGAGAAATCGCTGCCGGTGACCTGGATGAAGCTGGCATTCGACTCACTCGCCAGCGCCTTGGCCAGCTGGGTCTTGCCTGTGCCGGGCTCGCCGGTCAGCAGCACGCCCTTGGGCGGGCGGGCGCCGAGACGGGCATAGGCGGCCGGATCGCGCAGGTAGGCGGTGACGTCGCTGAGCGCCTGCTTGGCCTCGGCGGCGCCGATGACATCAGCGAAGGTCACGCCGCTGCCTTTTCGCTGGACTTCAAAGCTACGGGTCTTCATGGCGAAGAACACCGCCGCGCCGATCAGCAGCAGGGCGATCGGTGAGTAGGGCAGAAGGATCTTGTAAAACGGCTTTTCCGCGTCGGTCTGGAACATCGCCAACGGGAACAACTCGCTGCTGCTCTGCGCGTACTGCTCGAGCAGCAGTCTCGCGACGCGTCCGGACTGGTCCGGCACCCAGTAGCGCAGGCCCTCGTGCAGGCTGACGTAGACCGCATCCTTACCCAATGCGGCGCTGGCAATGCTGGCGCCACGCAGATCGTTCATCAGCACCGAGAGATCGCGGCGATTGGCCTGCCAGGGCTCGGTGGAGTCCTGCAAGGCTTCGAGCATGCTCGCCGCCGCGCCAGTGGCTGGCGTCGACGGGGCGCTGGGGCGCAACTGCCAATAGGCGGCGCTGGCGGCGATCAGCAGGAGCAGGAAAATAAAAAGTACAGGGCCGCGGCGACCTTGTAGCAGACGGGGTGTTTTCATTTCACATCCAATCGGGAAACCCGACGTTTCGACAAACCACCGCCAGGAGGCGGACCACAGTTGTTCGCGGGAAACCCCGCGGCGCCATTTGCATGGCGCGCCACAGTTCGGATGTGTTGGATGCGATTTATATGCCCGACTGTGTCTCGGCTCGGCAGACTCCGATAGCCGGCGAGAATACGGCAAGTGCCACCATGGGGGTGGCTACGCGACGAACGGAGAGCAGGTTTTCGACGAATGACCGGCTGCGCGGGGAACGAAAGTGTGCGCCGGATGACGTGCCGCGACCCCCGGCGGGACTGGCGGAGCACGGCATCTTATGTAAGTGATCCGGCGCAGAGATTGTCCCGCAAGGCCCTGTTAGGGTTCATCGCCGCGCGGTCGCTTGTCCCGAACCGGGCGCAATAAGAACCTGCCGACAGCCGCCCGGAACCGATGCCGGTGCGGAAAAACAACGTCCGATCGACCCGAGACTTCAACATGCCGACCAACAAGAAGTATCTTTGCTGCGCTTTTCTGGGCGCGCTGATTAGCCTCCTGCCATTCGCCTCGGCCAGCGCCGACGGGGAAACCATCAACCTGCTCACGCAGAATTTCCCGCCGTTCAGCATGGCCGATGATGGCAAGAATTTCGCCAAGGAGGGTGCGATCAGCGGTATTGATGCCGAGGTGGTGGCCGTGCTGTTCAAGCGTGCGGACGTGCCCTATGCGATGACGCTGCGTTTCCCGTGGAGCCGCCTGCAGCAGTTGGCCGAGAAGACCCCGGGCTTCGCTGTGTTCTCCCTCAGCCGTACCCCCGAGCGCGAGCCCAAGTACAAGTGGGTCGGTCCGCTCAGCGAGATCCAGATCGTGCTGCTCAAGACTCCGGAGAGCCAGATTCAGGTCTCCAGCCTGGATGCTGCCAAGCAGTATCGAATCGGCTCGAAGGATGGCAGCGTGGGCAGTCAGTACCTGATCAACCGTGGCATCGAGGTGCAGAGTTCGCTGATCGACACCCCGGCCAAGCTGAAGGCCGGTCAGTTCGATCTGTGGGCGACCACCAACCCCTCCGGCGAATACGAGGCGAAGCAGGCCGGCGTCGGCCCGCTGGCCGTGGCGCTGACCCTGAGCCGGGTCGACCTCTATCTGGCGCTGAACAAGGAAACGCCGGATGCAGTCGTCGAGAAGTTGCAGCGCACCCTCGACCAGATGAAGCAGGAAGGGCTGCTGCAGCAGGCGGCGCAGCGTTACGTGAACTGAAGGCGTTTCACGCTACCGGGGGGACGGGTGATCGTCCCTTCGGCGAGTTCTACATGCAATCGGATCGCATCACTCCTAGGCATGAATGACGCGTGCCGGCGAGGCATCTGGCTAACGCAGGTTGCCGCCGTGGGGCCTGCCCACACTGCCTCTTAGATTTCGTCTGGCGGATTCTGATAAACGACTGTTGGCCGAACTCATCGCCCCGGGGTAGCCGCGTGGCCCCGGTTCGATCAACAAGTCGCCGGAAAATGAAACGGCAGGGGATTTTTTGCCGGTTTGGACTGCCTTAGTCCAGTGGAGCGGTATCGCTCCAACCGCACTCCTGGCGATTCGAGAATTCGATGACTTGCTTCAATAACTACATGCTGCGTGCCTTCTGCATGGCCGCCGCAGTCTGGATTGCGCCTGCTAACGCCGAGAACCTACCCGAACCGGTAGGCCATGTGGCGCGGGTGGAAGGCGCTGCGTACATCAGCAGTCGCGGCTATACCAACGCCGCCAAGGTCGGCCAGGCAATCGTGCCGGGTGTGGCTTTGAGCACCGGCGCCGAAGGTGCGCTGGGGGTGATCCTCGGCGACGGCAGTGTTTTGGCGTTCGGCCCGCACAGCGAGCTGACCCTCGACGACTATCGCTTCGCCCCGGCACTGGATGAGCTGCGCCTGCGCGCGACGCTCAATCGCGGCACGCTCAACCTGATTGCGGGCGACATGGCCCGCCTCGACCCACAGGCTATCGCTGTCGACACGCCGGACGGCCGCATCGGTGTGCGCGGTGGCCAGGTGTTGATGAAGGTGAGCCCGTGAAGCCGATTACGCTGATGCAAACGATGGTGCTGATGGCGATGACGGCAGTGGCGGGCTGCGCGCAGCATTCCTACGTGATGCTGGCGGACAACAGTGGTGGGCGCGGTGGTGTGATGCTTGGAGAGGAAGGGGAGCGTCGGCTGGACGCGTCTGGCCAGGGCATGGCAATTGCTGGTGCCGGTCAGGCCTATGTCGTACCGGACATGCGCCGCAAGGCGGACTTCGACAAGGCGCTGGCTGCTCAGCCGGCATTGCCCGAGCGTTTTAGCCTTCATATCGCGCCATCCGGCGCGCTGGATAGCACGGCTGAACAACTGCTGGACAGCGTTCTGCTGGCAGCCCAGCGTCGGGACTATCCGGTGGTAACAGTCATCGGCCATACCGATACGCTGGGTCATCGTGCGGCCAACGAGCAGGTCGGTTTGCGCCGCGCCCAGGCGGTCGCCGAGCTGTTGCGTACCAAGGGGCTGGAAGCGATGGAGTTGCGGGTGGAGTCCCACGGCGAGCGCAATCTGCTGATAGCGACGCCGGATGCCACGGCCGAGCCGCGCAATCGGCGAGTCGAAATTCTGGTGCGTTGAGGTCGGTGACGCGGCGACTGGCGCCGCGCCGACAGACGATCCGATCAGTCGATGACCAGAACGGCGTCCATTTCAACCTGCGCACCCTTGGGCAGCGCGGAGACACCGATGGCGGCACGCGCCGGGTACGGCTGCTGGCAGTAGCGGCTCATCACCTCATTGACGGTGGCGAAGTTGCCGAGGTCGGTAAGGAAGATGTTGAGCTTGACGATGTCCTTCAGCGAGCCGCCAGCCGCTTCTGCCACCGCCTTGAGGTTCTCGAAAACCTGCACCGCCTGCGCTTCGAAACCTTCCACCAGCTCCATGCTCTTGGGATCCAGCGGGATCTGCCCGGACAGGTAGACGGTGTTGCCGGCCTTGATGGCCTGGGAGTAGGTGCCAATGGCGGCCGGCGCCTTGTCGGTGTTGATCACGGTCTTGCTCATGGAGACTCCTCTGAGGGTTGGGCAACGGGCAGCCAGCATAATGGCTGATGGCGAGAGCGGCCAGCCGTGGCGTTTTGCAGACAGGTCGAAGTCGACGGAGGAGGTCAGGCCTTGACGCGGGTGATGCGGGTGACGCCCTTGATCGCGCGCAGCTTCTTGATGACCCGGGCCAGGTGCACGCGGTCATGCACGCTGACCACCAGCTGGACGACGCTGATGCGGCCGTCGCGCTCGTCCATGCCGATCTTCTCGATGTTGCCGTCGGCGGCATTGACGCTGCCGGCGAGCAGTGCGATCAGGCCGCGCTGGTGCTCCAGCTCGACCCGGAGCTCAACATTGAACTCGCCCGTGACATCCTTCGACCAGGACAGCTGGATGCACTTGTCGGGGTTGTGGCGTACGTCGGCGATGTTCCGGCAGGTTTCCAGGTGCACGACCATGCCCTTGCCGGCCGATAGATGCCCGACGATGGGGTCGCCGGGAATCGGCGTACAGCACTTGGCGTAGTTCAGCACCAGCCCTTCGGTGCCGCGAATCGCCAACGGACCTTCGAGTGCCGGTGCTTCCTCATTGTCGTGCGATATCAGACGGCGCGCTATCACATAGGCCATGCGGTTGCCCAGGCCGATATCCTCCAGCAGATCCTCGACGTACTCCATGTGGTATTCGGTCAGTACCTGCTGGATGCGCTCGGCGCTGATCTTGTCCAGGCTGGTCTCGAAGCCGCTGAGCGCCTTGCTCAGCAGGCGCTCGCCGAGGTTGATCGACTCCGAACGACGCTGCAGTTTGAGCGCATGGCGGATATGCGTGCGTGCCTTGCCGGTGACGACAAAATTCAGCCAGGCCGGATTCGGCCGCGCACCTGGTGCGGTGACGATCTCCACCGTCGAGCCACTCTCCAGTGGTTGCGACAGCGGCGCCAGGCGACGGTTGACGCGGCAGGCGATGCAGGTGTTGCCGACGTCGGTGTGCACCGCGTAGGCGAAGTCGACGGCGGTGGAACCCTTGGGCATCTCCATGATGCGGCCCTTGGGGGTGAAGACGTAGACCTCGTCGGGGAACAGGTCGATCTTCACGCTCTCGATGAATTCCAGCGAGTTGCCGGCGCGCTGCTGCAGTTCCAGTACACCCTTGACCCACTGGCGGGCGCGGGCGTGGGTGCCCTTGGGCACTTCGTCCTCGGGGGACTTGTACAGCCAGTGCGCGGCGATGCCGTTGTTGGCCATCTCTTCCATCTCGCGGGTGCGAATCTGGATCTCGATGGGCACGCCGTGCATGCCGAACAGGGTGGTGTGCAGCGACTGGTAGCCGTTGGCCTTGGGAATCGCGATGTAGTCCTTGAAACGGCCCGGCAGCGGCTTGTACAGGCTGTGCACCGCACCGAGCACGCGGTAGCAGGTGTCGACCTTGTCCACCACGATGCGGAAGGCGTAGACGTCCATGATCTCGTGGAACGCCTTGCGCTTGCCGCGCATCTTCTTATAAATGCTGTACAGGTGCTTCTCGCGGCCCAGTACGTCGCCTTCCAGCCCTTCGCGTTCGAGGCAGTGAATCAGCGACTGTTCGATCTTGTCGACGATCTCATTGCGGTTGCCCCGGGCGCGGCGTACGGCGGCGCGGATGCGCTCCGAGCGCATCGGGTGCATGGCCTTGAAGCCCAGATCCTCGAACTCCACGCGCATGGTGTGCATGCCCAGCCGGTTGGCGATGGGTGCGTAGATCTCAAGGGTTTCCTTGGCGATGCGGCGGCGCTTTTCGCCGGCCAGTACTTCCAGCGTGCGCATGTTGTGCAGGCGGTCGGCGAGCTTGACCAGGATCACGCGGATGTCGCGGGCCATCGCCATGGCCATCTTCTGGAAGTTTTCGGCCTGCGCTTCGGCCTTGGTCTCGAAGTTCATCTGGGTCAGCTTGCTGACCCCGTCGACCAGTTCTGCAACGGTTTCGCCAAACTGCGCGACCAGCGCTTCCTTGGGAATGCCGGTGTCCTCGATGACGTCATGCAGCATCGCGGCCATCAGGCTCTGATGGTCCATGTGCATGTCGGCGAGGATGTTGGCTACCGCGAGAGGATGGGTGACGTAGGCTTCACCGCTGCGCCGGCGTTGACCGTCGTGGGCCTGTTCGGCGTAGAAATATGCACGACGGACCAGATTGACCTGATCCGGGCCGAGGTAGGTCGATAGGCGATCCGCAAGCGCGTCTATGGCTGGCAAGACAGTGCTCCTTGCCAGCGGGCTTCGATGTTATCGGTTCGACTTCGACCTGGCATTTATTCAGATGGCCTCGTTCGGCTCTTCCTCGTACTGGGTGAAGAGAGGCTCGTCGTCAACGATCTCGTCTTGTGCAATGACATCGTAGTCGACCAGGCCGGAAGCGATCTCGCGCAGAGCGACGACGGTCGGCTTGTCATTTTCCCATGCGACCTTGGGCTCCTTGCCACCGGTGGCCAGCTGGCGCGAGCGCTTGGTAGCGAGCATGACCAGCTCGAAGCGGTTATCGACGTTGTCCAGGCAATCTTCAACGGTAACGCGGGCCATGGTGTTCCTCATCAATAGCGGTAGAGCGTGCCCGAATGGGCGAGCGGACGGAGTAGTCTAAAAAATCACCAGCCTTAATGGAAGCGCTGTTTTTGCGGGCTGTGCGTCAACCGACCTGCGCGAGCAATTCGCCAAGCAGGCGGGCGTGGCGCTGTTGCTGGGTCTTCTGTATCAGTTGGTTGGCGCGGAAGATCGACTGCAGGTCGATCAGGGCGTGCGCGAAGTCGTCGTTGATCACCAGGTAGTCGTATTCGACGTAGTGGCTCATTTCGCTGACCGCTTCGCGCATGCGCTTGTCGATGATCTCGTCACTGTCCTGGCCGCGGTTGTTGAGGCGTTGGCGCAGTGCTTCCTGGGTCGGCGGCAGGATGAAGATCGATTTGGCCTGGGGCATCAGGCGGCGCACCTGCTGCGCGCCCTGCCAGTCGATCTCCAGGATCAGGTCGAAGCCTTCGGCCAGGGTGTCTTCCAACCAGCGCTGGGAGGTGCCGTACAGGTTGCCGAACACTTCGGCATGCTCGAGAAACTCGTTGCGCTCCAGTCGCGCGAGAAAATCCTCGCGGCTGACGAAGTGATAGTTGACGCCGTCGACCTCGCCCGGCCGCATGGCCCGGGTGGTATGGGAAACCGACACCCGCACCTGCGGTTGTGCATCGACCAGCGCCTTGACCAGGCTGGTCTTGCCGGCCCCGGAAGGCGCGGAAACGATATAAAGCGTACCGGTGGTGGCGGACATGACGGGTTCCTGAAAAGCGCTGTTAATGCTGTGGGACAAAAATAGACCAGCCGTTGTGGTGGCTGATGGTTATTCGAGGTTTTGCACCTGCTCACGCATCTGCTCGATCAATACCTTGAGATTGACCGCGGCCTGAGTGCTGCGCGGGTCGAACGCTTTCGAACCGAGGGTGTTGGCTTCGCGATTGAGTTCCTGCATGAGCAAGTCGAGCCGGCGTCCGGCTGCGCCGCCGGTCTTGAGTACCCGTCGCACTTCGGTCACATGGGTGTTCAGGCGGTCCAGTTCTTCGGCAACGTCACTCTTCTGTGCCAGCAGGACCATCTCCTGTTCGAGGCGCTGTGGGTCGAACTCTGCCTGCATTTCGCTGAAGCGGTCGAGCACCTTCTGGCGCTGGGCTGCGAGCATCTGCGGCACCTGTTCGCGCAGCGTGGCAACTTCTTCGAGGATGCTGTCCAGGCGCTCGTTGAGCAGCTTGGCCAGTTCGTCGCCCTCACGCCGGCGGCCTTCCTTGAGCTGCTCGAGCGCACTGTGGAAGAGCTGCAGGGCACTCTGGTTGAGTGTCTGTGGGTCGACTGCGTCGCCGACCAGTACGCCCGGCCAGCCAAGTACCTGCAGCGGGTCAATCGGTGCGGGTTGGCTGATCAGTGCGGCAACGCTTTCGGCGGCGGCGATCAACTGGCTGGCGCGCTCGCGGTCGACCTGCAGGGCAGTGCGGTTGTTTTCCTCGGCGAAGCGCAAAGTGCACTCCACCTTGCCGCGCGAGATGCCTTTGCGCAGGGCATCGCGAACCGCGCCTTCGAGGTCGCGGAAGGCGTCCGGCAGGCGCAGGTGCGGCTCGAGATAGCGATGGTTGACCGAGCGGATTTCCCAGCTGAGGGTGCCATGGGTGCCGGCCTGCTCGCTGCGGGCAAAGGCCGTCATGCTGTGGACCATCGGGGATACCTCTCGATTGCGGGCTGCGAAAGGCGAAGGATTGTAAAGGAAAACAGGGTGTCGCGGCAGCGATGGCCGGACGGCCGCGACCCTTTTCCGCGCCAATGGGCTCTATAATGCCGGTCAATTTCCTATCTAGCAGGACCTATACATGAAGCGACCCAGTGGCCGTGCCGCCGATCAGCTGCGCTCGATCCGCATCACCCGCAACTACACCAAGCATGCCGAGGGCTCGGTGCTGGTGGAGTTCGGCGACACCAAGGTGATCTGCACGGTCAGCATCGAGTCCGGCGTCCCGCGTTTCCTGAAAGGGCAGGGGCAGGGTTGGCTGACCGCCGAGTACGGCATGCTGCCGCGCGCTACGGGTGAGCGTAACCAGCGTGAAGCCTCGCGCGGCAAGCAAGGTGGACGCACCCTGGAAATCCAGCGCCTGATCGGTCGTTCGTTGCGTGCGGCGCTCGACATGAGCAAGCTCGGTGAGAACACGCTGTTCATCGACTGCGATGTGATCCAGGCCGACGGCGGTACGCGCACGGCGTCGATCACCGGTGCCATGGTGGCGGTGATCGATGCGCTCAAGGTGCTAAAGAAACGTGGCGGTCTGAAGGCGGGCGATCCGATCAAGCAGATGATCGCGGCGGTTTCGGTTGGTATCTATCAGGGCGAGCCGGTGCTGGATCTGGATTATCTGGAAGATTCGGCGGCCGAAACCGATCTGAACGTCGTGATGACCGACGCGGGCGGCTTTATCGAGGTGCAGGGCACGGCCGAGGGGGCACCGTTCCATCCTGAGGAACTCAATGCGATGCTGGCTCTGGCCCATGATGGCGTGCGCCAGCTGTTCGAGCTACAGCGCGCGGCGCTGGCGGACTGAGCAAGAGGTAGCGCGAAATGACCGATCAGGATCTTGTGCCGTTACCCAGTCGCGAAGCGCGCCAGTGGGCGATGTTCTGCCACTACTCGGCGTTCTTCTGGTTTCTGGCGCCGATGATCGGCAACGTGATCGGCCCGCTCATCGTCTGGCAGCTGAAGAAGGACATGGATCCCTTCGTCGATCAGCAGGGTAGGGAGGCGCTGAATTTTCAGCTGACCTTCAGCATCGCAATGATGATCTGCGGCGTGCTGGCCTGGATCCTCATCGGCTTTCCGCTAATGGGGTTGGTGAGCGTGGTGGCGCTGGTGCTGGTGGTGATCGCCGGCATTCGCGCCAACGAGGGCAAGCCCTACCGCTATCCGTTCTGTTGGCGGCTGGTCAAGTAGGGCAAACCGCTGAGCCTCTGAGCCTCAGAGGCTCAGAGGCTCAGCGTCCAGTCGTAGTCAACGATCAGCGGCGCGTGCTGGGAGAAGCGTGGCTGCCGTGGCAGGCGAGCAGTGCGCACGAAGCGGCGTAGACCGGATGTCAGGATCTGGTAGTCGAAACGCCAGCCGAGGTTGAGCATTTCGGCCTGCTCGGTGTCCGGCCACCAGCTGAACAGATCGCCTTCGCGATTGACTTCGCGCAGGGCGTCGATATAGCCCATATTGCCGAAAATCTCGTCCAGCCAGGCGCGCTCGGGCGCTAGAAACCCTGGGTCCTGCTGACAATCGCGCCAGTTCTTCACGTCCAACTTCTGGTGGGCAACATACAGTGAGCCACAATAGATGTACTCGCGGCGCTTGCGGCGCTGCTTGTCCAGGTAGTGGGCGAAGTCGTCCATGAACTTGAGTTTGTGGTTCAGGTTGGCATCGCCGCCGTGGCCGGACGGCACCAACAGGCTGGCGATGCTGACCTTGTCGAAATCCGCCTGCAGGTAACGCCCGTAGCGATCCGCCGTCTCGAAGCCCAGTCCGGTGATGACGGCCTTCGGCTGCAGCCTGGAATAGAGCGCCACGCCTCCCTGCTCCGGAATCTCTGCATCGCAGGCATAGAGAAAGTAACCGTCCAGCTGATAGGCCGGATCGTCGAGTTCCAAGGCAGAGGCGCGGGTATCTTGCAGGCAGATGACATCGGCATTCTGCGCTTGCAGCCAGCTGAGCAATCCCCGCTGTGCCGCCGCTTGAATGCCATTCACGTTGACGCTGATGATCCGCATAAATGGCCCCTAAAAACACGTGCGTGTATGATAACCCAAGCTCTTCGCAATTAGCTAAAACAGTGGTTTTCCGGGAAATTTCTTCATGCAGGCGTACCAGCGCGAGTTCATTCGCTTCGCCATCGAACGCGGTGTTCTGCGTTTCGGTGAGTTCACTCTCAAGTCGGGACGCACCAGCCCCTATTTTTTCAATGCCGGGTTGTTCAACAGCGGCAGCGCGTTGGCACAGCTCGGGCGGTTCTACGCCTCGGCGGTGACCGAGAGCGGCCTGGATTTCGACGTCATCTTCGGCCCGGCCTACAAGGGCATCCCGCTCGGCGCAGCCACCGCCATCGCGCTGGCCGAGCAGCATCAGCGCGACCTGCCTTGGTGCTTCAACCGCAAGGAAGCCAAGGATCATGGCGAGGGTGGCACGCTGGTCGGTGCACCGCTGGCGGGGCGTGTGCTGATCGTCGATGACGTGATCACCGCCGGCACCGCGATCCGCGAAGTGATGCAGATCATCCAGGCGCAGAAAGCCGAGGCCGCCGGCGTACTCATCGCCTTGAATCGACAGGAAAGAGGGCAGGGCGAGCTGTCGGCGATTCAAGAAGTTGAACGTGATTATCGAATGCCGGTAATCAGTATTGTGTCCCTGGAGCAAGTGCTGGAATATCTCGCCGACCACGCTCAGCTGAAACAGCACCTGCCCGCGGTACAGGCTTATCGCGAGCAGTACGGAATCTGACCCAGGGTAGGTAATGCGCCATGCGTAAATCGGTAGCCGCTCGCACGTTGCTCCTGCTGGGAGTCATATGTCCGGTATTGGCCTCGGCTGCCGAGCTGTATCGCTACGTGGACGACCGCGGCGTGGTCGTACTCGATCGCCATGGCGTGCCGCCGCAACACATTTCGCGTGGATATCAGGTGCTCAACGAGCAGGGGCGAGTGGTCCGCGAGGTGCCGCCGGCACCGACCGCGGAGGAATTTGCCCGGTTGCAGGCACAGAAGGCCCGCGCTGCATCGGATGCGCAGCTGCTGCGTCTGTATGCCAGTGTCGAGGATGTGGAACGGGCCGAAACGCGCAAGCTTTCCGAGCTCGATAGCGTGATGGGCTTGGCCCGCGGCAACCTGCAGTCGATACGCAACCAGCATGCGAGCTTGCGCAAGCAGGCGGCGAACCATGAGCGCGCCGGCCGCAAGGTCCCAGGCAACCTATTGGCGCAGATCGAGAACCTTGAAAAGGAAGAGCAGAGTCTGCTGCGCGACCTCAAGCGTTTCGAAAAGGCGCGCGCTGATGCGGAAGTCAGCTTTGCCAGTGATCGCCAGCGGATTGCCGAATTGCTAGGGCAAAAGCAGTAAAACGCTGATACCCGTTCCCTTGTTTCAAAATACTTGGCGTGGCTATTTGCTATGCCAATAGCTCGATGAGTAGCTTGCTTGCTATCACAAAAGACCGCTCTAGCTCAATAGTTTCAAGGTCGTGATGAGTTGCTTGGGGTCAGTCTGTACCGTGGCGCAAATTTTTCGGTATGGCTGACTAGCATGAATGGTAGGGACCTACGCAGTTATCGGGAGCTTCACAAGCCGAAGGGAAATTTCGCGACTCGCTCTGAATACCTCGAGCATGAACTGGAGATCATGGCGCCGAAGCGCTGGGGAATAAACCTGCCGTTTCGTGACTACCGTTTCGAGTACGAAGATTGGGTGCCGGCCATGGCGGCGACCATCGGCAAGATCGTCATGGTGGCGGCTGTTGTTGCGGCTTTCGCCGGCCCGATGGGGCTTTCCAACGAGTTCGTGACCGAGAACGCGCGCTACGAGATGCTGATCGCAGCACTGCTGTTTGTCGTGGTGTTCTCCGGTTTCCTCAATCCCACGGCCAACCTGGCCGGGACCCATGGCCCGCTGATTCCGTTGATTCCCCTGATCGTCGCATCGGGCGGGCATCCTATGGCGCTGGGGATCATGGTGGGTGTGCTCGGTTTCACCCTGGGTGTCTTCAAGGGCGGCAGTCTGTTGGCGCGTCTGACTAGTGATGGTGTTTGTGGCGGATTGCTGCTGTATCTGGGTTTCATCGGCATTACCTCGCAGATTAAGAAGCTGTTCGGTTGGGCCGACAGCTTCGACATGGGCTACATCGCGTTTATCGTTGTGTTCGCCACCATCGTGATGTACGCCTATCTAGAACATATCCGCATGCGCTGGCTGGCGATTCCGCTGGGTTCGGCGCTGGCGGCCGTGATCGCATTTGCATTGGGCGCTCCGTTCGAGTTCACCACCGAGCCGGGTGTGCCCAACCTGAATCCGATGTACTGGTGGGGCGAAACTACCGGCTGGCAGATCGGTCTGCCCGAGCTGCATCACTTCATTGCTGTCGCGCCATTTGCCGTGCTGGCGGTAGCCATGTGGTCGCCGGACTTCCTTGGACATCGTGTGTTCCAGCAGCTGAACTATCCGCCGAAGGCGAAGAAGGTGCTGATGAACATCGATGACACCATGTGCGTTGCGGCGGCACGACAGATCGTCGGGACGTCGCTGGGTGGCGGTAACCTGGCCTCATCCTGGGGCACCTTCATGGTGCCGGCCGCCATCGCCAAGCGCCCGATTCCCGCCGGTGCATTGCTCACCGGCCTGCTCTGTGTGGTTGCGGCGCTTTGGGGTTACCCGATGGATCTGGCGATCTGGCCGCCGGTGCTGAGCGTGGCGCTGATGGTCGGCGTGTTCCTGCCGCTGCTGGAAGCCGGTATGCAGATGACCCGTGAAGGCAAGACCTCGCAGTCGGCGGCCATCGTGATCTTTTCCTCGGCGCTGGTTAATCCGGTGTTCGGCTGGTCGCTGACGGTGCTGCTCGACAATCTCGGGCTGATCGGTGACAAGGAGCGTGGTCAGTCCCTGAGCCACCTGCATCGTTGGGTCATCCCGACGATCGTCTTCATCGTGCTCTGCGCCGTGATGCTGGGTATCGGCATGTTCCCGGGCATCCCGGCGATGCTCGAGTCGTTCCGTATCGATCTCTGATTGGCTGACGGCACGGCATGAAAAAAGGGAGCCTAGGCTCCCTTTTCTTTTGCGTCTGCTTCAACCCTGACTGTTGGTGATCAGTGTGCCGACGCCGACATCGGTGAAGATCTCCAGCAACACCGCGTTGGGCACGCGACCGTCGATGATGTGGGCGCTGTTCACACCACCTTGCACCGCTTCCAGCGCGCAACGGATCTTCGGCAGCATGCCGCCGTAGATGGTGCCGTCGGCGATCAGTGCGTCGACCTGGGCCGTGGACAGGCCAGTCAGCACGCTGCCCTGCTTGTCCATCAGGCCGGCAATGTTGGTCAGCAGCATGAGCTTCTCGGCCTTCAGCGCCTCGGCCACCTTACCGGCGACCAGGTCGGCGTTGATATTGTAGGACTCACCGTTCTCGCCCACGCCAATCGGCGCGATCACTGGGATGAAGTTGCCCTGCACCAGCATTTCCAGCAGCTCGGCATTGACGCCGGTAACTTCGCCGACATGGCCAATGTCGATGATTTCCGGCTTGGTCATCTCCGGTGTCTGGCGGGTCGCCTTGAGCTTCTTGGCGCGGATCAGGCCGGCGTCCTTGCCGGTCAGGCCAATGGCGCTGCCGCCATGCTGGTTGATCAGGCTGACGATGCTTTTGTTTACCTGCCCGCCGAGAACCATCTCCACCACATCCATGGTCTGGCTATCGGTGACCCGCATGCCGTCGATGAAGTGGCTTTCGATGTTCAGCCGCTTGAGCAGGTCGCCGATCTGCGGACCGCCGCCGTGCACCACCACCGGATTGATGCCGACCGCCTTCATCAGCACGATGTCGCGCGCGAAGCCGGTTTTCAGCTCCTCGCTTTCCATCGCGTTGCCGCCGTACTTGATGACCAGCGTCTTGCCGACGAACCGGCGAATGTAGGGCAGCGCCTCGGAAAGTACCTTGGCGAATTGGGTGGCAGCTTCACGGCTGAGGGTCATGCAGGGCTCCGCAAATCAGAACGGCAGTTTGAGATCGGGTGCAACGTTGAGCAGCTGTGCGCGGAAAACGTCCTGAATGCGGCTGAGTTCTTCCTCGCTGTCGGCCTCGAAGCGCAGCACCAGAACCGGTGTGGTGTTCGAGGCGCGGATCAGGCCCCAGCCCTTGGGATAGTCGACCCGTACACCGTCGAGGGTGATCAGGTTGGCTTCGCCCCACTGAGCGTCACGTTGCAGGGCGTCCATGATGGTGAATTTGCTTTCCTCTGTCACCGTGATGTTGATCTCCGGTGTCGAGATATCGCAGGGGAACGCGGCGAACACCTGCTCAGCGTCACGCTTGTCCTGGCTGAGGATTTCCAGCAGGCGCGCGGCGCTGTAGATGCCGTCGTCGAAGCCGAACCAGCGTTCCTTGAAGAAGATGTGCCCGCTCATTTCGCCAGCGAGCAGCGCACCGGACTCCTTCATCTTCTTCTTGATCAGCGAATGGCCAGTCTTCCACATCACCGGCCGGCCGCCGTAACCGCTGATCAGCGGAGTGAGGCGACGGGTGCATTTGACGTCGAAGATGATGTCGGCGCCTGGATTGCGCGATACCACATCCTTGGCGAACAGCATCAGCAGGCGGTCCGGATAGATCATGGTGCCGGCGTTGGTCACCACGCCGACGCGGTCGCCATCGCCGTCGAAAGCCAGCCCGAGATCGGCCTTCTCGGATTTAACCTTGGCGATCAGGTCGACCAGATTTTCCGGTTTGCCCGGATCCGGATGGTGATTCGGGAAGTTGCCGTCGACGTCGCAGTACAGCGGGATCACGGTGCAACCCAGTGCTTCGATCATGCGTGGGGCGATGACGCCGGCGACGCCGTTACCGCAGTCGACGACGACCTTCATCGGTTTGGCCATGGCGATGTCACTGCGAATCTGCTCGAAGTAGCGTTCAAGTACATCGACCTGCTCGACCTTGCCCACACCGCTCGACAGGTCGTTGGTCTCGATGCGCTTGCGCAGGGTCTGGATCTGTTCGTTGGCCAGGGTGTCGCCGGCGATGACGATCTTGAAACCGTTGTAGTCCGGCGGGTTGTGGCTGCCGGTGAGCATCACGCCGGACTTGCCGGCGAGAATGTTGGCGGCGTAATAGAGCACCGGCGTCGGCACCATGCCGATATCGCTGACGTCGCAGCCGCTGTCGAGCAGGCCTTGAATGAGGTGCTGGACCAGTTCGGGACCAGACAGGCGCCCGTCGCGGCCAACCGAAACGTTGGGTTCACCCTTGGCGAGGCTCTCGGACCCGATGGCGCGGCCGACCCAGTAGGCGGTCTCGGTAGTCAGGCTGTCGCCGACAACGCCACGGATGTCGTAGGCGCGGAAGATACTGGCGGGCAAATTCGGGGCTTTGGCACTGCTCATTGCGGGTTCTCGCTCCTTGGTGTCGAGGCCGAAGATGTCCTGGTCCTCGTCGAGAATATCGATGTCGAGAATATCGGTGTCCGGCAAACGCGGATCGACGTACTCGGTAGGTTTGGCGGGCCGAACGGCTGGAGCCGCGGCGGGTGCCTGAGTCGGAGCCGGTCCAACTTGGCGGACAGGCAGTCGGACCATGTTCCTGGCCAGTGCGTCGAGGACCGGCAGGCTCAAGGCCGGTATTTGGATGGTCTTGCCGGTGGAGAGTTCCTGTAGCAGGCGGCTCATCTGCAACACGTCTTCGCGCAGCCTGCGCTGCTGGCCGCCGAGCACCAGCTGCAGCCCGATCAGCACGCCGGCAATCGCCACCAGGGCGGCCGCGAGCAGGAGCAGCGGCATGAGGGTCAGCTGATCGATGGCGCCGGGCAGGTAGGCCAGCTTCCAGTTGGCGTTGCCGCTGGCGAGGGTCAGTGCCGAAGCATTGTCGGCTGCGGTGCCGCGCTGCAGCAGCACCTGTTCGGGTGCGCCGGAGAATTGCTGGGTCAGTCGCAGCTGGCCGGCTTCGTCAGGCAGCGTCGGGAGTGTCGCGAACAGGTGCTGGAGATCGCTGACCAGCAGCAGCGTGCCGCGAATCGCCTGCTCACCCTCGGCGCGCAGCGGAATCGCACTGTAGAGCAGCCAGCGGTTGTCGACCTTGTAGGCTTCCGGAGCGGCCGACTGGCCTGCTTCGACCCGCTGTAGCAGATCGAGCGCAGCGAAGTTCAGCGGGCCCGGGCGGCTGGTGTCCGGCACCACTCTGCCGCGTGGATTGAGATGCGCGTCGACCACGCCGGGCAACTCCAGCAGGCGCTGTTCGGCTTCGCGTCTGAGCTCGGTGTCAGCACGGACGACGTCCACCAGGCGTTGCTGCTCCACCGCTGTCTGGGTATCGGCACGCAGCCGCCGCAGCGCCTGCTGCAATGCGCTTGCCTGGCTCTGGCTCCAGGCCTCGGCGAGTTGTGTCCGTTGCTGCTGCTGAGCGCCCTGCTGACCGAGCCAGATCAGCGCGGCGGCCGCGCCGAGCCCGATCAGGCTGGCTGCGAGGCCACCGAGCAATGGCTTGAGGGTGAAACCGCCGCGCTTGCTGCGGGTGTCGGCCGGGTTCAGAACGCCTGAATCCTTGGCGGTGCGCTTGAAGAGTGCCATGAAGCTCCTCGAATCATCCTGAAAGGTAAGCGGTGCGCAGTGACTCAGTGGCTGCCGGAGTGCCCGAAGCCGCCAGCGCCGCGGTCGCTGCTGTCGAAACTGTCGACCAGTTCGAAGCGGGCCTGTACCACCGGTACCAGCGTCAGCTGCGCAATACGCTCGCCGACGGCGATGGTGAAGGCGCTCTGGCCGCGGTTCCAGCACGACACCATCAGCTCGCCCTGGTAGTCCGAGTCGATCAGCCCGACCAAGTTGCCGAGCACGATGCCGTGCTTATGGCCCAGGCCCGAGCGCGGCAGGATCAGCGCCGCGAGCCCCGGATCGCCGATGTGGATGGCAATGCCGGTGGGAATCAGCAGCGTCTGGCCCGGCTCGAGCACCGTGTCGCTCTGCAGCATGGCGCGCAGGTCGAGGCCGGCAGAGCCCGGTGTCGCATATTCGGGAAGGGGGAAGTCCTGGCCGAGGCGAGGGTCGAGAATCTTGGCTTGGAGTGCGTGCATGTCAGGACTCTTTGTAGCGGTCGGCAATGAAGGCCACCAGCGCGCGGGCGATATGTCCCTTGCTGGCCTGGCCGAAACGGGTTTCGTGTTGCTGGCGGTCGATCACGCTGACGGCGTTGTCTTCGCTGTTGAAGCCGATGCTGGGGTTGGCCACGTCATTGGCGACGATCAGATCGAGATTCTTGTCGCGCAGCTTGCGCGTGGCGTACTCCAGCAGATTCTCGGTTTCTGCGGCGAAACCGACGCAGAACGGACGGTCCGTGCGGCTGGCCAGCGTGGCGAGGATGTCCGGGTTGCGCACCATCTGCAGCAGCAGGCCGTCACCGGTCGTGGGATCTTTCTTCAGTTTGTGCGGTGCCACCACTTCCGGGCGGTAGTCGGCTACCGCCGCTGCGGCGACGAGAATGTCGCAGGGCATCGCCGCTTCGCACGCGGCAAGCATGTCGCGGGCGCTGACCACGTCGATGCGCTGCACGCGATCGGGCGTCGGCAGGAACACCGGGCCGGTCACCAGCGTGACCCGCGCACCGGCCTCGGCGGCCGCCTCGGCCAGAGCGAAGCCCATCTTGCCGGAGCTGTGGTTGGTGATGTAGCGAACCGGGTCGATGTTTTCCTGGGTTGGACCTGCAGTGATCAGCAGGTGCTTGCCCGTCAGCAGGCCGGTCGCGAAGCAGTCCGCGGCGGCCTGGGCGAGTTCGTCGGCCTCGAGCATGCGGCCCATGCCGACATCGCCGCAGGCCTGGCTGCCGGAGCCGGGGCCGAACAGACGAATGCCACGTTTCAACAGCAATTCGCGATTGGCCTGAGTGGCCGGATCGGCCCACATGGCCTGGTTCATGGCCGGCGCCAGGGCGACCGGGGCGTTGGTCGCCAGCACCACGGTGGTCAGTAGATCATTGGCGACGCCTTGGGCCAGGCGTGCCATGAGGTCGGCGGTGGCCGGCGCGATCAACACCAGATCGGCCCAGCGCGCCAGTTCGATGTGACCCATCGCCGCTTCGGCGGCGGGGTCGAGCAGATCCAGATGAACCGGGTGGCCGGAGAGCGCCTGCAGGGTGAGAGGCGTGATGAACTCACGTCCGCCCTGGGTCATAACAACCCGGACTTCGGCACCGTGGTCGCGCAGGCGACGGACCAGTTCGGCGCTCTTGTAAGCGGCGATACCGCCGCCGACGCCCAGGACGATGCGTTTACGATACAGCCGCTGCATAGGCCTGCCTTGTAATCTCGTAGGGACTCTCCGGAGTGAGAACCAGGTCAGAACACGCCCGATACCCCGGAAAAATGACGGGCTAAGATAGCACAGCGCCCACAGCGGAAAAGTGGGCTTGCTCGACAGGGAGAGGACATGAGCATACGTGACTGGCCGGCGGCGGAGCGGCCGCGGGAAAAGCTACTCGAACAGGGCGCTGCCGCGCTTTCCGATGCCGAATTGCTGGCGATATTCCTGCGCACCGGGGTTGCCGGCAAAAGCGCGGTGGATCTGGCGCGGCACCTGCTCGCCGAGTTCGGCAGCCTGCGCGCGCTGCTGGAGGCGGAGCTCGATCAGTTCAGCGCGCATCTGGGCCTGGGGCCGGCGAAATTTGCCCAGCTGCAGGCGGTGCTGGAGATGGGCCGCCGGCATCTGGCCGAGCGGCTGCGCCGCGATTCGGCACTGGAGTCGCCGCAGGCGGTACGCGACTACCTCAAGGCGCGGCTGCGGCATGAGCCGCACGAACTGTTCGGCTGCCTGTTTCTCGACTCCAAGCATCGCGTGCTGGCCTTCGAGGTGTTGTTCCACGGCACCATCGATGGCGCCAGCGTCTACCCGCGGCAAGTGGTTAAACGTGCCCTTGCGCAGAATGCGGCGGCGGTCATCCTCACGCACAACCATCCATCGGGCGTGGCCGAGCCGAGCCAGGCGGATCGTCAGCTGACCCTGAGGCTGAAAGAGGCGTTGGCGCTGATCGATGTGCGGGTGCTCGATCACTTCATCGTCGGTGACGGCGAGCCCCTGTCGATGGCCGAATACGGCTGGATGTGAGCGCTACGCCAGCAGCGGCACCAGCAGCAGTGGGCCGAGCACCAACAGCACGAAACGGCCGTTCCAGCCGAAGGCGATGCGCCACGGCGATAATTGCGCGTGGCGCGCCAGCATCAGTGCCGAGGGGCCATAGGGCGACAGCAGCATGGCCAGCGAAAAGCCGATCAGCAGCGCCACCGCCGGCTGCATGATCGCCACGCCGTGTTCGGCCAGCTGCGCGAGCAGTGCGGCGCACAGGCTCAGGGAGATGATTGGCGCGACACCGAGCAGGGCCAGGGCGATGATCGCCAGCATGCCGGCACTGCCAAGACCGAACAGCGCCAGCGGCGTGTTGCTGAAGTGGCTGGCGAGTCGTTCGACCGGGATCAGCACGGCCGTAAGTCCGCCAAGCAGTGCTGAGCAGGCGAAGATGAAGGTTTCGTTGCGCATGCCGGCCAGGGTGTCGCGTACTTCGGCATAGGCGGTTGTCGGCGATCCACCCTGATACAGCAGCAGCCCGACCACTGCGAGCGGAACCAGCAGCATGGCGGCCTGGGTCGCCGACAGTGGGGTCAGGCTGGCCAGCAGCGCGATCAGCAGGATGCCGAGCAAGCTGCCGTATAGCAGGTTGCGCAGCCCCTTTGCCGACCCGGTAGCGCTCGAGCCACTTGCCGGGGCAGTGGTCTCCCGCAACTGCCGCAGACGATGGTTTTCCATCTGCCAGCCCACCAAAAGCAGGATTGCCCCGCAGACCAAGCCGAATGGCAGCAGGGCGCTCCAGCTCAGTCCCGGCAACTCGCGGGTGAGGATCGCCACCGCCACGCTGGTCGGTGCCAGCAAGGGCACCAGAGCGAAGCCGCGCAGGGCTGTCACCATCACGCCCCTGGCGCCCTCGCGGCGCTGGCTCGGGCTATGCGACTGCCGATCCAGATAACGTTCCAGTGAACCGCAGACCAGATTGAGCATGCCGAAACTCAGCACCGAGCTGATCGCAAAGGTGCTGAACAGGTAGCTTGGATAGAGGCTGGTACGGGGTAGCCGCAGTAAGAGCCGATGCAGCTCGCCGAGCTGCGGCATCCGCTTGACCGCGCAATGGGCAAGCCCGAGCGCGCCTATGAACGCGCCGTAGTACGCCGCGGCGCCGAGCATCCGCTGGGTCTGCTGCCAGTCGGGGTCACGGAGCAGTGCCCAGTAGGCGAACAGCCCCAGCGTGACCAGCCCGAGCCGGCGCGGATAGGGCATCAGCGAGCGCCAGTGCCAGGCGAAGAAAAGCACCAGCAGCGCACCACTGATCACGCTCGGCAACTGCAGGCGCGTTACCAGCGCGAATAGCTCGCAGACGAGCGCCAGCGGGAGCAGGGCAAGCATCGCTCAGGGCAGCTCGCTGCGCAGCTTGCCGCGCTTGTATACGCCTTCGCCGAAGGCCAGCAAGTGGTCCTTTTCGTCCAGCAGGTCGCAGCTGGCCATGAACACCTTGTGCCCCGCGGAGCGGCAGACAGCGACAGCACGGATGCGGCTGCCGACTGGAGCCGGTGCGCTGAAGTTGACGTTCATCGACAACGTGGTCGCCACGCGACGCTGTTCCGGCTGTTCCACCCAGGTTCCGCAGAGGCCCATCGCCACGTCCAGCAGGGTCGCCGTGACGCCGCCGTGCAGGTTGCTGGCGTTGTTCAGGTGACGCGACAACAACAGCAGTTCGACCACCGCGCGCTCCGGGCCGTACTCCTTGAGCTGGCAACCGAGGTCCTGGAAGAACCCGGTCAACGAGCTTTCGACCTGTTGCAGTGTGGCGGCTGGATAGGGTTGATCGGACATGAGCGAGCGGGTTCGGCGGCTGACTTGCGCTGGAGATTGGCAGTCTTTACGCTCATGGTCAATTCGATGGAATCTTGTTCCGCACTGCGGAATACCGCATTGCTCGTGAGGAGGTTTGCATGTTTGAGCGTATCGGCATCGTCGGCGCGGGCGCCATGGGCCGCGGGATCGCGCAGTTGTTCGCCAGCGCCGGCAAGCAGGTCTGGTTGCACGATGCACGCAGCGCGTCGATCAGCGAGGCGCTGCGCTTCAACCGCGAGCTGCTAGAACGCGGCGTGGCCAAGGGGCGGCTGAGCGTCGCCGAGCTGGACGCCACGCTGGCCCGAATGCAGGCGGCGCCTGCGCTGGCCGATCTGTCCGGCTGCGATCTGGTGATCGAGGCGATCGTCGAGAATCTCGAGGCCAAGCAAGCGTTGTTCATCGAGCTGGAGTCCTTGCTCGCCGAGGACACGGTGCTGGCGACCAACACCTCATCGCTTTCCGTCACACGCATCGCTGCCTCCTGCCAGCATCCAGAGCGGGTGGCGGGTTTTCACTTCTTCAACCCGGTGCCGTTGATGAAGCTGGTGGAAGTGGTGCGCGGTGAGCGCAGCGATCCGCAGGTCATCGAGCGGCTGGTCAAACTGGCCGAAGAGGCTGGGCATTTTCCGGCAATCACGCCGGATACTCCCGGCTTTCTGGTCAACCACGCCGGTCGCGCCTACAGCACCGAGGCGCAGCGCATCCTTGCGGAGGGTATCGCCGATGCCGAGCAGATCGACCGCATCCTGCGCGACGGCCCGGGCTTTCGCATGGGGCCGTTCGAGCTGTTCGATCTCACCGGGCTGGATATTTCCCATGCGGTGATGGAGTCGGTGTATCAGCAGTTCTATCAGGACCCGCGCTATACACCGTCCTACCAGGCGGCGCAGCGGGTCGCCGCGGGGTTGCTCGGACGCAAGACCGGACAGGGTTACTACCGCTACGAGAACGGCCAGCAGATCCGCACGCCGGAGCCGCAATGGCGGCCGATAGTCGTCGAGCGCCCGTTCTGGCTGGACAGTCAGGATGCCGAATTGCGTGGCCGGCTGGCGGCGTTGTTGTGCGGGGCCGGTACTCAGCTGGAAACCGGTGAGGCGCCGTCTGAGCGCGCCATCTGCCTGATCACCCCGCTGGGCGAGGATGCCAGCACGATGATCGCCAGGCTTGATCTGCCCTCCACCCGCAGTATCGCCTTCGACCTGTTCGCCGACTTCGATCGGCGCCGGGTACTGATGCGCCAACCGGCGCTCGACCCCGCGCTCGAAGCACAGGCGCAACAGGCCCTGAGTCACGATGGCGTGCCGGTGGAGGTGATCAACGACTCGCCCGGTTTCGTCAGTCAGCGGGTGGTGGCGAGCATCGTCAATCTCGGTTGCGAGATCGCGCAGAAGGGCATTGCCGACCCGCAGATACTCGACCGCGCAATCACCCTGGCGCTGGGCTATCCGAAAGGGCCGCTGGGCTTTGCCGAGCATTACGGTGCGGGGCGAATTCTCGCCATCCTTGAGGCGATGCAGGGTTGCTATGGCGGCGAGGCACGTTATCGCCCCAGTCCCTGGTTGCGCCGGCGCGTGCGGTTGTGCCTGCCGCTGACCGCGCCTGATCGTCCGGTCGCCGGCTGACGACCGACGGTGACTCGAGATGGAGGTGGATCGCTTCAGTTTGTGCGGCGGCGGCCGTTAAGACTGGGGTGAGCCTCCGATGACGGCACGTTGCTACTAAGGCACTACTGTTCTTTATTGGAGGGTATGCGTACAACGTCGGATTGATCCGACAAGAACAAGAGGCCGACCATGAGCCCCGCCAACCGCCACCCCAAGGCCGCAGTGTTCCATGCCGTGCTGATCATCGGTCTGCTGCTTGTGCATTACTGGCTGGCACCGCCCCTGCTTGTGACCGGTGCGCTGCTGATGGTGGCGGCGCTTTGGCCCTGGTTCACCTCGTGGGGTGTGGTGGCCGGCGGCGCCCCGCCTGCCGACGGGGCGCCGCAGAGCTTCGCCGAGCTGACCAAGAATCTCTCGCGCAGTACCTGCCACAACGCCCTGTCTGCTGCCCAGGTCGCCTTCAGCGCCGAGCAGCTGGCGATCCGCCTGAAGTCGCAGCTGCAGGCTGTCAGCGAAATTGCCAACGGTGCCCAGGCTATCGCCGCCACCGAGCAGGACAGCGCCGAGCGGGCCCGCCACACACTGGATGCCGCGCAAGCGGTGCGCGAGCGCAGCGATACCGGGCAAGCCGAACTGCAGCGCGCCATCGAACGCATGCAACAGCTGAGTGCTCAGACCCACGCCAGCCGCGAGCTGATTGACGGGCTTTCGGCGCGGACAGAGGAAATCCGCCGCATTACCGACGTGATCCAGTCCATTGCCAGCCAGACCAACCTGCTGGCTCTCAACGCAGCCATCGAGGCCGCCCGTGCCGGTGAGGCCGGCCGCGGCTTTGCCGTGGTCGCCGACGAAGTACGCAGTCTGGCGGCGCGCACCTCCAGCGCTACCGAGGAGGTCGGTCGCATGGTGGCCGACATCCGCGAGCAAAGCGAAGCAGTGGTCAGCTATATCCAGCGCCAGGGCAACGAGCTGGACGCCGCGGCCGAGCAGATCGCCACCACCGGTGAGCAGCTCAGCGGCATCGCCGAACTGGCCGGCAGCGTTGAAAGCCAGGTCGAGCAGATCACCACCGGCACCGCCGACAACCATCAGCGCCTGACCGGACAGTTCGTCGCCCTCGATCAGCTGCGTACCGATGCCCTGGACAGCGAGGAGCAGACCCGCCAGCTCGAGCTGGCGGCGGAACGCCTGGTGGCCCAGGCCGAAAGCGCCAGCGAGCAACTGGCCGAGGTCCAGCTCGACGATTATCACCAGACCATGTTCGACCTGGCGCGTCAGGGGGCTGCGGCCATCAGCGCGCGTTTCGAGGCTGATATCCAGGCCGGGCGCGTCAGTCTCGATGACCTGTTCGACCGCAATTACCGGGCGCAGGCCAATACCGATCCGGTGAAGTATCAGACCCGCTTTGACCGCTATGCCGACGAGGTCTTGCCGGCGATTCAGGAGCCGGTGCTGCAGAAGCATGCCGCATTGGTCTACGCCATCGCCACGACGCCGGAGGGCTACGTGCCGACCCACAACCGCGCGTTCAGCCAGCCGCCGGTGGGCAACCCGGAGATCGATCGGGTCAAGAGCCGTAGCAAGCGCCTGTTCAACGACCGCACCGGCGGGCGCTGCGGCAGTCATCAGCGCCGCCTGCTGTTGCAGACCTACAGTCGCGATACCGGGGAGCTGATGCACGACCTATCCGTGCCGATCATGGTCGGTGGCCGTCACTGGGGTGGACTGCGCCTGGGCTATCGTCCCGAGCAATAGCCCGGCAACCACCGATGTTGGCGCGATTGCCCTGTGTCCGGCGGCGCTCCAGCCGCTGCGACCGGCTAAGCTTGGTGAGACGCGACTTCCGGAGATGCCGCCAATGAAGACCCTCACCGATCATTTGGCACAGTACGCGGCCTATCATCGCGATCCACGCAACCTCCTGACCCATTTCATCGGCATTCCGCTGATCGTGCTGGCGGTGGCGATCCTGCTGTCGCGGCCGGGCATCGAATGGGCCGGCTTGTGGCTAAGCCCGGCGGCACTGGTGTCGCTCGCCGCTGCGGTTTTCTACCTTCGTCTGGATCTGCGTTACGGCTTGCTGATGAGCGCCGTGCTGCTGCTCTGCGTATGGCTGGGCGCAGTTCTGGCCGGCGCAACGATGGCGCTGTGGCTGGGCGTTGGCGCGGGATTGTTCGTGCTCGGCTGGGTCATCCAGTTCATCGGGCACTACTTCGAGGGTCGCAAGCCGGCGTTCGTCGACGATCTCACCGGGCTGATCATCGGGCCTTTGTTCGTCGCTGCCGAGCTTGGTTTCATGCTCGGTCTGCGCGAGCCGCTGCGCCTCGCCATCGAAGCGCGGGTCGGTCCTGTGCGTCTGCGCGACTCAGCCGCCCACGGCTGAGTCAGGGCTTGGCCGCCATCCACTGATCGCTGAGGCTGCGCGCATGGCGGTCAACCATGATTGGCGCGAAGGGCCGGCCTGAGGCGGTGGTGAAGTTGTTGCTGCCGCTGTTCATGTCTTCCAGCGCCACCTTGAGGAAATCCCAGCGGGTCTTGAGTTTGGCCAGCGCGGGATCGCGCTTGCCATCCAGTTCGGCCAGCTGAGCGTCGATCGCCGGCACCAGGTGGCGCTCGTCCTGCCCGAGATAGGTGTCCGGCTGTTCGCGGGCGATCTCGAACGAGCCGATGTAGGCACGGCTGAGGTATTGAACGGCCAGGTATTCAACCTTGGCTGGCAGTTCGGCCTGAGCGTCCGCCCCTTGCTGCGCGCGAACGGCGGTGAGGAAGTCGCGCAGGGCCTTGCTCATCTCCAGCGGCCAGCCCCAGGGCATGTCGTCCTCTTCGTAGCCGAAGCCGGCGCCTTCGCGCAGCCGAGCCTGAAGCGCCTGGTGACTTTCGCGCAGGGCGCTGGTGGGATTGGCGACATTGAGTAGGGCTGCGTTCAGTGCGCGGATGTCGTCTTCCAGACGCAACAGGTGCGCCTTCTGAAAGCCTTCGCCGCGGTAGAGCAGCAGGCTGCTGGTCGCGCGATTGGCGTGGATCTGCAAGTTCTGCAGCGCAGAGATGGTTTCGGGCGGGGCCGCCTCGGTAAAGCCGGGCAGCATTACGAGTATCAGCAATAGCCAGAAGCGAGTTAAACGATCCATTGTCGTGCTCCTTTTTATTTTTTTATAGAAGCTATGCGTGCATGGCAGCAGCACGCTGGAGCCTAACGGACTGCTGGCCGAGTGGTATCACCCCAAAGAATGATTTGTGACGGCTTGTAGCCAAACGGACGACATCGTGCGGCAGCTTGTTGCGAACCTAGTGGCCTGTACGGTGAGTTGGTGAGGCATGTTCGGCTGAACATGGCTCCGGGACAAGGCGCTGCGACGGGTCATAGCGGGCCTATGGCAAGGAGCAGCAATGCGGTAGTGGGCCATGGGCGTCGAACTTACCAAACAGGCCACTAAAGCATCTTCTCCAGGCCGATGACGTCGGCGAACCAGGCGTTGAAGCGTCGCCAGAGCCCTCCTGGCTCCTTTTCGATGGTGCGCAGCCGGCCGCCATCCTCGGCGATCCACGTGAGCTGCTTGCGGCCGTCGCGCTCCACTAGGCGAACTTCGTAGCTCAGTGCCGGCGACATACCCTCCAGCGTGAGGCGGTGGACCTCGCGGGCCAGTTCGTGGCTTTCCACCAGAATCCCCACCTCGGTGTTCCACAGCACCGAGCGCGGATCGAGATTCAGCGAGCCGATGAAAACCTTCTGCTGGTCGAATACCGCTGCCTTGCTATGCAGGCTGGATTCCGACTCGCCGAGAAAACTGTAAGAGGCTTCCTGCTCCGGCTGCCGGCGCAGTTCGAACAGGCGCACGCCGAGTTCCAGCATGGCCCCGCGGTAGGGCGCATAGCCGCCATGCACGGCCGGCACGTCAGTGGCCTCCAGCGAGTTGGTGAGGATGCGCACGGTCACGCCCTCGCCGGTGCGATCCGCCAGGTAGTCCACGCCGCTATCGGTCGGCACGAAGTAGGCCGAAACCAGTGTCAGCTCGCTGCTCACGGCCTGCATGGTCGGTGCAAGTTGCGTGGTCAGCAGTAGCGATGCCGCCGGTACGCCTTCGGCGAGCAGTTTTTCCGGCGCGTCCCACATCGCCCTGCCCGGTGCCCAGATCAGTTCGTCCAGCCACTGCTGCAATTGCGGGCGCTGCTTGTACTGCATCAGGCGCTGGTACTGCTCGCTGTTTTCCTGTTTGGCCTGCTGCAGATAGTCGCTCAGCTGCTGGCGCGCCTTGTCCAGCTGGCGCGGTTTCGGTTGCCACCAGAGAAAATGCTGGATAGGCACGCTCAGCTGGTTGTTCCAGTAACGGTCGAAACTCTTGCCGAGCTGCTCGGCGACCGGGCCGGCGCCAAGCAGGTCGATGTCGGTGAAGTTCATCGCCTGGTCGGCCTCGAAGTACTCGTCGCCGAGGTTGCGTCCGCCGACGACGGCCAGGCTGCCATCGACCAGCATCAGCTTGTTGTGCATGCGCCGATGCTGCAGCGAAAGGTGCAATAGGCGTCCCATGGATCGGGTGATGGCGTTGCTGCGGCCGAGGTGAAGCGGGTTGAAGACGCGGATCTGAATGTTGGGGTGCGCGGCCAGAGTGCCGATGCGATAGTCCTCGCCATGGCTGGTGGTGTCATCCAGCAGCAGCCGCACGCGCACGCCGCGGTCGGCGGCTTGCAGCACTTCGTCGATCAGCGCACGTGTGGTGAGGCCGTCATGGACGATGTAGTACTGGATATCGAGGCTGACCTGCGCCGCGCGGATCATCTCGGTGCGTGCGGCGAAGGCTTCGGTGCTCTCCGGTAGCAGGCGAAAACCCGAGTGGCCGTACGCGTGCTCGGTGGCGAGCTGCTGGATGCGCCGGCCAAGCGGCGACGCGTCCGGAGCCACGGAATAGGACTCGGTTGGCGTGGGGTGGCTGGCACAACCGGCCAGCAGCAGTAGCAGCAGGAGCGTCAGGTAAGTGCGCAAGGTTTCTCCGGGCATGCATCCTTTCATTCATGCTTGGACGTTGCGCTTCGTCCGAAAATTCAGAATCGGTCCTTCAGTCGATACCAGAGCATGCCCAACGCCAGCAGTGGCGAGCGCAGTGCCGGCCCGCCGGGGAAGGTCGGATGCGGCACTTTGGCGAACAGATCGAAGCCGCTGCTTTGCTGGCCGGCAATGGCTTCGGCAAGCAGGCGACCGGCCAGGTGCGTGGCATTCAGCCCGTGGCCGGAATAGGCCTGGGCGTAGAACACGTTGGGATGTTCGGCCAGGCGACCGATCTGCGGCAGCCGGTTGGCGCCGATGCCGATCATCCCGCCCCACTGATAGTCGATGCCGATGCCGACCAGCTGCGGAAATACCTCGAGCATCTTCGGCTGCATGTAGGCGGTGATGTCCTGTGGGTCACGGCCGGAATAGTGACAGGCGCCGCCGAACAGCAGACGGCCATCGGCGCTGAGACGGAAGTAATCGAGCGCCACGCGCTGATCGCAGACCGCCATGTTCTGCGGCAACAGCTCGCGGCAGAGCGGCTCAGGCAGGCGCTCGGTGGCGATGATGTAGCTGCCCGCCGGCAACACCTTGCCGGCGAGCTTCGGTTGCAGGCCGTTGAGGTAGGCATTGCAGGCCAGCACCAGGTTGTCCGCGTGCACCACGCCCTGAGCCGTATGCACCTTGACCTGCGGGCCGTACTCGATGCGCTCGACTGCCGACTGCTCGAACAGCCGCACGCCCAGCGACTGCGCCGCCGCCGCCTCGCCGAGTGCCAGATTCAGCGGGTGCAGGTGGCCCGAGCCCATGTCCAGCAGGCCGCCGAGGTAACGCTGCGAGCCCACCACCGTGACCAGGTTGGGCTTTGATACGCGCTGCAGTGGGTGCGGATAGCCGAGGCGCAGTAGGTCGGAGTACTCCTCGTCGAAGCCTTTCAGATGCCGTGGCTTGGTCGCCAGGTCGCAATAGCCCCAGGTCAGGTCGCAGTCGATGGCGTAGCGCTCGATGCGCTGGCGGACGATGTCGACGGCTTCGAAGCCCATGCGCTTGAGTTCATCGACGCCTTCTTCGCCGAGGATCTTGCTGAACTGCTCGACGTCATGGCCGACGCCGCGGATCAATTGCCCGCCGTTGCGCCCGCTGGCGCCCCAGCCGATTCGGTGCGCTTCCAGCAGGATGACGCTGAGGCCCCGCTCGGCCAATTCGATGGCCGTGTTGAGGCCGGAGAACCCACCGCCGACGACGCAGACGTCGGCCCGCTGCTCGCCCTGCAACGGCTCGAAGGCCAGTTCGCGATTGACGCTCGCGGCATAGTAGGAGGGGGCATGTACGGCGCCGTTCGGCGCGGATGCGCGGTGATTCATCAAGGTGTCATGAGAGGTCTGCATGCGCCTAGGGTAGACCGGAGCGAGGCCGCGGAGCAAAGCCGGGCATGACCAGCGGTGCCTCGCAGGCTGCCCGACGAGGCCGCAGAACTGGCCGTCATCGGCTCTAGTCCGGGACCGGCAGGTCGAGGGATTCCTTGATCTCTTCCATCACGATATAGCTCTTCGATTCGCGAACGTGCGGCAGCTTCAGCAGGATGTCGCCGAGCAATTTTCGGTAGGAGGCCATCTCCGAAATCCGCGCCTTGACTAGGTAATCGAAGTCACCGGAGACCAGATGGCACTCAAGCACATGCGGCAGCTTGAGCACGGCGCGGCGAAACTCCTCGAAGATGTCTCCTGACTTGTAGGCCAGGCTGATCTCGACGAACACCAGTAGGCCAGCCTTCAGATGCTGCGGGTTCAGCCGCGCCGAGTAGCCCATGATGATGCCCTCTCGCTCCAGGCGGCGCACCCGCTCGGTACAGGGCGTGGTCGACAGGCCAACGCGCTCGCCCAGCTCGGTGAAGGGCAGGCGGCCCTCGGCCTGCAGGATGCGCAAAATGTGGCGGTCGATCTTGTCCAGTTCGCGGCGCGTCTGATGGCGAGTTCTCAAGGGATATACCCTCCAAATAAAGCTGCTCTGGCGTGAATAAAGGCCAAAGATAGCTTTTTATATGGTGAATAACACTGCAGGAGCCTTTTTATACTCCGTTTCAATAGTGATTCGGAAAAGTCCGTACGAGCGGGCGGGAGGCTGCAATGCGTGTACTGGTATTGGGTAGCGGGGTGGTGGGTACCGCCAGCGCCTACTATCTGGCGCGAGCCGGTTTCGAAGTGGTGGTCGTCGATCGGCAGCCAGCAGTGGCGATGGAGACCAGCTTCGCCAACGCCGGCCAAGTCTCGCCTGGCTATGCCTCGCCATGGGCGGCGCCTGGCGTGCCGCTCAAGGCGATGAAGTGGCTACTGCAGCGTCACGCGCCACTGGCGATCAAGCTTACCGGTGACGTCGACCAGTATCTGTGGATGGCGCAGATGCTGCGCAACTGCACCGCGGCCCGCTACGCGGTGAACAAGGAGCGCATGGTGCGCCTGTCCGAGTACAGTCGCGACTGCCTCGACGAGCTACGCGCCGAAACCGGTATCGCCTATGAAGGCCGTGAGCTGGGGACGACGCAGTTGTTCCGCACTCAGGCGCAGCTCGATGCAGCTGCCAAGGACATCGCCGTGCTGGAGCGGTCCGGGGTGCCCTACGAATTGCTCGATCGCGCAGGCATCGGGCGGGTGGAGCCAGCTTTGGCGCAGGTTTCGCACAAGCTCAGCGGGGCGCTACGCCTGCCCAATGACCAGACCGGCGACTGCCAGATGTTTACTTCGCGGCTCGCAGAAATGGCCGTGGCGCTCGGAGTCGAGTTCCGCTTCGAACAGAATATTCAACGCATCGACTACGCCGGCGATCGAGTCGCCGGGGTTTGGATCGACGGCAAGCTGGAGGCGGCCGATCGCTACGTGCTGGCGCTCGGCAGCTACAGCCCGCAGATGCTCAAGCCGCTCGGCATTCGTGCGCCGGTGTACCCGCTCAAGGGCTATTCGCTGACCGTGCCGATCAGCGATCCGGCGATGGCGCCGCAATCGACCGTGCTCGATGAAACCTACAAGGTTGCCATCACCCGTTTCGACCAGCGCATTCGGGTCGGTGGCATGGCGGAGATTGCCGGGCACGACCTGTCGCTCAACCCGCGTCGGCGGGAAACCCTGGAAATGGTGGTGGGCGATCTCTATCCGCAAGGCGGTAATCCGGCCGAAGCAGTATTCTGGACCGGCCTGCGACCGGCCACGCCAGATGGCACGCCGATCATCGGTGCGACTCCCTATCGCAACCTGTTCCTCAATACCGGCCACGGCACGCTGGGTTGGACCATGGCGTGCGGCTCCGGCCGTGTGCTCGCTGACCTGCTGGCTTCCAAGCGTCCGCAGATCAGTACCGAGGGGCTGGATATCTTCCGTTACGGCAAGCACAAGGAGATCCGTAAACATGCCCATCCGGCGTCTGCACACTGAAACCCGCTACAGCGAAGCGGTGATCCACAACGGCGCAGTGTATCTGTCCGGGCAACTGGCCGATGACCTGGCTGGTGACATCCGCGCTCAGACCCGCGAAACCTTGTCGAGCATCGAACGCCTACTGGAAGAAGCCGGCAGTAGTAAGGCTCGGCTGCTCTCGGCGACCATTCATCTGAAGGACATCTCCACCGACTACGCCGGCATGAACGAGATTTGGGATGCCTGGCTGACCCCGGGAACTGCGCCGGCGCGGACCACGGTTCAGGCGCTGATGTATTCGCTGGATGTACGGGTCGAGATCACTGTGATTGCTGCAATGCCGGATCTTGCAGGCCCGGTACTCTGAGGCTTCGCCGAGCCACACGCCCCGAGCGACGAGCCGTCCGGAGGTAGTGTTGTAAATTCTGAACGCCATTGCCATGATAGCCCCCTTTCGCACTGCTCTTGAAAGGGGGCTCCCGTATTGGACGTTGGCGTTCGACTGCAAACCATCCGCAAGCTCAAGGGTCTGTCCCAGCGTGAACTCGCCAAGCGTGCCGGCGTAACCAACAGCACCATTTCCATGATCGAAAAGAACAGCGTCAGCCCCTCGATCAGTTCGCTGAAGAAGGTGCTCAGTGGCATCCCCATGTCTCTGGTGGAGTTCTTTTCCCCCGATTTCGAACAGGATGGCGATACCCAGGTGGTTTACAAGGGTAGCGAGCTGATCGATATATCCGACGGTGCGGTCAGCATGAAGCTGGTGGGAAAAGCCCACCCAGGGCGCGCCATCGCCTTTCTGGCTGAGACCTATCCGCCCGGTTCCGATACTGGTACCGACATGCTCTCGCATCAGGGGGAGGAAGCCGGAATGCTCGTCGAGGGTCGTCTTGAGCTCACCGTAAACGGTCAGGTCTACGTGCTGGAAAGCGGAGACAGCTACTACTTCGAAAGCAGTAAGCCGCATCGTTTTCGCAACCCCTTCGACACCCCGGCCAGACTGATCAGTGCTACGACGCCAGCGAACTTTTAGCCGCGACCGGCCTCGATTCTCCGAGCGTTGCGGTGCGACAAAGCGTCGCTGGAGTTGGCAGGGCCTTTCGTATTGTTTCGGCTGGCATGGCTTGCCGTTATACTGACCGCCGCTCGCGATACCGTGGCCGCGGGCGTGTCTAGCCACAATGAGGGTGTAAGGTGAACCTGATTAAGAAGATCCTGGTAGCACAGACTGCCGTATTGGCCCTGTGGGCAATGAGCGCTCAGGCTGCGACCGACGAAGCAATCGCCGAGCGCCTCAAGCCGGTGGGCGAAGTATGTATTCAAGGTGAAGAGTGCGCAGCCGCTGGTGCCGGCGCTGCCGCAGCCGCCGGTGGTGCCGCCCGTAGCGGTTCCGACGTGTACGGCAAGTTCTGCACTGCCTGCCACGGCTCCGGCCTGCTGAACGCGCCGAAGACCGGTGACAGTGCAGCCTGGACGGCCCGTGCCGATGCTGCCGGTGGTCTGGACGGCCTGCTCAAGCACGCCATCAGCGGTATCAATGCCATGCCGCCGAAGGGCACCTGTGGCGACTGCTCCGATGACGAGCTGAAGGCCGCCATCCAGCACATGTCCGGCCTCTGATCGAGCGCCAGGCGTCCCCAGCAAAGCCGCCTCCGGGCGGCTTTGTCGTTTCTGCGGTGAGCAAGGCAGGCAGCTCTCGAGTCGAATTCGATACGGCCTACCGGTCGGATTCCCGTGACGACAGAGGAGCCCCGCATGCCCAGTTCCGCACCACAACCCGAACAGCTGCACCTGGCCAGTGACGGGCGCACGCCCAACAGCCCGCATCCGGTGCTGATCTACCGCCAGCTGCCATTGGCCGGGACAAGCCCCGCGGAAGCCTTCGAGCGACTGTTCGACAGCCATATGTGGCCGTCTGCCTGGCGTGGGACGGTTTACGACTACCATCACTACCATTCCACCGCCCACGAAGCGCTCGGCGTGGCCATCGGCTGGGCGCGGGTCATGTTGGGTGGTGATAACGGTCAGGAGGTCGAGCTGAAGGCGGGCGACGCGCTGGTGCTACCGGCCGGGACGGGGCATTGCGCGCTCGAGGCCAGCACAGATTTTCAGGTGGTGGCGGGTTATCCGGTCGGCCAGCAGTACGACATGCAGCGGCCTGACGCGGCCACCCATGATCAGGCGCGTGAGCGAATTGCCCAAGTCGGCGTGCCCATCAGTGATCCGCTGGCAGGCACGCAGGGTGCGCTGGTGGCGCTATGGCGCGCAGAGGCGCCGCCGGCCGGTTGAGCCGGGTTCAGCTTTTGAGCTGCGCCCGGACTATGACCTGCACTCAGTCTATGAATTGCACTTGCCCATCAGCCAGCGAGGCGACGCGAGCCAGGGACTCGACGCGGTAACCGGCTTCTTCCAGCTCCTGACGACCGGCCTGGAAGGCCTTTTCGATGACGATGCCAAGGCCGGCGATGCTGGCGCCGGCCTGGTTGATGATCGAGATCAGGCCCTTGGCGGCTTTGCCGTTGGCGAGGAAGTCGTCGATGATCAGCACGCGGTCGTTCGAGGACAAGTGCTGGGTGGACACGGCGATGGTGCTTTCCACCTGCTTGGTGAACGAATAGACCGTGGCGGTTAGCAGGTTGTCCTGCAGCGTCAGCGACTGGTGCTTGCGGGCGAAGATCACCGGCACGCCCAGCTCCAGGCCGGCCATGACGGCCGGCGCAATGCCGGAGGCTTCGATGGTGACGATCTTGGTGACGCCGGCATCGCGGAACAGGCGGGCGAATTCCTGCCCGATGGCCTGCATCAGCACGGGATCGATCTGGTGGTTGAGGAACGCGTCGACCTTGAGTACCCGGTCGGAAAGCACGATGCCCTGACTGCGAATCTTATCTTTCAGCTGTTCCACGAACGCTACCTCAAGCGTGGGCGGCCGCGGCTTGCCTGACGCTTGGCGCCTGGGCGCTTCTGCCGTCACTGCGTTTCGCAGCCTGGAAAAGGCGCGCATTCTCGCTCAATTCGGCGTGCCGATCCAAGGCCGACGTTCAGCCCAGCGCTTCGATCGACAGGCGGCGAAAGCGCACCGCCTCGCCGTGGTGCTGCAGGACGATATGCCCGGCTGGCGCCTTGGCGAACAGCGGCTTGTCGGCGAATTTGCTGGATTCGATCAGCGTGTGCAGGGCCGGGTCGTCCAGGCGATAACTCAGCACCATACGATTGCCCAGCCAGTGCTCGACCGTACCCTGGCGCACGACAAGCGCTGCGTGCATGAAGCTGCCGGGTTCGATCCGGGTTTCCTGTTCGGGCGCGAGCAGGCCATACAGGGCTCCGTTGCGGGTGGTTGGTTCTTCGCCGTCGGGGTGAACGGCATCATCCAGCAGCTGCATTTCCGGCCCGCTGTGCCAGGCGAGGCCGGCGCTTTCGTCGACGCGGTAGAAGACCCCGGAATTGCCGCCCACCGGTAGGGCGAACTCGAACTGCAGGATGAAATCGCCATAGCGCTCGCGCGAGACCAGGTCGACCCGCGGGGCGCCGACAATGGCACACAGCTGTTCATCGTCGTCGCGGTACCAGCTTTCGTCGGGAAAGGTTGCGCCATGCCAGGCGTGCCATTGTGCTGCGTCGAGATTCATCAGCCGCTCCTCATCCGAACAGTTGCTGCTTGCGCCGCAGCCAGCGATAGCCGTAGGGCCCGAGGCGAATCTTCAGCGGTGAGCCTTCCGGCTGCCCGTAGTCGCAGTCGGCGAGCACATCGACCATGTCCTGAAGGTCGTCCTCGGTGATCTCGACGGTGGTTTCCTTGTCGGCAAGATTGACCAGCATCAGCACCGTGGAGCCGTTGTCGTGGCGGATGGCAAAGACGGCGGGGTCATTCACCTCGACCGTTGTGCGCTTGCCGATGCCAATCTCGCGCAGGCCGATGCGGGTGCGGATCATGTTGCCGGTGCGCGCCATCAGCGAGTCGCTGCGCAGGGTTTGTGCGAACACGTTGATCTTCTCGTACGAGAAGGGCCCTTCGTCGATTACCGGTGCGGCCAGCTCACCTTTGGTACAGGAGAATCCGGCGTTGGGTTCGTTGGACCACTGCATGGGCGTGCGTACGGACAGTCGCTCGGGGCGGTCGAGGTCATCGCCCATGCCGATTTCCTCGCCGTAGCGGATGATCGGCGTGCCGGGCAGCGAGAGCAGCAACGCATGAGTGGCCGCGATGCGTCGCTCGTCGCCGTCGAGCATCGGCGCGAGGCGTCGACGAATGCCGCGGTTGTAGGCACGCATGTTTTCGTCTGGGGCGAAGGTGTCCATCACCTCTTTGCGCTCATCCTCTTCCAGCCGGTCGAGGCTCAGCTCGTCGTGGTTGCGGATCCACAGCGCGTATTGCGAATGACTGGGCGGCAGCGGTTGGCTGTTCAGGGCGCGCACCAGCGGCTCGGCCTGCTGCCGTGCCAGGGCCAGGAACAGGTGATTGTTGGTCCAGAAATCCAGCAGCAGAGTGACGCGATCGGCCTCGTCGCCGAAGTATTCGACGTACTTCTCAGGATCGGTGTCGATCTCGCCGAGCAGCACAGTCTCGGGCCGGCGCATGGTCACGAAGTCGCGCATGTGTTCGAGTAGCCAGTAGCCTTTCTCCAGTTCACCGCCGCCTGCCTGGCGCACCATGTGCACCGCGGCGTCGATGCGGAAACCGGAAACACCTAGGCGCAGCCAGAACGACATGATCCGCTCGATCTCGTGGATGACCTTCGGGTTGGTCAGGTCAAGATCCGGCTCGTGCTTGTAGAACAGATGGCGGTAATACTGGCCGGCTTCCTCGTCCCAAGTCCAGATGCTGTCCTCGACCGTCGGGAAAATCGGCTCCATGAAGTCGTCGGGCTCGTCGGCCCATATGTAGTAGTCGCGATAGGGCGACTCGCGGTCGCGGCGCGCCTCCTGAAACCACTTGTGCTGGATGGACGTGTGCTGCACTACCAGTTCGATAATGACGTGCAGGCCCAGCTCTTCGGCTTTCTCCAACAGAGCGACGATGTCGGCCAGATCGCCGAAGCGTTTGTCTACCTGTAGATGGTCAGTGATGTCGTAGCCGGCATCCTCGAAGGGCGACTGATAGAACGGCATGAGCCATACGGCCGTGCAGCCGAGGCCGCGAATGTAGTCGAGGCGCTCGGTGATGCCGCGCAGATCGCCGCAGCCGTCTCCATTACTGTCACGAAACAGGGTGGGATCGATCTGATAGATCGCCGCGTTGCGATACCAGAGTGGACGCATGCTCAGTTCTCCGTTGGGCGCAGCACGACGGCCTGCCCTGGGTTAAGGGTGCCGTTGTAGGGATCGCCTTCACCGATGCCGTCGCTGGCGATCTCGACCTGCCAGTCGCCGGACTGCGGGTGGGCGTGGGGCTGGTCGGAGAAGTTGATGCAGACCAGTCGCTGGTCGCCGCCTAAGTGCCTGCGGTAGGCAAGCACCTCGGGGTGTGAAGGCAATTCTTCGAAATCGCCGTGGTGCAGCGCCGGGCTGATCTTGCGCGCGGCGAGCAGGCGCTGGTAGAGCGCGAACATGGAGCTCGCCTCACCGGTCTGCCGTTCGGCCGCGAGCTCGTCCGCCTCGGGTGGAAAGGGCAGCCAGGGTGTCGCGCCGTCCCAGCCATGGGGCGGTTCGGCCCGCCAGGGAATCGGGGCCCGGCAACCGTCACGGCCGCCCGGATCGGTTCGGGTTTCGGCGGTAATTACCGCGTCTTCCAGCCCCAATTCCTCACCCTGATAGATGAAAGGCGTACCGCGCAGGGTGAGCAGCATTACCGCAGCCGCCCGTGAGGCTCGCTCGGAACCCTGATAACGGCTGCGCTGGCGCACGTTGTCGTGATTGGACAGCACCCACGTCGGCCAGGCACCGGCCGGCTGCAGCCAGTGCTCGACCTCGCGGATGCAGGTACGAAATAGCACCGGGTCCCAGGGCGCATCGAGCGGGTTGAAGTTGAAGGCCAGGTGCAACTCGTCGCCAGCGCCGTAGTACTGCAGCACGCGCTCGGTGGAGCGGATGTTCACCTCGCCCACCAGCATGCGGTCGCCGGGGTAGCTGTCGACCAGTTTGCGCAGGCCGCGCAGCACTTCATGGCTGTAAGGCTGATCGTTGAAGTCGGACAGCGGCTGGCCGGCCTGGCAACGCGGGTCATCGGCGAAGCTCGGGTCCTTTCCGGTGCAGTGGATGACGTCGATGCGAAAGCCGTCGATGCCGCGGTCGAGCCAGAAGCGCAGCACGTCGTGCATGGCCTCGACCACCTCGGGGTTGCGCCAGTTGAGGTCCGGCTGCTTGGCGAGGAACAGATGCAGGTAGTACTGCTGGGTGTGCTCGTCCCAGGTCCAGGCGCTTCCGGCGCCCAGCGCGGCACGCCAGTTGTTCGGCTGGTCGCGCCAGACGTACCAGTCGCGCTTGGGATTGTCCCGCGAGCTGCGCGACTCGACGAACCAGGGGTGTTCATCGGAGGTGTGATTGGGCACGAAGTCCAGCAGCACCCGGATACCGCGGGCATGAGCTTCGGTAATCAGCCGGTCGATATCGGCCAGCGAACCGAACAGCGGATCGATATCGCAATAGTCGCTGATGTCGTAGCCGGCATCGGCCATGGGTGAGCGGAAGATCGGCGACAACCACAGCGCATCGACGCCCAGCTGTTGCAGATGATCGAGATGGCGCAGCGCGCCATTGAGATCACCGATGCCGTCTCCGTTGCTGTCTGCAAAGGATCGCGGGTAGATCTGATAAACGGTCGCGCCCTTCCACCACGGTGTCTGGGTTGTCTCGCTCATGCCTCACACCCCCTGATTCGTCTCAGGTCGCGGCCGATCCTGCACGGCCGCTCTGTCAGGTTTACGACTGGCCAACGGCACATGGGTTCGCCGGTTAATTGATCCTGGTCGGTCCGAGATGAACGCAAGGGTGGATACTCCGCCTAAGCTAACGACAGACTTTCAACCTCTCCGAGGAGATTTGCATGCTACGTATTGCCATCAACGGGTATGGACGTATCGGCCGCGCCGTCGTACGAGCGCTGTTCGAGCGTGGATTGCAGGATCGGGTACAGGTGGTCGCGATCAACGATCTCAGCGACCACAAGACGCTGGTGCATCTGACCCGCTTCGATTCGACCTTCGGTCGTTTCCCCGAGCCGGTAGAGCTACAGGGCGAATCGATGGTGGTGCGTGGCCAGGCGATCCGCCTGCTGGCCGAGCGGGATGCGACCAAGCTGCCGTGGAAGGAATTGGGCGTCGACGTGGTGCTCGAGTGCACCGGCAAATTCAAGAAGCGCGCGCTGATCGAGCAGCACCTGCAGGCCGGGGCTGGTCGCGTATTCGCCTCGCACCCGCTCGATGGCGGCGACCTGACCGTGGTCTACGGCGTGAATCACCAGCTGCTCGGCGATCAGCGCGTCGTCTCCAATGCCTCCTGCACCACCAATTGCCTGGCGCCGCTGGCCAAGGTGCTGCACGAGGCGGTCGGCATCCGCCAGGGCCTGCTCAACACCGTGCACTCCTACACCAACGACCAGAACCTCTTGGACAAGGCGCACAGTGACCTCTACCGCGCGCGCGCCGCGGCGTTGTCGATGATTCCGTCCACCACCGGTGCGGCCAAGGCCATCGGCCTGGTGCTGCCGGAGCTGGCCGGGCGTCTGGACGGCCTCTCGGTGCGGGTACCGACGCCGAACGTCTCGCTGGTCGACCTGACCTTTATCGCCGAAAACGCGCCGGAAAGCGTCGAGGCAATCAACGACATCCTGCGTGCCGGGGCGCAGAAGCTGCCGGCCGGCGTCATGGAGTGCAACGAGGAAGCGCTGGTCTCCTGCGACTTCAACGGCTACCCGGCGTCCTGCGTTGCCGACCTCAGCCAGACCCGCGTGCAGGGCGAGCTGGTCAAGGTGATGGCCTGGTACGACAACGAGTGGGGCTTCTCCAACCGCATGCTTGATGTGCTGCTGCACTGGGACGGCGCCAAGTCGGCCTGATGGGCGAAACCGACAGACCGGGCGCGGGGCAGGGGCTCTGGCAGCTGAGCCTCGCGCAGTTTCGCCATGCCGTTGCCGAGCGCGCCTTACCCGGCTGCGGTGCGGTCGCGGCGGTGACTGCTGACCTCGCTGTGGCGCTGATCGTCAAGGCGCTGCGGGTCAGTGCGGCGCACGGCGATGCTTCCTGCGAGGCGCTGCTGGCCGAAGCCCGATCACTGCTTGGTCGTCCCGGTGCCTTTGCCGATGATGACGTTGCGGTCTTTTCCGACTATCTGAAGGACGACGAAGGCCGGAAGCCTGACTTGTCGCGCCAGGCATGCGCGGTGCCGCTGGCGACGGCGCATGCCTGCGTCGAGGCGCTGGGTGTTGCCGAGCGCGCCTTGCCGATGGTCGAGCCGTCGCTGCGCTGTGATGTCGAGGCGGCGGTGCTGTTGCTGGTCGCCGGCGTCGATGCCGTACTGCTCAACGTCGAGGCCGATCTGCAGGGGCTGGGCGACTCGGAAGCACGGGCACGGGTGCAGGTGGTGGCCGAGCGACTGGCCATGGCGGCAAACCACTACCGGCCTTCGGGTTGATCGGTATGGCAGATAACGACCACGCAGCAGATAAAACGAGACCATCGGTCTCGTTTTTTATTGACGGCTGTCGGTTCGCTTTCTACTCTCCAGTTTCGATAGTGAGACATAAAGTCTCAGAATAAGAAGCTGCCAGCTTGTCAGGCGGTCCATTTCGGAGAGTGCTATGAGTCATCGCATCGTCCTGCCGCGCCTGATGGAAGTCGGCGCCGGCGCCAGCCAGCAACTCGCCCGCGTGCTGAAGGCGCTGGGCTGTAATCGCCCGCTGATCGTCACCGACCGCATGATGGTCGAACTGGGCTATGTCGCCCGTATCGCCGGTCAGCTGGAAGAGGCCGGCATCGCCAGCCAGTGCTTCGCCGATACCCTGCCCGAACCGACCGCTGCTTCGATTCGAGCGGGCGTGGAAATGGTCCGCCGGGGCGATTTTGATTCCATCGTCGCCCTCGGCGGCGGCAGCCCGATCGATTCGGCCAAGGCCATCGGCATACTCGGCAAGTTTGGCGGCGAGATGCGCGACTACCGTTTCCCGCGTGACGTCAGCGAAGCCGGCCTGCCGCTGATCGCCATCCCCACCACTGCTGGCACCGGCTCGGAGGCGACGCGCTTCACAATCATCACCGACGAGACCAGCGACGAGAAAATGCTCTGCGCGGGCCTCGGCTTCATGCCCATCGCCGCGCTGATCGACTACGAGCTGACCCTCTCGCTGCCGCCGCGGGTCACCGCCGATACCGGTATCGACGCCTTGACCCACGCGATCGAGGCCTATGTCAGTCGCAAGGCCAGCCTCTACAGCGATGCCCAGGCGCTTGAAGCCATGCGTCTGCTGGCGCCGAACCTGCGCGCGGCCTTCAATGAGCCGGGCAACCGCGCCGCGCGCGAGGCGATGATGCTCGGCGCGACCCTGGCCGGGATCGCTTTTTCCAACGCCTCGGTGGCGCTGGTGCACGGCATGAGCCGGCCGATCGGCGCCTTCTTCCATGTGCCGCATGGGTTGTCCAACGCCATGCTGCTGCCGGCGATCACCGCCTTCTCGATTCCCGCCGCGCCGGAGCGCTACGCCGATTGCGCGCGGGCGATGGGCGTCGCCGCGCAGACCGACAGCGTCGAGGTGGCGAACGACAAGCTGCTCGCCGAGCTGCGCGCAATCAATCAGGAACTGAAAGTGCCGAGCCCGGAACAGTTCGGCATCGCCCGCGAACGCTTCTTCGAATTGCGCGAGACCATGGCGCGCCAGGCGCTGGCCTCCGGCTCGCCCGGCAACAACCCGCGCGTACCCACGGAAGCGGAAATCATCGACCTCTACGAAACCGTCTGGAACCAGGAGTGAAGCCATGCAGACCCTCGGCAATCTGATCAACAACGAGGCCGTCGCCGGCCGCTCCGAGCGCCATGCCACCGTCTACAACCCGGCCACCGGCGAGCCGCGCCTGTACGTCTCGCTGTCCTCGGCGGATGAGACCCGCGAGGCCATCGCCGCTGCCCAGGCCGCCTTCGAAGGCTGGTCGAAGACGCCGCCGCTGGTGCGTGCGCGGGTCATGTTCCGCTTCAAGGAATTGCTCGAACGGCGCCGCGACGACGTCGCCCGGCTGATCACAAGCGAACACGGCAAGGTATTTTCCGACGCCCAGGGCGAAGTCACCCGTGGGCTGGAGGTGGTCGAGTTCGCCTGTGGTATCCCGCACCTGCTCAAGGGCGAGTTCTCCTCCAACGTCGGTCGCGACATCGATTCCAACTCACTGATGCAGCCGCTGGGCGTCTGCGTCGGCATCACCCCGTTCAACTTCCCGGCCATGGTGCCGCTGTGGATGCTGCCGGTAGCCATCGCCTGCGGTAACACCTTTGTCCTCAAGCCTTCGGAGAAAGATCCGAGCGCGACCATGCTACTCGGTGAGCTGCTGGCCGAAGCCGGGCTGCCGGCCGGCGTGCTGAACATCGTCAACGGCGACAAAGAGGCGGTGGACGTGCTGCTCACCGACGAGCGCGTGCAGTCGGTCAGCTTCGTCGGCTCGACGCCGATCGCCGAATACATCTATGCCACCGCCTCGGCCCACGGCAAGCGTTGCCAGGCCCTGGGCGGGGCGAAGAATCACATGGTGGTGATGCCCGACGCCGATCCGCAGCAGGTGGTCAGCTCGCTGATTGGTGCGGCCTACGGCTCGGCCGGCGAGCGCTGCATGGCGATCTCGGTGGCGGTGTGCGTTGGTGACGAGGTGGCTGACAAGCTGGTCGAGATGCTCAAAGGTGAAATCAGCCAGATGCGTACCGGCCCGGGTCTGGGCGTCGAGCCTGAGCCGCACATGGGCCCGCTGGTGACCCGCGAGCACCAGCAGAAGGTCAGCGGCTACATCGATCTGGGTGTGGAGGAGGGTGCAACGCTGGTCTGCGACGGCCGCGGCATCAAGGTCGAGGACCATGAGAACGGCTTCTATGTCGGCCCGACGCTGTTCGACCGTGTCACGCCGAGCATGCGCATCTACCGTGAGGAAATCTTCGGTCCGGTGCTGGCTGTGGTGCGGGTGAAGAGCTTCGACGAGGCGCTGCAACTGATCAACGACCATGAATACGGCAATGGCACCTCGATCTTCACCCGCGACGGCGACACCGCGCGGCAGTTCGAGGAAAACGTCAAGGTCGGTATGGTCGGCGTCAACGTGCCAATCCCCGTGCCCATGGCCTTCCACTGCTTCGGCGGCTGGAAGCGCTCGGTATTCGGTCCGCTGAACATGCACGGCCCGGATGGGGTGCGCTTCTTCACCCGCATGAAGACCGTGACCCGCCGCTGGCCCACCGGTATCCGCGCCGGTGCCGAGTTCGCCATGCCGACCATGAAGTAACCCGCGCGGCAACGTTGCACAGACGGTGCCGGTCGCTACACTCGTGCGCGCCCTGCGGGGCGCTCATCTCATTGAACGACAAGGCAGACGATGCGCAGCATTCCCCGCGAGAAAGGCTCCTCCATCACCCGCGTGCTGGAAATCATCGAGGCGGTTGCTGCGGCGAAGGAGCCGCTCAGCCCGACGGCCCTGGCCGAACGGCTGGACATTCCCAAGGCCAGCGCGCACCGGCTGGTGCAGACGCTGGAAAAGGAAGGCTTCCTGCAGTTCGGCCTGCGCGGTGGGCTGTTGCCGGGCGAGCGCCTGCACGTTGCGGCGCTGAACATCCTGCGCAGCAGCCGGCACAAGGCGCTGCGCCAGGCGATCCTGCGCCAGCTCTCCGAAGCCATCGGTGAAACCTGCGGGCTGGCCATCCCGGATGGGCTGGACATGCTCTATTTCGACCGGGTGCAGACCAACTGGCCGCTGCAGATCAACCTGCCGATCGGCAGCCACACGCCGCTCTGGTGCACCGCCAGCGGCAAGCTCTATCTGGCCTCGCTGCCGCCGGAGCAACTGGAGCGGGTGCTGCCGCGCCTGCCGCTGCAGCGCATGGCACGCAACACCCTGACCGACCTCAGCGCGCTGCGCGACGACCTGGCGCGGGTGCGAGACGAGCAGCTGGGCACCGATTGCGAGGAGTTCATCGACGGCATGGTCGCCTGTGCGGTGCCGGTGCGTGATGCCGACGGCGAGCTGCTGGCCTGCCTGTTCAGCCACGCGCCGGTGATCCGCTGTTCGATGGCGCAGCTGCTGGCGTTCGTGCCACGGCTGCGCGCGGCGGCGAGCGAGCTGGAAGCGGTGCTCGGCAGCGCGGCGGCGCTGGAGGCCGATCAGAGCACGTAGAACAGAATGGCGATGAAGTGCAGCAGGCTGCCGACCATCACGAAGATGTGCCAGATGCCATGCCAGTGCCGAAAACGGTCGTCGAAGACGAAGAAGACGATGCCCACCGTGTAGCAGATGCCGCCGGCCAGCAACCAGCTGAAACCGGCGCCACCGAGAGCGGCGAACAGCGGCTTGACCGCCACCAGCACGATCCAGCCCATCACCGCATAGATCACCAGTGACAGTACCCGCGCCTCGGAGCGCGGCTTGATTTCCTGCAGCATGCCGATCACGGCGAGGCCCCAGACGATGCCGAACAGCGTCCAGCCCCAGGCGCCGGCCAGGGTGACCAGGCAGAACGGCGTGTAGCTGCCGGCGATCAAGAGGTAGATCGACAGGTGATCGAGCTTGCGCATGACCACTTTCGCCCGCCCGCGCAGGCTGTGGTACAGCGTCGAGATGCTGTAGAGCAGGATCAGGCTGAGGCCGTAGATCGCCACGCTGACGATCTTCACCGGCGAGCCGTCGAGCGCGGCGAGGACCAGCAGCCAGATCGCGCCAAGGCAAGCCAGCAGCGCACCGACCAGGTGCGTCCAGGCATTGAAGCGTTCGCCGTGGTACATCGAATCCCTCCAGAAACCGCGATCGGCCAAGCATGCCGCGGTTAGGTGACGGGATACAAACCGGCGGTGAACGCTCCTCGAACCCAGGCGCTGCGATCAGCGCTTGAGCATCGCCCGCATCGCCGCCAGGGCGTCGTTGCCGCGCGCGGCCTTGACCTCCACCGGCGCGTCTTCCTGGCCTTCCCAGACCAGGTCCTCTGGCGGCAGCTCGTCGAGGAAGCGGCTCGGCGTGCAGTCGATCACCTCGCCGTACTGCTTACGCTTGGCAGCGAAGGTCAGCGCCAGGTTGCGTTTGGCTCGGGTGATGCCGACGTAGGCCAGGCGCCGCTCTTCCTCGATGGTGTCGGCCTCGATGCTGGAGCGGTGCGGCAGGATTTCCTCCTCGAAGCCGATGATGTACACCGAGGGGAATTCCAGGCCCTTGGAGGCGTGCATGGTCATCATCTGCACACCCTCGGCACCTTCTTCCTCTTCCTGCTGGCGCTCGAGCATGTCGCGCAGCACCAGCTTGCCGATGGCGTCCTCGATGGTCATGTCGCCGTCTTCGTCTTTATCCAGCGTGTTTTTCAGCGCGTCGACGAGGAACCAGACGTTGCCCATGCGTGCGTCGGCCACCTTGTCGCTGGAGGCGTTCTGGCGCAGCCAGTTCTCGTAGTCGATGTCCATCACCATGCTGCGGATGGCGGCGATCGGCTCGTTGACCACGCACTGCTGGCGCACGTTGTCCATCCAGTGCTTGAAGCGCGACAGGCGCTCGGCGTAGCGGCTGTCCAGATGGGCGCCGAGGCCGATCTCGTCAGCGGCGGCGTACATGCTGATGCCGCGCTCGCTGGCGTAGTTGCCGAGCTTCTCCAGGGTGGTAGAGCCGATCTCGCGGCGCGGCACGTTGATCACCCGCAGGAAGGCGTTGTCGTCGTCCGGGTTGACCAGCAGGCGGAAGTAGCTCATCAGGTCCTTCACCTCCTGGCGGGCGAAGAAGCTGGTGCCGCCGGACAGGCGATAGGGAATCTGGTGGTGCTGCAGCTTCAGCTCCATCAGCTTGGCTTGGTAGTTGCCGCGGTAGAGGATGGCAAAGTCGCTGTAGGGGCGCTGAGTACGCAGGTGTTCGGTGAGGATTTCAAGCGCCACGCGCTCGCACTCGGCGTCCTCGTTGCGCGTGCGGATCACGCGGATCTCGTCGCCATGGCCCATCTCTGACCACAGCTGCTTCTCGAACACGTGCGGGTTGTTGGCGATGAGGATGTTGGCGCACTTGAGGATGCGGCTGGTGGAGCGGTAGTTCTGCTCCAGCATCACCACCTTCAGCGAGGGGTAATCCTCCTTCAGCAGCATCAGGTTCTCCGGGCGCGCGCCGCGCCAGGCATAGATCGACTGGTCGTCGTCACCGACCACGGTGAACTGGTTGCGCATACCCACCAGCAACTTGACCAGCAGGTACTGGCTGGCGTTGGTGTCCTGATATTCGTCCACCAGCAGGTAGCGGATGCGGTTCTGCCACTTCTCCAGGATGTCGGCGTGCTCCTGGAAGAGTTTCACCGGCAACAGGATCAGGTCGTTGAAGTCCACCGCGTTGTACGCCTTGAGCGTGCGCTGGTAGTGCAGATAGACGATGGCGGCGGTCTGCTCCTTGGGGTTGCGTGCGTTGGCCAGGGCTTCGTCGGGCAGGATCAGGTCGTTCTTCCAGCTGTCGATGTAGTTCTTGATTTCGTCGGCACCATCGTCCCCGGAATATTCCTTCTGCATGATGTCGGTGAGCAGCGCCTTGATATCGCCGTCATCGAAGATCGAGAAGCCGGGCTTGTAGCCCAGGCGTGCGTATTCCTTGCGGATGATGTTCATGCCCAGGTTGTGGAAGGTGGACACGGTCAGGCCGCGTGCCTCGGCGCCCTTGAGCAGGCTGCCAACGCGCTCCTTCATCTCGCGCGCGGCCTTGTTGGTGAAGGTCATGGCAACGATGTGGCGGGCCTGGATGCCGCAATGCTGCACCAGATAGGCGATCTTGCGGGTGATCACGCTGGTCTTGCCGGAGCCGGCACCGGCGAGCACCAGAAGTGGGCCGCCGACGTAGTTCACGGCTTCCTGCTGCCGAGGGTTGAGTCGGGACATGGTGTTCAGGTCATTCGAAGCGGGGGCGGGAGTTTAACAGGCTGCCGCGCCGATGCTGGCCCGTTGCAGGTTCAATAAATCACCGATCGTCGCCGTTGGGGCTTGGCTGATCTAAATAATGGATTAGTCTTGTGCGCGCTGCAGGAGGCAGGGCGTTTGCATAGGGCTGTGCGGGAAATCGGGCGTGTAGCGCCGTCTTGCAAATCACCGAGTCCGGAGGCCGCTTGCCAGCGCCCGCTCAATCCATGCCGCTGTTGCTGTTGGCTGATCGACCCGAATGGGCCGAGCGCCTGCGCGCCTGCCTGCAGGGCTCGCATAGCAAGGAACGGCTGATCATTGCGGCGGATTGGGGCACGGCCAGTGCGTATCTGGAAACGCCCTGCCTGCTGCTGGCGACACCGGAATGCCAGGCGCTCGCCGAACGCTTCCCCTGGCCGCTGATCCTGCTGCTCGACGACGAACCGACGCAGATGCCGGAAGGCGCGGTCGACTGGCTGGTGGGCGACCAGCTCAGTGCCGAGGTGTTGCGCCGCTGCCTGCGCTACGTGCGCGAGCGCTGCAACCTGCAGGGAACCTTGCAAAGGCTGGCCGAGCAGGACCCGCATACCGGCATCGTCAACCGCCAGGGCTTCCAGACGCTGCTGTTCGATGCCCTGGCCGAACATCAGGAACAGGACCTGGTGCTTGGCTATCTCGATCTCGACAACTTCCGCCACGTCAACGATGCCCTCGGCCACCAGGCCGGGGATCGCCTGATCCTGCAGGTGGTGGCGCGGCTCAAGGCGCAGCTGGAGGTCGGCGACATGCTGGCGCGGCTGGGCGGCGACGAATTCGCACTGCTGCTCGATACCCGCGACGATCCGGAGCGCGCCGTGGCGGTCGCCGATCGCATCGTCGAAGCACTGGCGGAGCCTTACTGGGTGGAGGGCGAGAGCCTGATGCTCGGCTGCAGCGTCGGACTGGCGCGTGCCAGCGAGGGGATCGACGCCGATCCGCTGCTCTGGCACGCGCAGATCGCCATGCGCCAGGCCAAGGCGGCCCAGGGCTGCACCTGGTGTTTCTACGATGAACAGGTCAGCCGCAGCGCGCGCAGCCTCGCCGATCAGGAAGGCGAGCTGCGCCGTGCGTTGCGTCGCGGTGAGCTGGAGCTGCACTACCAGCCGCGGCTGTGCCTGGAAAGCGGGCGCATCGTCGGACTGGAGGCACTGGTGCGCTGGCTGCACCCGGAAAGAGGGCTGCTGGGGCCGGATGCCTTCATTCCCATGGCTGAGGAGAGCGGCCTGATCGTGCCGCTCGGCTACTGGGTGATCGCCCGCGCGCTGCGCGATCTGCAAAGCCTGCATGAGGGCGGCGCGGATTCACTGCACATGGCGATCAACCTGTCGTTCCGCCAGTTTCAGGACAGTCAGTTGCTACCGACGCTCAACCGGCTGATCGACGAGCGCGGCATCGACCCGCACTGGCTGGAATTCGAACTCACCGAAACCGCGGTGATGCGCCGCAGCGAGCAGGTGCAGAGCGCCATGCATGCGCTGGGCGAGCTCGGCGTGCGCTTTTCGCTGGACGATTTCGGCACCGGCTTCTCGTCGTTCGTGCACCTGTCCAGCCTGCCGATCACCCTGCTGAAGATCGACAAGAGCTTTGTCGCCGGCATGGTCGTGCGGCCCGAGAAGTCGCAGCTGGTGCAAGCGATGGTCGGCCTGGCGCACAACCTCGATCTGGATGTGGTGGCCGAGGGCGTCGAGACCACCGAGCAGCTCGAGCTGCTGCGCCAGTTCGGCGCGCAGCAGGTGCAGGGCTATCTGGTCAGCCAGCCGTTGCCGCTGGCCGAGCTGCTGCATTTCATGAGCGCCGAGCGACTGGCAGCCGGCCTGGCACACTGATCGACCGCGTCCTGGCCGGCGCCAGGACGCAGCTCGGCTTCAGCGAACCATGTGCAGGAAGTGCATGTGCTTCTCGTACTGGCCGAGGATGTCGCTGATGACGTCCTCGCGGCTCCAGCCCATCACGTCATAATCCTGGCCGCCTTCCTTGAGATGCACCTCGGCGCGGAAGTACTTGCGCTCCTCGCGCTCGTCGTCCTCGCTGGTGGCGACGAAACTCGGCATGGCATAGGCCCGCGGGCGCACTTCGTAGATGAAGTCTGGCTCGCCTTCGTGGGTGATCTCGAAGCGCAAGCGACGATCATCACCTTCGCTGATCTCCACCGCATAGCCCTGCTTGCGCATTTCCTCGGCGATGTCCTCGTAGGCCGGACGCACCACTTCGGTGATGAAGCGCACCACATGGGCGCGTCGCGGGAACAGCATCAGCGTACGCAGGCGACGTTGCCAGCCACCGGCACTGCGCGGTGCGCTGGGCGAGGTGCTCAGGGCCTGGTAGCGCAGCCCCTGCTTCGTGGCATCCAGGCGCAGCGCCTTGAGCAGACCCCACATCGAACAGAGCAACGCGATGGTGAAGGGCAGGGCGCTGGCGATGGTTGCCGTCTGCAGCGCGGTCAGGCCATCGGCGAGCAGCAGCGCGATGGCCACCCCGCCCATGGATGCGGCCCAGAAGATGCGTTGCCAGACCGGAGTGCCCTGCTGGCCGCCGGAGGCGAGCATGTCCACCACCAACGCGCCGGAGTCCGCCGAGGTGACGAAGAACACCACCACCATGATGATCGCGATCAGCGAGATGAAGCCCGAGAAGGGGAAGTGCTCGAGGAAGGCGAACAGGGCCAGCGAACTGTCTTGCTCGATGGCTTCACCAAGGCTGGAGACGTGTTCCCAGAGGATCATGTGGATCGCGGTGTCGCCGAACACGGTCATCCACAGCAGGGTGAATGCGGTCGGCACCAGCAGCACGCCGGTGACGAACTCGCGAATCGTCCGGCCCCGCGAGATGCGCGCGATGAACAGGCCGACGAAGGGCGACCAGGCCAGCCACCAGCCCCAGTAGAACAGCGTCCAGCCGCCGATCCAGTCGTTCGGCTCGTAGGCATAGAGGTTGAAGGTCTTGTTGACGATATCCGACAGGTAGCTGCCGGTGTTCTGCACGAAAGTCTGCAGGATGAACACGGTTGGCCCGGCGATCAGCACCATCAGCAACAGCAGCGCGGCCAGCGTCAGGTTCAGCTCCGACAGCCGGCGCACGCCCTTGTCCAGGCCGGTGACCACCGAAATCGTCGCCAGCAGCGTGGTGGCGATGATCAGGCCGATCTGCACCGGCACGGATACCGGCAGGCCGTACAGGTGATTCAGCCCGGTGTTGATCTGGGTGACGCCGAGGCCCAGTGAGGTGGCGACCCCGAGCACCGTGCCGATGATGGCGAAGATGTCCACGGCATGCCCGATCGGCCCGTAGATGCGCTCGCCGATCAGCGGGTAGAGCGCCGAGCGCAGGGTGAGTGGCAGGCCGTGGCGGTAGGCGAAGTAGGCCAGGATCATCGCCACGATGGCGTAGATCGCCCAGGCATGCAGGCCCCAGTGGAAGAAGGTGATCTTCATCGCCTCATAGGCGGCAGCGCTGGTGCCGCCTTCGCCCACCGGCGGTGAGAGAAAGTGCATCACCGGCTCGGCGACGCCAAAGAACATCAGGCCGATGCCCATGCCGGCGGAGAACAGCATGGCGAACCAGGTCAGGGCGCTGTAATCCGGTTCGCTGTGATCCGGCCCGAGCTTGATGTCGCCGTAACGACTGAACGCCAGCAGCACCACCATGAGCAGGATGAGTGCAACGGCGAGGATGTAGAGCCAGCTGACGTTGGCGATGATCCAGGCCTGGGTATCGCCGAACAGCGTTTGCGCATGGCTCTGGAAAGCGACGCTGTAGATCACCAGCGCCAGGATGATAACCGCCGAGCCGTAGAAGACCGGGGCGTTGAGGTGGGAAGAAGAGGGCTGTTTTGCCTCCATGCTGCGCTCCTTCGGGTTGTGTCTGGGGAGTGGCCGCCTGTGGCGAAAGCCAGTCAACTTAACACAGACCGCAACGGATGCCCGTTGTCCGCGGCAATTCGTTGCGACTCGGGCGCCCGTGCCAGAGCAGCTCAGCCCTGGCTGCCGGGTCGATACTGCAGCGCTTCGGCCAGGTGCTGACGGCTGATCCGTTCGGCCTGTTCCAGGTCGGCAAGGGTGCGTGCGACCTTGAGCAGGCGGTGTGCGGCGCGCAGCGACAGCGCCAGGCGCTCGCAGGCGCGCTCCAGCCAGCTCTGGTCCTCGGCGCCGAGCTGGCAATGGCTGCGCAAGCCGGCGAGGTCGAGAAAGGCATTGGCGCAGCCCTGGCGGGCGAGTTGCAGCTGCCGCGCCTGGGCTACCTGGGCGGCGAGCACGGCACTGCTCTGGCCGCTCTGCGGCGGAGCGTTGAGGGCGGTGGCCTCCCGCGCCACGGTCAGGTGCAGGTCGATGCGGTCGAGCAGCGGGCCGGAGAGCTTGTTGCGGTAGCGCTGGATCTGGTCCGGCGTGCAACGACAGCGTCCATTGGGATCGCCCAGGTAGCCGCAGGGGCAGGGATTCATCGCCGCCACCAGCTGGAAACGCGCCGGGAAACGCACCTTGTCGCGGGCCCGAGCGATGACGATATGCCCCGACTCCAGTGGCTCACGCAAGACCTCAAGCACCTTGCGGTCGAACTCCGGAAGCTCGTCGAGAAACAGTACGCCCTGATGCGCCAGGGTGATCTCCCCCGGCTGCGGACGGCTGCCGCCACCGACCAGCGCAGGGCCGGATGCACTGTGATGGGGCTGCCGAAAGGGCCGTTGCGGCCAATGATCGAGAGGGCTGTGACTGGCCACCGAATGGATGGCGGCGACTTCCAGCGCCTCCTGTTCGTCCAGCGGCGGCAACAGGCCGGGCAGGCGGCTGGCCAGCAGCGTCTTGCCGGTACCGGGTGGCCCGGAAAACAGCAGGTTGTGCGCACCGGCCGCGGCGATCAGCAGGCCGCGCTTGGCCGCCTGCTGGCCCTGCACGTCGGCCAGGTCAGGGTAAGGCTGGACCTGCCGCAGCAGGCCCTGGGCAACATACGGCTCGAGTGGCGTGACGCCGTTGAAGTGCGCGGCGACCTCGAGCAAGTGTTCGGCGGCATAGACGGTGAGGCCCGAGGCGAGGCTGGCTTCCTCGGCGTTGGCCCGTGGCACCAGCAACGCGCGCCCTGCCGCTCGAGCGGCGAGGGCGGCCGGCAGGACTCCCTGGACCGGGCGCAAGGCGCCGGACAGTGCCAGTTCGCCGAGGCATTCCAGGTTGTCGAGCCGCTCGGCCGGCAGCTGACCGCTGGCGGCGAGGATGCCCAGGGCAATGGACAGGTCGAAGCGGCCGCCGTCCTTGGGCAGGTCGGCGGGGGCGAGGTTGAGGGTGATGCGTCGAGCGGGAAAATCGAAGCCGGAGGTGAGAATGGCGCTGCGCACGCGATCCTTGCTTTCCTTGACCGCGGTTTCCGGCAGGCCGACCAGAGTCAGCGCCGGCAGGCCGTTGGCCAGATGTGCTTCGACGGTCACTGACGGCGCTTCGACGCCAATCTGCGCGCGGCTATGAACGATGGCCAGGGACATCCGATCACTCCTTTGATCGTGTCGCCGGCCCGGTCTGTCAGGACGCGGGCGGCGTGAGCTTTTCTTCCAGTTCGGCAACCTTGGCTTCGAGCGCCTCCAGGCGCGCGCGGGTGCGGGCGAGCACCACCATCTGGCTGTCGAATTCGTCGCGGCTGACCACGTCGAGCTTGTTCAGTGCGCCCTGGACCACACCCTTGAGCTGGGCTTCGAACTCGCCACGCGGCAGCGGCGTCTCGCCGTTGAACAGGCGCGAGGCCTGGGAGCCGATGGCATCTAGGAAAGCTTTTGGCGGCAACATTGAAAACACCTGTGGTTGAACCGGGCGCAGTGTAGCATGGGCTTTTTCCGGTCTTTCTCAGGTGGCGTGCACAAAAAATGAGCAGCTGCTGGTGCATGAGCGCACCAATATTGTGCGTGTTCTGGCCGCTACCGTCCGTCGGGCATCCATTCCATCCGTGCGCACCCCGTAAAAACGGGCATTGCGTAAAGCTGGCACTGATTCTGCTTTGTCCCCAGCGACGCATGCACCAACGGGTTGCGGTGCATCGGTGATTCGCGACGCTTTGTCGGAGAGGTTGGTGGTGTCGGACTGCGGACCGGCTACAGCCGGAGCGTTACAAGAGCCAGACACTGAGCTTAGACTTGAGCCGGGTTCGTACTTCTGGGGCAAGTCCACCTAAAACGGGAGAAGTTTTCATGAAACTAGTCACTGCCATCATCAAGCCGTTCAAGCTGGACGACGTGCGCGAGTCGCTGTCGGAAATTGGCGTACAGGGCATCACCGTAACCGAGGTCAAAGGCTTCGGTCGTCAGAAGGGCCACACCGAGCTGTATCGCGGTGCCGAATACGTCGTCGATTTCCTGCCGAAGGTAAAGATCGACGTGGCCATCGCTGACGATCAGCTCGATCGCGTCATCGAGGCCATCACCAAGGCGGCCAACACCGGCAAGATCGGCGACGGCAAGATCTTCGTGGTCAACCTGGAACAGGCCATCCGCATCCGTACCGGCGAAACCGATACCGACGCGATTTAAGCAGCACCTCCGAACCCCCACGCCCCAGGAGTAAAACCATGACTCTGCGAAAATTCGCAGGGCTAGGAGCCCTTTTGTCTCTGATAAGTCCAGGCCTGGCCCTGGCGCAGGAGGCAACGCTGGATTCAGGCGACACGGCATGGATGCTGACGGCCACTGCGCTGGTGCTGTTCATGACCATCCCTGGGCTGGCGCTGTTCTACGGCGGCATGGTCCGCTCGAAGAACATTCTCTCGGTGATGGTGCAGTGCTTTGCGGTCACCGGCCTGATGAGCATCCTCTGGATGGTCTACGGCTACAGCCTCGCGTTCGACACCACCGGTATGGAAGCTGGGGTCACCAACTTCAATTCCTTCGTCGGTGGCCTGGACCGTGCCTTCCTCAGCGGTCTGACGCCCGACAGCCTGGTCGGCGCCTTCCCTGAAAGCGTCTTCATCACCTTCCAGATGACCTTCGCCATCATCACCCCGGCGCTCATCGTCGGCGCCTTCGCCGAACGCATGAAGTTCTCCGCGATGCTGGTGTTCATGGGTGTCTGGTTCACCCTGGTCTATGCGCCGATCGCGCATATGGTCTGGGGCGGCGACGGTGGCCTGATGTGGGACTGGGGCGTGCTCGATTTCGCTGGCGGCACCGTGGTGCACATCAACGCCGGTATCGCCGGTCTGGTGGCCTGCCTGGTCCTGGGCAAGCGCAAGGGCTATCCGACCACGCCGATGGCGCCGCACAACCTGGGCCTGACCCTGGTCGGTGCCGCAATGCTCTGGATCGGCTGGTTCGGCTTCAATGCGGGCTCGGCCATCGCCGCCAACGGTACGGCCGGCATGGCCATGCTGGTCACGCAGATCGCAACTGCCGCTGCGGCGCTGGGCTGGATGTTCGCCGAGTGGATCGGACACGGCAAACCCAGCGCGCTGGGCATCGCCTCCGGCGTGGTTGCCGGTCTGGTCGCCATCACGCCGGCTGCCGGCACAGTGGGCCCGATGGGCGCTCTGGTCATCGGCCTGGTCTCGGGGGTGGTCTGCTTCTTCTGCGCCACCAGCCTGAAACGCAAGCTCGGCTACGACGATTCGCTGGACGCCTTCGGTGTGCACGGCATCGGCGGCATCGTCGGTGCGCTGCTCACCGGCATCTTCGCGGCACCCATGCTGGGTGGCTTCGGCGAAGTGGAGAACATCGGCCTGCAGCTGTGGATTCAGTTCAAGGGCGTGCTGTTCACCGTGGTGTACACCGGCATCGTCACCTACCTGATCCTCAAGGCGATCGATCTGGTGATGGGCCTGCGGGTGAACGAGGAGCAGGAGACCATCGGCCTCGACCTCAGCCTGCATAACGAGCGTGGCTACAACCTGTAATCCATTCAGGGCACCCCGGAGCCAACCCCGGGGCCAATCCGAAAAGCGGCACCGGCTATCGACGCGGCATGCGATGGCCTGTGGACCGAACAGCGCACAAAGCGCGACAGCAAGAGGTGAAACATGGATAGCACTGCATTGATACCCGTCCAGTACGGACTCGATACCTTCTACTTCGTGATCTGCGGAGCGCTGGTGATGTGGATGGCGGCAGGTTTCGCCATGCTCGAAGCCGGTCTGGTCCGGGCGAAGAACACCGCCGAGATCCTCACCAAGAACATCGTGCTCTACGCGCTGGCGTCGATCATGTATCTGCTGGTCGGCTACTACATCATGTACTCCAGCCCGGACGGCGGCATCCTGCCGAGCCTGGGCTTCCTGATCGGCGACGAGAACGCCGTCGACGTGGTCGCCGCCGGTGGTGAGGACGCGCCTTACTACTCCGCGCGTGCCGACTTCTTCTTCCAGATCGTGTTCGCCGCGACCTGCATGTCGGTGGTTTCCGGTGCGGTGGCCGAACGCATGAAGCTGTGGGCGTTCATCGCCTTCGCCGTGGTGATGACCGGCTTCATCTACCCGGTTCAGGGCTTCTGGAAGTGGGGCGGTGGTTTCCTCGACGCGGCGGGTTTCCTCGACTTCGCCGGCTCGGGCATCGTACACATGGCCGGTGCGGCGGCTGCTCTGGCGGGTGTGCTGCTGCTCGGTCCGCGTAAGGGCAAGTACGGTGCGAACGGCCAGATCAACGCCATCCCCGGTGCCAACATGCCGCTGGCGACCCTCGGTGCCTTCATCCTGTGGATGGGCTGGTTCGGCTTCAACGGTGGCTCGCAGCTGAAGATGAGCACCATCGAAGACGCCAATGCCGTCGCTCAGGTCTTCGTCAACACCAACATGGGCGCTGCAGGCGGCCTGATCGCCGCGCTGATCACCGCCCGTCTGCTGTTCGGCAAGTCCGACCTGACCATGGTGCTCAACGGCGCGCTGGCCGGTCTGGTGGCGATCACTGCCGAACCGCTGACCCCGAGCGCTCTGCAGGCGACCCTGATCGGCGGCGTGGGTGGTGTGCTGGTGGTGTTCAGCATCCTTGGCCTGGACAAGCTCAAGCTCGATGACCCGGTCGGTGCCATCTCCGTGCACGGTGTTGCCGGCATGTGGGGCCTGCTGGCCGTGCCTCTGACCAACGCCGATGCCACCTTCGGTGCCCAGCTGCTGGGTCTGGTGTCGATCTTCCTCTGGGTGTTCATCGCCAGCCTGATCGTCTGGGGCATCATCAAGGCGGTGATGGGCCTGCGTGTCAGCGAGGAAGAGGAATACGAGGGCGTGGACGTCGTCGAGTGCGGTCTGGAAGCCTATCCGGAGTTCACTCGCCAGTAACGATTCGCTGGTTCATGACAAGGGCGCCTTTTGGCGCCCTTTGTTTTTTTTGGCGCCACGCTAGAATGCGCGCGACCAGCCGTTGAACATGAGTCTTCGAACATGTGGCAACAGACCCTGATCACCTTGTGCGCGCGGCCACGCGGCTTTCATCTCGTCACCGATGAGCTGCTCGACGCACTGCCGGAACTGCGGCAATGCCGGGTCGGTCTGTTACACCTGTGGCTGCGGCATACCTCGGCCTCGCTGACGATCAACGAGGATGCCGATGCAGCGGTTCGAAGAGATTTCGAGCGCTTCTTCAATCGCCTGGTGCCGCAGGGTGAGGGAGGCTACGAGCACGACTACGAAGGGCCGGACGATCTGCCGGCGCATTTCAAGGCCAGCCTGCTCGGCTGCCAGTTGAGCCTGCCGGTCAGCGATGGGGGTCTGGCACTCGGTACCTGGCAGGGCATCTATCTCGGAGAGCACCGCGACCAGGGTGGCGCGCGGCAGATTGTGGCAACGCTGCACGGGACGGCAAGTTGAATTTTTTTTGGCGGTGTCGGTCTTTCCGCATCGCTGGGCTATAACTTACTCCGCTTTGGCAAGGCCATGAGGTTGAACATGAGCGACGAAGAACTAGAACAAGACGATCTGGACGTTAGCGACGAGGAGGAAGGGGAAGAGCTGAACGCTGCCGATGATGGCGACGACAGTCTCGACGACGAAGGGACCGACAGCGAGCGCGCTACGCCGGCCAAGAAGGCCAAGGCGAAGGCGAAGGCCGTGGAGCCGGACGAACTGCCGAGCCTGGAAGCCAAGCAGAAGGAGCGCGATGCACTGGCGCGAGCCATGGAAGAATTTCTCGCGCGTGGCGGCCAAGTGCAGGAAGTCGAGCCCAATGTGGTCGCCGACCCGCCGAAGAAGCCGGATAGCAAGTACGGCAGTCGCCCTATCTGAGCACCAAGAAGAATTGCGCAAAAGCCCGCCTCCAAGGCGGGCTTTTGCGCATCTGGCGTCTGGCTTCTCGCTCAGTCGCCGCGCCAGCCAAGCAGCAGCTTGGGCAATTCGGCCAGGCTCTGGATTTGCGCATCGGGATGGTAATCGTGCGGCCAGGCGGCGCGCTTGGGGTTGAACCAGATCGCCCGCATGCCCGCCTGTTGCGCTCCGGCGATGTCATCCAGCGCGTGGTCGCCGACGTGCACAGCCTGTTCCGGGCGCGCATCGCCCAGGCGAAGGGCTTGTTGGAACGGATGCGGGTCGGGCTTGCCGACGCCCAGCTCCTCGGCGCACAGGGTGAACTGGAAATAGTCGGCCAGGCCCAGGCGGCGCACGTCGGCATTGCCGTTGGTGATCACGCCGAGGGTGTAGTGATTGGCGAGAAATTCCAGGGTGGGCTGCACGTCCGGGAAAATCTGCACCTGGTGGCGCGCATCGAGAAACACCTGGAAGGCCTGTTCGGCCAGCTGGTCCGCTTCGTCGGCGGGATAGCCGGCATCGTGCAGCGCGTGCTGCAGGATGCGCCGGCGCAGCTCGCTGATACGGTGGCGCAGCGCCGAGTCCTGCTCCACCAGCATGCGGCGGATCGCGCCGAGGGCTTCGACGGGAAATTCGCCCAGGCGCGGTGCATGCACGCCGAGCCAGTCGCGCAGGGCGGTCTCGGCGCTCTGGATGGCCGGCGTGGTTTCCCAGAAGGTATCGTCCAAGTCGAAGGTGATCAGGCGAATGCTCATGTGTCGGTGTCCTGCTTGCGCTTGGCGCGCGGATGCGCCTGATCGTAGACCTTGGCCAGGTGCTGAAAGTCCAGATGGGTGTAGATCTGCGTGGTGCCGATGTCGGCATGGCCGAGCAGCTCCTGCACCGAGCGCAGGTCCTGCGACGACTCCAGCAGATGGCTGGCGAAGCTGTGGCGCAACATGTGTGGATGCAGGTGCTGGCCAAGCTCGCGCACTCCGGCCTGGCGCACTCGCACTTGCACGGCCCGCGCGCCGAGACGGCGACCCTGCTGGCCGATGAATACCGCGCCATCGGCCGGGTTGGCGAGCGCACGTACAGGCAACCAGGCTTGCAAGGCCTCGCGCGCCTTTCGCCCTACCGGCAGCTCGCGCACCTTGTTGCCCTTGCCGAGCACTCGCACCATGCCTGCAGGCAGGTCGAGCTGGTCGAGGTTCAGGCTGACCAGTTCCGAAAGCCGCAGGCCGGATGAATAGAACAGCTCGAGCATCGCCTGATCGCGCAGGCCGATGAAATCGTCCTCGACGCCACCGTCGAGCAGCTGCATGGCGCGATCGGTATCCAGCAGCTTCGGAAGACGTCGTTCACCTTTCGGCGCGGACAGGCCGGTAGCCGGATCGTGCTGGCAGAGGCCTTCCTGATTCAGGTAGCGGTAGAGGCCGCGCACCGATGAGAGCAGGCGCGCCACGCTGCGGCTGGACTGGCCCTGGCGATGCAGCTCGCCGACCAGCTGGCGCAGGTGTCGGCCTTGCAGTGCATTCCACTCGGCGATGTTTTCGCGCTCGCAGTAAGTCAGCAGCTTGTTCAGGTCGCGGCGGTAGCCGTCCAGCGAGTGGCCCGACAGCTGCCGGGCGCTGCGCAGGTGTTCGAAGTAGGCGTCGAGTTCGTTCTGCATGAACAGGCTCCAGCCTCAGGCCGCGAGCAGGCGCGTGTGGTGCGTGGCGTTGGTCGGCAATTGCGCTCAGCGTACCGAGCGCAGCGGCGTACCAAAGCGCGGCAGCACGCGGGTCAGCACTTCGGCGATATAACCGAGGAACAGCGTGCCCAGCGAGCTCTTGTAGTGCTGTGGATCCGGGCTGCCGATCGCCAGTACGCCCAGCTGATTTTTCAGGCTGACTACCGCCGCGGAGCCCACGCTGCTGCTGTCTTCGGCGCCGAACAGAAAGCTCAGCTCGTGCGGGCGGAGCACGCCGCAGATGGTCTTGCCGCCGTCGAGCAGACCGCCGATGCTCTGCTGTGCCTCGCCGGTGCTGACGCAGCGGCCCACCGGCAGTGTCGCGTCGCTGAACAGGATCAGGCTGACGTAGGGCACCTGGAACTCGTGGCGCAGGCTGTCTTCCACCGCGCTGACCACTTCTTCCAGGCTGCTGGCGTCGAGCAGGTCGAGCACCAGGCGGCGGGTCTTGTCGAACAGACGGTCGTTGTCGCGCGCCACGTCCATCAGTTGCGACAGACGATGGCGCATCTCGATGTTGCGCTCACGCAGCAGCTTGACCTGACGCTCCACCAGCGACACCGCGGTGCCCGGCTGATGGGGGATGCGCAGCTCAGGGATCAGCTCGTCGTGATCGACGAAGAATTCCGGATGGGCGCGCAGGTAGGCGGCGACGGCTTCGGCGTCGGGTAGCGGGGTGCTGCCCTGGGTCTGGTCGGTCATAGGCGAACCTGTCCTTCAAATACACGAACGGCGGGGCCGGTCATCATAACCGGCTGCCCGGGACCTGCCCATTCGATGGACAGGCGGCCACCCGGCAGCTCGACCTGTACCGGCGAATCCATCCAGCCCTGGCGTATTGCCGCGACCGCAGCCGCGCAGGCGCCGGTACCGCAGGCCTGGGTTTCCCCGGCGCCGCGTTCCCAAACGCGCAGCCGCGCATGGCGGCGATCGACGACCTGCAGGAAGCCGACATTGACCCGCTGCGGAAAGCGCGGGTGATGTTCGATCTTCGGTCCGAGTTCATGCACAGGTGCCTGCTCGACGCTGTCGACGCGCAGCACCGCATGGGGGTTGCCCATGGACACGGCGGCCAACTCGACGCGCTGGCCATCGACTTCGAGCGGATAGCTCAGGGCTTCCTGGTCGGCCTGGAACGGAATCTCGGACGGCACCAGTCGCGGCGGACCCATGTCGACGCGGATCTGCCCATCGGGACGGATATCCAGCTCGATGATGCCGCCCTTGGTTTCGACCTTGATCTTGCGTTTCACGGTCAGGCGCTTGTCGACCACGAAGCGGGCGAAGCAGCGCGCGCCGTTGCCGCACTGCTCCACTTCCGAACCGTCGGAATTGAAGATGCGGTAGCGGAAATCCACGTCCGGGTTCTGCGGCGGCTCGACGATCAGCAGCTGATCAAAACCGACTCCGGTGTGGCGATCGCCCCACTGCTTGGCGTGCTTGGGCTGAATGTGCGCGTGCTGGCTGACCAGGTCGATGACCATGAAGTCGTTGCCCAGACCGTGCATCTTGGTAAAGCGCAGAAGCATGATCTTGGCCTCAAGTGGGCAGCAGGCTTTCGCCGGCGTATAGCTCCTGAACGCTCTCGCGACGGCGCACTTCGAAGGCCTGGTCACCGTCCACCAGCACCTCGGCGGCGCGGCCGCGGGTGTTGTAGTTGGAGCTCATGACGAAGCCGTAGGCACCGGCCGAACACACCGCCAGCAGGTCGCCTTCGACCAGGGCCAGCTCGCGATCCTTGGCGAGGAAGTCGCCGGTTTCGCAGATCGGTCCGACGATGTCGTAGCGACGCGTATCGCCTTCGTGCGGCTGCACCGCGATGACGTTCATCCACGCCTGGTACAGCGCCGGACGGATCAGGTCGTTCATCGCCGCATCGACGATGGCGAAATCCTTGTGCGCGGTGTGCTTGAGGTATTCCACGCGGGTCAGCAGCACGCCGGCGTTGGCGACGATGGAGCGGCCTGGCTCGAAAACCAGCGCCAGCCCGCGGCCTTCGATGCGCTGGCGCACTGCCTGGATGTAGTCGCCTGCCAGTGGTGGCTGCTCGTCACGGTAACGCACACCGAGGCCGCCACCGAGGTCCAGATGGCGGATCTGGATGCCGCGTGCAGCGAGTCGATCGGTCAAGGCGAGCAGGCGGTCGAGCGCGTCGAGGAAGGGCGGCAGGCTGGTCAGCTGCGAACCGATATGGCAATCGACGCCGACCACTTCCAGGTTCGGCAACTCGGCTGCGCGGGCATAGACCGCCTCGGCGTTGTCGATATCGATGCCGAACTTGTTCTCTTTGAGACCTGTGGAAATGTACGGGTGGGTGCCGGCATCGACGTCCGGATTGACCCGTAGCGACACCGGCGCCTTTTTGCCGAGCTCGGCGGCGACCTGCTGCAGGCGCTCCAGCTCATCGGTGGATTCCACGTTGAAGCAGTGCACGCCGACTTCCAGCGCCCGGCGCATGTCGTCACGGGTCTTGCCGACGCCAGAGAAGACGATACGGTCCGGCTGTCCGCCGGCGGCCAGTACGCGCTCCAGCTCACCGCGCGAGACGATGTCGAAGCCGGCGCCGAGACGTGCCAGGACGTTCAGCACGCCCAGGTTCGAATTGGCTTTGACGGCGAAGCAGACCAGATGCGGCATGCCATCCAGCGCATCGGCATAGGCCCGGTACTGGGCTTCGATGTGCGCGCGGGAATAGACGTAGGTCGGGGTGCCGAAGCGTTGCGCAAGTGCGGGCAGTGCCACGCCTTCCGCGAAGAGTTGACCGTCGCGGTACGAGAAGGCCTCCATGAACAGCCTCCTTTAGAGTTCGAAACGGTCTTTGGAACGTTCTTTGACGGTTTTCTCGTCATCCGGCAGGTACAGCGGACCTTTCTGGCCACAACCGCTGAGCGCGGCGGCGAAGACGGCGAGTGCGATGAAGGGAAGCAGAAGGCGCTTCATGGGGACTGGAATCCTTGAAAAATCTAATCGCCGGAGTATACCCAGCACCCGGCGGATTGCCTATGCGAGCAGCACGTCACACGGCAGCCGTGCTGGCGGGCGGCTCGCTTGATCCGGCTGCGCCCTGCTAAGCTCGCCGCCATCGCATGCGGCCCGCGTCGCGTGCAGAACAATTCGAGGAAGTGTTGCATGAGCCTGAGCGAAGCCCGTTATCACGATCTGGTCGATGCTGTGCAGGAGAGCGTCGAGGACGTATTCGATGACACCAGTCTGGACGTCGACCTGGAGAACTCCGGTGGTGTGCTGACAGTGCGCTTCGATAACGGCAGTCAGCTGATCCTCAGCCGCCAGCCCGCGTTGCGCCAGCTGTGGGTCGCGGCGCGCTCCGGCGGCTTTCATTTCGACTACGACGAAGGCAGCCAGCTGTGGCTGTGCGATGCCAGCGGCGAGCGCCTCGGAGAGCTGCTCTCGCGGGTGACGCAGGAGCAGGGCGGCGAAGCGCTGGAATTCGAGGATATCTGACGCAATCTGCGTGCAGCCCCCGCGAGCCGGGCGCTGCCGGTGGGGGCCTTGCTTATTCGGGCTGCTGTGATAGTGTCTTCGCAGGTCAACAAAACCCCGCCTTCGGGCGGGGTTTTGCTTTTTTCGTGTTTTATTTTTTCGCAGGAGCTTGCCAGAACCCATGACCAGTGCACCGCCGATCATCCTTACCCAACTCGATCTGCAGCGCCTTGAGCGGCTGCTCGACAGTCTGGACGACTACGGTCCGGCCGCCGAAGCGCTCGAGCAGGAACTGTCGCGGGCGCAGATCGTGGAACGCAGCGAGATGCCTGCGGGCGTCGTGACCATGAATTCGCGCGTGCACTGCCGCGACGAAGGCACGGGCAAGGACTACCACCTGACGCTGGTCTATCCCCACGATGCCGGCAAGGAAGGCACCGTGTCCGTCCTCGCACCGGTCGGTACGGCGCTGCTGGGCATGAGTGTCGGCCAGCACATCGACTGGCCGACTCCATCCGGCAAGATGATCAAGCTCACTCTGCTCGCGATCGAATACCAGCCCGAAGCGGCAGGCGATCCGTTCTGACGGGCGACGCTTGCGAGATGATCAGCCTGGCCGCCGCTGCGATCGGGCTGGTAGCAGCTTTCCGCAGCTCTGCCTTTGTTGGCGCGAAAAGCGTTGGATAGCCACTGCGCAATGCAGCTGGTTCGTCAGGCCGGAACCTCGTCGAGACGCTGACTGAAGCCCCGTCAGCGCCCTCTTATGACTCCATTGCCGCGTTCAGCGCCGCCTCCAGGCGCGCCTTGTAGCGCAGGTACTGCACAGTCTGGCTGCATCCGCTGCCGTGCAGGCCAGTGAGGTCGAGGTCGGTGATGTAGCAGGGGTAGCGTTCACCGTCGCGGCGCCGGGAAATGATCGTGCGTGTCACGGCGGCGAACAGCTCGGCACCATATTCCAGGCCGGAAAACTCCTGATGGTTGCAGTACAGGGTGACCTGCGAGCGACCGTTTTCGCCCGCTTCGACAATCGCCTGCACGTCGTAGAACGGATCGTTGACCTCGCCCTGGGGCGCCGGTCTTCGTTCCAGTTGCGCCGGTCTCGCGCCTTGTCCGGGTTGAATGCGGTAGAAGAGGATCGCCGGGTCGACCAGCTCCTGGCTCTGGCCGGCCTGCTGAGCGTTACGCCGATAAAGCACCGACTCGAGAAAGCGCATCAGTGGGCGCAGCAGGGTGCGCTCGTCGCGATAGGGCAGCTGCTGGCGCCAGAGGGCATTGCATTCATCGAGTACGCTGAGTTCGGCGATTTCCCCGGCCGTGCGGTAGAACACCTGCAGGCACCCCGGGCGGCCTTGCGCAAGAATCAGCGCCAGATCGTCACCGTCCAGCGCCGCACGATCGAGCCGGAGCGGGCTGTAGGCGTGGTGAGCCTCGCCAAGGTGTTCGAGCAGTGCGGCGCGATCGCTCAGGTGGGTGAGACGCAGCGCGTTCGCCTCGCGCTGCAGCATGTGGAAATGCTGGCGAACCTGAAGCAGGTAGCGTCCATGAGCGAGGCTGGCAAGGCTCTGGCGGGCATCCTCGAATATCTGCTCGACTCGCCGCGCGATGGCCTGTCCGCGATTGCGGGCGAAGCAGAAGACCTGCAGCTGCGGTGCCTGCACGACCCGCTCGAGGCTATCCAGATAATCGCGCAGGCACAGTGGCAGCGCCTTCGGCCCTTCGTAGCGGGTCACCAGCATCTCGTTCCAGCTGTTGAGCGTGACCTGATCCACGCTCAGCACCAGGCTTTCAGGCGCCGCGTTCAGCATCGACTGCTCGCCGATGGCAGATGCTGTCGGGGCTTGCTGGGTGGGGTCCAGGCCGATGTTGATCAGCAGCAGCACCCGGCTGGGTTTGCTCGCGGCCAGTAGCGCTTCTTCGTCCACCGGGCATGGCGGCATCGGCAGCGCACGGCGCAGGTCGCTGAACAGGGCGAACAGTTCCGCTTCGCTCAGGCCGCTGTCGCCAGGGAACAGGGACAGGTGGGTGCTGACATCCACCACGCCGTTGCGGTGACACCAGGCCAGCAGCGCGACCAGCTCGCGAGAGCGCTTCAATGGGGCGAAATTGCTCAGTTCCGGCGCGGTGAGCTGGCCCTGATAGAGCGACCAGCGCACGTCGCCCGCAGCGTCGTAATCGTGCACCAGAGTAAGGCTGTGTTCAGCCATATCCGGCGAGATACAAGATTGACCACCTCGACCTTGCCGGCCTTGCGTTCGATCGCGGCGTACAGGCGACGACCCAGCACGCCGAGGTCGCGACTGGTGAGCGGACTGGTGGCCTGAAGGCGTCGGGTGAAGTCGCTGAGAAAGCGATAGCCGTAGGTCAGTTCGTTGACCAGCACGCGACGTTCCTGGCTGACCTGACGCACTTTCCAGTGGCCACGGTTGTCGAGCAGTGCGAACTGCCGCTCGTCCCAATGCCAGTCGTAGGTCAGCCGCTCGAGCAGGCTGCGCTGCCAGCTCTTGTTGCGGTTGACCGGCGGCCGGCTCAGCGGTCGATTGATCTTCAGGTACAGGCAGCGCCGCGCCAGCTCCAGGCGTTCGTGGTCGCCGCGCGCGCCGAGGTAACGCTCGATGGCAAGGTAGGCGGCGATATACGGGTCGAGCTCGTTCAGATCGAACCGCCCTTGATAGATGGCCTGTTTGAAGTCCAGCGCCAGGCAGCGCAGCTGCGGATACTGACTGGCGTAGACCTCCACCAGCAGCAGCTTGAACAGCGATTTGTAGGGCGAGGATATGGCCTTGTAGAGCTGCCAGAGTCCGGCGCCGACGAACTCGCCGGGCGGCACTTGGCCCAGGTGGCCGAGGTCGAGTACTTCGTCGGCGCGCACGAAGCGCTTGGCCAGCAGCGTCGCCACATATTCGTCGTAGCGGTGCTCCTCGTAGTCCGGCACCAGCCACCAGAGCGGGGTGCGCCCGCCGAGCCAGAGCGCCGTGCGGTAGAACTCGTCGAGCAGCAGGTAGTGCTGGGTGGTGCCACAGTCATCGGAGGTCAGCCTGGCTTCGCGCTGGCCCTGAGTGAAGCGTTGCGGATCGACCAGAAAGAAGTGCGCTTCGCTGCCCTGGCTCGCCGCCCAGGCTTGCAGCAGTTCGCACTTGCGGCGCAGTTCCTCGATCTGGCCGGCGTCCAGGGCGGGATCGTGGCAGACCCACACGTCCAGATCGCTGTGCTCGTCCTGCGCCACGGTGCCGAGGCTGCCCATGAGGAACAGGCCGAGTATCGGCTGCGGCAGTTTTCCGCGCGCCGGCTTGTAGGCGAACGAGCGGCTCAGGCGCTGTGCTTCGGCGAGCTGCTCGGCGTCCGGCACGAAGTGCGCGAGTCCGGCAGGGGTAGTCGCCGAGACATAGCCGGGGAGAATCGGATGGTTGACGTGAAACAGCAGCGGCAGCAGCTTGAGTACCTGCTGCTGGCGCGTCGACATGGCCTGCAGGGCCCGCTCCAGGCGTGCGGAGTTGACCGCGAGAAAGCGCGCCCGCAGCGTGGTCAGCACCTTGCGGTCGATGCCTTCTTCGAGAATCGGGTGGATGTGCTGGGTGCGGGTCATTGTGGTTCGTGCAGGCGAGGCTAACCCCTGTTCATCGGCCAATCGGCGTGCGGCTTGAGGCGCGGCGCAAGTTTGCCTGCAGTGAGCGACCAACGGCCAGGGCCGGCGTCATCCGTGCCCTGGATTGGTGAAGCGGAACGGCATGGCGATGTCAGGCCGTGACGGTTTCCGAGAGGATGGTATGCAGCGTTTGCGCCTGTTCAGCCGCGTCGCGGCCAAGGCTGGTGAGGTAACCGCCGTCGGCCTGGGTGATCAGGCCCTTGGCGTGGAGGCGGCCAAAAGCAGCGATGGTGGCGGGGCTGGCTTCGTGATGCACCTTCAGCCCTTCCTGCAGATTTTCCAGATTGAACTGTCGGAGTACGTCCAGTTCGGCAACCAGCTCAGGGGTGTACGACATGCTCGCTCCTCGGATGGTGGGCTCATGCCCTGTTTGCTGAGTGTAGATGCTGTCGGTGGCCCTGCCTTGATCCAGATCCTATTCGGATGCTTCCGGCAGTTCCGGCAGCTGGCGCAGCATGGCCTCGTAGGCGGCACCGTCGAAAGGGCGGTCCTCGCTGAGCATCGCGCGGATCTCATGGGCGAGGACCAGGGCCATCATCTGCAGGCATTCGTCGCGCTCGTAGCCGACCAGCGTCAGCTTGTTCAGCGTGGCCTGGGTGGCCGCGGGCTCACCGGCTTCAAGCTGGTTCTCGATCGCCTGGATCAGGGTCTCTTCGGCGAACGCTTCATCTTCATCGTTGCTGGGGTTGTCTTGCGCCATGGCGGGGGTCTCGTCGAGCGGTGCCGGATTTTCTGCGTCCAGCTGGCATATCGTGCAGCTGCCGTCATCCGGGCGGTTGGTTTCGACGTAGCGTACCCGGCGTTGGGCGGCCTGGCGATCAGCATCGACGCGATAGCGGGGGCGGTCTGAATCGGACATGGGTTCCTCCATACGGATGCGTCCAGCTAAGCAGCTGCTGCCGCGTGGAGCAATGCGGCGGTGTGCGGTGCGTCAGTCCATCAGGCTCAGGGCCAGGCAGAGCAGGCCAAATGCGCTCCAGACCAGCGAAAAGATGATTGGCGTGCGCAGCGAAAACAGCAGGGTGCGCTTGTAGCGAGGCCCACCGACCGGGCTGCTGCCTTCGCCGAACAGCGCCGATTCGTTGTTCGGAAGCATGCCGACGCGGCCTTCGAGCTGCAGCAGTTCAGACTGTTTCTGATGCCAGCGCTCGATGACGTCGAAATTGGACTTGATGCCGGGCATCGCGTGCAGCGATGTGATGAGGCCGAGCACCGAGAGAATCGCCGGCACCACCAGGCGGAACAGCTCGCCCCACTCAGGGTTACTGTTGGCCATCGACGAGGCGAAGGCAATCATCAGGAACGACTGCGACGACAGGTAGGCGCTGGTGCGTTCGGCCAGCAGGGAAGATTCGAAATGGATTTCGGAGCGGTAGAAGATCAGGCGCTCCTTGGGCGAGTCGAAGAGCTCGGCGCCCTGGGTGTCCTGGTTCAGCAGCAGGGTGCGCAGGTCGGTCATGCAGGCCTCGGCGAATGCGGCGGCGGACATGGGAGGAGTCGCCGGCGGTTGCATGTAGGTCAAGCGTAATGCGTGAGAGTTCCGGTTGATGACTCAGTTGTCAGCGTTGCCGCGAGGGCTGTCCGCGTGCGCGTCGCGACAACGCCAGAGCAGCAAGGTCAGCGCCAGAAAGGCCAGCGACCAGCAACCGGCGGCGAGCAGCAGCCAGGCTGGGTGAGGCTGACTCAGCAGGGCGGGCAGCACGCGAGCCAGCGCCGCCAGGGTGATCAGCAACGCCACGCCCTGTATCCAGGGCTGCGCCACGGGATCGCGGAAACGGTAGATCAGCCGCGTGCGGGCCATGACCGCGAAAGTCAGGCTGCCCAGCGCGCCGACGGTCAAGGCGTGCAGCGTTGCGTTCAATGGCAGCGCCGGTAGCAGCGTACCCAGGCCAAGCAATAGCAGGCCAATGGCGAGCCAGGCATAGCCGAGCAGCAGCGTCAGCAACTCCGGCCGCGCGCAGCGCCAGGGTTGCCAGCGCAGCAGGCGGATGGTCGTGAGTACGGCAGCGGCGACCAGTACGGCGCCGGTGAGTTGCCGGGTCAGCGGCCAGGGCAGGAGATTCAACAGCAGGGCGAGGCCGAGCAGGATCAGCACGGCGCCTTCGATCTGCGGCTGCACCCGCGCATCCAGTCGCCATCCCCGGCTCTGCGCGTAACCGGCGATGGCTGGCGCGATGATCCGTCCGCCCATGAAGAACATCAGGGTGGCGAGCAATAGCAGCGCCTCCTCCAGCATGAGGCGGTCGTAGCTAGCTCCAAAGCCGCCGCTGGCGATGGCGCTGAGCAGACTCAGCCCGGCGACCACGGGTGCGACGCTCTGGTTACGCCATTTCTTCGCGGCGCCGAGAAAGCGCGGCAACACTTTCCAGGCAAGACCGGTGGCAAAGGCGGCGGCGCAGATCAGTGCCAGCCACGAGCCCGGCCACAGCAGGAAGCTCAGTCGTGCCAGCGCCCAGCAGCCGAGCAGCGTCAGGGTAAAGCGCAGTCGCTGCGGGCCGAGCAGGTAGCCGGCGATCACCGCCAGGGCGAAGCCGAAGAGCATTTCGTGGGCGTGACCGGCGGATGTGGCGAGCCCGGGCAACGCGGGAAGCAGGCCAAGTAGTGCCAGTACCGAATACGGCAGGATCAGCGCCGCGTAGAGCGCGGCAGCCGGGAAGAACCAGGCATTGGCAAAGGGCAGGCGCGCTTTGCGCGGCGGCATCGCGGCTGGTGGCGCAGGCGTGCTGGAACGATTGCTCAACCTGCCGCGAACTCTGACAGTGCGTTGCCGGCAAGGCGGTAGCCGATCCACTCGCTCTGCGGCCGGGCGCCGATGGATTCGTAGAAGTCGATGGCTGGCTGATTCCAGTCCAGCACCGACCACTCGAAGCGCCCGCAGCCGCGTGCCACCGCCAATTTGGCCAGATGACGCAGCAACGCCTTGCCGGCACCGACGCCACGCTGCTGCGGGGTGACGTAAAGGTCTTCCAGATACAGGCCGTGCTTGCCCAGCCAGGTCGAGTAGTTGAAGAAATACACCGCATAACCGATCGGCACGCCGTCCAGCTCGCAGATCAGGCCATGGGCGGTGCTGCCGTCAGCGAACAGGATGTTCTCGATGCCGGCGACGTCTGTCTTGACCTCGTGCTCGGCCTTTTCGTAGATGGCCAGGTCGGTGATAAAGCGCAGGATCAGCGCGGCGTCTTCGCGAACCGCGGGGCGAATGTGCAGAGACATTACAGGCAGGCCCTCAATAAGGTTTAACGGGACGACAGGTTCGCCAGAAAGGCGTTGATGGCCTGCCGTGAGTCCAGTCGTAGGTATCGGCAGGATGGCGGTGCGTTACGCATTTCCTCGGCGTAGCGCTGCCGGTAAACCGGGTGGCGGGTCCACGACCAAGCCAGGATGGATTGGCGTGGGTTCAATTTGAATAAATTGCTCCAGCGCTCGCGGTTGCCATTCCACAACTCTTCACGGCAGGCCAGGCGTCGCAGGGTGCGCCAGATGACTTGGCGCATTACCTTGTGGCGTGGCAGATCCAGCCAGATCACCATGTCCGAGCGCTCTCGCACCAACGGGCGCACCGCTGAATAATTGCCTTCTGCGACCCAGCCGTCGCCCTGCAGCGCATCACGGGTCGCCTGCTGAAACTGCTCGGTGGGCAATGGCTGCCAGCCCGGTTGATGGAACAGGGCATCCAGCTCGATATGGCGATAACCGAGCTGCTGCGCCAGACGGCGCGACAGCATGGTCTTGCCGGCACCTGAACAGCCGACCACCGAAATACGGCGGCCAGACGTGATCATCTGGTCGTCAGCAGATTCTTGCCACGAGCCACCGCGGCGCGCACCTGGTTCGGCGCGGTGCCGCCGATATGGTCGCGGGCGTTGACCGAGCCTTCCAGGGTCAGCACGGCAAACACGTCGTCAGTGATCTGGTCGCTGAACTGGCGCAGCTCGTCGAGGCTCATCTCGGCCAGGTCCTTGCCGGTCTGCACTCCGTACTTCACTGCGTGGCCGACGATCTCGTGGCAGTCGCGGAACGGCAGGCCCTTGCGCACCAGGTAATCGGCCAGGTCCGTCGCGGTGGAGAAGCCGCGCAGCGCCGCTTCGCGCATGATTTCGCGCCTGGGTTTGATCGCCGGGACCATGTCGGCGAAAGCTCGCAGGCTGTCGCGCAGGGTGTCGGCGGCGTCGAACAGCGGCTCCTTGTCTTCCTGGTTGTCCTTGTTGTAGGCCAGCGGCTGGCCCTTCATCAGCACCAGAAGGCCTGCCAGCGCGCCAAATACGCGGCCGGTCTTGCCGCGCACCAGCTCGGGTACGTCCGGGTTCTTCTTCTGCGGCATGATCGAGGAGCCGGTGCAGAAGCGATCCGGCAGGTCGATGAACTGGAACTGAGCGCTGGTCCAGAGCACCAGCTCTTCGGAGAAGCGCGACAGGTGCATCATCGCCACCGAGGCGGCGGCACAGAATTCGATGGCGAAATCGCGATCGGACACGCCATCCAGCGAGTTGCCGGAGATCGCTTCGAAACCCAGCAGTTCGCAGGTGATCTCCCGCTGGATCGGATAGGTGGTGCCGGCCAGTGCGGCCGAACCCAGCGGCATGCGGTTGGTGCGCTTGCGGCAGTCGACCAGGCGCTCGTAGTCGCGGCTAAGCATCTCGAACCAGGCCAGCAGATGGTGGCCGAAGGTCACCGGCTGCGCGGTCTGCAGGTGGGTGAAGCCGGGCATGATGGTGTCCGCTTCGGCTTCCGCCAGACCCAGCAGGCCTTCTTGAAGACGGGTGATTTCGCCGAGGATCAGGTCGATTTCGTCACGCAGCCACAGGCGGATGTCGGTGGCGACCTGGTCGTTGCGCGAGCGGCCGGTGTGCAGCTTCTTGCCGGTCACTCCGATGCGGTCGGTCAGGCGTGCTTCGATGTTCATGTGCACGTCTTCCAGGTCGACGCGCCAGTCGAAGGTGCCGGCTTCGATTTCGCCCTGGATGTCTTTCAGATTGGCGATGATCTGGTCACGCTCATCGGCGTTCAGCACGCCGGCTTTTTCCAGCATCGTCGCATGGGCGATCGAACCCATGATGTCGTGGCGGTAGAGGCGCTTGTCGAACTCGACGGAGGCGGTGAATCGGGCGACGAAGGCGTCGACGGGCTCGCTGAAACGGCCGCCCCAGGACTGGTTGGTCTTGTCGGTGCTCATGTATGCGCTCGCTGAAATCCGAAGGCTGAGGAAAGGCGGCGATGATAGCAGGGATGGTGCCGCTGTCGGGGACGTCGCCGCTACGGCGGCGAAGGGTGAGCTGGCTGGCAATTCCGGATTATTCCACTTGGCTGACCGGCGCCCGGCTTGCCGTTGACCGGGTGTGCAAGGAAACTGCCGGGCAGGTAAACCTCAGGCTGAAGCGCGTGAAATCCACTGCCGTATCCGATGACTTCTTCGTCCCCGAGCTGTGCCAGCCCGATGCCTTGCTTGGCCTGGTCCTGCTCGCCGAGTTGCTGGTGTTCGTGCTGGTGCTGGCCGAGCCGATGCAGCCTGGCTTTGACTGGATGCGGCTGGCGCTGACGTCGCTGTTCGTGCAGTGGATCGTGCTGCTCTCGGCCGGCACCATGTGTCTGCTGCGGCCCGTGCTGGCGCGTCTGCGCACCGCCTTCGCCGGGCTGGCCTGCTGCGCGCTGGTGGTCGGGCTGACCCTGGCCTGCACCGCGGTGGCCGATATCTACCAGCTCGGCGGCCCGCTTTCGCGCGACGGGGAGGTCAATCTCTACCTGCGTCACGCGCTGATCAGCCTGATCATGTCCGGGCTGTTGCTACGCTATTTCTATCTGCAGAGTCAGTGGCGCCGCCAGGAGCAGGCCGAGCTGCGGGCGCGGATCGAGTCGCTGCAGGCGCGCATCCGTCCGCATTTCCTGTTCAACAGCCTCAACAGCATCGCCGCACTGGTGGCCAGCGATCCGGTCAAGGCCGAGCAGGCGGTGCTGGATCTGTCGGACCTGTTCCGTGCCAGCCTGGCGCGGCCCGGCACGTTGGTGGCCTGGAGCGAAGAGCTGGAGTTGTCGCGGCGCTACCTGTCGATCGAACAATATCGCCTGGGCGACCGTCTACAGATGGACTGGCAGGTCGCCGGCGTACCGGACGATCTGCCGATTCCGCAGCTGACGCTGCAACCGTTGCTGGAGAATGCGCTGGTGTACGGCATCCAGCCCCGTATCGAGGGAGGTGTGGTGAGCGTAACCGCCAATTATGTCGATGGCGTGTTTCAGTTGGTGGTCAGCAACCCCTTCGACGAAACCGCTCAAGCGCAGGCTTCACGCGGGACACGGCAGGGTCTGCAGAACATCGACGCACGATTAGCGGCACTTTTCGGTCCGCTAGCGAGTCTCAGCGTGGAGCGCCGTGAAGGCCGCCATTACACATGTCTACGCTATCCATGTGCGAGACAAACGCAGGAAGCCAGATCTATATGAATGTCCTGATTGTCGATGACGAACCTCTAGCCCGCGAGCGCCTCAGCCGACTGGTAGGTGACCTCGACGGCTATCGTGTCCTCGAGCCCGCTGCCAGCAATGGCGAAGAAGCACTGACGCTGATCGAGGAACTGCGCCCTGATGTCGTGCTGCTGGATATCCGCATGCCGGGGCTAGATGGCCTGCAGGTCGCAGCCAGGCTTTGCGAGACGGATGCGCCGCCTGCCGTGATCTTTTGTACTGCCCATGATGAATTTGCTCTGGAGGCTTTCCAGGTCAGCGCGGTTGGCTATCTGGTCAAGCCGGTGCGCCCGGAACACCTCACCGAGGCCTTGAAGAAGGCGGAACGGCCGAACCGAGTGCAGCTCGCTGCGTTGACCCGGCCGGCAGCGGTTTCCGGTGCCGGGCCTCGCACCCACATCAGCGCGCGTACCCGCAAGGGCATCGAGCTGATTCCGCTGGACCACGTGATCTACTTCATCGCCGACCACAAGTACGTCACCCTGCGCCATATCGGTGGCGAGGTGCTGCTGGACGAGCCGTTGAAGTCTCTGGAAGACGAGTTCGGCGAGCGCTTCGTGCGTATCCACCGCAACGCGCTGGTGTTCCGTGATCGTATCGAGCGCCTGCAGCGCACGCCGCTCGGGCATTTTCAGCTGTTCCTCAAGGGACTCGAGGGTGAGGCGCTGACGGTGAGTCGTCGCCATGTGGCCGGTGTGCGCAAGCTGATGCAGAACCTCTGAACCAGTACGGTTCGCTGCGTTGGAGGCCGTCAGCTCATGCAGCTGGCGGGCGCCGGCGCGGTGGCGTGACACCACCTTTTACTTGATTCCGGCCAACCCAGGCTGGTTGTCCGGCCTGTTATCATCGCCGGCAATTCACTGTTCTGGAATTGCCCATGTCTCGCGAAATTCGCATCGCTACCCGCAAGAGTGCCCTGGCCCTGTGGCAGGCCGAATACGTCAAGGCGCGCCTGGAGGCGTCGCACCCAGGGTTGAAGGTCAGCCTGGTGCCGATGGTCAGCCGCGGCGACAAGCTGCTTGACGCGCCGCTGGCGAAGATCGGCGGCAAGGGCCTGTTCGTCAAGGAGCTGGAAACAGCGCTGATGGAGAACGAAGCGGACATCGCCGTGCACTCCATGAAGGACGTGCCGATGGAGTTTCCCGAAGGGCTGGGCCTGTACTGCATCTGCGAGCGCGAAGACCCGCGCGACGCCTTCGTCTCCAATCATTTCGACGACCTCGATGCGCTGCCGCCCGGCAGTGTGGTCGGCACCTCGTCGCTGCGCCGTCAGGCCCAGCTGCTGGCGCGTCGGCCGGACCTGAAGATCCAGTTCCTGCGCGGCAACGTTAACACCCGACTGGCCAAGCTCGATGCTGGCGAGTACGACGCCATCATTCTCGCTGCCGCCGGGCTGATCCGCCTTGGCTTCGGTGAACGCATCCGCTCCAGCATAAGCGTCGACGAGAGCCTGCCGGCCGGCGGTCAGGGTGCGGTCGGCATCGAATGCCGTACCACCGACAGCGAACTGCATGCGCTGCTGGAATGCCTGAACCACGCGCCGACCGCGACACGTGTCGTCGCCGAGCGCGCCTTGAACAAGCGCTTGAACGGCGGCTGCCAGGTGCCGATCGCCTGTTACGCGGTGCTCGAAGGCGAGCAGCTGTGGTTGCGCGGATTGGTCGGCCAGCCGGACGGCACCGTGCTGCTGCGCGCCGAGGGCCGTGCGCCCGCCGCCGATGCCGAGGCGCTGGGTGTGCAGGTTGCCGAAGCGCTGCTGGATCAGGGCGCGGAGCAGATTCTCCAGGCAGTCTACGGCGAGGCTGGTCACGCGTGACCAGCTGGCGTCTGCTGCTGACCCGGCCGGCCGAGGAGTGTGGCGCGGTTGCGGACGTACTGGCTGAAGCCGGGATTCACAGTGCCAGCCTGCCGCTGCTGGCGATCGAACCCTTGCCGGAAGCCGCCGAGCAGCGCGCGACGATTCTCGAGCTGGATCGCTACTGCGCGGTCATCGTGGTCAGCAAGCCGGCGGCCCGGCTGGGTATCGAGCTACTCGATCGCTATTGGCCGCAACCTCCGCTCGGCCCAGCCTGGTTCAGCGTCGGTGCCGCTACCGGCGCGATACTCGCCGACTACGGACTGGACGCCAGCTGGCCGGAGCGCGGCGACGACAGCGAGGCGCTGCTGGCGCTGCCGCGGCTCGGCGAGGCGTTGGTACGACCCGATCCGAAGGTGCTGATCCTGCGTGGGGAGGGCGGCCGCGAGCTGCTCGCCGAGACATTGCGCGCGCGCGGGGTGCAGGTGGATATCCTCGAACTGTACCGGCGCTACCTGCCCGATTACCCCGCGGGAACACTCGCCGCCACGCTCCGCTCGGAACGGCTCAACGGCCTGGTGGTCAGCAGTGGGCAGGGTTTGCTGTCGCTGCGTGAGCTGGCGGCCGATACCTGGCCCGAAATGCTTGAGCTACCCTTGTTCGTACCCAGTCCGCGGGTGGCGGAGATGGCTCGGCAGCTGGGCGCCAAACGAATTGTGGATTGCCGCGGCGCCAGCGTCGCGGCCTTGCTGGCGGCGTTGCGGGAAACCGCGGTGACCGCCTCCTGAAGCAAAGGATGGAAACGTGAGCGAAGCAGACTCCAAGAAAGAACCGCTGCAACCCCCCGCCAGTGAGCCGACCCCCGCTGTTGATCCGGTCAAACCCGCCAAGCCTGCGCCATCCAGGCCGGCGTCCAGCGGTGGCGGGAAGTCTCTTGCGGCTCTGGCCTTGCTGGTCGGCCTGGGCGGTGTGGCGCTTGGCGGCTATGGCGTCTGGCAGCTGCAGCAGCTTGGCGCCGGCGAGGATCGTCAGCTCGAAGCCCTGCAGAGTGCCGATGAGAAGACTCGCCAGCTGGCCGAGCGTGAGCGTGAGCTGGCGGCACGTCTGGGCCGGCTGGAGCAGCTGCCTTCGGCTAGCGAGCTGGAGGAGCGGCGGCGCTTGCTGGCGACATTGCAGAGCGATCAACAGCGCCTTTCCGGGCGTGTCGAGCAGGTGCTCGGTGCCAGTCGCGAAGAGTGGCGCCTGGCCGAGGCCGAACACCTGCTGCGCATGGCAATGCTGCAGCTCTCGGCCATGCAGGACGTGAACAGCGCCGAGATGCTGGTGCACGAAGCTGACCTGATTCTGCAGAAGCAGGACGACCCCGGTGCCTACAGCACGCGGCAGAAACTGCTGGAAGGGCTCGAGGCCCTGCGCAGCCTGCCGGAGCTCGATCGCACCGGGCTGTTTCTGCAGCTCGGCGCCTTGCGCGGGCAGACCGCTCAGCTCAGCGCGCTGGCACCGGAATTCGTCAATGGCGAGGCGCAGTCGGAAAGCGCGCAGGACAGCCGCTGGCAGCGTTGGCTGAACGAGCTGACGCGCTATGTGCGTGTGGAGTTCGATGCCAGTGGCGACGTCAAGCCGCTGCTCGCCGGGCAGACCCTGGGGCAGGTGCGACTGGCCCTTTCGCTGGCCATCGAGCAGGCCCAGTGGGCGGTGCTCAATGGCAATGCCGAGGTCTACCGGCAGTCGCTGGAACAGGCCAGCTCTGTGCTCAAGGATCACTTCAGCGAAGACAATGGCCAGGCGAGTGGCCTGCGCAAGCGTCTCGACGAGCTGTCACGGCGCGAGGTGGAGGTGACCCTGCCTGATCTCGCGCCAGCATTGCAGGCGCTGCAGGGCTACGTGCAGAAGCGTGAGCGCGGCGATGACGCGCAAGCGCCGGAATCGTCTGAATCCTCAGATTCGCCGGCTCAGCCCGAGGCCGAGAATGAGGCGCAGGAGGCTCAGCGCACATGAAACGTCTGGCTCTTGTATTCATCCTTCTGCTGGCGATCGCGGGCTTTCTCGGCTGGGCAATCAGCCAGAGTGCCGGCTACGTGCTGATCACCTACGACCAGTTCCGCTACGAATCCAGCTTCTGGGTATTCCTCGGCCTGGTCGCCTGCCTCTGGCTGGTGGCCATGGTGGTGCACTGGTTGCTCGGGCTGCTGCAGGTCTCCGGGGCGCTGGTCAACCCCTGGTCGCGCCGGCACCGCGCCCGGCGGGTGGATAAGGCTTCTCGCCGTGGGTTGCGCGAGCTTGCCGAGGGGCAGTGGGCGCCGGCGCTGGGGCATCTGCAGTTGGCGGCAGAAAAGGATCAGCAGCCGCTGGTGCATTACCTGGGTGCTGCGCGCGCAGCCAATGAGCTGGGTGAATATACGCAGAGCGACGAGCTGCTGCAGAAGGCGCGCGAGCGCGAGCCCGAGGCGGCGCTGGCGATCGGCCTGACGCAGGCGCAGCTGCAGATCGCCCGCGGCCAGTATGTCGAGGCGCGCGCATCGCTTGGTGAACTGCAAAACGACCATCCGCGTCACCCTTACGTTCTTACCTTGCTCCAGCAACTCTACGTGCAGCTGGAGGACTGGTCGGCGCTGTGCCGGTTGCTGCCGGAGCTGCGCAAGCACCGCGTGCTGCCACCGGCACGCCTGAACGAGTTGGAAGTGCTGGCCTGGACTGCCGCGGTGGAACAGGCCGGTCAGCCGTCCGAACTGCCTGCCGAGACCAGCCTCGAAGCGCTGAACCAGCGCTGGCAGACTGTGCCCAGCGCGCTGCGCAGCGAGCCGTTGGTGGTGCGTGCGTATGCGGATGGGCTCGCTCGTCTCGGCGCCCAGGTGAAGGCCGAAGAGGTGCTCTACACGGCGATCAAACGCCAGTTCGATGATCGCCTGGTCGAACGCTATGGAAGGGTGCAGGGCCGCGATCCGGCGCGCCAGCTCGCACACGCCGAAGGCTGGCTCAAGGATCATCCACAGAACCCGGTGCTGCTGCTGGCGCTGGGGCGGATCAGCCTGCGCAACGAGCTGTGGGGCAAGGCGCGTGATTACCTGGAGGCGAGTCTGCGCTTCGATCATCGTCCGGAAACCTGTGCCGAGCTGGCGCGGCTGCTGGCTCAGCTGGGTGATACCGAAAGCAGCAATCGGCTATTCCAGCAGGGCGTGGTTCTGCTCGATCGCAATCTCCCGGCCACCTTGTGATCGGTTAGTCAGGTCCGCCATGTGGCGGGCCTGACGCTGCCGCGCAGCTTGTAAGCCTATCGACGTTTCCACTACCGTAGCGAACTTTTCCAGCTAGTGGAGCCATCATGCGCCTGGCCAGCCCTCGTTCCCTGTTCGCTCTCGCCTCTCTGGGCAGCGCCCTGCTGATCACCATCGCGCTCTACATGGAGCACGTGATGGGGCTTGCGCCTTGCCCACTGTGTATTGTCCAGCGCATCTGCGTCATCGGTTTCGGCCTTTTCTGCCTGGCGGCGGCGATTCACGGGCCGGCAAAGACGGGGCGGCGTGTCTACTCCGGTTTCGCCTTGCTCTTCGTGGCTGCCGGCGCGGCCACGGCGATTCGCCAGATCTGGTTGCAGAGCGTGCCGGCCGATCAGCTGCCGAGCTGCCTGCCGAGCCTGGAATACATGATGGAGGCGCTGCCATTCCAGGAGATCGCGCGGCTGGTGCTGCACGGTACCGCCGAGTGCGCCGAGGTGAGCTGGACCATGCTCGGCCTGAGCATCCCCGAGTGGAGCCTGCTGGGCTTCATCGGCATGGCCATCGTCTGTGCGTGGCAACTGCTGCGTCGCGACTGAACCGATCTTTACCTTCCCCCGGCGAACTCCCGTCACGCTTGTGCGGTCTTCTTCTCGACGTGCGGCATCCACCCGGTGCCGCTGCGCTCGCAAGATTCGTCGGCATTTTGCTTGATGCTTCGAGCAGCGCGGCATAGTCTGCTCGTGCGGTGACGGATTCTTGCCACTCGTCACCGTCACTCACCCAAAGGCCGATACCGAAAGACAAAAACGTCTCGGAATGGCGTAAAGCAACATCGATTAGGGAAGTGAGGTCATCATGCTCGAGAGCTGTCGGAATGCCCAGGAACGCTGGGGTGGTGTACATCTGCTGATCGACCGTTGGTTGAACGAGCGCCACGCGCTTATCAATGCGTACGACGGGCTGCATACCGAGCGTGACGATGCCGCCGCTCGCCAGGCCCTGCAGCGGTTTTGCGAATATCTGGTCGACTACGTCTCTGCCGGCCACTTCGAAATCTATGAACAACTGCTCGCCGAGGCCGAAGCCTTCGGTGATGCTCGCGCCATCGAACTGGCCAAGCAGATATATCCGCGTATCGAAACCATCACCCAAGTCTCGCTGGGCTTCAACGATCGTTGCGAGAAGGGCGATTGCCTGGGTAGCCCGGGCTTGGCCGATGAGCTCAAGAAACTCGGTCAGCTGTTGCATGAGCGGTTCGAGCTGGAAGACTGCCTGATCGAGGTGCTGCATACCGCGCACAAGCAGGCGGCTGCTCCGGCCTGAGATCTTCCATCCGCTGCGGCGGGTATGGCGCTTCGCGTCCCCTGGCGGCCACCTGGCGGGCCGTCTAGTATGGGGGCATCGTTCCCGCCAGGAGGCACTTTCATGCCCGCGAAGAAGAATTCGGTCACCACTCCGCTGCATCTGTTGCAGCAGCTTTCCCACAGTCTCATCGAGCATCTGGACAAAGCCTGCAGCCAGGCGATCAAGGATGCCGAAAGTGCGCTCGCCAAGCTGCAAAAGCAGCGTGGCAAGGCGCAAGACAAATTGACCAAGGCGCGCGCCAAGCTCGACGAGGCCGGCAGCACGGGCAAGACCAAGGCGCAGACCAAAGCGCGCTCCCGGCTCGGCGAGCTGGAAGAATCCCTTGCATTGCTGCAGAGCCGGCAGAGCGAAACCCTGACCTACCTGGCCGACCTCAAGCGCGATGCCGAGCAGAGCCTGAAGCTGGCTCAGGGCATCCGCAAGGTCGCAGATGACGCTGACAAGGCCTTGCGCGCCCAGCAGCAGGCGACGGCCGTCAAGCCCGCCGCAACCTCCCGTCCGGCTGCGCGCAAGCCGGCCAGCAAGGCCGCCTCGACTGCAGCCAAATCGGCAGCAGCATCCGCCAAGGCTCCGACCACCAAGGCAGCGACAGCGCCGGCCGCTAAAACGCCAGCCAAGGCTCTAACGAAAGCACCGGCCAAGACAGCAGCGAAGACTCCAGCTGGCGGTGCCGCGGCCAAGCCTGCAGCCTCACGTCCTGCACCGGCCAAGGCACCGGCTCGCGCCCGCTCGGCTACTGTGTCCAAACCCGCTGCGGCCGCGCAATCAGCTGACAGTGCAGCGCCCGCCGCGGCTGACTCAGCGGCCAAGCCTGCGACTGCGCAGCCCGCCGCCAAGGCCGTGGCGAAAAAGCCTGCCACTCGCAAACCTGCAGCCAAGCGCACCGCGACTCAGACACCGGCCAGCTCCAGCTGAGTCTGATAGGCCGCGTTGCGCAGGGTTTCCAGCGCAACGCGGCAACTACCTTTCGGCGCAAGAGTGCTCAACCACTGGTTGGCGTCAGCGCTTTCGTCCCATTCGCGGCTTGCCGTCTGTAGCCGTTCCAGCAGGCTGCGCTCGGCTTGCAGTTCCAGTGTCTTGAGTGTTTTGCGCAGTTCTCGCAGCGCTTCGTCCTGTTCAGCCGGCGAGCGCCATGCCTGACGCAGTTCGCGCAGCGGCTCCACCACTATGTGTCGCCAGGGTGCGGCGACCTCTTCCAGCACACACATCCGCTCCAGATTGCAGGCCACCCCGCGCGCTTCCAGCCAGGCCGCGCAGATCAGCACACAGACGTCCGCCCCCTGACTTTGCAGTTCCAGGCAGGCAGTCTCGACCCCCTCTCGTGCGTAGCAGTTGAGGGCAAACGTCCAGAGATCCAGGTTGGGCATAAGTGGTACGCCTTTTTTTGCGGGTGGCCCGGCTGGCTTTCCAGGCGAACTGATAAACTCGCCAGCATTATGATCCGACTCCAGAACCTCACTCTACAGCGTGGCCCTCAGCGTTTGCTGGAAGGCGCCGAGCTGACCCTGCACCCCGGCCAGAAGGCCGGCCTGATCGGCGCCAATGGCGCTGGCAAATCCACCCTCTTCGCGCTGCTGCGTGGCGAGCTGGTGCCCGACGGCGGCGATTGCCAGTTGCCGCCGGACTGGCGCATCGCGCACATGCGCCAGGAGATCGATACCCTCGATCGCCTGGCGGTGGACTATGTGCTCGATGGCGACGTCGAGCTGCGGCGCATTCAGCGCGAGCTTGCCGCCGCCGAACAGGCCCACGATGGCAATGCGCTGGCGCGTCTGCACACCGAGCTGGACAACGTCGACGGCTACAGCGCTGACGCCCGCGCGCGCAAGCTGCTCGCCGGGCTGGGCTTTGCCAACGAGCAGATGGCGCTGCCGGTCAGCAGCTTCTCCGGTGGCTGGCGCATGCGTCTCAACCTCGCCCAGGCACTGATGTGCCCGTCCGACCTGTTGCTGCTGGACGAACCAACCAACCACCTGGATCTTGATGCGATCCTCTGGCTCGAGGACTGGCTCAAGGGCTACCCCGGCACCTTGCTGCTGATTTCCCACGACCGCGACTTCCTCGACTCGGTGGTCGATCACGTCATCCATCTGGAACAGCGCAAACTGACGCTCTACCGCGGCGGCTACTCGGCCTTCGAAAGAACTCGCGCCGAGCGTCTGGCGCAGCAGCAGCAAGCCTTCGAGAAGCAGCAGGCGCAGCGCGCCCACATGGAAAGCTATATCCGCCGCTTCAAGGCCCAGGCGACTAAGGCACGCCAGGCCCAGAGCCGGATCAAGGCGCTGGAGCGCCTCGAAGAACTGGCGCCGGCGCACGTGGATTCGCCGTTCGACTTCCGCTTCCGCGAGGCGGACAAGGTGTCCAGCCCCTTGCTGGACCTCGCCGAAGGGCGCCTCGGCTACGGCGAAAAGGTGGTGCTGGACAAGGTCAAGCTGCAGCTGGTGCCCGGCGCGCGCATTGGTTTGCTGGGGCCGAATGGTGCCGGCAAGTCAACGCTGATCAAGACACTCTCCGCTGAACTGGCCCCGCTGTCCGGCCGCCTGCAGCGCGGCGAGAACCTGGCGGTCGGCTATTTCGCCCAGCATCAGCTGGATTCGCTCGATCCCAAGGCCAGCCCCTTGCTGCACCTGCAGCGCATCGCTCCGGCCGAGCGCGAGCAGACGCTGCGTGATTTTCTCGGCGGCTTCGATTTCCGCGGCGCGCGCTGCGACGAGCCGGTGCTGAATTTTTCCGGCGGCGAGAAAGCGCGCCTGGCGCTAGCGCTGATCGCCTGGGGCAAGCCCAACCTGTTGCTGCTCGACGAACCGACCAACCACCTCGACCTGGAAATGCGCCTGGCGCTGACCCTGGCCCTGCAGGATTTCGAAGGTGCGGTGCTGGTCGTATCCCACGACCGTCATCTGCTCAAGAGCACCACCGACGAGTTCCTGTTGGTCGCCGACGGTCAGGTGCAGAGTTTCGACGGCGACCTTGAGGACTATGCACGCTGGCTGGTGGATTACCGTGCGCGCCAGCAACCCGTGGCCAGCGGCGAGCCTGCGGCGGACAAGACCGACAAGCGCGCCCAGCGCCAGGCCGCCGCCGCCCTGCGCCAGCAGTTGGCGCCGCACAAGCGCCAGGCGGACAAACTGGAGAAGGATCTGGCGATGGTGCACGAGAAGCTGGCGACGCTCGAGGCGCAGCTGGGCGACAGTGCGCTTTATGAGTCTGCTCGCAAGGACGAGCTGCGTGAGCTGCTGGCCAAGCAGGCCGAGCTGAAGGTTCGCGAAGGCGAGCTGGAGGAAGCCTGGCTGGAGGCGCTGGAAATACTGGAGAGCCTGCAGGCGCAACTGGAGGCCAGTGCATGAGCGAACCCTGGCTGACATTGGTTGAAGAATGGCGCTTGCAGTGGATGCTGGGCTTGCAGGTGCTGTTGATCCTGCTGGTCGCCTATGTCCTGCAACGCTTGGTCGCCCGTGGACTGACTCGGCTGTCGTCGCGTTATCCGTTGCCGCCGGAATTGCTGATCCCGGTGCGCGGTGGCATCCGCTGGTTCATCATCGGCGGCGCGCTGCTCATGGTACTGGAGCGCTTCGGCGTCTCTGCCACCGTGCTGTGGACAGCCATCTCCGGGTTCGTCGCGGTGGCGGCCATCGCGTTTTTCGCGATCTGGAGCGTGCTGTCCAACCTGCTCTGTGCGGTGCTCATCCTCACTGTCGGCCCGTTCCGGCTGGGAGATGTGGTGGAGATTGTCGAGGCGTTCGACAAGCCGATCGTCAAGGGGCGGGTCATCGACATCAATCTTGTCTACACCACCCTGGAAGAGGTGGCCGAAGCCGGCACCGGCGCCATCGTGCAGGTGCCCAACAGCCTGTTCTTCCAGAAGGCCGTACGCCGTTGGCGTGGCAGCGAAGTGCAACTCTATAACCGTAACCCCAACGAGTAAGAACCCTCATGGAATGGCTCAGCAACCCTGAGATATGGGTCGCCTTTCTGACCCTGACCGCCCTGGAAATCGTCCTCGGCATCGACAACATCATCTTCATTTCGATTCTGGTCAGCCGCCTGCCCAAGGAGCAGCAGCCGAAGGCGCGCTTCTTCGGCCTGGCGCTGGCCATGGGCACGCGGATCCTGCTGCTGCTATCCATCGCCTGGGTGATGCGCCTGACCAATGACTTGTTCACGGTGCTGGGCGAGGGCGTTTCCGGGCGCGACCTGATCCTGTTCTTCGGAGGCCTGTTCCTCCTGTTCAAGAGCACCATGGAGATCTGGCACAGCGTCGAAGGCGAGGAAGAGGAGCAGGCTGCGGGCGGCGCCGTGGTGAAGGCCGGGTTTATCGGGATCATCCTGCAGATCGCGGTGATCGACATCATCTTCTCGCTGGACTCGGTGATCACGGCGGTCGGTCTGGTGCAGAACGTCCCGGTGATGGTCGCGGCGATCGTCATCGCGGTGCTGGTGATGATGCTGGCTGCCGGTACCATCAGCGAGTTCATCGACAAGCACCCGACGCTGAAGATTCTGGCGCTGTCGTTCCTCATCGTCGTCGGTACGCTGCTCATCGCCGAAGCCTTCGATGTGCATGTGCCGAAGGGCTACGTCTACTTCGCGATGGCTTTCTCGCTGGGCGTCGAGGCACTGAACATTCGCATGCGCAAGGCGATGAAGCGCAAGCTCAAGGAGCCGGTAAAGCTGGGCAAGGGCTCGCCGGACTGAACCGAAGCGCCGACCGGGCGGCCGGCGCTCGTTGAATGGAGGTAATCAGCATGTCCCTGGAATCCTGGCTCGCGTTCTTCGTTGCCTGTTGGGTGATCAGCCTGTCCCCGGGTGCCGGCGCCATCGCGTCGATGTCCTGCGGGCTGCAGTACGGCTTCTGGCGCGGCTACTGGAATGCCATCGGCCTGCAGCTGGCGTTGGTGCTGCAGATCGCCGTGGTCGCGGCGGGCGTCGGTGCGGTGCTGGCCACGTCGGAACTGGCATTCAGCCTGATCAAGTGGTTCGGCGTCGGCTATCTGCTCTGGCTGGCCTGGAAGCAGTGGCAGGCGCAGCCCGAGGCGCTGGATGATTCCGCCGCCCCGCGGGCCATCGGCAGGCCGCTGAGCCTGATGCTGCGCGGGTTTGTGGTCAACGCCAGCAACCCCAAGGCAATCGTTTTCATCCTCGCCGTACTGCCGCAGTTTCTCGACCCGCAGCGGCCGTTGCTGCTGCAATACAGCGAGATGGCCGCGACCATGGTGGTGGTCGACCTGATCGTCATGGCCGGCTACACCGGGCTGGCGGCGAAAGTGCTGCGGCTGTTGCGCACGCCGCGTCAGCAGCGCCTGGTCAACCGCAGTTTCGCCGCAATGTTCGCCGGCGCGGCGGCGCTGCTGGCGACCGTAAGGCGCGCGGTGGCATGAGCGAGGCAACCGCCATGCGCGTGTGGATCGATGCCGATGCCTGCCCGCGCGCAGCCAAGGACCAGGTGATCAAGTTCGCCCTCAAACGGCGGTTCGAGGTGCTGCTGGTTGCCGGCCAGAGCCAGGTCAAGCCGGCGTTCGCCTGCGTGCGGCTGATCGTGGTGCCGAGCGGGCCGGATGCAGCCGATGACTATCTGGTCGAACATGCCGCCCCGGGTGACCTGGTGATCTGCAGCGACGTTCCGCTGGCCGATCGACTGGTGAAGAAGGGCGTCGCGGCGCTCGACCCGCGCGGTCGCGAGTTCGACGAGCGCAACATGGGCGAGCGGCTGGCGGTGCGCAACCTGTTCACCGATCTACGCGATCAGGGCCAGATGGGCGGCGGCCAGGGGGCCTACAGCGAGCGCGACCGCCAGGCCTTCGCCAATTCCCTGGATCGCCTGCTCACGCGATTGTCGCGCCCGCAGTGAGCGGCTGCCGCGCGGCCAGCCAGTCGCGCAGTGCCGACAATGGGAGCGGGCGGCTGTGGTAGTAGCCCTGGATGTAATCGCAGCCGTTTTCGCGCAGGTAGGCCAGCTGAACCTCCTCCTCGACGCCTTCGGCCACCACCTTGAGACCGAGTTTATGCGCCATGGCGATGATCGCCGCGGTGATGGCGCGGTCATTGGCCTGCTCGGCGATTTCCTGAACGAAGGCGCGGTCGACCTTGAGGGTGTCCACCGGCAGCTTGCGCAGGTAGGCCAGCGAGGAATAGCCGCTGCCGAAATCATCGATGGACACCTTCACCCCGAGCTCACGGACGGCATCGAGGGTGCGCACCGCCGCGCCAAGGCTGTTCATCAGCGCATTCTCGGTGACTTCCACGGTCAGCCGCGCCGGGTCGAGACCGGTACGCTCGAGAATGCGCGCGACGACCTCCGGCATCTGCAGATTGGACAGGTTGAGCGCTGAGCAATTGACCGCTACCCGCAGGTCGTGGCCCTCATCGAGCAAGGCGACCAGGTCGGCACAGGCGCGGCGCGCGACCCAGGCGTCCAGCTCGGCGACGAAACCGTGTTGCTCGGCCAGTCCGACGAAGCGCTCGGGGCTGATGAAACCCTGCTGCGGATGCTGCCAGCGCACCAGCGCCTCGAGGCTCACCGGCTCGCCGCTGCGGCCATCGACGATGGGCTGATAGTTCACGCTGAGGAGGTTATCGTTCAGTGCCCGGCGCAGGTCCTGTTCCAGCGACAGATCCTCCTGGGCGCGCAGTTCCAGCGCGGGGTTGAAGCGCAGGCTGCGGTTGCGGCCGCTGGCCTTGCACTGGCCGACCGCGAGGCCTGCGTGGCGGAACAGCGCATCGAAGTTCAGGCCGTCTTCGGGGTACTGGCTGATGCCGATGCTGGCGGTCAGGCGCAGCTGGGTGTCGCCGAGGGTGAAGGGCGGGCGCAGCTGTTCGAGGATGTGGTTGGCCAGCGCCTGGGCCTGCTCCCACTGGCCGAGGGTCAAGACGCAGAACTCGTCGCCGGAGAAGCGCGCCAGCATGTCGTGCTGACCGAGTACCGCGCGGATTCGATGCGCCGCCTGTTGCAATGCCAGGTCGCCGCTGCGGTGGCCGAGGCTGTCGTTGATGCGCTTGAAGTTGTCCAGATCCACCACCAGCACGGCCAGCGCCTGACGTTCCTCGCGCGCGGCCAGGACCTGGGTGACCATCTCGGTGAAGGCGCGACCGTTGAACAGGTTGGTCAGCGGGTCGTAATGGGTCATCGCGTTGAGCTGGTGCTCGGCCTGGTCGAGTGCCTGGCGTTGCTCGCTGAAGCGCTGCTCGGCCCAGCTGGCGGCGATGCCGGTGACGATCACCAGCAGCGCGACCAGACCGATTGCCGAGGCGAGGACGGCATGCTGGCCGCCATGACTGCCGAACGGGGCGGTGTGCTCCAGCATGTGGGCGGGGACTGCCAGGATCAGCGCATGCATGCCGGTGTAGTGCATCGAAACGATCGCCGCGCCCATCAACATGCTGCAGAGCAGGCGCTGCCAGTGCTGGTGCCGGCTCTGGCTGGCGCGGAAGTGATATCCCAGCACCAGCGCGGCGATCGAGGCGCCGATGGCGATCAGAACAGAGGCAGCGAAGGCCAGCGGTGCGTAGTAGAGCGTGGCCAGCGAGCGTATCGCCGCCATCCCGGTGTAGTGCATGGCGGCGATGCCGATGCCGGCGGCCGTGCCGGCCAGCGCGTACTGCGGCACGCTGAGGCGATCGCGGCCGAGCAGATGCATCACCACATAGGACACGGCCATGGCGATCAGCAGCGAAAGCAGGGTGATGCGATGGTCGTAGCTGATGTCCAGTGGCGCGCTGAAGGCCAGCATGCCGATGAAGTGCATCGACCAGATGCCGCCACCCAGAGCGAACGCGCCGACCCAACGCCACAAGTCGCGGCCGCGCGGGCTGCCGCTGCGGCTGACCCGCTTGGCCAGCGCCAGTGCGGTGAACGCCGCCGCGCTGGCGACGAGGTAGGAGAGAACGACCAGCAGAGGGTCGTGACTGTGGCCGAGCAGGGCAATCTGGTCGGCGGGAAGGTCGGAAAACAGAAGTCTGGACACGCGGCGGCACTCGAACAGTCGGGCGTCCTGCCTCGTGAGAATAGTGGCGCATGGCCATCTGCGGCAGAGTGTACGAGAGGTCGCCCTGGCCGCCAATCTCCTATCGGCTGATCAACCGCAAAGATAAGTGCCGGTGCCCACGGCGATCAGGGTGCCCAGTTCGTTGTGCAGCTCAGAACGCACCACTGCGACCTTGTTGCCCGAGCGCAGCAGCATCGCGCTGGCACTGAAGCGGGTGCCTCGGCCTGGGCGCAGGTAGTCGATGCGCAGATCGATGGTTCCCAGCCGGGAAAGCCGTGCGGCGCGCTCCTGGGTGGTCAAATGGCGATGCTTGTCGAAGGCGCCGAGCATTGCCATCGCCCCGCCGGCCACGTCCAGCAGCGAGGCGATGACCCCGCCATGCAAGATGCCGTGGACGAAGTTGCCGACCAGCTCCGGCTTCATCGGCAGGTGCATGACGACCTGGGAGGTCGATACCTCGTCCAGCTCGATGCCCAGCGCCTGGTTGAAGGGGATGCGTTCGAACATCTGGCGTACCGCCTGGGCCTGCTCGGCGAGCAGGGCGTCGTCGTGGTTCATGGTCGGCGTTCCTGTGGATGAGCGATCAAGCTGCCCGAGGATGTTCGCGCTGAACAGAGTGGCGGCACGAGCAGCCGCGGCTTTGGCGGCTTTCGCGCAAAAAAATCCCGGGCGGACCCGGGATCATTTGGCGGCGTTCGGATCAGTCTTCGGTGGTCATTTCCAGTACCCGGTCGACCAGCTTGTAGATGCCCGAAGCGGCTTCGCTGATGGATTGCGCCAGCATGTACGCCGGTGTGGTGACCAGTCGATGCTGCTTGTCCACGACGATGTCGCTGACTTCGCACGCCTGATGCTCGGCGCCCATCTGCGCGACCGCCTTGGCGGCATCGGCCTCGTCACTGCCAAGGGTACAGACCACGCCGGCGCCGAAGATCTGCGCGGCCATGGTCGGCGCGATGCACATCATCCCGACCGGCTTGCGTGCCTCGGCAAAGGCCTGCGCGAGCGCCACGACATCCGGCAGTGCCTTGCTGCTGGCGCCTTCGGTAGCGAAATTGGAGAGGTTCTTCGCGGCGCCGAAACCGCCGGGGATGATCAGCGCGTCGAAATCCTCGGCGCGCGCCTCGCGCAGATCCTTGATCTCGCCGCGGGCCAGGCGAGCGGACTCGGTCAGCACGTTGCGCGACTCCGGCATCTCGTCGCCGGTCAGGTGATTGATCACGTGCATCTGCGGGATGTTCGGTGCGAAGCACTGCACCTTGACGCCACGCTGGTCCAGGCGCAGCAGGGTGATGACGCTTTCGTAGATCTCCGAGCCGTCGTAGACGCCACAGCCGGAGAGGATCACGGCGACTTTCTTGTTCATGGTGGTACTCCTGGTCAAGTTCAGCGGCCCTGCGTCGGGCACGGCGGATGCGTTCGATGCTAATACCTGGGACGGTTCCAGGTAAGCCCCACACGTTCCGTTGGATTCGCGCGATGCGCCGGTGTTCATTGCCGCAGGTCTGGCGCGGCAGTTTGCGCCTGATCAAAGCACTGGCAGTCGCCGGCATGGCTGGCGACAATGGGCGCGGTTTCGGAGGCTCGACGGCCTGGCGTTGTCATCATTTCGTCATGTGTCGGGCCTATAAACGTCATATTCGCCCGTTCTGCGGGCCAGGAGTCCGTCGTGAGTTTCGTTCCTGCCAGCCGGCTGTTCCCCGCTACTCGTCTGCGTCGCAATCGGCGTGACGATTTTTCCCGCCGTCTGGTGCGCGAAAATGTGCTGACCGTCGATGACCTGATCCTGCCGGTGTTCGTGCTCGACGGCGAGAACCGCCGCGAGCCGGTGCCGTCGATGCCGGGAGTGGAGCGCCTGTCCATCGACTTGCTGCTTGAGGAGGCTGAAGAGCTGGTGGCGCTGGGCATTCCGGCGCTGGCGCTGTTTCCGGTGACACCGCTGGAGAAGAAGTCCCTCGATGCGGCCGAAGCCTGGAACCCGGAGGGCATCGCCCAGCGCGCCACTCGCGCCTTGCGCGCGCGTTTCCCGGAGCTGGGGATCATCACCGACGTAGCTCTCGATCCTTTCACCACGCACGGCCAGGACGGCATTCTCGACGACAACGGATACGTGCAGAACGATGTCACTGTCGACGCGCTGGTCCGCCAGGCGCTGTCCCACGCCGAAGCCGGCGCTCAGGTGGTCGCGCCGTCGGACATGATGGATGGTCGTATCCAGGCGATTCGCGAGGCGCTGGAAGTGGCCGAACACCACAACGTGCGCATCATGGCCTACTCGGCGAAATACGCCAGCGCCTACTACGGCCCGTTTCGTGATGCGGTGGGCTCTGCCGCCAACCTCGGCAAGAGCAACAAGAATACCTATCAGATGGACCCGGCCAACGGTGACGAGGCGCTGCACGAAGTGGGCGCCGACCTGGCCGAAGGCGCGGACATGGTGATGGTCAAGCCCGGTCTGCCCTACCTGGATATCGTCTGGCGGGTCAAAGATGCCTTCAAGGCGCCGACCTTCGTCTATCAGGTCAGCGGCGAGTACGCCATGCACATGGCTGCCATCCAGAATGGCTGGCTGAGCGAGGCCGTCATCCTTGAGTCTTTGGTCGGCTTCAAGCGTGCCGGGGCCGATGGCATCCTGACTTACTTCGCCAAACAGGCGGCACAACAATTAAAACGGGGCCAGTGAGCCCTTTCGAGGCAAAGCGATGATCAACCAGGGACTCAGCGAAAAGGATCTGCAGGACGCCGTGGTCGGCGAGGTGCTGGAACAGACGTTGCCCGAGGTGGTGTCTGCGCCACTGGAAGTCGTCGAGGAGACGCCGGTCGCGCTGGTGACCAACCTGGACGACAGTGCGCTGTACATCCATCGCGAGCTTTCGCAGCTTCAGTTCAACGTCCGCGTGCTCGAGCAGGCGCTGGATGAGTCCTATCCGCTGCTGGAGCGGCTGAAGTTCCTGCTGATCTTCTCCAGCAACCTCGATGAGTTCTTCGAGATTCGCGTCGCCGGACTGAAGAAGCGCGTCACCTTCGCCCGCGAACAGGCGGGCGCCGACGGCCTGCAGCCGCATCAGGCGCTGGCGCGCATCTCCGAGCTGGTCCACGAACAGGTCGACCGCCAGTACGCGATCCTCAATGACGTGCTTCTGCCGGCGCTGGCCGAGCATCAGATCCGCTTCATTCGCCGCAGGCACTGGACGGCCAAACTCAAGACCTGGGTGCGCCGCTATTTCCGCGACGAGATTGCGCCGATCGTCACGCCGATCGGTCTCGATCCGACCCATCCGTTCCCGCTGCTGGTGAACAAGAGCCTGAACTTCATCGTCGAGCTGGAAGGCGTCGATGCCTTCGGCCGCGATTCCGGTCTGGCGATCATCCCGGCGCCACGCCTGCTGCCGCGGGTGATCCGCGTGCCGGAGTCGGTCGGCGGCGCCGGCGACAACTTCGTCTTCCTCTCCTCGATGATCCATGCCCATGCCGACGACCTGTTCCACGGCATGCGGGTCAAGGGCTGCTACCAGTTCCGCCTCACCCGTAACGCCGACCTTTCGGTTGACACCGAGGACGTCGAGGACCTGGCACGCGCGCTGCGTGGCGAGCTGATCTCGCGTCGTTATGGCGATGCCGTGCGCCTGGAAGTGGCCGATACCTGCCCGCAGCACCTGGCCGATTTTCTGCTCAAGCAGTTCAGTCTGGGCGAGGGCGAAATGTACCGGGTCAACGGCCCCGTCAACCTGACCCGCCTGTTCAGCATCACCGGGCTGGACAGCCACCCGGAGCTGCAATACAGCCCATTCACACCATCAATTCCGAAGTTGCTGCAGAACAGCGACAAGATATTCAGTGTGATCAACAAGCAGGACATCCTGCTGCTGCACCCTTTCGAGTCCTTCACGCCGGTGGTCGATCTGCTGCGTGAAGCTGCGAAGGACCCGTGCGTGCTGGCGATCAAGCAGACGCTGTATCGCTCGGGTGCCAATTCGGAGATCGTCGATGCGCTGGTCGATGCGGCGCGCAGCGGCAAGGAAGTTACCGCGGTGATCGAACTGCGCGCCCGCTTCGACGAGGAATCCAACCTGCAGCTCGCCAGCCGCCTGCAGCAGGCCGGCGCGGTGGTGATCTATGGCGTGGTCGGCTACAAGACCCACGCCAAGATGATGCTGATCCTGCGTCGCGAAAATGGCGAGCTGTGCCGTTACGCGCATCTGGGCACCGGCAACTACCACGCGGCCAACGCCCGGCTGTATACCGACTACAGCCTGCTGACGTCGGATGATGCCCTGTGTGAGGACGTCTCCAAGCTGTTCAGTCAGTTGATCGGCATGGGCAAGACCATGCGCATGAAGAAGCTGCTGCACGCGCCATTTACCCTGAAGAAGACGCTGCTCGACCTGATCGCGCAGGAAACCCAGCACGCGGCCGAGGGGCGGCCCGCGCATATCATTCTGAAGATCAATGCGCTGACCGACCCGAAGATGATCAAGGCGCTGTACAAGGCGAGCCAGACCGGCGTGCGCGTCGATCTCATCGTGCGTGGCATGTGCTGCCTGCGGCCGGGCATCGCCGGTGTCTCGCACAACATCCATGTGCGCTCGATCATCGGCCGGTTCCTCGAGCACAGTCGGGTGTTCTACTTCCAGAATGACGGTGACGAGAAGCTCTACCTGTCCAGTGCCGACTGGATGGAGCGCAACCTCGATCGTCGGGTGGAAACCTGTTTCCCGGTGGAAGGCAAGAAACTGGTGATGCGGGTTAAGAAGGAGCTGGAAGGCTTCCTCAGCGATAACACCCAGAGCTGGATTCTGCAGCCTGACGGCAGCTACCTGCGCAACAGCCCCACCGGTAATCAGAATGCGCGCAACATACAGAGTACGTTGCTGGAGCGTCTCACCGGGCCGCAGGTCGGCGTGCGCTGAGTCAGGTGTTTCCCGCGGTGCGTTTTCAGGCATGTGGCTGGCGCGCGCCGCGTCGGCCTGGCTAGAGGAGGCGAAGACTGGTTACCTGTATCATCAAGGGCCCCCTAGGCCCTTGTTTCATTTCATCCGCAGTTCGTAGCCCACGCGCGCGAGCCAGGCAGCTTCGGCCTCGAAGTCGGCCCTGGTCAACGGGTTCGCGCCCAGCCAGCCGGTCGGGAAGATCAGCTCCAGGCCCCGTTCGGTCGCCTTTAGCTGCACCTCGGAGACGGCGTTGGCACCGCGGATGTGATGGAACAGGATGGCGAAGCGCAGCAGGATGCACAGTCGCACCAGTGCATCGGCATCGACCCCGGTCTCGCCGAACTTGTCCTGCGGAATATTGCGTCGGTGGCCGCGCACCAGCAGCGCCAGCATCAGTTGATCCTGACGGGAGAAGCCGGGCAGGTCGGAATGTTCGATCAGGTAGGCGCCATGCTTGTGGTAGTGGTAGTGCGCGATATCCAGGCCCACTTCATGCACCCGTGCAGCCCAGGCGAGCAGCTCCCGGTGCCAGTCCTGATCCAGGCTCCACGTCTCGGCCACCTGGTCGAACGCCTCCAGCGCCTTGGCTTCGACTCGCGCGGCCTGTTCCATGTCGACGTGGTAGCGCTCCATCAGGAAGCTCAGCGAGCGGTCGCGGATGTCCTCGTCATGGTGACGGCCTAGCAGGTCGTAGAGCACCCCTTCGCGCAGGGCGCCTTCGGAGTGGGTCATGCTGGTGATCTCCAGCGCATCGAATATCGCCTCGAGAATCGCCAGGCCCGCAGGAAACACGCCGCGACGGTCCGGCTTGATGCCGTCGATGTCGATCTTCTCCACGTCGCCGAGCTTGAACAGCTTGCGTTTGAGCCATCCCAGCCCTTCGAGGTTGACCTCGCCGTTGCCGAAGCCGCCGCTCTTGATCGCCAGACCGACGGCTCGGATGGTGCCGGACGCGCCGATGGATTCCTGCCAGCCGAGCCGGCGCAGACCATGCTCGATGCCCATCAGCTCTACCCGCGCGGCGGTGTAGGCCTGGGCGTAGCGTGCCGGGGTGATCTTGCCGTCACGGAAGAAGCGTTGGGTGTAGCTCACGCAGCCCATCTGCAGGCTTTCGCGCAGCTGCGATTCGAACCCTTCGCCGATGATGAACTCGGTGCTGCCGCCGCCGATGTCTGCCACCAGTCGGCGGCCGGAACTGCTCGGGATGGTGTGCGACACTCCGAGATAGATCAGGCGCGCTTCTTCGCGGCCGGAGATGACCTCGACCTGATGGTTGACGATCTCTTCGGCGCGGCGGATGAAGGTGGCGCGATTGCGCGCTTCACGCAGTGCGTTGGTGCCGACGATGCGTACGGCGCCCTGCGGCAGATGATTGACCAGCTGGGCGAAGCGACGCAGACAGTCCAGCCCACGCTGCATGGCGGCCTCGTCGAGTAGACGGTTTTCGTCGATCCCGGCAGCCAGCTGGACCTTCTCGCCGAGCCGTTCGAGGATGCGCATTTCGCCATTGCTGGTGCGCGCGAGCACCATGTGAAAGCTGTTCGAGCCCAGATCCAGGGCGGCGATCATGGGAAAGGTCTCAGCGGTGTTATGGCGCATTGGGCAGTCTCGATGCAAAACTCAGACATCCTGACATGATCGCCCCCATCCGCCAACGCAGTCGTTGACGCACGGAGGCGCTGCTCGCGGGCGATCGTCGCCGACCCGAGGGTCTGCAGCTTTCGATCCGCTCACAGTAGGGCTATGATGGCGACCTTTCCGTTCCGACCCTGGAGAAAATCCATGAGCGAATACATCAACAATGTCAGCGACAGCAGTTTCGAGCAGGACGTCCTCCAGGCCGACGGTCCCGTACTGGTCGACTACTGGGCCGAGTGGTGTGGTCCGTGCAAGATGATCGCGCCGGTACTCGACGAGATCGCCAAGGACTACGAAGGCCGTCTGAAGGTTTGCAAGCTCAATATCGACGAGAACCAGGAAACTCCGCCGAAATACGGCGTGCGTGGTATCCCGACGCTGATGCTGTTCAAGAACGGCAATGTCGAGGCGACCAAGGTCGGTGCACTGTCCAAGTCGCAGCTGGCGGCGTTCCTCGACAGCAACATCTGACTTCGCCGAAGTTCCCCTCTAAAGCCCTCGCAGTCGCGGGGGCTTTTTTCATCGGCGGGGTGGACGCTTCGTCTGCACGGTGCTAAATTCGGCCTCGCGACGCATTCTTCCGTCGCCCTCTGCACGCCGTCGCCGACGCACTTCAGCCTCATAAAGCACAACGAACCTGTTCGTCTCTTGCTGCGCGGCTTCTCAAGCTAATCGCTTTCTACATCCTTCCTGACTCTCTCTATGAATCTGACTGAACTCAAGCAAAAGCCCATCACCGAACTGCTGGAAATGGCCGAACAGATGGGCATCGATAACATGGCCCGTTCGCGCAAGCAGGACGTGATTTTCTCCCTGCTCAAGAAGCACGCTAAAAGCGGCGAGGAAATCTCCGGTGATGGCGTGCTGGAGATTCTCCAGGATGGCTTCGGCTTCCTGCGCTCCGCGGATTCTTCCTACCTGGCCGGCCCGGACGATATCTACGTCTCGCCCAGCCAGATTCGCCGCTTCAACCTGCGCACCGGTGACACCATCATCGGCAAGATTCGCCCTCCGAAGGAAGGTGAGCGCTACTTCGCCCTGCTCAAGGTCGACTCGATCAACTACGATCGGCCGGAGAATGCGAAGAACAAGATCCTCTTCGAGAACCTGACCCCGCTGTTCGCCAACGAGCGCCTGAAGATGGAAGCCGGCAACGGTTCCACCGAAGACCTCACCGGTCGCGTAATCGACCTCTGTGCTCCGATCGGCAAGGGCCAGCGCGGCTTGATCGTCGCTCCGCCAAAGGCGGGCAAGACGATCATGCTGCAGAACATCGCCAGCAACATCACCCGCAACAACCCCGAGTGCCACCTGATCGTGCTGCTGATCGACGAGCGTCCGGAAGAAGTGACCGAGATGCAGCGCACCGTGCGCGGCGAAGTGGTCGCCTCCACCTTCGACGAGCCGCCAACCCGTCACGTGCAGGTCGCCGAGATGGTGATCGAGAAGGCCAAGCGCCTGGTCGAGCACAAGAAGGACGTGGTCATTCTGCTCGACTCCATCACCCGTCTGGCGCGTGCCTACAACACCGTGATCCCGAGCTCCGGCAAAGTGCTCACTGGTGGTGTCGATGCCCACGCCCTGGAGAAGCCCAAGCGTTTCTTCGGTGCCGCGCGCAACATCGAGGAAGGCGGTTCGCTGACCATTCTCGCCACCGCGCTGGTGGAGACCGGCTCGAAGATGGACGAGGTGATTTACGAGGAGTTCAAGGGCACCGGTAACCTGGAGCTGCAACTGGATCGTCGCATTGCCGAGAAGCGTGTCTTCCCGGCCATCAACATCAACCGTTCGGGTACTCGCCGCGAAGAGCTGCTGACCAGCGAGGAAGAGCTGCAGCGCATCTGGATCCTGCGCAAGCTGCTGCATCCGATGGATGAAAGCGCTGCGATTGAGTTCCTGCTCGACAAGCTCAAGGACACCAAGACCAACGACGAATTCTTCATGTCCATGAAGCGCAAGTAAGCGACTCGTCGTTGCCAACAAGGCCGGGGAAACCCGGCCTTCGTCTGTCTGCAGGTTTTGGAAAACCCGACGCGGGCGCTAAACTTTGCGCCTCGTCCCTGCCGGCCCATGCGAGGCTCAAGCATGCAGTATCGCGATCTGCGCGACTTTATCAGCGGCCTGGAAAAACGCGGTGAGCTCAAGCGCGTCACGGCTGCTGTCTCCCCGATTCTGGAAATGACCGAAATCTGTGACCGCACCCTGCGCAAGCAGGGCCCGGCACTGCTCTTCGAGAACCCGACGGGTTTCGACATGCCGGTGCTTGGCAATCTGTTCGGCACGCCGCAGCGGGTCGCCCTCGGTATGGGCGCCGAGGATGTCTCCGAACTGCGTGAGATCGGCAAGCTGCTGGCGTTTCTCAAGGAGCCGGAGCCGCCGAAGGGGTTGAAGGACGCCTGGAGCAAGCTGCCGATCTACAAGAAGGTCATCAGCATGGCGCCCAAGGTGCTCAAGGACGCGCCCTGCCAGGAAGTGATCATCGAAGGTGATGACGTCGACCTGGGGACAATCCCCGTACAGCACTGCTGGCCGGGCGACGCCGCACCGCTGATCACCTGGGGTCTGACCATTACCAAGGGGCCGAACAAGGAGCGGCAGAACCTCGGCATCTACCGCCAGCAGGTAATCGGTCGCAACAAGGTGATCATGCGCTGGCTCAGTCATCGCGGCGGGGCGCTGGATTTCCGCGAATGGTGCGAGAAGTACCCGGATCGGCCGTACCCGGTCGCCGTGGCGCTGGGCGCGGATCCGGCGACGATTCTCGGCGCGGTGACGCCCGTGCCCGATACGCTGTCCGAATATGCCTTCGCCGGCCTGTTGCGCGGTTCGCGCACCGAGTTGGTCAAGGCGGTCGGCTCCGATCTGCAGGTGCCGGCGTACGCCGAGATCGTCCTCGAAGGACATATCCATCCGGGCGAGATGGCCGATGAAGGACCGTACGGCGACCACACCGGCTACTACAACGAGGTCGACCGCTTCCCGGTGTTCACCGTTGAGCGCATTACCCAACGCCGAAACCCGATCTATCACAGCACCTATACCGGGCGTCCGCCGGATGAGCCGGCGATTCTTGGTGTGGCGCTGAACGAGGTGTTCGTACCGATCCTGCAGAAGCAGTTCCCGGAAATCGTCGATTTCTACCTGCCGCCGGAAGGCTGTTCCTATCGCATGGCGGTGGTGACGATGAAGAAGCAGTATCCCGGCCACGCCAAGCGGGTCATGCTCGGCGTGTGGAGCTTCCTGCGTCAGTTCATGTACACCAAGTTTGTCATCGTCACCGACGACGACATCAACGCCCGCGACTGGAACGATGTGATCTGGGCCATCACCACACGCATGGATCCCAAGCGCGACACGGTGATGATCGACAACACCCCGATCGACTACCTGGATTTCGCCTCGCCGATCTCCGGGCTGGGCTCGAAGATGGGCCTGGATGCCACCCACAAATGGCCGGGCGAGACCAACCGCGAATGGGGGCGGGTCATCGTTCAGGACCCGGCGGTGAAGCAGCGGGTTGATGAACTCTGGCCGCAGCTGGGTATCGACTGACATATCCGAAGAGGCGGGCCCGAGCCCGCCCGAAAGCCTTGGCGGGTCATCCCGTTCACTGATAAGACGTGCACATGAAAGTTACTTTGCAGCCATCCGGCGCCGTGCTCGACGTGCGGCCCGGCGAACGATTTCTCGATGCCGCCAGGCGTCTGGGCTACGAATGCCCGCAGAGCTGTCGCAACGGCAATTGCCACATCTGCGCCTCGCTGCTGGTCGAAGGGCGTGTGCGGCAGGCCGGCGAGGTGCGCAATCACGGCGAGCTGCTGGCCTGCCTGGCCGAGCCACTGGAAGACTGCGTGCTGCTCTGGGATGGCGTGCTGGCGCCCGGCGAATTGCCGGTACGCGAGCTGAGCTGCCAGCTCAGTGGCTACGAAGAGGTCGGTGGCGATGTGGTGCGCTTGCGCCTACGCCTGCCGGCCGGTCGCCAGCCGCGCTATCACGCCGGTCAATATCTGTTGCTGCAACGGGAGGACGGTGAGTGGTCGGCGTTTTCCCTCGCCTCTGCTCCCGGCAGTGGCCGAGAGCTGGAGCTGCACGTGCTGGCGCGTGAGGAATCCGCGATCGAGCTGCTGGCATTCCTGCGGCGGCAGGGCTTTGCGCGGATCCAGCTGCCATTCGGCGACACGCATCTGGCAGAACTGCCGGACGGTCCCTTGGTGCTGGTTGCAGCGGGCACCGGCATGGCGCAGATGCACAGTCTCATCGAATATTGCCGCGCAGCCGGGTTCTCGCATCCGGTGCATCTGTACTGGGGTGTTCGCCATCCCGAAGACTTCTACCAGCTGTCGCACTGGGATGAGTGGCAGGGCATGAGCAATCTGCATCTGCACCGTGTCGTCAGCGACGTCTGCGGCTGGGAAGGTCGCTGCGGCATGCTGCACGAAGCGATTCGCGAGGATTTCAACGATCTCAAACCGTTGCATATCTATGCCAGCGGCTCGCCGTCGATGGTCTATGGCACGCTGGATGCGTTGGTGGAGGCGGGGATGGACCCGCATCAGATGCGCGCTGACGTGTTTGCCTACGCGCCGCGGGAAAGCTGATTCGGTTTGCTGCGCCAGAATGAAAAACGCCGGGGCGAAAGCCCGGCGTTTTTCGTTCAGCGCGTCTGCCGCTGTTGCAACAGCAGGTTCTTATAGCCGCTGGCGGCCAGCGTCTTTTGTGCGGCATTCAGTTGCTCGCGGCTGCCGAAGGGTCCGACCAGCACGCGATACCAGGGCTCATCACGCACCTTGACGCTTTCCACGCGCACGTCCTGACCAAGCAGGATGATCTGCGCGCGTACCCGATCAGCCTCCGCCTGCTGGCGGAACGAGCCGGCCTGCAGAAAGAACTGGGTAACTGGTGCCTTGGCCACAGTGGGCGGCGGCGGTGGTACCTGGCCATTGAGTGCGGCCTGCGCGCGGGCTTCGTCGATCTTCGCTGCTTCCTCCGGCGTTACCGGCTTGGCCGGCGGTTCCGGCTGCTTGGCTTCCGGCGGCAGAATCACTTCCGACTCCGGCAGCAGCGTATAGAAGTCGTACTTCGGCTTGGTCGCCTGCTCGCTGGCTGGCGTGCGCTTGGGCTGCTCCTTGACCGCGGTCTTGGGTGCGTCCTTGTTGCGCTTGACCTCCTCGCCACCCGGTTCGAGGCTCATCAAAAACATGATGAAACCGCCGATGACCAGGCCACAGACCAGCCAGATCCAGCCTGGTACGGCCTGTTTGGCCGGCGCCTGATAGCGGCTCGCGCCTCGTTTGGGCGCGGCTTTCTTCCTTGCAGCCACTTACATGCGCTCCAGAGTTTCCAGGCCGAGAAGTTCCAGGCCCTGCTTGAGGGTCTTGCCGGTCAGGGCAGCGAGGCGCAGTCGACTCTGCTTCTGCTCTGGCTGTTCGGCGCTGAGGATCGGGCAGTGCTCGTAGAAACTGGAGAACAGCCCGGCCAGATCGTACAGGTAAGCGCACAGCAAGTGCGGTTCGCCTTTCTCACCGACGCTGTTCAGCACTTCGCCGAACTGGGCGAGCTTGGCGGCGAGCGCCAGTTCCTGCTCAGCCTCGAGCTGAATCTGCCCGGCGATCTCATCGATGCCTTGACCCAGCTTGCGGAAAATGCTGGCCACGCGGGTGTAGGCATAGAGCAGGTAGGGCGCGGTGTTGCCTTCGAAGCTCAGCATCAGTTCGAAGTTGAAGCGATAGTCGCTGGTGCGGTGCTTGGACAGGTCGGCATATTTGACGGCGCTGATACCCACCGCGCGGGCGATCTGGCGCAGCTCGGCTTCATCGAGGTCCGGATTCTTGCCCTTGACCAGGGCATAGGCGCGCTGCTCGGCTTCGTCGAGCAGATCGATCAGCTTTACCGTGCCGCCGTCGCGGGTCTTGAACGGGCGGCCGTCGGCGCCGTTCATGGTGCCGAAGCCCATGTGCTCAAGCTGCATGCCGGCATGGACGAAGCCGGCGCGACGCGCCACTTCGAAAGCCATCTGGAAATGCAGGGCCTGGCGCTGATCGACGAAATACAGCGCGCGATCGGCATGCAGGACCTGGCTGCGGTAACGCATGGCCGCCAGGTCGGTGGTGGCGTAGAGGTAGCCGCCGCCGGCCTTCTGCACGATCACCGGGAGCGGATTGCCTTCGGCGTTCTTGAATTCGTCGAGGAAGACGCACTGCGCGCCGTTGTCCTCGGTGAGCAGACCTTTAGTGCGCAGGGCTTCGACGATATCTGCAAGCTCGGCGTTGTAGGCGCTCTCACCCTTGACGTCGGCCGGGGTCAGCTTGACGTTGAGGCGGTCGTAGATCTTCTGGCAGTGCGACAGGGAAATATCGTTGAAGCGCGTCCACAGGCTCAGGCACTGTGCGTCCCCGGCTTGAAGCTTTACCACCAGTTCGCGGGCGCGGTCGGCGAACTCGGCGGACTCGTCGAAGCGCTGTTTCGCTGCGCGATAGAACTGCTCCAGGTCGGACAGCTCGCTTTCCGCCGCCGCCGGTTTCTCCTCGAGGTAAGCCAGCAGCATGCCGAACTGGGTGCCCCAGTCGCCGACGTGGTTCTGCCGGATCACCTCGTCGCCGAGGTACTCGAGCACACGACCGACGGCGTCACCAATAATGGTCGAGCGCAGGTGGCCAACATGCATCTCTTTCGCCAGGTTCGGCGATGACAGGTCGATCACCACGCGCTGGGGCGCCGACGCCTTGCGCACTGCCAGCTTTGGATCGGCCAGGGCCGCTTCGAGGCGCTCGGCCAGTGCGTCGCTGTTCTGGAAGAAGTTCAGAAAGCCTGGTCCGGCGATTTCCACCTTGCTGATCTGCGCGTCCTGCGGCAGCGCGGCGATCAGCTTCTCGGCCAGGTCGCGCGGCTTCAGCCCGGCCGGTTTGGCCAGCATCATGGCGATGTTGCTGGCGAAATCGCCGTGGCTCTTGTCTCTGGTGTTTTCCACCTGAATCGCGGGGGTCAGCCCTTCAGGCAGGACGCCTTCGGCGGTCAGGCGGACGAGGGCTTGCTGGATCAGGTGGCGAATGCTGTCTTTCATGGTCGGCTCAGTCCGCAAGTGTGCGCGAAAACCCGGCATTATCGGGTCGCGATGGGTATCGCTTCAAGGTGCGTGGCGCGCAGGGCGGCAAAAGTCCGGGTTTCGATCAGGCGATCAGAACAGATCGATCGGGTCGACATCCAGGCTCCAGCGCACGGTGCGACCGCCGGGCAGTTGTTCGAGCATCGGGACCCAGGCGCCCATCAGCCGGTGCAGGGTCGCCCGTGCGTTGCCCTGAAGCAGTAATTGCGCCCTGTAGCGACCTGCACGCCGTTCCATCGGTGCGGGAACCGGTCCGAGCAGGTCGACGCCGTTGAGCTGCAGCTGGTCGAGCAACTGTTCGGCGAGGTTGCAGGCGTCGTCAAGGAAGGCTTCGGCCTGGCCGGGCTTCTGTGCCTCGGCGCGCAGCAGCGCCAGATGGCTGAACGGCGGCAGGCCGGCCGCGCGGCGCTCGGACAGGGCCTGCTCGGCGAAGGCGAAATAACCCTGTTCGGTCAGCTGCACCAGCAGCGGATGGTCGGCCAGATGCGTCTGGATGATGACCTTGCCAGGCTCCTCTGCGCGCCCGGCGCGCCCGGCGACCTGGACAATCAGCTGGGCCATGCGCTCGCTGGCGCGGAAGTCGGCTGAGAACAGCCCGCCGTCGGCATCGAGAATCGCCACCAGCGTGACGCGCGGAAAATGGTGACCCTTGGCGAGCATCTGCGTGCCGACCAGCAGGCAGGGTTCGCCGCGGTTGATGGTGCCGATCATCTGCTCCATCGCGCCCTTGCGCGAGGTGCTGTCGCGGTCAATACGCAGCACCGGATAGTCGGGGAAGAGGATGCCCAGGCGCTCCTCGGCGCGTTCCGTTCCGGCGCCAACCGGGCGCAGATCCACCTTGCCGCAGTCCGGACAGTTGCGCGGCGGTCGCTCGACGTGCCCGCAGTGGTGGCAGCGCAGTTCGTTGTGACGTTGATGCAGGGTCATCCGTGCGTCGCAGCGTGGGCACTGGCTGAGCCAGCCGCAGTCATGGCAGAGCAGGGTGGGGGCGAAGCCACGTCGGTTGAGGTAGACCAAAACCTGCTGGCCGGCGCCGAGGGTCTGGCCGATGGCCTGTTGCAGCGGGCCGGATATGCCGGCGTCCAGCGGACGACTCTTGACATCCAGGCGCAGGAAGCGCGGCGACTGCGCATTGCCGGCCCGTTGCGTCAGTTTGAGCAGCGCATAGCGGCCGCTGTGGGCGTTGTGCAGGCTTTCCAGCGAGGGCGTGGCCGAACCGAGCACAATCGGCAGGTTCTCCTGGCGCGCGCGCAGCAGGGCCAGATCGCGGGCGTGGTAGCGCAAGCCTTCCTGCTGTTTATAAGAGGCGTCGTGCTCCTCGTCGATGATGATCAGGCCGGGATTCTTCATCGGCGTGAACAGGGCCGAACGGGTACCGATGATGATGTCCGCCTCGCCATCGCGGGCGGCGAGCCAGGCATCGAGTCGCTCACGATCGTTGACGTTGGAGTGCAGCAGCGCGATCCGGGCGTTGAAGCGCTGTTCGAAGCGGGCGAGCGTCTGTGGCCCCAGGTTGATCTCGGGGATCAGCACCAGCGCCTGCTTGCCGGCTTCCAGTACGCGATGAATCAGTTGCAGGTAGACCTCGGTCTTGCCGCTGCCGGTCACCCCCGCCAGCAGGAACGCCTGAAATCCTCCGAGGCCCGCGCTCACCGCCTCGAAGGCCGCGCGTTGCTGTGTATTCAAGGTGAGTTCGGCCTGTAGCAGCCAGCCGCCACTGTGCCCGCGCGTCGGCCTGCTGCGGCGGGATTCGATACGCACCAGGCCCTTTTCCAGCAGCAGGTCGAGGCTGTCCTTGTTCAGCTGCAGTTTGCTGAGCAGCGCATGTGGCAAGCCGTGAGCGTGCTGGGCGATGGCCTTCAGCGCTTCGCGCTGCCTGGGTGCACGAACCAATCGCGGATCGTCAGGGCTCGCGTCTTCGGCTACGTGCCAGTAGCGCTCTTGTCGCGCTTCAGCGGGTTCGCCCTGACGCAGCAGTACCGGCAGTGCCCAGCTGAGGGTGTCGCCAAGGCTGTGCTGATAATACTGCGCGGTCCACAGGCAAAGCTTGAATAGCGGGGCGGGCAGGGATGGTTTGCTATCCAGCAGTTCCAGGGCCGGCTTGAGCTTTTCCGCCGGCACTTCGCTGTGGTCGCTCAGCTCGACCAGAATGCCGACCACTTCGCGTCGACCGAAGGGCACGCGCAGGCGTACGCCTGGTTGAAGAGCGGCGGGTGACACGCCAGCCGGCGGCAGGTAATCGAACAGGCGACGCAGGGGTGAGGGCAGCGCCAGGCGGAGGATGCTGGAAGACACTCGATGATCCTTGGTGATGTGCGGCGATGGTAAACGATGACGCGATTCGGCGTCGTCGCGAGCGCGCCAGCGGCTCAGCGCGTCTGTCGCCCGCGCTTGCATCACCCTAGCGCTCTGGTATGATTCGCGCCCTACTTCGTGCGGTACTCGACATAGGGTCGGGTGGCGGCACACAATCCTAGAGGATTCACCATGAAAGCCGATATCCATCCTAATTACGTCGAAATCGAGGCCACCTGCAGCTGTGGCAACGTCATCAAGACCCGCTCCACGCTGGGTAAGAACCTGAGCCTCGACGTGTGCTCCGAGTGCCACCCGTTCTACACCGGCAAGCAGAAGGTGCTGGATACCGGCGGCCGTATCGATCGCTTCAAGCAGCGTTTCGGTGTGTTCGGCGCCAAGTAAGCTGGCGTACCGGGAATCCAATGGGGTTTTCCGAGCACATGAAAAAGGCGTCCCTGGTGGGCGCCTTTTTCGTTTCCGTCTTCTGGCAAATTCAAGCGCTTGCCTTCTGCCCGTCGCCGGGGCGCTTGTCGACGCTGGAAGTGGCCCAAGTCGTTGACGGCGATACGCTGCGTCTGGTCGATGGTCGCAGCGTGCGGCTGATCGGCATCAACACGCCGGAGCTGGGGCGTGACGGGCGCAAGGCCGAGCCTTTCGCGCTGGCCGCACGGCGCCGACTGCAGGCATTGGTGCAGGCCAGTGACGGGCGGGTCGGTCTGGTCCTGGGCCAGGAGCGGCAGGATCGCTATGGGCGCACGCTGGCCCATGCTTATGACGCGCAGGGACGTAATCTCGAGGCCGTGCTGCTTGCCGATGGCCTTGGCTTCATGGTCGCGGTGGCGCCGAATACACGGATGGTGGCCTGTCAGCAGCGGGCCGAGCAGCAGGCGCGGCAAAACGGTCTGGGTGTCTGGCGCGAGCTGAAGCCCGGCTCGCCGCAATCGTTGAGGCGTGGTGGCTTCGCGCTGCTCGAAGGCAGGGTCGAGCGGGTCGAGCGCAATCGTGGCGGCTATTGGCTGGAAATGGATGGTCCGCTGGTGGTGAACATACCGCCGCAGGCGCTTGACGCATTCGATGTCCGGACAATGACCGTACTTGCCGGGAAGCGACTCGAGCTCAGGGGCTGGGTAGTCGACCGCCGCGGACGGGTGGGGGCCGGGCAGGCCCGCTGGATGCTGCGCGTCACCCATCCGGCGATGCTGGGGTTGTCGCGCTGATCGGCTGTTCGTAACGGCGCGTGAATCTACCCGGAAAGTCGTAGCGGCTTGGGCTTGACAGTCAGCCGGCCCGCTGGCTTGTGAGTGCGCTTGTTCTTGGCGTATGCTCGACCGCCTGTCTGTCCCAGTAAAATAAGCGGAAATGCCACATGACTGACCTGAAAACTGCCGCGCTCGAATACCATGCCCAGCCCCGTCCAGGGAAATTGAGCGTCGAGCTGACCAAGCCCACCGCCACCGCTCGTGATCTTTCCCTGGCCTACAGCCCGGGTGTAGCTGAGCCTGTGCGCGAGATCGCTCGCGATGCGGAACTGGCTTACCGCTACACTGGCAAAGGCAACCTGGTGGCTGTTATCTCCGACGGCACCGCTATTCTCGGCTTGGGCAACCTTGGCCCGCTGGCTTCCAAGCCGGTGATGGAAGGCAAGGGCGTGCTGTTCAAGCGTTTCGCTGGCGTCGACGTATTCGACATCGAAGTCGATGCGGAAAGCCCGCAGGCCTTCATTGATACCGTCAAGCGCATCTCGATCACCTTTGGTGGCATCAATCTGGAAGATATCAAGGCGCCGGAGTGCTTCGAGATCGAGCGGGCGCTGATCGAGCAGTGCGATATCCCGGTTTTCCATGACGACCAGCATGGCACCGCCATCGTGACGGCTGCCGGCATGCTCAATGCGCTGGAAATCGCCGGCAAGACTCTCGAGCAGGCCAAGATCGTCTGCCTCGGTGCTGGGGCTGCCGCAACCTCGTGCATGAAGCTCCTGGTCAGCATGGGTGCGAAAATCGAGAACATCTTCATGATCGATCGCAAGGGCGTCATCCACGCCGGCCGTGACGATCTGAACCAGTACAAGGCTGTGTTCGCCCATGAGACCGACAAGCGCACTCTGGACGATGCGCTCGAAGGTGCCGACGTTTTCGTCGGCCTGTCAGGCGCCAACCTGCTGAGTCCGGAAGGTCTCAAGCGCATGGCGGCCAATCCGGTCGTCTTCGCCTGCTCTAATCCTGATCCGGAGATCAGCCCGGAGCTGGCGCATGCGACGCGTTCGGACGTGATCATGGCAACTGGTCGCTCGGACTACCCGAACCAGGTCAACAACGTATTGGGCTTCCCGTTCATCTTCCGTGGCGCGCTGGATGTTCGCGCCAAGCGCATTAACGAGGAGATGAAGATCGCGGCCGCCATTGCGCTGCGCGATCTCGCCAAGTTGCCGGTGCCGGCTGAAGTGGCTGCTGCATACGGTGTGGATAGTCTGGAATTCGGCCGCGAGTACATCATTCCGAAGCCAATGGATCCGCGTCTGATCACGTTGGTGTCTGATGCCGTGGCCAAGGCAGCCATCGAAAGTGGCGTGGCGACATTGCCTTACCCGTCACATTATCCGCTGCAGTCGGTTAACGACGTTTTCAACGGCTGACCGCGCTGAAAAAACAAACCCCGCCAAGGCGGGGTTTTTTGTGGCTGGCGAAAACCGGTCGATCAGAACAGATCCAGCGGGGCGACTTCATCGGCCGGAAGAGGGCTTCCAGGTGCCTGGGTTCCAGAGTCGAATTCACCCATGGGGGGCGGCGAATCCTCGCTCTTGAAGACCTCGAAATAGGCGTCAGGCGTGCTGGGTGTGGCAGAGCGACCGCTGACCGGATCGATGCGCAGCTTGAGCAGCCCGTCCGGCTCCGCTGGCGGGTGCTCGGGCATGTCCTTTAGCACTGCGCTCATGTAGCTCATCCAGATCGGCAGAGCGACCGTGCCGCCATATTCGTTGCGCCCCAGGCTTTGTGGTTGGTCGAAGCCCGCCCATACCGTGGTTACGATGTCGGCGTTATAGCCGGAGAACCAGCTGTCGATGGAGTCGTTGGTGGTGCCGGTTTTGCCTGCGATGTCACCGCGCCCCATGGCCAGCGCACGTCGCCCTGTGCCGCGCTTGATAACGTCCTGCAGCATGCTGGTCATGATGTAGGCGGTACGTTCATCGAGTACCTGCTCGGCAAGGCGTGGTTCGGCGTCGAGTGCCTCGCCGTCATTCAGGTCTCTAGTGTCAGGCGCTGCGTAAGCCTCGGCCTCTGTTTCCTCGATCTCGGTATTCCGCGATGGCACGCGTGCCGGGTTGGCCTCGAAGAGCAGCTTGCCTTCACGGTCTTCTATGCGCTGAATCAGGTATGGCTCGATCTTGTACCCACCGTTTGCAAAGGTCGTCCAGCCGGTGGCGATCTCCATAGGTGTAAGCGTCGCCGTACCCAATGCCAGAGATAGGTTGCGCGGCAGGTCCTGCGGATTGAAACCGAAGCGGCTGATGTAATCGATCGTGTGGTCGATGCCCATTGTCTGCAGCAGACGAATCGAAACCAGATTCCTCGATTTGTACAGCGCCTCGCGCATGCGGATCGGCCCGAGGAACGTATTGTTGTCGTTCTTCGGGCGCCAGATGCGGTCCATGCCCTGTTCGACAAAGACGATGGGGGAATCGTTGACCAGGCTCGCGGCGGTGTAGCCCGCGTCCAGCGCTGCGCTGTAAATGAACGGTTTGAAGCTTGACCCGGGTTGGCGCTTGGCCTGGATGGCGCGGTTGTAGTTGCTCTGGCCAAACGAGAAACCGCCTGCGAGCGCTTCGATCGAACCATCCTGGGGGTCGAGTGAAACCAGTGCCGCCTGCGCCTGCGGCACCTGGCTGAATACGGCTGTTTCATCATCCTGCCAGCGAATGCGGACCACGTCGCCTAGCTTGACCACGTCGGCTGGGCGCTGCGGCCTTGGCCCCATGCTTTTGATGCCGAGGTAGGGACGGGCCCACTTCATGCTGTCCCAAGCGACTGCGTGCTCGTTTCCGTCGCGCGTCAGCACCAGAATCCCGCTGGTCTCTACCTGCGTGACGACGGCCGGCTGCAGCCCGGAAAGGCCTCGGTACTTGGCCAGCTCGCTGGGCCAGCTATCGCGCGGCAGTTCTGCGAGGCGCGCTTCCGGTCCGCGGTAGCCGTGCCGCTGGTCGTATTCAATCAGTCCGTTGTCGAGTGCGAGGTTGGCAGCAAGCTGCCGCTCGCTGGACACCGTGGTCTTTACCCGGAAGCCATCCGTGTAGGCAGCGCTGCCGAAGCGGCCCACCATCTCGGCGCGCGCCATCTCCGCGATGTAGGCGGCATCCAGCTCGGGGGCTGCGCCGTGGTACCGAGCGGTCTCAGGTTCGGCGAGTGCTTGCCGATAGCTAGTTTCATCCAGTGAGCCAAGTCTGTGCATGCGGCCCAGGATCCAGTCGCGTCGCTCTTTGCTGCGGGTCGGATTAACCAATGGGTTGAATGCAGAAGGTGCCTTCGGCAGGCCGGCGATCATCGCCAGCTGTGCGACGCTAAGCTCCGAAATGGGCTTTCCGTAATACACCTGAGACGCCGCCTCGATTCCATAGGCACGATTGCCAAGGTAGATCTTGTTGACGTACAGCTCGAGGATTTCGTTCTTGCTGAGCTCGCGCTCTATCTGCAATGCCAGCAGTATCTCGTTGATCTTGCGCGAGAAACTCCGCTCACTGGTAAGGAAGTAATTCTTCGCCACCTGCATGGTAATGGTGCTGCCGCCGGTCTGAATCTGCCCACTTTTCAATAATTGCGTGGCAGCGCGCATCAGGCCGGTTATGTCGACGCCATAATGATTAGCGAAATTGTCGTCCTCGGCAGCCAGCAGTGCGTGGATGAATTCCTCAGGGATGTCCTCGAAGTGGATCGGTGAGCGTCGCATTTCCCCGAACTCGGCGATCAGCTTGCCATCCGCGCTATAAACCCGCAGCGGAATTTGAAGCTGTATGCTCCGCAGGGAATCGACGGAGGGGAGGTTGGGGCTGAGGTAGAGAAATGCGCCGCTGATGCTCAGCAAGAGTGCGCAAAAGACTGCGAAGCACGACCAGAGAAAAAATTTCAAAAAACGCATCAGGGTTCTTGGAATCCAGGATTTGGGGGAGGAAGACTGCGGCGATGCTGAAAGGGAAAACCGTTCACATTATATGCGGTTTTTTTGCCGGGTAGCCATTTGCGCTTCTGTCAAGGCTGTTATCTAATGTGGATAAACATAATTAATCCGTAAGTTGCGGATAAAGATAGGAAATCGGTCGTGCTAGGGCTCTTCACTAAGAAAGCGAACACGCTGCTTGGGATCGATATCAGTTCGACCTCAGTCAAGCTCCTCGAATTAAGTCGATCAGGTAGTCGCTACCGCGTCGAGGCGTATGCTGTCGAGCCGCTCCCGGCAAACGCCGTAGTTGAAAAGAACATCGCCGAGCTCGAGGGCGTCGGCCAGGCATTGCAGCGGGTGGTTGCCAAGGCCAAGACCGGATGCAAGTCGGCGGTAGTGGCTGTTTCAGGCTCCGCGGTAATCACCAAGATCATCGAGATGGATGCTGGTTTGTCCGACGAAGAGCTCGAGAATCAGCTGAAGATCGAGGCGGACCAGTACATTCCCTATCCGCTAGAAGAAGTGGCGATCGACTTCGAGGTCCAGGGGCCGGCTCCTCGCTCTCCTGGCCGAGCAGAAGTCCTGCTCGCCGCTTGCCGCAAGGAAAACGTCGAAATTCGTGAGGCAGCGCTTGCGCTGGCGGGGCTCACTGCCAAGGTGGTTGACGTCGAAGCCTATGCGCTCGAGCGGTCATACGGGCTACTCGCTCCACAGTTGGGTGCGGCGCATGGAGAGCTGACCGTCGCCGTGGTGGATATCGGTGCCACCATGACTACCCTCAGTGTTCTGCATAACGGTCGTACTATTTATACCCGTGAACAGCTTTTTGGCGGGCGTCAGCTGACGGAGGAAATTCAGCGACGCTACGGCCTTTCACAAGAAGAAGCTGGTCTAGCCAAAAAGCAAGGCGGCCTCCCAGACGACTACGACAGTGAGGTTTTGCTTCCGTTCAAAGAGGCAGTTGTGCAGCAGGTTTCTCGCTCGTTGCAGTTCTTCTTTGCGGCAGGACAGTTCCATGATGTCGACTGCATCCTGTTAGCGGGCGGGACGGCATCGATACCTGGGTTGGATCACATGATTCAGCAGAAGATCGGTACTCAGACTCTAGTTGCGAATCCATTCGCCGATATGGCTTTGAGCAGCAAAGTGAATGCTGGAGCGCTGGCTAGCGATGCGCCGGCCTTGATGATTGCTTGTGGCCTGGCGCTGAGGAGCTTCGACTAATGGCGCAAATCAACTTACTTCCGTGGCGTGAACAGCTGCGTGAAGAACGAAAGCAGCGTTTCCTAGCGTCTCTGGTCGGTGTGCTGGTCATAGCGGCTGGTCTGGTCTTTCTTGGAGATCGTTATTTCCAAGCTGCGATTGAGCAGCAGAGTGCGCGCAACGAGTTTGTCAAAAAGGAAATTGCGGTTCTTGATGCTCGTATTAAAGAAATCAAGGAATTGAAAGAGCGTCGTCAGCAACTACTGGAGCGAATGAAGATCATCCAGGACTTGCAAGGTAATCGACCTATTATCGGGCGAGTTTTTGATCAGCTTGTAAGAACTCTGCCGGATGGAGTGTATTTCACTTCGGTAAAAATGACCGGAAAGAACATTGCGATCATTGGTGCTGCCGAATCGAACAATCGTGTCTCCAACCTTATGCGCAATCTTGATGCCTCGGATTGGCTCGAAGCGCCGAATCTGAACGAGGTGAAAGCCGTCACCGCCGGTGCCGTGGATCAGGAAAATGTGTTCCAGCTGACGGTTCAGCAAACGCAGCCGGTTGCCGCTACGGAAGGAGCAAAGCCATGAGTCTGGCTGAATCGTTAGATAGTTTTCGCAAGATAGACTTCGCTGATCTCGATCTTAATAACCTCGGTTCTTGGCCTGCGCCGGTCAAGTTCATTGCTGGCGTTATGCTTCTCGCAGCGGTGCTTGCTCTAGGTTATTACTTTCATTTGCAGGATATGCAACTGCAATTGGAGCAGCAGCGCGCTCAGGAAGAAACCTTGAAGCAGCAGTTCTCGACCAAAGCCTTCCAGGCCGCCAATTTGGAAGCTTATAAAGCGCAAATGGCCGAGATGGAAACGTCGTTTGGTGCGTTATTGCGGCAACTGCCAAGCGATACCGAGGTCCCTGGGCTTCTGGAAGACATCACTCGAACGGGTCTCGGTAGTGGGCTGGAGTTCGAGGAAATCAAGTTGCAGCCAGAGGTGGCTCAGCAGTTTTATATCGAGTTGCCTATAAATATTAAGGTCGTTGGGGGGTATCACGATCTGGCAACTTTCGTGAGTGGTGTGGCAAGCCTTCCGCGTATCGTCACGCTACATGATTTCGAGATCAAGACTGAAAAGAACGAAGCTACATCAAAATTGCGGATGAACATCGTCGCTAAGACTTATCGTTATAACGACAAGGGGCTGCAGAAATGAATCGCGCGAGACTTACTGCGTTGGGCTTAAGTCTGGTTGCGCTGACTGGCTGCGGCAGCAGCAACGACTTCGGTGATCTGCAGCAATATATGAATGAGGTCAGGGCGAAGCCGAAAGGGACAATTGAGCCACTACCGGCATTCATTCCCTACGAAGCCTTTACCTATAGCGCTGCCGCCCTGCGACATCCGTTTCAGCCTCCCGTCAAGCTTGATTTAACCCAGCGGCAAAAGGGCTCAAAAGATATCCAGCCGGATGAGTCGCGAGTTAAGCAGTTTCTTGAGGGGTTCAATATCGAGAACTTCACGATGGTAGGCACGTTAGCCAATGGTGGGGGGCGGTACGCCTTGATCAAGGGGGGCGATGGGGTTCATCGCGTCAAGATTGGTGACTATTTGGGGCGCAACCATGGCCGTATCGTCGAGATCAGCGATGCGGGAGTGGATGTAGTGGAAATCGTACCTGATGGAGAGGGTGGGTGGCTCGAGCGCCCGCGCAGTCTGACCTTGAAAGAGCGCACCTAGCGCGGGGCAAAAGCATGGAAAACCTTTACCGGTCTGCACAACGGAAGCAATTTATGAACACTACCCTTTCACGCCTAGGTATCTCTTTGCTGGCGGCGTTTATTTCTCCAGCCCTGCTGGCGGCCAACCTGAACGCCCTCGATGTCGCTGCGCTGCCTGGCGACCGTGTTGAATTGAAGCTTGCGTTCGACGAACCGGTGGCTACACCGCGTGGTTATACCCTCGATCAGCCTGCGCGGATCGCGCTCGACCTGCCCGGCGTATCCAATAAGCTCGGAGCGAAGAATCGCGAGCTAGGAGTTGGCAATGCGCGGAGCGTGACCGTCGTTGAAGCCCAAGGCCGTACCCGACTGATCGTTAATCTCAGTACTCTGGTGCCCTACTCCACTCGCGTAGATGGTAACAATCTCTTTGTGGTACTGGGCGAAAGTTCGGGTGCTGTACGTGCCCCAGCTGTTTCAGCTGCGCCCGTTGCTCCAGTGGCTGCGCCTGCCAAGGCGATGGCTGTAGGTAAGGCGATCGAGAATATCGATTTCCGTCGGGGTGAAGACGGTGCCGGGAACGTCGTTATTACGCTCTCTGACCCATCGGTAGGCTCGACCATTGAGGAGCAGGGCGGAAAGATTCGTGTCCTCTTCGACAAGGCTCAACTGCCAGAGGCGCTGCGTGTTCGTCTTGATGTTCAGGATTTCGCTACGCCCGTGAAGTTTGTCGATTCGTCCGCTCAGGCCGGTGGAGCTAGTGTCGCCATCGAGCCGACCGGTCGATACGATTATCTGGCGTACCAGACAGACAACAAACTGACCATCAGCATCAAGCCTCTGACCGAGGATGAAGCCGAGAAGCGCAAGGCTGAGCGTTTTGCTTATTCGGGCGAGAAACTCTCGCTCAACTTTCAGGATATCGACGTTCGTTCCGTACTGCAGCTGATCGCTGACTTCACCGATTTGAACTTGGTGGCGAGCGATACCGTCGCTGGCAACATAACCCTGCGTCTGCAAAACGTGCCTTGGGACCAGGCGCTGGATCTGGTGCTTAAAACCAAAGGGCTGGATAAGCGCCAGGTTGGTAACGTGCTGCTGGTCGCGCCTGCCGACGAGATTGCTGCCCGTGAGCGTCAGGAGCTTGAGTCGCAGCGGCAGATCGCCGAGCTTGCTCCACTTCGTCGCGAGGTCGTTCAGGTCAACTACGCAAAGGCTGCCGATATTGCGCGGCTGTTTCAGTCGGTGACCAATTCCGAGGGGCAGGCAGACGAGCGTGGATCGCTCGCGGTTGATGACCGTACGAACAACATCATTGCCTATCAGACTCAGGAGCGCTTGGACGAACTTCGGCGCATCGTGGCACAGCTGGATATTCCAGTCCGACAGGTCATGATCGAGGCGCGAATCGTCGAGGCGAACGTAGATTATGACAAGGCGCTGGGCGTACGTTGGGGTGGGACGCAGCTGTTCGCTAACGGTCGGGGCGCTGTTTACGGCAGCGACGATTTTGGCGATGAGGCTGGTGAAAGTGGCGAAGATGGCAACGGTAATTATCCCTTCGTTGACCTTGGCGTAGCGAATCGGACTGCCGGAATCGGAATTGGCTATATCACGGATAATCTGATTCTTGATCTCGAGCTTTCCGCGATGGAAAAGTCGGGTAATGGCGAAGTGGTTTCTCAGCCAAAGGTCATGACGGCTGATAAGGAAACGGCAAAGATTCTCAAGGGGTCGGAGATTCCTTATCAAGAGGCGAGTTCAAGCGGTGCTACTTCCACAACATTCGTGGAGGCCGCGCTTTCGCTGGAGGTGACGCCCCAGATTACCCCTGATAACCGGATCATCATGGAGGTGAAAGTCACCAAGGACGAGCCGGACTTTGCAAACGACGTCAACGGCACTCCGACCATCCGCAAGAATGAAGTGAACGCGAAAATCCTTGTGAATGACGGCGAGACTGTCGTTATTGGTGGGGTTTTCTCCAACACGCAAAGCCGGTCGGTGGATAAAGTTCCGTTCCTGGGTGATCTGCCTTATCTTGGGCGTATGTTTCGAAGGGACGTCGTGGCAGACTCAAAATCCGAGTTGCTGATATTCTTGACTCCCAAGATTCTCAATCACCAAGCTGTTGCTGTGAGTCGCTGACCTCATTGAAGAACACTATCCTCGTAGGCCCGATGGGTGCTGGCAAAAGCACCATCGGGCGTTTGCTTGCCAAAGAGCTTCGTCTCCCATTCAAGGATTCCGATAAGGAGATCGAACAACGGACCGGTGCCAGCATTCCACTGATCTTTGACGTGGAGGGTGAGGGCGGCTTTCGTGAGCGGGAGCGGGCGGTGATCGCCGATCTCTGCCAGCTCGAGGGAGTGGTGCTGGCCACTGGCGGTGGTGCGGTGTTGCGAGAGGATAATCGGCAGGCCCTTCGTGCGGGTGGGCAAGTCGTCTATCTTTGCACGTCGGTCGACCAGCAGCTCGAACGCACCGCCCGCGACCGCAACCGGCCGCTATTGCAGGCTAGTGATCCCCGCAGCGTTCTGTCCGCTCTCATGGCCATTCGCGATCCGCTATATCGCTCGATAGCGGACGTCATCATCGAAACCGACGAACGTCCGCCGCGGATGGTTGTGACGGAAATTCTCGACCGGCTCGCGTCTTTACCGCCTCGTGAAAGCCGGGATGAATCTGCGCTATCCTAGACCCCTTTATTGTTGGGGGCCCCATGCAGACTCTTCAGGTCGATCTCGGTGAGCGTAGCTATCCCATTCATATTGGCGAGCGGTTGATTGATCGCGCCGAGCTGTTTTCCGACAGGATCCGCGGGCGGCAGGTGGCCGTTGTCACTAATGAAACTGTTGCGCCGCTGTATCTCGATCGACTGACTCAGACCCTTTCCGACTACACCGTTACTCCGGTGATTCTTCCCGACGGGGAGGAACACAAGAATTGGCAAACCCTGCAGCTGATCTTCGACGCTCTGCTCGGAGCTAGGCACGATCGCAATACCACGGTCATCGCGCTGGGTGGCGGCGTCATTGGCGATATGGCGGGCTATGCAGCGTCCAGCTATCAGCGTGGCGTGGACTTCATTCAGGTTCCCACCACGCTATTGTCGCAAGTGGACTCTTCGGTCGGCGGCAAGACCGGTATCAATCACCCTCTAGGCAAAAACATGATCGGGGCGTTCTATCAGCCCCGAGCGGTCATCATTGACACCGCGACCTTGAAGACATTGCCGCCTCGTGAGCTTTCTGCGGGGCTGGCTGAGGTGATCAAGTATGGGCTTATCTGCGACGAGCCCTTCCTTGGCTGGCTTGAGGCAAATGTTGATCGACTTCGAGCGCTTGATCCTGTGGTGCTGACGGAGGCGATCCATCGCTCCTGCGCTGCAAAGGCCAAGGTGGTGAACGCTGATGAGCGCGAGTCCGGCGTGCGCGCGATTCTCAATCTAGGTCACACATTTGGCCACGCGATAGAAACACATATGGGCTATGGCGTCTGGTTGCATGGTGAGGCAGTGTCGGCGGGAACCGTGATGGCGTTGGAGATGTCTTGTCAGCTGGGCTGGATCACGCGGATGGAGCGTGACCGGGCCATCAGGTTGCTGCAGCGCGCGGCGCTTCCGGTCGTGCCCCCCGCGCAGATGAAGCCGCAGGACTTTCTCGAGCACATGGCCGTCGACAAGAAGGTTCTGGACGGTCGGCTGCGCCTCGTTTTGCTGCGGCGAATGGGCGAGGCTGTTGTGACCGGGGACTTCCCTCGCGACGTGCTGGAAACCACCTTGAGCGCCAGTTACGGTGCAATGACGGAACACCTTGGAGCATAAGAAAATTTCCATGACCAGTTTGTCTGCGGACGACGCGTTTCTGAATCACTATGGCTTCAGCCATGACCCGTTTGCTGCTCGCGTTCCGGGCTTCAAGTTCTTCCCCGCGCAGCGCAAGCCGGTGCTTGGGCAGCTTCATCATCTGGCGCGCTACAGCCAGTTGCTGCTGCTGGTTACCGGGCCGGAGGGAAGTGGAAAAACCCTTTTGCGTCAGGCACTGGTTGCCAGTAGCAACAAGCAGGCGGTTCAGAGCGTAGTCATTACCCCTCAGGCTACGATGGATGCGAGCGCGCTGTTGGCACAGATCGCTCAAGCACTGAACAGCCAGGAGGCCGATTTCGACGGCGTGATGGCCCAGGTCATCCAGCTGGCGTTGACAGGTCAGGAAGTCTATCTATTGGTCGACGACGCCGAGCAGTTGACGGGTGCTGCGGTGGAAACTCTTCTGCGTCTAGCTGCGGGCACCCCTGAGGCCAGGCCGCATGTGTTCCTGTTCGGTGAGTCTGCGCTTGGCGGGCGGCTCGAGGCCTTGAGTGATGGCGAGGAGCGCTACCATGCCATCGCGCTGCAGCCGTATGAAGAGGACGAAACCAGGGAGTACCTGGCATTGCGGCTGGAGGGTGCCGGTAGCGGCCTAGAGTGTCTGAGCGAAGAGCAGATTGGTCGTATCCATGAGCAGTCTGGTGGTTGGCCGGGGGCGATCAATCAGTTGGCCCGAGACGAGCTCATCGCCGCGATGCAGAGCAAGCGCGGTCGGCGGAAATCGGGCGGTATCGGATTTCCGCTACCCAAAAAACATTTGGTTGCTGTAGTCGCAGTCCTTGTTGTTATAGCGGTCGGCTTTCTTTTCTTGCGTGGAGGCGATTCCGAGCGCCCTTCGGCCCCCGAAGTGACCTCCCTGCCGCTCGATGGTTCGTCTGCCTCGGGGCAGTCTGCTGAGACCGGGGAGCAGGACCCGGCTGCCATCGAGTTCGATGGACAAGAGCGGCCGTTGTCCCTGCCACTGGGTGGCGACGCACAGCCGGTGGTGCGCGAGCCGCTGGCCGCCGCTGCTGGTGGCGAGAGCGAGGACGAGAATGGCGGGCCCACCGCGAATGCCGCAGTCCCTACAATTCCTGCACCTGCACCTGCACCTGCACCAGCACCAGCACCAGCACCGAGCGAGCGTGTTCAGCCCACACCCGCTCCGCAAGTTGCTGCTCCGGCTCCCGCTCCGGCGCCTGCGTCACCCCAGGTGCGGCCGAATGCCGCAGCGCGTGCGCCTGCTGCAGCAACTGCCTCGGGTTCAACCAATAGCTCTTGGTATGCGAGCCAGCCGGGAAGCAATTATCTGGTTCAGATCCTGGGGGCCCGTGTCGAGAAGAACGCTCAAGCAATCGTCCAGCAGCATGGCGGTAACTACCGATACTTCGCCAAAGTGCATGAAGGCAAGCCGCTCTACGTCGTGACTTACGGCAACTTCGCGAATCGTGCTGCTGCGGTCGCAGCGGTCAAGACGCTGCCCGTCTCGTTGCGGGCTGGCAAGCCGTGGGTGCGAAATTTGGCAAGCGTGCAACAGGAAATCAAACAGGCTCGATAGAAAAATGCCCCAAAAAAGTGCGCAATGCACCTTTTTGGGGCTTGCAAAAATAAATTGTGTCGCTCTAGCTGGCTTTGTAAACTGCTCCCCCTTTTGCCCACGTGAATGACGGGGTGAGTCTGTGCCCGTCAATAAGGGGTTGATTTACAACGCATTTAGCTGGTGGAGTGCCTATGAGAGCAGGTCTTTTTCGTCCTGAAGAGTTCAAGGATAACTGCGGCTTCGGTCTGATTGCCCACATGCAGGGCGAGGCTAGCCATCACCTGCTAAAGACTGCCATTCAGTCCCTGACCTGCATGACTCACCGCGGTGGCATCAACGCTGACGGCAAAACCGGTGACGGTTGCGGTCTGCTGATGCAGAAGCCCGACGCATTTCTGCGTGCCCAGGCTCTGGAGCATTTCAACGCCGAGCTGCCTGCGCAGTATGCCGTCGGGATGATCTTTCTGGATCAGGACGACAGCAAGGCGGACCAGGCCCGCGCTCGCCTCAGCGAAGAGATTATCGCCCAAGGTCTGACGCTGGTCGGCTGGCGTGAAGTGCCGGTCGATACCAGCGTGCTGGGCCAGCTTGCTCTTGAGCGTCTGCCGCGGATCGAGCAGGTCTTTGTCTCCGGCGATGGATTGGACGAGCGCGAGTTCGGCATCAAGCTTTTCTTCGCACGCCGCCGCGCCGAAGTCGCGCTCGCCGACGACAGCGCCTTCTACGTTTGCAGCCTCTCCGACAAGGACATCATCTACAAGGGCCTGATGATGCCCGCCGACCTGGCGCAGTTTTATCCTGACCTGGGCGATGAGCGTCTCGCCACTGCGATCTGCGTATTCCACCAGCGCTTCTCCACCAACACCATGCCGCAATGGCGCCTGGCTCAGCCGTTCCGTTTCCTCGCGCACAACGGTGAGATCAATACCATCACCGGCAACCGTAACTGGGCTCAGGCACGTCGCTTGAAGTTCGCCAACGAGCTGCTGCCCGACCTGGAAAGCCTGTCGCCGCTGATCAATCGCACCGGCTCGGATTCTTCCAGCATGGACAACATGCTTGAGCTCTTGGTCACCGGCGGAATGGATCTGTTCCGTGGCCTGCGTATGATCATTCCGCCGGCGTGGCAGAACGTCGAGACCATGGACCCCGATCTGCGGGCGTTCTATGAATTCAACTCCATGCACATGGAACCCTGGGATGGCCCGGCTGGCGTGGTGCTGACCGACGGTCGCCATGCAGTCTGCCTGCTCGACCGCAACGGCCTGCGCCCGGCGCGCTGGGTGACCACCAAGAACGGCTACATTACCCTCGCCTCCGAAGTTGGCGTCTGGGATTACAAACCGGAAGACGTCCTGGCCAAGGGCCGTGTCGGGCCGGGGCAGATCCTCGCCGTGGACACCCACACCGGCAAGGTGCTGCACACCGACGACATCGACAACCGCCTCAAGGCACAGCAGCCCTACAAGAAGTGGCTGCGGCAGAACGCCCTGCGCATCCAGTCGACCCTGGACGACAACGACCATGGTTCGGCCTTCTACGATGCAGACCAGCTCAAGCAGTACATGAAGATGTACCAGGTCACCTTCGAGGAGCGTGACCAGGTACTGCGTCCGTTGGCCGAGCAAGGCCAGGAAGCGGTCGGCTCGATGGGTGACGATACGCCCATGGCGGTCCTTTCGCGTCGTGTGCGCTCGCCCTACGACTACTTCCGCCAGCAGTTCGCGCAGGTCACCAATCCGCCGATCGACCCGCTGCGCGAAGCCATCGTCATGTCGCTGGAAACCTGCCTGGGTGCCGAGCGCAATGTCTTCGAGGAAACCGCCGAGCACGCCAACCGCGCGATTCTGACCACTCCGGTGATCTCGCCGGCGAAGTGGCGGACGATCATGAACCTGGAGCGTCCGGGATTCGAGCGTCTGGTCATCGACCTGAACTACGACGAGGCCGTCGGCCTCGAGGCGGCGATTCGCAATATTGCCGATCAGGCCGAGGAAGCCGTACGTGGCGGCAAGGTCTTGCTGGTACTCAGCGATCGTCATATCGCGCCAGGCAAGCTGCCGGTGCATGCTTCGCTGGCCGTGGGCGCGGTTCACCATCGTCTGGTGGAAACCGGCCTGCGCTGCAGCTGCAACATCTTGGTGGAAACCGCCACGGCCCGTGATCCGCACCATTTCGCGGTACTGATCGGCTTCGGCGCGACTGCGGTCTACCCGTTCCTTGCTTTCGAAGTGCTGGGCGACCTGATCCGCACTGGCGAAGTGCTGGGCGACCTCTATGAGGTGTTCAAGCACTATCGCAAGGGCATCTCCAAGGGGCTGATGAAGATCATCTCCAAGATGGGCATCTCGACCATCGCCTCCTACCGCGGCGCGCAGCTGTTCGAAGCTGTTGGCTTGGCTGAAGAAGTCGTGGACCTCAGCTTCCGCGGCGTGGCCAGCCGTATCAAGGGCGCGCGCTTCGAGGATCTGGAGGCCGAGCAGAAGGCCCTCGCCGCCGAAGCCTGGAGCAGCCGCAAGCCGATCCAGCAGGGTGGCTTGCTCAAGTTCGTCTACGGCGGCGAATACCACGCGTACAACCCGGATGTAGTCAGCGCGCTGCAGGTGGCGGTGCAGAGCGGCGATTACAGCCGATTCAAGGAATACACCGCGTTGGTCGACCAGCGTCCGGTGGCCATGCTCCGCGACTTGCTCAAGGTCAAGGTGGCTGAGCAGCCGCTGGCGCTGGAAGAGGTCGAGCCGCTTGAGGCGATTCTCAAGCGGTTTGATTCCGCTGGTATTTCGCTGGGCGCCTTGTCGCCGGAAGCCCACGAAGCCATCGCCGCGGCGATGAACCGCATCGGCGCGCGCTCGAACTCTGGTGAGGGCGGTGAAGACCCGGCTCGCTACGGCACCGAGCGCAGCTCGAAGATCAAGCAGGTAGCGACCGGTCGCTTCGGTGTCACGCCGGAATACCTGGTCAACGCCGAAGTGCTGCAGATCAAGGTCGCCCAGGGCGCCAAGCCTGGCGAAGGCGGCCAGCTGCCCGGTGGCAAGGTCAACGGCCTGATCGCGCGGCTGCGCTATGCGGTACCGGGCGTCACCTTGATCTCCCCGCCGCCGCACCATGACATCTACTCCATTGAAGATCTGGCCCAGCTGATCTTCGACCTCAAGCAGGTCAACCCGCAGGCGCTGGTGTCGGTCAAACTGGTGGCCGAGCCGGGCGTCGGCACCATCGCCGCCGGTGTGGCCAAGGCCTATGCCGACCTGATCACCATCTCCGGCTACGACGGTGGCACCGGCGCTTCGCCGCTGACCTCCATTCGCTATGCCGGCTCGCCGTGGGAGCTCGGCCTGGCCGAAACCCACCAGACCCTGCGCGGCAACGACCTGCGCGGCAAGGTCCGGGTGCAGACCGATGGCGGCCTGAAGACTGGCCTCGACGTGATCAAGGCCGCGATCCTCGGCGCCGAAAGCTTTGGCTTCGGTACTGCGCCGATGATCGCCTTGGGCTGCAAGTACCTGCGCATCTGCCACCTGAACAACTGCGCCACCGGCGTTGCCACGCAGAACGAGCAGCTGCGCAAGGATCACTTCATCGGCACCGTCGACATGGTGGTCAACTTCTTCCAGTTCGTCGCCGAAGAAACCCGCGAGTGGCTGGCCAAGCTGGGCGTGCGTAGCCTGGGCGAGCTGATCGGGCGTACCGATCTGCTCGAAGTGCTGCCGGGTGAAACGGCCAAGCAGAACAACCTAGATCTGTCGCCCCTGCTCGGTAGCAGCAACATCGCCGCCGACAAGCCGCAATTCTGCTTGGTCGAGAAGAACCCGCCGTTCGACCAGGGCCTGCTGGCCGAGGAAATGGTCAAGCTGGCCAAAGGCGCCATCGATGCCAAGAGCGGTGGTGAGTTCGAACTGGAAATCTGTAACTGCGACCGCTCCATTGGTGCCCGTGTCTCCGGCGAGATCGCTCGCCAGCATGGCAACCAGGGCATGGCCGGTGCGCCGATCACCTTCCGCTTCAAGGGCACTGCCGGCCAGAGCTTCGGCGTCTGGAACGCCGGTGGCCTCAATCTCTGTCTGGAAGGCGATGCCAACGATTACGTCGGCAAGGGCATGACCGGCGGCAAGCTGGTGGTCACGCCGCCGCAGGGCGCCAGCTATCGGTCCCAGGATTCGGCGATCATTGGCAACACCTGTCTGTACGGCGCTACCGGCGGCAAGCTGTTCGCTGCAGGTACCGCGGGTGAGCGTTTCGCGGTGCGCAACTCTGGCGCCCACGCAGTTGTCGAGGGTACTGGCGACCATTGCTGCGAGTACATGACCGGTGGCTTCGTCTGCGTGCTTGGCAAGACCGGACACAACTTTGGCTCGGGCATGACCGGTGGTTTCGCCTATGTGCTGGACATGGACAACAGTTTCGTGGACCGGGTGAACAACGAGCTGGTCAACCTGCAGCGCATCACCGGCGAGGCGATGGAAGCCTATCGCAGCCATCTTCAGGACGTGCTGCGCGAATACGTTGCTGAAACCGCGAGTGAGTGGGGGGCTGAGCTGCTGGATAATCTCGACGACTACCTGCGGCGGTTCTGGCTGGTCAAGCCCAAGGCGGCCAACCTGGCTTCGCTGCTGTCGAGCACCCGGGCCAACCCGCAATAACAATAAGCCGCTTCAGGCAGCGGTCCCAGCCAACGCGGGGCCGCTGCTCACCCTGATTGTCTTGCAGCCGTATGTATTGCCTACGGTTGCTGTTGAGAGGTTTTGAAATGACTGAACGTCTGAATAACGACTTCCAGTTCATCGAGGTCGGGCGCAAGGATCCGAAGAAGAAGCTGCTGCGCCAGCGCAAGAAGGAGTTCGTCGAGATCTACGAACCCTTCAAGCCGCAGCAGGCCTGCGAACAGGCCCATCGCTGCCTGAGTTGCGGCAACCCCTATTGCGAGTGGAAGTGCCCGGTCCACAACTACATTCCCAACTGGCTCAAGCTGGTCTCCGAGGGCAACATCCTCGCGGCCGCCGAACTGGCGCACCAGACCAACACCCTGCCGGAAGTCTGCGGCCGCGTCTGCCCGCAGGATCGTCTCTGCGAGGGCGCATGCACCCTGAATGATGGCTTTGGTGCGGTGACCATCGGCTCGGTGGAGAAGTACATCGCCGATACCGCCTTCGCCATGGGCTGGCGGCCCGACATGTCCAAGGTCAAGCCGACCGGCAAGAAGGTCGCGATCATCGGTGCCGGCCCGGCAGGGCTGGGCTGTGCCGATATTCTCGTGCGTAACGGCGTGACCCCGGTGGTGTTCGACAAGAACCCCGAGATCGGCGGTCTGCTGACCTTCGGCATTCCCGAATTCAAGCTGGAAAAGACAGTACTCAGCCGTCGTCGCGAAATCTTCGGCGGCATGGGCATCGAGTTCCGTCTTAACACCGAGGTAGGCAAGGACATCACCATCGACCAGCTGCTGGCCGATTACGATGCCGTGTTCATGGGCATGGGCACCTACACCTACATGAAGGGCGGCTTCCCCGGTGAAGACCTGCCGGGCGTGTACGACGCGCTGGATTTCCTCATCGCCAACGTCAACCGCAACCTCGGCTTCGAGAAGTCTGCCGAGGACTTCATCGACATGAAGGGCAAGAAGGTCGTGGTGCTGGGCGGCGGTGATACCGCGATGGACTGCAACCGCACCTCCATTCGCCAGGGTGCGAAGAGCGTGACCTGCGCCTACCGTCGTGATGCGGCGAACATGCCGGGCTCGCGCCGCGAAGTGAAAAACGCCAAGGAAGAGGGCGTGAAGTTCCTCTTCAACCGCCAACCCATCGCCATCGTCGGCGAAGGCAAGGTTGAGGGTGTAAAGGTGGTCGAGACACGTCTCGGCGCACCAGACGCCCGCGGTCGCCGCAGCCCGGAGCCGATTCCGGGTTCCGAGCAGGTGCTGCCGGCCGATGCCGTGGTCATCGCCTTTGGTTTCCGTCCGAGCCCGGCGCCGTGGTTCGAAGCCCAGGGCATCCAGATCGACAACCAGGGCCGCGTCGTAGCACCCGAGGTGGGTCAGTTCAAGCACCAGACCAGCAACCCGAAGATCTTCGCCGGCGGCGACATGGTCCGCGGCTCCGATCTGGTGGTGACGGCGATCTTCGAAGGTCGTCAGGCTGCCGAAGGCATCATGGATTATCTCGGCGTCTGATCGGGCGTTGCCGGGCATCGAAGGGCGCCCGGAGTGGCCTGATTTGAATCAAGCCCATAGCTAAATGGCACGGCGCTCGCCGTGCCTTTTTTTTTCTGCTTTGCGACAATGCACGGCACTTTTACGCTGGAACCCTGCCATGACCGTCTTGAAGAACGACCGCTTCCTTCGTGCCCTGCTCAAGCAGCCTGTCGACGTCACCCCGGTGTGGATGATGCGCCAGGCCGGCCGCTATCTGCCCGAGTACCGGGCCAGCCGCGCCAAGGCCGGTGACTTCATGAGCCTGTGCATGAATCCCGAACTCGCTTGCGAGGTGACGCTGCAGCCGCTGGATCGCTATCCGCTGGATGCCGCGATCCTCTTCTCCGACATCCTCACCGTGCCGGACGCCATGGGTTTGGGGCTGTACTTCGAGACCGGCGAGGGGCCGCGCTTCAAGAAGGTGGTGAGCACCGCTGCGGACATCGAGGCGCTGCCGATTCCCGATCCGGAGAAGGACCTGGGCTATGTGATGGACGCAGTGCGTACCATTCGCCGTGAACTCAATGGCCGCGTGCCGCTGATCGGGTTCTCCGGCAGCCCCTGGACCCTGGCGACCTACGTGGTCGAGGGCGGCTCGTCGAAGGACTTCCGCAAGTCCAAGGCGATGCTCTACGAGAACCCGCAGGCGATGCACGCCCTGCTGGACAAGCTGGCGCAGTCGGTCACCAGCTACCTCAATGGCCAGATCCTCGCCGGTGCCCAGGCGGTGCAGATCTTCGATTCCTGGGGTGGCAGCCTGTCGGCCGCGGCCTATCAGGAGTTCTCCCTGGCCTACATGCGCAAGATCGTCGATGGCCTGATTCGCGAACATGACGGCCGCCGCGTGCCGGTCATCATGTTCACCAAGGGCGGCGGCCTCTGGCTGGAATCGATGGCCGACTCGGGCGTCGAAGCGCTGGGGCTGGACTGGACCTGCGATATCGGCGAGGCACGCCGCCGCGTCGGCGGCAAGGTCGCACTGCAGGGCAACATGGACCCGAGCGTGCTCTATGCCAAGCCCGACGCCATCCGCGCGGAGGTGGCGCGCATTCTGGCCAGTTTCGGCCATGGCGAAGGCCACGTGTTCAACCTGGGCCACGGCATCACGCCGGAAGTCGATCCCGCTCATGCCGGCGCCTTCATCGAGTCGGTCCACGAGCTGTCGGCGCAGTACCACGGCTGATTGTCAGCGGCTCCAGGAAAACGCCCCGCATTTGCGGGGCGTTTTGCTTTACCGGCTCAGTGAGCCGCTTGCGGCTCCGGCAGTGGGTGCAGGCGCGCCAGGTGCAGGGCCACGGCGAGGGCGATCAGCAACAGCGAGGCGATGAACAGACCTACGCCGTCCCAGCCGGCAGCGTGCCAGAAGACCCCGCCCAGCGTGCCGGCGATGCTCGATCCCAGGTAGTAGCTGAACAGATAGAGCGAAGACGCCTGGCCGCGAGCCTGTTGGGCGCGGCGGCCGATCCAGCTGCTGGCCACCGAATGGGCGCCAAAGAAACCGAAGGTGAACAGCAGCATGCCCAGCAATACCAGCGGCAGTCGGTCGAACAGGGTCAGGGCCACGCCTGCCAACATGACCGCGATCACCAGCCAGAACACTCGGCGCCGGCCGAAGCGATCAGCGAGCGCGCCCACCTGTGCCGAACTGTAGATGCCCGACAGATAGAGCACCGCCAGCAGGCCGATCATGGTCTGGCTGAGGTGGAACGGCTCGGCAATCAGCCGATAGCCGATGTAGTTGTACAGCGTGACGAAGCTGCCCATCAGCAGGAACCCCTGCAGGAACAGCCACGGCAGGCCGGCATCGCGAAAATGCAGTGTGTAGCCCTGCAGCAAGCCGCGTAGGCGCAACGGGCGTGGGTGGAAGTGCCGCGACTCCGGCAGGAAGCGCCAGAGCAACAGCGCCGCCAGTAGCGCCAGACCGCCCATCACTCCGAGCACGCTGTGCCACGACAGGTAGTCCACCAGCACGCCGCTCAGCAAGCGTCCGCTCATCCCGCCGATGGCATTGCCGCCGATATACAGCCCCATCGCCAGGCCGAGGTGGTGCGGGTGAATCTCTTCGCTCAAGTAGGTCATGGCCACCGCAGCCACCCCGCTGAGCGCCAAGCCCACCAGCGCGCGCATCAGCAGTACGCCTTCCCAGCTGGGTGCGAGTGCACTGCCGACGGTGAACACGGCGGCAGCGAGCAGGGAGACGACCAGCACCTGCTTGCGGCCGATGGCATCGGAGATCGGTCCGGTGATCAGCAATCCGACGGCCAGTGTCAGGGTCGAGAGCGAAAGGATCAGGCTGCTCTGCGCTGCGTTGATGCCGAACGCCTGCGACAGCATGGGCATCATCGGCTGCACGCAGTACAGCAGGGCGAAGGTGGCGAAGCCGCCAGCGAACAGGGCCAGGGCAGTGCGCGCGAAGCGCTGCGTGCCTTTCTCGGTATGGCTGATGGGCGTGCCAGGCGCGGGTATCTCTGCTGACGCGCCACTGGCGCCGTGCGTACTGCTCACGATGGAGACCTCTGTCCGATTCGCTTTTTCCGGCCAAAAGCGGCCCGTTACGCCTGTGATCATTTTTCGATCGGCGGGCGCGATTGCTGTTGTTCGGGTTTATGGGCGAAATGATAGGAAGCTTTGTTTAAGCTATCCAATATATTATTCGACCTTATTGATATGTTTTACGAATCGTTTGGGGCGCACGTGGAACTTAGACATCTACGCTATTTCGTGGCGGTAGCCGAAGAGCTGCACTTCGGTCGAGCAGCCGAACTGCTGCGCATCTCTCAGCCGCCGCTTAGCCAGCAGATCCAGGCCCTTGAACAGGAACTGGGCGTGCGCCTGTTCGATCGCACCAACCGCCGGGTTTCTCTGACCGACGCGGGGCGGCTGTTTCTCGACGAGACCCGGCGCACGCTGGCTCAGGTGGACAAGTCGGTCGATGTGGTGCGGCGTGCCGAGCAGGGTGAGATCGGCGAGTTGCAGGTCGGCTTCACCTCGTCAGCGCCCTTTACGTCGATTCTGCCGCGGGCGATTCTGGCCTTCCGCCAGGCCTTCCCAGCGGTGCACCTCGCGCTGCAGGAGATGACCAGCAAGCAGGTGATCGACGCGGTGCAGGACGAGACGCTGCAGGTCGGCATGATCCGTCCCTTTGCCTTGCCGCCGGGCCTGCAGACTGTCGAGCTGTTCAGCGAGCCACTGGTAGCGCTGATGCATACGGGGCATTCGCTTGCCGAAGCAGGGGAGGAGGGCCTGGCTCTGGCGGAGCTGGCCGACGAGCCCTTCGTGTTCTTTCCGCGCAGCTATGGCACCGGGCTCTACGATCAGTTGCTCAATCTGGCGCGACAGGCGGGATTCAGCCCGCGCATCGCCCAGGAGGCGAACGAGGCGCTGACCATCATCGGACTGGTCGCGGCGGGATTGGGCGTGTCGGTGCTGCCGGCATCCTTTCGCCGTATCCGTATCGACGGAGTGCGCTTCCGCACCCTGTCGGATCAGGACGCCACCACAGCCGTGTGGCTGGTCAAGCGCCGCCAGGAGCAGTCGCCGCTGGCGCAGGCCTTCATGGATCTGGTGACGCGCGAGGCATTGAGGCAGCGCTGACGCCGCACCCGCAATAGTGGTTCAGGGCTGCTTGTAATGAGCGGGCGTTTCGCCCTTGTCCTGTTTCGGAACACGGGTCACGTGGATATCGGTGATGCCCATGACTTCGGCCTGCTCCAGCAGCCGAGCCTCGTCGGCGTCGGCCTTCGGCATCACCAGGCTGTTCTCGGCGTCGGCATTGTGCAGCTGGATCAGATGGCGCGCGGCTTCGCCCTGGGACAGGCTGTCGACATCGGCGTCGTAGGTCTCGGCGCGTGGGTCGTTCTGGTAGATGTAGTTGATTTCGAAGGTGTGCGAAGACTTGCCGAACATGAGGCGCTCCAGTCGAGTTCACTGATGTTCAGTGGACTCGACGGCGCCGCCAATCGTTCCGACGGGCATCGACGGAGGGATGTAGAGCCGATGCGTAGCCCGCGCATCGGCCCGGGATGATCAACGGACGTTGGCGAGATCAGCCTTGATCGCGACGCCAGCCATGATGGCGCCAGCATGGCATTCGTATTTCTCGCTGTCCTTGTACTCGACGTGCTTGTAGTTGCTGGCGATGTTCACCACGGCATTGGCGCCGGCAGCCTTGGCGGCCTGCTGCATGGCGATCAGCGCCGATTGCAGCGCCCAGCTGCAGGCGCCTTCGTCCGTCTTGTTGAAGGCGTTGGTCTTCTTGCTGGTGGTAACACCGCTACGCACGACCTTGGCATTCTTCGGCGTCTTGCCGGCCAGGTAGAACTTGACGCTGCCATCCAGGCGACCGGCCTGGGTGGCTTCGGCGACAACGGCGTCGAACGGCAGGTAGTGGGTGGTATCACGGGCCTGGCTGATGCCTGGCAGCGCCAGAAGCGCCAGCGCTGTGCCTATCCATGCGGTTGTTCTCATCGGCTTTTTCCTTGCAGTTGTGGGTGAAAATCAGGCCCAGCGGCGGAAGATCAGCGAGGTATTGATCCCGCCAAAGGCGAAATTGTTGTTCATTACATATTCGTGCTGCATGACGCGCGGCGCACCCTGCAGATAGTCGAGCTCGCCGCAGCGCGGGTCGACCGAATCCAGATTGAGCGTATGGATGTAACGATCGCGGTTCATCATCTCGATGCTGAACCAGGACTCCAGCGCCCCGCACGCGCCCAGTGTGTGGCCGAGATAAGACTTCTGCGAGCTGATCGGCATGCTGCTGCCGAACAGTGCCTGGGTCGCCTGGGTTTCGGCGATGTCGCCCTGCTCGGTGGCGGTGCCATGGCCGTTCACGTAACCGATGGCCGCCGGTGCGAGCCCGGCATCTTCCAGAGCCAGCTCCATGGCCCGGCGCATGGTCAGCTGCTCGGGCTTGGTGGCATGCTGGCCGTCGGCGTTGCTGCCGAAACCGACCAGTTCGGCGTGAATCGTCGCGCCCCGGGCGAGCGCATGTTCCAGCTCCTCGAGCACCAGCATGCCGGCGCCTTCGCCGATCACCAGGCCGTCCCGGTCGCTGTCGTAGGGGCGTGGCGAGGTATGCGGTGCGTCATTCTTCAGGCTGGTGGCGTAGAGCGCGTCGAAGACCATGGCCTCGGTGGCGCACAGCTCCTCGGCACCGCCGGCGAGCATCAGCGGCAGCCGACCGAACTTGATCGCCTCGTAGGCGTAGCCGATGCCCTGGCTGCCGCTGGTACAAGCGCTGGAGGTGGGGATCACCCGGCCGGTGAGGCCGAAAAAGATGCTGATATTGGCCGCGGTGGTGTGCGGCATCATGCGGATGTAGGAATTGGCATTGAGCCCGTCTGCCACCGAATTCAGCAGCATGTTGCCGAACGCCTTGATCTCCTCGGTGCTGCCGGTGGACGAACCGCAGGCGACACCCATGCGACCATCTCGGATCGAGGCGTCGTCCAGCAGGCCGGCATCGGCCAGTGCCCGCTCGGCGGCCAGCACCGACAGCCTTGATACGCGCCCCATGCTGCGCAGTTGCTTGCGCGTCCAGTGCGCCGGTACGACGAAGTCGTCCACGGGACCGGCCAGCCGGGTGTTCAGCTCGGTGAAGCGATCCCATTCATGCATGCGGCGGATGCCGCTACGGTTAGCGCTGAATTTGGCTTCGATGCTTGCCCAGTCACTGCCCAGCGAGGTGATGCCGGCCATGCCGGTGACGACTACACGTCTGCCGCCCATCAGCACAGCCCTCCGTTGACGGCGATGACCTGCCGGGTGATATACGCCGCCTCGGCGGACATGAGGAAATTCACCGCACCGGCGACCTCTTCCGGGGTGCCCATGCGCTGCGCCGGAACCATCTTCAGCATTTCTTCGATGGGCAGTTCGGCATCGAGTATATCGGTATCGATCAGCCCGGGTGCAACGCAGTTGACGGTGATCCTGCGCTTGCCCAGCTCCACGGCCAAGGCCTTGGCCGCACCGATGACGCCGGCCTTCGAAGCGCTGTAGTTGACCTGGCCGCGGTTGCCGATCAGGCCGGAAACCGAGGTGATGCAGACGATGCGCCCCGGCTGGCGGCGGCGAATCATCGGCATGCTCAGCGGCTGCAGCACGTTGTAGAAACCGTCCAGGTTGGTGCGCAGTACCTGGTCCCAGTCATCGTCGGTCAGCGCCGGGAAGGCGCCGTCGCGGGTCAGGCCGGCGTTGCAGACCACCCCGTAGTAGGCGCCGTGGACTTCGACATCGGCTTCCAGCTCACGCCGGCAAGCGGCGCGGTCGGCGATGTCGAATTGGAGGATGCGCGCGCTGCGACCCATCGCCTGGATCTCGGCCTGGACCGCTTCGGCCTGGTCGCGACGCGAGCGGCAGTGCAGCACGATGTCGTGGCCAGCCTGGGCCAGACGCAGCGCGATGGCGCGACCGATGCCGCGACTGGAGCCGGTGACGAGGACGGTTTCACTCATGGGGCAGACTCTTGTAGGTAACTCGCCACTTCGGGCGGGCGGAACACGTTCAGGCGGGCCTCGGCATGGATGCCGGGCCCCTCGAGATGACATTCGAAGACGCCCATGCCGTTATCGTCCTGCAGAGAGCGATGGGCACGGACGCGCAGGTCGGCGCCAGCCGGAAATGCTTCGACATTGCACTGGTAGCTACGGGTACCGAGTAGAAAGCCCAGCTCCACCGGTTGGCCGGCCTGGCGTGCATGGCAGCCGGCGAACGCGGCGACGCTCTGCGCCATGATCTCCACGCCGACCCAGGCCGGCAGGCTGCCGTCGGTGGTGCTGAGCAGGCCGTCGGCACGCACCTGCAGTACGGTTTCCACACTGTCGTCGTCGAAACGCTCGACGCCGTCGAGCAGAATCATGTCGCCGGCATGCGGCAGCAGCTCGGCGATGGGCCAGTCGATCACCGTGCATCCCCCAGAATCAGGCTGATGTTGTTGCCACCGAAGGCGAAGGAATTGCTCATCATCCGTCGCGGCCTTGTTGGATTCATTCGGATACCCGCTGCTACCAGGTTCAATGCCGGCAACGCCGGATCGGGCTCGCCATCCCAGCGGTGCGGCGGCAGCTGCTGATCGGGATTCAGGGGAGATAGCGACAACCAGCAGAACGCCGCCTCCAGCGCGCCGGCCGCGCCGAGGGTGTGACCGGTCAGCGGCTTGCTCGATGAGCAGGGCACCCCATGGGGGAACAGCGCGGCGACGGCGACGCTCTCCATGGCGTCGTTGTGGGGCGTGGCAGTGCCGTGCAGGTTGAGGTAGGCGATCTGCTCGGGTGTGCAGTTGGCGCGGGCCAGCGCCTGGCGCATCGCGCTCAGGGCGCCGCGGCCGTCGGGATCGGGCGCTGAGATGTGATGGGCGTCGGAACTCGCAGCGCCGCCGAGCAGGGCGATGTCGGCTTCGCCATCGGTATCGCGGGTCATCAGGAACAGCACTGCTGCCTCACCGATGTTGATGCCGTTGCGGTTGCGCGAGAACGGGTTGCACAACGTCTCGCTGGTGGCTTCCAGCGCGGAAAAGCCCTGCAGCGTGAGATCGCTCAGGCTGTCGACGCCGCCGCAGAGCACCGCATCGCATAACCCGGCATCAAGCAGGCGCTTGGCGCTGAGCAGCGCACGGGCGCTGGAGGTGCAGGCCGTGGAGATCGAGTAGCAGGGGCCGGCCAGTTGCAGCCATTCACCGAGAAAGCTCGCCGGTGCCGCCAGCTCCTGATGCGCGTAGTGGTAGCCGGGTGGAAAGGCGCCGTCGTGCAGCAGGCCGGCAATACCTTGCGCAGCTTCCTGGATGCCCGTGGTGCTGGTGCCCAGCACGACGCCAATACGATTCTGGCCGTATCGGCTGATGGCCGTTCGGATATCGCTTTCAATCTCCAGTGCGGCAGCTAGCAACAGCTGATTGTTGCGCGTGGCATGACGCGGATCGTCGCAGGGCAAAGCCGGTAGTGCGCAGCGGGCCGCTCCCACTGGTAACCGACGGCCGGCCACCAGCTGCGGGTGAACCTGCATGCCCGATGTATCGCCGGCAAACAGCCGTCCGGCGACCTCGGCCTTGCCGCTGCCGAGCGCACAGATCACGCCGAGGGCGTTGAGGTAGGCGGTCATCGGTGCTGGCTTCCGGTCGTGTCGGGCAAGGGGGCGACACCATAGGTCAGACCCGGCGCCACGTCGAGTTCGAAGCTCTGTGCCGATCGATAGCGCACCTGCCAACGCACGTCGCCAGCCTGGCGCAGCCTTCGCTCAGAGGGATCATGCTGTTCGGCCGCGCTGCCATACAAGGCGGCAAGTTGATCGTGCCCGGTCAAGGCGAACAGCAGTGCGGCGAACAGTTCGCGCGCTTCTGGATTGGGTCGTAGCAGCCCATCGGCGTGCCAGTCGCCGTCGCGCAGTTGTTGCCGCGCGAGCGGAATGCCCAGCGGATCGAGCAGCGTCCAGCGCAGTGCGGCGTCTACGCGCTGGACCACCAGCAACCAGTCCGCCGGCTCGCTCCCCTGGCGCTGCACATGCAGCTGCAGTGGCACCTCCAGTGTCGGCGTGGTCGCCGGCAGCGGTGCGCGCGTGGCGCAGCCCGCCAGCAGCACGAAGCACAGGCCGAGCAGCAGTCGCCTCATTTCAGTCTGCTCACGCACCGGCATCCGCCGAGCAGAGTTCGGCCAGTACGCGCAGGCGGCGTTTGGGTTCGGCGACATAGGGGTTCTTTTCGTCCCAGGCATAGCCGGCGAGGATCGAGCTGATCATCCGGCGGATCTCCGGCTGGGCGTGTTCGTAGTAGATCACGTCCTGGAAGCTGCAATCGTACCAACCCTCCACATAGGTCCGGAAGGTATCGACCCCGCGCTTGAGTGGAGTGGCGAACTCGGTCTCCCAGTCCACCGTTTCTCCGTTCAACTGGCGGTGCAATACGGCTGCCGCCATATGCGCCGAGCGCATGGCGATGGTTACGCCGGAAGAGAACACGGGGTCGAGGAACTCGGCGGCATTGCCGAGCAGGGCGAAGCCCTGACCATGCAGGCTCTTGACGTTGGCCGAGTAGCCGCCGATCAGACGAGCTGGCGTGTCCCATTCGGCATTCTTGAGTATGCGTTTGAGGTTTGGCGCCTCCTGGACGAACTCGCGCAGGCAGGCATCCAGATTCACCGGTCGGCCTTCGTAGCGCTCGGCACTGGCGACCACGCCCAGCGAGCAGCGGCCGTTGCTGAACGGGATGGTCCAGTACCAGACGTCACGCAGATCGGGATGGGTGGTGATGAGGATCTTCTCGCGGTCGAAGCGCGGATCGTCGATGCGGTCTTCGACGTGGGTGAAGATCGCCCGGCGTACCGGGAAGCCCGATGGCGCCTCCAGGTCAAGCAGCTGCGGCAGCACGCGGCCGTAGCCACTGGCATCGAGCACGAAGGCGGCGTCGACGCGGTACTCGCTGCCGTCGGCCCGACGAATCTGCAACCACGGCCGTTCGCCGCCGAAGTCCACTGCGGTGACTTCTTCCTCGTAGCGAATCTCCACACCCTGCAGCTCGGCCTGGTCGGCCAGTAGCTTGTCGAAGTCGGCGCGCTGGACCTGGTAGGTGCTGCCGTGGCCGGCAGTGAATTTGTCGCGGAAGTCGAAATCCGTATAGCGCTCGCCCCAGCCGAAGGCCGCGCCGTGCTTGGTCTGGAAGCCCGCGGCGCGCACCGCCTCAAGCATGCCGGCTTCCTCGATGAAGTCCAGGCAGTGCGAGAGCAGACTCTCGCCGATGGAGAAGCGCGGAAAGCGCAGGCGTTCGATGATCAATACATCGTGGCCCTTGCGCTTGAGCAGCGCGCCGGCGATGGCGCCGGACGGCCCGGCGCCGATGATCACGACTTCACGGTGTTGCAACTCAAGCGGCGCCATAGGGCCTCCCTGCATGTGGTGGTGGATCTTGCTCGATGGTGGCCCAGGGGGCCAGGAAGAAACTGAACGCCAGCCCGAGGCTGACCGTGAGGCCGAAGTTGCTCACCGCCGGCGTGCTGGAAATCGCCAGCAGGCCGAACGATAGCCAGGTGGTGGTGGCCGCCAGCAGCGTACCGACCAGGCTGACTGCAACACCGCCGACCCGCTCGCGCATGAGGATCGCGTAATCGACGCCGATCGCCGTGACCAGCAGCAGGCCGAACAGCCCGAACAGGGTCAGCGGCTGACCCAGCCAGCCGAGGCTGGCCAGGCTTGCCAGCGCCGCCAGCAACGGCACCGCGATACAGCGCAAGGCGCCTGTGGCGCCGAACGGCAGGCAGAGCAGGGCGAAGATCAGCAGGCTGGCCAGCACCTTGAGTTCGGCGGCCTGCAGTTTGGTTGCGGCGAACAGCTGGTTGAGCCTGGCGGGTTGATCGACCAGCGTCGTGCCGGGCACGGCTTTGGCGATGGCTGCCAGCGCTGTGCTGTCGCGCAGTCCCTGCAGGCTGATCAGCCCGGCTACGCCATCGCTCGTTTTGCCAAGCCAGAGCGCTCGCCAGGCTTCGCCCAGCGGGCCGGCCAGCGCCGCCTCGATGGTCACCGGCGGTTGCGCCTGCAGGTGCTCGATCTCGACCCGCAGGGTGTCGACGTCGACGCCAAGCGCCGTCAGCGGCCGGCTGGCGGCGAGCAATGGCGGCAGGGCTGCTCGCAACCGTGCCTGCTCCGGTCTTGGCGCGAGCAACTGGCTCAAGGCGAGGTAGCCAACCAGCCGCTGCTCGGTCTGCAGAGCGTCCAGGCGGCGGCTCAGCTCCACCTGACGCTCAAGCAGGGCGTCGGCATTGTCTGCGCGCACGAGGAAATACTGACTGGTGGGCTGGAAACCGGTGATCGCAGCGATGCGCTCAGCCTGTTGCTGCAGTTCGGGTGCGCTGCTGACCCACTGGCGCAGGTCGTCCTTGAACGACAGCTGCAGCACGCCGCCGAGACAAAACAGTCCCAAGCTGGCCAGCAGCCAGGGTGTGGCGATGCGCGCCAGTAACGCCTGCCTCAGCTGCAGCCAGCGCTGCGACCAGCCCAGCGGGCGCGGCCAAGGGGTCAGATGGCCGCTGAACAGCACGGGCAGCAGGCAGGTGGTGCAGAGAAAGGCGCCGAGCAATCCGGCCGCAGAGAACACTGCCACCTGGGTCAGTGCCGGGAAGGGGGTGAAGGCCAGCGCCAGATAGCCGATCAGGTTGGTTAACAGGGCCAGCGCCAGTCCCGGCAGGATCAGGCCCAGTGCGCGCCGGCCGTGCCAGGGCTGCAGCGTCCAGCTCTTGGACAGGAAGTGCAGCGGGAAATCCAGGCTGACGCCGATCAGGCTGGCGCCGAGCACCAGCGTCAGTACGTGCATCTGGCCGAACAGCGCGACGCAGGCAGCGACCCCCGCCAGCGTGCCGACCAGCACCGGCAGGGCGGCGAGCAGGATGCGCGGCGTGCGGAACAGCCAGAGCAACAGCAGCAGGGTGGCGCCCAGCGACAGGCTGCCGATCAGGCCCGCCTCAGCGCGGGCCGTACGTTGGCCATGGGCAGCATGCAGCACGCCGCCGGCACTCAGCAGTTCGCCTCCCGCCGCTTCGACGTCGTCACGGGCCCTTTCGACGAGGGTTGCCACCTGTTGCGGCGAACCCTCGTCGAAGGCATCGCCTTGCGCACGCGCATGTACGACCAGCCAGCGCTGGCCGGCATGTTCGGCGACGAGGCTGCCGTCGTTCTCGGCGCGAACATTGCCCAGCTGCGGCAACCGTTGCAGGGCCAGGCCGGCGAGGCCGAACCAGTCCTGCCCGAGCGACAGCGGGCTGGCGGCGAACGGATCATACAGGCGCTCGAGGCGCTGCTGGATGAACGACTCCGGATGTTCGATCAGCTGCTGGCGATCAGCGCCGGCAAGCAGGCCGAGGGACTGCTCGCGCAACTGGCGCGCGACGGCCGGCAGATCGGTCTGCAGCGTGTCGCGTACCTGGGCGAACAGGCCGCTGCTGCGTAGTTCGGTGGCCAGGCGCGTGGCCAGCTGCCGGGCCTGTCGCTCGTCGGCGTGGCGGACGAGCAGCATCAGGTCGCGCCTGAGTGGCTCCTGCATCCGTTCGGTCGCCAGCTGTTCGAGCGCGTCATGGCTGTCGCTGGGCAGCAGTTGCAGCAGGTTGGCGCTCAGTGGCGGGCCGTCGCGCCATTGCCAGGCGCTCAGCGCCAGCAGGCCGAGCAGCGCCAGGCAGAACAGCGCGGCCGGCCAGCGCCGGGGCTGTAAGGGTTCAGTCGGCAAGATCGCGTTGCTCGCGGGCCGTGAGGGTGTCGTCGATCCGGCTATCGAGCAGACGGATCAGCGTGCGATCGCCCTGGGCTTCGTGAAGCTCGATCTGAGTCACCGCCTCGCCGCCTTGGATATCGATGTCAGCGAAGATCTGCTTGAGCAACGCGCCGCGTGGCGTCAGTTGCAACCGCCAGGCCTTGGCTTCACCGCTAAGCTCGAGTTGAAAATCGCGTTGCAGCGCCGGGGTGTCGCCGCTCAGTACGGCGAGGAACAGCTGGTTCTGCCGAGCCGAACTGCCCTGCGGGTCGACGGCTTGCCAGCCCTGCTCGCTGCGCCGCGCGATGCCCTGGGCGGTGATGCGATAGTCCTGGCGGATCGGCTGCTGCAACAGCCAGAGCAGGCCGTGGTCGCGGGCGAGTACGAACTGGCCCCGGCCGGTCAGGGGCTGCGGCAGGGCACGGAGATGCTTTTCCTGAATGAAGTCGCCACGCACCACGGCCGGCCCGCTCAGCTGTTCGGCGAGCTGTGGCAGGTCGAAAGTCTGCGCCATGGCCATGTTGGCCGCCATCAGCAGGGCAATGGCGGTCAGGCATTTCTTGATGGTCGGGATCATGCCAGCGCGCGCTCCACCGCGTCGACGAACACTCGTGGCGAGGCCAGCAGCATCTCGCGGCTGGCGATCTCCACGGCAACCTGCACGCTGCTGCCGCGGGTCATGCGCTCGCCGGTTTCGGCATCGCGGATCAGGTAGTTGATCTTCAGGCGGTTCTCCCACTCCACGAGATCGGCGCGCACCACGATGCGCTGGTTGAAGCGGGCGCCACGCATGTAGCGCAACTGCACGTCGATGATCGGCCAGGCATAGCCGGCGTCGCGCATCTGCTGGTAGTTGTGGCCGATGCGTTCGAGCAGCGCGCAGCGGGCGACCTCGAAGTACTTGACGTAGTGGCCATGCCAGACCACGTCCATGGAGTCGACATCGAAGAACGGCACGAGCATCTCGACCTCGGCCTGCAGTACGCCATCCTTACGCATAAAGGCTCCAGTGTCGGTTGCGGATCTGTTCGAGACACAGGCGCAGTTCGCCTTCCAGCGCGCGGTCTTCGATCAGCGGCGGGAAGGCCTCCGCCAGTTCGCTGTGCATGGCTGCCAGTGGAGCGGGCAGCGGGCGGGCGCCTTCCTGTAGCTGACGCAGCCAGACGCCCTGCTGGGCAGCGAGCAGCGTGGCGGCGGCAACCTGCTCGCTCAACTCCAGGCTGCGCAGCGCGTCGCGGGCGGCGATGGTGCCCATGCTCACCTTGTCCTGGTTATGGCATTCGGTGGAGCGCGAAAAGACGCTGGCCGGCATGCTGTTCTTCAGCGCTTCGGCAGTCCAGGCGCTGGCGCCGATCTGCACCGCCTTGAAGCCGTGGTTGATCATCGCCGTGGCGGCCGGCGCGCCGGAGAGGTTGCTCGGCAGGCCGTGGTTGTAGCGCGTGTCGACCAGCAGGGCGAGCTGGCGGTCGAGCAGGTCGGCGACGTTGGCCACCAGGTTCTTCAGGCTGTCCATGGCGAAGGCGATATGTCCGCCGTAGAAATGTCCGCCGTGCAGTACGCGCTGGTTGTCGGCATCGATGATCGGGTTGTCGTTGGCGCTGTTCAGTTCGGTTTCGATGAACTGGCGCAGCAGGCCCAGGCTGTCGGCCAGCACGCCGAGCACATGGGGCGCGCAGCGGATGGAGTAGCGGTCCTGCAAACGATGCAGCGGCGCAGCGGGCGCGTCGATGGCCAGGTCCTGGCGAATCCAGGCGGCGACCTGGGCCTGGCCAGGATGAGGCTTGGCGGCGAACAGGCGCTCGTCGAAGTGCTCCGGGTTACCTTGCAGTGCGATCACGTTCAGCGCGGTGATGCGGGTCGCCAGCTGCAGCAGGTAATCGGCACGGGCATAGGCCAGGCAGGCGAGGCCGGTCATCACCGCGGTGCCGTTCATCAGTGCCAGCGCCTCCTTGGGGCGCAGGGTCAAGGGCGTCCAGCCGAGCTGACGGTGCACGTCGGCGGCGCTGCGGCGCTCGCCGCGATACAGCACCTCGCGCTCGCCGGCGAGGGTGGCGGCGACGTAGGACAGCGGGGTCAGGTCGCCGCTGGCGCCGACCGAACCTTCCTCAGGAATCAGCGGCAGCACGTCGTGTTCGAGAAACGCCTGCATGCGCTCGAGCAACTCGACACGCACGCCGGACATGCCGTGGGTCAACGAGCGCAGGCGCGCGGCGAGCACGGCGCGAGTGGCTTCGGCGTTCAGCAGCTTGCCCAGGCCACAGCCATGGAAGGTGAACAGGTGCTGCGGCAGCGCCTCGACCTGATGCAGCGGCACCGCCACCACGCAGGAGTCGCCATAGCCGGTGGTAACGCCGTAGATCACGCCTTCGCGGTCCAGCAGGGTGTCGAGAAACTGTGCGCCGCGGGCGATGCGGCTGCGAAAGACCTCGTCCGCCTGCAGTCGTGCCGGCGCACGGCACTGCGCCACGGCCAGCACGTCTTCGATGCGCAGAAGGTTTTCGCCAAAGATCACGGGCTCAGTCACGACGCGGGTCCTGTGTGTTCCAGAAGGGATAGAAGTTGAACCATTGCAGCGGTGCCTCCAGGCAGCGCGCGGCGAGGCGGTCGGCGTAGCGCTGCACTGCCTGCGCGATCACAGCGTCGCGGTCGGCGCGGCGCCAGCGGATGCGTTCGGCGAAGGGCTCGAGATGCACATGGAAGCGTTCGTCCTGCTTGAGACAGAACAGCAGATTCACCGGGCATTCCAGCAGGCCGGCGAGCAACCAGGGCCCCTGGGGAAACGCCGCCGGCTCGCCGAGAAAGTCCGCCATGGCGGTGCGCCCACCGTGCAGCGGCACCCGGTCACCGGCGATGGCCAACCACTCGCCACGCTCCAGACGCTGGGACAGCTGCAGCATGGTCGCCGGGTCCAGCTCGCTGACCTGGATCAGGCGCAGGTTGTCGGCGCCGGACTGGTCGAGCAGCCGGTTGAACTGCTCGGCGTGACGGGTGTGCACCAGCACGTTCATCCGTACTTCGCCGCCCATTTCCGCCAGTGCCCGGCAGATCTCCAGGTTGCCCAAGTGCGAGCCGACCAGCAGCTGACCGCGCGGCCCGGCGAGACTGGCGTGCAGGTTGGCCGGATCGTGGATCACCAGGCGTTCCCGCCCGACTCGCCCGCTCCAGACATCCAGCTTGTCCAGCAGCGCGTCGGCGAAACTCATGAACTGGCGATAGACCGAGCGGGTGCTTGGCTGCAGTTCGGCGCGACCGCTCCAGCGCGCCAGGTTGCCCTGATACTGGCGCGCGCTGTCACGGGCGCTGCGGCCGAAGAGGTAGAAATACAGCACGATCAGATACAGTAGCGGCGCCATGGTGCGCCGGCCAAGCACCCGTACCGCCCAGGCGGTCAGGCGCATCAGCGCGAAACTGCCGCGCTCGCGCTGCGCCGCCCAGTGCGAGGGCATCGGGGCTTCGCTCATCGTTGCAGGCGCCGGGCGAGCAGTTTCGGCGCGCGCAGCAGCATGCCGAAAAACAGTCGGGCATGCATGGCCGAGATCAGCGCATTGTCCAGCCAGAGGCGGAAGTGCGAGACGCCGTCGGCCGGATAATGCACCCGCGTCGGCAGCCAGACCATCGGCTGCTGCTGCCAGTGCAGACGCACCAGGATCTCGGTGTCGAAATCCATGCGCTGGCCCAGGTGCACGCGGTCGATCAACGCCAACGTCGGCTCCAGCGGATAGACGCGAAAGCCGCACATCGAGTCGCGGATCGACAGCGACAGGGTGTTGATCCAGACCCAGACGTGTGTGAGGTAGCGAGCATACAGACGGCCCTTGGGCACGCTGGCGTCATAGTGCGGATAGCCACAGATCAGCGTGTCCGGTGCCTGGCTGGCGCGATCGAGAAACAGCCCGACGCCGGAGAGATCGTGCTGGCCGTCGGCGTCGACCTGCAGCGTATGGCTGAAGCCCAGGCGCCCTGCTTCGCGCAGGCCGCTGATCACCGCGCCACCCTTGCCCTGGTTGCGCTGATGACGGAGCAGGAAGACCTCCGTTTGCTCGGCCAGCTCGTCGATGACCGCCGCAGCGGCAGGGGAGGAACCGTCGTCCACCAGCACGCAGGGAAGGTCCGCGGCACGCAGCGCCGCGACCACTGCGGGCAGGCTGCGCTCGTGGTTGTACACCGGGATCACCGCGCAGGGCTTGAACCAGTCGTCTTCCGGCTGCAAGGGCGTTCGAACCACCGCGGTTGCAGCCGCTACGGGTGGCAGCTCGTTCAAAGTGGTCATGGCTGCGCTCCCAGCAGAATGCGCCCGGACGAGCAGGGCTTGTCGTCGTTGTGATAGCTGAAGTACAGCTTGCCGCGCTCGCGATCAAATCGCAGGCTCAGTTGCAGCCGGTCGCCGGGCCGGGCGAGCTGCTGGAATTTCAGCACTTCCAAGCCACCGAAACGTGGTGGCAAGTCGTCGATCAGTTCGCGCGCGAGGTCCATCGCCCACTCGATCTGGACGACGCCAGGCAGCACCGGCGTGCGCGGGAAATGGCCGCTGAAGTGCGCCAGATCGAGCGGCACGCGCAGCTCGATCTGCCAGTGATCGTCTTTCCACTGCAGCGCCAGGCGCTCCGGTTGACGGGTGCGAGGTGCTTGCAGCCATGCATCCAGTTCGGCCTGTGGCAACTTGCCCTGAGGATTGACCGGTAGCTCGCGCACCAGCCGCCAGCGGCGCGGCAGGGCGAGTGCCTCGCAGTGGGTGCTCAGCTGTTTGCGCAATGCCTGGGTGACGCTGCGGCGCCCCTGATTGCGTAGCGCGAACACCCCCGCATCGCTCAAGGCCACGAGCGCGCCGAGATAGGCCCGGTTGTCCTGAATCACCCCCAGGCGCGCTTCGCGGACGAACGGATGCTCGGCCAGCGCACGTTCCAGCATCGGCAGCGAGATGCGTTTTTCTTCCAGCTTGACGATGCGGTCCAGCCGGCCGCGCAGGGCGAAACGACCATCGGCGTGCAGCTCGGCGCCATCGGCGGTCTGCTCCACATTGCCGCGCCCAAGCCACGGCGACGCCACGCGCAGCGCGCCTTGGTCGTCCTGGGCAAGCTCGACGCCCGGTAGCGGCTGCCAGAGTTCGCCACTCTGGCGCCAGGCGATGCCGCCGGTTTCCGAGCTGCCATATATCTCCGTGGGCCACTGGCCAAGGCGCTGATGCAGAAATTCACCAGCTTCTGTTGGCAGCGGGCCGCCGGAGGAAAATACCCGGCACACCTGACGCAATGCCGGCCAGTCGAGGTTGTCGCCCATGCGCTTGAGCAGTGCGGGGCTGGCGACCCAGCAGAACGATCGCTGCTCACGGCTGGCCCGTTGCATGTCTTCGGCGAACGGCAGGGCGCGTCGCAGAAAAGGGCGGCCAGCACAGAGTGGCCAGAGCACCCGAAACAGCAGCCCGTAGATGTGCTGCGTGGCGACGCTGCCAATCACCGCGGAATTGCCGAGATCGGCGCCCCACAGGGCCTCCAGTGCTTCGACTTCACTGGCCAGCTGATGCAGGCGCTTGTCGATCAGCTTGGGCTCGCCGCTGGAGCCCGACGTGCAGAGCGTCAGGCCAAGCAGTTCGGAATCGAGCTCGGCCGCGGCAAGCGGAGCCGCCTGCAGATCGGCGAGGGCTGCGTCGCCCGCCTGATCGGTCAGCCAGAGCTCCGCCAACGGGCTCAGCCGTGCCCGACTGGCCGGCTGCAGGTCGGCAGGCAGCAGCACGCGCACCCCGGCGCGCCAGGCGCCAAGCATAGCGGTAGCCAGTTGCCCGGCGTCTTCCAGGTGCACAGCGATGGTTCGCACGCCGCGCTGCTGCAGGCCGCCGGCCAGTTGCAGCGCTTCCTGCTGCAGCTGATCGAGCGCAAGGGTGGGGGTGTCGGTTACCGGGCGCGGCGCGCTTCGAACCAGCAGTTCGCACAGCCCAATCCAGTTCACGGGCACCCCCTCACACGCTGACGCACCAGCCACTCGCCGAAGAACAGCAGGCCCATCAACAGATAGGCGATCAGCCCGTTGTACAGCGTCCACCAGGCCAGCGGCGCCCACAGCGTCAGCGCTGTAGCAATCGAGCCGTTGAAGATGAAGAAGCCTACCCAGACCCTGGTCACCTGCCGCGTATAGCGCACACCTGAAGGCGACAAATCCGGGTCCTGCAGGCGCGCCAGGCGCTCGATGACCGGCATCCCGCTGAACAGGCTGCCGGCGAACAGCACCAGCATGGCCGCGTTGATCAGCACCGGATACCAGCGCAGCAGGGCGGCGTTATCGAGCAGCCCGAGCAGCAGACAGAACAGCAGCGCGGTGCCGGCCGTCCAGCGGCTTGTGGCACCGCCTTTACTCAGCAGGCGGGTCAGCCAGAGCGCTCCTAGGAGCGCCGCGAAGACCCGCGGCGAGAGGTGCTCGATACCGAAATAGACGGCAAAGGGATACGCCAGCCCGATGAGGAGTAGCACGAAACCCGCCATCCGCGTCACGCCGGCCGGGATCTTGGAAAGAGATGTCAGCATCAGAAAAGTCCGGAAATGCCCTGGGTACGCCGTGCGCGACTTGTGTGGTGAGGTCGTTCGCGTCGGTCAGGCTGTCTCCGCATTGGTCAGGCGGTACACCGCCTCGACTACATCGCCCACAGTGCGCACGGCCTTGAATTCTTCCGCGGCGATCTTCTTGCCGGTCTGGCGCTTGATGTGGTCGATCAGGTCGACGGCGTCGATGCTGTCGATCTCCAGGTCCTGATACAGGTTGGCTTCCAGGGTGATGCGCTCGGGCTCGAGCTCGAACAGTTCGACCAGAGCGTCACGCAGGGTCTGGAAAATCTCGTTGCGGCTGTTCACGGGAGATACTCCTCAGGCGATGGCGCGGTTGGCGCTGACGAAGGCCGCCAGGCTGTCGACGCTGGCGAAATGCTTGCGAGTGTCCTTGGCGTCCGCATCGATCTTGATGCCGAAGCGCTTCTGGATCGCCAGGCCCAGTTCCAGCGCGTCGACCGAGTCGAGCCCGAGGCCTTCGCCGAACAGTGGTTGATCGGCGGCAATATCGTCCGGACCGAGGTCTTCCAGCCCCAGCGCGTCGATGATCAGTTGCTTGATTTCACGTTGTAGTTGTTGGCTCATCGAGTGCGAGCTCCTTTATGAAGTGTCGGTGCAGATGGTCATTCAGTCGCCGCGAGGCGATCGGGGCAGCGCCTTGGGCGGCGAACGCCTGTGGGTCGATGTCTCTGCCCACGCGCAGATGAAAGTGAAAACGCCGTGATGGTATGCGATACCAGGGCTCGGCCTTGGTCAGCGTGGTTGGTGTCACGCTGATCACTACCGGCGTCACCAGCCTTGCGCCGCGCAGGGCGATGGCCGCTGCGCCGCGGTGAAACTGCGGCGGCTGCCCGGGCGTGGTGCGGGTGCCTTCGGGAAAGATGATCAGGGTCTGACCTTGCTGCAGAGCCTCGGCGGCTTCGTCGAGCATTTCGGCGCTGCCGTTGTTGCTGATGTACTGCGCGGCGCGAATCGGGCCACGGGTAAAGGGGTTGTCCCACAGGCTCTGCTTGACCACGCAGTTGGCGTCGCGGATCAGGGCGATCAGCACGACCACATCGATCAGCGACGGGTGATTGGCAATAATCAGCTGGCCCGGACGCCCCAGCCGCTCGGCGCCTTCGACTTCATAGGTCAGTACGCCGCTGCGGTACATGAACTGCACGAATAGCCAGAACAGTCTGCTCACGGTCTGTCGCGCACGGCGACGGTGGGTGGCGGCATCACCTGGGAGCAGCGATAGCAGCGGGAATATGATCAGCCGCAGGCACAGGCCGCCGATGCCGAACAGGGCGAACGACAGGCCGGTGGCGATGAGTCGCCACAGCCACGGCGCGTTGGGCCGCTTCAGAGAGTCCGCTGCCAGTTCCATTTGCGCGTCTTCCAGTGATGCGTGAATTGGGAGTGGTCGTGGAGCAAGGCCCGGATCAGTTGCAGAGCATGGACCTGCGGTTGCGACGGGCTTTCATCGGTGGGCTGCAGTTGCAGCTGCCAGCTGTCGCCCGCGGTCAGGCGTAGCGCCAGTGCATAGGGAATGCTGCAGTCGTCTATCCAGGGGCGGTAGGCCTCGGGAGGCGATTCTTCGGCGATCACCAGCAGCACGGCGGGGGCGCCTTCGTTCAGCAGCAGCGCAGCTTCGAGCACCGCGTGTTCCAGGCCATCGCCCTCTGCTGCGATCGCGGTCATTTCGCTGGGGTCGCCCTGGAAGATCGACCAGAGCCCGACGATCGCATTGTGCACGGAAAGGCTGAACTGGGTTGGCGAGAGCGGCTGCGCGTTGTCCAGATCGCTGAGCAGGGCGAAATTGCGGGTGGTTTCCCCGTGGCGCGAGGCGTAAACCAGCGGCATCGGGGCACGGCCTTCGCTGAGCGGCTGGGCGACGGCGAACACCATTCGTGCCAGTCGACTCAGGCGGCGGCGCTGCATCGCCGGCAGAAAGGACACATCCGGCTGCGCTTCGGGATCGTCCGGCCACTGACTGGCGCTCGCCCAGCACAACCAGTCGGCCTGGCAGGCGCGGCCCGGAGCCCAGGCCTGCCATTGGTCGATGTCGAAGCGTATAGCGCTCATGCTCGCGCGGCTCTCGTAGCGAGACCGGCGTGCAGACGTCCGTGTAGTGCTTGCATTGGAAGTGCCGCTCGAAAAGTGCGGGCATTATCCAAGTGCGATGAACGCTAGGCAAACATTGCGATACATATCCTGATAGGAGGTCGCAGTTGATGCGGAACTCGTCACTCCGACGGCTGTCCGCGGCCAGCGGCTGTGATCAGCTCACGCCGTGCTGCGCCAGCCACGCCATCAGCTGCGGCAACGGCATGGCGCCGCTCTGTCTGGCGACTTCATGGCCGTTGCGGAACAGGATCAGGCTGGGAATCGAGCGGATGCCAAGTTGCGTCGACAGCTGTGCATTGGCCTCGCTGTCGAGCTTGGCCAGGCGGCAGCGGCCCTGGAGCTGACTGGCAGCCTGCGCAAAGGTCGGGGCGAAACTGCGGCAGGGCCCGCACCAGCTGGCCCAGACATCTATCAGTAGCGGCAGGTCGCCCTTGATCTGGTTGGCGAACTGGCTCTGTTGCAAGTCGAACGGAGCGTTTGGCAACGCCTCGGCCTTGCACCGACCGCAGCGCGGTGCGTCGTGCAGCCGGTCCGCGGGGATACGATTGAGGCTGGCGCAGTGCGCGCAGGGGGCGATCAGGGATTCGGTCATGACGAGGCTCCACGGCGGTATGCCATTAATGTGGAGCCTCGGCGGCGGATATCAAGCGCGAGTCAGCCCTTGGACGCGCTCAGCGCCTGGGCCAGATCGGCGAGGATGTCGTCGATGTGCTCGATACCGATGGATAGCCGGATCAGGTCCTGTGACACACCGGCGCGGGCCAGTTCCTCGGCATTCAGCTGGCGGTGCGTGGTGCTGGCTGGATGGCAGGCGAGGGACTTGGCGTCGCCGATGTTCACCAGCCGCACCACCAGCTTGAGCGCGTCGATAAAGCGCGCGCCGGCCTCCATGCCGCCCTCGATACCGAAGCAGAGGATCGACGCCGGCATGCCTCCCATATAGCGGCGAGCCAGTTCGTGCTCGGGGTGATCCGGTAGCCCGGCGTATTTGACCCAGGCCACTTGCGGATGCGCCTGAAGGAACTCGGCGACCTTCAGTGCATTCTCGCAATGGCGTTCCATGCGCAGCGCCAGGGTTTCCAGCCCCTGCAGGATCAGGAACGAATTGAATGGCGAAATTGCCGCGCCCATGTTGCGCAGCGGCACCACGCGGCAGCGGCCGATGAAGGCGGCGGGACCGAACGCTTCGGTGTAGGTGACGCCGTGGTAGGACACATCGGGCGTGTTCAGCAGCGCGAAGCGCTCCTTGTGCTGCGCCCAGGGAAACTTGCCGGAGTCGACCACGATGCCACCGATGCTGGTGCCGTGGCCGCCCATGTACTTGGTCAGCGAGTGCACGACGATGTCCGCGCCATGCTCGAAGGGGCGGCAGAGCATCGGCGTGGCGACGGTGTTGTCAACGATCAGCGGCACGCTGTGGCGGTGTGCGGCTTCGGCCAAGGCGGCTAGGTCGATGATGTTGCCCGCCGGGTTGCCGATGGATTCGCAGAACACCGCCTTGGTGCGTTCGTCTATAAGCGCCTCCAGGGCGGCGATGTCATCGTGGGCGGCGAAGCGTACTTCGATGCCCTGGCGCGGCAGGGTATGGGCGAACAGGTTGTAGGTACCGCCGTAGAGCTTGGCGACCGAGACGATGTTGTCGCCGACTTCGGCGATGGTCTGGATGGCGTAGGTGATTGCCGCCATTCCTGAGGCAACGGCCAGTGCCGCCACCCCGCCTTCCAGTGCCGCGACGCGCTGCTCGAGCACGTCGGTGGTGGGATTCATGATGCGTGTATAGATGTTGCCCGGCACCTTCAGATCGAACAGGTCGGCGCCGTGCTGGGTGTCGTCGAAGGCATAGGAAGTGGTCTGGTAGATCGGTACCGCCACCGCCCGGGTGGTCGGGTCCGGGCTGTAGCCTGCATGGATGGCGAGGGTTTCCAGTTTCATGGCGCGCTCCTTGTTCTTGTTCGTCGGGGGCAAAGGTCCGAGAGCATGAAACTGAACGCCTGGACGGTCAATGATCCAGGGCAAGCCTTATCGTCAGAGTGGCGTGAGCGGCCAGAACAGCGGAATCACCAGCGTCGCCACGACCCACAACAGCAGGTTCAGTGGTATGCCCACCTTGAGGAAGTCGGTGAAGCGGTAGCCACCGGCGTTGTAGACGAAGGTGTTGGTCTGATAGCCGATCGGCGTGGCGAAACTGGCGCTGGCGGCGAACATCACGGCTACCACGAACGCGCGCGGGTCGACCCCCAGATGCTGGGCCAGGCCGATTGCGATCGGAGTGATCAGTACGGCCACCGCGTTGTTCGACAGCATCTCGGTGAGCATCGAGGTCAGCAGGTAGATGAACGACAGCATGAACAGCGGGCCGGCCCAGGGGGTAATGGCCGTCACGTTCTGCACGACCAGCTGTACCAGGCCAACTTTGTCCATGGCGATGCTGATTGCCAGCATGCCGAAGATCAGGCTGAGGATCTTCCAGTCGACTGCCTTGTAGGCGTCCTCGACGTCCAGACAGCGCGTCGCCAACACCGCGGCCGCACCAATGATCGCCAGGCCTTCGATCGGCATCACGCCAAAGGCGGCCAACACCATGACCGCCAGGGTGGCGATGATCGCGATCGGTGCCTTGTCGCGGCGAAAGGCGCGCTCCTGTACCGCGTTGAGGCTGATCAGTTCGCCGTTGTCGGCAAAACGCTTGATCTGCGCGGGCGTGCCCTCGACCAGCATCACATCGCCGAACTGAAGCTGGAAATCGTCGAAGTTGCCCTGAATGTTCTCGTCCTGCCGGTGCACGGCCAAGACGCTGATGCCGTAGCGCGCGGACAGGTCGAGGTCGCGCATCGGTCGGTGGCTGTAGCGCGAGCCGCGGCCGACGATGGCTTCGGCAAGGATCACGTCTTCGCTGCTGATGGTTTCGAAGGCGTCGCCCCGGTTAAAGGTCAGGTGGCCGCTTTCGCGCAGCTCCACCACGTCCTTTACCTGGCCATGGATCATCAGCAGATCGCCGGCGGTCAGGGTGAAGTCATGCTCTGGGCGGCTGAACAGTTGCGCGTTGCGGTTTACCTGCAGCACCTGCAGTCCGCTGCCGCCGTTCAGGTTGGCCTCGGCGAGGGTCTTTCCGATCACTGGTGAGTTCGACGGCACGCGCAGCTCGGTCATGAAGTTGCGATCAAGGCGCGGGCCGAGCAACTTGGACAGGGTGTCGCGTTCCGGCAGCAGATGCTTGCCGATGGTCAGCAGGTAGGCCATACCTGCAGCGGCCATGATCAGGCCTGCCGCGGTGATCTCGAACATGCCGAACGGCGCCAGCCCAGCCTTGCGCGCCACACCATCGACGAGGATGTTGGTCGAGGTGCCGATCATCGTCAGCGTGCCGCCGAGAATCGTGGCGTACGACAGCGGAATCAGCAGTTTCGAGGGCGTCGTGCCGGCGCGCTTGGCCAGGGAAATCGCCACCGGCGTGAGGATCGCCACTACCGGCGTATTGTTCAGGCAGGCGGAAATCACCAGTGCGGTGATCGTCAGGCCGAACAGCACTCGTGTCGGGCTGGTGCCCACCAGATTACCGAGCCAGTTGCCCAGCGCATCGATGCAGCCAGTGCGTTCGAGCGCCGCCGAAATGATGAACATGCAGGCGATGGTGACCGGGGCCGAGTTGGACAGCACGCCGAGCACTTCCCCGGGCGTCAGCAGCTGCGTCGCCAGCAGCACCGCCACGGCAATCGCCACGACGATATCCGGGCTCCAGCTCTCTCTTACGAACGCCACCAATACCCAGATCAGCAAGGCGCAGACGAACAACAGCGGCAGCGATTCTGGAAGCATGGACGTCCTTAAGGATGGCGACTGAGGCGCGCGTCGAAACAACGGGCCCGCGGCGCAAGATAAAGACGTCAGCTTAGAGAGTCCAGAAACCTTTCCTGCTGTTTATATGCGATCTGGTTATTAATGGAGAGCGGGCGCGGCCGGCGAGCGGAGGGCTGGACCCGGCGGCGACGCTGAGTTGTCCGTCAGCAACGAATAAACGAAAAAGCCGCGCAGTGCGCGGCTTTGAAGGTGGTGGGCCCACACGGACTCGAACCGTGGACCAAAGGATTATGAGTCCTCTGCTCTAACCAACTGAGCTATAGGCCCCCAGAAGGCCGGCGGATTATACCGGCGGTATGGCGGCTGCGCCAATCGAAGCTAGCTGCTCCGAGGTATACGGCAGAAAAAAGAACCCCCGGCATGCCGGGGGTTCTGGTCTTACTCGTCGAGGAAGGAGCGCAGGTGCTCGCTTCTCGTCGGGTGGCGCAGCTTGCGCAGCGCCTTGGCTTCGATCTGACGGATTCGCTCGCGGGTGACATCGAACTGCTTGCCGACTTCCTCGAGGGTGTGGTCGGTGTTCATATCGATGCCGAAGCGCATGCGCAGTACCTTGGCTTCACGCGCCGTGAGGCCGGAGAGCACTTCGCGAGTGGCTTCCTTGAGGCTTTCCACAGTGGCTACGTCAATTGGCGACTGCATGGCCGAGTCTTCGATGAAGTCACCCAGGTGCGAGTCTTCGTCGTCACCGATTGGCGTTTCCATGGAGATCGGCTCTTTGGCGATCTTCAGTACCTTGCGGATCTTGTCCTCGGGCATTTCCATGCGTTCGCCCAGCTCTTCAGGTGTGGGTTCGCGACCCATTTCCTGCAGCATCTGACGGGAGATGCGGTTGAGCTTGTTGATCGTCTCGATCATGTGAACCGGGATGCGGATGGTCCGCGCCTGGTCGGCAATGGAACGAGTGATCGCCTGGCGAATCCACCAGGTGGCGTAGGTAGAGAACTTGTAGCCGCGGCGGTATTCGAACTTGTCCACCGCCTTCATCAGGCCGATGTTGCCTTCCTGGATCAGATCAAGGAACTGCAGGCCGCGGTTGGTGTACTTCTTCGCGATCGAGATGACCAGGCGCAGGTTGGCTTCAACCATCTCTTTCTTCGCACGGCGGGCTTTGGCCTCGCCGATGGACATGCGACGGTTGATGTCCTTGATGTCAGCGATGACCAGGTCGCATTCCTGTTCCAGCTCGATCAGCTTCTGCTGGCAGCGAACGATGTCTTCCTTGCGGTTGCCGATGGCTTCGGCATACTTGCCTTTGCCGGAAGCCAGTTGCTCGGCCCAGTCGAGATTGGTCTCGTTGTTCGGGAACTGACGCAGGAAGTCGGCGCGCGGCATGCGGGCGTCACGCACGCACAGCTGCATGATGGCGCGCTCCTGGGCGCGGATCTGGCTCAGGGCGTTGCGAACGCGCTCGACCAGTGCGTCGTACTGCTTGGGTACGAGCTTGATCGGCATGAACAGAATGGCGAGTGCTTCGAGCTCCTCGACGGCCTGCTGGCTGGCGCGGCCGTGCTTCTTCAGCGCCTTCTTGGCTTTCTCCAGCTGCTCGGCGACTGCGCCGAAACGCATACGCGCGACCTCGGGGTCGGGGCCGCCATCGCCTTCTTCCTCTTCGCTGTCGGAATCGTCCTCTTCCTCATCATCCTTGTCGTCGGCCGCCGGCTTCGCGGTGGTCTGCGGGGTTTCCGGCTCGACCTCCTGAGGACCAGCGGCGCCGTCGTCGTCAGGGTCGATGTAACCGCTGAGGATGTCGGACAGGCGGCCACCTTCGGTCGTCACTCGCTCATAGTCGGCGAGAATGCTGTCGACGGTGCCGGGGAAGTGAGCGATGGCGCTCATCACTTCGCGAATGCCTTCCTCGATGCGTTTGGCGATTTCGATCTCGCCTTCGCGGGTCAGCAGTTCGACCGTGCCCATTTCACGCATGTACATGCGAACGGGATCGGTGGTTCGACCGATGTCGGTCTCGACCGCAGCGAGTGCGGCGGCGGCCTCTTCGGCAGCGGCTTCATCGGTATCGGCTTCGGCCAGCAACAGGGCATCGGCATCCGGGGCAACCTCGAATACATTGATACCCATGTCATTGATCATGCGAATGATGTCTTCCACCTGTTCCGGATCGGAAATATCCTCCGGTAGGTGGTCGTTGACCTCTGCGTAAGTCAGGTACCCCTGCTCACGGCCACGCTGGATCAACTCTTTGAGGCGGGACTGCTGTTGCGCTTTTCCGGACATATAACCCTATCCACTGAAGGTTCTGGCGGGCTGAAAACAAGCTGAGCATTATAGCCGAGCTAGGACCTCAGACGCCAGTTGAGGTCGGTGTAGCGGGTATTGCATTACGGCTCAGCAGGTTACGCAGTTGGTCTTTTTCCTCTGCGCTGAGTTCACCTTGGCGAGCCTTACGCAGCAGGCTTTCGAGTCGGCGTTCCCGCTGTCGGGCGGCAAGGCTATTAATGGTGTCGAAAAACTGCTGTTCAAGGTTGTCGGCCGAGATCAGCCATTCTTTCTCTGCAAGTGCGCGTAAAAGTCGCCCTTGGTCGGTTCCATGCCAGCGGGCGATCAGCTGCAGGCTACGCAGCTTCGGGTTCTTCTGCAGCGTGCCAAGCAGAGCGACAAGCAATTGTGCGTATGTGTCGTCTTCTGCGGCGAAATGGCTGACGTCCTCGACCTTCTGTGCTAGCTCCGGATGGTGCAGCAGCGTCCGCAGCGTGGTCAGGGTCGGCGGCTCGACGGTAGCTGGCGTACGCGGACCGCGAGGTTTGAAGTCTGGTCGCTGCCCGGATTTTTTCCAGTCTTTCTTCCATTCCTTTTTTTCGCCGCGTTGTGGCTTGGGCGCTTCGGGAGGTTGGAAGTAGTCGGTCTCGGCGTAGTGCGAACCCGTATCGTAATAGGCGGCGTCGTCGTACTCGGCCGAGTTGTTGCTGGGTGCGGTGGTTGGCGCTGCTGCCATATGCTGCAGTGCTTCCCCGTTCAGACCAGTGATCTCGGTGAGACGCTGGCGCATCAATGCGCGCAGGTTTGCACCGGGAATCTTTTCGATAAGCGGCGCTGCCAGGGTGGCCAAATGGGCCTTGCCTTCCAGTGAGCGTGGATCGGCTTCGTCGCTGAGTTGCTGGAAGAAGTAATCGGCCAGTGGCTGTGAGTGCTGCTGAATGCGCGCGCGAAATGCATCGGTGCCCTCGGCGCGGACCAGTGTGTCCGGGTCCTCTCCGTCGGGCAGGAACAGAAAGCGCGCCCGGCGGCCATCCTGTAGGTTCGGTAGCGTGGCTTCCAGTGCTCGCCAGGCGGCTTTGCGTCCGGCCGCGTCGCCATCGAAGCAGAACAGCACGCTGGGTACGATGCGGAACAGGCGCTTGAGATGCTCTTCGCTGGTTGCCGTACCAAGGGTGGCCACGGCGTTGCGCAAGCCTTGCTGGGCCAGTGCAATGACGTCCATGTAGCCCTCGACCACCATGATCTCGTCGAGATCTCGGTTGGCCTGCCGCGCTTCGTAAAGGCCGTAGAGTTCCTGGCCCTTGTGGAATACCGGGGTTTCCGGCGAATTCAGGTACTTGGGCTTGTCGTCGCCCAGAACGCGACCGCCGAAGGCGATGACCCGGCCGCGGCTGTCGCGGATGGGGAACATCACGCGATCGCGGAAACGGTCATAGCGTTTGCCGTTCTCGGCGTTCTCGATCAGCAGGCCGGCGTCGATCAGCGCTTTCTGCTGAAGCGCATCGCCGCCGAGATGCTTCATCAGGTTGTCCCAGCCGGGCGGGGCGAAGCCCAAACCGAAATCCCGGGCAATCACGCCGGACAGGCCGCGGCCCTTGAGGTACTCCACGGCCGACTTGCGGGTCGCGTGGCTTTTCAGGGCTTGGCGGTAGTAATCGGCGGCGGCAGCCAGCAGTGGGTAGAGCGGCGAATCGACCGGCTGGCGTGGCTTGTGTTTGCGGCCGCTTTCCTCGTGGGGGACTTCCATTCCCGCGCGCTTGGCCAGTTCCTCGACTGCCTGGGGGAAGTCCAGCTGGTCGTGGTCCATGACGAAGCCCAGCGCATTGCCGCCAGCGCCGCAGCCGAAGCAATAGTAGAACTGCTTGTCCGGACTGACGCTGAACGAGGGCGTCTTTTCCTTGTGAAAAGGGCAGAGGGCGCTGTAGTTCTTGCCGGCCTTTTTCAGTTGGATGCGCGAGCCGACCACCTCGACGATGTCGGAGCGATTGAGCAGGTCGTCGATGAAGGATTGGGGGATCAGGCCGGCCATAGAGGTATCTGATTATGCTCGCATTGCATGAGCCGGAAATGAAAAAACTCCGGCCTTTCGCCGGCTGGCGAAGCGGAGTAAGCATGCAATGCAAAGCCCGGCCTGAGCCGGGCTTGATGCGACGTCAGCTGTACTGGATTAGTACAGGCGGACGCTGCGGCGCTGCTCGCGCTGCACTTTCTTGGCGTGACGCTTGACTGCGGCGGCAGCCTTGCGCTTGCGCTCGGAAGTCGGCTTCTCGTAGAACTCGCGCGAGCGGACTTCGGCCAGAACGCCTGCTTTTTCGCAGGAACGCTTGAAGCGACGCAGTGCTACGTCGAAGGGTTCATTCTCTTTAACTTTGACAGCGGGCATCCAGGACTTACCTTCACTTGATTACCGGTGGCAACGCGCTTCGGCAATGACTCGCAAGCACGCTGGTTTTAAGGGTTGCGGATGTTACCCGCTCCAATTGCGGAATGCAAAGCCCCTGATCGAAAAGCGCTGGTCGGTCGGACGGCCCGACGATTAATATGCACGGCTTCATTCGCCCTCCGGAAAGGTTGAACCCATGCTGGTGCTGGGGTTGGAAACGTCCTGCGACGAGACTGGTGTCGCGCTTTACGACAGCGAACAGGGCCTGCTGGCCGACGCGCTATTCAGCCAGATCGACCTGCATCGCGTCTATGGCGGCGTGGTGCCTGAGCTCGCCTCGCGCGATCACGTGAAACGCATGCTGCCGCTGATTCGCCAGGTGCTGGAGGAGGCGGGCCGCGAGGCCGGCCAGATCGATGCGGTGGCCTATACGGCCGGGCCCGGACTGGTCGGTGCGCTGCTGGTTGGGGCCTCCTGCGCCCAGGCGCTGGCGTTGGCCTGGGGCGTACCGGCTGTCGGCGTGCACCATATGGAAGGTCACCTGCTGGCGCCGATGCTCGAAGCGCAGCCGCCGCAATTTCCGTTCGTCGCCTTGCTGGTGTCGGGTGGCCATACGCAGCTTGTTCGCGTGGATGGCATTGGCCGATACGAGCTGCTCGGTGAATCGGTGGACGATGCCGCTGGCGAGGCCTTCGACAAGACGGCAAAGCTGATGGGTTTGCGCTATCCCGGCGGGCCGGAAATTGCCCGTCTGGCCGAGCAGGGCGCTCCGGGACGCTTCGTCTTTCCGCGGCCGATGACTGATCGGCCCGGTCTGGATTTCAGTTTCAGCGGCCTGAAGACCTTTACCCTCAATACCTGGCAGCAGTGCCGCAGCGCGGGCGACGAATCCGAGCAGACCCGCTGCGACATCGCGCTGGCGTTCCAGCAAGCTGTGGTCGAAACCCTGACCATCAAGTGTCGCCGAGCCCTTAGGCAGACGGGCCTGAAGTCGCTGGTCATCGCCGGCGGGGTCAGCGCTAATCAGTCTCTGCGCCAGTCGCTGGAGCGGATGCTCGGCGAGTTCAAGGGTCAGGTCTTCTATGCGCGGCCACGTTTCTGCACCGACAACGGTGCGATGATCGCTTACGCTGGCTGTCAGCGCTTGCTCGCCGGGCAGCATGATGGTCCGGCGATCACCGTACAGCCGCGTTGGTCGATGGATACACTGCCGGCGATCTGATGAGCGTCAGAGCGGTCAGAAATGCCGTTCCCGGCCGGCGAACAGGTCGCGCACGTTGCTGCGATGGCGCCAGACGATCAGTGTGGCGAGCAGGCTCATCGGCAACAGCGCGCCGGGTTGCTGCCAGGCCAGCAGTGGCAGGCATAGCGGCAGGGCGATAAGGGCAGCCAGCGAGCTGGTCCGGGTCAGGCGGAATACCAGCAGCCAGGCGACGATGGCCAGCAGTGCGGCCGGCGGGTAGAGCGCGAGCAGGGTGCCGGCGGCGGTGGCGACACCCTTGCCGCCACGGAAGCGAAAATACAACGGATAGAGATGGCCGCAGACCGCTGCCAGACCGATCCAGGCCTGTTGCTGGACGGACATGTCCAGCGAGGCGGCCAGCAGCACGGGCAGTAGGCCTTTGAGCAGATCGCCGAACAGCGTGCAGATCGCCAGTCGCTTGCCTGCCAGACGAAGCATATTGGTGGCGCCGGGATTGCCGGAGCCGCCGACACGCGGGTCGGGCATTCCGGCCAGGCGGCTAAGCAGTATGGCGAATGACAGCGAGCCGATCAGGTACGCGAGCAAGGTCAGCAGCCAGAACATGGAATCCATCCGGGGCAGGGAGCCTCTGAGTCTAACGGCGCGTTTCGAGCTTGTCGTGCCGCAGGAGAACGTTGCGTGGATACAGTCTTCATCGAAGGCCTGGAAGTGGATACGGTAATCGGCGCCTACGACTGGGAGCGCGGGATTCGCCAGTGCCTGCAGCTCGACCTGACGCTGGGCTGGGACATCCGTCCCGCCGCCGAGCATGACGAGCTGGACAAGGCGCTGGATTACGCCCAGGTCGCGGCGACCATCGATCGCTTTGCTGTCGAAGCTCGCTTCGAATTGGTCGAAACCTTCGCCGAGCGTCTGGCGCAAAAGTTGATGAGCGAGTTCGGCATCGTCTGGCTGCGTCTGCGGGTCACCAAACCAGGCGTCAATGCGCGTGCCCGTGCGCTGGGCGTGGAGATCGAACGCGGATGTCGCTGACCCCCGTCATGCTCGGCCTGGGCAGCAATGTGCAGCGCATCAAGCGCCTGCATGCCGGGCTCGATGCGTTGGCCGAGCTGCTGCAGGATATGCGTTGCTCGCCAGTGTTCGAGAGCCTGGCGGTGGGCTATAAGGGCGACAACTTCTACAACCTGGTGGTCGCCGGCTACACCGACCTGCCGCTGACGGAACTGGACCGCCGGCTCAAGTTCATCGAGGCGGACAACGGCCGTTACGCGCCGGATCGCAAGGGGTTGCCGCTGGATATCGATGTGCTGCTGTATGGCGAGCTGGTCGGCAACTTCCATGGCTTGCTGCTGCCGCGTGCGGAGATCCTGAAGAACGCCTTCGTGCTCTGGCCGCTGGCGTTATTGGCGCCGACCGTCAAACATCCCGCTGCAGGCGAGGCCTTTGCCGATCTGTGGGCGCAGTCATCCATCGAGCAGCAGCTCTGGCCAGTGCCGTTTCAGTGGCGCGGCAGCGAGCTTACGCCTGCCGATCTGATCCGCAACCATCCTCCACAGCGCGCCTGAATTGCCTTACTGCGAATATTCCCGGCAGTAGATGCTCAGGGCATCGAGACGCGCAGCACTTAGCGCTTTGCCCAGCTCGGCACCTTTGAATCCTTGCTCCAGCAGCGGTTTGACCGGCACGGCACGGGCCGCGCTGGCCGCGCCGTGCAGATAATCGGCTTCGAAGAGCAACGCGCCGGGCGTGCCTGCCAGGGCGCGCATTTCACAAGCCGCGACGAACTGCTCGAAGCGCTCCGGCCGCCGGTAGATGTCGAAATGCTGCAGCATGTCGAGCAGTGCATCGGCATGCAGTTTCTTGGCGTTGAACGCGTCATCCTGATACCTGCCGAGCAGCATCGCCAGTTCCTGGCAATCTTTCGGTGCCTTGCAGCGCTGGTCGAGCGCGTCGATAGCGTTCAGCCGTGCCTGCTGGCTATCGGCCGACGTTGTGCAGCCAAGTAGCAGGCAGGCCCAGCGTACCGGCAGTGGCTGGGCATGTTCGGCGCACTGCCGAAGCGTGCCAAGCAGGTGCCCACCGGCAGCATTGCCCTTGGCGAAGGTGGCGGCCAGTTCCGGGAACAGCTCGGTCAGCGCATCACAGTCCTGCAGCACCTGAATGAACACATCCGGCCGCGGCTCCATCAGCGCACGCGAAATCTCTTTCCAGCTGCGCTCCGCCGTCAGCGCCGACAACTCGCCGGAGCGTGCCAGTCGGCGCATCAGCTCCAGCGTTTCGTCGGCGATACGGAAACCCAGTTCGGCGTAGCGTGCGGCGAAGCGCGCCACGCGCAGAACACGCAATGGATCTTCGGCGAAAGCGGGGGAAACGTGGCGCAATAGCCGTGCCTGCAGGTCGCGCTGACCGCCGTATGGATCGATCAACTGGCCCTGGTCATTTTCGGCGATGGCATTGATGGTGAGATCGCGGCGCTGCAGATCTTCTTCGAGGGTGACGTCGGGGCTGGCATGGAAGGTAAACCCGCCATAGCCACGACCGCTTTTGCGCTCGGTGCGCGCCAGGGCGTATTCCTCGCCGGTCTGCGGGTGCAGGAAAACCGGGAAGTCCGCACCAACCGGGCGGAAGCCGCTGGCCTGCATTTCTTCCGGCGTAGCACCGACCACCAGCCAGTCGACCTCGGTCACCGGGCGCCCCAACAGACGGTCGCGCACCGCGCCGCCGACTTTATAGATCTGCATGTCCACCTCCGTTGGCGCGGAGGATAAAGGATATCGGCGCTGAGGCTACAGCGTGGCGGGTAAGGAAGGGCCGCGGAGGTGGGCCGCGGCCCACTGTCAGGCGAAGTTCATGCCGGGAAAACGGTTGTCGGTCTCTGCCTCGCTGCTGGGTCTTGGTGGCATGTGATGGGTATTGACCAGCTTGTCGTCCTGCATCGACTGCAGGTGAACATCGAAGCCCCACAGCCGATGCAGATGCTTGAGCACCTCTTCGGTGGACCCGCCTAATGGCTTGCGGTCGTGCTGCATGTGACGCAAAGTCAGCGAGCGATCGCCGCGACGGTCGACGTTCCATACCTGGACGTTGGGCTCGCGGTTGCCGAGGTTGTATTGCGCGGCGAGCAGTTCGCGAATGGTGTGGTAACCGCTTTCATCGTGGATCGCCGGGACCAGCAGCTCGTCCTTGCGGTCATCGTCAAGGATGCTGAACAGCTTGAGGTCGCGGATCACCTTAGGCGAGAGAAACTGCAGGATAAAGCTCTCGTCCTTGAAGTTGTTCATGGCGAACTTGACGGTAGTCAGCCAGTCGCTGCCGGCGATCTCCGGGAACCAGCGCTTGTCCTCCTCGGTGGGGTGCTCGCAGATCCGGCGGATGTCCTGGTACATGGCGAAGCCCAGGGTGTAGGGGTTGATGCCGCTGTAGTACGGGCTGTCGAAGCCTGGCTGGTAGATCACGCTGGTATGCGACTGCAGGAACTCCATCATGAAGCCGTCGGTGACCAGGCCCTCGTCATACAGATCGTTGAGCAGGGTGTAGTGCCAGAATGTCGCCCAGCCTTCGTTCATCACCTGGGTCTGGCGCTGTGGATAGAAGTACTGCGCGATCTTGCGCACGATACGCACCACCTCGCGCTGCCATGGCTCCAGCAGCGGGGCGTGCTTCTCGATGAAATAGAGGATGTTTTCCTGCGGCTCTGCCGGGAAACGCTGACTGTCCGCCAACCCATCGCCCTTGTCCGTGCCCTTGGGAATGGTGCGCCAGAGGTCGTTGATCTGCCGTTGCAGATGCTCCTCGCGATCCTTCTGGCGTCGGCGCTCTTCTTCCGCAGAGATGGGGTAGGGACGCTTGTAGCGGTCGACACCGTAGTTCATCAGTGCGTGGCAGGAGTCGAGCAGGTCTTCCACCGCATCGATGCCGTGACGCTCCTCGCACTGCATGATGTACTGCTTGGCGAACACCAGGTAATCGATGATCGAGCTGGCGTCTGTCCAGGTGCGGAACAGGTAGTTGCCCTTGAAGAAGCTGTTGTGCCCGTAGCTGGCGTGGGCGATCACCAGTGCCTGCATGCACATGGTGTTCTCTTCCATCAGGTAGGCGATGCAGGGATCGGAATTGATGACGATCTCGTAGGCCAGACCCATCTGCCCGCGCTTGTAGTGTTTCTCGGTGTGCAGGAACTGCTTGCCGTATGACCAGTGGTGGTAACCCAGCGGCATGCCAACCGAGGCGTAGGCGTCCATCATCTGCTCGGCGGTGATCACCTCGATCTGGTTCGGGTAGGTGTCCAGCGCGTAGCGCTCGGCGATGCGGCCGATCTCGCGGTCGTACTGCCGAATCAGGTCGAAGGTCCATTCCGAGCCGGTGGAAATGGGCTGTCGCTTCATGCTGCACACCTCAGCTGGTCATGCGCCGCTGGAAGAGTTCGCGGAACACTGGGTAGATGTCCCCGGCGCTGACCAACTGCTGTTGGGCGAACGCATCGGAAAAGGCTTCTGCGACCTGGTTGTACTCGTACCAGAGCGCCTGGTGTTCGCGCGGGGTGATTTCAACGTAGGTGAAGTACTGCACGAACGGCATGATCTGGTTGATCAGGATGTCGCGGCACAGCGGCGAATCGTCGTTCCAGTTGTCGCCGTCGGAAGCCTGAGCGGCGTAGATGTTCCACTCGTTGGCCGGGTAACGCTCGGCCATGATCTCCTGCATCATCTTCAGGGCGCTGGAGACGATGGTGCCGCCGGTCTCCCGCGAGTAGAAGAACTCTTCCTCGTCGACTTCCTTGGCGCTGGTGTGGTGACGGATGAATACCACATCGATCTTGTCGTAGTTCCGCTTGAGGAAAAGGTACAGCAGGATGAAGAAGCGCTTGGCGATATCCTTGGTGGCCTGGGTCATGGAGCCGGAAACGTCCATCAGGCAGAACATCACTGCCTTGGAGCTGGGGTTGGGATGCTTGACCAGCAGGTTGTACTTCAGGTCGAAGGTGTCGAGAAACGGCACGCGCTTGATCCGCGCAGTGAGCCGCTCGATCTCCTCTTCCGTGGCCTTGATGTCGCCGAAGTTATTCGGTTCCTCCAGACGCAAGCGCTCCAGCTCTGCCTTCAACGCTCTCAGCTGGGACCGGCTGCTGCCGGACAGCGCGATGCGTCGGGCATGGGCCGAGCGCAGCGTGCGCACGATGTTGATGCGCGACGGGTTGCCCTCGTTGCTGATGCCGGCCCGCACGGTTTTGAAGGTATCGGTGCCGGTCAGGTGACGCTTGACCAGATTGGGCAGCTCCAGGTCCTCGAACATGAAATCGAGGAATTCTTCCTGGGTGATCTGGAAGACGAAGTCGTCCATGCCGTCGCCGCTGTTGCTGGCCTGGCCGGCGCCCTGGCCACCGCCGCCGCCCTGCGGCCTGGGGATGCGTTCGCCGGCAACGAACTCCTTGTTGCCCGGATGGACGATGGTCTGGCGGCCGCCGCGGCCGTGGTGCAGCACCGGCTCATCGATGTCGCGGCCGGGAATGCTGATCTGCTCGCCATGCTCCATGTCGGTGATGGAGCGCCGGCCGACGGCTTCCTCCACCGCCTTCTTGATATGCCCACGGTACCGCTGCAGGAAACGCTGGCGGTTCACCGTGCTCTTGTTCTTGCCATTCAGGCGACGATCGATCACGTAGCTCATAGGCCCTCCGGGCTTGGCTGAAACCATAGGCCTGAAGCTGGAAGCGTGCCGCGATGCTTCCAGCTTCAGGCTTCCAGCCACTTACTGCGATTTACGCACCCGCAGATACCATTCGGACAGCAGGCGAACCTGCTTCTCGGTGTAGCCACGCTCGACCATGCGCACGACGAAGTCGTTGTGCTTCTTCTGGTCTTCCTTGCTCGCCTTGGCGTTGAAGCTGATTACTGGCAGCAGGTCCTCGGTGTTGGAGAACATCTTCTTCTCGATCACCACGCGCAGCTTCTCGTAGGACAGCCACGACGGGTTCTTGCCGTTGTTGTTGGCGCGGGCGCGCAGCACGAAGTTGACAATCTCGTTGCGGAAGTCCTTCGGATTGCTGATGCCGGCCGGCTTCTCGATCTTCTCCAGTTCCTCGTTGAGCGCCACGCGATTGAGGATCTCGCCGGTTTCCGGATCGCGGTATTCCTGATCCTGAATCCAGAAATCCGCATACAGCACGTAGCGGTCGAAGATGTTCTGCCCATACTCGCTGTAGGACTCGAGGTAGGCAGTCTGGATCTCCTTGCCGATGAACTCGATGTAGCGCGGCGCCAGGTACTCCTTGATGAAGCGCAGGTAGCGCTCGCGCATCTCGGCCGGGAACTGTTCCTGCTCGATCTGCTGCTCCAGCACGTAGAGCAGGTGCACCGGGTTCGCCGCGATCTCGTGCGGGTCGAAGTTGAAGACCTTGGACAGGATCTTGAAGGCGAAACGAGTGGAGAGACCGTTCATGCCTTCGTCGACGCCGGCGGTGTCGCGGTATTCCTGGATCGACTTGGCCTTGGGATCGGTGTCCTTGAGGTTCTCGCCGTCATACACGCGCATCTTCGAATAGATGTTGGAGTTCTCCGGCTCCTTCAGGCGCGACAGCACGGAGAACTGTGCGAGCATCTTCAGGGTGTCCGGCGCGCAATGAGCATGGGCCAGCGAGCTGTTGGTCAGCAGCTTGTCGTAGATCTTGATCTCGTCACTGACCCGCAGGCAGTAGGGCACCTTGACGATGTAGATACGGTCGATGAAGGCTTCGTTGTTCTTGTTGTTGCGAAAGCTGTGCCATTCCGACTCGTTGGAGTGGGCCAGCAATATGCCGCTGTAAGGAATTGCGCCGAGGCCTTCGGTGCTGTTGTAGTTGCCTTCCTGGGTGGCGGTCAGCAGCGGGTGCAGCACCTTGATCGGTGCCTTGAACATCTCGACGAACTCCATCAGGCCCTGGTTGGCCCGGCACAGCGCACCCGAATAGCTGTAGGCGTCCGCATCGTTCTGTGGAAACTCCTCCAGCTTGCGGATATCGACCTTGCCCACCAGCGAGGAGATGTCCTGGTTGTTCTCGTCGCCCGGTTCGGTCTTGGCAACCGCGATCTGGTTGAGGATCGACGGGTACAGCTTGACCACGCGGAATTTGGAGATGTCGCCGCCGAACTCCTGCAGGCGCTTGGTAGCCCAGGGCGACATGATCGAGTTCAGGTAGCGCCGTGGGATGCCGTAGTCCTCCTCGAGGATCTGCGCATCTTCGATTGGGTTGAACAGCCCCAATGGCGACTCGAACACTGGCGAGTCCTTGATTGCGTAGAAGGGCACATGCTCCATCAGCTGCTTTAGCTTCTCGGCAAGCGACGATTTACCCCCGCCCACCGGACCGAGGAGATAGAGGATCTGCTTCTTCTCTTCCAGCCCCTGCGCGGCGTGACGGAAGTAGGAAACGATCTGGTCGATGCACTCCTCCATGCCATGGAAATCCTCGAAGGCCGGATAACGGCGGATCACCTTGTTGGAGAAGATGCGCGACAGTCGCGAGTCGACCGATGTGTCGACCAGTTCGGGCTCGCCGATCGCCATCAGCAGGCGCTCGGCGGCGCTGGCATAGGTACCTGGGTCCGCCTTGCACAGATCGAGATATTCCTGGAGGGAATACTCCTCCTGGCGGGTCGCTTCGAAACGTTGTTGGAAGTGGCTGAAAATGCTCATGACTTCACCTCGATCGATACACGAATAGGCGCGTCATCAGGCACTCTGGGCCCGGCCGAAGTGGCGGCCAGTGGAGTTCCCCCGAACACCTAATGGTCGAAACCCTGAAATCCGTCAGCCGTTTCCCGGCTTCGTTTATTTGGATGGCCTGAACTCAAGGATAGTTCGGATTCGGCAAGATCAAGGGCGGGGAGGGGATTTAGGCGCTGCCGTTCGGCTGTTGATAGCGCCTAGCCCGCGGATGGCGGGCTATCGGGGGGAAATAAATTTTTACGCTTGTTCTTCGCCGCGCTCGACATCGGCCGGATAGGTGTGGCGCCAGAGTTCGAAGCCGCCGTCGAGGCTGTAGACGTCCGAAAAGCCCTGATTGACCAGATAGGCCGCTGCGCTCTGGCTGGACTGGCCGTGATAGCAGGTGACGATCAGCGGCTGGTCGAGATCGGCGGCGGCAATGAAATCCGGCAGCGAGTGGTTGTCCAGATGCAGCGAGCCGCTGATGTGGCCGTTGGCATAGCTGTGCGGATCGCGGATGTCCACGATTACGGCGCCGCTGCTGCGCATGGTCTGCGCCTGTTCCGGTGGGATGCGTTTGAAGTCGGTCATGCGGGTTTCCCGTGTTCACATTCGCAGCGGTGCATTTCGCCGCTGTCGAGGTTCATCAAGGTCATGGCGTTGCCCCAGACGCAGCCAGTGTCCAGCGCGAAGACGTTCGGTTCGTCGCATTGACCCTCCAGCGCAGCCCAGTGACCAAAGATCAGTTTGACGTTGCGGGTCTTGCGATTGGCGTGGCTAAACCAAGGCGAGTAGCCGGCGGGGGCGCTGTCGGCGCCTTCCTTCGCTTCCAGATCGAGGGTGCCGTCGGCCTTGCAGAAGCGCATGCGGGTGAAGTAGTTGGTGATCAGGCGCAGCCGCGGCACCCCGTGCAGCTCCTTGTTCCATTTCGCCGGTTGATTACCGTACATGCCGTCGAGGAACGGCATCAGCAGTGCGTCGTCCTGCAGTGCCTGCTCGACTTCCAAGGCGCGCTTGAGTGCCTTTTCCAGCGACCACTGCGGCGGAATGCCGGCATGCACCATCGCGGTGTGACGCGCGGCTTCGTAATGAATGAGCTTCTGCTGGCGCAGCCAGTCGATCAGGTCGGTCCGATCCGGCGCGGACAGAATTGCTTGCAGCGTGTCGGACTTGCGCATGCGCTCTATGTTGTGAGCCACAGCCAGCAGGTGCAGGTCGTGATTGCCGAGGACGGTGATTGCGGACGATCCGAGATCGCGTACGAAGCGCAGTGCCTCGAGCGATTGCGGGCCGCGGTTGACCAGGTCGCCGGCCAGCCACAGGCAGTCTCGCGAAGGGCTGAAGTCGACGCGCTCCAACAAACAGGTCAGCGGTTCGAGGCAACCCTGCAGGTCGCCGACGGCATAGGTCGTCAATGCAATGCTCCGGGTACGGCCAGGCGGAACGGCGCAATGAGCGCATCGAAACTGTGACCATCCTCGGCCAACATCTCATAGCTGCCTTGCATGCTGCCGACACAGGTGGCCAGCAGCGTTCCGCTGGTGTAGACGTGGTGTTCGCCTGGTGCGATCAGCGGCTGCTCGCCAATGACGCCGGCACCGCGCACTTCCTGCACCTGGCCGTCGCCATCGGTGATGATCCAGTGTCGCGACAGCAGCTGCGCCGCCACCTCGCCATTGTTTTCGATGGTTACGGTGTAGGCAAAGGCATAGCGGTTTTGTTCCGGCTCCGATTGCGCGGCCAGATAGCGAGGCGTGACGCTGACGTCGATGCGGTAGCGGTTATCGTCGGACATGAGTCTGCTCGCTGTTGAAGGCAGGGTAGAGACCGAAGCCTCAGCTGCGTTCTGTCAGTTGGTCGGAAAGGCGAACGAAGGCCGCCAGATCCAGTTGTTCGGGCCGCAGGCTGCCATCCACATCCGCCGCTGCGATGGCGTCGGCGTCCAGCAGCCCCTTGAGGGTATTGCGCAAGGTCTTGCGCCGTTGGTTGAACGCCTCGCGCACTACGCGCTCCAGTTGATGGTGATCTCGCGCTGGACGCGGCAGCGTCTCATGTGGCACCAGGCGAACGATCGCCGAATCGACCTTTGGCGCTGGGTTGAACGCGCCCGGCCCGACGTTGAACAGGTGCTCTACCCGGCAGTGATACTGCACCATGATCGACAGTCGGCCCCAGTCGCCGCCGCCCGGCAGCGCGGCCAGGCGTTCGACCACTTCCTTCTGCAGCATGAAATGCATGTCGCGGATCAGGTGCGCGTGGTCGAGCAGGTGAAAGATCAGCGGGGTAGAGATGTTGTAGGGCAGGTTGCCGACGATTCGCAGGCTGTTCGGCTCTGCGCTGAGGCGACCGAAGTCGAACTTCAGCGCGTCGCCCTGGTGCAGATTGAAGTTCTCGCGCCCAGCGAATTTGCCCTGCAGGATGGGGATCAGGTCGAGGTCGAGCTCGACGACATCCAGATGCGCGCCGCTGTCGAGCAGTCCTTCGGTCAATGCACCCTGGCCTGGGCCGATCTCCACCAGTCGCTCACCCGGTTTGGCATGAATCGCCCGCAGGATGCGGTGAATGACGCCAGCGTCGTGCAGGAAGTTCTGGCCAAAGCGCTTGCGTGCGCGGTGCTGATAATCGGACATCGGGGCTCCAGGGCGCAGCTTGAAGCCTGAAGCTCAAAGCTGAAAACGAATAAGGCGCGTATTTTAGCAGGCGAGGGCGGCAAGAAGATCGTTCGAGCCGCGTGGGGTGCGTGCTAGCTCTGGCTGCCGACCATCTGGTAGGCCGTTTCCAGTGCGACCCGCAGGCTGCCAGTGTCGATTTTGCCGCTGCCGGCCAGATCCAGCGCGGTGCCATGATCTACCGATGTGCGAACGATCGGCAGGCCCAAGGTCACGTTGACCGCGGCACCGAAACCCTTGTACTTGAGTACCGGCAGGCCCTGGTCGTGGTACATCGCCAGCACTGCGTCGCAGAACTCGAGATTTTTGGGGGTGAACAGCGTATCGGCTGGCAGCGGGCCGATCAGATCAAGCCCCTCGTCACGCAGCCTGGTCAGCACGGGCTCGATGATCTCGATTTCTTCGCGGCCCAGGTGGCCGCCCTCACCCGCATGCGGGTTCAGGCCGCAGACAAGAATACGTGGTTGGGTAATGCCGAACTTGCTGACCAGATCGTGGTGCAGGATTCGCGTAACCCGCTCTAGGCGCTCCGCGGTAATCGCTGCGGCGACATCCTTGAGCGGCAGGTGGGTGGTGACCAGCGCGACACGCAATCCGTGCGTGGCCAGCATCATGACCACCTGCTCGGTGCGGGTCAGCTCGGCGAGAAACTCGGTATGGCCTGAAAAGGGGATGCCGGCCTCATTGATCACACCCTTGTGCACCGGCGCGGTGATCATGCCGGCGAAGCTGCCGTCGAGACACCCGTTTCCAGCTCGGGTTAGCGTTTCCAGTACGTAGTGGCCGTTGCGCGCGTCGAGCTGGCCTGCGATCACCGGTGCATCCAAGGGAGTATCCCAGACATACAGACAGTTGGCCGGCGCCGGTTGGCTTGGCCAGCCATGTGGCCCGACTTCCCGCAGCTCAATCGTCAGTCCCAGTTGCGAGGCGCGCTCTGCCAGCAGCGAACAACTGGCGATGGCTACCAGGATCTGAGGCTGGGCCTCGCGCGCCAGCAGCAGACATAAGTCCGGGCCGATGCCGGCCGGTTCGCCGGGGGTGAGAACGAAGGGGCGGGGAGCGGTCATCAGGCTTCTCTCTGCATGGCGTGTGGCGTTCAACCGCCTGAAATGAAAACGGGGTGGCGACCCTTCGGCCATCACCCCGCATTCCTGTTGCTTGTAGGTGTAGCGTGCAGCTTAGAGCTTGATCTCGACGTAGGCTTCGTCGCGGATCTGGCGTAACCACGCCTGCAGCTCTTCGTCGTACTTGCGGTTGCGCAGCAGGCTCAGCGCCTGTTGCTCGCGGAACTGCTCACTGGCATCGGTCGCGCGGCGGCCGAGCACCTCGAGGACGTGCCAGCCGTAGGGCGACTTGAACACCGGGGACAGCTCGCCGCTTGCCGTATTGGCCATGACTTCGCGGAACTCGGGCACCAGAGAGGCCGGGTCGATCCAGTTCAGGTCGCCGCCGTTGAGCGCCGAACCAGGGTCTTCGGAAAAGCTCTTGGCCAGCTCGGCGAAGTCTTCGCCAGCGCTGATGCGATCACGCAGGCGTTGCACCAGCAGGCGGGCCTCTTCTTCGCTACGGATTGCGCTGGGCTTGATCAGGATGTGGCGGACATGCACTTCGTCGCGCACCTGCGTTTCGCCTCCGCGCTTCTCCAGCAGCTTTACCATGATGAAGCCTGGCGGCGTGCGGACCGGTTCGGTGACCTCGCCAACCGACAGCTCGCGCACGGCAGTATCGAAGGGCGGTGGCAGCTGAGCCGCTTTGCGCCAGCCCATGTCGCCGCCTTCCAACGCGTTCTCGCTACCGGAGCGCGCGACGGCCAGGCGAGAGAAGTCTGCGCCCTGCTGAAGCTGCTGGTAGGTATCCATGGCAGCGCGTTCGGCGGCCTGGATGGTTGCGGAATCGGCAGCTTCTGGTACCGGGATGAGGATATTGGCCAGGTGGTATTCCTCGGACAATTGCAGCTTGCCGAGGTCGGAGGCCAGGAAGTTCTGCACTTCCTGGTTGGACACCTGAATGCGTTCCGCCACTCGACGCTGACGCACGCGGCTGATGACCATCTCGCGACGGATCTGCTCGCGGGCCGTTTCCAGGCTCAGGCCGTCGCGCACCAGAGCTTCACGAAACTGCTCCGGCGACATGTTGTTGCGCTGGGCAATGGTGCCCATGGCCTGATTGAGTTCTTCATCGGAAATGCGTATGCCGGAGCGCTCACCGATCTGCAGCTGCAGGTTCTCGGTGATCAGGCGCTCCAGCACCTGCTGTTGCAGGACGTCCATGGGCGGCACATCGGCGCCGCGCTTGTCGATGGTCTGCTGAACTTCGCGAATGCGCTGTTCGAGCTGGCTTTGCATGATGACGTCGTTATCGACGATAGCCACCACGCGGTCGAGGGGTTGAACCTGGGCGAGGGCTGCAGGCGCGAGGCTCGCGCCGCTCAGCAGCAGAGCGCCGAGCGCGAGCGGGCGCAGTACTTCAGAAAGCTTGATCTTCACGTTCACGGTAGCCTTGGATGCCTTCGTCGAGGAAAGTTTCGGTCGCATTGCCGACTACGCCGCCGAGCCCTTTGAGCACGATCTGCAGAAAGATGCCGTTATCCGGCTCGTCGTTGCGATCAGGGTTGAGGCTGGTCTCGTCGTAGTCGATCCAGTAGCGATTGATCAGGCGCAGTTTCCAGCAGCAGCTGTCGTACTCGAAGCCACCGAAGGCTTCCAGAGTACGGCTGCGGCTGTAGTCGTGCTGCCAGCGGGCGATGACGCTCCATTGCGGGACGATCGGCCAGATGACGGAGAAGTCATGCTGGTTGATCTTGTAATAGTCCTTGATGTACTCCGGCGTGCCGGGGGTGCCGTAATCGCCACCATAGGTCCACTCGCCAGTTGCCTGGTCGAAACGCATGTTGTCGTTGCGATAGCGATAGCCGACGTTGACGATCTTGCCGGGATTGTCCGCTGGCTGGTAATGCCACATGGCACTGCCGGAGCGGGTGCTGTGGCTATCCGGATCCCAGTTGAAGGTCGAGGTGAAGCGCCAGTCGCGGTTGTAGCGATACATGTATTCCAGCGCATACGGCGATACGTCGGAGGTGGCGTTGGAGCGGGTGCGGTAGTCGATACCGCGCAGCTGCACCTTGCGATCCTCGAAGTAGAACGCCTGGCCGATGCTCAGGCGCTGGCGCTCGAAGCCGTTGGGCTCGACCCAACGACTGGTTACGCCAAGCGACACCTGGTTGGCATCGCCGATACGGTCCTTGCCGGAAAAGCGGTTCTCGCGCCACAGCGAGGAGTAGCTGAAGCTGCTTTCGCCGGTATCGAAGAGCGGAATGTCGTCCTGATCCTCCTCCGGAACATAGAGATAGAACAGGCGCGGTTCCAGTGTCTGGCGATAGTCCTTGCCGAACCATTGGGTGTCGCGGTCGAAGTACAGTCCGCTGTCCACGCTGAAGATCGGCACACTGCGATTCTGGCTGCTGTCGAACGATTCGTAGTTGGCCAGTGTGCTCTGGCCACGGTCATCCAGGTCCAGGTCGTACTGCGTATAGGCATATTTCAGCGAGGGCTTGAGGAAGCCCCACGACCAGTTCAGCGGCAGGCTGACGCCCGGCTCGAGATGTATGCGCTCGCCCTCGGCGCGCGTCAGGCCACGCAGGCGATCGTCGTACCACTGCTCTGGGTTGCCGTCTTCGTTGATGAAGTTGCCGTCGCGCAGGCTGCGCTGGAAGCTGACGAACTCGGTCTTGTAGGCGAAGTTCAGACCGCCTGGCTGGAACGGCAGGCGTCCATCCAGGGTTAGCTGCGGCAGTCGCTCATACGGGGTGATGTCGGCGACGGTGGCGCGCTCATAGGCGTGCATGTTGAGGCGTGCGGTATAGGTATTGCCGCGGTAGGTAAGCGTACCGCGCTGATCGAGGTGATCCGGCTGATCGATATCCAGATTGGTGTCCAGATCCTGGAAGTAGTACGGATCGCTGAGATCGGTGTAGTCCACTTCGGCGAGCCAGCGCGAGTCCAGCCCGGTACGGTTCTGCCAGCTGTACATCCAGCGCTGGTCTTCGTACTCGGACTGCAGTTCGCGGTCGTCGTTGCTGTCGTCCAGGTAAGCCGCGCCGAACTGGCCCTCGCTGCTGCGGGTCAGGTAGCGGAACTCGCCTTCCATCAGCAGGCCGCGGTCGGTCATCAGGTGCGGATACAGGGTCGCGTCGAAGTTCGGCGCCAGGTTGAAGTAATAGGGCGTCTGCAGCGAGAGGCCGGTATCGCTGGACGAGCCGATGCTCGGCGCGAGAAAGCCCGACTGGCGACGGTCGTCGATGGGGAAATGGATGTAGGGGGTGTAGAACACCGGGACATCCTTGACCCGCAGTGTGACGTTGGTGGCCGAGCCGAAGCCCGTGGCCGGGTTCAGCGTGACGTTGTTGCCTTGCAGGTGCCAGCTGTTTTCGCCGGGCTCGCAGCTGGTGTAGGTACCGTCCTTGAGGCGAATGATCGCGGTCTCTTCACGCTTGGCGTATTGCGCGCTGCCACGCACCTTGCCGGAATGCACGACGTACTCGGCGTTTTCCACCTTGGCTTCGCCGCTGTCGAGGAATATCTCGGCGCGATCGCCGACCAGCAATACATCGCGGTCGCGGAAGCGCACATTGCCGGTCAGCTCGCCGCGATTTTCCAGCTGGTGCAGTCTGGCTTCGTCCGCCTCGACCTGAATGCTGCCCTGACGCAGCAACACGTCACCGGCTAGGGTGGCGACTTCCTGTTCCTGCTCGTAGCGGGTGGCTTTGGCCGACACATAGGTCGGCGCTTCGCTCATCGGGGTGGTGTCGAACTTGCCGGGACGGTCGGGCTCGACATAGGTACCGGCGCAGTAAGGACCGGTTTCGGCGAGTTGAGCCGGGGTCAGCTGCTCGCGCGGAACCCAGTCGAGATGGCTGTAATCGGCGCTGCGAGAGGCGAGGGCGCGGCCCTTGCTTTCGGTTACCAGCTTGGTCGTCGCCGTTGGCGCTTGCGCCTTGCTGCTCGTCGACTTGGCGGTGCTCGATGTGCTCACGGTGCTGCCGCTGTGTACCGGGCGCGGTGGCAGGGCCTGACTGGCTTCATTGGACGCGCAGTTCCAGCCGCCGGAGGCGTCGGGCTGGCAGGCGAACTGTTCGGCTGCGAAGACAAAAGGTACAGCTACCGGTTGCAATGCAAGCAGACCGCCAGTAACCAGTAGAGGGAATTTTTTACGAAACGCGGGGTATTTGACTGCCATCTTGTTTTTTGGTCCGTGCTTGCGGCGAGCCATCGGCCGGCTGGGCCGCACGCCTCTCGATGGGCTGAGAAAGATGCAGGATAATAAAGCATGACCCGCCTATCGGCTAGCGCCGTGGAGACCCCCTGGATGCCGCATCAAGATCAACGTCTGCTGGACCTTAGCACCTGGCTGGAACAGCAATTACCCGAAGTCTTCGTCCGTTGCGGCTGGGGCGAAGTGCCGGCGGCGCAGCTCACTGCGGCCAGCAGCGATGCCAGCTTCCGCCGTTACTTCCGCTGGCAGGGTGGCGAGCGCAGCCTGATCGTGATGGACGCACCGCCGACCCAGGAAGACTGCCGACCCTTCGTCAAGGTCGCGCAGATGCTGGATCAAGCGGGCGTCCATGTGCCGCAGATACTGGCCTCCGATCTTGAGCGCGGCTTCCTGCTGCTGACCGATCTGGGCCGCCAGACCTACCTGGATGTCATCGATCAGAGCAATGCCGAACAGCTGTTCGAGGATGCCGTGGAGGCCTTGCTCAAATTCCAGCTGCATCCGGTGGCGCAGCCGATGCTGGCCTATGACGAGGCGCTGCTGCGCCGCGAACTGCAGCTGTTCCCCGAGTGGTATGTGCAGCGCCACCTTGGCCACAGCTTCAGTGAAGCGCAGCAGGCTGCGTGGGAGCGCATCTGTCGGCAACTGATCGACTCGGCACTGGCGCAGCCACGGGTGCTGGTGCATCGCGACTACATGCCGCGCAATCTGATGATCAGCGAGCCCAACCCTGGTGTACTGGATTTTCAGGACGCGGTGCTCGGCCCGGTCAGCTACGACATCACCTCGCTGTTCAAGGATGCCTTTATCAGCTGGCCCGAAGCGCAGGTGCGAGCCTGGCTCGAAGGCTACTGGCACAAGGCGCGCGCTGCTGGCGTCGCGCTGCCTGATACGCTCGAAGAGTTCTTGCGTGCCAGTGACCTGATGGGGCTGCAGCGCCACCTCAAGGTGATCGGCATTTTCGCGCGAATCTGCCATCGCGACGGCAAGCCGCGTTACCTCGCTGACGTGCCGCGCTTCTTTGCCTATATCGAGGCCGTGCTGGCGCGCAGACCGGAGCTGGCCGAGCTGCAACAGCTGCTGGCAGAGCTGCCGCAGGCGCCGCACGCATGAAGGCGATGATTCTGGCCGCCGGCAAGGGCGAGCGGCTGCGCCCGCTGACGCTGCACACGCCCAAACCCTTGGTTCGCGCCGCCGGCGTGCCGCTGATCGAATACCACGTTCGTGCGCTGGCCGCCGCGGGGTTCGAGGAACTGGTGATCAACCACGCCTGGCTCGGCCAGCAGATCGAAGACTATCTGGGCGACGGCAGCCGTTTCGGCGTGACCATCCGCTATTCGGCCGAGAGTGAACCCCTGGAAACCGGCGGCGGGATTCACCGGGCGTTGGGGCTGCTCGGCGATGAGCCGTTCCTGGTGGTCAACGGCGATATCTGGACCGACTACGATTTCGCCCGGCTGAGACGGCCGCTTCATGGGCTCGCGCATCTGGTGCTGGTGAACAATCCGCCGCACCACCCCAGGGGTGATTTCAGCCTGGGCGAATCGGCCGTCACGGAGCCCGAGGTCAATGGTGACGCGCTGACCTACAGTGGCATTTCCGTTTTGCATCCTGCGCTGTTCGAAGGCTGCCAGCCGGGTGCGTTCAAGCTGGCGCCGTTGTTGCTCCGCGCCATGGCAGATGGGCAGGTGTCCGGCGAGTGCTTTGGCGGGCCCTGGATCGACGTGGGTACCCATGAGCGTCTGGCGGAAGTCGAGCAACTACTGGAGGCGCGACGCTGACATGTTCTGGCCCATCACGCTGTTGGGGCTGCTGATCGGCTGGTTGCTGGCCAGCATTCCGGGGGCTTTGCTCGGCGGTCTGCTGGGTCAGGTGCTCGATCGTCGTCTGGGACTCGATTCCTGGGCCAGCCTGCGTGCGCGCCTGGCCGGCAAGCCGGTGCTGCAAGGCCGGAATTTGCTGTTCTTTCTGTTGGGGCGTCTGGCCAAGAGTGGCGGTCGCGTGAGCCCGGCGCATATCCAGGCCGCACGTGACGAGATGCGCCGGCAGGGGCTCGATGCTGCCGCGCAGCAGCAGGCCATCGCCGCCTTCAACCGCGGCAAGTCGAGCGGTGACGGCCTGCGCGATACCCTGCAACGGCTGCGCAGCCAGCGCGAGGAAAGCCGCCGCCTGATCCAGGCCTGCTGGCGCATGGCACGTGCGCAGGGAAGCATGGGCGCACGCGAGCACGAGCTGGTGCTGCTCTGGGGCAAGTGGCTGGGTTGGGATGCTGCCGAGGTGGCCGCGCTCGATCCGGGCGCGACCCGACGCAAGGAGGCGCCGGCCGGTCGGGGTGGTGCTTACGAGCAGGCCATGCAGCTGCTGGGTGTGCGTCCGGATACCGACCCGCAGCTGATCAAGCGCGCTTATCGGCGCCTGCTGAGCAAGCACCATCCGGACAAGCAGGCGGGGGCTGGTGCGAATGCCGCCCAGGTGCGCGACGCCACCGAGCGCACCCGCGAGCTGCACAGTGCCTACGCATTGATTCGCGAGCGCCGCGGCTTTCGCTGAGCGGGCGTCACTGTGGCGGCTTGCGCTCCAGCCAGCCCCGCACGCGACGCACCAGTTGTTCCTGTTCGGTATTGCGGTCACCGGTCAGACCTGGCAGTGCGACCAGGCGGTAGTCCGGGTGCCCGGCACGGCGCGCTGCATTGCGCCGTTGCAGTGCCTGCTGATTTGCGGCTGCTCGGGTGCCCGTATAGAAGTCGCCGATGGCGGCGGGTAGCGTTGCGAGATGGCTCTCCAGCGGCTGTTCCGCCTGCAACGGTGCGCGTGGATCGATCACCACCAGTTGCCCGACATCCTTTGGCTGAAGCTGTGCCAGGTACTGGCTCGCCCAGTAGGCGCCGGTGCCATGGCCGATCAGAACAATCGTCGACGCCTGCAGGGTGCGCGCATGCTCGATGGCCGCATCCAGGCGCGCCAGCATGCGCTCGGCATGAGTTGGTGGCGGCGTGTCCTGCTCGGCTTGTGGCGGCGTAGATTCGTCGTTGTCCGTGGCTGCCGTCTGCTCAGGCAGGTAGCCCGCCGAAGTGGTTTGCGCCGCGGCCGGCTGGGTATCGGTGGCGTCAGGCTCAGCGTTTTCTTCCGTTTCGGGCTTCTCTTCCGCAGCCGGGGCTTCTGGCGTTGGCGGCCGCGGGCCAGGGCTAAGCGCCGGATCAGCGGGTGTCAGGCTGAGGGTATGCCAGCCATGTTCGGGAAGGCCGCGCCGTAGCGGGCCGATTGCGCGTGGCCAATCGGCGGTTTCGCCTTCGCTCGGCATAATGACGAGCACGCCGCGGGCCTTCGCAGTATTGGCCGGGTGCCAGAGCGCGAGGAATTTGTCCTCGTCGCCGAGCTGCAGCTGGGCGGCGGCCTCGAGCTGTCGTTGCAGCCCTGCGGCCAGCGCCTCGCTACGAGTTTGTGGCGATGGTCGTGGCGTTGCTGCTGGCTCCTCCGCCGGTGCTTCCTGAGGCGCCTCCGGTTCCTGCGCCGCTGCGATGTACGGCACGCCGCCGCCAAGCGCGACGCCGAACAAAAGCACGAAAGCAGACAAGCGACGCATGGATTGTCTCCGCTATGGATGCCGGTACCACGCTGGCGCCGGCAGGGGTTATGCATTACAACAGCGTGTCGGCACGCCCATCAATTGCGTGAATATATGCTCGCCTCAACCCTGCGTTTCCTTCTCCTCATTAGCTTCATGCTGCCTTTAGCGGCCAGTGCCGTGACGCTCGACGACGACAGCCGTGCCTGGCTGGAGCAGCATCCGGAGTGGCGTGTGGGGGTGGTGATGGGCGCGCCCTATGCCGAGTATGACCAGCGCCAGCGGCGCCTGTCAGGCTTTCATGTGCAGCTGATGGAGCATCTGGCGGACGATCTCGGCGTTCGCCTGCACTGGCGCCGCTTCGCTGACGAAGACACGCTGGAAAAGGCCGCCCGCGAGGGCCTGATCGATGTGGCGCCGGGCCTGCGCCAGACGCCGGCTGGCCTGCGGCTGTGGCGCTACAGCGATCCCTTCCTGCGCATTCCGCGTTTGCTCGTCGGTGATCGCGGCGGTCCGCGCGCCATCGACCTGGAGTACCTGCACCCGAGCGAACTGGTTTCCGCCGTCGGGCCGGGACCGATCACCGAGTTTCTTGCCAGCAACTATCCCAATATCACCGTGCTGACGGCGACCAGTCAGGCCGATGCGCTGCGTCAGGTGCTGGAAGCCAAGGCCAGCTATGCCGTGATCGACGAGCCGGTGTTCGCGCGGCTGTCGCAGCAGGTGGAGTACGACTCGCTGGCCGTAGTCGGTGATCTGGGCAACCCGCAGCTGCTGCGTATTGCGTCGCGGCGTGACAGCCCCGAACTCGCTGCCGTGCTCGATACGGCGCTGCGGCAATTTCCGGCCCGGGAATTCAGTCAGTTGCAGGAGCAGTGGCTCAAGACCCGCAGCATCGACCTGGGCCGTGAGGTCAGCTACTGGCGCAGTCTCAGCCTGCTGCTCGGCGTCCTGCTACTGGCCTGCCTGCTGATGCTGGCCTGGCAGCGCCGCCAGCACGGCCTGCTGGAAAGTCGGCTGAAGACCGCCCGCCGCGACATCGAGCTGCGCGAGGCGGCCGAGGAAGCACAGCGACTGACCCAGTTCTGTCTCGATCACAGCACCGTCGGCATCCTCTGGCTCAACTGGGACAGCCGCGTGCGCTACGCCAACCAGGCGGCCGAGGTGCTGCTCGGGCATGCCTCCGGCGGATTGCTCGATCACCCGCTGGAAACCTTCGACCCGGCGCTGGGCATGGATGCCTGGCTGGCGCGCTGGCGCGCCGCACGCACCGGCGAAGACGACCGCCAGGTGCACGAATGCGAATGGCTGCGCGCTGACGGCCAGCGCTTTCCGGCGGCGGTCACCTACAGCTTCCTGCGTTTCGGCAGTCGCGAATACCTGGTGGTCTTCCTTGCCGACATCACCGAGCGGCGTCGCGCCAGCGCCCAGTTGCAGGAAAGCGAAGCGCGGCTCAAGGCCATGGCCGGCAACGTGCCGGGGCTGGTGTTCCGCCTGGAGCGCGACGGGCCGCAGGCGCCGGTTCGGGTCGCCTATATCAGCGAAGCCAGCCAGCGCCTGGTTGGCTATTCCGCCGAGCGCCTGTTGCAGCCGGGGCAGGGCATCCGCAGCCTGGTGCACGCCGATGACGAGGCCGGCTACTGGGCCAGCCAGCAGCTGGCACTGGAGAAAAGCCAGGACTGGCGCTGGCAGGGGCGCATCCTCAATCGCGACGGCGAGGTGCGCTGGGCCGATATCCGCGCCTCGGTGCGCGGCCAGCCGGATGGCCGCCAGGTATGGGACGGCATCGTCTGGGATATCACCGACAACAAGCGCATCGAGCTGGAGCTGGATGCCTCGCGCGCGCAGTTGCGCGAGCTGGCCGCGCACCTGGAGACCGTGCGCGAGGAGGAGAAGGCGCATATCGCCCGCGAAGTGCACGACGAGCTGGGCCAGGTGCTGACCGTACTCAAGCTGGAAACCTCGATGTGCGAGCTGGGCTTCGCCGACCTTGATCCGGCCCTGGCGCAGCGGCTGGAGAGCATGAAGCGGCTGATCGCCCAGCTGTTCCAGCGGGTGCGTGATGTCGCTACCGCGCTGCGCCCGCCGATTCTCGATGCCGGCATCGCCTCGGCCGTGGAGTGGCAGGCGCGGCGCTTCGAGGAGCGCAGCGGCGTGGCTTGTCTGGTCGAAGTGCCGGAATGCCTGCCGTTGCTGGGTAACGCGAAGGCCATCGGCCTGTTCCGCATTCTTCAGGAGTCGCTGACCAACGTGATGCGTCACGCCCAGGCGCAGACGGTCAGCGTGCAGTTACTGCTCGAAGGCAACATGCTCTGTCTGCGCGTCAGCGACGATGGTTGCGGTTTTCCTGTGGCCGCGCGCGGTGCCGGCAGTTCGTTTGGCCTGGTCGGTATGCGCGAGCGGGTGCAGATGCTCGGCGGGCAACTGATAATCGACAGCCAGCCCGGCGAGGGCACCACCATCACGGCGCGGGTTCCACTGGACCCGGTGCCGCTTCCATCAGCCGCAAGCACTGGAGCATTGCCGACATGATCAGGGTCATGGTCGCCGAAGATCACACCATCGTCCGCGAGGGCATCAAGCAGCTGATCGGCATGGCGCGTGACATGCAGGTGGTCGGCGAGGCTGCCAATGGCCAGCAGTTGCTCGACCAGTTGCGCCAGATCAGTTGCGATGTGGTCCTGCTGGACATCTCCATGCCCGGCGTCAACGGCCTTGAGGCGATTCCACGGATTCGCGCGCTGAACCAGCCGCCGGCGGTACTGGTGCTGTCGATGCACGACGAAGCGCAGATGGCGGCGCGGGCGCTGAAGATCGGCGCTGCCGGCTACGCGACCAAGGACAGCGAGCCAGCGCTACTGCTTACCGCCCTGCGCAAGGTCGCCGGTGGTGGGCGCTATATCGACCCGGCGCTGGCCGACCGCATGGTCTTCGAGGTTGGCCTGACCGATTCGCGGCCGCCCCATGCATTGCTTTCCGAGCGCGAATACTCGGTGTTCGAACGGCTGGTGCAGGGCGATTCGGTAAACGACATCGCCGGCAAGCTGGCGCTGAGCAGCAAGACCATCAGCACCCACAAGGCCCGCCTGATGCAGAAGCTGGCGGCGCATTCGGTGGCCGATCTGGTGCGCTACGCCATGGAACACAAGCTGGTCTGAGCACCAGCCACCGACCCGCCGTGTAGGGCGTTCCCTACAAGCGACTCTCCCTAACGCCTAGGCCAATCGCTCCGCTGTACCGATTTTTCCCCCGCCGCTGCGCTTCTACGCTGTGGCCACGGTTCAACGGTTACGCAGGTGCAGCAGCATGGTCGAGTCAACGGCGAACGATATCCTGGTGAGCTTTCGCGGCATCCAGAAGAGCTATGACGGTGAGTCGCTGATCGTCAGGGATCTGAATCTGGACATCCGCCGCGGCGAATTCCTCACCCTGCTCGGGCCGTCCGGCTCGGGCAAAACCACCAGCCTGATGATGCTGGCTGGCTTCGAGACGCCCACGGCGGGGGAAATCCTCCTCGATGGCCGGGCGATCAACAACGTGCCACCGCACAAGCGCGACATGGGCATGGTGTTCCAGAACTACGCGCTGTTCCCGCACATGACGGTTTCGGAGAACCTGGCGTTTCCGCTCAGCGTGCGCGGCATGGCCAAGCCTGATATCAAGGAGCGGGTCAAGCGCGCCCTGGCGATGGTCCAGCTGGAGGGCTTTCGCAACCGCTATCCGGCGCAACTCTCCGGCGGCCAGCAACAGCGCGTGGCACTGGCCCGGGCGCTGGTGTTCGAACCGCAGCTGGTGCTGATGGACGAGCCTCTGGGCGCGCTGGACAAGCAGTTGCGCGAGCAGATGCAGATGGAGATCAAGCACCTGCACGAACGCCTCGGCGTCACCGTGGTGTACGTCACCCACGATCAGGGCGAGGCGCTGACCATGTCTGATCGGGTGGCGGTGTTCCATCAGGGCCAGATCCAGCAGATCGAAGACCCGCGCACCCTGTACGAAAAGCCGGTGAACACCTTCGTCGCCAACTTCCTAGGCGAGAACAACCGCCTGCCGGCGCATCTGCTCGACCGTCGTGGCGATAGCTGCACCGTCAAGCTCGGCCGCGGCGAAACCGTCGAGGCGCTGGCCGTCAACGTCGGTGCGGCGGGGACGCCGGTGAGCCTGTCGATCCGCCCGGAGCGGGTGCTGCTCAACGGTGCCAGTGCCAACTGCCCGAACCGCTTCACCGGGCGCGTTGCCGAGTTCATCTACCTCGGCGACCACATCCGCATCCGCCTCGAGGTATGCGGGGTCAGCGATTTCTTCGTCAAGCAGCCGATCGCCGAGTTCGACAGCGCCCTGCGCGTCGGTGACGTGGTGCCGATCGGCTGGCATGTCGAGCACGTTCGTGCGCTCGACCCGCTGCAAGCGGCCTGAGGCGATGCCTGGAAAAACCCACACAACTGCATCAAGGAGCGAACTGGTATGAGCAACTACCTGAAACTGTCCGCGCTGGCGCTCGGACTCGTCTGTGCCGGGCAAGCGGCTGCCGAGAACCTCACCGCGGTGAGCTTTGGCGGCGCCAACAAGCAGGCCCAGGTCAAGGCCTTCTACGAGCCGTGGGACGCGGCGGGGCACGGGCGCATCATCGCCGGCGAGTACAACGGCGAAATGGCCAAGGTCAAGGCAATGGTCGACACCAACAGCGTGTCGTGGAACCTGGTGGAAGTGGAGTCACCGGAACTGTCCCGCGGCTGCGACGAAGGGCTGTTCGAGGAACTCGACCCGGGCATCGTCGGCAATCCGGATGATTTCGTCGAAGGTGCGATCCAGCCCTGCGGCGTTGGTTTCTTCGTCTGGTCGACGGTGCTGGCCTACAACGCCGACAAGCTGAAAAGCGCGCCGGCCAGCTGGGCGGATTTCTGGGATACCGAGAAATTCCCCGGCAAGCGCGGCCTGCGCAAGGGCGCCAAGTACACCCTCGAATTCGCGCTGATGGCCGACGGCGTGCCGGTCAAGGACGTCTACAAGGTGCTGGCCACCAAGGACGGCCAGAACCGCGCCTTCAGAAAGCTCGATCAGCTCAAGCCGCACATCCAGTGGTGGGAAGCCGGCGCGCAGCCGCCACAGTTCCTCGCCTCCGGCGACGTGGTCATGAGCAGCGCCTACAACGGCCGCATCGCAGCCGTGCAGAACGAGAGCAACCTGCAGATCGTCTGGAGCGGCGGCATCTATGACTTCGATTCCTGGGCCATCCCCAAGGGCGCCAAGAGCCAGGAGCAGGCACGCAAATTCATCGCCTTCACCGTCGAGCCGCAGCAGCAGAAGGCTTATTCCGAGAACATCGCCTACGGCCCGGCGAACACCCAGGCCGTGTCGTTGCTGGATGAAAAGCGCCTGGCGCAGATGCCCACCGCACCGGAGAACATCGCCGACCAGGTCGCGATGGATGTGACCTTCTGGGCTGACTACGGCGAGCAGCTCGAACAGCGTTTCAACGCCTGGGCAGCACGCTGACCTGAGCGCCCCGCCGCATTGGCGGGCGGTCCCAGCTATCGGAACGAATCGCGGAGTCTTCATGGCCACAGCAATATCCCTGCCGGCGAACGAGATCGCCGAGCCCAATCTGAAACAGCGTCTGGCACGGGCCGAACGGGTGAACAAGCTCAAGTCGCAGGCACTGATCCTGCCGCTGCTGCTGTTCGTGCTGCTGACCTTTCTGGTACCCATTGCCTCGCTGCTCTGGCGCAGCGTCGAGAACCCCGAGGTGGTGAACACGCTGCCACGCACGCTGGCAGCGCTGGCCGAATGGGATGGTCGTGGGCTGCCAGCGGATCCGGCTTATCAGGCGCTGGCCGAGGATCTGTATCAGGCGCGCCGTGAACAGAGCCTGGGCGATCTGTCCAAGCGGTTGAACATGGAGCTGGCGGGCTACCGCAGCCTGCTGACCAAGACCGCGCGGGCGCTGCCGTTTCGCGAGACACCGGCGTCCTATCAGGAGGCGCTGGAGGCGCTCGACGAGCGTTGGGGCGATCCGGCGTTCTGGCAGGTGATCCAGCGCAACGACAGTGCGGTGACCGGCTACTACCTGTTGGCCGCGCTGGATCACAGCATCGACGAGCTGGGTGAGCTGGCCAAGGTCTCGCCGGACCAGGCGGTATATCTGGACATCTTTGCCCGCACCTTCTGGATGGGCCTGGTGATCACCTCGATCTGCCTGCTCTTGGCCTACCCGCTGGCGTATCTCCTGGCCAACCTGCCGGCGCGGCAGAGCAACCTGCTAATGATCCTGGTGCTGCTGCCATTCTGGACCTCGATTTTGGTGCGTGTAGCGGCTTGGATCGTGCTGCTGCAGTCGGGCGGCCTCATTAATGGTGCGTTGCTGAAGATGGGTCTGATCGACGAGCCGCTGCAGCTGGTGTTCAACCGCACCGGCGTCTACATCGCCATGGTGCATATCCTGCTGCCGTTCATGATCCTGCCGATCTACAGCGTGATGAAGAACATCTCGCCGAGCTACATGCGCGCCGCGGTGTCGCTGGGCTGTCATCCGTTCGCCAGCTTCTGGCGGGTGTACTTCCCGCAGACGCTGGCCGGTGTCGGTGCCGGTTGCCTGTTGGTGTTCATCATCTCCATCGGCTACTACATCACCCCGGCGCTGCTCGGCAGCCCGAACGACCAGATGGTCAGCTACTTCGTCGCCTTCTACACCAACACCACCATCAACTGGGGCATGGCCACGGCGCTGGGCGGCCTGCTGCTGCTCGCCACCATGCTGCTGTACGTCATCTACAGCTGGCTGGTCGGTGCCAGCCGCCTGCGGCTGGGTTGAGATGAGCCACGTCGCGGCGCGGCCGCCTTTTCAGAGTCTTCATGCCGGGCAGGAGAACCTTTCATGCTGAGCCCCTATATGTCGCCCGTCGAACGGGCCTGGTATTACGCGCTGCGCATCCTCTGCGCACTGGTGCTGCTGTTTCTGATCGTGCCGGTGCTGGTGATCGTGCCGCTGTCGTTCAACTCCGGCTCGTTCCTCGTCTATCCGCTGCAGGGGTTCTCGCTGCGCTGGTACGAGGCGCTGTTCACTTCGGCCGACTGGATGCGCTCGCTGAAGAACAGCCTGCTCATCGCACCGGCCGCGACCTTTCTCGCAGTGGTGCTCGGCACCCTGGCGGCGGTCGGGCTGACCCGCGCGGAGTTCCGCGGCAAGGCGCTGCTGATGACGGTGCTGATCTCGCCGATGGTGGTGCCGGTGGTGATCATCGGCGTGGCCAGCTACCTGTTCTTCGCACCGCTGGGCATGGGCAACAGCTACCTGTCGCTGATCCTCGTGCATGCCGTGCTCGGCGTGCCCTTCGTGATCATCACGGTGTCGGCGACGCTGCAGGGCTTCAACTACAACCTGGTGCGCGCTGCGGCCAGCCTCGGCGCATCACCGCTGACCGCGTTCTTCCGGGTGACCCTGCCGCTGATTGCGCCGGGGGTGATTTCCGGCGCGCTGTTCGCCTTCGCCACCTCGTTCGATGAAGTGGTGGTGACGCTGTTTCTCGCCGGACCGGAGCAGATCACCCTGCCGCGGCAGATGTTCAGCGGCATCCGCGAAAACCTCAGCCCGACCATCGCCGCCGCGGCGACGCTGCTGATCGGCTTCTCCATCGCTCTGTTGCTGACCCTGGAGTGGCTGCGAGGCCGCGCCGAGAAGCTGCGCACCCAACAACCTGTCTGACGGAATACGCACATGACTCTGCAACTTGGGCAACCCGATCTGTTGCGCCAAACGGCCTATCTCAACGGTGAATGGTGCGAGGCCGACAGTGGCGCGCGCACCGAGATCTTCAACCCGGCCACCGGCAAGCTGATCGGCGCCGTGCCGAATATGGGCCGTGGTGAAACCCGTCGGGCCATCGAAGCCGCGCAGGCAGCCCAACCTGCCTGGCGCGCGCTGACCGCCAAGGAGCGCGCCGCGCGCCTGCGGCGCTGGTACGAGCTGATGCTGGAGAATCAGGAAGACCTGGCGCGGATCATGACCGCCGAACAGGGCAAGCCGCTGGCCGAGGCACGCGGCGAAGTGGCCTACGCCGCATCCTTCCTCGAGTGGTTCGCGGAGGAAGGCAAGCGCCTCTACGGCGACGTGATCCCGGCCCACGCCGGCGACAAGCGCATCCTGGTGCAGAAGGAGCCGGTCGGCGTTACCGCAGCGATCACGCCGTGGAATTTCCCCAGCGCCATGATCACCCGCAAGGCCGGCCCGGCCCTCGCTGCGGGCTGCGCGATGGTGCTGAAGCCGGCGCCACAGACACCGTTCTCGGCACTGGCGCTGGCCGCGCTGGCTGAGCGTGCGGGCATCCCGGCGGGGCTGTTCAGCGTGATCACCGCCGATGCCGCCATGTCCCGCGAAGTGGGCGCCGAGCTCTGTGAAAACCCGGTAGTGCGCAAGCTCTCGTTCACCGGCTCGACGGCGGTGGGCATCAAGCTGATGCAGCAGTGCGCGCCGACGCTGAAAAAGCTCTCGCTGGAGCTGGGCGGCAACGCACCCTTTATCGTCTTCGATGATGCCGACCTGGACGCGGCGGTGGAGGGCGCGATGATCTCCAAGTACCGCAACGCCGGGCAGACCTGCGTGTGTGCCAATCGCATCTACGTGCAGGACGGCATCTACGACGCCTTCGTCGACAAATTCTCCGCGGCGGTCGCGCGGCTGAAGGTCGGCAACGGAGCGGAGGAGGGCGTGACCACCGGTCCGCTGATCGACGCCGGGGCCGTGGCCAAGGTGCAGCGCCATCTGCAGGACGCGCTGGACAAGGGCGCCACCCTGCTGGCCGGCGGCAAGCCCCATGCCTTGGGTGGCAACTTCTTCGAGCCGACGCTGGTGGGCGGCGTCACTGCTGAGATGGCCGTGGCGCGCGAGGAAACCTTCGGCCCGCTGGCGCCGCTGTTCCGCTTCCGCGATGAGGCCGAGGTGATCCGCCAGGCCAACGACACCGAGTTCGGCCTCGCCGCCTATTTCTACGCCCGCGACCTGAGCCGGGTGTTCCGCGTCGCCGAGGCATTGGAGTACGGCATGGTGGGCATCAACACCGGGGTGATCTCCACCGAGGTGGCGCCGTTCGGCGGCATGAAGGCATCCGGCCTCGGCCGTGAAGGCTCGAAGTACGGCCTGGATGAATACGTGGAAATCAAATACCTGTGCCTGGGCGGCATCTGACCAAGCGGCTCAAATCAGGCGTGCAAAATAATGCACGGAGTTTTACTGTAATCCGAACGCTCCGGAGGGTGCGGCAGTCGATCATCGTATGCTGCCGCGCCCGCTTCCTGGCGTTCTTTCCGACCCGTGCCGACGATGAGCGGCTACCGAGGAGCTTATGAGCAAGACCAATGAATCCCTGATGCAACGCCGTGTCGCCGCCGTCCCCCGTGGCGTCGGCCAGATCCATCCGATCTTTGCCGACCACGCCAAGAACAGCAGCGTAGTCGACGTCGAAGGCCGCGAGTTCATCGATTTCGCCGGTGGCATCGCCGTGCTGAATACCGGCCACCTGCACCCGAAGATCGTCAAGGCGGTGGAAGAGCAGCTGCACAAGCTCACCCATACCTGCTTCCAGGTGTTGGCCTACGAGCCCTATGTCGAGCTGTGCGAGAAGATCAATGCGCGGGTGCCGGGTGATTTCGCCAAGAAGACCCTGCTGGTCACCACCGGCTCCGAGGCCGTGGAAAACGCGGTGAAGATCGCCCGCGCCGCCACCGGCCGTGCCGGTGTGATTGCCTTCACCGGCGCCTATCATGGCCGCACCATGATGACGCTTGGCCTGACCGGCAAGGTCGCGCCTTATTCGGCGGGCATGGGCCTGATGCCCGGCGGCATCTTCCGTGCGCTGTATCCCTGCGCGATTCATGGCGTCAGCGTCGATGACTCGATCGCCAGCATCGAGCGCATCTTCAAGAACGACGCCGAGCCGCGTGACATCGCGGCGATCATCATTGAGCCGGTGCAGGGCGAGGGCGGCTTCAATGTCGCGCCGAAGGAGTTCATGGCCCGTCTGCGCGCGCTCTGCGACGAGCACGGCATCCTGCTGATCGCCGACGAAGTGCAGACCGGCGCCGGGCGGACCGGCACCTTCTTCGCCATGGAGCAAATGGGCGTGGTCGCCGACCTGACCACCTTCGCCAAGTCTGTTGGCGGTGGTTTCCCGATTGCCGGCGTGTGCGGCAAAGCCGAGATCATGGATGCCATCGCCCCTGGCGGGCTGGGCGGCACCTACGCAGGCAATCCTCTTTCTTGCGCAGCCGCCCTGGCGGTATTGGAAGTCTTCGAGGAAGAGAAGCTGCTGGACCGCTGCAAGGCGGTAGCCGAGAGGCTGACCACGGGCCTCAAGGCAATCCAGGCCAAGCACAAGGAGATCGGCGAGGTGCGCGGGCTCGGCGCGATGATTGCGATCGAGCTATTCGAAGACGGTGATCATGCGCGACCGGCTGCCGCCCTGACCTCGCAGATCGTCGCCCGGGCGCGGGACAAGGGGCTGATCCTGCTGTCCTGTGGCACCTACTACAACGTGCTGCGGGTGTTGGTGCCGCTGACTGCCGAAGACGAACTGCTTGACCGTGGCCTGGCCATCATCGGTGAGTGCTTCGATGAGCTGACCTGATCCAACGGCGGCTCGCCGGCATCCGCAATGGATGTCAGGCGCGCCGCAACCCTGACCCTCGGGTACAATGCGCGGCATCTTGCCGTGCTACCCGAGGTCGTCATGCAGCCGTTCGCCATCGCCCCTTCCATTCTTTCCGCCAACTTCGCCCGTCTGGGTGAGGAAGTGGACAATGTGCTGGCCGCCGGCGCCGACATCGTCCATTTCGACGTGATGGACAACCACTACGTGCCCAACCTCACCATCGGCCCGATGGTCTGCTCGGCCCTGCGCAAGCACGGCGTGACCGCGCCCATCGACGTACACCTGATGGTCGAGCCGGTGGATCGTATGATTGGCGACTTCCTCGAAGCCGGTGCCAGCTACATCACCTTTCACCCGGAAGCCTCCAAGCACATCGATCGCTCGCTGCAGCTGATCAAGGACGGCGGCGCCAAGGCCGGCCTGGTGTTCAACCCGGCCACGCCGCTGGACGTGCTCAAGTACGTCATGGACAAGGTCGACATGGTCTTGCTGATGAGCGTAAACCCGGGCTTCGGCGGACAGAAGTTCATTCCCAACACCCTCGACAAGCTGCGCGAAGCGCGTGCGCTGATCGATGCCAGTGGCCGCGAGATTCGCCTGGAGATCGATGGCGGGGTGAATCCGAAGAACATCCGCGAAATCGCTGCGGCGGGCGCCGATACCTTCGTTGCCGGCTCGGCGATCTTCAACCAGCCGGATTACAAAGCCGTGATCGACCAGATGCGCGCCGAGCTGGCGCTGGCGCGCCCATGACCCGCCTGGAGCAACTGTTCGACGGCAAATTGCCACGGCTGGTGATGTTCGACCTGGACGGCACCCTGATGGATTCGGTGCCGGACTTGGCCGCGGCGGTGGACAAGATGCTGATGCTGCTCGGCCGAGAGCCTGCCGGCATTGCCCGGGTGCGCGACTGGGTCGGCAACGGCTCGCGCGTGCTGGTACGCCGCGCATTGGCCGGTGGGCTGGAGCATGAAGGTGTAAGCGACGAGTTTGCCGACGAGGCGCTGGCGCTGTTCATGCAGGCATACTCCGGCGGCCACGAGCTGACCACTGTCTATCCGGGCGTTCGTGAATGCCTGGACTGGCTGCGCGAGCGCGAGGTGAAGCTGGCGATCATCACCAACAAACCGGCGCAGTTCATCGAACCGCTGCTGGAGGAGAAGGGGCTGACCGGTTACTTCGATTGGCTGGTCGGCGGCGATACCTTGCCGCAGCAGAAGCCCGATCCGGCGGCGTTGTTCTGGGTGATGGACAAGGCGGGCGTTGCGCCCGGCGAATCGCTGTTCGTGGGTGACTCGCGCAACGACGTACGGGCTGCCAAGGCCGCAACAGTACGCTGTGTCGCGCTTACCTACGGCTACAACCACGGCGAGCCCATCGCGGATGAGCAGCCGGCGCTGGTGCTCGACGACCTGCGCGAGCTGGTTGCTTCGGCTCCGGGGCTGCGCTAGTGTGGCCGGACTCTTTTTGACCCACCGAAGAGATCAGCTCGTGGTGCTCTCCCGCAGACAATGGATGAAAGTCATCAAGGCCCTGGCCCGTTGGCGCTGGCGCGCCTGACTTTTTCCTGCCGGCCAGGCCGGCGCGTTTGCCGTTGTTCGTTCGAACCCTCCTCAGACCACGAGGCTGACATGACCCGCGAAGAATTCCTGCGTTTGGCCGCCGAAGGCCATAACCGCATCCCCCTGTCATTCGAAACCCTTGCCGACTTCGACACGCCGCTGTCGCTGTACCTGAAACTGGCCGATGCGCCGAACTCCTATCTGCTCGAATCCGTTCAGGGCGGCGAGAAGTGGGGGCGTTACTCAATCATCGGTCTGCCGTGCCGCACCGTGCTGCGCGTGCGGGATCACCGCATCAGCGTGACCACCGATGGCATCGAGACCGAGGCCTGTGAGGTCGAGGATCCGCTGGGCTTCGTCGAATCCTTCCAGCAGCGCTACCGCGTCGCGCCGGTCGAAGGCCTGCCGCGCTTCAATGGCGGGCTAGTCGGCTATTTCGGCTATGACAGCGTGCGCTATGTCGAGCGCAAACTGGGCAATTGCCCCAACCCGGATCCGCTGGGCACACCGGATATCCTGCTGATGGTTTCCGACGCCGTGGTGGTCTTCGACAACCTCGCCGGCAAGCTGCACTGCATCGTGCTGGTCGACCCGTCGCAGCCGGAAGCCTACGAGGCGGGCCAGGCTCGCTTGCAGGCGTTGCGGGCGAAGCTGCGCCAGTCGATCACGCCGCGCCTTGGCCTGGATTTCGAAAAGAGCAATGGTGCCGAACCGACCTTCCGCTCCAGCTTCAGCCGCGAGGATTACGAGCAGGCGGTCAACCGCATCAAGGACTACATCCTCGCCGGCGACTGCATGCAGGTGGTGATTTCCCAGCGCATGTCGATCCCGTTCAAGGCCGCGCCGATCGATCTCTACCGCGCGCTGCGCTGCTTCAACCCGACGCCCTACATGTACTTCTTCAACTTCGGCGACTTCCACGTGGTGGGGTCGTCGCCGGAAGTGCTGGTGCGGGTCGAGGAAGGCCTGGTCACGGTCCGTCCCATCGCCGGCACCCGTCCACGCGGTGCCAACGAAGAAGCTGATCTGGCGCTGGAGCAGGACCTGCTCAGCGATGCCAAGGAGCTTGCTGAACACCTGATGCTGATCGACCTGGGCCGCAACGACGTCGGTCGTGTCGCCGAGACCGGCACGGTGCGACTGACCGAGAAGATGGTTATCGAGCGCTATTCCAATGTCATGCACATCGTTTCCAACGTCACCGGCCAGCTCAAGGCACCGCTGACGGCAATGGACGCGCTGCGCGCGATCCTACCGGCCGGCACGCTCTCAGGGGCGCCGAAGATTCGTGCCATGGAAATCATCGACGAGCTGGAGCCGGTCAAGCGTGGTGTCTACGGCGGCGCCGTCGGCTATCTGGCCTGGAACGGCAACATGGATACCGCCATCGCCATCCGTACCGCAGTGATCAAGGACGGCGAGCTGCACGTGCAGGCCGGTGCCGGCATCGTCGCCGACTCGCAGCCGGCGCTCGAATGGGAAGAGACGCTGAACAAGCGCCGCGCCATGTTCCGTGCGGTGGCCCTGGCCGAACGCGACCAGCAGGAGAACTGATCATGCTGTTGATGCTGGATAACTACGATTCCTTTACCTACAACGTCGTGCAGTACCTCGGCGAACTGGGCGCTGACGTGAAAGTGGTGCGCAACGACGAACTGAGCGTGGCCGAAATCGAAGCGCTGAATCCGGAGCGCATCGTCGTCTCGCCCGGCCCGTGCACGCCGAACGAGGCCGGTGTGTCGCTGGAGCTGATTCGTCATTTCGCCGGCAAGCTGCCGATTCTCGGCGTTTGCCTCGGCCACCAGAGCATCGGTCAGGCCTTCGGTGGCGATGTGGTACGTGCTCGGCAGGCCATGCACGGCAAGACCAGCCCGGTGTTTCACCATGACCAGGGTGTGTTCGCCGGGCTCAATAATCCGCTGACCGTCACCCGATACCACTCGCTGGTGGTCAAGCGCGAGACATTGCCCGAGTGCCTGGAGATCACCGCCTGGACCCAGCTGGAGGATGGCTCGGTCGACGAGATCATGGGCTTGCGACACAAGACGCTGAACATCGAGGGCGTGCAGTTCCACCCCGAATCGATCCTCACCGAACAGGGCCATGAGCTGTTCGCGAATTTTCTGAAGCAGACCGGAGGCGTGCGCTGATGGATATCAAGGAAGCCCTCAACCGCATCGTCGGTCAGCTGGACCTGACCACCGAAGAGATGCAGGCGGTGATGCGTCAGATCATGACCGGTCAGTGCACTGATGCGCAGGTCGGTGCGTTCCTCATGGGCATGCGCATGAAGAGCGAAACCATCGACGAGATCGTCGGCGCGGTGCAGGTCATGCGTGAGCTTGCCGCCCCGGTGCGTTTCGACACCGACAAGCTTGTCGACACCTGTGGCACCGGTGGCGACGGCATGAATATCTTCAACGTGTCCACTGCCGCCTCGTTCGTCGTTGCGGCCGCTGGCGGCAAGGTCGCCAAGCACGGTAACCGCGCAGTATCCGGCAAGAGCGGCAGCGCCGATCTGCTCGAGGCGGCCGGGGTCTTCCTCGACCTGACGCCCGAGCAGGTGGCGCGCAGTGTCGATACGGTCGGCGTCGGCTTCATGTTCGCCCCGGCCCATCATGGCGCCATGAAGCACGCGGCCGGCCCGCGCCGCGAACTCGGCCTACGTACGCTGTTCAATATCCTCGGCCCCATGGCCAACCCGGCCGGCGTCCGCCATCAGGTGCTTGGCGTGTTCAGCAAGGCATTGTGCCGGCCGATGGCCGAAGTGCTGGCTCGTCTGGGCAGCAAGCATGTGCTGGTGGTGCATGCGCAGGATGGGCTGGACGAGATCAGTCTGGCCGCGCCGACGCATGTTGCCGAGCTGAAGGATGGTGAGATCCGTGAATACAGCATTCAGCCCGAGGACTTTGGCATCAAGAGCCAGAGTTTGATCGGCCTGAACGTAGAGGACGCTCAGGGCTCGCTGGCCTTGATCCGCGATGCGCTGGGGCGTCGGCAGAGCGAGAACGGGCAGAAGGCTGCCGACATGATCGTGCTCAACGCTGGCGCTGCGCTTTACGCAGCCGATCTGGCGAGCAGCCTGAAGCAGGGTGTCGAGATGGCGCATGATGCCCTCAGCACCGGGTTGGCGCGTGACAAGCTGGAGGAGCTGGTTTCCTTCACCGCGGTATTCAAGCAGGAGAATCAAAAGTGAGCGTGCCGACCGTTCTGGAGAAGATCATCGCCCGCAAGTTCGAGGAGGTTGCGCAGCGCAGTCGCCAGGTCGGGCTGGGTGAGCTGGAGCAGCGTGCCGCAGCTGCCGATCCGGTGCGTGGCTTCGCTGCCGCGCTTGAGCGCCGGGTGCGCAGCAAGGAGCCTGCGGTTATCGCTGAGGTGAAGAAGGCATCGCCGAGCAAAGGGGTCATTCGCGACCCCTTCCTGCCCGCCGAGATTGCCGCCAGCTACGAGGCCGGGGGCGCTGCCTGCCTGTCGGTACTGACTGACATCGATTTCTTTCAGGGCGCCGATGAATATCTGCAGCAGGCGCGGGCGGCTTGCTCGCTGCCGGTTATCCGCAAGGATTTCATGATCGACCCGTATCAGGTGGTCGAAGCGCGAGCGCTTGGCGCCGACTGCATTCTGCTGATCGTCGCGGCACTGGAAGATACCCGCATGCACGAGCTGGCGGCAGTGGCCAAGGAGCAGGGGCTGGATGTGCTGGTAGAAGTGCACGATGCTGCCGAACTCGAACGTGCGCTACGTCTGGAAACGCCGCTGGTGGGCATCAACAACCGCAACCTGCATACCTTCGAGGTCAACCTGGAAACCACGCTGGATCTTCTGCCGCGGATTCCAAAGGATCGTCTGGTGGTGACCGAGAGCGGGATCTTCAATCGTGCCGATGTCGAGCTGATGGAGATAAACCAGGTGTATGCGTTTCTGGTGGGCGAGGCGTTCATGCGTGCTGAACAGCCAGGCGTAGAGCTGCAGCGCCTGTTCTACCCTGATCGTTCGCGCGGCCGTGCGGCCCCTGTCGCTGCCGATCCGGAGTGACCGCCTGCCCGCGCATTGCGCGCTGGCAGGTAGCGGTCTGAAGGATTAGCGAGTGCCGAATACCACCATGGTCTTGCCTTTGACATAGACGAGACCCTGGGCTTCCAGGCTCTTGAGCACCCGACCGACCATCTCGCGGGAGCAACCGACGATACGGCCGATTTCCTGGCGGGTGATCTTGATCTGCATGCCGTCCGGATGAGTCATGGCGTCAGGCTGCTTGCACAGGTCGAGCAAAGTACGCGCGACACGGCCGGTAACGTCGAGGAAGGCCAGGTCGCCGACCTTGCGTGTGGTGTTGCGCAGACGCTCGGCCATCTGACTGCCGAGGGCGTAGAGGATGTCCGGATCCTGCTGGGTCAGCTCGCGAAACTTCGCATAGCTCAGTTCGGCAACTTCGCATTCGGTCTTTGCGCGGACCCAGGCGCTGCGTTCCTTTTCCGCCCCTTCTTTCTCGAAAAGCCCCATCTCTCCGAAAAAGTCGCCTGCATTCAAATAGGCGATGATCATCTCGCGACCGTCATCATCCTCGATAAGAATGGTGACCGAGCCTTTGACGATGAAAAAAAGCGACTCGCAACGGTCGCCTGCGTAAATGATCGTGCTCTTTGCCGTGTACCGCCGTCTATGGCAATGGGCGAGCAACTTGTCGATATTCTTTATCTTGGGCGTAAGAGAGATAGCTACCATGCTGTGGGTCCCGGATAAGTATTCAATAAAGACTGATTATTGTTATATGTGGCTGTCATTCAGCTTTCGTGAGCTTAACAGACCAAGGCGGAGCAGTTGCAAAGTTGCGACAGGCGAAACGTGTGGGTCAACGCACCTTTAGTCGCGTATGTGACGCTGTCGATTTAAAGGCCCATGCTAAGCTATCCGCCCTGTTTTTATTGGAGTTGGCGATGAAAGCGCGCATTCAATGGGTCGACGGTGCGATGTTCCTTGGCGAGTCCGGCAGCGGGCATGTCGTGGTGATGGATGGCCCGCCCGAGAACGGCGGACGTAACCTTGGCGTACGCCCTATGGAGATGCTGCTACTTGGCCTGGGTGGCTGCAGTAACTTCGATGTAGTGAGCATTCTGAAAAAGTCGCGGCAGGCTGTGGATAGTTGCGAAGTCTTCGTTGAGGCCGACCGTGCATCCGAAGACCCAAAGGTGTTTACCAAGATTCATCTGCGTTTCGTCGTCAAGGGGCGCTCGCTGAAGGAGGCTCAGGTCAAGCGCGCGGTCGAGCTTTCGGCGGAGAAATACTGCTCGGCCTCAATCATGCTAGGTCGTGCCGGCGTCGAGATCAGCCATGCTTACGAGATTGTCGAACTCGACTGACCGCTATCGGCTATCTCAATCGATGGGAGTCGGGCTGGTGGCGCTTTAGACGAGCCTCCCGCTCTGCATCATGCGCAGCCCCCAATTGATTCGGGAGTCATTCATTCCATTGCAATAACGGCCGTCACCGGCGCGAAGAGGTGTTTACCGTCCTGCTCAGATGCTTCGGTGTCCGACGAGCATGAGCGCCGACAAGAGAATGTTTCCAATGGTGAAAAGCAAACTCAAGCTTCACGGGTTCAATAATCTGACCAAGACCTTGAGCTTCAACATCTACGACATCTGCTATGCCGAGACCTCCGAAGACCAGCAGGCATATGTGCAGTACATCGATGAAGAATACGACGCCGAGCGACTTACACAGATTCTGACCGATGTTGTAGACATCATTGGCGCCAACATACTCAACATTGCCCGCCAGGATTACGAGCCGCAGGGCGCCAGCGTGACGATTCTGATCTCCGAACAACCGGTGACGCCAACTGACAGTCAGATCGAGGAGTCGCCTGGCCCGCTGCCCGAAACCATCCTTGCGCACCTCGACAAGAGCCACATCACCGTGCATACCTACCCGGAAATACATCCGGTGGACGGCATTGCCACGTTCCGCGTCGATATCGATGTTTCAACCTGCGGTGTTATCTCGCCGCTGAAGGCGCTCAACTATCTAATCCACCAGTTCGATTCGGATATCGTCACCGTGGATTATCGCGTGCGCGGTTTTACCCGCGATGTCGAGGGCAAGAAGCACTTCATTGATCACGAGATCAACTCGATCCAGAACTACCTGTCTGATGACACGCGCTCGGTCTGTCAGATGACCGATGTGAATGTGTACCAGGAGAATCTGTTCCACACCAAGATGCTGCTCAAGGACTTCGAGCTGGAGAATTATCTGTTCGGCGATGCGACCAGCAATCTTTCTCCGGAGCAGCGCAAGCAGGTCGAGAAGCGGTTGCGTCACGAGATGCTGGAAATTTTCTACGCGCGCAACATGCCGCGTCATGCGTAGGCTTCACCAGCATTGTCATTGATGAGGGCGCTTCGGCGCCCTTTTTCGTGGCAAACGTCAGATGCGATAAGTCGCCTTGGTCATGACCTTGGATACCAGGCTCATGCCGAATTTGACCGGGGCTGGAAATCGCAGGCCGCCGGCCTCGATGGCGGCGGTGGAGTGCTGCTGCTCGTCCTCGCGCATCTGCTCGAGAATGGCGCGGGATTTGTCGTCGCTTGCCGGGAGCTGGCCAAGATGCTCGTCCAGGTGCTTGCAGACCTGATCTTCAGTAGCAGCGACGAAGCCCAGGCTGATGCGATCGCTGATCAGACCGGCCGTGGCGCCAATCCCGAACGACAGCCCGTAGAAAAGCGGATTGAGCACGCTGGTGTGGCTGCTCAACTGGCGGATGCGTTGTTCACACCAGGCCAGATGGTCGATTTCCTCATCCGCCGCCTGTTCCATCGCCCGACGTACCTGCGGGAGGCGAGCCGTCAGGGCCTGGCCCTGGTACAGCGCCTGAGCGCAGACTTCGCCGGTGTGGTTGATGCGCATCAGGCCGGCAACGTGGCGGGTCTCGCTCTCGCTGAGTTCGGCCTCGTTCTTCAAGACCGCCGGCGACGGGCGTGCTGGCTGGCCACTGAAAGGCAACAGCGTGCGCAGGGCCGAATCAGCCTGCATCAGCAAGCGGTCAGCTGGGGAGTAGTGGCGTTGGCTGGTCATATGTCCTCCGGAACAGGTTGGAGCCACGGGCAGTGGATGAGGCTGCAGTTTGGGCGCTTGGCTGTCAGCCTGGCGGCCAATGCATCTGCCGCTGACCGAGTACGTGCATGTGAATATGGTTGACCGTCTGCCCGCCTAGGTCGTTGCAGTTCATCACCACGCGAAAACCGTCCTGACACCCTTGCTCTGTGGCCAGGCGTTGCGCAGTCAAGAGGATATGCCCGGCGAGCGCCTTGTCGTGCTCCTCGTTCAGGTCGTGCAAGGTGGCGATATGTTTCTTCGGAATCACCAGAAAGTGCACCGGGGCCTGAGCCGCGATGTCGTGGAAGGCGATAACCTGATCGTCCTCGTAAAGCTTGCGTGCGGGAATTTCCCCGTCCACGATCTTGCAAAACAGACAATCCATGGCGGTTCTCCGGGAGAGCGTCGGTCAAACAGTGTATCAGGGCATATGAGCCGTGGTGAGGCTGTACAGGGAGGTGATGTGAAGAACGATATTCATGATCTGGGTTTGGTTCTGGATTCGAGAGTCCGACTGGTGCTGGTTGAGTCCTGGGACGAGCGCAGAGTGCTCGAGACGCTGACGGGGCTTGCCATGCGCCAAGGCTTGGGCTTCTACCTGTGGTCGGCGACCGAGGGGGTGCGCCATCTGTCCTTTGGCGGCGAGCTGCAGGGCGGCGAGGAAAGCTGCGCGCCGGACGTGGCGCTGAAACTGGTGAAGCACGATCCCCGGGCGAACCTGTACGTCTTCTGCGATCTGCATCCGTTTCTCGATGAGCCGAAGTTGGTGCGGCTGCTGAAGGACATTGCGATGAGTGAAGCGCCTGTGGCGCCGACCCTCGTGCTGGTGTCGCATGCGCTCAAGCTGCCGCCTGAAGTGCAACGCTACGCTGCACGCTTCAGCCTTTCGCTGCCGTCCGAGGAAGAGCTGCTTGCCATTGTCCGCGAGGAAGCCACCCGCTGGAGCGAGCGTAATCGCGGTGCTCGCGTTCGCACCGACAATCGCACGTTGCAGCAGGTGGTGAAGAATCTGCGTGGCCTGAGCCATGCAGAGGCGCGGGCGCTGGCACGCAATGTCATCTGTGATGACGGTGCGATCACCCAGGAGGATCTTCCCGAGCTCAATCGCAGCAAGTTTCAGCTGCTGGATCTCGATGGGGTGCTGGGGTTCGAATACGAGACGGCCCGCTTCGCGGAGGTGGGTGGTCTGGCCAATTTCAAACGTTGGTTGGCGGAGCGGCAGGGCGCGTTTCTGGATGGTCAGGGCGATGATCTACCGCGCGGCGTGATGCTGGTCGGGGTGCAAGGTGGCGGCAAGAGCCTCGCCGCCAAGGCGGTCGCCGGTCTGTGGGGGCTGCCGTTGCTGCGGTTGGATTTCGCCTGCTTGTACAACAAGTATTTCGGTGAAACCGAGCGTAATCTGCGTGAAGCGCTGACCCTCGCGGAACAGATGGCGCCTTGCGTTTTGTGGATGGACGAGATCGAAAAAGGTTTGGCGACCGGCGATATGGATGGCGGCGTAAGCCAGCGGGTACTGGGCACCCTGCTGACGTGGATGGCCGAGCGTACCGCGCCGGTATTCATGGTGGCTACGGCAAACGCCATCGATCGGCTGCCTGCAGAGCTGCTGCGAAAGGGGCGATTCGACGAACTCTTCTTCGTGGATTTGCCAGATCTCGCGACGCGTGCGGATATCTTCCGCATCCATCTCACGCGACGCGAACTGCAACCTGATGATATGGGGCTGATGGTGCTGGCCGGGTCGAGTGATGGTTTCTCCGGCGCCGAGATCGAGCAGGTGGTGGTCAGCGCGGTTTATGCCGGCCAGGCCCAGCAACGGGATGTCGATCAAGCGATGCTGCTCGACTGCATTCGTGCAACATCGCCGTTGTCGGTTGTCATGGCCGAGCGCCTCGATGCACTGCGGGAGTGGGCAAGGGGGCGCACGGTACAAGCCGATTGAGGGTCTGCTTCAGCAGCTAGAAGCCGGCTCCCTGACGCATTTCCACCAGCGCGGGGATGGTCAGCGCCGCCACTAGGCCGGAGATGATCAACAGCAGCCACAGCGCGGCGAGGATCTTCACCGACCGGCTGTTGGGCGGTGGTGGCGAACCATAGCGATTGACTTCCCGACTCCCCGGCATCAGCAGCATGACGAAGGGAAACAGGCTGCCCAGCACCGGGACCAGATTGAGCAGGATCAGCCAGCCGGACCAGCCGAAGTCATGCAGGCGCTGAACGCCGATCTGCACGCTGACCACGAGCATGCCGATGCCGATCAAGCCCATGCAGATGAGCCCCATCGTGCTGGAGATTGCCGTCATTATCGCGGCGACACCGAACAAGCCCGTGGCCGCGAACATGATCACCAGTGACCACGCTAGATAACGCAGACGGCCAATCCGGCCTGTGACGGAAAAAGGCTTGAGGTCGCCATGTCGAGGCATTGCTTCGCTGACGTTTGCAGAAGGCGGGGCGTAAGGTGACACCGTTGCGCTGGCGCCCTGCGGCGCAGCACTCTCATGAAGCCGCGCCTGACGCGCCAGATACTTCTCGATGATGATGCCGCACGTACTGCACTCATTGGCCTGGCTTTGTGCGTGCCCGCATTTAGGACATGTCATGAGCGCGGCAGGTGGGTTGTCGCCTTGGGCCGCCGCCAGTTCTTCATCCGTCTGCACAAGGCTCAGGGTGGGGGTGGTGTGCTCAGGCTCTTTGTATGCCCTGGCGCCAGCGCGGTGCAGCGCGCCGATGTACTTGTCGGCTTCCTGGCTGCTCAGCTTGCTTTTGATCACGGCCGCCTGGCCACTGAACAATCGCTCGACCTTGCTTGGGTCGGTCTTGAACAGGACGGCCAGGTTTGCCTTTACCGCCTCGAGCGGCATGTCGGGCATAAGTTCGCCGGTGAAGACGATTTTGAATTGAGCTTGTTGCATGTGGCGTCCGTGTCACAGGGATGGTTGCGGCAGATTAGAGGTGAGGAACAGCGGATACAACAACGTATGCTCCGGTTTCCGAGTCAGGTAACACAATGCTCGCGAACTCAACTGATCAGCTGTCGGCCAGCTCAGAAGGGCCTGACGACGACAAGGATCACGATGGCCAGCAGAAACAGGACCGGGACCTCATTGAACCAGCGATAGAACACGTGCCCGCGAATGTTCTCGTCACGAGCAAACCGCTTCAGTTGTGCACCGCATACGTGGTGATAGCCGACCAATACAAGGACCAGCGCCAACTTGGCGTGAAGCCAGCCGCCTGTACCGAACAAACCGGGATTCAGAATGACCATCCATATGCCAAACACCAGCGTGGCGATCATGGAGGGAAGCATGATGCCGCGGTAAAGCTTACGCTCCATGATCTTGAAGCGCTCCCGACTGGGTTCATCCTCACTCATCGCGTGATAAACGAACAGGCGAGGAAGATAGAAAAGTCCGGCGAACCAGCAGACGACGGCGATGATGTGCAGTGCTTTGAGCCAAAGGTAGAGCATCTATGGAATCCTGCGGAGGCGAATGCGTCGATAGTAGTGGCTGCGTTCGCCCCCGTCATCCCGGCGGTTGGCCCGCGATCAAAGCAGCTTTATCATCGCGCTTTTACGTTTCCAGTTGAGGGCAGGTCATGATCAAGGTCGGTATCGTTGGCGGCACAGGCTATACGGGCGTCGAATTGCTGCGCCTGCTTGCTCAGCATCCGCAGGCCGAAGTGGCTGTCATCACCTCCCGCTCTGAGGATGGGGTGAAGGTCACCGACATGTACCCCAATCTGCGCGGCCACTACGACGACCTCGCTTTCAGTGTTCCGGACGCAGCAACATTGGGTGGATGCGACGTGGTGTTCTTCGCGACCCCTCATGGCGTCGCCCACGCACTTGCTGGCGAGTTGCTGGCAGCCGGAACCCGAGTCATTGATTTGTCCGCTGATTTCCGCCTGCAGGATGCCGAAGAGTGGGCGAAATGGTACGGGCAGGCTCACGGTGCGCCTGAACTGCTCGCTGAGGCCGTGTACGGACTGCCTGAAGTCAATCGCGAGCAGATCAGAAAGGCACGCCTGATTGCCGTTCCTGGCTGTTACCCGACCGCTACCCAGCTGGGCTTTCTACCGCTGCTTGAAAATGGTCTTGCAGATGCATCGCGCTTGATTGCGGATTGCAAGTCGGGCGTCAGCGGTGCCGGGCGCGCAGCGAAGATCGGTTCCCTGTTCACCGAGGCTGGCGAAAGCATGATGGCGTATGCGGTCAAAGGGCACCGGCATCTGCCGGAGATCAGCCAAGGTCTGCGCCGAGCCGCGCAAGGTGACGTCGGGCTGACTTTTGTTCCGCACCTGACTCCGATGATCCGTGGTATCCACGCGACGCTGTACGCCACCGTTGCCGATACTTCCGTGGATCTGCAGCGCCTTTATGAGCGCCGTTATGCCAACGAGCCGTTCGTCGATGTGATGCCGGCCGGCAGTCATCCGGAGACACGTAGCGTGCGTGGCGCTAACGTTTGCCGCATTGCCGTACATCGTCCGCAGGACGGTGACCTGGTGGTCGTGCTGTCCGTGATCGACAACTTGGTGAAAGGCGCATCCGGCCAGGCGATCCAGAATATGAATATCCTGTTCGATCTGAACGAAAAGCTGGGACTTGGAAATGTGGCGCTCCTGCCATAAACCGGTTTTTACATCGGGGAGCTGAAGTTGGTCGAATAGTTGACCGGTTTTGTCAGGAAAGCCGATAATGCACCGTCAATGCAGTAGGGCGTTTCACGCCAGGAGAAACCAATGAGTGTCGAATCCTTCACGCCCACCGCCATCCAGTTCAGTCAGGGGGCGGCAAGCAAGGTGAAGAGCTTGGTCGATGAGGAAGGCAATCCGCGCTTGAAGCTGCGGGTCTTCGTCACTGGAGGCGGCTGCTCGGGTTTCCAGTACGGCTTTACTTTCGATGAAGATGTGGCCGACGACGATACGATCATCGAGCGAGAGGGCGTAAGTCTCGTGGTCGACCCCATGAGCTACCAGTACCTGGCTGGTGCAGAAGTGGACTACCAGGAGGGGCTGGAAGGCTCTCGTTTCGTGATCAAGAATCCAAACGCTACGACTACCTGTGGTTGCGGTCAGTCGTTTTCTATCTGATGCCTGTGGCCTCGAAGCGCCGTGCACTGCACGGCGTTTCCGTTTCTGGCATCAAACGGGATAGATTGCGCCAAGGATCCGAGAGCCCCGTGCGCCAGTGACCGCGGGACGATTTGCCGGGATGCCTTCCAGGCAGCAGTGGGCCAACCATGCAAATGCCATCGCCTCCACCCAGTCTGCCGGCACCCCCTCGCTGTCTGTGCTTTTGACCTCACAGGTCGGGGCCAGCGCCTGTAACCTTCGCATCAGCGCAGCGTTATGCGCCCCACCACCGCAGACAAGCATCTCCTCAACGTTCAGCTGAGTGGCGATGAGTGACTCGGCTATGCTCCTCGCAGTAAGTTCGAGCAGCGTCGCCTGGACATCTGCAGGATGCAGATCTTTCCGTTCGGCGAGACGTCTATCCAGCCAGGCCAGGTTGAAAAGCTCGCGTCCGGTGCTTTTGGGTCCTTGAGTTTTGAAAAACTCTTCGTTGAGCATCAAGGTGAGTAGGTCCTCATCCACGATGCCGGTCGTCGCCCAATCGCCGTTGCGGTCGTATGCCAAGCACTTGTGGCGTTGAATCCAGGCGTCCATCAGGACGTTGCCGGGCCCACAATCGAAGCCATGGGTAGGGTTGCCTGGATACAGAATGCTGAGATTGCTGAATCCCCCGATGTTCAGAATCGCGCGGACTCGCTGGGAATTGCCAAAGATGGATTCGTGGAAAGCGGGCACGAGCGGTGCGCCATGTCCGCCGGCAGCAACGTCGCGTCGGCGAAAATCCCCAACCACGGTTATGCCGGTCAATTCTGCCAATAGAGCGGGGTTGCCGATTTGAATCGTGAACCCGAGATGGGGTTCATGCCTGATAGTTTGACCGTGGCTGCCAATAGCGCGTATCGACTGCGGGGCAAGCTGCTGTTCGGTGAGCAGCTGATCAACCGTTTCTGCTGCGAGCGTAGCCCACTGGTTCTCAGCAATAGCTGCGCGCTTCAGCTCGTCCCGCCCAGACGAGCACAAGGCGAGTAGGTCTTGCTTTAGCTTGGCAGGCATTTCCTGAAAGCGGGTGGCTATTAGCCGAGTGCGGGTGGTCTGCTCGATGAGCGCGATGTCCAGGCCATCAAGACTGGTGCCGGACATCACCCCCAGATAAAGAGCCACGATTACTGCTGGTTGAGGGCCAATACGGTGGCCTTCTCTTGGTCCATCCGTGCCATCAGAGGCTGGCTCAGTTGCATGAAGCGCTGCTTTTCGTTGCGAGCGATCGGATCTGCCATCGGTAGTTTCAGGCCTAGCGGATCGACATGAACGCCGTCGACCTGGAACTCATAATGCAGATGCGGGCCGGTGGAAAGGCCGGTTGTGCCGATGTAGCCAATGATCTGACCTTGCTTTACGGCGGACCCATTACGCACACCTTTGGCAAAACCTTGCATGTGCGCATACAGCGTGCGGTAGCGCTGGCCGTGCTGGATGATCACCGTGTTGCCATAGCCGCCCTTGCGCCCGGCAAGCAGTACTTTGCCGTCACCGGCGCTTTTGATCGGCGTCCCGTGCGGGGCTGCATAATCAACCCCTTTGTGCGCTCGGATCTTGTTCAGGATCGGATGTTTGCGACCATTGGAAAAGCGAGAGCTGATACGTGCAAAATCCACCGGCGTTCGGATGAATGCTTTGCGCATGCTGGTACCGTCAGCATTGTAATAGCTGGTGGCTCCATCCTTATTGGTGTAGCGAACGGCGGAATAGGTTTTGCCCCGATTGGTAAAGCGTGCCGCGAGGATATTGCCGGTACCGACGCGTTGCCCCTCTACGGTCTTCTCTTCATAAATAACTTCGAAGCTGTCGCCTTTGCGAATGTCGAGTGCAAAGTCGATGTCGTAGCCAAATACGTTGGCCAGATCCATCGTCAGGTTATGGCTGAGACCCGCGCGCTTCGCGGCTAGAAACAGACTGCTATCAATCTCACCGCGAGCGTATACGGAGCTGATTTCGGGCTTGATCTGTTCTTTTCTGAATGAATAACCGTCAGGTGTCTTCTCTAGCGCCAGCGTTTCCAGGCTGTTGAGTTTGCTGCGTAGGCCGGCTAGCCCGCCTTGCTCAGTCAGTTGAAACTCAAGGGACTGGCCGATCTTCAAGCGGGAAAACTGTTTGGCATCCTTGCTGCTCGACAGGACGGCATGCATGACGGATGGGGAAAGGCCCACTTTGGAAAATACTGTCGATAGCGTATCCCCATTGGCCACGACCACGGTCTTCGTCAGAGAGTCTGACTCTGGAGCGGGGGCCTGGGTGAGCTCCTCTTCTTCCGGTAGCTCAGCATTCTTGGCCTCGGATGATGTGCCCAGCGTGGCAGTTGCAGCGAAGGGAGACTCGACCAGGCCTGGTTGGCTGTCGCCGGGCTCGACGACAATTTGTCCAGAGGAGGACTCGAGCTTCAGGTCAATGAAGGTCTTCTTCGCCTCGACTTCACGTGATGGGAATACAAGCAGCGCCAGGCTCAGCAGCGCAGCTACACCACTGGCAGCCAGAAGATGGCTCTTGGGGTAGTTCGGAGCTTTTGATTTGGAAGGCATCATTGGGCTTCTGGCATATTTTTGCACGGGAAATAACTGTCTAAAATATAAGCAAAGCGCAGAGGAGGCAACCCTTGTGGCTGCTAAGCTGCTGGTCGGTACAAGCGCGCGGCTTGTAATCGGCCGTCGATCTTGTAAGGTTGTCGCCCTTTAATAATGGTACGGGGCTTGCCATGAAGTCGGTTGAAGAGCAACTGTCGGTGATCAAACGGGGCGCTGATGAGGTGCTCGTCGAATCGGAGCTGGTCACTAAGCTTGAGCGAGGCGAGCCGTTGCGCGTCAAAGCGGGATTCGACCCTACCGCTCCCGATCTTCATCTCGGGCATACCGTGCTCATTAATAAGATGCGCCAGCTTCAGGACTTGGGGCATCAGGTGATCTTCCTTATAGGGGATTTCACCGGAATGATTGGTGATCCAAGTGGCAAAAGCGCCACACGGCCCCCTTTGACCAGGGAGCAGGTCCTCGAGAACGCCGAAACTTACAAGTCCCAGGTTTTTAAGATACTGGATCCCGCAAAGACCGAGGTGGCGTTCAATTCAACCTGGATGGACAAGCTGACCCCAGCCGACTTTATCCGTCTAGCTTCTCAATATACTGTCGCTCGTATGCTTGAGCGTGATGATTTCAGTAAGCGCTACTCCACGAACCAGCCGATAGCCATCCATGAGTTCCTCTATCCGCTCGTCCAGGGGTATGACTCGGTTGCGTTGAGGGCTGACATAGAACTCGGAGGGACTGACCAGAAATTCAACTTGCTTATGGGGCGTGAGCTTCAGCGGTCGTACGGTCAGGCCTCGCAGTGCGTGGTGACCATGCCGTTGCTTGAGGGGCTGGATGGCGTGAAGAAGATGTCCAAGTCCCTTGGCAATTACGTCGGGATCCAAGAAGCACCAGGCGTGATGTATAGCAAGTTGGTCTCGATCCCTGATTCGCTCATGTGGCGGTACTTCGAGCTGCTCAGCTTCCGGTCGCAGGGTGAACTCGATGAGTTTCGTGCTGATGTCGAGCGGGGATCCAACCCCCGGGATATCAAGATCAAGTTGGCCGAGGAGATCGTTGCGCGTTTCCATGGGGACGAAGCGGCTGCGGCTGCGCATCGTTCTGCGGGTAATCGGATGAAGGAGGGTGAGCTTCCCGAAGACCTTCCGGAAATCGAACTGATCTCTGATCAGGACATGCCCATTGCGTCGGTCCTTAATAAGGCGGCGCTGGTCAAGAATGCAGCTGTCGCGCGTGACTTGCTGGGTTCTGGCGGTGTCCGTGTTGACGGGCAGGTAGTGGATCGTGGTTTCGTATTCAGGCTTGGCGCGACCCATATTTGTCAGGCTGGAAAGAAGTCGTTCGCACGTATTTCCCTCAAGGCAGAATAAAACTGAAATAAACGGTTGACGTTGATTTTCAGGCTCCTATAATGCGCACCACTTCCGGCGCAGTCCTTAAGCAAAACCTCTTGTAAATCAACAGGTTAGCGAAATAAAAGGGTTGCACGGATGGCGGATTCGAGTAGAATGCGCCGGGCTGGCAGGGTGGTGGTTGAATCCTGTTAGCGGCTTCGGTCGGGTTGATCGGAAGCGGTTGAAAGAGGTGGTTGACAGCGGTTTTGAACGCTGTATGATTCGCCTCCCGCTGACGAGAGATGAGAGTTGGTCGAAAGCGCAAGCGGTTGAGAAGGAACGAAAAATTCTTCAAAAACAGCTTGACAGGTAACAGGGCTGCTGTAGAATG
>NZ_RHQM01000030.1 GCF_003935375.1 Stutzerimonas xanthomarina
ATGGTGTCCACCAAAAATAGGTGGACACCATGCCGTTATCTGGAAGAAGCGGGGAGACGGGTTCGGCGGACGGTTACCATACAGCGCGTTACGCAGCGGGTGCGGCTGCACCGGGGCGCAGTCGTCGACGATGATCGCCACTTCGGCCTGCAAACCCTTGGCGCGGTGGATGGTGTAAGCCTTGACCGGCAGCTTGCGGTCCAGCTGCGCCTGAATGGTCCTCAACGGCTCGTTGCGCCGGCTGAGCAGCAGCACCGCGGTGCGTTCGCGGCTTTGCCGCTCGGCCACATGGGCACATTGCGCGGTGATCGCCTCGATCAGCGTCGGCAGGCCCTTGTTCAGGTCGAAACCGGTGACCAGCTTTACCCCATGGTCGCCCGGCTGCGTCGGTTTGCATGGCCGGCTGGCCTTGGCCTGCTTGAACCTAACCCCGGCCAGCACCGCCTCGCCATCGCGAATCACCGGATCGATGGAGCGGTAGTTGGTTTCCAGCAGCAACGTCTCGCTGCCCTTGGCGCCGCGCCGCGGGAAATACTTGTCGAAGTCCATGAACAGCTCGGGCGAACTGCCGCGCCAGCCGTAGATCGACTGCCAATCGTCACCGATGGCCATCAGGCTCGGGCCGGCCTTCAGGCGCGCCAGCTGGCGGTGCAAGGCCTGCAGCCATTGGACGATCTGCGGGGAAATGTCCTGGAATTCATCGATCAGCAGGTGCTCGAACGGCGCAAGGCTGGCCTGGGGCACATCCGTGCCCGAGCCCAAACGCTCGGTGAGCTGTTGAAAGGCCTCATTGAAGGTCATCAGCCCCTGCTCACGCAGCGCGGCCCTGAAGTAGCCATGGAAGCTCACCAGCGCTTCGACGAAATCCCGTTCGCGCGCCGCGCACTGGAGCCTGGCCGGTTGCAGCTGATCGATGCGAATGCCGATGCTCTCGATGAAGCCCGCCTGGGCATGGAAGGCCTCATAGAGCGGCAGAGGCGTGAACTCACCGGCGAGGGCGAAGGTATCGCCTGGCGCTTTCGACACGGCGCGCTTGCCCTGCTCGGCTTCGGATGGCGGCGCAGGCAGGTCGAGCAGCCGATGCACCTGCTCACGGAATGTCGCCTGCTCGGCGTAACACTGCTGATAGGCCTGTTTGAGCAAACGCGTTTGCGCCGGACGCTGGCGCGAGGTGGCCAGCGGATTGTCCGGTTCGTTCGCCGCGGCGGCCTTGTCGTCCAGCTGCTCGAACCATTGCGCTGTGCCGAGCACTTCACGCGCCAGCTGCGCCATGGCCGAGTGGAAGGTGCGCACGCACTGGCGCGCCTGCTGCGCATCGAATGGCACCTGCCAGAAGCCCAGCACCCGCACCAGCTGTTCGCGCAGCTGCGTGCAGGAGGCATTGGTAAAGGAAATCACGGTCAGCCGCCCGGGTTCGACGCCCATGTGACAGAGCATGAACACCACCCGCAGCAGCAAGGTGGTGGATTTGCCGGAACCGGCACCGGCAAAGACGCGCGTCACCGGGCTGCGGCTGAGGATCATCGCCCACTGCTCCTCCGACGGCGCGCTGATGATCCCGGCAGCCACCGCCTGCTCGACGCGGTCGCGCATCGCCTGAACCTTTGCGTCATCCACCTTCAGTTGTGCCGCTGCGTAGATCCCCTGCGCTGCCGTCCTGCGCGGCTTGCCGGCAGCGCGAGCCGGCCCCTCCGGCTTGCTCTTCGGCTTGGCCTTGGCTGCAGGTTTGCCCTTGCGCTTGGCGGCCGCAGCCTTGTTCGTCTTGCCGGGCGCACTGCCCCAGCGACGAAACAACAGCTCGTCCTCTTCGCGCAGATGGGCCGAGGTACGTGGAAAACAGCGCTGCAGCACCCCGGCAACCAGGGCCCTGTAGCGCTTGACGGCAGAAAGCATCGGAAATCACCGTGAGCATTGCATATCGTTGATATGGTACGGGTTTTTCCCTGTACCCTGGCCGCTGCAAGGACGAACTGCAGCGACTGGCACCATCAACCTCCTGCCTCGCCGGCACGACTTCCCGGGCAATCGGTTGTCCGAGTTGAACCAGCTCTCAAGCTGAATCACCCTGCCCTGCCTTCACACCGGACACGGATCGCTACTGATGGACCCAGCAGCCAACAACCCCTCGCCTGACGACTCGAGCCACGCATTCCTCCCCGACGGCGGAGAGCTCGGCGCGCTGATCCGCCGCTTCGACTGGTCGACAACGGCGCTGGGGCCTCTGGCTGGCTGGCCGGCGAGCCTGAAGACCGTCACCGCCATGCTGTTGCTTTCGCCAACGCCCATCGTGCTGCTCTGGGGCGAGCGCGGCATCATGATCTACAACGACGCCTATTCCGTGTTCGCCGGCAGCCGGCACCCGCAGTTGTTGGGCTCGGAGGTGCGCGAAGGCTGGCCGGAAGTCGCCGATTTCAACGACAACGTCATGAAGGTCGGCCTGGCAGGCGGCACACTTTCGTACAAGGACCAGGAGCTGGTGCTGTACCGCAACGGCCGGCCTGAACGTGCCTGGATGAATCTGGACTACTCGCCGGTGTTCGATGATCAGGCGCAGCCGGCCGGCGTCATCGCCATGGTGGTGGAAACCACCGAACGGGTAATGGCCGAACGAGAGCTGCAGGGCCAGCAGGCGCGCCTGCAACAGATGTTCGAACAGGCACCCGGGCTGATGGCGATGTTGCGCGGCCCGGAACATGTCTTCGAGATGGCCAACCCGGCCTATCTGCGCGTGGTGGGCGAACGTGACGTCATCGGCAAGCCGGTTCGCGAAGCGCTGCCGGAAGTCGAGCGCCAGGGCTTCATCGATATTCTCGACCGGGTCTATCGCAGCGGCACGGCCTTTGTCGGCACCGGTATTCGCGTCGGGCTGCAGCGCATCCAGGGAGAGGCCGAGGAAGAGCGCCTGCTGGATTTCGTCTTCCAGCCGGTGACCCATGCGAATGGCAATGTTGCCGGGACCTTCGTCGAAGGCTATGACGTGACCGAGCGCGCCAAGGCCGAACAGGCCCTGCGCGAGAACGAACAGCGCCTGCGCTTTCTCGATGCCCTGGCCAAGGAAACCGCCCGCAGCGTCGACGCCGACGCCATCCTGACCACCACTACACGCATGCTCGGCGAGCATCTGGGCCTGTCCAGCTGCGCCTACGCCGACATGGACCCGGACCAGGACGGCTTCACCATCCGCGGCGACTGGGCCGCGCCCGGCTGCACCAGCATCGTCGGACGCTATCGGTTGGAGGCATTCGGCAAACTGGCAGTAACCAGACTGCGTGGCGGTGAAGCCTTCATCGTCGACGATCACTGTGCGCAGCTGCCACCGGACGAGGCTGCCACCTTTCAGCAGCTCGATATTGCCGCCACCATCTGTTTGCCACTGGTCAAGGAAGGCCGGTTGACCGCGCTGATGGCCATTCACGACCGCGTGCCCCGCGTATGGAGCGCCTGCGAGCTGGCCCTGCTCAGAGAAGTCACCGATCGCTCCTGGGCGCACATCGAGCGTGTGCGCTCCGCTGCGGCGGTCCGGCAGCGCGAGCAGTGCTTCCTGGAACAGCTCGAAGCCAAGGTCGCCGAGCGCACGGCGGCGCTGGCACGCAGCGAGGCGAACATCCGTGCGGTGCTGGAAACCTCCCATCTCTACAAGGCGATGCTGGCCCCGAATGGCGCGATTCTCTACGTCAACGCCACGGCACTGGCCGGCATCGACGCACGCTTCCATCAGTTGGCGGGCACGCCGTTCTGGGACTCGCCCTGGTTCAGTGCCACCCCCGGCATGCAGGAAGCGATGAAGGCAATGACCCTGCGCGTCGCTGCCGGCGCCACCGAGCACGGCACCATGACACTGAACATGCCGGGCGGCACGCGCACGTTCGACTTCTCCATGCGCCCGGTGCTGGGTGACGACGGTACTGTCGTCGCCCTGGTCCCGGAGGCGCTGGATATCAGCGAGCGCGTCGCCGCCGAGCAGACGCTGCAACAGCTGCACAAGATGGAAGCGCTGGGCAACCTCACCGGCGGCATCGCCCACGACTTCAACAATCTGCTGATGGCCGTGCTCGGCAGCCTGGAGCTGCTGCGTCGGCGCATGCCGGCCGATCCGGCCCTGCTGCGCCTGGTGGACAACGCCCGCGCTGGTGCCGAACGCGGCGCCTCGCTCACGGCACGCATGCTCTCATTCGCGCGCAAGCAGGAACTGCACAAGACGCCGATCGATCTGCGCCAATTGATCCAAGGCATGCAGGCACTGCTGCTCAGCTCGCTCGGCCCGACCATCCAGCTGGAGGTAGAGCTGCCGCAGCGACTGGCGCGGGTCAAGACCGATCCCAACCAGCTGGAAACCGCCCTGCTCAACCTCGCCGCCAACGCGCGCGACGCCATGGCCGGCGAGGGCCGCATTCTCATCGTCGCCGAACAGGTGACGCTGCCCGGCGAGCAGCACGGCCTCGCCGCCGGGCGCTACGTTCGCCTGAATGTCAGCGACAGCGGCACCGGCATGGACGAGACGACGCTCAAGCGCGCGGTCGAACCCTTCTTCACCACCAAGGGCGTCGGCAAGGGCACCGGTCTCGGTCTGTCGATGGTGCATGGCCTGGCCGAGCAATCCGGCGGGCGACTGGTGCTGCGCAGCAGCCCGGGCGCCGGCACCACCGCGCAAATCTGGCTGCCAGCACTGGAGGACGAGCCAGCCGCGGAACCGACTCACCGCCCGTCACCGCATGACCTCCCGCGCAGAACCATGCGTCCGCTGTCCGTGCTGGCCGTGGATGATGACGAGCTGGTGCTGTTCGGCACCGCCGGCATGCTGGAAGCCGCCGGCCACCACGTCTTGACGGCGCGCTCCGCTGCGCAGGCGCTGGAGCTGCTGCAGGTGGCGCAGATCGACATGCTCGTCACCGACCACGCCATGCCGCTGATGAGCGGCGCGCAACTGGCTGCCGAGGTACGGGCAAGCCGGCCGGAGCTGCCGATCCTGCTGGTGTCCGGTTATGCCGAACTGCCATCGGCCACTCCGGCCCTGCCGCTGCAGCGACTGGCCAAGCCCTTCACCCAGGACCAGCTGCTAGATGCCGTCGAGCAGCTGCGCGCCGACGTCTGCTGAGCAACATCGGCGCAGCGGGGCCCATGACCGTGTGGGGCATCACTACTGGATGCCTGATTCGATGGCCGCGCACCTGGTAATACGACGAATAACCTGCGAGCCATTCTCGAAGGACCGTTAGTCGCCGATTTCTTAACTAATCGGTCAACTAGCCGATAGCGCACCATCGCCATGCCCTCCGTTGGGCCGGCTGTCTCAAGGTTCAGGATCCATGCTCTCTTTGCGTACCATCAAAGCTCGCTACACGGCCGCTTTCATCGGCTTCGTTCTCCTGGTCATGTTGCTCACGATGCTGGGGATCAAGCGCTTCGTCACGCCACAGCTCATAGAGGCAGGCGAAACCATCGTCATGTCGCAAGTCACCGAGATCGGCGAACAGATCGCGATGGAACTGGCACGGGTCGAAGCGCAAGCACGCAGCATCACCCAGACCGTTCCGATGCTCGACAGTGACGAGATCGACCGGGTCCTGCCCGGTCTCGTCGACCAGTACGGTGACGTCAAGGTCTTCGGCGGCGGTATCTGGCCGCTCCCCGACGTCCGCACTCCGGGCCGCGCCAAGCACAGCACCTTCTATCACCGGGACGCGTCCGGGCAACTGATCGTCAATACCCACTGGAACTCGGCCGAATCGCGTAACTATTTCGAGGAGCCTTGGCACCGAGGCGGCATGCAGGCACCGCGCGGCAAATGTGTGTGGGCAGCGGCCTACAAGGATGACGCCAGTGCTGAGCCGCGTACCAATTGCGCGATGACCATCTATAAGGACGGCTCTCCCTGGGGCGTGTCGACGATCGACCTGACCCTCGGTTTCTTCAACCGCCTGGTTGCCGAAAAGCAGGACGAGATCGAAGGCGAGGTCGTGATCGTCGAGTCCGACGGCAAGATTCTCAGCAACCAGCCGCAACTTGGCTCGGACATGGTGCTGCGCAACGTTTCCGAGATGTCAGTACAGTCCCCCTTCATCGCGACCGTACAGAAGGCGCTCGCCAGTCCGTCGCAAGCGTTGCGACGGGAGGTATTCACGAGCAAGTCCGGCGAAGAATTCAGCTTCTTCATGACGCCTGTCGAAGGTACCCCCTGGTTCCTCGCCGCCGCCCTGCCGACCGCCAAGCTCGAAGCACGAAGCGATGCGATGCTCAGGACGCTTGCATCCCTGCAGATCCCAATGGTGCTCATCCTGCTCGCGCTCATGCTTGTCGCGATCAATCAGCTGATGAAACGACTTGGCGTTCTGAAGACAAACATCGATTCCTTGTCAGCAGGCGACGCAGACCTGACCAGGCGTATCGCTATCAAGGGCGAGGACGAAGTCGATCAGGTCGGACGCTCAGTCAATGGATTCATCGGCTACCTGCAGAAGATGATGATCGACGTAAGTGACGCCACCACCCAGATCCAGTCGGAGATCGCACAGCTCAAGCAGCTGTCCCGTACCACCAATGACGCGCTGGCCCGGCACGCCTCGGAAACCGACCAGGCCGTTACGGCGATCAACGAAATGAGCTCGACCGCCGAATCGGTTGCGCACAGTGCCAGCGATACGGCGACGTTCACCCAGACGGCCAACCACAATGCGGTCTCCTCCCGCCTAGTCGTCGAGGATGCCTCGACCAGCGTGCGCTCGCTGGTCAGCGAAGTGGAAAGCGCGACGGCGAAAGTCCAGGCGATGCAGGCCGATGCCCAGCGCATCAACGATGTACTGGGCGTCATTGGTGACATCGCCGGGCAGACCAACCTGCTTGCGCTGAATGCGGCGATCGAGGCGGCCCGAGCCGGCGAACAGGGCCGTGGCTTCGCGGTCGTCGCTGACGAGGTCCGCGCACTTGCGGCACGGACGCAGCAGAGCACCTCCGAAATCAATGAAACCTTGCAACGCCTGAAGGATGCGGTCGGCTCTGCTGTTCAGGCGATGGAACAAACCAAGGCCAGCTGCCAGGCGACAGCCGACAAAACGGCTCAGGTCACCGTTGGACTTGATGAAATGACCAACTCGGTCGTTCACATCAATGATCTCAGCACCCAGATCGCCACCGCGGCGGAAGAACAGAGCGCCGTAGCCGAGGAGATCAACCGGAACATGGTCGCCGTGCGGCATGTGGTTGACGAGCTGGTCGAAAGCGGCGCGAGCGTCGATAGGAGTACCGAGTCGCTCCTGGACACGAATGGACGCCTCACGGCCGTCGTAAGCCGATTCAAGGTCCACTGATAGAGCGATCGCAGAAAAGGCCCCCGCTTGGGCCTTTTTTTGCGCCCGCAATCTTCCACTTGCACGCCACGTTGCGGCCAGCCTGGCCCGTCTGCGCTCCAGTGGGTGGCAGGAACATCGATCATGGCGGAGCATGTCGATCAAGGTCACTTCGGTCATCTGCCCGACGATCCCGCACTGTGGCGCCTCGTCGACTCATCGCGCACGGCATTCCACATGGCAGGGCACGGCGACATCGCAATGGCTCATAAAGTGCGCACCATGCGAATGGTCGTCTTGCGCAGGGTCATCGGTTAAGCCTGGTGTCTGCCCTTCCAGAGCGCCGGCCAGCGTCCTCTGCTCGTAGTGAATCCTGGAGGGTTCGGGCTTTCTGGCCACAACCGCGGAACCAAACAATTTCCCCGCCGGTGCCCGGCTTCCTCGCGAGGCAAATTGTTAGGTCCCTGCGGTCCTTCTCTGCGTTGCGGCTGCAGGCAGTGCGGCCCGCCCTCGCCCACCGACCGGATCACAACGAGGACGCGATAGGCGCGGCCCTCAATCCGAAAGGAGAAACACCATGGCCAACATCGGCACCTTTACCACCCTCAACGACGGCTTCACCGGCACGCTGCAAACCCTGATGCTCAAAGCGAAGGTCGCCTTCGTGCCCAACGACAAAACCACAGCCAATGCGCCCGACTTTCGCATCCTCAGCTCGGGCGGGGTCGAGATCGGGGCCGCCTGGCAGAAGCTCAGCCAGAACGATCGCCCCTACCTGTCGGTGACGCTCGATGATCCGGCTTTCCCCGCCACCGTATACGCACGGCTGCTGGAGGAATCCGAAGGCTCCCACGTATTGATGTGGAGCCGAAGCAAGACCGAATGACGCCAAGGCGCCCTGGCAATCCAGGGCGCTTTTTTGTGACCCAGTTCCGCATGCGCTGGGCCGTGTGCGCTACGGTTTGCGCGGGGTGTAACGACCCCGCACTGCTTGCTTTTTACGGCCTAGTGAAAAGCATTGGGCGCCCGATTGGGCGCTTTTTTTTATCGCGCGACACCGACTTCCCCGAGTAGCGAACGGGCGGCAGCAATGAACTTGCTGCGCTTGCTTTGGCTGGCAGATGCCAGCGCTCGATAGCGAGATGAAGTCTCGCGACTCTGACCTCCGCGAAAGAACGCTGTAACGGACCTCTCGCTCAGGGATTTCCCAGGTACTTTTTTTGAACGTCTCAACGCGCGACATCTAGCATAAACAGCTTTCAGATCCTCCGAAGCGGGTTCCGCGCAAGCACATGTAGCGTGCACTGCGCAGAACTAACGGCGGGTAGGCACATTTCGGTATACTAGGCGAATCACGCCAGCTCCGGTAGCAAACGTCCGCGCGCCTGCTTATTCCTCAGTCTGGATCAGGTGCGGCCAAAGACGCCCGACATCGGCCGATGAACGACGCAAAGCCTGCGCGCTCAGTTTCATTGCTACTTGTCATATCGTGCCAGAGAGTTAATGGGGCGGACTTGCTGTTTTCCTTCACCTTGTCACGGCGTGCTCGCCGTCAAGGGCTTCACCCGCGTTGCGTCTTCGCGGCTGGCGCCGGCTTCGCCCCCTGACCGCTTGCGCTGCGCCGTGCCGGGTCGGTTCCGGGCAATCTCGCCCGAGCAACCGGAGCACCGACATGTCGAACTTCACCTCCTCCGACGAATCCATCCTGCTGGTTCGAGACGATGCGGGCCGTTATGTGCCGGCAACCCCTGAACAGATACTTGTCGCCGCTCGGCGAGCCATCGACCTGAAGATGAAGAGAGGCGCAGCATTCACGTCGCCGGAGATCGTCAAGAATTACCTCCAGGCCAAGCTTGCTGGTTTCGAACACGAGATGTTCGCCGCCTTGTTCCTGGACAACCGGCATCGGATGATCGAGTACGTCGAACTGTTTCGCGGAACGATAGACGCTGCCTCGGTGTACCCCCGCGAAGTGGTGAAGGAGGCCCTGCGCCTCAACGCAGCGGCGGTGATCTTCTCCCACAATCATCCAAGTGGACATCCCGAGCCGAGCGAAGCGGACAAGGTTCTGACCAGGCGCCTCAAGCAAGCACTGGAGCTCGTCGATGTGCGGACTCTCGACCACGTAATCGTGGCCGGTCATGCATCGGCGTCACTGGCGGAGCACGGACTCGTCTAGCCCTAAAGGGGGCCGAAGCCCCCTTTCCTTCAACACACCGCTATCGTGTCTGGCGAAAGCTGTCGCGCTGGAGGGCAAGCGGCGCGCCGAAACTGCATGCTGCCTGCCACTTCCCATAGCCGACGTGGATCGAGGATCTCGACTTCCCTGCCCCTTGCTTCGACGATGCCGTCGACTCGAAGGTCGGCAAGCGCGCGAGACACCGATTCGCCCGCAAGCCCGAGATGGTTTGCAATTTCTACGCGAGACATGGGGAGACGGAAGCGAGCCGCAGACAGGCGCCGCTCGGTCAATGCGCCTGCATACCATGCCAGGAAGCTCGCCACCCGGCTATCCGCCCTGGGTACGGCAAGCTGCAACCGAGCTTGCCGATTGCGCTGGAGTTCCTTGCCAAGTGCACTACGTAAAAATCGAACGACGCCGCCGTTGACGCTGCTCAGTCGATGCAACGCATCAAGCGGGAACTCACACAGCGCCGTTCGTTGCACGGCTCGAACCGTGACCAGGTGTTCTGGCTCATGAAGCGAGGAAGCCCCAACCAGATCGCCTCTTAAGCTGAAGGAAAGAATCTGTCGCATACCATAATCATTCGGGCGAGATGCACTGACCGCACCCGACCGGACCACATAGAGGCTCGTTGCTCGGTCCCCCTCCTCGAACAAAAGCTGTCCTTTACTCAACGTCGACGTACGTAACCGCAGCTCATGAGCAGGAAAATCGTGGCCAAGCACTGATGGCAAGCATTGGCTGGATAAAACACAGTCTCTACAAGCGGGTTTCCGCACGCCAGGCGCCGACGGCGTCACGCAGTGCATATTTGAATCGTGGAGCACATCCTTACCGCCTCTACTGCCAACTCGCGCAGCAGCGTGCCACCACAGAGCAAATCAAAGCTAATGAATAGATTTGCGCTTTAAGTGCATCTTTTCTGATCTAAAAAGAGCACTACCGTCAGAATCAGGCCAAATGGCGGTTCCGGCAAGGGAGGTTCAGCAGTTTCAAGGAGAATACTGCGTGGGGTCAGGCTCCGCCCAGGAACGAACCACCGCCATATCCAATAGATACCCGGCGGATACGATCTAGATATTTTTCATATTGAAATCAATTCCCTAGCATCACGCCAGACGCCCGCCAGCCTCGTGTCGGCGGCGTCACCTCCGTATAAAAACAATCAGGAGACAGTGATGCACAAGTCACCGAAGCCGCTTGCTACGGCGATAACGATTGCTGCGCTGGGTGCGGGTTTGCCGGGTGTGGCCATGGCGAATTTTCTCGCCGATAGCAAGGCCACGCTGGAACTGCGCAACTTCTATTTCAATGCCGACTACCGACAGGACGGCGCCAACCAGTCGAAGCGCGACGAGTGGGCGCAGGGCTTTCTGCTCAATTACGAGTCCGGCTTTACCGAGGGGCCGCTCGGCTTCGGCGTCGATGCCATCGGCCTGCTCGGGGTGAAGCTCGACTCCGGGCCGGAGCGCCAGAATTCCGGACTGCTGCCGGTCGGCGACGAGAAGGCGCCGGACGAATACAGCCAGCTCGGCGCGGCGGCGAAGATGCGCTATTCGAAAACCACGGCGCGAGTCGGGACTCTGCTGCCGAAGCTGCCAACGGTGCTGCCAAACGATTCCCGCCTCCTGCCGCAGACCTTTCGCGGCGGTATGGTGACCTCGAAGGAAATCGACGGACTGACGCTCAACGTTGGCCGGCTGACGCAGAACAGCGTACGCAACTCGGCGGCCAACGACGACATGCAGGTCGCCGGCAAGGGCATCCGCGGTGGGCAGGACAGCGATCAGTTCGATTTCGCCAGCGCCAGCTATCGCTGGACCGACCGCCTGACCACTGGCTACCACTACGGCCATCTCGACCAGAACTACAAACAGCACATCTTCAACCTGTCCCATGTCTTGCCGTTGGGCGAGGACCAGGCCTTCAAGAGCGACCTACGCTTCGCTCGCTCCACCGAGGCGGGCAACACCAACGTTGACAATGATGCGTTCGGCGCCAAGTTCACCTATCAGCTCGGCGGCCACGCCTTTGGCGCGGCGTACCAGAAGATGAGCGGCGAGACTGGCTTTCCGCACATCAATGGGACCAATTCCTACTTGGTCAACTACGTGATGATTTCGGCCGACTTCGCCAGTCCCGGCGAGAAGTCGTGGCAGCTGCGCTACGACTACGATTTTGCCGCCGTAGGCATTCCGGGGCTGAGCTTCATGACGCGCTACCTGCGCGGCGATGGTTTCGACGGTCCAGGCGGGCGCAATGGCCGCGAGTGGGAGCGCGATACCGACATCGGTTACGTGTTCCAGCAGGGTGCGCTGAAAAACTTCGGCGTGAAGCTGCGTAACGGCACCTACCGAAGCACGGGCAATGACATCGATCAGACCCGCTTCATCCTCAGTTACACCTTGCCGCTGCTGTAACGGCCGCCCTCGCCTTCCCGTCGCCCCGCGGTGACGGTATCGCTGAACAGGAGATTCACCATGACCATGCAAAAAAATCTGCTATCGCTGGCCGTTGCCTTCGCCCTGGTCACCAGCCATCTGAGCGCTCAGGCGGCGGATACGGCCGACCTGCCCTGCCGAACCACGGCCGAATGCGCGGCCGAAGCGGCCAAGATCGGCGCCACGGTCGATCGCTCCAGCGCTAAATCCGGCAAGCACGACGATCAGTTCACTTGGGTCAACCGGATCAACAAGGCGTCCATCGTGATGCTGACCGAAGAAGGGATCGTCAGCCGCAAACAGGGCCGTGAGATCGCCAGCGGCGTGCAGTATGTGATCAATCAGGCCGGCAAGCCCGACGGCAAGAAGCCCAGTGACGTGCTGCAGATCGAGCGGATCATGATCGACAAGATCGGGCCGCAGGCTTCGCTGATCCACTCCGGCCGCAGCCGCCAGGACATGTATGCGACCTACCGGCTCGCCACGCTGCGCAGCCAGTTGCTCGACTACACCGACGCGATGAACGCCACCCGCGCCCAGTTGCTAGAGCTGGCGAAGGAAAACGTCGACACGCTGATCCCGACCTACACCAACGGCGTACAGGCACAGCCGATCACCTATGCGCACTATTTGCTGGCTTATGAGGCGGCGTTCGAGCGTGATGCCCAGCGCATCCGCGAGCTGTACGACCGCCTGAACCGCAGCCCCATGGGCACGGCGGTGCTCGCCAATTCCGGCTGGCCGCTCAACCGCGAGCGCTTGTCCGAGCTGCTCGGCTTCGATGATGTGCGCGAAAACTCATTGGATGCCGGCCAGGTGTCGACCTACGACATTCCCATCGAGGCCGCGGGCATCGCCTCGTCATCGGCGATCCGCATCGGCGCGATGCTGGGCGACATTCATACGCAATACCACCAGATCCGTCCGTGGATGCTGCTCGAAGAAGGCGCCACCTACACCAGCAGCGCCATGCCGCAGAAGCGCAACCCCGGTCTGATCATGCGAGCGCGCGAATCAGCCTCGGACGTCGTCGGACTGGCCCATACCGTCACCCTGCGTGCGCACAACGTGACTACCGGGATGACCGACTACAAGTTCGCCTTCGACGGCCTCGGGCTGTTCGATAGCGCCCACGAGATGTTCGTCCGTACGGGCAAGGTGATGGATGCACTGGTGATCAATCCCGAACGCGCGCTGGAGGAGCTTGAAGCAGAATGGACCACCTCGATGGAGCTGGCCGATACCCTGGAGCGCGAGCACAAGGTCCCCTTCCGAATCGGTCACAGCTTCGCCTCGGCGGTTGTCGGTCATGCGCGCAAGGAAGGTTTCGTGCCGGCCAACTTCCCCTACGCCGAGGCGCAGCGACTGTTCACCAAGGCCACCGAGAAGTACGACTGGAAGACCCGCGAGTTGCCGATGAGCGAGTCGGCGTTTCGCGCCACACTGTCGCCGCAGAACATGGTCAAGACCCGTGTCGGCACCGGCGGCCCGCAGCCGGCCGAGGTCAAGCGTATGCTCAAAGAGGCCAACCAGGCACTCGCGGGCGACCAGCACTGGACAAAGGTACGCCGTGACCGGCTGGCGAACGCTGAAAGCGAGCTGGACAAGGCCTTCAACGCGCTGTTGAAGAACTAAGAGGTTGCGCGCCCTCGGCGTTTCCCGACCACCGCGCCGGGAAACGCTGCCTGCCGACAGGGCATCAGCGCCTCACGCAACGCACTGCGATCCAGCGCACCGCTCCAGGCCGAAATCACCACGCAGGCCAACGTATTGCCGATCACATTGGTCAGCGAGCGGCACTTCATCAACCGCTCGACACCGAGCAACAGGCCGAGCGCTTCCAGCGGAACCAGATTGAGGCCGGCAACCGTGGCGGTCAGCGTCAGGAAGGCCGAGCCCGCCGCGCTGGTCGAGCCCAACGAGGTCAGCAGCGCCACCAGCAACAGGCTCAACACATGTGCAACATCCAGGGTGGCACCGGCGAGCTGCGCCAGGAATACCGCAGCACAGGTCACGTAGATATTCGAACCGGCCAGATTGAAGGTATAGCCGGTGCTGAGCACCAGCCGCACTACCCGCCGCGCGCATCCCGCGCGCTCAAGTTTCTCGATCAGGCCCGGCACCGCCGCCACCGAAGCGCCGGTGAACGCGACCAGACAGAGCTCGTCCCTGATGTAGGCGATGAGTCGAAACAAGCCGACGCCTGCCAACCTGGCAACGACGCCCAGGACAACCACAAGAAACAAGACGCAGGCGAAGTAGACAGTGCCGACGAACTTGAGCAACGGCCAGGCGGACGCCGGCCCGTATCGGCCAACGGTATAGGCCATGGCGCCGAAGGCGGCCAGCGGGGCGAATCGCAGCACCATGCGCAGGGCTTTGAGCAGCCAGTCCACACATGTATCCAGCCGACGCCGCAGCGGCTCGCCCGCATCGCCCGCCCAACCCAGCCCGAGGCCGAACAGCAAAGCGGCCAACAACACCGGAAGGATGAGCGTATGAGAAATGACCTGCACCAGGCTGGTCAGCACTGCGGTCGGCAGATCGCTCAGGGGGCGAACGGTCGAGCCGGTCAGTGGCAACGCCTCGGCGCCCGGCGCCAACCACCACCCCGCGCCTGCACCGGTGATCAGCGAGAACACGGCCATCATCAGGAAGTAAACCACCACGCGACCTGCGCAGCGGGTGTGCTGCCCGCGCTCACCGAACGCCGATACCGCCGAGGCGACCAGTACGAACATCACCAGCGGCACCGCGTGGCCGATCACGCCGAGGAAGGCGTCGCTGAGCGGTTTCATCTGGACCGCCAGTTCCGGCCGCAGGATGCCGAGCGACAGGCCCAAGGCTATCGCGATCAGGATCAGAGCGGTGTCGTTGCGGTACAGCTTGGCTAGAATCATGGGCCGCCGAGCGATGTTGTTGTTTTGGTCGCTTCAGTGCTCCCTATCCTACCCCATCGAGGCACTCCGTCAGCCAAACGCCCTGGCGAGCGCCTAGCAGGACGCCGTCATATGGAACTTCGCCACCTCCGCTATTTCGTCATGGTCGCCGAGGAGAGGCATTTCACCCGTGCAGCTGCGCGCCTGAACATGCAGCAACCACCGCTGAGCCAGCAGATTCGCGCGCTGGAGGAGGAGCTCGGCTTCGAGTTGTTCAAACGCCATCCCAAGGGTGTGGACCTGACCACCGGTGGCGCGGTGTTTCTCGAAGAGGCCAAGGCGATCCTGGCGCGGGTGCAGGCCGGCGCGCGCCGGGCCGCACGCGTCGCCCACGGTGTCGAGGGCACGCTGAAGATCGGCTTCACCTCCTCGGCAGCGGCGCACCCACTGATCCCGCAGATCATTCGCGCCTACCGCGAGCGCTACCCGGCCGTGTCCATCGCCCTGGAAGAAGGCAACGCCGGGCGTCTGACCGAACGCGCCAGTGCCGGCGAGCTGGAGGTCGGGGTGCTGCGCGCACCGGTCAGCCAACCGGCGGGTATCGAATTCCATCGTCTGCTGGTGGAAGAATTGCTTTGGGTACTGCCAATCGGGCATCCGGCGTTGACGGCGGCCGGTGGAGCGATCGACATCCAGAGGATGCGTGACGAGCCCTTCATCCTGGTGCGCCGGCCCGGCGCGCCGGGGATGTATGCCAACCTGCTGCGCGCCTGCCAGACGGCGGGTTTCGAACCGAAAATCGCATTCGAAGTGGAACGGATGCTCACAAACGTTAGCCTGGTTGCGGCTGGCGAAGGCATTTCAGTAGTTCCAGCATCCATGCGCGACATACATGGCGATAGCGTGGTGTACCGCCGCATTCACGGCGCTCGCCCTCGCCTTGTCGCGCCGCTAACGATGGTCTGCCGACGCTTCAACCAGTCGCCGGCATTACTGAACTTCATCCAGCTCGCACGTCGTTTGGCCAAGGATCACCGGTCCCGGAACCGCGTCGCGACGTCGGCCTAGTCCCCCTCCAGCAGTTGATTCGACTCGAGGGGATACCTAGCAGATAGAGCTATGTGCGCACACTTGCGGTTCGTTTTTTCTAGACGGCGCACCGCGGCGCCGCCAGACAAAAAATTGTTTAATGCCGCACATGACCGATGTTCAGCATCGACATTTCACATCGCATCGAACGCCGCCTGCAGGTCTTCCTGTCCCATCTTCCCGTCTTGCAGCAGCAGCATGAGAAGAATGCGCGCCTTCTGAGGGCTGAGGTTCCCAGCCATGACCGCACCCGCATCAGACGTAGTCTTGCCGCCGCCCTCAAATCCGTAATTGGCCATGACGCGACCGTTGTAGACGCGCGTCGAAATCACGACCGGCACCTGCTTGCCCAGTGCGTACTTGACGGCCTCGAACATCGGCTGGTTCATGTTCCCCATACCCAAGGCCTGCACAACGATACCCTTCGCGCCCTGGTCAACGGCGCTGCGCAGCAGGCTGCCATCGGCACCGCCGTACATCGCCACGATGTCGACCCTCGGCATGTCATCGGTCTGGATCTGGATGTGCTGCCGGCGCAGCGGCTCCCTCGCGAAGATCACGCGGTCGGGATAGACCTCTCCTAGAAAGCCGTAGTCCCCCGACTGAAAGGTTTCCACATTGGCGGTGTGAGTCTTGGTCACATGCCGCGCCGCGTTGATCTGGTTGTTCATGGCCAGAAGGACACCTTTTCCTCTCGCCTGCTCATCGACCGCAATACGCACCGCGTTGAGCAGGTTGCGCGGGCCGTCAAAATCCGAGGATGAGGCGTTGCGCTGTGCCCCGATGACAACGACCGGTTTGTCGGATTCGACGGTCAGGTCGAGCCAGAAAGCAGTCTCCTCAAGTGTATCGGTGCCATGCGAAACGATGACGCCCGATACGTCTGGTTGCTCAAGCGCAGCGTTCACGGCCTTGGACAGCTCGACCCAGCGCGGCGGATCCATATAGTCGGACGGCACGTTCGAGAGGTTGTTGACCTTGATCCGGGCAAACTCGGCCACCTCCGGCACCGTGGCGAGCAGATCATCGCCCGATATCGCTGGCACCGGGGCCTTCTTGACCGGGTCGATTTTCATCGCGATCGTGCCACCGGTGGCAATGAACTGGACTGTCGGTTTCTCCTGCGCGTTGGCGCTTCCGATCAGGACCGCGCAGAGCCCGGCCAGCAAAAGTGAGTGCTTCTTCATTTCAGTTCCTTGCCAATGGTTTATGGGGCAAAGGAACTGACAAGGAAACCGTCGTTTGGTTGGTTTGGCGTTGGAAGGCCGGAAGCACTTATCGACTGTTCCTGCCCTGCCCATCTGCCTGTCGATTACCCTCCGGCCAGGGCTCACCACGCATGGCGCCCGAACTCATCGAGCATTTCGGCTGTGGTCATCGATACCAGCGGATGGTCGTCCCTTGCCAAGATGTCGAGTACCGTTGGGTGCTGTGACCTGAACGGGGCGACCGTCGATTCCTTGCCTTTATACGCTTCAGGACGAGCACGGCTGACGCGGTCAGCACACTGCGCCGGCGAGAGGCCCGTCGAGGTCCGAACTGAACTCAGTTCAGATGGCCTCTGCCTCCATAGCGATTAGCAGATCATTGTGGCTGGCGGTGAGTGCCGATGCGCGATGATGATCACCGCATCGCTCTAATCGGTTCGCTACAGTTGCCTGTAGTGACCCAAAGGGCTCTTATATAAACGAACCACGAGAAGAACTCTCATGTCAGGCAAACCCGCCGCTCGCCTGAGCGACCCAACCTCCTGCCCAATTCCAGGACATGGCACACCGGCCATCACGTCCGGGTCCCCGGATGTGCTATTGAATAAGCTCCCCGCTGCGCGCTTAGGAGACACTGCCGGCTGCGGCCAGGCCATATCCGGCGCCTTCTCCTCCACTGTATTTATCAACGGCAAGAATGCGGCGATGCTGGGAAGCACCTTCAGCCATGGCGGAGTCGTCATCGGCGGATCGGGTGATGTGCTGATTGGCTGAGCCGCCTCCGCAGCGACGTGCAGGCAGCCCGGCTGATCAAGGCCACAGTTTGTCCAACCGCGCTAACCGGCCCGCCAGGCGTCCAGGATCCTCACGTTCGCAAGGATTTCGTCAGCAGCGCTTAACTACCTGTCCGCCAGTTCCGGGACAGACCACAATGCCTGCTGTCTCTCACGTACTTTGGGAGCAGAATGCGCAGCCGGATTGAAAAACGAGGCCGCGCCCCAACCGTCTCGCCGTCCCATCTTTCGACTCTTACGAGAACCTCATGAACACTTCCATGATGATCCTTTGCGCCGTGCTCAGCATTGGCGCGGTTGGCGCGGGCGCAGTGCTAGACCTTCGTACGGCAGAGCGCGATCGTGCTGCTCGGACTACCGACTACAACAACCCCAACACACTCTTGACCATTCGCCACTCCCCGATCGAAAAGAAGGAAGGCAAGCGCAAAGCGTAGGTTCTGCGACCGTGCACGGCTTTCTTTCTATGCATGCAGCTCGTGCTGTATTACGTCTTGGCGTCGGCCGATACCGCCTCGATTCCAACCGTCGTGATGCGCCCTTGCAGTTGCTCGCGAACGATTAGCCGCACTGATCCGGCCATCAA
>NZ_RHQM01000031.1 GCF_003935375.1 Stutzerimonas xanthomarina
TCATGGAGGGGGCTGGTTGAGGGGGCTCAGTGTGCCAAGGGTGGGGGCGGCTGGCTATTTATGCAGTGTCTCCTTAGCTGCCACGCCGGGCTTGTGCCGAATTACATCGATGCTATCGAACGCACAGTGCGCGGGGACATGGATCGAATGGGTGAGTTTCCTCAGCACAGGTACAGCGCTGTGCGGCGTGCTCCGCTTCGGCTCGGTCGGTAACAGGGTATCTGCCGCAACCATCAGCAGATGAACCAGAGCCGCTTCGGTGGTGCCGAGAGTCGCACACAGGCTGGCTCATGATCACCATATGGATATGGATTGAGTTGTTTTGCTGCTGTCTCATGGGGGAAGGCGAAGCAGGTAGGGTGGGCTGCACCATCATTCCTCACCAAGCGGTCTGCTAGCCCTCGAACAGCACAGTGTCCCACTTTCCGCCCAGCAACACCTGGTGCTTTAAACCAAAATTCAATCGTTCGGTTGAGGCTATTTTGCGATTTAGATCGCAAAATGTGAACTATTGGAGAAGAGATTAGCCTAAGCGAGGTGCGGTTCGTCATTGCAGGCCTCACAGTCGATTTGCGTATCGAAATCCTGGCAACGCTAGGCAAGTAAAAGTTTACTTTGGCAATCAAAACCGCGCGGGATGCCAATAGTGGCTTTTCGCTACCACATAAGGAAGGGAAAGTAATGCTACAGGCCTATCACAGTTGCGTACCGTATTGCGTACCTCCTCCTTTCAAACAACGCATAGAATTCATGCTGCATAGAAACATGTCGTCAGCATCAGTCGGCGATATGTAGACCCTTCCTTTTCATGTCCCTGTATGCGCGTGCGTTGGTGAACATTTGTTCCTTCGCGGCGCAGTGGCCTATACGGCTAAAGGGATGCTTATCACGCGTCACGGCAATGGATGTTGGCGGCTTTTAGTCGTCGTTTTGTTTAAGGAAAAAACTATGACGAGTAAAAGCGGAGCGACGATCTTTGAAAGAGCGGGTGAGGAGATATCTCTTTCCCAGGCAATGTCATTCGTTCTAGATAACGTTCGTCTAATTATCTACGGTCTCGTGCTCGGTTTGATTGGCGCCTTCATAACAATTTTTCTGCTTCGACCCATATACCACGTAGAATCTACTATCCGGGTAAAACCTGAAAAGACGAGCGAAGCGAGTTTTCGTTTGTCGGATCAGACAATTGCCAGTGATCCAAGTATCGCCAGCGCCGAGATACAAGTGATTCGATCCTTGGCAATAGTAAAAGAAGCGGTAAGTCAGGTTAATGCTGATATTCTAATATCTCCGAAACGAGTACCCATTCTCGGAGCTATATACACAGCGTTGTCACTGGATAATCCGAAGCATAGGCTGGCAAATCCTTTCTTGGAGATGCCGTCCTATGGTTGGGGAAGGGAACATCTAGGAGTTCAGCAATTAGAACTGCCTGAAGCATTAGCTAATCGCGATATACATCTGATCGCCGGAAAGGATGGCGAATACGCGGCGCACACCGCCGATGGCCAGCTAATCGGTAACGGTAGAGTTGGAGAGCCGTTGATTACAGGTGGTTACAAGTTGCTGGTGACCGACCTTTTTGCGCATCAAGGCATGGAGTTTATAGTTACCAAAGAAGACCTTACAGTCACGGCACTCCGATATCAAAAGAAGCTCGTTCTAGACGAAGTCGGGATTGATACGGGTATCATTGCGATATCGCTAGATAGTGATAACCCTGAGGGCGCGCGCAGATTTATCGATAAACTTATCGATATTTACATTGAAAGAAACGCCGAGCGAGCTGGGTTGGAAGCAGGAATTTATCTCGATTTTATCAAAAGTCAACTGCCCGATATTGAACAAAAAGTTAACGCATCAGAGCTGGCGCTAAACAATTATCGGCAGGTGATTCAATCGGTTGATATAACGTTAGAGGTTCCGGCGATACTCAACAGGCTCGTTGAGTTAGACAGTCAACTGTCAAAATTAAAGCTTAAGCAAGCTGAATTGGCAATGCGCTTCACAAGCGAGCATCCTGCCTTCCAAATGGTAAAAGGCCAAGTTGAAGCTGTAATGGCTGAACGTGACAGAACGTCTGAAAAGCTTTCTACCTTGCCTGATACTCAACAAGAACTCGTTAGATTGACGCGTGACCTGAAGGTTAATAACGAACTTTACGTCACGATGCTCAAACGTGTTCAAGAACTAGAGGTATCCCATAAAAGCGCTATTGGGAACGTTGCGGTAGTTGACGAAGCTTACTATGACGCAGAAAAGCCGGCATCGCCGAATAAGTCTTTGACATTGGTCATCTCGGCATTAGTCGGTGCGCTCTGCGGGATCGTATACGCCATAGTGCGTAAAAGCCTGAACCCAGGAGTGTCCCGTTGTGAGGAGTTTGAGCAGCTCGGTATTGATGTATACGCAGCAATCCCGATCACCGGCGATCGAGCTTCAGCTTCTGGAAAAAGCAAAAAAAATGCTAATCAGACAACCTTGGCTGCACAGCGCCCGGCGAACCCTGCCGTCGAAGCCATAAGGGCGTTACGTGCAAGTTTGCATTTCGCGATGGCGGCTTCGAATTCAAAGGTAGTTATGGTAACCGGCCCTACGATGGGAGTCGGGAAAAGCTTTATATCATCGAACCTAGCGACCGTCTGCGCGCAGGCCGGGAAAAGAGTTTTGCTGATCGATGCGGATATGCGCAGGGGTTTGTTGCACGAGCAATTCGGTGTAGAACCCGGCCCCGGTTTAGCAGACAGGCTCGGTCGTAAGATAGAAACGGACGCAATCTTAAAAACGTCCAGTGCTGGTGTGTACCTGCTCACTCGTGGCACTCCTCCAGATTTCCCTTCTGAACTTTTGATGAGCGAGCTTTTTGAAAAGCTTATAAGCTCTGAAAAAGACAAGTTTGATTTGATCATTATCGATACGCCTCCGCTACTGGCAGTAGCAGATGCAGCGATCATCGGTCGAATATCCGATATGAATCTCCTAGTTTCACGCTTCGAATACACTTCTGTTGCAGAGATCAAGGAGTGTCAATCGCGACTCCGTCAGAGCGGTTTGACGCTTAGCGGTGCGGTAATCAATGCGGTGGAACAGCGGCATTCAGTCGGCTATGGAAAGGCTTATCAAGCCTACTCATACGGTGCGGCATAATAGGCACGGCTTCGAATCCACACTAGGAAAGAACAAACAATGGAAAAGAATCCAAGAAACATCTTGGTATCTGCAATCGCTTGCTCACCGGTGCTCGGCTCCGAGGACGGCGTAGGGTGGAACTGGTCGCTTGAACTGAGCAAGCTTGGCAATAGCGTTACCGTACTTACACGGAAACGATTTAGAACGGACATTGAAGACTATCTCAAAAAAGAGCCAAATCCGGGGCTGAGTTTTCATTACATAGACTTGTTACCAGGTATTGACTATACAGGAAGCCCTAGTCTTCTCTCGTACATGTATATATATGTGTGGCAACTGCTTGCATTCTTTAAAGCAAAAAAGCTGGTATCTAAGGCCAGCTTCGATCTCGTTCATCATGTGACGTTTGCCGGGATAAGATTGCCAAGCTTTCTAGGGTATTTAGGCCTGCCATTTGTTTTTGGCCCGGTCGGAGGCGGTGAGGAAGTACCAGCGCAACTGATAAAGACATTCCCGACGAAAGCAAGACTCAAAGAGAATTTAAGACGGCTATCTAACAAGCTTGTTAGATATGATCCGCTAATGTGGTTGACGATGCGCAGCGCTACAGTTATAGGCATAGCAACCAAAGACTGTCTTTCGCTGATACCTCATGCATATCACAACAAAGTAGTGATAAGTAGCACCATCGGGGTAAACGCTTGTTTAAGTGAATATAACCAGCGAAATAACACCGACACCATCGTTCTTTACGCCGGGCGTTTCCTACATTGGAAGGGGATGCATATTGGCCTAAAAGCGTTCGCGGTTGCGGCTAAGAAAAATCCTGCAATGCGTCTGCTGATGGTTGGGGACGGCCCGGCAGCAGAGCATTGGCGAGCAATAGCTAGTAGCAGTGATATTGAGGATTTTGTCACGTGGGTTAGCTGGGCAAAAAAGGCTGAGCTAGACGAACTTTACAAAACCTCCGATCTTTTCATGTTCCCTAGCTTCCACGATTCGGGCGGAATGGTAGTTCTGGAGGCGGCGCTTCAAGGATTACCCACCCTTTGTCTGGATGTAGGAGGCCCTGGAATGATGGTCAATGAAAGTACAGGCGTTAAAGTGGCCATTAACGGATTAGGGGAAGACGAGCTAGTGGACGCACTCGCTAACTCGCTCCTCGCGCTGACTGCTAACAAGGAGAGATTGGCTCATCTCGGCCGTTCAGCTAAAAGTTGGTCATCCAGCCAAGGATGGGGCGCTCGTGTGAGAAACTTTTACTTTTCCTGTGGCCCCATCTTAGCTAAATCTGCACCTATGCCTATAGATAGGCATCTCAAAATTAGCTAATACCCAATAACAAGTCTCAATCCGAATAGCTATTGCTGCTCGGACGGGATCGTTACGTCTAACACATTTGTAAACATACCATTCTAATAGGGGAATTAGTTATGGAAGACAACAGCAGTCGGCAAACTTATTACGTATGCCCTGTCCTTGGAATACCTATTGACTTGGTGAGTTGGGATTCGGCCTTATCACGAATCTCAGATTGGGCGCAAGCTAAAGAGAGCCGTTATGTTTGTATATGCAACGTGCATTCGGTTATTACAGCTAGAACAGACCAGCGATTTGCAAAAGTATTGAGTGATGCAGATATGGCTACACCAGACGGTGCGCCTCTAGCTTGGTTTATGCGCCGCTCGGGTAACGTATCCCAACAAAGAATCAACGGGCCCGACCTTATGTTGCGGTATTGCAGCCATGCAGCTGTCGTAAGAGAGCCAATTTTCTTGTATGGGGGACAGGAAAGCACTCTAGCGATATTAAGAGTAACGTTACCCCAGATGTTTCCTGGGCTAGTAATAGCTGGCGCATTTTCCCCCCCTTTTCGTGAGCTGACACAAGAAGAAGATGATCACGTTGTAGGCATGATAAATAGCTCTGGTGCCCGTACGGTTTGGGTCAGTTTAGGTTGTCCAAAGCAAGAAAGCTGGATGGCGGCTCACCGCGGCCGGATAAATGCTCCTATGATTGGTGTTGGCGCCGCTTTCGATTATCACGCTGGTGTACTGAAACGGGCGCCGGGTTGGATGCAACAAAATGGCTTAGAGTGGCTTCATAGATTATGTAGCGAGCCTGGTCGTCTCTGGAAACGGTATCTAGTAACCAATTCTATTTTCATAGCTCTCACCGGTTTTCACTTTATTCGCAGCCGTGGATTAGCAGAGCGTAACAGCGCCACGCTTCGGACAAACAACATAAGTGGAATAGGCCTGGACAAAACCATTAGTGAGCTATCCGACACGATGCGCGAGCGGATTGCGGAATAGGTAGCTATGTTTTCATTGTCGCAGTGGTACGAAAAAGCGCTGCTTGCAGGATACTACACATGGCTTTAAGGCACTCAAATGCTGAACATGGTGCTTCAGCCTCAAAAAATCTGGCTGGATTATCCACGGTGAACTGGGCACTGTTGGATCAGGCTATGATTAGCGGAGCAAACTTCGTGTTGGGGTTGCTCCTAGTTCGCTATATTGGGCTCACATCTTTTGGAGAGTATGTGCTCGTCTGGATGATTGTCCAATTTTGCATGAGCATACAGAATGCGCTAATTATTTCTCCTATGTACTCGATTGCCGCTCAAATAGAGCCCCATAATAGAGCAAAGTATTATTCTGTTACGATTGCATTACAGCTTCTGTTGGCCGGTACATTAGCAATCTTACCTGTGCTTTACGTTGCATTCGTCCCTATCCGTTTCTTGCCTATTTGGCTCAGCACTCAAACTGCATTCTTGCTTAGCCTATGTATATTCGTATTTCAAATACAGGATTACTGTCGTCGGCAGTTCTGTTCGACAGGGCAGTATAGACTGGCGTTCTTTGTAGATCTTCTTGCCTATGGTATTCAACTCCTGTTTATAGTGGTTGTGATACGAATATTACCTCTTCTAAGTTCTGTTCTGATCGTATTTTTTATTTCGATGACGATATCGTCGATCATTGCTATCACGTACTTAGGCTATCAAAGTCCTAGCTTTTCCGAGGTCGTCCAGGGCGGTCGCAGACACTGGACTAGTGCTAAATGGCTATTGGGCTCGGCTTGTTTACAATGGGTAACCGGGAACTATTTCCTAGTCACAGCGGGCGCCGTTATGGGGCCCGCTGTTGTCGGGGCCATACGCGCTGCGCAAAATCTAGTAGGGCTGAGTCATATTTTATTTCAAGCTTTCGAAAATATTGTCCCTAAAGAGGCGAGTCGTAAATACTACCAATCGGGTAAAAGCGCACTCAATCGATATATGGGATCTTCGGGCGCGGTAGTCATTTGCGGTACTGCTTCCATCGCTGTCTTGGCAAGTTGGTATGCAGATATTTTGCTTGTGCTCATATATAAAACAGCAGATCCAATTTCATTATCGGCGATGTATTGGTTTGTCGCCATTTACGTGTTGATCGCCGCGCAGCTTCCATTGCGCGCTGGGCTGCGTGCAATTGAAAAAACGAAATTTATATTCATTGCGTATGTGGCTACCGCCGTATTTTCGTTAGTTTCTGCGCGCTTCTTTGTTATCGAGCATTCCGTTAGCGGAATCATGCTCGGAATACTGATTGTTGAAGCAATGATGTTACTTATTTTCTTCTGTGGAGTAGTTTGCGGGCCGTTTCCAGCACTATTTCAGTTGCGGGCTGCATCACGTCATCCAAGGGGAGATGACGTGTGAAAGCGTTTGGTTTCTGGATTCTTCTGTTCCCACTGGCGTTGCTCGGCTCGTTGGAAAGTACATTGATTTCATTTGTCGTATATATGATCTCACTACTCGTAAGCCGTAACTTGACCTATATAGATTGGAGCTTGGTGGCGGTAGCTTTAATATTCGTGCTTAGTTATTTTGCCGAGTCGTTATATGGGCGTTCTTTTATAGTTTCACAAATCTCATCTTATATATGTATTCTGCTTGTACTTAGGTTTTGTTATGTGTCTCGTGATGAGCTTTGGTTGTTTATAAATAGACTGCCAAGCGGCATCTATATATTGCTCTGTTTGGTCTACCTCTTTATTCAGTTGCGTGTAGGTTATGTGTATGAGGTCGGCGTGCTAGAGGCGTTTATGCTGATTAAAGCTTGCAGTAACGATAAGGCTAGAAATCGGACGCTTTTGTTGCTGCTGGCCTATCTATTGATAATGTTCTTGATTTCCACACGCTCGACCCCGCTTATAGTTGCAGCGATTATTGCTATAGTATTTTTTTTCCGGTGTCCAAGGTCGGTGTTAAAGCTTGGTTACTTAGCGGTGTTAATACTGTCGCCTATATATGGCTTTATTATTTTTCATTTGGATGTTGAGGTTGATGTCTCCGGTATTGATGATAACGCTGCGATTCGACTGGAAATGATAAAAGGGGCAACGTCGATGATTGGCATTCAAGAGTTTCTAATTGGGGTTGGCTTCGGTGTTCCTTTTCGAAGTATTACCTATGATTACGCGTTTGGGCACCCGTTGCTAGTCGTCTTAGATAATGTGATGCAAACATCCAATCATAATTCATTATTCGATTTGTTTTTGCGATTTGGTGTGGTTGTATATATTGTCTTTGGGATAGTTTTTATGCGGGCGTTGAAGTTAGGGCAGGTGCGTAACTCTAGTTGCTATGCGCTGCTTTATGTGACGCTTTATTTGCTCTCTGTAAATGCGTATGCAGACTCGACACGACTGGCTCCATCGTGTGCCGTATTTTTAGTGGGAATATTGTTATTAACCAGTCGTCAATCCAGACAATCTGTTCCGCACCCCGGCGTCGAGTCACGTTTAGTAGAAACACATAAACCTACTCATTTATCATTGGGGCATAAGATATGAATATTACCCAGGAAACGCCAAGCGTAGTGTGTTCTGTTTTGATTCCTGCATACAACGCATCGTTAACGATCAAAGAAACGTTGTCTTCAGTTCAGAACCAAAACCTTTCGCAGCCTTATGAGATTATCGTATGCGATGACTGCTCGACTGATGATACTTTTTTCGTTATCGCAGCCATTGCAAAGGATGACCGCAGAGTAAAAATCTATCGAAACACTGAGAATCGAGGGGTGAGCTACACTCGGAACCGAATGCTAGACCTTGCTAAAGGTGAGTACGTTGCATTTCTGGACGCTGATGACGTTTTTTTGCCAGACAAATTAAGTCGTTCGTTAGAGGCGTTACATGCATCTAACAGCTCTGTGCTGTTTCATGGGCTTGGATATTTGAAAGCACATGGGCGCGTGTCGGGAAACATTGGGGCTAGTGAGTTTCTACCTGCGACTTTGCTGAAGCGGGCTGCGATTGGTGAAATCCGATTCAAGACAGGTCTTGCAGTTGGAGAAGATACTGATTTCTTCCGGCAGATTAAAAATCCGTCAAACTCAGTCAGAATCGATGACGTGCTTACAGCAATTAGAATCAGACCCGGTTCTCTAACGGATAGAGATTGGCTGCAAAAAAGAGTGGTCGAGTATTGGCACTCCGCTCATGGATCCGAAGACCTCGCGCCAGATTCAATTGAAGGTTACATGGGTTATTTTAAGACATTGAGTATTGCCAAGAGAATCAATCTATATAGGCTTTGGCTCGGCCAGAAGTTTGGACGTATTGGTGCTGGGTATTTGTTCTCTGAACGCCGCTTATTTGCAGCCGTATATCTATCTTTATCCGGTCTTCTCAACCCGGCGTACCTCTTGCAGCGTCTCGCAAACAATCGATAGACCTTGTTCTGTTTTATACGATAGGAGTTGAAGCAAATGGATTTGACAAAGAAAATATTCGTCGCCGGCCACAGGGGCATGGTTGGTTCAGCGATTGTCCGACGATTGCATGATGCCGGTTACACTAACGTGGTTACGCAAAATCGTGCCATTCTCGATCTTACCGATCAATCGTCGGTAAATAAATTTTTCGAAAATCACGCTTTCGATCAAGTGTATCTCGCTGCGGCAAGGGTCGGAGGTATTCATGCAAACAACTCTTACCCTGCACAATTCATATATGAAAACCTTGTTGTGCAATCTAATGTCATTCATGCTGCACATATGAATGGAGTACAGGATCTATTATTTCTCGGCTCGTCTTGCATTTATCCGCGACTTGCAGCTCAGCCTATGACTGAAGAACTGTTGTTAACCGGGTTGCTAGAACCTACTAATGAGCCCTATGCCATAGCGAAAATTGCGGGTATTAAGCTATGCGAAAGCTATAATAGGCAGTATGGTCGCAATTATAGAAGCGTAATGCCAACGAATCTATATGGTACGAATGACAATTTCCATCCAGAAAACAGCCATGTCATACCCGCGCTGATAAGAAAGTTTTACGAGGCGAAGCGTGACGGGCAGCCAATAGTTACTATCTGGGGTAGCGGTAATCCTCGCCGAGAGTTCTTGCATGTAGATGATATGGCAGCGGCATGCGTCCATGTTTTGAACCTTGACAGCACTGACTACTATGATCAAGTTACGACAATGGTTTCGCATGTCAACGTTGGGTCAGGTATCGATTATAGTATCAAAGAGCTTGTCGATATATTGGCCGACATATCCGAGTTTCAGGGCGAGATCGTCTATGATAGCTCCAAGCCTGATGGTGCGCCTCGTAAACTGATGGACGTTAGCCGTTTGGCCCGCTTAGGCTGGAATTCGTCAATCCCATTAGTAGCTGGTCTACGGGATACCTATAGCTGGTATACCCAGGAGCACGAGCGCGCTCGGTTTAGTTGATATTGCTGAAGATGCTGCGGGTTCGTTTGATGCTGAACTGGTTCGGCTATAGCGACCCGGCTATGGAAGAGGCGCTGTACGAGACCACGATTCTTCGCCAGTTTGCGGGGCTGAGTCTGGAGCGTATACCTGACGAAACGACCATCCTCAACTTCCGGCGCCTGCTGGAAAAACACGAGTTGGCTGCTGGAATTCAGGCCGTGGTCAGCGGCTATCTCGGTGACCGCGGCCTGTCGCTGCGCCAGGACAGTATTGTCGACGCCACGCAGATTAATGCGCCGAGCTCCACTAAGAACAAGGACGGCAAGCGCGATCCGGAGATGCGCCAGACCAAGAAGGGCAACCAGTATTACTTCGGCGCCAAGGCACACGTTGGCGTCGCCGATGAGTCGGGCTTGGTACACAGCGTGTTGGTCACGGTGGCCAACGTGGCGGATGTCAGTCACCCAAGTCGACAAGTTGCTGCACGGCCAGGAGAACGTAGTCTGTGCCGACGCGGGCCACACCGGTGTAGGTCGAACATCCGCTCTGAGTGATCAAACGTCAGCTTGGCTACGTCAAGGTGCGCTCCCGGGGCTTGGCGAAGAATATGTCGCAGATGGTTACGCTGTTGGCTCTGTCGAATCTGTGGATGGCTCGCCGACATTTACTGACGAACGCAGGAGGGGTGCGTCTGTGATGCAGGAATACCCGCTGCGGCGTGCTCGCAGCGGTTGAAACATCGGGCAATCGATTTAATCGTATTTCGACCAGCTACTGCTTAAAATTCAGCGGAACCTGACGCCAGCTGAAAATCGATGGCTACTTCAGGGCATCCTTGGTTTGCCGGGGTATTTTGAAATAACCGGTCTGTTTTTCTATCGGTCGTGTTTACAGCTCGCTCAACGAAGCTGTCGTTTGAGGTGTTCCACTTGGCCCTTTTCGGCTCTCAAGCCTGCGGCGAGCTCCGCTTTTTCGCCCTCTAAACGATTGATTTTAGCTGCAAGGCTCTGCAACCTGTCCCGTGTAACCCTGAGCTCCGCCTTATATTGCAGCGAGTGTACACACTGCACCCAAAGCAGTATTACCAGAACCAGCGCTAAACACAGCAACCCACCAATCATTGTCCAAACCATGTTCAATGTGTCCATCGTCGTATCTTCAGGCTTATGTCCATACTGTTGCGACACGGTATGTAAATAAAAACGATACGTCGACAATGGCTACATAGACAGGTAAACAATTGCAGCAGGTGTGTACCATCGCAAGGTATGGCTCGTTGCATTTTTGGGGCATGCCGATCGCTACCGATTACATCGAACGTAAGTCGGCCTTGGCCTTGGGACGACATATGTGCGACGCGGAGCGTGGGCAGGCAACATCGGCGGGCGGTTGAATGCGTGTTGCGGCTGGCTTTTGCCGCTCGGCGGCTTCGAGCGCCATCGCGACCATCTTCGTCGCTGGATTCGGGCGGGGTGGCTTCTCGGCTGATGGCTTCCCCATCGCAGCAGTCGGGGGGTGATGATCACACTAAGGCGGTCGCAGTTATCGCTGCGGAATCCGGGTTTCAGCGAATACGACGCCGGCGACGCCGCAAAGCCCCCGTCATGGCGCAGTGCGAAGCTATGCTGCATGCGTCCAAGCCATGAACACGAATCACCCGATACGCTGCTTGGCGTTGACCGTAGGCAGCGCATGTTGGGCAATCCGGCTGCGCATCAGCGCCCACCCGCCGATGCCCATAACCGGGCAAGTCCGCGATGTTACGCTGATCAGTTTACAAGCGCGGCCTTGGCGAGCCTTTCGTGGTTCAGGGGCTCCCTTCATTGGAGCCGTCAGTTGCGAGCGTGACACTCCGAGACATTCGCTACCCAGTTTCACTGGTCGTTGCCCGGAAATAAGGTGAAGACACCGGCGGCATCAACATCCATCCGTAATGTATGCCTACGCTGATGTGTTGCCTTTATTGAGGTCGGGCAGATTGCGCATGTCTCATTAGGGACAGTCTGAAAAAGACTTTCTGATTTTGGCAAAATAGCCGAACGCCACCCACCGAGTTTTCTGATGAAGCAGATGACCTTCGCCGACGCCGAGTACGCCGGCAAGCGCAAGCAGACCCGTAAGGAATTGTTCCTGATCGA
>NZ_RHQM01000032.1 GCF_003935375.1 Stutzerimonas xanthomarina
ACTATCAGCAACTTACCGAGTCGGCCCAAGCGGCATGACTCACACCAAAGAGCCTCCGGAATTCCCGGGGCGGTTCACCAAAGCCAGTTGGCGTCAATAGGAGTCCTCCAAGAGGAGTCGCTCGCATGTGCCATACAACTTTAGGGGCGATTGCCTGACTGGATTGCAGGCGCAACTGTTATGAGAAAAAACGAGGCCGGGGATGTCTACCGGAGCGGGGGTAGTCCACACGCCTATCAATCTTGTCCGGCTCTAGCCTTGAACAGGTGCTCGAAGCCCAGCAGCGTACTGTCCACGAAGCGCTCATCGGTGGTTGTTGCTGGGAACTGCAGAACTCCATGGATGACTAGGGAAGCCAGGCCATGGGTATAAGACCAGCTCGCAAGCGCAGATCGGCGCACCTCCACGCTGTCCATTCCCTGTCCGAGTACCTCGGCAATGATGCGCCGGAGTTCACCGAAGGCTTCATCGCGTGCCTCATGAAACTCTAGGGGCATTTCGCCGCTGGCCAGTTCCGGGCCGAACATCAGCTGGTATAGCGCCGGGTTGCGGCGGGCAAAGCTGAAATAGGCCAGGCTGGCGTCGCGCAGCTTTCGTATCCCGTCGTCGTACTCACCCTCGACTCGCAAGACCTTGGCCAGCTCGCGGAAGCCCTGTGCCGCCAACTGGCCAATCAGCTCGGCCCGGTTGGCGTAGTGGTGGTAGGCGGCTGTCGAGCTCACGCCGACACGCTCGGATACGGCGCGCAGGGAGAGCTTAGTCGGCCCTACCTCTTCGAGCATTTCCCGTGCCGCGCTGAGCAATTGAGGCGCAAGGTTGCCTACGTGGTAGGTGTCGCGGGCTCGTTGGAGTGTCTTGCTCATGTGTGGGCCTTAATTGCGAGAGCTTGAGGGCGCTTCGATCTTATCACTCGAAAATATCTTGACGGCGATAAGATTCAGATCTTAGCATCGCTAACATAACGTGCCTGAGGTGTAACCATGGCTTCAACCTACGAATGTTTTGATGTCTCTGTCGAAGATGGCATCGCCCACTTGCAGCTCAATCGCCCCGACAAGGCCAATAGCCTGACACGGGCCTTCTGGAGTGAGCTGCCGGAGGCGGTCGGCGAGCTGAGTCGTTCGGGCAAGGTGCGGGCGATGGTCATATCGGCGCAGGGCAAGGTCTTCTGCGGCGGCCTGGATATGCAGATGTTTTCTACCGCCAAGGAGTTCCATGCGACCTGCCCCGAAGAGCGCGAGGTCCTGCAAGCCAACCTGGAGCGGATGCAGGATGCATTGAATGCTCTGGAGCGTGCGCGCTTTCCAGTGATTGCCGCAATACAGGGCGCCTGTCTCGGTGGCGGCTTTGATCTGGTTTCTGCCTGTGACCTGTGCTTTGCATCCGAGTCCGCCAAGTTCCGCATCGAGGAAACCAACGTCGGCATGATGGCCGATCTGGGAGTATTGCAGCGCCTGCAGCGTCTGATTCCTGCAGGCGTGGCGCGCTATCTGGCACTGACCGGCGACACCCTGGATGCTGCCGAGGCGTATCGGTTGGGGTTGCTGGCCAAGATTTTCCCGACCAACGAGGCCCTGCTCGAAGGTGCTTTCGCCGCCGCCAGACGCATTGCCGAGCGCCCGCCCGTGGCCATAAACGGTATCAAGCGCGCCATGCTCTACAGCCGCGACCATGGGGTCTACGAGTCCCTGCAACACACGGTGCTGCTGCAAAGCGCCATCCTGAGTGGGCAGGACATCCTGCGTTCGGTCGGTGCGCGGGCGACCGGAGTTTCGCCGCAGTTCGCCGATCTGATTGAACTACAGCGCACTTTTTAGGGCGTTTTTTTAACCAAATCTTATCAATGATAAGTTTGAGGTAATCATGAAGCACTATGACGCCGTGGTGATCGGCGCCGGCAATGCCGGGCTGACCGCAGCAACCGCGCTGCAGCGTGGCGGCAGCCGCACTCTGCTGCTGGAGCGACACAATATTCCGGGCGGCTGCGCGACCTCCTTCGTGCGCGGCGACTTCGAGTTCGAGGTAGCGCTGCATCAGCTCAGTGGCCTGGGCACCAAGGACAAGCCTTTCGTCATGCGCCAGTTATTCGACAAGCTGGGTGTGCTGGACAAGGTCGAGTTCGTCCAGGAGCACGATCTGTATCGCCTGGTGGTACCCGGCGAGCTGGACGTCACCCTGCCGGCCAGTTGGACCGGGCTGCGCAACTTGCTGCAGGGGATGTTCCCGGCCGAAAGCGAGGCCATCGAGCGTTTTCTGCTGGTCTGCGAGAAGGTGTCGCTGGAAGGTTTCATGACCCTGCCGAAGGCGCGCAAGGCCAACAGCGATGCGGCTCTCCAGTCGCTGTGCCCGTATTACGTGCAGTACGGTTTCCGTTCGGCCCGCGACATGCTCGACGAGTTCTTCAGCGACGCGAAGCTGAAGAACGTACTGGCGACCTACTGGCTCTACCTTGGAGTGCCACCGAGCATGCTGCCGTTTCCAGACCTGGCGGTGATGCTCTATGCCTACGCGGTGTTCAAGCCCTGGCACATCAAGGGCGGCTCCCAGGCCATGTCGACGGCTCTGGTGGAGTCGTTCCTTGAGGCCGGCGGCGAGGTGCGTTTCAACTGCGGCGTGGAGAAGATCCTGACCGAGGACGGCCGGGTATGCGCTGTGCGCCTGGAGGGTGGCGAGCGAGTGTCCTGTGATGCGGTGGTGTCCAATGCCAGCCCGCTGATCACCTTCAACGAACTGCTGGATCTGGAGCGTCCGCCACTGGCGATTCAGCAGGATTTCAAATCCCGGCGCATGGGTACCTCGGCCTTCGTGATCTACCTCGGCCTGGACTGCACGCCGCAGGAACTGGGCGTGACCGCGGCCTCCAGTTTCATCTACGAGACGCTGGACGAGGAGCAGATCCATGACCGCATGGGCACGCTGCAGACCCCGCTGGGCGGGATGCTCACTTGCTACAACTTCGAAGATCCAAGCGCCGCGCCACCCGGCAAGAGCCAGGTGATGCTGGTCTGCCTGCAGTACGGCGACGTGTGGAAGTCGGTGGCACCCGAGGACTACGCCCGTACCAAGTATGACTTCGCCGAGAAGCTCATCGCTCTGATCGAGAAGGTCTACCCCAAGGTGCGCCAATACATCGAGGAGGTCGAGGTAGCCACACCGCTGACCATGATGCGCTACCTCAACACCCCCGGCGGCGCCATCTACGGCTTCCAGCAGAGCGCCCAGGACTCGGCCCTGCTGCGCGAGCGCCTGGACGGCGTGCCGGGCCTTTACATCGCCGGCTCATGGACGTCCATGGGCGGCTTCCAGCCGACCTACATGGCGGGCGAGTCCACGGCCAGAGCGGTGCTCAAACAGTTGAAAGTCAAAGAGGTGGAACATGTCTGAGCAGAACCTGCTGAACTCCATCGCCGGCTTCCGCGAGGCGTGGCAAGCCAAGGAAGCGCTGGAACGCAGCGGCACCGACTTCCACGAGATCAAGGGCGAGGTCGCCAGCACTGTTGTGCAGCTGCACCCGAAACGGCTGGAACTGGAGGTCGCCGAGGTGATCGACGAGACAGCCAGCACCCGGACCCTACGCCTGGTCGCAACGGATCACAGCCTGTTGCCCCCCTTCCAGGCCGGGCAGTACATCAACCTGTTCGTCGAGATCGATGGGGTGGCGACCGCTCGGCCCTACGCCATTTCGTCCTCGCCATCGCAGCGGGTGTACTACGACCTGACCGTGAAGCGGGCCCAGGGTGGTTTCGTCTCCAACTACCTGCTCGACCGGGTGGCGGCAGGGCAACGCTTCCTAAGTTCCGGGCCGATGGGCACCTTCCACCACAACCCGCTGTACCACGGCGACGATCTGGTGTTCCTCGCCGGCGGATCGGGTGGCGCCCCCGCGCGCAGCATCCTGCTGGACATCCTCGACCGTGGCCTGTCGCATCGCTTTCACCTCGTCTACGTGAACAGCTACATCGACGACGTGATCTTCGACGATGAATTCCGCGAGCTGGCCAACCGTCACGAGAACTTCACCCTGAGCGAGGTTATCTCCCGCCCGCCCACCGGCTACTGGGGTTACACGGGGCGTCTGACGGAAGAGCTGTTGCAGCGTCTGCTCGGCGACATCGGTAACAAGATGTTCTACATCTGCGGCCCGACCCCGTTCAACGACAACTGCGTCGAACTGCTCACTAGGTTGGGTGTCAAGCGTCGGCGCATCCGCGTCGAGGCCAACGGCGCACCCAAGGCGCCGAACGAGCAGACGGGATGGCCAGAAGGCGTCTCGCTGGACGACGAGGTCACCGTGACGGTACGTGGCCGCGGCAGCTTCCGCAGCCGTGTCGGCGAACCATTGCTCAATGCTCTGGAACGCAACGGCTACGGCACCGAGAACGCCTGCCGCTCCGGCGAATGCAGCCTGTGCCGGGTCAAGCTGGTTTCCGGTGCTGTGTTCAATCCGCAGGAGGCTCATCTGCGCAAGTCCGACCGCGATTTCGGCTGGATCTATTCCTGCGTCGCGTTCCCCACGGGGGATATCGAGATCCAGCTCTAGCCTCCAGTTCCGTCTGCCCATACCGGGCGGCGCGAACAACGCCCGAGAACAAGAACAAGGAAAACCGAAGATGAGCATGTCCAAACCGTGGCAGCAGAGCTATCCACCCAGCCTGCGCGACTACCGGATAGATCCCCAAGCATTGCGCGGCAGCGTCGCCGATTTCGCCCGTCATGGCGCCGAGCACTTCGCCGACGCGCCGGCTTTCACCATCGTGCTGCCCACAGGGCTACACGCCGACATCACCTTTAGCGAGGTCGACGCACTGTCGGATGCCTTCGCCGCCTACCTGCTGAAGGAGCAGGGGCTGAAAAGCGGCGACGTGGTGGCGATCCAGCTGCCCAACAGCTTGCACTACCCCATTGCCGTACTGGGCACCTGGAAGGCGGGGCTGATCGTCACCAACGTCAACCCGCTGTACACCGCGCGCGAGTTGGAAGCGCAGCTGACCGACAGCGGCGCCAAGCTGCTGGTCGCCTGCGATCTGTTCGTCGGTCGCGCCGAGGCGGTGATTGCCGAGAAGGGTGTGCGCCTGGTGACCACCAGCCTGGGAGACTTCTTCCCGCCAGCCGTCGGCGCCGCGATCCAGCAGAAGCTGGCCGCCGAAAGCGGCGGCGACCTGACCCCACGCATCGCCCACCAGCGCTTCAGCGAAGCCCTGACCATCGGCCAAGGACAGCTACCGGTACAAGCCGAACCCCATCCCGTGGCGCTCTACCAGTACACCGGCGGCACCACCGGGCGCAGCAAGGGTGCCGTGCTGAGCCATGCTAACCTCCTCGCCGTGCTGCGCATGGCCGAGGACTACATCAGTGCCCATGACGTATACATCGAGCCCGGCGAAGCGATCGTCACCGTGCCGCCGCTCTACCACATCTTCGCCTTCAACTTTAACTTCCTGCTGTTCTTCCGCCGCGGTGGGCGCAACCTGCTGGTGCCCAATCCTCGCCCGCTGTCCAACGTGTTCCCGGCGTTCGACAAGTTCCCGGTGCGTTGGATGACCGGCGTGGATACGCTCTATGCCGGCCTGCTGGCAGAACCCTGGCTGCAGGCCAATCCACCCAAGCTCAAGCTGGCCGTTTCCGGTGGCACGTCGTTGCGGCCGAGCACCGCCGAGCGCTGGCAGGCGGCGGTTGGCCAGATCCTGGAGGGCTATGGGCTGACGGAAACCAGCTGCTTCGTGTCATTCAACCCGCCGGGACCAACATCCCGTCCGGGAACTGTTGGCCTACCCATGCCCGGGAGCCAGGTGCGCATAGCGGACTCTGCGGGACGCGAGCTCGCGATGGGAACGCCTGGCGAACTGCTGGTACGTGGCCCGCATATCGTCGAACGCTACCTGAACCGCCCGGACGAGACCGCCGAGGCCTTCGCCGATGGCTGGTTCCGTACCGGCGACATCGCGGTGATGGACGAACAGGGCTACATCCGCATCGTCGACCGCAAGAAGGACATGATCCTGGTCTCGGGCTTCAACGTGTATCCCAACGAGGTGGAAGACGTCATCGCCGAGCACCCGGACGTGAGCGAGGTGGCGGTGATCGGTGTGGCGGACGAGATCACCGGCGAGGCAATACGCGCCTTTGTCGCGTTGCGGCGGCCCGGCCTGGATGGCGAGGCAATCATCCGCCACTGCCGTGAGCGGCTGACCGCCTACAAGGTACCGAAGCAGATCGTCTTCCGCGAGCAACTGCCCAAGTCGCCCATCGGCAAGATCCTTCGTGCAGAGCTGCGCGCGGGGCGCTGAGCTCGCAATCCGGTTTAGGCCACATGCACCCGAGCGTGAAATGGCCGGCGGGATGTCCCACTCCATCCCGTTCTTTTTACTCAGGGCAGGGTGCCTGGCGCCCTGGTCCGCACGAGCCGCACCATGATCGAAATCCTGTCCAAGATCACCCTGGGGCCGGTACTGCGGACGAATGTTTAATCAGCAGATCAGGAGTCAGTTCCATGTTTTCAGAGGATGTTGAAGGCGCAAGTGGACAGCGGGTTCTCTATGGATTCTGGCTTTCACCTTTCATGGCGCTGGTTGCGCAAATGCTGAAAGAGGCTGGCCTTGAGTTTCAGTATCAGCGCGTGTCTCCCTTCATAGGTGAGACGCTCTCGGCCGAGCATCAGGTCCGTAACGCGCTGGGGAAGATTCCGTCGCTCACGGATGTAAACGGTGTGTGTGTCTCGGAGAGCCAAGCGATTTGTCGTTATCTGGCCAGAACCTACCCGGAGGCGGCCAAGTTCTATCCGTGTCACGACGTACAACGCTGTGCCGAGATCGACACGCTGAACGACTACATCACGTTTTCGCTGAGCGGGCCTTTCTTCAACTGGTTCTTCGTCGGGGGATACTTTCCCAAGGCATTGGGGTTCCAAACCGAGCGCGAGTCTGGGGTTTTCAGTGCCTGGTCGGTATTGATGATCAAAAGTGCATTGGCGCGCCTTGTGGGGCGCTCCCGTCTGCAGCCCTTCCTGCTGGGTCCGGAGCCTTACCTTCCGGACTTTCATCTGTTTCATGTGTTGGAGCTCAGCCGAACCTTCTCCGAACTGTTCGAGATTCCTTTCATGAACTTGGTGGAGGGTAACAAGGACCTGAGCAGGTTTTACCAAGCCATGGCTGAGCGTCCCGTGACGCAGGCCATTCTGGCAATGCAAACCCATGAGTTTCCCGTTTCCCGGCGTGAGCTGCTGGAGGAGTTCGGTACGACTTACGCGCAGTTGCTGAAACCCGCCAGGGGGGCACTGAGTGCCATGTTTGGGCATGAGGTCTGAGCCTGGCGGGGTGTTAGGCCGGAGATGTCTACCGGAGCGGGGGTAGCCCATCGCCCTGATCTTGTAGAAGTTTAATGGCTGCTTCTGGCCGGTTAGCGACGGCCTGACTTCGACCGTCGCTATACATGGTCAAACCTCGGTCTGCTCTGCCATTTCCAAGGCGTCGTCGACCTCAATCCCAAGATATCGAACGGTGCTCTCCAGCTTCGTATGGCCAAGCAGAAGTTGAACGGCCCGCAAGTTCTTTGTCCTGCGATAGATCAGTGATGCCTTTGTACGTCTCATTGTGTGAGTGCCATACATGGCCGGATCAAGGCCAATGGCTTGCACCCAGCCTTTGACGATACGAGCGTATTGACGAGTGGATAGATGGTCTGAGGTGTGCAGCCTGCTCGGGAAAAGGCAGTCCTGGCTACGGAGCTGGGCTTGGTGTATCCAGGCCGCGAGAGCAGACCGTGTTTGCTCAGTAATTTCGAACTGCACTGGTCGCTTCGTTTTCTGCTGCATAACCATTGCTCGTGATGACACATGCTCGCCATGAGCAACGTCGCATACACGGAGCTTGGTTAAGTCGCAGGCTCGAAGCTTGCTGTCGATGGCCAGATCGAACAAAGCCAGATCCCGGGTTCGTTCTGCAAGCTGAAGCCTTACTCGGATGGCCCAGATATCTCTCAGCCGGAGCGGGGTTTTCTGTCCGACCAACTTTCCTTTGTTCCAGGGCCGGCGGGTGCAGGTAGCAGTGATGTTCATGGCAAGTCCTCCACATGTGGGAGGACAAGCATGGCTAGCCTGAGAAGTGGTCGCTAACCGGCCAATAGCTGACGTTAGCCTGGACACAGGCTGGGGGCCTGATCACCTTCGTTGTGTTGATAAATGTGAATGAGCCACTTCACCAGGCAGAGCATCATCGATGGCCTTAGTCCCCACGAGGCCCATAACAATGCACAACAACAGCCCCCAAACCACCTACGAATTGCTTTCGCTAGCAGCCAAGCGCTGCCCCCAGGCGATAGCTCTACGGTTCGTAGATAACCTTCAAAATATTGGTGCATCACCCGTTCTGACTTATGAGCAATTGCTCAGTAGCTTGCACCAGTCCATCGACATGATGAGGAGCCTCTCGGGCAAAGAGCGGCCAGTCGTCTCTCTTCTTCTGCCGAACATTCCACAAGCCCAAGTGCTTCTCTGGTCTGCCGAAACAGCCGGGATCGCCAATCCCCTCAATCCACTCCTGAACGAGGAGGCGCTCTTTCAGTTGATGTCGCGGGCGCAGACCGACCTGATCTTTGCGGTCGGCCCAATGCAAGGTAGCGATTTGTGGGAGAAGGCACAGCGAGTCTCTGCACGACTTCCTGGTAAGCCGATCTGCATTTCGGTGCACGCCTATGGTGGTGAGGAGCTGCACTACGACTCTGAGGTGCTGCGATATAGCGACCAGGCACCGACGGAGGCAAGCCTGCCTGTGGCTGATGACCTGGCTGCGTACTACCACACAGGAGGCACGACCGGTACGCCGAAGCTCGCCTGCCACTCACATGCTAACCAGACAGCTGCGGCGCTTGCTGTGATTGAGAGCTTGCAACTTTCAGGGGATGACATCGCGATAAATGGCCTTCCTATTTTTCACGTGGCCGGAGCCATAGTGAATAGCTTGGCCATCCTCGGGGCGGGGGGGCAATTGGTTCTCCCCACGATTGCGGGCTTCAGAAGCCCGGAGGTCATTCGCAGTCATTGGCGCTTGGTTGATGAGCTCGGTGTAACCATCAGCAGCGGAATCCCGACTTCAATGGCGTCAATGCTAGATGCTCCCCTGGAAGGAGCTGATGTCAGCACCTTACGCTTCTTGCTGTCTGGCGGTGCTCCGGTGCCGGTTAGGCTTCATGTACTGGCTCAACAGAAAATTGGCCGACAGCTTTACCAGGCATATGGCATGACCGAAAGCAGCGGGGTGATCGCCTTGCCAAACCTCAGTCAGCCAGCTGTCTGTGGAAGTGTCGGGCACATTACATCCCCGGTTGAGGCCCGAATTGAGAACGGTGAAATCTACATTCGAAGCCCCATGGTGTTTCCGGGATACCTAGGCGCCAGTTCTCCGGTGACATCTGATGGATGGCTGCGAACTGGCGATTTGGGACACCTCGATGAGCAGGGCAATCTCTTTATCACTGGCCGAGCGAAAGATTTGATTATCCGCAGCGGGCACAACATTGATCCTTCGCTGATAGAAGGGTGCCTGGAGCAGCATCCGGCAGTGAGCATGGCTGCGGCAGTCGGAATGCCGGATGAGTATGCAGGTGAGCTACCAGTGGCGTTTGTGCAGCTCCGTGCTGGCTCAGAGGTTTCTGGCGAGGATCTACAAGAGTACGCAATGGCGCATATTGCTGAACGCCCTGCATGCCCTAAGCGGATCATCATTCTGGATGCTTTGCCTGTGACGGCTGTAGGGAAGGTGTTTAAGCCAAAGCTACGTGAAGATGTCACAGACGCGCTTCTGGTTGAGCTACTGAAGCAACGGTGCGCGCACATTGGTATCAAGGCCCGCCATACCGACACTGGGCAGTTAGTAGTCCAGCTCTGGGATGTCCCGGCAAGTGAAGAGGAATGGTGTCGGGATCAGGTTCAGCGGCTCAATCTGAATGTGGATGCGCTACTGGTGAGCTGACGAGGAGATTTGCTTCTTGAGGCGGGATAGGGACGCTGGCTCTATCCCCAAATAACTAGCCAGGTGGTACTGGGGCGCACGTTCAGGCAGCCAGGCCTGGTGTTCCAGTAGCCAGAGGTAGCGCTCTTCGCTATTTCGAGTCAGTAGCATGGCTTCACGCTCCTCGTTGCGCAGCATGATCACTCTGACATACCGGTTAAGTAGCGCTGTCAGTTGCTTACTGGGGCCGTTCGCTTCTTCAAATATGCTGACAGGCAATCCGGCTAACTGACATTTTTCTAACGCCGCAATGGTGTAGGTACAGGGCTCATTTTTGAGAAAGGAGCTGAGCGAGCCAATCAGCTGCCCCTCATGAAAAAACGCCTTGTTCCACTCTTTTCCGCTGGGTGTCGAATAGTAGTAACGGGCAACCCCTGAAAGCAGAACATAGAAATGACGTGGTAGCTGGCTGAACCGCCCCGGGAATTCCGGAGGCTCTTTGGTGTGAGTCATGCCGCTTGGGCCGACTCGGTAAGTTGCTGATAGT
>NZ_RHQM01000033.1:0-426 GCF_003935375.1 Stutzerimonas xanthomarina
GAATAAGGCCGGTAGGTTGAAAAAACCGGGTTGAAAAAGGGGGACGGTGAGAATTGGCTAATTGTTCAGCGTCTCCCTAACCGCGCCAGGAAAAAGGGCGGCCCACCAGAGGCAGCGAATGTTCCGTACTACTCGATCTCGCTCTGACATGTAAAAAAGCAACTCCTTTTGCAATTATGCTTCACGTTAATCAAATGAAGAATGTGCCTAACGCAACCTGCTAATTTTCGATCAAACGAAACGCGACAGGGTGCCACAGCGAGGACGCGGATTGAACTCGACTCTGCTCAGACTGGTTTCCATCCTCCTTTTATTGAAGTGTATTCGTGAGGTGTCCAGCTATATTATCAAGAGGTAGCCATTCGATAGCTGCATGCCTAGCATTTAGTTCCGGTCATGGGGGGGGGGGGGGGGGGGGGGGGGGGG
>NZ_RHQM01000033.1:436-6738 GCF_003935375.1 Stutzerimonas xanthomarina
TTTCCAACCCCCTTTTTTTAACTTGATTTCGGTGGTGGGCCACGAAATTAAAAAAACGGTCCCAATCGCAACCCGCAATCCCAGCCATTTCTTGCCGGCAATGACCCCCCCCCCCCAAGTTTGAAACTAGCTGCTCGTTGCGATTGGGACAACGCTCACCCTCATCCCGCGTGGCGGCAATCCGTCATAATTCCACTCACCGTTCCTGTCCATGTTAATTACAAACTTGGCGCTGACTTTTTAAACTGCCTGATGATACGGCGAAGAGCATCCATCTCTGGCAATGTTAATCTATCTACGACAAGTTCTGAATAGAAAGCTTCCATATAGTAGTAGTGGCTCAGTTTATCCTCGACCTTTCTGGTGCTAGTGAGGTAGGAATGAGGGGTACATCACTTTAAGTCACATGTGATATTTCCCATTCCATCGTTCCAAACTACAAGTTGAAACGTCTTCGACGCAGTAACGCCAAAGTCACCCTCACATTCCATACCAGACATCTGAGGAACCTGCATATATCTACCGAACGCGTCGACAAAATAACCATCTATATTCTCGAATCGAAACGTGTGAAGACCCTCAGTGAAACTCCCGGCTTCAATAGTGTCTTGTGAGGCTATGTTTTCTATTTCATCTACGTACTTGCCATCGATATACACATCCAGTGTTACACCGGATATTTTCCCTGGTTGAACTGGAAAGGGTTTAATGCGGACAGTGTGCTTTGCAACTTTCTGTGACGGGAGCCCCGCCGGTACCAGTCTATCTTTCAAGTCTCGCCAAACCTCAAGTCGGCAATTGGAGCTGTTTTTAACCAGCTCGGCCAGGTCGGCTTGCAAAAGACCTTCCGACTCATGGCCTCGAATATTGCCAGCCCCCTCAATCCCTAAGTCAGCGACCTTCTTAAGTACGTTGCTTAACTCCGCCTTGGCTTTGCCAGAAAGTTCGTATTGGTATTGTTTTGTGGTAAGAGATGGATCCTTGCAAAGCTCGGTAGCAAAACTGGAGATCACATCCAATGCTGCCTTCTGCGCCTCCAAATCACTTGCCATCGCGGGGCTGGCTGTAAGGAGCGAAACTAAAAAGAACGGTAGTTTGATTCTATAGTTCATGGGGTTGCCCCTTCCGAAGGTATTTAATTTTAAGGCCCAACTTTAAGCAGGCGACGGCAATGGCGAGATTCTTGCCATTTTTCCGATATGCCTATATCAAGCACCATTTAATCGCTTGGTTGGCGCTTGAAGCACGACATGAAGCTGAGGCGGAAGGCACAATGGCAATCTGCTACATCCGAAGTATAGCAGCGTGCTTCCGATCTGCTCTTAGGCTACTGAGTGTAGCTGTGCGAAAACTGCTTGCGAGGTTCAGCGCTAATCGTGAGGTGATACTGCAAATCTGATAATTTGGTGGATTTCTCGCCTCGCTTAGTCCTGTTAACCCAAACACAGGAAACGCGGTGCGAATGCGTCTGATTGGTCTGTAAGGCCTGCCTCAGAGCGGTGGCATAAAAAAGGTTTTTTTATAGCTAGATGTTTTAATGGAATCAACAAGCCGTTGAGCTGTTCATCTATATTACAGTTGCGCGTAATAGAGATTGTTCTGCAAGTAATCCTCCCCCTTTGGGCGCTTAAGTCTCTTTTATGCTGGTTGGAGTTAAATACTAGACCAACTAAATGTAATCGAGAGGGTTGCCCAGATGACGAAGCCTACGCGTATGCCGTTACCGTTAATCCTAATTCGCGGCTTTGGGGGGCTAAGCGTTGAAGATGAAAAGCATACGGCATACCAAGGGTTTAATGATGGTACGGTGTATCCGCAAAAGCGAGGAGAGAACTATATTTATGAGGGCTTTGTATTAAGGCTTCTTAAGTCATCTTGGCAGTACCAAGATGCAACCAATGTCATCGGCTACTATGATAAAGATATAGAGACGATGAAGCATGATTATCCTGAGCTTGAGGATCTGCCGAAGAGTCTCTTTACTGGTGGTAAGCTAGTTGTGGATCCAGCCATGGCCTTGCATCTTCTGCGTAATGTGAAAGAGCCTCGCAAGACACTTTGGGTTTTTCGCTACTATGACCTAAATGATCGCAGGATGGTCGAGTATGGTAAGGCCTTGGTTCGGTTGGTCGAATTTATCCAAGCTTTGGCCTACCGCAATGACCCAAGTATCACTACGCCTCGAGTGAATATAATCGCCCACTCGATGGGCGGACTGCTGGTTAGGGAAGCAGTACAGCGGACATATCCAGAATCTGGAAAAAAAGCTGAAGATTATATAAACAAGATTGTAACGCTTGGTACGCCGCATCAAGGAATTTCCTTTCAAGTTCTAGAGAGGTGGGCTGGAATAAAGGCTCGGGATGAAATAAGACATTTCAATCCTGATTTTCAAAGAAACGAAACCAATCCTGTCGCCTTCGTAAATTTCAGGAAACACTTCCCGTTGGATCGCCTGCTGACAGTCGTCGGTACCAACTACAAGGCTTACGACGTAGGTATTTCCAGGCTCGGCAATCGCTTGGCAGGAATCGAAGGCGAATATGGAATGAACTACAACCGCAGTGATGGCCTCGTCAAACAGTCCTGCGCGCAAATTCCAGGCGCACCACGAACATTTGTGCATAAGTGTCATGGCGGTAGAGACTCCTTAGTCACGGCTCGCGAATCGTTCGAAATTGCAACGCGGTTCTTTTTCGGCAACATAAAAGTACGATTGCTAATGGTTCAAGGTGAGGTGCTTAGGGGTAAGGACATGTTTGGAAAAAGTGAGTATTTTTTTGGTGTGTCCATAAAGCCGCGCAGTGTGGATTTTGAATTATTCCACCAAGGTGCTGATTCAGAAAATTGTTACGGCCCCTTCGAAAAAAAAGATCTCTCTGATCCCGATCCGCAGTTTGCATGGGCTGGCCCTGGCCGCTTGATCTGGGAGGGATACTTGGACACGACGCCAATCCTTGAGGATGAAAGTATAATCAAGAAGGACATGGTGATGCGTATCGATTTTTACTTGGGTGAGCGTGACCTTTATGGGTTAGGGTTTTCAGATAATATTATTTTTCGCCAGCAATGCTATGTGCGCTGCCTGCTGCAAGATCCATTTAGTGTTTTTCTACATAAAGACGAGAGCTTTGCTTCGGTCGGATACCTAGATGAAGTCGAGACAGAAATGACGCGAGTTGGTCAGGGCTGGGAGTTCGAAGTGAGTGATGTTGGATTCAAGGGCCGCTTCAGAATCGAATGGGACGAGATTTCCATGTAGAAAACACAAGAATTCGAACAAATAGTTAATCAGCGCTAGGCGAAGAGAAAGACTTGAATTCGATAGGAACGGCGCTGTAATAGATCTGCAGGTGAAGCATGGAGCATAGTACTCTGGTAATTTCTATAGTTTTTTATAAGGTGGCATCGCTTGCGTCAGGTGTGGGCCTCTCTTATATGGGATATCGGCTGTTTATGGCCGGTGTCAGAGGGCAAGCCGGTGACATGGAGGCAGCGCACAACGAAACTCGTATTGTGCTATCGCGCGCTGCACCTGGCACCTTTTTCGCGGTATTAGGGGCTGCAGTTGTAGTGTTCACCTTATTAAGGGGTTTGGAATATGAAGCTGATGCTGGCGTATCGGTCACGCCAGCGCCAGCACTACATCGGTTTACGCTCCCGGAGGAGCCGCCGAAAAAAATTAAGAATGAGGGATAGGTTATGTCTGTTATTAAATCTATTTCAATATTACTTATGGTGGCTATATTCCCGGGGGCGCTTGAGGCGCAAGACCTTCAGGCCGGCAAGCAAGCCGCGAGTAATTACTATGATAAAGGGAAGCAAGCATATGAAGATGGGGATCTAATTGGGGCTGTTAAATATTTATTTGCTTATAAGATTTCCCATTCGGATGCTTTAAGTGAAGACCCAGATTTCTTAGCTACCGTCGATGCAGTTCTTGAACAGTCAGAAAGAGCGTTACGGAAGGCTCTCGATAATCAAAAGCAATGGGAGCGGTGGGTGGCACTAACCCGCTCAAATCCAAGCGAGATAGCTAGTTCAACACTGCCCGAAAGAACGGCTTCTATGCCGCTATTTCAGGATCATGCAGTAAGATATCAACTTTTACAAAAGCAGATAGAATTGAAGCACCTTGAGCTTGAGAAGCTTCATCTGGAGGCTGAGTTGTATGAGGGAAGCAAACTTGTTGAATAGATGTGTCACCTTTCTTGGGTGAATTATTGCGGTATACGTGCTCATTAGAGGCATCGGCAAGGGCGGAAAATGCGACTTGGTGACTTGGTGACTTGGTGACTTGGCTGCTTCTGGCCGCAAGCGAATACCTCACACCTATCCTCGCACGCCAATAACTTCCTCCCAGCGTGTGGTGTACCGCTGGCTTAGCATCTCCCGACGCATAGCCCAAACCGGTGTCGCAGGCACTCGGCCAATACGCACAGTGTCTCTTCCTTCTCTGCGGTTGATCTGGTCAACAACCGCCATCAGTCGCTCGGCGCCACGACGTGGTTTGGGCGCGAAAAGATCCGGCGTCAGCTCACCGCGCTGGCTCAGATTCATCAGCAAGATGGAGCACTTGGAGAAAGGGTAGCCAGGGCGGTAGATCCGTCCCAGGCCGTACTGGGCCAGAGCCAAAATTTCGCGAGTGTCATCTGTAGGAGAGGGTAGGGCCAAGGTGATGGCACCGGCGTAACGTGGCCCATTGAGATCAGCCAGCTGGGTCTGGAGGGCTACTTGGATAGTGCTGCATAGCGAGTTTTGACCGCGCAGCTTTTCGGTTGCACGAGCCACGTAGGCAGCTAGTGCTTCCCGAATCGGCGGTAGCTCTGTCTGACGCGCTCCAAACATCTTGCTCGAGCAGATGGCTTCCTTTGGAGGAGGGCCTTCATTGAAGCCAATACAGCTCACACCACGCAGTTCACGCGCCGTGCGCTCCATAGTCACACCGAACGACTTTCGCAATGTGCCAATATCGAACTGAGCCAGTTCCCAAGCAGTAGAAATGTTCAGAGCTGCTAGCTTCGCAGCCGAGCGGTGCCCCACGCCCCACACCTCCGACACAGGCGCTAACCGAAGCAATTTCTCTTGGCGGATAGGGTCAGTAAGATCAAGCACACCACCGGTGGCCTTCCATTTTTTCGCTGCCCAATTCGCGAGCTTGGCCAAAGTTTTGGTTGTGCTGATGCCTACTCCGACGGGCATCCCAATTTCATGGGCTAGACGGTTGCGAATGCTTCGGCCCAGCTCAGCTGGGTCGGCAACTCCGGTCATGTCGCCCCAAGCCTCATCGATAGAGTAAACCTCAATGCCTGGCAGCATCTCAGCCATCACTCGCATTACCCGATTACTGATGTCTGCATAGAGGGTGTAGTTGCTGGAGCGCGCAACCACTCCTTGTCGGCGCATCTGCTCGCGCACTTGGTAGTAGGGCGCACCCATGGCGATACCAAGCCCCTTGGCCTCGGCTGAGCGAGCAATTACGCAGCCGTCGTTGTTGGATAACACTACGACTGGTTTACGTTTGAGTTCCGGCTGACAGATGCGCTCACAGCTGCAGTAAAACGAGTTGCAATCTATAAGCGCGAATACTTTCGGCGGTACGCTCATATCGCCACACGACTGACCACCCAGGTCACGACACCCCAAACTTCGATGATCTCGTCGCCGTCCAGCTGCACGTCCGGGACGACAGGATCGGCTGCCTTCAGCCAACGGCCCCCCAACAAGTCACGCTGAACCAGCCGCACGCGGTAGTCTCCGTCAAGGTCTACCACCACCAGCCTATCGTCTAGGTGGCTGGCCGCACGGTTCACGACCAGCCGATCACCACGGAATATGCCGAAGCCGACCAAACTATCGTCCAGCACTTGCACAGCCCAAACGTGCGGCGCTCCCAGGCCAGTGAGAAGGTCGAGGGAAAGCCCGTCCTCCTTTTCGTCCTCGGCGGGTGACTGAAAGCCAGTGATACGCAGACCGTTGGCCACATCGGTGAGAAGACGCTCGCGCAGACGTTCGCACCGGGCCAGTATCGAAAGAGATGACATCGCAACATCCAAGGAATACTGTATATGTAAACAGTATTCGCGAAGCATTGTGAGAGGTCAATCAGGGTGGACAAGCGGCCGGGTCTACAACGGATCTCCACCAAGCACAGCGGCACCTATGTCGCCTTCGCAGCCTGCTTCCGCGCTGGGATTCCATTCCAGGCGAGCCTGCTGAGCTATTAGATCAACCATCAATCGCCGGTCTAGACACCCCATCGCTTGCCCGGCCACCGCAAGCATTTCGGTTTCTGTCCAGTT
>NZ_RHQM01000034.1 GCF_003935375.1 Stutzerimonas xanthomarina
ATGGTGTCCACCAAAAATAGGTGGACACCATGCCGTTATCTGGAAGAAGCGGGGAGACGGGTTCGGCGGACGGTTACGAAGGGGCAACAGGCAAGACACCGTCAGGTTGAAAGCTGGTATGGGAGGAGCGCCCTACGTGCCACAGCTGAAGGAAGATGTAGCCCCCTTTTGCATGCACTGCATCGGTAACCTTCCTCCAGCCAGCGACTTGCTCGTTGGAATGTATGCCAGGGGTATTGGGATAACCCTGGCCATAGGGAGTCACTTGTGTTGCTTCAGCAATGATCAGCCCGCCTTTCGAAGCACGCTGGCCGTAATACTCCGGTGCCAGTGGGTTGGGGACGTTTCCATCAGCAGCGCGCATTCGAGTTAGCGGCGCCATTACCACTCGGTGAGACAGCGTGTATGCGCCAAGATTGAGCGGTGAGAACAACGTGTCGAGTGCCATGGTGCGGTCTCCTCTGATGCTATGCCTGACAGGTGAAAGCGATGTTTGGGTGGGGGTTCAGGCGCTATGACTGCGGGTATATCGCGGCGCCAATGAAACTAAGATGACCGGTCATATTGGAATCGTCAAACAATTATTGACGAGAGGGAGTCATCGCAGCGCGAACATCAGCCGACGTCAGCGCTGATCAGAGCGCCGCAGGCTTAGCGAAGGACTGGGATTTCAGGGTGAAGCGACCATCTGCGGCGAGTTAGCTTCGTTCGCAGACAGTCGAGAGCAAGGCGCGAACCCACTGATGGGCGGGGTGATGGTGGGTTCGCTCATGCCAAGCGACCACCTTTTGGAAACCAGGAATAGGCACTGGAGGATCAAGTACCCGCAAGCCGTCTGAGGTCTGAATCAAGCGCTTCGGAACCACAGCGATCAAATCACTACCGCGCAGTATTTCAAGCAGCATTAGGAAGCTGGGGACTGACAACACCACATGCCGCTTTCGACCCAAGCCCGCTAACGCCTCATCCGTGACGCCTTCGAAAGAGCCGTTTCCAAGCGAGACCAGGGCATGATCAAGAGCACAGAAGTCGTCCAGATCAAAGCCATCAGCATTCGGGTGGTCATCCCGCAGCACACAAACATACTGTTCATCATAGAGGGGGCGCGCATGTAACCCTGGATAAATGCTATCGGGAGTTACGATTGCCATATCGAGCTCACCAGACGCTAACTGGTGCTCCAGTCGGAGCCCGTCTACTGGCCTGACGGAAACTCGAACGCCGGGCGCTTCCTCACGAAGAGCCGCGAGCAGCGGCACCAAAATTGTCCGTTGCGCATAGTCGGTAGCCGCTATCGAAAGAGTAAATTCAGCTGTTCCAGGTACGAACTCTGGAGGCTGAAGCATCCCATCGATCTCACCCAAAACTCGCTTGATGGGGAGTGCGAGTGACTGCGCCCGCACCGTTGGAACCAGCCCACGTTGAGACCTAACAAACAACGGGTCGTCAAAACTCTCTCTGAGACGAGTCAACATGCCGCTCACAGCAGGCTGAGTGAGCGCCAGGCGCTCAGCGGCACGCGTCACGCTTCCCTCATCGAGAAGAGCATCTAGCGCCCTGAGCAGATTCAGGTCGAGGCTCCTGAGATTACGCATGCTGGTCGGTCTTCGTATGGGTCATGTAAGGCGCTACGGACATCAGCATCTGAACATAACGCCTTCGACAGCCCTAAGCACGAAGAAGCTGCCTCGGCGCTAGCTCATATAGGCCTCAGAAGAAGTCTGGTGCGTCGAGTTTGGCTATCAACCTGCATTGGCAGCATTGCGGGCTGCCTGGACAAGACCGTCCAACCAATCCTGATGGCCTTAGTACGCGCCAGATCTGTGGCGGGCTTACCCTTCTGAGTCTCCTGGGTGAGTACCCGCACACGACCACCTGGTAGATCCTCGACCAACCAGGCGTGGTGAACATCAAGGCGATCATCAGCCCCCTCTTCTCCTGCCCAACCGTGCCAAGCAACACGCCCTGGCTCACCATTAGCCGGAGCCTGATATTCGTTGCACCGAGCCTCCACCGGGAAGCCGAAGGTTTCGAAGTAAAAGCGCACGTTGTTGGCTAGCTCTGGGCCGGCGTTATCGTAGAAGCGAATATTGGCGGAATTGGCATAGTAGCTAGGCCAATTCGAAGCGATGGCGAGCAATGGCCAGATCTGTGCTGCACTCAGGCCAGCAACGATGACCTCGTTGGAAACGAAGTTTTCAGTAAAACCAGGCTCGTAGCCTTCAGGCCAGTAGATGTGGTTCATGACGCATTTCTCTCAGCAGATGATGGTTAGCGCAAAACTTTGCTGTACACATCATGAGCAGCGACCACTCATAAGACCAATCGCATTTCAAAAGAATGCGCATAAGTTTTCGTGATATCAAAATCTATCCGTCAACCTTCTACCGCCTTGGAGGGCTATCGGTCAGGTACTGGTGGGCTAAGCGGGCGGGGGGGCATGCAATCTGTCGAATATACCTTGACATTAAGATGACCGGTCATATTATCGAGCCATCACAGGAGCTTGAACATGGCAAGACACAGCGTACGAGAGCCATTGATCGATGCGGCGCTCGAAACATTGCAGCTTAGCGGCTTCAACGGGTGCGCCGTGCAAGACATTACCCAGGCGGCAGGTGTGCCTAAGGGTTCGTTCTATAACCACTTCGAAAGCAAAGAAGCCATTGCCCTGATGGCATTAGAACGTTTTTGGGAGCTTGGAGCCGAGCGCCGCGCGCTACTCAGCGATACGACGATTGACCCGGTAGTGCGCCTGAAAAAGCACTTCAAGGCCTTGTCGGATGCTGTGATTGCTCAAGAATTTCGCAAGGGCTGTCTGATTGGTAACTTCAGCTCCGAAATGGCCAAGAACGGTGATATTCGCACTCGCCTGGCAACCATTTACACCCAATGGGGCAAAACCATAGCGTCTTGTGTTGAAGAGGCAGCGGCTGCGAAGAGAGTCATTCCAAAGCTACCTGCCGAGACCATCGCCAACTTCCTCATCAATGCCTGGGAAGGCTCGGTACTGCGAGCCAAGGTTGAACAAAATCAGGCAGCCTTGGATCAGTTCAACCAAGCGGTGTTCGCTAGCTTCTTTACATGAAATCACGGATTGCATTTACCCAAAATAAAGATGACCGGTCATATTGTTATTGGGCAATCATGGCCAAGTGAATAACCAACCTGGCAGCCATAGACACCTGCCCGGCCAGAAGACCTGATGGTCTAAATGCGATAACAACAGGAGATAAGCATGCCTCTCGATCCGTACCTGGGAAAAGTTCTTCAGACCATGGCTGCCGCCGGTAGAAAACCACCGCATGAGCTTCCCATACAGGAAGGTCGCGCAGGGTACTACGCAATGACCTTTGGTACTCGTGCGCCTCAACAAATCGTTGAGATTGGAAGCGTGGAAAATACTGAAGTCCAAGGCGCCGCTGGGAAGCTCAAAGCTCGCGTATATCGTCCGAAGACCAGTGGCGTGAAGCCCACTGTAGTCTTCTTTCATGGCGGCGGTTTTGTGCTGGGAGATCTTGATACTCATGACAACATGTGCCGTGATATTTGCAAATCCAGCGACAGCGTAGTCATTGCCGTTGACTATCGCCTTGCCCCTGAAGCCCCCTTCCCAGCTGCCGTAAATGACGGACTCGCTGCCACAAAATGGGTACTGCAACATGTAGCTGATTTCGGTGGCTCAAATACCGTGGGCGTTGCAGGTGATAGCGCAGGAGGCAATTTGGCTGCGGTGGTTGCTCAGCAGCTAAAAGCGGAAGGCACCAAGCTGGCCGCTCAATTCCTGATCTACCCAGCGCTAGACAACATTGAGGCGAGCTACCCATCGAGAACTGAAAATGCCTATGGGTATTTTCTAGAGCAGGACACACTTCACTGGTTCATTGCTCAATATGCAGGTGACTGGGAGGACATCAAAGACTCTCGCATGACCCCGATACATGCAGCGCACATTGCTGATCTGCCACCAGCAGTAATCGTCTCAGCAGAGTTTGATCCTCTGTGTGATGAGGCGGAAGTTTATGGTGAAAAGCTTCGTGCTGCCGGTGTCGAAGTAGAGATGGTTCGTGCAGAAGGCATGATTCACGGCTTTTTTGATATGGGCCGTTGGTCACCGAACGCACAAGCCATTATCGACAAAACCAGCACCGCCTTCGGCGAACTGCTGCGTAACGCCTAATCCCTCCTAAGCGCTACCGGTCTGTCGTTACTGGCCGGTATGCGCCTGAAAATGTGCACACGCGAGTCAGCAGCTATGGCTGCCTGTAAGGCCGTTGACGGGCTGCGCCACATTTTTTTTGAACCCTTGCATCAGTAATGAGAGCCAGAAATGTCCATGGGTAGTGAGTCGCCATTAACAGGTTTTTCGGATCTTATTAGCCGTGTAAGCGAGCAAGACGATGGCTTTGCTATCGATCTGCCTGCTGATTGGCTTCAAGGTCGAACTTCATACGGCGGGCTTTCCGCTGCGCTGTGCCTAGAAGCAACCATTCGCTCACGACCCAACCTCCCTCCCTTGAGGTCAGCACAGTTCCAATTTATTGGGCCTGCTGTGGGTGAGCTGAAGATGACCGCAAAAATCTTACGGGCAGGAAAGTCGACGGTCTTCTCCCAAGCTCAGGTTTCAGGCGAAATGGGCATCGCGACGCAAGCCAGCTTTTGCTTTGGATCGTCTCGACAAACGTCACATGACTTTTTCAACATACCGGCACCTGAGGCATTAGCGCCTGAGGTCTATCCGGCCTATTTCACTTGGCCCGACCGACCGAATTTCATGCAGCACTTCGAAGGTCAGCTTGTGTCAGGTGCCAGACCCTGCACTGCTAATCAAGCACCAGAAATGCTGGTCTGGCTCCGCCATAAAGACCGTAACTCTCAGAGCAATCTAGTGAGCCTGCTAGCCCTGGCCGATGCCCTGCCTCCGGCGATTTTTGCCACCTACCAGGAGCCAGTACCTATCAGCACAGTCAGTTGGTCTGTGGATTTTCTAGATGAATCATTCGAGAACGAAAGCGGCTGGTGGCTCGTTAGATCCATTGCAGAAAGCTCGCGCTTTGGATTCTCAGCCCAGGTTATCTCCATTTGGAAGCCAGATGGCACACCAGTGCTATCAGCCAGGCAGAACGTAGCGATCTTCGGAAATCCGAAACAGATTAAAAATCCAGTGGCCATGGATTGATGTAGCGGGTCTATCAAGTCGAGACCGGCAGTTTGGCCGCATTCCATATCCAAGGAATTGCCAAGCTACCATCTCGACTCTACTAAGTCAGTGTGGGAGCTAGGATGCGCGCATTGACCACCCTCCAAGCGGGCAATAGGCAATGAAAGTGTGTAAGGAGAAGTGATGAACGAAAATAAAAAAATCTCCGCTGAGTGCGCTTGCGGTCAACTGTCGTTGGAGATCGAAACCGCCCCAGTGGCCCAACTGGCTTGCCATTGTTCCGACTGTAGAAAAGCCACTGGTCTGCCGTACGTAGAGATCGCATTTTTTGAGCCCAGTGGCTGCAAATCTCATGGCCAAAGTAACAAGCTGACCATGAAAGGCGGGTCTGGGATCGACAAGACCTATTACTCCTGCCGCGAATGCGGGAGCACCCTTTATGCAACTGTAGGTGCACTGAACGGTGCGTGGGCCGTTATACCGAGCCGGCTGTCCCCCTTCGTGCTGGAGCCTCACCTGCACATCTGGACAAGTGAGAAAGCTGACGGTGTAGAAATCCCTCTGTCTGCGACCCAAACCCTCAAAGGGGTGCCAGAGTCGGTAAGAGATCTTTTTATCTCAACCTTCTTTGGCAAACGCTTGCAGCCCAAGCAATAGACTACGTGTCGCAGCATTTCACACCGCGTCAGGGCTGCCGTTAGCTGAAGTGCCCGCATCGGGAGATATCTGCCGACGAAAGGCGGCTTGCCGGACTGCATTGATTTTTCGGGTACGCCCCAGTCCAACACCTAGGGTGTTTCGCTCACCCTACCTATGAAAGGTTCAACAGATGGCTCGCATGAACCCTAAAGACGGCAGGCTCATCCTTCAGGAGCAGCTACTGAATTTAGGCGTCTCGGAATCTGCCACGCAAGAACGGCTCATAGCCCTTGCCCGCTTCACCGAGGTAGAGAAGGATGAAACGGTCATTGATGCCCGCCGACCGGTCGGCCAGGGCAGCCTGATCCATCACAGCGACCGTGGCGTGCAGTACGTCTCGATCCGCTAT
>NZ_RHQM01000035.1 GCF_003935375.1 Stutzerimonas xanthomarina
GAATAAGGCCGGTAGGTTGAAAAAACCGGGTTGAAAAAGGGGGACGGTGAGAATTGGCTAATTGTTCAGCGTCTCCCTAAAGAAAGCGAGAGAACTCATGCGGTCAGACCATATTTTTAGAGATATCGGGCAAAGCGTCCGTCTGGTTGGCTTTCACATTTTGGGTATCGAAGACGCTGAGACAGGCCTGCCCTTGTTCGTTTATACAGTGGGCATGGCTCGCCTTCAGCTGCCCGATGTGATCAGCTTTGGCGTACGTCACGACAGCATTGCTCCGGCCTTGAATACCTATTGTCTTGAGCTAATAACAGGCAAGCGTAAGCCAGGGCCTGCCGTAATCGATGACTGGTTTAGCGTGCCGGTAACCGTTATTGAGGCCTCAGCGTCCATGGCGCGTCCCTATGCCATCCAAGCTTATGCTTACTCTGAACACCGAGGTTGGGCGCCTCCCCGGTTTATGCAGTGGGTATGGCCCGACAAGAGCGGGAATTTGCCGTGGGAGCTTGGATTTGATCAAGCTCTAAGCCTGCGCCAGCCTGTGCTTCGAACTAACTAATTCTACAGGGAGGCAACGTGAACAGCGTTTTCAAAAGATTTCCGCTACTGAACGATGCAGACCAGCTTTTTATTAACAAGCTGAGCCATGAGCTGTATTTCAACAAGGTGAATGAAAAGCTTTACTCGGACTTACTGCCGGGGATGGTCGCAGATGATTACCATGCGCTATTACTGCATGAGCTCATGCCAGAAAATCGTCCTAATAGGCTTGAAGCGATAATTCATGGAAGCTCCGAAGAGCAAAAGACTGTTGTCGATAAAGGTTTTCTGACGAGCGTAGAATTTATCCAGGCTAGGCTTTGCGTGATACTTATTTATGTACGCGAGAAAATGATTCAAGAGCTCGATGATGACAATATATCTTTAATGGAGATAGCGTTATTTTAATCAAATGGCCCGCCGGTAAGGGGGTTTGCTAATCTACAGGCCCGGTAAACCGGGTCGATGGTCTTTCTCTAGCCTCTGAAAGGTTTCGATCTGTTAGGGCTTAAGCACCTGGCAGCAGTCTGCGCGTTCGCTGATAGTCGTAAGCACGCATACGCATTGCTGTACAGGTGCCAGCCGTTAGACGGGTCTCGTAGGGGAAGGCCTAAAGCAGCAACCGAGTTGTTGGCCCAGACCTGGCGGGGTAGGATCCGGTATCCGAGAATGCTAGATTTCCGCTAAGTCATAACTGAAAGTGGTTGCAGCTTTGGCACGCGGCAGCCATGAGCGTCAACGGCTCAATAGGCCGTCAGAAACTACCGCGCAGCTGGCCCTCTATACATTGATCTATCGCGCCTGTCCTTCATACTTCGACGGCCGCGCCGCACCCCGTCTCGCTATCCGACGCATACATTTGCCTTTTTCCTTTAACAACGAGAGGCGAAATCCAACGATAGATGAAGGTTCGGTCACCTAAGCGAGGCCCTTTCCAGAAACCATGCCAGTGACCTCTTCGCAGATGCGCTTTTACCGACCGACCATTCAGCTGAACCTCCTGCTCATTTCGAAAGCTCCGTCCAACGTTACTGCCTACGTTGAAGATCTTTGGCTTTTCTGGCGTGAAGAGATATAGACCACTCTTTCCCTTTCTAAAAACTGATTTGCGGGATGATGGCTCAGGCATCAGGGCTGGATCGATGTCCGGCTCTTCAGAGCATAGATATAACAAGATCGAGATAAGCGGTCTTAGCTGTTTAACCTTGTACTCCTGCAAAAGTGATCCAAGCTGCCCGGTATCAAGGAGCCCTCCGAGATTGGTGTTCACCACCTTGAGTGCCTTAGTCACGGCCTCCTCGACTGACCATTCACCCAGATGTAACGGCTCAGGGATCAGGCGCTGGCTGGTATTCAGTACCAATCTAAGCTCCTCCCGCTGATGATTCATGTCCCATTCCAAATGTGCCCAAAAGCCATGTAGCGCGGACTCGAAATACGTTAATCCAGGCGTTTCAACGTAGACACACCATTCAGGTAGCCGCCGGAGTACGTCACACGGCAATACGCCTGAACACTCAGTCCTAGCGAGTTCAGCAAGAAGATGCGCGTCCATACGGTAACCCTACAAAAAACGTCCAGATCCCTTCCTGGTCGAGTTTCACGCAAGCACCGATGAGGGCCTGCTGCACTCATTTTCCGGCTTCGACGTGCGCTACGCGCTGAAGGCGTGGCGGCATGATAGTTTTGCTAAGCATCTGGTCGAATGGCTCCCAGAATTCTCACTCAAGGCGAGCGAGATCGTGAACATCCACGCGCACAATGCCGAAGCCATGCTAGCTCGCTCCATCAATGCCTTCAGCGACAGCGAGCTGCCCCGCGACAGACTGATCGCCGAACTGATCCTCCACGCCATCCTGCGCAGCCGCCAAAACAGCGAGCCCGTGGCATGCAAGGTTTTCTATAAATCCGGTGGCAAGCTCTCCGAATTTGGCAACGCCCACATCGTCCAGATACCTGGCCAGGATGATCAGCTATGGCTGGGGCTCGCGCGCTTGATCGAAGCAGGCAACATGGACACGACGTTAGCCCAGATCTGTGGCGTCCTTGACGCCACTATCTCGGAGACGGTGCTGTCGTCAGAACGCGAAATCATCATCAACCTGCGCGAGCCTCTTCACCATCAACCAAAAGCGGACGCCTTCAACCAGGCACTGCATCGAAACTCGCCAGTCGATGACATGCTGAACGTCCTCTGCTTTCCGATCCTGTTGACCTACGACAGTCACGCACTCTCGTCAGGCTGGCTCGCTGATTACGTGAACCACCTCAGAAAAGAGATCGAAGCCCACTTCACCACCTTCACCACCCAGTTGCCAGACGCCATCAAGCAAGTGAAAGTCATGGTTTTCCTCGTGCCCATGGAAAGCATCGAGAAGCTGACCAATGCCTTCAACGCTCGCTGCAAAACATTGGAAGACTTGCAGGTATGACCTTGGGCGTGTGTTCGATTTGCACAGCTTAAAACACTACAGGATGAAGGTATTCCGAGCTGGCCAAGCCAGCTTCGATGATTTCAAGGAACGATGTGGTAATGAACTACGAAACGATCAAGAACAGCCTGGCGAACCTCAGTGATGCGGACGCCTCAACAGTCGATGTGCTGCTCGCCATCAACGCCATCGTCAACCGAAGCAATTCCGATTGGGAAGGACGCGACCTGGTGATCCGGGCGCTCGACAAATTCGCACTCTTCGACGCAGTTGAGCAATCGCTCCTGCTCAACATGGTGCGAGCTGTTGGGCTCTTTCCTTACATCACGCCACATCTGGGCAACATGGCCCTGTCTGACCGCTTGGCTTACGAGGCTCACAGGGTTGAAGGTGTAGAGCCTGGCATGGTGTTTCATCACCTTCAGGCCCACGTTTTCAGCTTGATCATGCAGGGACAAAACGTCGTCCTGAGCGCCTCCACCAGTGTCGGCAAGAGCCTGGTCATCGATGCGGTACTTGCCCAGCGACGGTTCAATAAGGTGGTGGTGATCGTTCCCACCATTGCGCTGATCGACGAAACCCGGCGCCGCTTGGTCAAGCGCTTCCGGGACTTCAACCTGATCACGCATCCCAGCCAGGAAGCTGTACCCGACGTCACCAACGTCTACCTGCTGACGCAGGAGCGGGTCATCCAGCGTACTGACCTAGATGATGTGAGCTTCTTCATCCTGGACGAGTTTTACAAAATCGATCTAGGAAATGATAAGGATGAGAGCACACGCGCCGTCGATCTGAGCTTGGCGTTCCACAAGCTTGCAAAGACCGGAGCGCAGTTCTACATGCTCGGGCCGCACATCCAGAAGATTTCTGGGTTGGACGGTTACGAGTACCATTTCATCCCGTCCGACTACAGCACCGTGGCGGTCGACATCCAGAATTTCAATCTGGGCATGCGCTCAGAACAGCGCACACAAAAGCTCCTGGAGCTGGTCAGGACGCTGGAGTCCCCTACCCTGATCTACTGTCAGGCGCCGGCAAGCGCAAACAGGGTTGCAGAGTATCTGATCCAGGATGCCGGGTTGCAGCCGGTGCCAGAGACTCAGGAAATAGCTGCATGGATCACCAAGCATTACCACCGAGACTGGAATGTTGCCAGGGCGATCGCCCTAGGCATCGGGATACACCATGGTGGGGTGCCTCGCGCGCTGCAGCAGTACATCGTCAAACTGTTCAACGAGGGCGTCATCAAGCGAATCATCTGCACATCGACGATGATTGAAGGCGTCAATACGTCGGCAGAGAACGTCATTATTTATGATCGCCGCCTCAAAACGTCGACGTTTGACTACTTCACCTACAAGAACATTTCCGGACGCGCTGGCCGCATGAACAAATACTTTATTGGCAAGGTGTTCATGCTCGAAGCCCCACCCATTGAGCAGGGGCTGACGGTCGAGTACCCGATCGGCCATCAGGATGAAACCTCACCTATCGGCCTGTTAATGCAGCTGGAAAACGAATACCTCACGGATATCTCGCGAAGTCGTCTCCAGGAAGCGTATGCCAACCCGATACTGTCACCCGCCACCTTGATCGAAAACCGCCATATTCCTATAGAGCGGCAGGTCAAGGTCGCGAAAATGATTATTGATGAACTTCCGGATAACCACGAATTGCTAGGGTGGAAAGGTATTCCTGAGCCGTACCAGTTGAACTACCTCTGTGAGCTGGTCTACAGCTTGGAAGGCGAGAACCTGATGGAGTACCTGATTGCGTCCAGCTCTCAGTTAGCGTGGCATATCAACGAGCTCCGAAATCAGAAAAACCTTCCGGCCTACCTGAGCGAAGCGGTGGAAAATCGGTGGGAGAACGTCTCAGCAAGCGAAGCCATTAACCTGCGCCTGAAATTCATCAGGAACATGGTGTGCTTCAGGCTGCCTCGGGACATCATGGCCATTCAAAAAATTCAGGTCGACGTGCTTAAGCGAGAGGGGTACGAGCCTGGAGACTTCAGCTTCTTCGCCGAACAACTTGAAAACATGTTCCTTGACCCCTTGCTGACCGCACTGGACGAGTACGGAATCCCCACTCAAATCTCAACCAAGATCAAGCACTTGATCTTGCCATCAGAGCACCTGAACGATTTGCTCGCAAAACTACGGTCGCTTGCCCCCCGGGTGGAGCGCCTCCAGCTCACCAACTTTGAGAAAGATGTGATGCATTGGGCGGTCGCTGAAATGTAATGGTGGACGTGGACGTGGACGAGCGATAGCGATGCTGGGAGTCTTATCAAGACTTGGGCCTTCCACCCGATTGACGAGTCTGCCAGCAACCCTGCAGAGAAGAACGAAAATGCCAAACTCACTGGTCATCAAAGGTCATCGCTTTTCATCCCAGAATGAGGCGGAACGCTTTTTTTACGCCATGCGCGACAATAGCGCCGTAGTCACGACATACACACGCCGCCGCTCTCCTTCGCCAATGACCAGGCACTCTAGCGCAAAGGCCTTTGGGACATCGAACCAGTGCGATGTCCGATTTTTCTCGCCTGGTCGACCTTCCTTCTCCATATACCTCTGAACCATGCCGAACCCACGGCGGGGTCTGTATTTCTCCCAGCCGCCAGACTGCACGGTACTGAGCCTTGCCCAGCCGCCCTGAGGGCCGTTTCCTGGCTCCTCCTTCCTCCTGCCCCAAGGAATCCAATCGAGCTGGCCGCTTTCCTCAAGCAGCACCGGAATGGCTGCCTTCGGATTGGGAAAATAGATCTTCCAGACCTTATCGGCCTCACGAGCCTCTACGCCTCCGCACATGCTTATTACCTCACACTGCTGACGCTGCCTTATGTTCTAGACTCTGCTCGCCAGGAAGGCATTCCCTCTCTCGAATGGAGTTCGAAGATGCGGTATCTCCCATACATCGCAATTGCCTTCACCTTCTCACTGTTCTCTGCTTCGGCCACGCTCTGGTATGCAGCTCCGAAAACTGCCGAATCCTCTCACGCCGTCACACGTCCTCCGCTGAAGGTTGAGCATCAAAACGGGCACCTGCTAATTTGGGGTAGCTGGGAAACTACGAAGGGATACGAAGCCCCAGGTATCAACGCAGTAGAGATCCGTTGTGATACAGCCAGCTCTCGCTGCATTGAAGCCTATGCCTCGATCTTGCATCACACCGAGGGAGAGGATCTCGAAGCACAGGTATTCGACTACGT
>NZ_RHQM01000036.1 GCF_003935375.1 Stutzerimonas xanthomarina
CTGAAACGCAAGCGGTTGAGAAGAAAGAAAAACTTCTTCAAAAACAGCTTGACAGGTAACAAGGCTGCTGTAGAATGCGCGGCCTCGGTTGAGACGAAAGACTTGATCGAAACGCTCTTTAATAACTGAATCAAGCAATTCGTGTGGGTGCTTGTGAATGTAAGACTGATGGTCAGATAGATTATCAGCATCACAAAGCAACACTCGTTTATTCGAGAGTTACTCTTTACTTGTAAAGAGATTTGCGATTGCTGAGCCAGGTTTAGGGTTTTCTCAAAACCCAAGCAGTATTGAACTGAAGAGTTTGATCATGGCTCAGATTGAACGCTGGCGGCAGGCCTAACACATGCAAGTCGAGCGGATGAAGAGAGCTTGCTCTCTGATTCAGCGGCGGACGGGTGAGTAATGCCTAGGAATCTGCCTGGTAGTGGGGGACAACGTTTCGAAAGGAACGCTAATACCGCATACGTCCTACGGGAGAAAGCAGGGGACCTTCGGGCCTTGCGCTATCAGATGAGCCTAGGTCGGATTAGCTAGTTGGTGAGGTAATGGCTCACCAAGGCGACGATCCGTAACTGGTCTGAGAGGATGATCAGTCACACTGGAACTGAGACACGGTCCAGACTCCTACGGGAGGCAGCAGTGGGGAATATTGGACAATGGGCGAAAGCCTGATCCAGCCATGCCGCGTGTGTGAAGAAGGTCTTCGGATTGTAAAGCACTTTAAGTTGGGAGGAAGGGCATTAACCTAATACGTTAGTGTTTTGACGTTACCGACAGAATAAGCACCGGCTAACTTCGTGCCAGCAGCCGCGGTAATACGAAGGGTGCAAGCGTTAATCGGAATTACTGGGCGTAAAGCGCGCGTAGGTGGTTTGTTAAGTTGAATGTGAAAGCCCCGGGCTCAACCTGGGAACTGCATCCAAAACTGGCAAGCTAGAGTATGGCAGAGGGTGGTGGAATTTCCTGTGTAGCGGTGAAATGCGTAGATATAGGAAGGAACACCAGTGGCGAAGGCGACCACCTGGGCTAATACTGACACTGAGGTGCGAAAGCGTGGGGAGCAAACAGGATTAGATACCCTGGTAGTCCACGCCGTAAACGATGTCGACTAGCCGTTGGGATCCTTGAGATCTTAGTGGCGCAGCTAACGCATTAAGTCGACCGCCTGGGGAGTACGGCCGCAAGGTTAAAACTCAAATGAATTGACGGGGGCCCGCACAAGCGGTGGAGCATGTGGTTTAATTCGAAGCAACGCGAAGAACCTTACCAGGCCTTGACATGCAGAGAACTTTCCAGAGATGGATTGGTGCCTTCGGGAACTCTGACACAGGTGCTGCATGGCTGTCGTCAGCTCGTGTCGTGAGATGTTGGGTTAAGTCCCGTAACGAGCGCAACCCTTGTCCTTAGTTACCAGCACGTTAAGGTGGGCACTCTAAGGAGACTGCCGGTGACAAACCGGAGGAAGGTGGGGATGACGTCAAGTCATCATGGCCCTTACGGCCTGGGCTACACACGTGCTACAATGGTCGGTACAAAGGGTTGCCAAGCCGCGAGGTGGAGCTAATCCCATAAAACCGATCGTAGTCCGGATCGCAGTCTGCAACTCGACTGCGTGAAGTCGGAATCGCTAGTAATCGTGAATCAGAATGTCACGGTGAATACGTTCCCGGGCCTTGTACACACCGCCCGTCACACCATGGGAGTGGGTTGCTCCAGAAGTAGCTAGTCTAACCTTCGGGGGGACGGTTACCACGGAGTGATTCATGACTGGGGTGAAGTCGTAACAAGGTAGCCGTAGGGGAACCTGCGGCTGGATCACCTCCTTAATCGAAGACTTCAGCTTCTTCATAAGCTCCCACACGAATTGCTTGATTCACTAGCGAAAAGCGATTGGGTTTCGACCCGAGAGAGACGATTGGGTCTGTAGCTCAGTTGGTTAGAGCGCACCCCTGATAAGGGTGAGGTCGGCAGTTCGAATCTGCCCAGACCCACCAATTGTCATGGGATGTGGCCGATCTGTAGATGGGGCCATAGCTCAGCTGGGAGAGCGCCTGCTTTGCACGCAGGAGGTCAGCGGTTCGATCCCGCTTGGCTCCACCATTAACTCGAAAATCGCTGAAAGCTCAGAAATGAGTGCTGCTTGCGCATCCTGTGATGTGTGAGGGTATTGATTTCTGGTCTTTGCGCCAGAACTGTTCTTTAAAAATTTGGGTATGTGATAGAAGTAGATTTGAGTGGTCACTTTCACTGGTGATTATTCAAGTCAAGGTAAAATTTGCGTGTTCTCTATGCAAATTTTCGGCGAATGTCGTCTTCACGTTATAGACAGTAACCAGATTGCTTGGGGTTATATGGTCAAGTGAAGAAGCGCATACGGTGGATGCCTTGGCAGTCAGAGGCGATGAAAGACGTGGTAGCCTGCGAAAAGCTTCGGGGAGTCGGCAAACAGACTTTGATCCGGAGATGTCTGAATGGGGGAACCCAGCCATCATAAGATGGTTATCACACACTGAATACATAGGTGTGTGAGGCGAACCAGGGGAACTGAAACATCTAAGTACCCTGAGGAAAAGAAATCAACCGAGATTCCCTTAGTAGTGGCGAGCGAACGGGGATTAGCCCTTAAGCTTCTTTGATTTTAGCGGAACGCTCTGGAAAGTGCGGCCATAGTGGGTGATAGCCCTGTACGCGAAAAGGTCTTAGAAGTGAAATCGAGTAGGACGGAGCACGAGAAACTTTGTCTGAATATGGGGGGACCATCCTCCAAGGCTAAATACTACTGACTGACCGATAGTGAACCAGTACCGTGAGGGAAAGGCGAAAAGAACCCCGGAGAGGGGAGTGAAATAGAACCTGAAACCGTATGCGTACAAGCAGTGGGAGCCTACTTTGTTAGGTGACTGCGTACCTTTTGTATAATGGGTCAGCGACTTATTTTCAGTGGCGAGCTTAACCGAATAGGGGAGGCGTAGCGAAAGCGAGTCTTAATAGGGCGTCTAGTCGCTGGGAATAGACCCGAAACCGGGCGATCTATCCATGGGCAGGTTGAAGGTTAGGTAACACTGACTGGAGGACCGAACCGACTACCGTTGAAAAGTTAGCGGATGACCTGTGGATCGGAGTGAAAGGCTAATCAAGCTCGGAGATAGCTGGTTCTCCTCGAAAGCTATTTAGGTAGCGCCTCGTGTATCACTGCTGGGGGTAGAGCACTGTTTCGGCTAGGGGGTCATCCCGACTTACCAAACCGATGCAAACTCCGAATACCAGCAAGTGTCAGCACGGGAGACACACGGCGGGTGCTAACGTCCGTCGTGAAAAGGGAAACAACCCAGACCGTCAGCTAAGGTCCCAAAATCCTGGTTAAGTGGGAAACGATGTGGGAAGGCTTAGACAGCTAGGAGGTTGGCTTAGAAGCAGCCACCCTTTAAAGAAAGCGTAATAGCTCACTAGTCGAGTCGGCCTGCGCGGAAGATGTAACGGGGCTCAAACCAGGTACCGAAGCTACGGGTTCAACGCAAGTTGAGCGGTAGAGGAGCGTTCTGTAAGCCTGTGAAGGTCAGTTGAGAAGCTGGCTGGAGGTATCAGAAGTGCGAATGCTGACATGAGTAACGACAATGCGAGTGAAAAACTCGCACGCCGAAAGACCAAGGGTTCCTGCGCAACGTTAATCGACGCAGGGTGAGTCGGTCCCTAAGGCGAGGCTGAAGAGCGTAGTCGATGGGAAACGGGTTAATATTCCCGTACTTCTAGTTACTGCGATGGGGGGACGGAGAAGGCTAGGCCAGCAAGGCGTTGGTTGTCCTTGTTTAAGGTGGTAGGCAGAGATCTTAGGTAAATCCGGGATCTTAATGCCGAGAGCTGATGACGAGCTTTCTTTTAGAAAGCGAAGTGGTTGATGCCATGCTTCCAGGAAAAGCCTCTAAGCTTCAGGTAACTAGGAACCGTACCCCAAACCGACACAGGTGGTTGGGTAGAGAATACCAAGGCGCTTGAGAGAACTCGGGTGAAGGAACTAGGCAAAATGGCACCGTAACTTCGGGAGAAGGTGCGCCGGTGAGGGTGAAGTATTTACTACGTAAGCCCATGCCGGTCGAAGATACCAGGCCGCTGCGACTGTTTATTAAAAACACAGCACTCTGCAAACACGAAAGTGGACGTATAGGGTGTGACGCCTGCCCGGTGCCGGAAGGTTAATTGATGGGGTTAGCGCAAGCGAAGCTCTTGATCGAAGCCCCGGTAAACGGCGGCCGTAACTATAACGGTCCTAAGGTAGCGAAATTCCTTGTCGGGTAAGTTCCGACCTGCACGAATGGCGTAACGATGGCGGCGCTGTCTCCACCCGAGACTCAGTGAAATTGAAATCGCTGTGAAGATGCAGTGTATCCGCGGCTAGACGGAAAGACCCCGTGAACCTTTACTATAGCTTTGCACTGGACTTTGAATTTGCTTGTGTAGGATAGGTGGGAGGCTTTGAAGCGTGGACGCCAGTTCGCGTGGAGCCAACCTTGAAATACCACCCTGGCAACTTTGAGGTTCTAACTCTGGTCCGTTATCCGGATCGAGGACAGTGTATGGTGGGTAGTTTGACTGGGGCGGTCTCCTCCTAAAGAGTAACGGAGGAGTACGAAGGTGCGCTCAGACCGGTCGGAAATCGGTCGTAGAGTATAAAGGCAAAAGCGCGCTTGACTGCGAGACAGACACGTCGAGCAGGTACGAAAGTAGGTCTTAGTGATCCGGTGGTTCTGTATGGAAGGGCCATCGCTCAACGGATAAAAGGTACTCCGGGGATAACAGGCTGATACCGCCCAAGAGTTCATATCGACGGCGGTGTTTGGCACCTCGATGTCGGCTCATCACATCCTGGGGCTGAAGCCGGTCCCAAGGGTATGGCTGTTCGCCATTTAAAGTGGTACGCGAGCTGGGTTTAGAACGTCGTGAGACAGTTCGGTCCCTATCTGCCGTGGACGTTTGAGATTTGAGAGGGGCTGCTCCTAGTACGAGAGGACCGGAGTGGACGAACCTCTGGTGTTCCGGTTGTCACGCCAGTGGCATTGCCGGGTAGCTACGTTCGGAAGAGATAACCGCTGAAAGCATCTAAGCGGGAAACTTGCCTCAAGATGAGATCTCACTGGAGCCTTGAGCTCCCTGAAGGGCCGTCGAAGACTACGACGTTGATAGGTTGGGTGTGTAAGCGCTGTGAGGCGTTGAGCTAACCAATACTAATTGCCCGTGAGGCTTGACCATATAACACCCAAACAATTTGGCTGTTAGACGGAAAGTCGACAAACAGACCGAAAATCTGCACGAACACGCAATACCGATTCATCACATACCCGATTGGCTGCAGCGGCTAAACCCCGAGGCAGCAACTGAATTGCTTGACGACCATAGAGCGTTGGAACCACCTGATCCCTTCCCGAACTCAGTAGTGAAACGACGCATCGCCGATGGTAGTGTGGGGTCTCCCCATGTGAGAGTAGGTCATCGTCAAGCTCCTTTCCCAAACCCCCGACCCGCGTAAGCTGGTCGGGGGTTTGCTTTTGGG
>NZ_RHQM01000037.1 GCF_003935375.1 Stutzerimonas xanthomarina
GACGGCGTCCTGGAAGAACAGCGGGACGATCTGGGTCAGACCACCGATGCTCACCGCCAGGATCATGAACAGGGTCAGCAGACCAATGTTCTTTTCGAGTACTTCGTGATTCTTCATCTATCCGTTCCTCAAGCGATCTGCGCAGCAGCGTCGTACTGAGCTGCTTTGGCGGCACGCACAGTGCGCCAGGTGTTGTAGGCCATCAGCAGCATGCCGGCGAGGAAGAAGGCACCGCCCAGGGCACGGACGATGAAGCCGGGGTGGCTGGCTTCCAGTGCCTCGACGAAGGAGTAGGTCAGCGTGCCGTCTTCGTTGATTGCGCGCCACATCAGACCCTGGGTGATGCCGTTGACCCACATCGAGGCGATGTAGAGCACGGTGCCGATGGTGGCCAGCCAGAAGTGCGCATTGATCAGGCCGATGCTGTGCATCTGCTCGCGACCGAACACTTTCGGGATCAGGTGGTACATGGAGCCGATGGTGATCATCGCAACCCAGCCGAGGGCGCCGGCGTGAACGTGGCCGATGGTCCAGTCGGTGTAGTGCGAGAGGGCGTTGACGGTCTTGATGGCCATCATCGGACCTTCGAAGGTCGACATGCCGTAGAACGCCAGCGATACCACCAGGAAGCGCAGGATCGGATCGGTGCGCAGCTTATGCCAGGCGCCCGAGAGGGTCATCATGCCGTTGATCATGCCGCCCCAGCTCGGAGCCAGCAGGATGATCGACATCACCATGCCCAGGCTTTGTGCCCAGTCCGGCAGCGCGGTGTAGTGCAGGTGGTGCGGACCGGCCCAGATATAAAGGGTGATCAGCGCCCAGAAGTGAACGATCGACAGGCGATAGGAATACACCGGGCGCTCGGCCTGCTTCGGCACGAAATAATACATCATGCCCAGGAATCCGGTGGTCAGGAAGAAGCCCACGGCGTTGTGGCCGTACCACCATTGCACCATCGCGTCGGTCGCACCCGAATAGATCGAGTAGGACTTGAACCAGGACACCGGGATTTCCAGGTTGTTGACGATGTGCAGCATCGCCGTAACCAGGATGAACGCGCCGAAGAACCAGTTACCCACATAGATGTGCTTGGCCTTGCGCTTCATGATCGTGCCGAAGAACACGCCGATGTACGACACCCACACCAGCGTGATCAGGATGTCGATCGGCCACTCCAGTTCCGCGTATTCCTTGGAGCTGGTGAAGCCCTGTGGAAGCGTGATGACTGCAAGCACGATCACAGCCTGCCAACCCCAGAAGGTGAAGGCCGCGAGTCCGTCGGAGAACAGACGCGCCTGGCAAGTGCGCTGAACCACGTAATAGGACGTGGCAAACAGTGCGCAACCACCGAATGCGAAGATCACCGCGTTTGTGTGCAATGGTCGTAGACGGCCGAAGCTCGTCCACGGCAGGTCGAAGTTGAGCGAGGGCCACACCAACTGCGCGGCGATCAAAACACCCAGGCCCATCCCGATGATTCCCCATACCACCGTCATGATGGCGAATTGGCGAACCACCTTATAGTTATAAGCAGTCTCACTTATTGCTGTGCTCATGCAAGGCTTCCACGCTAATGGCATTTTCGAAGGCAAAAACGGCGGCAAGTATGGAGAAAGCATGGGGGCAATGCAAACGACGCCCGGGCTCTCTTTGCTGGCCAAAACCCTGATTTAAAGCGTTTTCCATGCGCTGCGCAGGGATGTTTCGCACCAGGCCGGTGCGCCAGAAATACCGAGTTCGCCTTATGCTTCTAGGTGGCGCGGCGAGTCGGAAGCAAAGCTTAGAAGTGCGTGGGCGGGCGGGGAAGGTCTTCGGTCGGCTGATGATGCGACAGATGGTCGCAGCGCGACGAGAGTTGCCTGAAGACAAGGCGAGAAGGGCGGTACGAGTGTACCGCCCTTTTACGACTTACTGCTTGGCGAGTTGTTCCGGTTTCTGCGACAAGCTGTAGACGTAGGCGGCGAGCAGGTGAACCTTGTCGTCGCCCAGGTACTGCTGCTGGGCAGGCATCTGGCCGTTGCGGCCGTGGCGGATGGTCTGCTGCAGCTGGGCGAGGCTCGAGCCGTAGATCCAGCCGGAGGCATGCTGGAGATTCGGCGCACCCAGTGCCGCCATACCTTCTCCACCCTGGCCGTGGCAGACGGAGCAGGTCTGTGCATAGACCTCTTTGCCTTTGCCCAGATCAGCGTCGGTGCCTTCCGGCAGCGCCAGGCCAGCGAGTTCCTTGCGGACGAAGGCTGCCACGTTCTTCACGCCTTCCTCGCCGATAGCCTGACCCCAGGCCGGCATTGCTGCGATACGGCCGTTGAGGATGCTGGTCTTGATCGAGGCTGCATCACCACCCCAGCGCCAGTCATGGTCAGCCAGGTTCGGGAAGCCTAGGGAGCCCTTGGCATCGGAACCATGGCAGATGGCGCAGTAGTTGGCGAACAGGCGAGCACCCATCTTCACGGCTTGCGGGTCCTGAGCGACCTCTTCCACCGACATGGCAGCGTACTTGGCGAAGATCGGACCGTATTTCTCATCGGCCTGAGCGACCTCGCGCTCCCACTGCTTTTCCTGAGTCCAGCCACCCTCGTAGCCGGGCAGTACGCCTTTCCAGTTACCCAGGCCCGGATAGAGCACGAGGTAAAGGATGCCGAACACCAGGGTGCCGATGAACAGCAGGAACCACCAGCGCGGCAGCGGGTTGTCGTATTCCTCGATGCCGTCGAAGGCATGACCCATCGTTTGATCCGTGGTGCCGGCCGACTCGCCCTTGCGGGTGGCGAAGATCAGCCAGAACAGAGCGACGATGGTGCCCAGCGTCAGCAGGGCGATGTATCCACTCCAGAAAGTGCTCATGTGCTACTCCTGGACAGCCCGAGCAACTCTGGCTGTCCGCGATTGAAGTCCCTGACGGTTGGCTTAGCAGCCGTCATTTTTCTTGGCTGCGATTAGCGCTTGTTGGTCAGAGCCGTGCCGAGCACCTGCAGATAGGCCACCATGGCGTCCATCTCGGTCTTGCCCTTGACGGAGTCGCGAGCGCCGGCGATGTCTTCTTCGGTGTACGGCACTCCGAGGGTGCGCAGTGCCGACATCTTCTTGGCGGTGTCCTTGCCGTCGAGGGTGTTCTCGACCAGCCACGGGTAGGACGGCAT
>NZ_RHQM01000038.1 GCF_003935375.1 Stutzerimonas xanthomarina
GCCTTCAGTCGGGTAAAGCAGGAGTGTTACCACTCCTGCCTCCCCTAAGAACCGTACTTGAGAGTCACCCCTCATACGGCTCAAGCCTTCCAGCAGCCTGAGTGAGACTGGGTAACCTGACGATGCGCTCTTCGGCGCTCAAGGTAAAACGTCCATGCCGGATCGAACGGGTTCGCTGCACTGCATATTTTGATATGCCGCACGATCGAAACACTGGCGGCGGCATACAGCCAAGCGGGTTGACTCATGCCGCGCGCTTTCTCCTGGGTGGCGAAAACCCAGTGCCGTTGACCCACGACACGAAAGTAGCGTTGTTTTACCCAATGGGCACTTTTCATGGCGTGCCGGCGAACTGCCCAGCGCCATAACACTTGCCAAATCTGATGGTCGATCCATGCGAAACGCTTGGCGGCGACAACATGGCGATGATACATGGCCCATCCTCGGATCACCGGGTTCAGGGTCAAGATCAAGTTAGCTTGAGTCGCCGTCTTGTTTGCGTTCGCGATTTCCCGCACCTTATCCAGCAATGCCTTCACACTCTTGCGAGCCGGAGTGATGAGTAGCTTGCCGGCGTACTTGCGTACGTTCTGGCCCAGAAAATCGAAGCCTTGCGAGATATGCGTTATCTGAGTCTTTTCATCAGAGAGTTCCAAGCCTCGCTCTTTCAGGAACGCCTCAATTGCAGGACGAACCTGATGTTGCAAAACAGCTTTCGTGGCCCCTGTGATGATGAAGTCATCGGCATATCGTACGACGTGTATCTTGAATGGCTTACGCTTGCGCGCTGTCGAAGCCACGCTTGCATAGACGACATCTTCCAGGCCATCCAGCGTCCAATTCGCAAGTACCGGAGAGATGATCCCCCCTTGCGGGGTTCCTGCCTCCGTTGCGAACAAGGCTCCCTGATCGACATACCCCGCTCGAAGCCATTTGCGCAGAACCACCTTATCCATGGGTACGTTGGTGAGCAGCCAATCGTGACTGATATTGTCGAAGCAGCCTCGAATGTCACCTTCAAGCACCCAATGCGCCGAACCACGTTTCGCTAGTGCATTGAAGCAGTGTGCGATTGCATCGGCAGTGGATCGCTGCGGCCGAAATCCATAGGAGTTGGGATCTGCACGCGTTTCGGCAACCGGCTCAAGTGCCAGTTTCCACAGCGCCTGCATCGCACGATCCCGCATCGTTGGAATCCCCAGCGGACGCTTCTTGCCATTGCTTTTGGGTATGTAGATGCGTCTCAGCGGTTGAGGCCGATAGCCCCGATGCTGTAACGCTTGTGCTCCCGTCGATTTGGCCACCGGAGTCGACCAGATCTTGCCATCAACGCCCGGTGTTCTCTTGCCTCTGTTTTCCGTCACTCGCTTCACGGCCAACATTTTGCCGCTGAACGAGCGAGTCAGCAGTCGCTGCAAGGCTTGCACCTTGCCCCACCTGCCTTCTCGTGTTGCCTTGGCGATACGGACCTGGAGTCGTTTCACTTGCGACTCGATCTGGTTCCAGTGTTGGGGCCAGGCCGATATGAAGTTCGAAGGCGCACCAGTGCTCGCCGTTGCTTGCGCATTGGGTGCGAGCACTGCCATCTGCTTTCCTCCGTGCAACGATTGATCAGGTTTTCTCGCCATGGAAGACCGTGTGGAAGTCTGCTCGCTTTCGCGCCAGATGATGTTTCAATCTGTATTCACCCCATTACAGGGTGACCTTCGCTTTTTCCACATTCCTTTACCCGCAGCATCAACAGCTTGCTTTACAGCTCACCTGCCGAAGTCGGCAACGCTACGGGCTTACCCTGTTCCGCATGGATTTCCGAACGGGTCGGGCTCCTCGATTTCGCCGGCGGCACCACATCCACGAGGGGCTATCGGTAAGAGCCCCTGCCTGGCCGCGCACCTTTTGGTACAAGCCTGTCAGCATCTTTGGCTTGGCTACTATGACGACGTTTATATGAGGTTCACTTGTGTTAGCCGTACCTGTTCATCCCTAGCGCCTCTCCGCCTTGATGCTGGCAGATTCAGTCTGGCCTCGCGGTTCGACCTACCGAAATATCGGCGGTTACATTGTCCCCAGAGCTTCAGACCCGGCTGTTACCGGCCACGCCTGTCTGGGTAGGGAACGAGTGGTGGAACAGTCGGTTCCGTCGGGCGTTAACCTGCGGAACAGAAACCCATGCGACTTTCAGGTCGCACTGCCGAAGTA
>NZ_RHQM01000039.1 GCF_003935375.1 Stutzerimonas xanthomarina
GTAACCGTCCGCCGAACCCGTCTCCCCGCTTCTTCCAGATAACGGCATGGTGTCCACCTATTTTTGGTGGACACCATTTCAAGCCACTTTCTGGAGGGTTTCGTGTCTCGACAGCGCCGTACATTCCCCAAGGCTTTCAAAGCCCAGGTAATCGAAGAGTGCACCCAGTCCGGGGCTTCCGTCGCCGGTGTGGCGCTCAGTCACGGGCTCAATGCCAACCTGGTGCATAAATGGATTCGCAAGCAGCGCGAGCCGCTGCCGGTCGTGTCTGCACGCTTTGTCCCGGTGCCGCTCGGCATCCTGCCTACCGAGCGTGCCAGCTCTGAAGGGCTGACGATACGAATCGAAATTCCCTACCACGCCGGCAGTCTGTCGGTGCACTGGCCGGTGCAGGACGGCGAGGGCTGTGCACGTTTGTTGCGCGGGCTGCTCGCATGATTCGCATCGATCGCATCTGGCTCGCTACCGAGCCGATGGACATGCGCGCCGGCACCGAGACCGCCCTGGCCCGCGTGGTTGCGGTGTTCGGTGCGGCAAAGCCGCATTGCGCTTACCTCTTTGCAAATCGCCGCGCCAACCGCATTAAAGTGCTGGTGCATGACGGTGTGGGAATCTGGCTGGCTGCGCGACGATTGAACCAGGGCAAGTTTCACTGGCCAGGCATCCACCGCAGCTCGGAAGTCGAACTCGACACCGAGCAACTTCAGGCCTTGGTACTCGGCTTGCCTTGGCAGCGGATGGGCTCGGGCGGATCGATCACGGTGCTGTAGCGCCTGCCATTAGCCCATCGCTCAATCGCCGCTGATTAGCTGCTTTTGCGACAATCAGCGGCATGACTTGCGCACCCAATCTCAACGAGTTGACACCTGAACAGCTGCGCGCCTTGGCCGCGCAGTTGCTGTCGCAAGTCGACACGATGGGCAAAAAGATCCACCGCGATCAAGCAGTGATCGAGCAACTCACCCACGAAATCGCACTGCTCAAGCGGTACAAGTTCGCCAAGCGCAGCGAGCAACTGAGCCCCGACCAGATCAGCCTGCTCGATGAACTGATCGATACGGACATCGCGGCCATCGAGGCCGAACTCAAGGCGCTGCGTCCGGCACCCGTCATAGCCCAACCCCGCCAGCAGCCCAAGCGTGCGCCGCTACCCGCCCAGTTTCCACGAACCCTGATCCATCATGAGCCGGACAACACCCACTGTGCCTGCGGCTGCCAGCTCAAGCGGATCGGCGAGGACGTCAGCGAAAAGCTCGACTACACCCCGGGCACCTTCACGGTAGAACGTCACATCCGAGGCAAGTGGGTCTGCAACCAGTGCGAGACGCTGATCCAGGCACCCGTACCGGCCCAGGTGATCGACAAAGGCATCCCCACTGCCGGCCTGCTGGCTCATGTCATGGTGGCCAAATACGCCGACCATCTGCCGCTGTACCGGCAAGAGAAGATCTTTGGCCGTGCAGGTCTGGCTATCGCGCGTTCGACCCTGGCGCAGTGGGTCGGACAAACCGGCGTGCAGCTCCAACCGCTGGTCGACGCTCTGCGCGAAGCGGTACTGGCACAAGGCGTGATCCATGCCGACGAAACCCCCGTGCAAATGCTGGCCCCGGGCGAGAAGAAAACCCATCGGGCTTACGTCTGGGCCTACTGCACCACGCCCTTTGCCGACCTGAAGGCGGTGGTCTATGACTTCAACCCGAGCCGCGCTGGCGAACACGCACGTCACTTCCTCGGCTCCTGGGGCGGCAAGCTGGTCTGTGATGATTTCGCGGGCTACAAGGCCAGCTTCGAGCAAGGCGTCACCGAAATCGGCTGCATGGCCCACGCGCGACGCAAGTTCTTCGATCTGCACGTGGCGAACAAAAGCCAGCTGGCCGAGCAGGCGCTGCACTCGATCGCCGGCCTCTATGAAATAGAACGGCAAGTGCGCGACTTGAGTGCTGAGGATCGATGGCGGATACGGCAGGAAAAGTCCTCACCGATCCTCAACGCGCTGCATGAATGGATGCTGGCCCAGCGCGACTTGGTGCCTGATGGATCAGCGACCGCCAAGGCACTCGACTACAGCCTTAAACGCTGGAAAGCGCTGACGCGCTACCTGGATGATGGTGCTGTGCCCATCGACAACAACTGGGTCGAGAACCAGATCCG
>NZ_RHQM01000003.1 GCF_003935375.1 Stutzerimonas xanthomarina
GCGGGTTACCTGGTCGATTTTGATCGACGGCCCGCTTTCAAAAGCAGCGAGGGCTGAAGTCGACCGGAAATACAGGGCTACTTCAGACCTTCCTTAGGAAGAAATCATCAACCGCAGCAAATTCAAAGCAGTCAACAATCGTAGCTTCCCGGGTTATTAGGCCAGCAACAATTTCCAAATTTCCTGATAGACCGGATCGACCTTCTTGCTACATGCTATCACCGCGTTCCGCGGCATCTAGCTCTTGATATTCCTAAAGCCCAATTCAATTTCCTAGCGCTCTCGATACAATTGGCCACGGCTTTGGCGCTGTAGACATCATGTTCAGAGCTATGCACAGACGCGGACCCCGCTGCCGGGCTTCGACAGCCTAGCAGCCCCGGCGCAAAACTCACTGTCGACGCCCCAATCGATCCGGTACACGCTCCCTCTCTTGCCGGTTAAACTTCGTTGCCGGACCGAATCCAGCCGAATCACAGATGCGGGTTCATTTACAGCAGACGAACCGGCAGGCGCAGGGTTGGGCTTCAGCCTCAGACCATTTAGCCAAAACCACCCTAGATCATTGATCGCATCCGCATCGCCCAACAGAGCCTGTTCACGCAGCTCCACATAGCGATTTCGAATTATGATCGGATCAACCAATCCAAGAAGCGGATTTGCTTCCCTGATCTCGTGATAGTTGACACCCCGCGCCTGCCCGCTCAGCTCCATCACTCTCAGCGATGGCATACCGATTCCAGCATAAAGGCGTTGCAACTCGTCAGGCTCAACCATCTCGACGCAGTCAGCCCGGGGAAGAAGGTTGTCCATAAGATTGAAGATGTCTGCAGAGTTGCTCATGCTGCTGCCCATCGATGATCGTGTCTGACCATTTTCAGCGGCCATGCGACAACCTGTGTAGCACACAAACAAGGACGTAACTGTGGAACAGCTGCTTCGCCATGAACTCATTCTTGGCCTTCTCCCGAACAAGGAAAGCGCTCTCGATAGCAATGCCATTCACCAACGAGTAGCCAACCAGGGTGTCCAGGTTGATAAGCGCACCATTCAGCGTGACCTAAGCGAGCTAGAACAGAAATTCCCCCATGTGCATAGCAGGCCAAAGGGAAAAGCCAAGTTGTGGTGGGCAGAAAAGTCGCAGTCGCGACTGAGCATGCTGCCAACAGATGCAATGAACCTCGTCATGATCATGGATCACGCGGCTAGATTCGGAATGGCGGCACAGGTTGAGAATCTGGCGCCCCTTCGGAACTACGCAACATCACTGTTGAAAGGAAACCGGCCCAGCCAGGACTGTTCAGGCAAGATCATCAGCAATACCCGCTTCGTTGTTCTGGAACCAGGCCAAGTGAAGCCGGAGGTCCTAGAGGCTGTCCAACAGGCACTTCTGGATGATGCCTCTATCGAAGCGCTCTACCTGAAGCGCGGTGCCCGTGAGCCACGAACACTACATATCAAGCCACTAGGTCTTTCCTATCAAGATTCCAATATCTACCTCGTATGTGTTTTCAAAGGCTTGCCCGAAGGCAAACTGGCCTCCCTTCCCCTGCATCGCTTTCAATCTGCCAAGGCTACATGGGAAGACCTAAGAACTCCTGACGGTTTTGAGATGAACTCGTTCGAGGTCAAGCGCAGCCTGATATCCCAGAAATCTGAGCACCCAACTCAACTGAAGCTCCGCATTTCTCAGACGCTCTACGAACGCCTGGACGAGAACGCGCTCACTGCCGATCAATAGCTACAGCCCACCGCTGATGGCTGGTGGTTGATGACAGGCAGTCTGCCTCTTAGCCAAGGTCTCGAGCTATGGCTTTTGAGCCAAGGGGAGGAGCTGGAGGTTCTAGAGCCGGCTGAACTGAGGCAGCAAATCGCCTCGTCGGCACGTCGGATGGCCAGACTGTACGGTTGAATGCGACACAGGCTGTCGCATGCTGGGAGCATTCTGTCTCCGATTACCTGACCATGGAGACTCAGCTATGAAGACCTATTCCGCTTTCCTTCAGCGCGTAATCCCTAATGCGGGACCTCGCGCCAATTTCAAGACCACAGTGCAGGCCGTGAGTTCCGAAATGGCTCGCATCACAGCCGAAGCCCAATACCCGGGCTACAAATGCGCCAACGCCCCCGTGCCGGTACGCTGAAGTGTCCAAGCCACACTTCGGCAAATTGGGGCCTGGAGACCATCTTTATTACCAGTACCATTTGGTAAAGACGACCCCAACGATCAACATCATCCCAATCTCAGCCTACGACTACACCGAGCACTCAGTTAGCTGAACCGAGCAAAACAAGCCGAAGACACTAAATGACCGTTTCTTTTTTCTGTGGATCGCATTCAACGCTGCCTACGCCACCGATATCGTCGAGCAGCAGCGATTATCCGAGCGGGAAACCTTCAAAGCCTTTCTCGAAAAACCGTGTTCCTTGGTAGCAACAAAAACATCTAGACTTCGTCTGGTCGGAGTTTCCCGGCAGCACTCGCGTACTACTGGACAACCCGTACACCCTGCGCAACCCAGCTCATTCATGGTGGAGCAACCTGGAATGGCAGAGTGAGTAGGGATTAGCTACGAGACTGCTGCTACCTGCTAGGAAAACTGATGCCCTTGATCATCTAGATCACGCTGGACAGCCCGGACACCTTATGGGGCGATGCCAAATACCCAGTGGCTGGCTGAGGATGGACACAGGTTCATGTGATTGAGATGAACATCAATATGAGTGCAGCATGGGCACGGCTGCCAAAGGCTCGCATGCTGGCTCGTCGACTTACCTCTTGATTTTGTCTACCCCCTCTTAAGCAGGCGTCCACTGATGCAGCAAACCGGTTCCTACAGGTTGGACTTGCCTGGGAGCTGGCTTGTCGGAGCGACGAACCGCAACGATTGTGTCTATTCAGGCCCTAGCGGCGGTATTCGCCATCCACCAGCCGCGATACCCCCAGCGGGTTGGCCTCCTGCAGCGCCGCCGGCCCTCAGGTCAACTTCACCATCACCGTCCAGGCCGTAAGCTCTGACATGGCAAAGGTCACGGCCCAGGCCAGTAACCCGGCTACAAATGCCTGAATTCGCCCACTCAGATGCGTTGAGCCAGCGCCTCATGCAGTTGCAACGCCAAGCCGCTGGTGCGCTGCACGTTGCGGCCCACCGCGCCTTCGAACACACCCGGGTGAGTCTCGGCCAGGCTGAACCATTCCCTGGCGCGGGTGATGGCGGTGTACAGCAGCTCCTTAGTCAACACCGGGTTCAGCGCATCAGGCAACACCAGCGCGGTGTGGTTGAACTCCGAGCCCTGGGACTTGTGCACCGTCATGGCGAACACCGTCTCCACCTCCACCAACCGGCTCGGCATCACGAAGCGCACGCCGCCACTGCCGTCGTTGCGCGGGAAGGCCACGCGCAGGGCCAGCGCACCGTCCGGCCCCGGCACCCATAGCGCGATGCCAATATCGCCGTTCATCAGGTTCAAGCTGTAGTCATTGCGCGTCACCAGCACCGGACGCCCTTCGTACCAGCCGTGGTCGCTGTCCAGCAAGCCGCGGCGACGCAATTGCGTAGCCACACGCTGGTTAAGCCCTTCGACGCCCCAAGGCCCCCGGCGCAATGCGCAGAGCAGGCGGAACTGGTCGAATGCAGACAACACCTTGCCTGCCCAACCGGCCCATAGCTCGCTGTCCCACTGTGTATCAGCCACAGGGCGCAAGTCGCGCAGTTGCACCAGGTAATGCCGGTAGCCGGGCGCATTGCGGTTGCCATCGATGGCCAGGTCGCTAAGCGCCGCATCCTGCTCGCCACGCACCAGCAGGTTGAAAAGTTGCTCCGAGGGCTGTTCGAGCGCACGCCGTGCTTCGCCCGCCTGCTTGTTGTTGATCAGCTTGGCCAGGCGCCCGATACCCTTCTGCGGGTCGAAACGCCAAGAGCGGCGCAACATCACGGTCTGCTGCGCCAGCGGGGCACCCGCGCCTTCGGCCATCTGCAACTCAGGGTCAACCAGCGCCTCACCGCTGTGGGTGCTCAGCCACTGGGCGGTTTGCGCGTTGTAGTCGCCTTTTTCAGCCTCGCGGCACAAGTCGCCCATCACCGAACCGGCTTCCACCGAGGCCAACTGGTCCTTGTCGCCTAGCAGAATCAAGCGCGCTGCCTGGGGCAAGGCATCCAGCACGCAGGCCATCATTTCCAGGTCGATCATCGAGGCTTCATCGACCACCAGTACATCCAGCTCCAGCGGTTTATCGCGCTGGTGAATGAAGTTGCGCGAGTTCGGTCGGCTGCCCAGCAAGCGGTGCAAGGTGGACACATCCGTCGGGATCTCGGCGCGCACCGCATCACTCACCGGCAACACCCGAACCTCCTTGCCAATGGACTCGGACAACCGCGCCGCCGCCTTGCCGGTCGGCGCCGCCAGGCGGATGCGCAGCGGCTTGCCGCTCTCGACCGCCGGGGTTTGCAGCAACCCCAGCAGGCGCACCACCGAGGTGGTCTTGCCGGTGCCCGGGCCGCCAGTGATGACGCTGAAGTTGCCACGGGCCGCCAGCGCGCAGGCAATTTTCTGCCAATTGCTGCCTTGCGCGCGCTCGGCTTCGGAACGGGCGGGAAACAGTTCATCGAGACGGCTAGCGAAGTTATCTGGTGTGACCGGCGCCACGCTCAAGCGTGCGCTTAAGGCTTGGGCGATGCTGCACTCGTAGTTCCAGTAGCGGCGCAAGTAAAGGCGCAGCCCCACCAGCACCAAGGGCCGCTCGGGGGCGTCCTGGCGGGCGTCACGGTCCTCGACCAGGGTGCTGGCGGCCAGAGCCTGGCGCCACTGCGTAGCGTCCAGGCCCTGCAACCATTGCGACGGCAGCGTACTGCCCTCCTCGCCTTCTGGTGGCAACGACAGCACGAAATCCGGCGCTGCCAGGGTGGCGGTAAGGTCCAGGCAGGCATGGCCACGGCCCAGTTGGTGGCTGGTCATCGCGGCGGCCAGCAGCACGCTGGCCTGGGCCTGAGGGTCTTGTTCAAGAATGAATTTCGCCAAGGCACGATCCAGCGCGCGCAACCAGCCACGCGCCACCCAGGTATCGACTTGCTGCAAGAGCTCGCTGCTGCTGGCGGCGCCAATGAACACCGCCACCTGCTCGGTATCGCCCTGGCTGCTGCTCAGTTGCTTGAGGGTCTGGCTCATGCGCTGGCCTCCTCGAACTGGCCCATGAAGAGTTGGTCAAGCTGCTCGATCAGTTGCTGCGGTGGCCGCTCGAAGTGCAGGCCATGGGTGGGCGCCTGGTGCCCACGAATGAACAGGTACAGCGCCCCGCCCATGTGCTGCTCGTAGTCGTAGCCGGGCAGGCGCAGCTTGAGCTGGCGATGCAGGGCCAACAGGTACAGGCACAGCTGCAGATCGTAGCGTTTGTCCAGCATGGTTTCGGCCATGGCCTCAGCGACATAGGCGCTATCGGTGCTGCCCAGCCAGTTGGATTTGTAGTCCGCCACGTAGTAGCGGCCCTCGTGCTCGAAGGTCAGGTCGATGAAGCCTTTGAACATGCCGTTCAACTGGTTGGGCGCTAGTATCAGTCGCGGCGTACCGCCGAGGGTGTGTTCGCGTACCAAGGCATCGAGGCGTTCGACGTTCACGTTGCGGCTGGAGAACCAGAACTCCATCTCGACCTGATAGGTGCTCAACCCGGCTAGCGTGCACTGGGTGCCGTTGAAGCGCAGTGGGGCCTTGAGATAATGGCTCAACCAAGCCGACAGCGGGTCGATCCAGCGCTCCCAGCCGCGCAGGTTGCAGCGCCGGGCCACGGCGTCGTGCAGGGCTTGCTCGTCGCTGGCAGCGTTGCCGAAGCCCTCATCGCCGGCCCACTCGAACAGCCCGTGCAGGAAAGTGCCCGGCCCCGCCCCTCGGGGGAAGGCGTGAATACCAACGCCGGCAGGCGGGTTCTGCTCGTCGTCCTGCTCTTGCAGGTTGGCTTCCAGCGCGGTGGCAGGCTCAGGGGCAACCGGCGACTCGGCGCCCATCCGCGCACGGTCGTCGGCGATGGCCAAGGCAGAGTAGCTGGCGATCCACCAGTTCGTCGCCAGCGCATGCAGCGGGCGCAAGGCCTCGCTTACCGTCGGGCGCGCAGGTGCCACATGGACACCCTCGGTTTGCGCAGGGGCCTTGCACACCGCGATGTCGTCGCAGCCCTTCGCGAAGGCGTCCACCACTTCAGCCAACCAATCAGGGGCAACCGTGCCTTCGCCTGCCAGCAAGTAGCCCAAGCCCGACTTGTGCAGGTCTATCGACGAGCCTCCGGTCTTGAACCCCTGGGGCGCCACGCAGATCCAGGTGGCGTAGCGGGCGCGGGTCAGGGCGACATACAGCAGGCGCATTTCCTCGCCCATGCGCTCATCGTCAGCGCGTTTCTGCGCAGGCTTTGCCGGGTCGCCCTTGGCCAGTTCAAGCACCAGGCTGTAATGCTCATCCTGTCGTTCATGGAACATCGGCGGCGCCTTGCTACGGCCATCCACCGCCCTGGCGCTGCACGCGAACGGCAACATCACCAAGGGGTACTCCAGGCCCTTGGACTTGTGCACGGTCACCACTTTGATCAGGTCCGAGTCGCTTTCCAGGCGCAGAATTTCTTCCTCGCTCTGCTCCTTGATCTGCTCGGCCAGATGGCGAATCAGCGCGTGCTCGCCATCGAGTTCGGCGGCGCTGCGCTGCAGCCATTCGGCCAGGTGCAGCAGGTTTGTCAGGCGGCGCTCGCCCTGTTCTTCAGCCAGCAAACGGGCCGGCACCTTGAAGGTTGCAAGCAGCCTGCGCAGCATGGGCAGCACGCCTTGTTGCTGCCACAGCACGCGGAAGTCGCGGAACCACTGCACATGCGCTTCCCAGCACAGCTCGTTCTGGTTCAACTGCTCCAGGTCCTGCCAGGAAATGCCCACGCTGCGGGTGGCCAATGCCGCACGCAGCAAGCGATCGCTGGTGGGCTGGGCGCAGGCCCGCAGGATGCACAGCAGGTCGGTGGCTTCTTCGCTTTCGAATACTGAGTCGCGGTCAGACAGATAAACGCTGGCCAGTTTGCGACGCGCAAGGGCCTTGCGAATAGCTTCGGCTTCCTTGCGGCTGCGTACCAGAATGGCGATATCGGCAGGCTTGAGTGCAGTGAGTTGGCCATCGCTGTTGCGCAGGCCCGAGGGTTTTTCTGCACTGCGGTCGAGCCAGGCCTGAATCGCCGAGGCGCATACCTCGGAGGCCTCGCGCAGGTAAGTGGCGTTGTTGATTACTCCGTTGGTTTGCAGCTGCCAGAGGGTCAGGGCCTTCTGCTTTTCACCCTCGATCTCCAACGTATCGCTGCGGCCTTTGGCATCAACACCTTCGAACGGCACCGGGTTCTCCTTCCCCTCCTCGGCAAACCGGAACGCTGCTCGGGGGTGGGCTTCGGCGAACTTGAAACAATGGTTGGCGGCATCGACCATCGCTTGGGTGGAGCGGTAGTTGGTGCCCAGGGTGTAATGCCGGCCCTTGGTAGCCTCACGCGCTTTGAGGTAGGTGTAGATGTCGGCGCCACGGAACGAATAGATTGCCTGTTTCGGGTCGCCGATCATGAACAGGCCGCAGTCGGGCAGGTTTTCTCCAATGCAGTAGATTTTGCCGAAGATGCCGTACTGAACCGGGTCGGTGTCCTGGAACTCGTCGATCAGGGCCACCGGGTACTGCTGGCGAATGGTCTGCGCCAGGCGCGGGCCAGACGGGCCTTCCAGGGCACGGCCAAGGCGGTTGAGCAAGTCGTCGAAACCGATCTGCGCCCGGCGCAGCTTTTCTTCCTCGAAGGCGCCCTGCACTTCACGCAGAGCATGCAGCAGCAACTGCGCGCGGATGTCCTGCTTCGACTCCTCATGGTCGACCCAAGCATCGATGGCTCGAAACGCTGGGTGCGTACCGATGGCACCGCCTTTGTTCAGCTTGAAGCGGGCTTGCCCGCATTTGCGAACGTGGCTACTGGCTTCGCCTCCCTGGCTCCAGGCGGCGATATCGCCAAGCATTTGATCAAAAGTTTCGGGGGTTTTGGTGGGGTAGGACTTGCCGTTCAGTGCGCTGCGCGCGCTGTGCAGCAACGCCTCCAGAGCCACGATGTCGTTGGCCCAGGCCGCCCTTGCCTGCGCTTCGAGCGCGACGCACTGCGCAGCCCAGTCAGCAGGCCCCTGAAGCAAAGCATCCAGGCGCGCGGGCGCTGTGATCGACATCCCTGCCTGCTGAAACTCGGCATCGCTACGCGACAGCAGCGGCGTCAGCGCTTCGCGTAGCTCGGTGGGGCTTTTGAAGCTATCCGTCACCACCCTGGCAACCTCAGGCGGCAGGCCATAGAACTGCTGGCGCCAGTAGTCCCTGACCACTTCATCGAGCAACTCGCGCTGGTCGGTTTCCAGTGTCTGGGTAAACAGGCTGCCGCTGTCGAAGGCGTGCTCGCGCAGCATCCGGTAGCACCAGCCATGAATGGTCGAAACCGCGGCTTCGTCCATCCACTCGCTGGCCAACTGCAACCGACGAGCACAGGCCGGCCACTGATCGGCGGGGTAACCGTTGCGCAGTTTCACCAGCAGCGGGTCGTGACGCTCATCAGGTGCCTGAAAGCACTGGGCAGCCTCGTTCAACCGTGCGCGAATGCGGTCGCGCAGCTCTTGGGTGGCGGCGTCGGTGAAGGTCACCACCAGAATTTGCGGCGGCGTCAGCGCTTGCTTGAACGCAGCATCGCCTCCATGGCCCAGTACCAGCCGCACGTACAGCAAGGCGATGGTGAAGGTTTTGCCGGTGCCGGCACTCGCTTCGATCAAGCGGCTGCCATGCAGTGGGAAATCGAGGGGGTTGAGGTTAACCGCTGTCATTGGTCGCTTCCTGCGTCGGTCGAGGTGAAGTGGCCGAACAAGCCGCCATACAGGCGCTGGGCCCAGGCCACGAACTGGCCGCTCGCGCACAGTTGGTCGAAGTCCTCGTAGGCACGCCGTTGGGCGAACGAGCGCTCCACTTCACCCTTTTTCATGTAGCCGCCTTCATAGATATCGCGCGCTTTGTCGTAGGCCGAATCGCTGCTTTCCCCACCCGCTGCCAACCAGGCGAAGGCGCTTTCGCAGGCCACCGGCAGCGGCTCTTGCATGCCCGCCACCCAGGCCTGGAGCAGCGCTTGCAGCTGCTCCCGGGCCTGGGTTTCAGGCACTGGCCGGAACACCACATCGCCATTCAAACCCACCAGAATGGTCGTGCAGGCAGGCCCGTTCAACTGCAACGCCAAGTGCCGCAACCAAGGCCGCACCAGGTGCTGCCAACGCAGGCTGTCGTCGCTGCACAGCTTCTTGCTGTCCAGTTGCAGGTAGGCTCGCTCATCCAACGCGTTGCGGCGAATGCCACCCAGCCAATCCTTGAGGCCGGGACGCTCGTCAGTGGCTTCGATGGTTGCGGCGCTCTGGCCCTCTTCAAGCTCAGGCCAGGCTTGCAGTTGGGCGTGGTAGCGCGCCAGCAGGCCCGGCATCGGCTCCACCAGCGCCGAGGCGCTCAAGGTGCCGAAGCCGCCCAGTGGCAAGGCGCCCTCGCGTTGCAGGCGTTGCACTTGCAGGCCCAGTTCGGTCACGGCCTGTTCGGGATCGTAAGCCTCCTCGACCCAGCGCTTCAGCGCCTGGGTAAGCCTGTCCTGGTGCTGCCAGTTTTCCAGGCCATCGAGCTGGAAGGCTTCGTCATCGCGGTTTACCAACTCGTCGTCGTCGAATTTGACCTTCAACCGCTGGCTGAAGAAAGCGCCCACCGGGTCGCGCACGAACTCGGAAAGTTGCCGCAGGCTCAATGGCGTGTCCTGCACCAGCGCGGGCAGGCGCTCCCCTGCTGGCTGCGAGCTGTGTTCGTCATGCACCTCGCGCCACTCGCTGGAGTAGGTGAACAAGCCATCAGGCCCCGGCTCGTTGGCGAAGTAGGCGGCGCTGAAGGGTTGCAGTGGGTGCTCCTGGGTCAGCGCTGGCAGCAGTGGTTGGCCGTTTGCCGAGCGCCAACCGTTGGCCAGGTGGTCGCGCAACTGGCCGATCAGCACCGAGGGCACGCGCTCGCTGTTGTCGCGGATGTTGCGGCCCACCCAGCTCACGTACAGCTGCTTGCGGGCCGACAGCAAGGCCTCCAGCAACAGGTAGCGGTCATCTTCACGTCGCGACCGGTCGCCAGGGCGGTAGTCATTGCGCATCAGATCGAAATCGACGGGCGACTGCTGGCGCGGGTAATCGCCATCGTTCATGCCCAGCAGGCACACTACCTTGAACGGAATCGCCCGCATAGGCATCAGTGTGCAGAAGTTCACCGCGCCGGCCAGGAAGCGCTGCGACAGGCCGCCATCTTCGATACCGCTGAGCCAGGTTTCGTGCACCACACTCAGCGGCACTGGCTGCGCGAACTGCGCCACCTCGCAGGTGCGCAACCAACCTTCGAGCAGCTTGAGCAATTGACTGAGCAACAGCTCTTCGGCGTCGCTCACCGGGCGGAAGAACACTTTCAACAAGGCTTGCAGGCGCTCAGCCCATTGCACCGGCGTGGCCGGTTGCTGGAGCTCGTGAAGGGCCACGTCCAAGTGGTCGAGCAAGGTCAGCAGCGGCCCGGCCAGGGCAGCCTCCAGCCCCGCTACCTCGTCGTAGGGTTCGATGCCGTTGAGCTGAGGCGCTCGCCCAGCGGCGTAGCCAAGCAGCATGCGCCGCATGCCGAAGCGCCAGGTGTTCTGCTCGAGGCCCGCCGGCATGCCCAGGCTTTCGCGCTGCTCGGCATCGAGCCCCCAACGCACACCGGCACCGTCGATCCAGCGTTGCAGGGTGGGTACGTCGGATTCGTTGATCGCAAAACGTGCGCGCAAGGCCGGCACGTCCAGAAGGTCAAGAATGTCGCTGGCAGCGAAGCGGCTGTGGGGCAGTTTGAGCAAGTGTTCTAGGGCGATCAGCAACGGCTGGCGGCCGCGCTGGCCTTGGTCGGCCACGGTAAACGGCAAGTAGCGAGGGTCGTTCCTTGGCACCTGGCCGAACACTGCCTCGATGTGGGGGGCGTAGGCGTTGATGTCCGGCACCATCACGATCACATCCCGTGGGCTCAACTGCTTGTCGGCGCTAAAGCGGGCGAGCAGCTGGTCGTGCAACACTTCCACTTCGCGCTGCATACTGTGCACCACATGAAAACGCAGCGAGCGGTCGGCGGTAGCGTCTACCGGCCCCCAGGCTTCGCGGGTTTCCGGCAGCGGGCGTAGTTCGAGAATATCGCTTTGCAGCTGACCCAGAAGGGTTTCCGTATCCGGCTCGGTAAACAGGTCAATACGCCCGCCATTGAGGCCGTCGAGCAGGTGGCGATAACTGTCAGGCTCGTCGTGGTGGTCGAGCAGGTTGATGTAGTCTCGCCCCTGTTTGCCCCAGGCGGCGAGCAAGGGCTGGCCGTACTCGTTCGCAGCTGCGGCAACATCACGGGCAGGCTGGCGACGATAGTGGTGCGCCAGCAAGTCTTTGTCGGCGACGATATCACCCCAGTGGTGCCGGCAAGGGTTGTGCACGCACAGCAGCACTTGGCTGTAGCGGGAAAGCTCTTTCAGAGCTTCGAGCACCTGCGCAGGCATCGAGGAAATGCCGAACACCACAACCCTGCGTGGCAGCCCCTTTGGCGCCTGGGCAGCGCTGCGCAGGTGAGCGACGAAACGTTTGTGAACTCCTGCGCGGCTTTGTTCAAGCGCGCCCTCGCCAACGTCGGCCAGCACCTCGCGCCATAGCTGCGCCTGCCACAGGTTCGGCGCATCCAATGGCTGCGCAGTGCCCTTGATGTGTTGAAGTTGATCCCGCCCGGCAGCCCAGTCCTCCAGCCAATCGGCGCGGTACACCTGGTACTGGTCGAACAAGTCCGCCAACCGCTCGCACAGTTGGTGCAGCTTGCGCTGTTCATCGTCCTTTTCCAGAAAGCGCTTCAGGCTTGCGAAAACCGGGTTCGTGAACAAGTTGGGCAGCAGGCGCATCAGCCGCCAGCTCAGCGCGGCCTTGTCCAGCGGCGAGGACTGCGGCGTGGTCTGCGCCCCCAGCACCCCGCGATACACCTGCCACAGAAAGCGCGCCGGCAACTGCACATCCAGCGCCGCGGCAATGCCGCAGCCGCCGTTGTGCGGGTCTTCGGCCAGCGCCAGTTTCAGCCACTGAGCGATGCCGTTGCTCTGCACCAGCAGCACTTCGTTTTCCAGCGGGCGCAGCGGGTGGGTACGCATCCACTGCACCGCAAGGGCTCGCAGTTCTTCTAGATGATTGCCATGGATGACAACGAGACCAGGCTGAAGCTCCTGCATAGACACACATCCCTCTAGGTACGCTGGAGTGAAAGCTAATCAACACATGCGACACCCTGTGTCGCACGGGATCGATCACGGAAGAAGCAAAGTGACGTCGTTGAGCTGAGGCAGCGATTGGAGAAATGCTCCGGCAACCTCAAATGACTTCAAGCCGGTAGGTATTGGCATCATCGACCAATTCAAAGAACAGCTCACCATCCGAAGACCGAGGGCTGTCAGATGCGGAGGACCAGAACGAAGAGTGCTGCCTCGCATAGGTGCAAAGCGCGGCCACCAACGGATGGGCCTTCCACAGCTCGGTCAGCTCACGTCGATGCAGGCCCGGCATAAAGAGCGGTGCAAGCTTCTGCTTTTGATCCAACGAAAGCTCAGCCAACTCCTGCCCATGCTGACTGATCCACTTGCCAATCAAACGAATGTCGCTGTGGTAGCGCGCATCGGTCACTTGAAGCTGAGCAATACGGATTTTCTGCGGTTCTACAACAACCCGGCAGGCAACGTATTCATCGCCATCCGCCAGCGGAGCACTGGCATTCTGCAAAGCGAGCTCAGGAGTTGGGCTGGCGTAAATTGCATGCCGGCGGGACGGCATATTTTTCGGCCGAAGAGACTCCCAGAGGTTGTCGACCACGTAGGGAACATTGCTGGGTATTCGCATCGTTGAGTGACGACGAAGATCTTTTTCCGCCCTCCCCACTTGGCTGGCAGGAATCGCCCGATAAAGCTCCATGTAAATCTCCTTATGGGGAAACCCGGGGAAGCGGCAGAGGGGGGAGATCTGTATCTACGTTGTAACCGATCATGAAGAGGGCTTTCTCAAGCTCTGCAATGGAGCCAATGCTTGGGTTGTAGGCCATCACTTGCTGCAGCAACTCTCCTGCAAGCAACACCTGTCCCGCCCATAGCTGGCACTGAGCGGCATTGAGCTTGCGAAACTTGAACGCCCCCAGCGATGGATCTCTATTCGTCGTATCGCCTTGTCCGGCCCCCCACCGAAAGGATAAATCAGCAGGGACGCCAGGGACGCCAGCACGCATAAGTGAATGACGGGCGAGCAATCCAAGTGCAGCACCAACGCGACCGTCGTAGATAATGATGTGGTCAGGGTCGGCAGCCGCGTAGACCTTTGTCATAGCGGAATTCATCAGGAGTTTCTTGCCATCGAATGCAGCAAGGCCTTGTGCAGATCCAGGTTGAAGCAGTTGGACTGCCTGCATGATCGATTGGCATAGCGTTTTTTGTTGGTACTGATCCTCGACCCAAGCCAGAGATTTACGTCCCCGGACGCCCCCCCAGCGGAATATAGCCAGGCATGCATCGCGGGCAGTTGCTTGATCATGCACAGCTAGTGCTTGCCGTAAACGGGCGGCAATGCATTGGAATGAATTAGGCTTAGGGCTATCAGGCCAGGAGTAATGGAGAAAGGCCTCCTGAAGCGAATGACACCACCAATGATGAACCGCTGAGGCAATACGCCCTTTCCAAGGCTTCCAGCTCTGATGTTTGCTAATGCGAAAGCTATGCAGCAGCCCTGCCTCCGAAGCATCTCCCACTGGGAACAAACCACGCATCTCCCCCAGTGCCTCTGGCCTGCCCCATAAATCAGCCAGGTACCGTGCAAAGGCCTTTTGATTTCCAGTCAGACTCATTCCCTTCCTCTTAGTCCTAACCCCAGCACCTATTGATATCCCTGCAGGGGCATAAAGCCAGCATGCTATGAGCTTTTGCATACCTGTTGAATAGCAACATCCGATGCACGCAACTCTCTGGCCCACAAGCTTCCCTGGCTGATCGCCAGATCCCGCCAGAAACGAAACAGCAGCCCATCTGGATCCGGTGGAGACTCGAAGGTAGAAAAGTAAAATTCAGCAAGTCGCTCAGTCGCCAGCACCAGCCCCCTCATGGCCGCCGACTGCAGCCAATACAAGCCAAGTGCTGGATCATACTCAGGTGATGTCTCATCCAGAGCCAACCTGCCGAGTGAGAAGCACGCCATCAAGTCCTGCTCGGCCGCTCCACGCTTGTACCAACTGATGGCTTTGCCATGATCGACGATGACACCCTCGTCCCCACGCTCATACAAGCCCCCTAATGCTTGCGCAGCACAGGGAATCCCTGCTTCGAAAGCCTGCTCGTAATAGTCGACGGCTAAGTCCTGATTGACCGTCAACCCCTTGCCGTAAAAGGCCAGCTCGGCGAGGTTGAATAACGCCTCTGCGGAGCCCATTACCGCAGCAATCCTCAGCAGCCTCTTGGCGAGAGCTGGATTTGGCTTAAGCCGCAAACCGTTGAGCCACCACCACCCAAGATCATTGAGTGCATTCTCGTCACCAATCAGGGCCTGCTCACGCAGCTCCACATAGCGATTTCGAATTCTGATCGGATCAACCAATCCAAGAAGCGGATTGGCTGCCTTGATCTCGTGATAGGTAACACCAGCCTGCCCGCTTAGCTCCATCGCTCTCAGCGATGGCATTCCAATGCCAGCGTAAAGGCGTTGCAACTCGTCAGGCCCAGCTAGCTCGACGTCTTCAGCCCGCGGAAGAAGGTTATCCATGAGATTGAAGACTTCCGCAGATTTGCTCATGCTGCTGCCTCATCGATGATTGTGCCTGACCATTTTCAACAGCCATGCGACAGCCTGTGTCGCACACAAGCAGGGACGGAAGTGTGGAACAGCTACTCCGCCATGAGCTCATCCTTGGCCTTCTCCCGAGCAAGGACAGCGCTCTCGATAGCAACGCCATTCACCAACGAGTAGCCAATCAGGGCATCCAGGTTGATAAACGCACCATTCAACGTGACCTCAGCGAACTCGAACAGAAATTCCCCCATGTGCACAGTAGGCCCAAGGGCAAAGCAAAACTGTGGTGGGCAGAAAAATCGCTATCGCGACTGAGCATGCTGCCAACAGATGCAATGAACCTCGTCATGATCATGGAGCACGCTGCTAGATTCGGAATGGCGGCGCAGGTAGCAAATCTGGCGCCCCTTCGGGATTACGCAACATCACTGTTGAAAGGAAACCGTCCTAGCCAAGACTGCTCAGGCAAGGTCATCAGCAACACCCGCTTCGTTGTCCTGGAACCAGGCCAGGTGAAGCCAGAGGTACTGGAGGTTGTCCAACAAGCACTTCTGGATGATGCATCTATCGAAGCGTTCTACCTCAAGCGCGGCGCCAGTGAGCCACGAACCCTACATATCAAGCCACTGGGACTTTCCTACCAAGACTCCAATATCTACCTCGTATGTGTTTTCAAAGGCTTGCCCGAAGGCAAACTGGCATCCGTTCCCCTGCATCGTTTTCAGTCTGCCAAGGCTACATGGGAAGACCTAAGAACTCCTGACGCTTTTGAGATGAACTCGTTCGAGGTCAAGCGCAGCCTGATATCCCAGAAATCTGAGTACCCAACTCAACTGAAGCTGCGCATTTCTCAGACGCTCTATGAACGCCTAGACGAGAACGCGCTCACTGCCGATCAACAGCTACAGCCCACCGCTGATGGCTGGTGGCTGATGATGGGCAGCCTGCCTCTTAGCCAGGGGCTGGAACTATGGCTATTGAGCCAGGGCGAACACTTGGAGGTTCTTGAGCCGGTTGAGCTAAGACAACAAATGGCCTTATCGGCGCATCGGATGGCGGCACTGTACAAACAAGGTTGAATGCGACACAGGCTGTCGCATACCCAACCCATTCTGTCTCCTGTCATCTGACCATGGAGACTCAGCTATGAAGACTTACTCTGCCTTCCTGCAACGCGTGACACCTAATGCGGGCCCACGCGCTAACTTTACAATCACGGTACAGGCCGTCAGCTCCGAGATGGCTCGCGTCACGGCTGAAGCCCAATACCCCGGTTACAAGTGCGCAAACGGCCCCGTGCAGGTGCGCTAAAGATGAACAACGCGCATCGCAAGCGCATGCAGCCTAGCGACTATCTGTACCACCTTTTAAACCAAGGTGACGATACCGAAAGCGCTAAGACAGAAACGCACCAGAAAGCTCTCAATCTACGGGAACAATACTCGGTAAGTTTCGATATCGCCTTGATCGCAGAAACACAAGCCGAAGCTCAGCGACTAGCAGACCAAATACTTGAACTGCCCAGAGCTTATTTCCCCGAAAGCATCAACTGCCTCGACAGGCATCGTTTTTCCGCTCACGGACTAGACGAACCTTGGCCTGAACAGCATTTTGATGAGCTTCATTTTTTCTGCTCATCTCCAGACCAGCTACCTCCCGCGAGTCACCTAGATCGACTAGCAGCCATCATCCACATCCATCATTTAGCCCCATGCATGGCACAAGCATATCCGGGTTATCGCAGCTATCTATGGTGCACTGAGCAAGCTCTGTGTGACTTCTGGGCAAGCCTGTACTTAGCAAGAGAGATGCAAAGCATCCCAGGGTTGAACTGGAATAGTTACCCCACATGGCAGTTGCCTGAACACTGCATTGGTCAAGCAGCAACTAGCTGGGGCTCAACACCAAATGCAGCTATAGATTCATTACTAGCGCAGGCTGGGCATACAAGACTCACTACTGCGGCCGATGCAATCCTCGTAATAGAAGGCAATTGCGATATGTCGATAAGCGACTATTTCGACCTATTGATCCTGCTAGAGGCCAAAATCAAATGCGATATCGCACCCACTGGCTGGGTAGCCCCTGAATACTCAGGTTATGGCCTAAAGCTGCTCACATTCGGCCCACTTAAAGACCAAAGTTGACGCAGTGGAGAACAGTGCATGGATAAACAGCAACCTGAGCATCTGCTGCAACTCCTCGCTCAAGGCGCATCACTCTGCAGTAAGAACAGGGCACTGGCGTTTCCCTTGCTGCAGCGGGCTTGCGCCCTGCTCTGGCGTCTTGAGCCTGTTGGCTACCCAATGTCAGCCATAGAATTGGAGCGCAAGCTGAGCGTTCCCCTTGAGGACTGGCTGCCTTCGGCTATCAGGGCCGACTACTCAGGCCCCTTACTGTATTCCAACATCGCCACGCAAACCTGCAATGAGATGCTGCTTGAGCTCGACGTAAGGGGGCTGTGGGAGCAAGTCCAGGCCAGCGTAAACCGGGTCAAGCAAGCGTGCCGTCTTCGGGCTGACGGTGAGACACACTATCGAAACTTCCGGTTGTTTCTGATTGAGCATGGCGTGATCGTTCCCTTCCAGGCCCAAGAATCCTTCGTTCCACTCAATCTTTCTCTAAGCGAGTTCTACGAGCCCATCCCCCCTCACCTGCACCATAACGGGCTTCTGTATCTATGCCCCGAATGCAAATGGCCGATGAATGCTCAGCGGCACCAGGTCAGTTGCGACTCCGCTTGGTGCCAGGACAAAAAGAGTCTTTTTGTTCGTGATGGTTCGAGACTGATCAACCGTGTAGACAACAGCATCCTTCTGGGACACCCCGTCGAAGACCGGCTGATGCTCAAACCGCCATTATGGAAATTCACGCTCCAACCTGGACTGCTTGAGGTTGCGCTCGCAAGCGCGCTCGTGGCGAAAGGTTTGGAGGTGCAGCTGTGGCCTGATGTGGATCGAACGGATCTGCGTATCCGTCTTGGCCACGCTTACCAGGATATTGATGCCAAGGTCTGGATATCGTCCTACGAGCTGGCCAAACACATCGAATCAATCCCTTCGAGCAAGCCTCGCTGGATCGTAATCCCGGATTACCAGATGCAGAACATTCCCCTGCTCCGCCAACGCTGCCCAGCAGGGGTTGCGGTCTTCACGCAGAGCCAGTGCGTAAGGGAGGCACAAAAACATGCAGCCCCTTTCTGACATTAGTACAACGCTTTTCCTCGCCCTGGCTGCGCGATATGTGGGCAGTGAACCCATGCTGGCCGATGCAGCAGCTCTCTGCGCGGGCCGAACACGCGGCTGGAGCACCTGGTGCGCGCTTCAGGACGCTGATCAGCTGCTGATAGCCGAGAGCTTGCGGCTCAGGCCCTCACTTGTAGCCCAACCCAAGCGTTTCCTGATGAGCGCCGAGGCGATTATCAAAGGTGAGCGCAGCCCCTTTGAGTTGATCGACGCGAGCAAGCTGAGTGACGAGCTCCACGAACAGGATTGCTATCGCATATCACCGCACTTGAATGCCGACCAGCTCATCAGGGAATACTTCGAGGCACTCAAGTATGGGCGGGCGACACCGGTCTATGCCCAGCTCCCAGAGTCTGGGGACGTAGTCCTCAAGCATATCGCTGGAGATCAGGTCAGGGTTTTCGTTGTACCTGAAAGCGAGCGGAGCGTCCTCGAAGTCGCTGACTGCCACATCCATATCCCCTCATCGCCCGCTGTGCAGGAAATCAAGTGGGAGCTTGGCTCACTACGCGAACTCGCCCAGCAACTCGATGCAACGCCCAATCTCCACAGCCAACACGAAGCCTCCCTGACCAACATTTGGGGATCAGAACCCAGACGCGCAGCAGACTCGGGCAATTTTTACCGCGTGAATGCCCCCACTGGAACCGGCAAAAGCGTTGCCATGGTGATGATGTCGATTGACGCGGCTCGCCGAGGTCACAGAGTCGTGATTGCGGTACCGACGCTAGTCGAACTGGAAAACACCGTACGTATTCTCAAGCAGTCGCTAGCTGTGGCAGCGGCTGATCTGAAGGTTGCACCATTGCACTCAGCGACGCGGGTCTATGAGCGTGCACAGATCCAGTTCGCGCAGAGCAATACTGCGTCCGCGTACGACTATGCCTGCCTGCTGGATGCTTACGCGTCCGACCTCCTCGACGTCGAACCCGGTAAAGAGCCTTGCTTCAACGTTCGGGTATCGACCCAGGAGGAAGGCCGACTTGAGCATTCAAAACGGCTTAACCACTGTCCTTTTCTCTTCAAATGCGGTCGGACCAGAATGTTGTCAGAAGCTCTTGAAGCCGACATCGTGGTGATCAACCATCATGCCCTATTGTCGGGCACTACGCGCATTCCGCTGTCCGACGCCGACCAGTTTCCTGGACCGCGCAGCCTGATCGAGTTGCTGCTCCGGACTGCCCCGGTGTTTCTCGTCGACGAAATCGACGGTCTGCTGAAGTCAGCCATCGACAGCAGTGTCATCGAGTTGAAGCTTGGCAACCAGGGTGACAATAGCCCTCTCTTGCGCCTGTTCAACACCGTTGTTGGCCGGTCAAACATACTTGGGATTGATCGAAGCAGTCTGTACCGGGTGAACTGGGCGCTCACCTATTGCACGCTCAGTGTGAGCCAGCTCATGAACCTTCAGCAGGAAAAATATTTCGAGTGGCCAAAGAAGGAAACAACCTGGTCAGATGCCGACGACACCTTCATAACCGAAAAGCTGGGAATCAATCGCGAGGAGCTGGAACAGCTGTTCAACAACACGAACCGCATACCACCCCACCTGGAAAGGCTAAGTCACCACCTTGCCTGCTGGCGCTCAAACGATGGCGAACACAAGCTTGAAACCCTGGCGGTCAACCTTGGTCATCTCATCAAGGCATTGTCCGACAGTGGTCTGCTTCCTGCACCGCTGAAAGAGCATGACCAGATCCGCCTAAAAGCATCGTTGATCTTGCGTGGCACGCTGCTGGTCATCGAAACACACCTGCGAAACCTCCAGGTTGAGCTTCCTGCCTTCGTCAACGCCGAGATCCCAAACGCTTATGAGGTTCGAAGGAGCATTGCAGGGCCAGAGCCGTTGAGTCCTACCCCCAACGGCCCCTTGCAGCGGGCCGTGTTTGGTTTCAAGCGGAAAGACAGTAGCGACAATGACTCGACCCTGAACGTCGTCGCCATGCGCGGTGATCCGCACAGCACTCTACTTTCACTTCCGGATGTCAGTGCTCTGGGCTATGCCGGTGTGAAACGGTTGTTCATAGGGTTCTCTGCCACTGCATATTTTCCCGGAGCCAGTGCTTACGACCTTCGAGCCAAAGACTTCATCGACGTTCCGGATGCAGCTGGCCAGATCACCTTCGAGAACGTCAACCAAACGACCGCCATCTCTGGTGCCACCTTTGCGGAGCGCAAGTTCCTGGTATCGAAATTTGCCAAAGAAATATGGCCCTGGGCGAAAGCCCGTCTCCAGAGCCTGGCAAACGACCCAAAGACCCAAGAGCGCGCTCGCCTGCTCTTGGTCACCAACAGCGATACGGATGCTGAAGTGCTGGCCATGACCCTCGCGAAAATGCAGGGCGGCCCTGGCCAATTGGTAGGCTGGGTGCGAGGACGACAGAGCGAGTACAAGCCATCCTCACTCGAAGCACAGCAAACACTTGTCTACGACGACCTGGCGGAATTCACCAGCGGCCGGCATAAGGACAAGACGTTGCTGGTCAGTGCGCTTGGCCCTATGGCGCGCGGCCATAACATCGTAAACGCCGATGGTCTTTCGGCGATTGGCGCCGTAGTGATCTGCGTCCGTCCACTGCCCTCTTCGGACAGCCCAAACAACAACCTTGCCCATATCTGCTACGAGACGGGGAAAGCGGTTGCCTTCTACAGCAGCCCTGGCTTGCTGATGATGCAGGAGCGAAAGCATTCCAATGCTCTCCTACAAAGTATTCGTACCGCACGCCCGGCGTTTAGCCAGCAACCGGATAACATCCGTCATTACACCATCATGAACATCCTGGTGAGCCTCACTCAACTCATCGGACGGGGGCGTCGAGGAGGTACTCCGGTAACTTGTTACTTCGCTGATGCCGCGTTTCTGAATGGCCTCAAGCCTTGGCACGAGATGCTCAACGAGAGCGTCCATCAACTCAAGAAGGATGGAGATTGGGATCAGTTCGAACGTCACCATGCCGGCGTCGCATCAGCACTTCTGAAATACATCAATGAATCAAGAAAGGACGCGAGATGAAGGCCCTTGAGCTACGCACCAGCCTATTCAAATTTGATGCGACCCAATTGGGGCAAGCCTACCGTGTGGTAATCGGCCCCCAGTATCTCGACGCGTGGCAAGCGCTTCAGGGGCTGGTTAAAAAGCCACATCCGGGCCTGCCTACGACAGGATTGGAGGAGATGCTTGCCGTTCTTTCCCGGGGCCCCGTAAAGGTGGACCTATTCCCCCAAAAAAAGGGCGGTGTCTCGGCAATTCTCATGCTCTATCCGCTGTCGGTCGACACTATCAACGAGGTGCTCCACCTATGGTCGATGGACGTCCTTAGGATTTGGAACGAGCAACTGGTCGGCATTGAAGGAAAGTTGATCGTCACCGACGTGGTGCCGCTGGATACAAGTCGTCTAGTCACGCCTGGAGACATTTCATCGCTCGCGTATACGGTCATTCCTTGGCTGGTGGGACAAGCCCTCATACAAACGCCCATGCAGGCAGCGAGGCCCATCAAGCTGTACCAGGCAGCTGATTCCAGCTTGCTTGCATGGGATGACCCTATCGTTTCCGAAAATGATGTCCGATATGCCAGTGCACTGCATGCTATCGAACCGACTCTTGTCTTGCTGCACGGTCGGCCGCAGCCCTACATCCAGCTACGTGTGAAACTGACCCAGGTGATGCCCAACCTTGTAGGCAAGAAAAAACATGCCTGGGTCAAAACCGGCGACCTGATCGTCAAAGCGAAGCTCAAAACCAAGAAGACGGACGAAGGCTGGGAAACTACGTACGAGCACCCTGTCGAGAAGCTGCTGACCTTCATGGGCGTACAGTCGTTTCCTCCAATGGTCGACGGCGACATCCCCGTCGACAGCGACGTGAGACCCATCTACGCCATCCCACCGTCAAATCCAATGATTGCGTCAGGCCCTGGCCCGCTGTTCCTCGACCAAGCCGGCTTTCACCTCCTTGCAAGTCTGCCTGGAACGGCTCCGCTTCTGGTCAAGAAGGCGGTGGCTAGCTTACGAGAGGAGAAGGTTGTCAACACGGGAGAGGCCGCCAATCTGAACGCGATGGTACTCGCAGCACACGCTGACGTGATGCTGCGGCTACATGCAGCCAGTACCACCCTGGCCCAGGACAGCAAGTTCTTCGATAAGGTGATGCCTCCTCTCGTGGCACTGACACGCCTGGATGTACCGGACGCGCAGCGAATGCTTGAAGGAAAACATGACAGCAACAGCCTAAACGACTGGCTAATGAACCATGTGGTGCCCGCTAGCAAGCAGGCTTCTGAAAATGGCGCAAAGGTAATGATCGTTGAGACCAGTACGTCCGCTGCCTCTCAGGAAGCAGGGCTAGACCCCAAGCACGTCATTCGAAGGGTACTGGCAAAGCACGGCATCGCGACCCAGTTCATCATGCATATCGACCCTGATGCACAAGCTAAGAGGCGGAAGACCAAAGCGGATGATCGTGATTTCAAAGCTACCAACTCGATCATCGAAGCGATTCGACTAAGCGGGCACCTCCCCGTTCCGACGCCCAAAGTAAAATCGATGCCGGCGAGCACAACGGTGCTGTCGATTTTGCTGGATAGAATTCAGGATAAAGGCCCGGCCATCTATCTGCCGGTTATCACCCGGACGGTGTTGGGCGGGAATAAACCAGAGGTTTTCTGGTTCGAATCTTGCTTGGACTCCAATGGCAAATGGTTCAGCTACGGCGAGGGCTTGGCCGCCATCCACGGGACGGACACTCTGCTCAAGCCTGACCAATTGAAGACATTGGTCACCCAATCCTTGCTGGACTGCAAGATCAATTCGAACGACTCGTTGATCGTCTGCCTCGATGCCAATCTAAGAACCTTCTATGGAGCATTGAAAGATGGCCCCGGGGAGGGTCTTCCTCCCGTCCCATCAGATGCCGCTGTCGTCCGCATTCGAGCCGATCACCAGGTAGCACAGATCAGCGGCAACCACACCTTGTCTCCCAACTCGGCTCACTACATCGGGACGAAGGTGGGAGCTTTTCAATCTTGCGAGAGCGCCTCGGTATTTTATTTCGTGTCACCGTCTAAGCAGTACGGCAGCGTTCGCTCACAGCGCGAGAACACAAGATACGACGTATCAGAACGAGACCTGCGAGATCCATGGCAGCAGTTGGGCGTAACAGAAATCACGATCATAACGCCCGGGGCATTTAGCACTGCGACAGTGATCGCTGAACAGGTCGCCTTGCTGTGCAGGAACCCTTCACTGTGGGACGGCTACCTGCGTCTGCCTGGGCCCATGCACTTGGGCAAACAAGTAGCGGCAGACCATCCAATTTTGGAAATGCGACGCAAGTCTGAAGCGAACCGGTATGGAAATTAGGGAATCTAATGTGTGGAGGCACTGAAGCCGGTCAAATAGTCACTTGTTAGCACTCGGTCTTAAGTTGTGCTCCATATGCACTGGATTTTGGTTCATATTGACCAGATGAACCAAAGTCGGCTTTCAACAAAGCAGGCACCACACGAATAAGCTAGATATCAGGCCGTCTCCGCAGGCTGGCTCACTAGAGCCAATGCCAAGGCCTTTGCTCCACCCAAGTCCAAATGCATCGTGGCGTAAGACTGCATGAGTAATGCTGGCGGAAGCACCCAATCCCATTTTTCTTGAGCCATGTTCTGTACGTCCGCTAGAACAGCGGATTCATCAATACCGTCCCACTCGGCGATCTCACGCAGCTTGCGTTCAAGCGACGTCCGATCTCCCTCAACCTCGATGACCAACCCGCTGTTCTCACTGGCTAGTCCGGTGTGCGTCAACAAGATGGCTAGGGCATCGTTTGTCCAATCGCCTCGCCAGCTGAAAAGGTAAGTCTTACCTCCGCTTTCGGTCATGCTCGAATGTACCAATCCAAGGTCCGAGAAAGCGCTACGTGCCTGAGCTAGTAGCTCTTGTGCCGTAGTATCAAGATAGGGGTAGACGTCCGCCTCCAACAAGACGCTCCTCATCTCTTGCCGAACCCGATCATGTACACGGGCTCCAAGCCCGTCAAAGGACGGGGGAGCACCACCGGGATCGGATCTCACGACAACGACCCTGGCCTCAGTGTCCACGCTCGTTACCCGCCAGCGGCGCCCAGCAAAGATAATTCGCTGATCGACGGTCAATGGCCTGGAGACGGGCAATGCGCCAAGTGGTTTGCCATCGCATACCAGGCGGAACTCTTCATTACTGACAAATGCACTGTAGAAGTCGTAGTGGTTGATCAGGCGTTCCCCCACTACGCCGGGCAGCAGGAGCCCCGATGTTTCCTGGGTTATCAAATCGCGCTCACCGAGGGCACGAAGCAAACTGAGGAAGCTGCCCTGCTCCACCCCAGTGAACGGACCACTGCGTATCAAGGTGCTCCACAGCTCTGCAGCTGTAGCTCCTCCCCGCTGGGCTATCACCGAGAGGCACTGCTGTACCAGCGTCGATAAATGAAGGCCATGAACACGAGGAGGCTCGAACCAGCCCTGCATCAACAACCGGATCATCGCGATGCTTTGCAGCAAACCCTGGCGAAGTCGATCTGACAGGGGCGAGCCATCGTCTAGCTGACGCTCCTTGCAGTAACTTCGGAGAATGGCTGCCTCTCCCGGACGGCGTCCGGATCGCCCCAAGCGTTGACGCAAGCTAGCTACCGATGGCGGAGCCCCGATCTGCACTACCGTCTTGATGCTGCCGATATCGACCCCAAGCTCCAGCGTGGTAGTGCAGACTGCGGTGGCAGGCCGGTCACCGTCTTTCAGCGCTTTCTCAGTTTCCTCTCGAATGTCCTTCGCCAAACTGCCGTGATGCGGCCAGAACTCGTTCGGTACACCATCCTGCTCGCAACGGCGCCGCAGATTGTCAGCGAACCACTCAACCTGAGTTCGACTGTTGGGGAAGATCAGGTTATTGCTGCCGCGTAGCACCTGAAAGAGATGCTCTGCGATGGCATGGTCCGGAGAAAAAACATCGTCACCTTCAGGCTGTACCGGGAGCGCCTTCTTGGACTCCACATACCCTCTGATCTGAACCTTAAGTATCTGGCCACTACCCTTGGATTCGATCACCGACACATGATGAGGGGCATTGGGACGCAAGAAGGCAGCAGCCAACGTCATGTCGCCCAACGTGGCGGAAAGACCAACCCTGGGCAGGGGGCGATCAATGATTGTTTCAACACGATGCATGAGTGACTGCAGCTGCTTGCCTCGCTCACTGCCGATAAAGGCATGGAGCTCATCCACCACCAGGTACCGCAGGTTGGCAAACAATCCCGCCAGGCTGGTTCCCTTGTTCACGAACAGAGCTTCGAGCGACTCCGGCGTGATCAGCAGAATGCCTTCCGGGGACTTGAGGAAGCGATGCTTGCGGCTCGCTGAGATATCCCCATGCCAAGCAATGACAGGAAGCTCAAGCTCATCGCAAAGCCTCGCCAAACGATCCCACTGGTCATTGATGAGAGCCTTCAGCGGGCTGATGTAAAGCACCGCCCCAGGCTTTTCCGTGTCCTGCAGGAGATTGGTAAGGATGGGCAGAAACGCGGCTTCGGTTTTGCCTGCAGCTGTAGCCGCCGCGATGATGACATCCTGGTCGGCCCCCAAGAGCGCAGGGATAGCACGCTCCTGGGCATCGCGTAGGGAGGTCCAGCCCTCGGCCCATATCCAGCGCTGGATTCGCGGTTCAAGGAGATCGAAGCCAACCGATTCAGAGCTGGAAGGTGGCAAGCTCATCGTCCGCATCCACTTGGGTATCGGCCTCACCGCCTCGATCCGGTGCAATCTCCACGGCACCCAACAGCGTCCGCCAATCAGCGTCAGGATTCTGCTCCAACACCGCTAGCAGGCTGATGAATGCGGTAATGGTCGTCCGCGGGGTACGGAAGTAGGCCTCACCCATCCGCTGGTTGCAGTGGGCCATAAACAGCGGCAATGCTTCGTCGGGTAGCAGATAGCGCTCGCTCACGCCTGCCGCGTATACATGACGCAGTTTCTGCAGCAGCACGTAGAAATCCTCAGGCGTCAGACTAGTGAGGCGTATGACAGGGCCGGACAGATCTACCAGCCCGGACTTGGCGAAGTTATTTTCAGCCAGACGCGACTGCAGCGCCGGATAGCTGTAGAGGCCGCGGCGAGTATCCATGAGAAATTCGGGTGTACCGCCCAACACAAAACCAAGCCCCTCAGCAGAGCCCTGCAGGGAGTCATTGAGGATACGAAGAATCTGCTCGTAGTTAGCGTTACGAGCTTGGGTGTTGGAAAGTTTGTACAGGTTCACCAGCTCATCGAGACATACCATCAACCCGCTAAAGCCGGCCAACCGAACGAATCGCGCAAGCAGCTTGAGCTGATCGTAGACCGAAGCATCGTCGACGATGGTTCGCACCCCCAGTGCGGTGCGGGCATCTGTCTTGGTAGTGAACTCGCCACGCAACCAGCGGATAGCATCAGCCTTGAGCTGCTCGTTACCCTCTTCGAAGCCTTTGCAATAGGCCGCGATTACATCAGCAAAGTCATAGCCGTTGACCATCTCTGCCAGTTGGTCGAGATGCTCGCGAATCACGGCCTCACTGTCTTTGCCGGACGCTTTGGCTTCCGTTTTGGCCTGCGCCACGAATTTCTCGACTATTCCTTGCAGAGCGCCGCCATCAGGCTTAGTCCGGGTGGACATATTCTTGGCCAATTCGGCATACAGCGAGCGAGCCTGGCCACCAGTAGCATGGAGACGACGATCCGGGTTCAGATCGGCATGCATGGTGACGAGCTTGCGCTCCATCGCGATAGAGCGAACCAGGTTGAGGAAGAATGTCTTGCCTGCACCATACTCACCGATCACTACGCGGAACGCGGAACCGCTTTCCGCGAGGCGCTCCACATCACGGATGAGTGCTTCCAGCTCCCCGACACGCCCCACTTGAATCAGGTGCTGGCCTGCACGGGGGACGACGCCGGCGCGCAGGGACTGGATGACCGCATCGCGGTCCTTGGCTCTGATGCTGCTCATAGCGGTAGTTTGTCCATAATGTCAGGGTTAACTTCGAAGGGGTCTTCCCCTTCGGTGACTGGCATATCGAAATGCTCAAATGCCATGTCGTTGATCTGCTCCAATGCTCCGTCGAGCATGAGTTCCATATCGCTTGCTACGGCCCCCAACTCGTCACGAGACCACTCGGTACGGGATACGAGTACACGCAGGAAGGCTGAGTGATCGGCGTCTAAGCCACAAACGGAGGAAGTATCCTCAACAGTCTCTTCCACAACTACGTCATCTGGCTCAGCAGTCTTGTCGTCAACGAAAACCTGAGCCAGCAGCGCAGATACCTGTTCCGTTTCACGCTGCAACTGAGCGATGCGCTCTTTGTCCAGAGCAAATTCGCCAACAGGCTTGGACGGAGTTGCTCCGGGAATGGAAGGCGTTGTCTGCGATGAGCCTACGGCGCTGCCACTGGCGGCCACATGAAGGTCGCTGTAGAGCGATTGCGGATCCAGCTGCAGGGTCTTGTAGACGCGCTCCAGCAACTTCACCTCTGCGGGGCTAACCTCGCCGTCGACCTGCGCCAAGTGAGCGAGAAAAGCCGCCACAACCCTCTTCGCCGGCTCGGCCAGGGGTTCCAGTTTCTTCTTCAGGCTTTGCAGGGTTGGTGGCTGGTTAAGCTGCAGACGCAGGTGGGCCTTCAGGCGTTTCCGATGAGCACCGCTCAGGTGACACCAGGAGTCGATATGCTGGGATAGCAGCATAATTTCCTGCGGCGACGTGTCACCATCGGCCGCCGCCACAGCACAAGCAAGGTCCAACGTAACAGAGGCGGCGCTATACGCCGGCGAAGAACGCAGATCACCATCTTCAGCCTGGGTCGCAAAGAGCGCCACATTGTCCTCTGCCTTGGGTGTTCGGCTGCCTGTCAGCACATCCGGCTCGATACCGATGTGTAAAGACTCCAGAGCGCGGGCGAGCGTCAGAACCTTGTCTCGCGACAGGCTACCTGCACTCTGCAGTCGCCCTGCCAGCTCACCGAAGCTCATGACCACCATGCCATCGCCGATGCGTTGCTTTAGCTCGGCGAGCGCTGTTCGAGCTGCTGGCGGCCACAGGTTTACGGGCAGCTGTAACAGCCCTTCTAGTGCATCAGGAGTGCCGGGGTTGCGGCCGAGATAACGACTGTAGGGCTCCAACTGCACTGTGCATTCGTCAACCAACTGCTGCAGCTTCTTCCGAGCTGCGCTAGTCGCAGTGACATCAGGGATACCGGATAGGCCATCCAGCTCTTGGGGTGGTAGACCCGCAGAAGCGGTGTTGTATTGGAGTCTCAGACGGGTCTTGTTCTGAGGGAGCACCATACCGGCGCCATAACGTTCCTCGTAGCGCATGCAGAACAACTGGGCGAACGCTTCTTTACAGCGGGTTACGGGTGTCCGCTTCCCGATGCTGTGATCAGACAGCACCCAGGCCAACGCCCAGTCAGCCGGCATTGGTTGCTTGTCAGCCGCCAACTGACCCAGGCCAATACGCAGCTCTACAGGCATTTCGTAGCCGTAAGGTAACGGTGCCGGCGGCGCCTTTTGATAGCGCCTGGCGAGTATTTGGCCTTGGCGGAGGAAGTCTACGAAGCGACTGGCGTAGTTATTGAAGGAGTTATTCTTGCCATAGATCGAGAGCAACCGCTCCACCTCGGCAATTATGATAGGTATGTCGGCCGCCGCAGCCTGATCCGTCTTGGCGTCGACAAAAACCCTACGCTCAAGACCGTAGAAGAATAAGAACACGTAGCCGATGTTGGCATGCGGAGCCTTTCGACCACTGGATAGCCATTGCAAATATGCGCGGCGGGCCTCAGGAGAGATGCTGTCGTAACTGGGCCAGTAAGGGGTGAGACGCTCAGATATATCGACGATGCCCCGTGCGACCTTCAGTTTCGGGTTGATCAGTGACGGTTCCGAAGGTCCATTGCGCCTGTTTTTATCTTCGCCGACGTAGATCAGACCAATAGTGATATTTTCGCCCGCCACTTCGATGGTTTCGCCAGCAGAAAGCCACCGCACGTTGGCACTATTCAGGTTCGCCGGCGCGCTCGGAATTCGGTGGGAAGGCCGCTCAGTGGCCTCTAAAGTTACGGTAAAAAAGCCAGAGTCGTCTCGCTTTGCCGAAACCTGCCGGGGCGACGCCGAGACTTGCGCAGGAGCAGAGGGCTCACTTAGTGGCGAGACCTCATCCAATGAAAACGTCAGGCCGGTGCTTATGCCGAGGTCCGAGGAACTTGAACGAGCTCCCCCTTGGGGTGGCCGCATAGTTGTTGCCGAAGACATGACTGACGGTTTGCTGAAGGCCTTTATTACTAGCCACCCGCCTATGCCGACAATAAGTGCTCCGCCCAAGAAAACCCATACACCCTTGGGAACGGAAGCAAGCCCCCCAATCACTAGGGCACACAGAACCATCGCTCCAGATACACCAGACTTGCTGCTGCGCTTACGCTTCCCTGCCATCGCTTCGACTCCCTATACAAGCATGCTGGCCATTTAGCAGTATCGGCAATTCGGGTGCATCAGCCAATACCTCGCGCCAAGCTATGTGTTGAATCTCTTTATGATGTTATCCAGATGTGTTCCGTATGCACTGGTGAGATGGCGGCCAGATGCGAGCCGGGCGGTCACGGGGTTGAATTGATGAGCAGGCACAGCGCCGTCCGCCCCTACTACGTCGGTTGCCTCGCGCTGAGCAGTAACTGCGCTAACCGTGCCAGATTACGCGCATCGTCGATGGCCCTGTGATGCGCACCCTCCCACAAAAGGCCCATGCTTTCCACTGCACACTTCAGCCCTAGCGCACGGCAAGCGAAAATCTTCCAAAAGCACTTCTTTAGATTGATATGACGGGCCGGATCCAGCAATACATCTACCCCTGCTCTGAAAGCGTCCTCCTTCAGCTGGTTTCGGTCGTAATCGCCCCAAGAGCACCAGCGCCAGCCTTCTGTATTTCGCGGCCTCAGCCATTCACCAAGCTGATCTTGTACCTCCGCGAAACGCTTTGCAGTATCGACGTCAGATTGAGATATGCCGGTCAGCCCCGTGCAAAACTCAGTTAGCGTGGGGCGAAGTAGCGGCCGGACAAACTGTCCGAAATGATCGACAATCCTGTACTCCAACTGAACATCCAACAGCCCGATGCCAATTTCGATCGTCTCCATCTCGTCGCGCTGGACCTCCAATACGTGAGCGTTCCGGGCCGCCTCGTTTAGGTCGGCAGGGTAGTCATCGCAAGTCGCTTCCAGATCCACGCAAAGTAACCAGCGACTTTCGCCAAGTTGTTGACGAAGCGCATCAAGTTGTCCCCAACGCTTTACCTGCATGACACCCCGCCCTTCTTTTCCTCAGAGGATATAAACCTACGAGCATCAGCACGGACCGTGGGCTCCGTTTTATAATAGTGACACGAGAAACGGATCACTGAATCGTTACCGGGGTTGCGTGTAAGCCTTTTGCCCTCTGTGCCAACAGCCAATCCAGTGACAGACGCCCGCCGTCTTCTTTGAAAGTCACAATAACGTACAAGCTGCCCGTGGCGGTAAACAGCGCCCAAAACCCGCCTTGCTCATGAGCTTTCAGTACATCGGAGGTCCGAACCCGGTGACCGTCCTGAAACCTTCCATACACATCCGCCCGCACGTGACGATGAACCACGCCGATACAACAGCCTGCGATTAAATAAGCGTCCGTGAGATACGCCGTAACTTCCCTACCAAAAGACATATCCATTGCTCGCGACAACGCGCCAGATACATCACGTGCTTGGTTGATACTTCGTTTAGTTGAACCCATCACGTCAGCACCCAAATTCGGATCAAAACTCGTTGCCTCCCCCCCACTAACGGCTAGCTGTCCAACCAATAATCGTCTCGAGCAATACGCCCAAACTTGTAGTCTTCATGCTGCGGGGCGTCGCCAAACAAATGATGTATGCGTCGCTCCTGTCGCAAATACGCCAAGGTCATGAAGAAGCAGGTTTCACACATCCGTACGCGATAACGCTCACCGTCATGTCGCGCGCCGTATCCCCAGTGCGCTTGCAGCACACCGAACTGTTCGCCGTACCCAGGCACTCGCATGGAGGTACCACAGACGTCGCAAGGCACATCGGGGTGTCGGTTGTCTGGTACGTCCATGCCCGCCAATATCTGTCTACGCATCAAAAAATCTTCAACACAGTAGTGAGCTCGGCGCTTTTGCGAGCCCCTGGGCCAGCAAGCACATATCGCGTATTGCGCGTTCTGAAAATGCACCCATCGGCAAACTCAATCAGTTGTGTTGTACGCACCCAGTCCCCCTCTTGGAAACGGTTGGCACTGTCGTACAACACGCGGCCGGCATACACCATCGCGGGCTGTTGCCCGGACGCCTGTAACGTTTCTCGTATCGCGTCAGGCACGATGAGATCGATCCAGATCCAGTCACGCACAACACAGAAAGGCACCTCGTCATGCAACGCAGCCGCTGAACCACGCGCGCACGCTTCTGCTAACGACATCTCGATACCAGGCATTACCTCACCCGGGGCGTATAACAAATGAGATATTTTCTTTAAATCGTCCATACCGTCTCTCTATCTGAACCATAGATGTCTAGAGGCAGAATCTGGGCAAAACTTCCCTACCTTGACAAAATTACCAAGTATGAAAAGCTTGCTTCCCAATGAGCGTCAGTTCTGACTTTTGATATATGGCCTGAGTCTAAAAGGCGAACAGCGCAACCCCATCAACCTCCATTATTAAACTAAGTACTTTATTCATCAATGCAAGCCTATGGCGTCGCCCCACTACGCTCAGTATTGGACAAAAAACAGCAACCTGAAACCAATGCAATAAAATAATCCAGCTCCAACGACCGCCCGTCAAGCACTTTTAGAAAAGAAAAAGCCAACCACTGACCATCGGTATTTGTAATACGTATATATTGACAAGGATTGCCAGAACTCATGCACCAGAAGAGCAAGAAGATAATCCTTATCGGACTTACCCTGGGCGCGGTCAATGACTATTTGAGATCAAGACATATCTCCACGGACGATGCGAGGCTGATCCAACCGGCTCGGAGTCTTCTTTTCGAATTTTGAAATTTCGCACCGTTGGTAATCACCACAAGCGAGGCGCGTCGGTGACGCGGAAGGGTACCGCGACTCCTCGCGACTGCTTAAATTGCAAACGAAAGCGGATGATCTGAGTAATTTGTAGCGAGGGGCAGGTTCGAGAAAGTCTGCGTACGCTGAGATCTGCTCACTAACACCTAGCTACCCATCTAGTGCACGCACGAAGCGCGCCACGCGTCGAGCTGTACGGCGAGGCCACAAAATGATGAAAATTATGGCTCAGCAATAATTATGGCTGAGCCATAATTTCATATAACCGCAGCGTCACGGAAAAACCGCAATTATTTACAGCCTGCAATTGACCATGACAGCTGCCCCTCCAACGAGGGGATAGACTAAGTAGGTTAGCTAACTCGGGGCTGTGGAGATGATCGAGGATCGCGCCAATGAGCTGTTCATCAGCGCCGCTAGCAGCTGGAAAATCGGCCAAAAACGCGATGAGCAAAGCCAGCTTTCAGTTCGATTCAGGAGTACTAAGAAGGTCTCTTCTGGACGGCGACTACAAGGAGCTGTCCATGACCAGCCGACACGCCATTAAGGCTGCGGCCTCGCCTCTCCTTCACAGCGCCCATTTGATCGGATGCTCATTGGACAAGCAGCTTCGGAAGGCTTCATCCTAGTAACCAATAATCATGCTATAGCGAAGTATTCGGGGCCAATCAAGCACGTCGGTTGAATGCGCCAGCCTTCGATACCCTGTCGTGACGGGATGTCTAATGACCATACAAGCCGTCATTTTTGATGCTTTCGGGACACTGATAAAGATTCAAGATGGGTCGCATCCGTACCGACAGTTGATGAAGATCGGAAAGGCGCATGGGCGGCGCCCCCGCCCGGACGACGCGTCTTTCCTGATGAAATCTGCGATAACGTTGACGCAAGCCGCAGCGCATTTGGGGATCACTGCAAGCCCTGAACAATTGAGCACTCTGGAAACTGTCCTGGCAGAAGAGATCGCAGCCGTTGAGGCATATCCTGACGGGCTCGAAGCGGTGAAACTGCTCCAAGAGCAAGGCATTCGAATCGGTGTTTGCTCGAATTTGGCTTTCCCGTACCGGCAAGCCGTCCTGCGTTGCTACCCCATGCTAGACGCATATGCATTTAGCTGTGATTTAGGCGTAATGAAGCCCGAACCCACCATCTACAGTTGGATTTGCGATCAGCTTGGGGCGTCCCCGACCGCATCGTGGAGGATCGGTGACTCCCAACGTTGCGACCGAGATGGGCCAACGGCAGTAGGCATCCGAGGCTTTTTTGTTGACCGAAACAGCACCAACGGTGACTGCCCTGAATTGGTTACGTTCGCTCGTAAGGTATTGGCAACCGCGCCTTGAGCGAGCGATGTCAGCCCCATCCATTTTCGCACTTCGCGATTGAAACCTGGAATCACACCAAGCAATCCTGCTCCATGAACCTCGAACCGCAGTCAAGATAAGACCGTAAATTGAGTTGAGGTGATTATGATCGGGGGCCAACGGGAACACCTTAGAAACCCAAGACGCCTCCCTAGATCATTGGTAACTTCAAACTCAGGAGCGTTTGGCTTCAACGCAGCCTAAACCCAACCGACTGCGGGCAGCTCTACTCGCCAACGCACGCAAAGCCACTCTCACAGATAGGTGAATGCGATGCTTGACAAGGCTCGAAAGGTTCATATACTCGCGCTCACTGTGAGCAATCCAACAAATCAAGGTTTCCTGCATAATGCGCTGAAGCCTTGATTTGGCCGGGATATTGAAGTTTGGGATTCAAATCCCCCCGGCTCCACCAAACAAAAGCCCCGAGAATCTCAAGATTCTCGGGGCTTTTTCTTGTATCGGAAAATACTGAAGGCCTCGGCACGCTTCCCGTTGCACGTTCACGCTCTCGAGCAAGGCTTTGGTAGCGACTCGGCCACTCCGCAGGGTCACCCCACCGCTAGCCTCGTCCTAGAAGTGCACGCCCGATCAGAATCAGCTGCTGCACTGACGATCACTTAAGAGAGCGCCCAGCAGTTCAGGCAGCCACGTAGGCTTGAATAGGGATGCGGCCTGGTCTTGCATTTCGTTCAAACTCCACCACTTCCATTTCTGAATGGTGCTCTTTTCTTCTTCAGTCCATTTTGCAGCGAATACGCTCGTGTCCGCTGGGCAGTCGACGAGGAAATACTTCTCCAGCCAGCGCGCCGGTGTCGAGCGTGCTACGGCATATACCTCATCTCTTTCCTTCAGCAGCTTCCCGACTCGAAGCGTTAAACCGGTCTCCTCATACAGCTCCCTTGCTGCTGCATCGGCGTAGCTTTCTCCAGGTTGTAGCTCGCCCCCGGCGGTCGCCCAGAAGGGCGCTTCATGCTCGTCTTTGTACAAGAAAAGTAAAAGGCGTCCATCAGCATCCACGATGAACAATCGAGAGGATCTTCTGACCTGCATTCGTACCTCACTGTGGCTCCGAGCGAATGCGCCATAATCGACGCGAAGCGCCAGATTACCGCGGTTGGATCCTCGCGGGGCAGACGGGGTCCAGCGCTCAGGTCTCGAAGCTTTGCGGCAGCGGCCTTCGACGAACCATGCGATGCGATAAGCGCCCGGTTGGGGCTGTGCCCGCCAATGCTCTATGCTGGTTCAGTCGATCAGCACCGTATCAAGGAGCCTACATGCCCAGCCTGGAATACCTGATTACCTGTCTGGTTGTCGTATTGATACCCGGCGCGGGGGTGATCTATACGGTTTCGACGGCGCTGATGCACGGCCGTCGCGCCGGCATTCTGGCCGCGACAGCCTGTACGCTCGGGATTCTGCCGCATCTGCTGGCGACCATTCTTGGTGTCGCGGCGATCCTGCATTCCAGTGCACTGGTCTTCGAGACTATGCGCTATGCAGGTGCCGCCTACCTGCTCTATCTCGCCTACGCGACCTGGCGTGACCGCTCTGCGCTGGCGGTGGGTGGCGATAGTGAACCACTGAGGGTTCGATCATTGGTTGCGAAGGCGCTGCTGGTCAATCTGCTGAACCCGAAACTGACCATTTTTTTCCTGGCCTTCCTGCCGCAATTCATCCGGCCGGGCGCCGGCGATGAGCTTGGGCAGCTGCTCGTTCTCAGCGCGACTTTCATGCTGATGACATTCGCCATCTTTACTGTCTACGGCCTGCTGGCGCACGCATTTCGCAAGGCGGTCATCGAATCGCAGCGCGTTCAGGCCTGGCTGCGCCGGGGCTTCGCGGCATCATTTGCCGGTCTCGGTGTAAACCTGGCCTTGGCCGACAGGTGAGCCCCCAGGCCTTTGACGCGACCAAGCAAACGCCACGGCAACGGTTCTAGCGTCATCGATCAGGCGGACCGTGCCTCTCTGTATGACGCCGGCACTGAGCAGCCTGAAGGAGCCGTTTTACCGCACTCGATCAGGCGCAATTAAAGCTGGCCTAGCAGAACCCTGCCGCCATTCCAGCGGGGCGGTTTCACTCATCCATAAATCGCCGGCTCGCGATAATGGCGGGCGCAGGCGTCGCCGTTTTCGCGGAACAGGTGGCATTTGTCGGCCTTGAGGCCAGCGGCGAACGTTTCGCCTTCGGTGACGCGCAGGTTGCCGTCGACGCACAGCGTGATGACGTCCTGCAGGCGCTCCAGGGTGAGGTAGAGCAGGTTGTACTGGCCCAGACGCTCGGCCACGGTGATCTGGCCGTGGAAGGTGAAGTCGGCCTCTTCCGGCATGACGAAGTGTTCGGGGCGGATGCCGAGGGTGAGCGGGTCGCCAGCGCTGACGGCGCTGCCATCCACCGGCAGGGTCAGTGGATAGCCGCTGGGCAGTTCCACGGTGACGGCTTCCGGGCTGGCGGAGACGGCGCGCACCTCGACGAAGTTCATCTGCGGCGAGCCGAGGAAGCCTGCGACGAAACGGTTCTGCGGATAGTGGTACAGGTGCAGCGGTTGGCCGACCTGGGCGATTTCGCCGGCGTTGAGCACGACGATCTTGTCGGCCAGGGTCATGGCTTCGACCTGGTCGTGGGTCACGTAGATCATGGTGGAGCGGATACGCTGGTGCAGGCGGGCGATCTCGATGCGCATCTGCACGCGGAGGAAGGCGTCGAGGTTCGACAGGGGTTCGTCGAACAGGAACACCTTCGGCTCGCGGACCATGGTGCGGCCAATGGCGACGCGCTGGCGCTGGCCACCGGAAAGGTCCTTGGGTTTGCGTTCGAGCAGTTTGTCGAGCTGCAGGATTTCCGCGACCGCTTCCACGCGACGGGCGATCTCGCGCTTATCGACGCTGGCGAGCTTGAGGCCAAAGGCCATGTTCTCTGCCACGGTCATGTGCGGATAGAGGGCGTAGGACTGGAAGACCATGCCAACCGAACGATCCTTGGGCGGCAGGTCGTTGACGCGCTGGTCACCGATCAGCAGATCGCCCGAGGTGATGTCCTCCAGTCCGGCGATCAGTCGCAGCAGGGTGGATTTGCCGCAACCGGATGGACCGACGAAGACGACGAACTCACCGTCCTCGATTTCCAGGTCGATATGCCGGGTGATCGGCGTACCGTCGTAACTCTTGCAGATGTCGCGCAGCGTGACACTGGCCATCGTTATTGTTCTCCGTTGATGCCGCCAAGCTCTCGTTATCTGGCGCAGCGGCAGGCCAAGCCCACCGCTGCCGACACGTCCTTATCCTGCAAGCCGCACGTAGCCGAAACCATGGGCCGGCAGCCGCGCCCACTGGCCGTCGTATTCGGCGAAGCTCGCCGGTACGTCCACCAGCGGCACCGCCTGGGCCGGCAGCTCGTAGCTGCGCGGCAGGTCGCCGAGGTTGAACAGACACAGCCAGACTTCCCCGCCCAGCCGGCGCTCGAACACCAGCAGGGCGTCGTCATGGTAGACCATGCGGATGTCGCCCTCGATCAGCAGGCGCTGCTCGCGCCGCCAGCCAAGGAAGCGCCGGTAGCAGTTGAGCATCGAGTGCGGATCGGCTTCCTGCGCCGCCACGGAAAGCGAACGGTGCGAGTCGTCCACCGGCAACCACGGCTGGCTACCGGTAAAGCCGGCATGATGCGCCTCGCTCTGCCACGGCATCGGCGTGCGGCAGCCGTCGCGGCCCTTGAATTCCGGCCAGAAGGTAATGCCGTACGGATCGACCAGATCCTCGTAGCGCAGTTCCGCTTCCGGCAGGCCCAGCTCCTCGCCCTGATAGAGGCAGACACTGCCGCGCAGGGACAACAGCAGTGCCATCAGCAGCCGGCCGCGCTCCGGGTCGGGCCGGCCATTGAGGGCCCAGCGTGTCATAACCCGCACCACATCGTGGTTGCCCATCGACCAGCACGACCAGCCATCGGCCAGTTCGCGCTCGATCCCTTCCACGGTATGCCGAATGTACGCAGGGCTGCACTGCTCGGTGAGCAGGTCGAAGGAATAGGCCATGTGCAGGGTGTCACCGCCGCTGGTGTAGGCGGCCATGGTGCGTAGCGACTCGTCACAGCCGATCTCGGCCACCGAAGAAGCGCCGGGGTAACGCTGCAGCAGCGCACGCAAACGACGGAGGAATTCCAGGTTCTCCGGCCGCGTCTTGTCGTAGATGTGCCGCTGGTAGGCGTAGGGGTTGTCGATGCGCACGCCGATGCTGCCCTCGCGAATCTCCAGATTCGGCGGGTTGTCGCGCAGCTCGGCGTCATGGAAGTAGAAGTTCGCCGCGTCCAGGCGGAAGCCGTCCACGCCGAGCTTGAGCCAGAACTCCATGTCGTCGAGCAGCTGTTCCTGTACGGCCGGGCAATGGAAATTCAGGTCCGGCTGGCTGGATAGGAAGTTGTGCAGGTAGTATTGCCGGCGCCGGCTGTCCCAGCTCCAGGCCGGGCCACCGAACACCGAGAGCCAGTTGTTCGGCACGCTGCCGTCGGGTTTGGGATCGGCCCAGACGTACCAGTCGGCCTTGTCGTTGTCGCGGCTGGAGCGGCTCTCCGTGAACCAGGGGTGCTGGTCCGAGGAATGGTTGAGCACCTGGTCGATCAGCACGCGCATGCCGCGCTCGTGGCAGGCCTCGACCAGGCGGACGAAGTCGTCCAGCGTGCCGAACAGCGGGTCGACGCCACGGTAGTCGGCCACGTCGTAGCCGAAATCCTTCATCGGCGAGGTGAAGAAGGGCGACAGCCAGATGGCGTCGACGTTGAGGCTGGCGATGTAGTCCAGCTTGTGCAGCACGCCGGGCAGGTCGCCCACGCCATCGCCGTTGCTGTCGAAGAAGCTGCGCGGGTAGACCTGATAGATCACCCCGCCGCGCCACCAGTTCTGAAGTTGCTCGGACATACCACGTACCTTGAGTGAGCGTGAAGACGGGGCCACTCTAGGTGCGGCAAGCGGTCGCAACATCCTCCGGCGGCCGGAGGGCGCAGGCGTAACAGGCGGGCGTAGCTGGCCTGCCGAGCGAGGGCGTAGAGCGGGCCAGCGAGTCGGTCAGCGCACCCGCGCCGGGTTGCCGACCACCGTGGCGCCGGCCGGTACGTCGCGGGTTACCACGCTGCCGGCGCCGATCACCGAATCGTCACCGACCGTCACGCCCGGAAGGATGATGGCCCCGCCGCCGACCCAGACGTTGCGGCCGATACGAATCGGCCGACCGAACTCGACGCCCGAGCGGCGCGCTTCCGGGTCACGCGGATGGTCGGCGGTGTACAGCTGCACCGCCGGGCCGATCTGCGTGCCCGCGCCGATGTGCACCGCGACCACGTCGAGAATCACGCAGTTGAAGTTGAGAAAGGCGCCTTCGCCCAGATGGATGTTGTAGCCGTAGTCGCAGTGGAACGGCGGACGGATCACCGCGCCGGCACCGACCGAAGCCAGCCGCTCGGCCAGCAGCGCGCGGCGCTCGTCCGGCGAGGCGGCCAGCGCCGCGTTGTAGCGCACCATCCAGGCCTTGGCCGCGGCCTGATCGGCGAGGATTTCCGGGTCGCCGGGGTGGTATAGCTCGCCGGCCAGCATCTTCTGTTTTTCGCTCATCGTCATAGTGGAGCCTCCTTCGCTAAAGCACCGAGGGTGCCATAGCGCACGCCTCACCTTGCTCCTCCACGGTAGTCGCGAGCGGACGAGGCGATCGGCGGCCGCGCCTTCGCATTAACCGACCGGCTCGGCTAGGGTTGTTGCTCCCCTACCCCGTCCGGAGCACTGCCTGTGAAACTGATCGGTCGCTACATGTCGCCATTCGTCCGCCGCGTCGGCGTCAGCCTGCATCTGTTGGACATACCGTTCACCAACGAGCCCCTCAGCGTTCTGACGGATAGTCTGAAGATCCGCGAATACTCGCCGCTGGGTCGAGTGCCCGCCTTGGTGCTGGACGATGGCCGGGTGCTGATCGACAGCAACGCCATCCTCGACCATTTCGATCAGCAGGCGGGCGCCGAGCGAGCGCTGCTGCCGCTGTCCGGCGCCCAGCGTAGCGAGGCGATGAGCCTGCTGGCCTTCGCCGTCGGTGCCTGGAGAAAACCGTGGCGGCGTACTACGAACGCGATCGTAGGCCGGAAGGACTGGTGTGGGACGATTGGTACCGCCATTGCGAAGACCAGGCACGTGGCGCGCTGGCCTTGCTTGACGCACTCCAGGCCGAGCGCGGCGAGCGGCCCTTGCTGGGCGAACGCATGAGCCAGGTGGATATCAGCGCGGTGGTCGCCTATGACTTCGCCCGCCTCACCCTGCCCGCCTTCGCTCAGACGCAGTGGAAGGGCTGAGCGTCAGTCCCCCTGAATCTTGCTCAGCAGGTCGCGCGCCAGCTGCACCGCCTCACTGCGGTGGGTGATGTTGAGCTTCTGGTAGAGGCTGCGGATGTGCGTCTTGATGGTGGTCGGCGCGACGTTCAGGTGATCGGCGATCTGCTCGTTGGACTGCCCGGCGTGGATCAGGCTCAGCACCTGCCATTCGCGCCGGGTCAGCGGCGAACGGCGGATCAGCTCGGGCACGTCGGGGCGGTTGATGATGTCCTGGATCACCGCCTCGTCCAGCGTGATGCGAATGGCGCGGCTGAAATCGCGCTGCTGCTGCGCCAGCTGGATCAAGCGCGCAGCGCGCTGGGCCTCGGCTTCATCGAGGCTGCGCTCGTGCAGCAGGCACTTGAGCATGCCGATGATCGGCTTGCCGACGCGCAGGAAGCTGCCGATGGCGCCGCTGCCGCTGGCCAGGGTCATGGCCCGCTGCAGGTGATCCAGCGCCTGCTGGCGCTCCTCGCGCAACCAGTGCAGCTGCGCCAGGAGGATGTGGTTGCGGTTGCGATCCATCTCCAGACCGTGGCGCTCGGCGTCGGTCAGCAGCTGGCGCAGGATCGGCAGGGCACGCTCCAGCTGCCCCAGCGCCAGGTGGGCACGGGCGTGGTTGCGCGCATTGAGCTGGGCGAAGTGGTTGGCGCCGCCGCCCACCGGCGGGGCACTGAGCAGCCACTGGCGGATCGCCTCGCGATCCTGGCTGGAGTCCCAGTAGGCGAGCATGATCGCGTGGGCATTGGCCAGCCAGTCGATGTGGTAGCGGTCGTCGGCGAGCATCGTCTGCAGCTGAGCGATGTAGTCGGCACAGGCATGCTGCTGGCCGCGGGCGTAGGCGACGCCGGCCAGCAGCGCGTAACTCTGCAGGCGCCAGCGGGGGTCGTCCAGTTCGTCGAGTATCTGGATACCCTGCAGCGCGCACTGCTCGGCGGCGTCCAGCTGGTGCCATTCCAGCAGCACCTGGCCGCGCACCCGGTAGATGAACTCGACGATGGGCGTGGCCTGCAGGTTCTGCTGCTCGATGTACTGGATGGCGCGCTCCTGCAGGGTATAGGCCTTCTGCAGATGGCCCTGGGCGATGGCGATTTCCGACAGCTGGCCGAGGCTCCAGACCACCAGGTGCGAGGCATTGATCTCCCGCGCGCGGCGCTCGGCTTCCTCGTACTGTTTCTGCGCCTGCGGCAGTTCGCCCTGGACGAAATGCGCCTCGGCCAGGCCCGACATCGCCGCTACCCGTGAGGTGCGCATGATCAGCGGCTCGCGGGTCAGCGCCTCCTGGGCCAGGGCGACGGCGCGCTGCTCGTCGCCCTGGTTCATCGCGACCTGGGCGCGGACGGCATTGAACTCGCAGACGATGCGCGCCCAGTCCTGCTCGGAGCAGCTGCGCTGCAGCGCCAGCTCGCCGGCCTTGAACCAGCGCTCGACGTGATCGAACTGATAGGAGTTCTGCGACACCCACGCCTGCAGCAGGGTGAGCAGTGGCGAGCCGGCGATCACCGCTTCCGGCAGGGTTTCCAGGCACTGTTGCAGCAACCCGAGACGACCCTGGCGATAGAACGCCCGGCCGTGGCGCTGCAGGATCTCGTCGACCTGCTGCGGGTCGCCGGCCTGTACGGCATGGCGCGCAGCTTCCTCGGGCATGTTCTCGGCCAGCAGCGCGGAGGCTGCACGCAGGTGCAGCTGGTTGACCCGCTGCGGCTGGTGGGTGCGCAGCTCGCCCTGCAGGAACACGGCGAACAACGGGTGATAGCTGTACCAACGGCGCAGGCTGTCCAGCGGCTGGATGAACAGGCCGCCACGCTCGAGCCGTTCGAGCATCTCGCGGCCGTGACAGGCTTCGGTCAGGCGATCGGCCAGGGCGGCGTCGAAGCGGTCGAGCAGGCAGGTCGCCTCGAGAAAACCGCGCAGGTCCTCGGGCAGCCCCTCGATCACCTGTTCGCGCATGTAGTCGCGGATGTCCGGGTGGCCGAGCTGCAGGTTCTCCAGGAACAGGTCCATGCCACGGCTGGTCTGCACTTCCTGCAAGGCCAGCTGCAGCGCGCAGGGCCAGCCACCGATGCGGCGGTTGAGACGCTCGACCTGCTCGCGATTGATGCTCACCGGCACGCCCAGCTCCAGCAGCGCCTGCACTTCATCATCCTCGAAGGCCAGCTGGCGCGCGTCGAGCAGCAGCAGCTGATGCTTGACCCGCAGCTCGGCCACGCCCAGTTCGGGCAGGCGTCGGCTGCACACCAGCAGGGTCATCCAGCTCGGCATATGCCGCAGGAAGAAGCGCAGGCCGGCGATCAACTCGGCGTCGTGCAGCACCTCGAACTCGTCGAGCACGATCAGGATCGCCTCGTGCTCGCCCGGCAGTTCGGCCAGCAACTGGGTGAACAACGCATCCAGCGATACCCGGCCCTGCTCGGCCAGCGCCACTGCCAGCGGACAGCCGGCGTCCAGCTGGCGGTCCAGCGCCTGGGTCAGGTAGCGACCGAACTGCAGCCCCAGGTTGTCGCTGGCATGCAGCTGGAACCAGGCGATACGCCCATCGAAGGCCCGCGCCCACTGCGCCGCCAGGGTGGTCTTGCCGAAACCGCTGGCGGCATGCAGCACCGCCAGGCGCACCTGCGGCAGGCGCTGCTGCCACTCGTCCAGGCGCGGCCGTTCGAGCAGGCCCGGCGGCAGCATGGGGATCGCCAGCTTGGTGGGTATCAATGGCAGTAGAGGTGGCATCGCGGCATTCATGGACGGTTCCCTGTTCTTGTTCTTGTCGTGGCCTGGCGCACCGGTTCGCACCGTTCCCGCTCCCCGGTTCCGCGCCTCGTTCAACTCAGGTGGTCAGCCCTTCACCCCGCCGGCGGTCAGGCCACCGACGATCCACTTCTGGCAGTAGAGGAACACGGCGGTGATGGGCAGACCGGAGAGTACCGCGGCGGCGGCGAAGTCGCCCCACAGGTAGTTCTGCGGGTAGAGGTACTGCTGCGCGCCGACGGAAAGGGTGAGCTTGTCCACGTCCATCAGCAGCACCGAGGCGATGGGGTATTCGGTGACGCTGGTGATGAAGGCGAGGATGAACACCACCGCCAGGATCGGCACGCTCATCGGCAGCAGGATATGGAAGAACGCCTGCCAAGTGGTCGCCCCATCGACGATGGCAGCCTCCTCCAGCGAGGCGTCGATGCTCTCGAAGTAGCCCTTGATGGTCCAGATGTGCAGCGCCATGCCGCCCAGCGAGGCGACGATCACCGCGCCGTGGCTGTTCACCCCGAGCCAGCTGACGTGCTGGCCGAGCTGGTCGAACAGGGCGTAGATCGCCACCAGCGAGAGCACCGGCGGGAACATCTGGAAGATCAGCATGCCTTTGAGGATCGGCGCCTTGCCGCCGAAGCGCATGCGCGCGAAGGCGTAGGCGCTGGTGGTCGACAGGAGCAGGATCAGCGCCGAACTGACCAGGGCGATCTTCACCGAGTTCCACAGCCACAGCAGCACCGGGAACGGCGGGTTGGTCACGCTGCCGTCCTCGTGGGTGTAGGGAATGCCGAGGGCCAGCGACCAGTGTTCCAGCGTCGGGTTCTCGGGAAACAGGCTGCCGGTGGCGAAGTTGCCTTCGCGAAAGGAGATCGACACCACCATCAGCAGCGGGAAGAGGATTGCCGCGACGAAGGCCAGCAGCGCCGCATGGGTCGCCCAGAGCCGGTAACGCGCGGATTTCGGTTGCACCATGGCCATGACCGTCTCCTTATACCTTCACTTTCGAGAGTTTGAGATTCAGCAGCGCCATGGCACCGACGAGGATGAAGATCATCGTGGCGATGGCCGCAGCCAGGGCGAAGTCCTGCCCGGAATCCTGGAAGGCAATGCGGTAAGTGTAGCTGACCAAGAGATCCGTGGTGCCGGCCGGCGTGGTCGCGCCGATGATGTCCGGGCCACCGCGGGTCAGCAGGGTGATCAGCACGAAGTTGTTGAAGTTGAAGGCGAAGCAGGCGATCAACAGCGGCATCAGCGGCTTGATCAGCTGCGGCAGGGTAATGCGCAGCAGGTTGTCCAGCGGACTGGCGCCATCGATCGCCGAGGCCTCGTACTGATCCCGCGGGATAGCCTGCAAGAGGCCCATGCACAGCAGCAACATGTAGGGGTAGCCGAGCCAGGTGTTGACGATGAGGATCATCGTGCGTGCCAGGGTCGGGTCGCTGAACCAGTCCGGGCGGATGCCGAACAGCCCCTCGAGCAGCAGGTTGATCTCGCCGAAGTTCTGGTTGAACAGGCCGCGGAACACCAGGATGGAAATGAACCCCGGCACCGCGTACGGCAGGATCAGCATCAGCCGGTAAAAGGCCTTGCCGCGCACCAGCTCCCATTGCAGCAGGCTGGCCAGCACCAGCCCCACGGCGAGGGTGAAGACCACGGTGAGCCCGGCGAAGGCGAAGGTCCAGGCGAAGATCTGCACGAAGGGTTCACGGATGCTCGGCTCGCTCAGCACCCGGGTGAAGTTGGCGAAGCCGGCGAACACGGTGAAGCCCGGCGGCACCGCTTTGCCCGTCTCGTCGACATAGAAGCCGCGCTCCATGTCGGCGGTCAGACGAGTACCGCTGCGGGTATCGACCAGCACGCCGGGGCCATCCTTACTGTAGACGGGTTCGACGGCGGCGACTTCACGCAATCCGTACAGCCGCAGCAGGCTGCCGTCCGGCCCCTGCATGACCCATTGTTCCAGCGCCTTGCGCCGCTGAATCACCTCGCGCAGCGGCAGCGCCTCGCCCAGCCCTTCGACGTCCTCGGCCGGCTGCAGCGTCAGCGGTGTTTCCGCATCCGGTTCGCCGGTCAGCGGCGAGCTGACGAACACGCCCTGCTCGCCCTTGTCCACCCGCAGCCGCTCGCCATCGGGGCTCGGGTGCAGGGTGAAGCGAAAACGCTCGCCGGCCAGGTAGGTCTGGCTCAGGTGATACTGCTCCACCTGGGCCAGGCTCAGCAGGTTGCTGCCACTGTAGTTGGTAAAGCCGATGCCCACCGTGTACAGCAGCGGAAAGATGACGAACACCAGCATCCCGGCCACCGACGGAAAGATGTAGCGCTGCGCGTACATCCGCCGGTTGATGAACAGGTAGCTGGCGATCCCGGTCACCACCAGCCCGAGCAGGGCGAAGGCCATCTGCCCCTGCACGTAGAGCGCGACCACCAGGTACAGCGCGAAGGCGTTGAAGGTCAGCCACGCCAGCCAGCGCAGGCCGTTGGTCAGGGAGCGGGGCAGGCCCCGGGAGGTCGTTCGGGTCATGGCTGGGCTGGGCAACTCGGCACGGGCATTCACGGGAGCGGAACCTTTGAGAACGGAGCATAGTCCGCCGGCGCGCCCGAGGCGGCGGCCGGCGACGGGTTCATCGGGTGATGCGCTTGGCGGCATCGTCCAGGGCGGCGTCGACATCCTGCCGGCCGGAGGTGATGTTGGTCAGCGCGGCGGCCATGGACGACCAGAACGCACCCATCTCCGGCACGTTGGGCATCGGCTGGCCCATCTGCGCGTTCTCGAAGGTCGCCTTGATGTGCGGATTGCTCGACAGCTCTTCCATGTAGGCGGTGTTGGCGACCGCACCCAGCGGCACGTCGGCGTTCACCGTCTTCAGGCCCTCGACCTCGAGCAGGTAGTTCTCGAGAAACTCCACAGCCAGGTCCTTGTTCGGGCTGGCGGCGTTGAGCAGCGCGGCGGCGACGCCGACGAAAGGCTTGCCCGCCTCGCCATCGATGGCTGGGATCGGCGCGACCCCGAAATCGATGCCGCTCTTCTCGATGTTCGACCAGGCCCATGGGCCGCTGATCATCATCGCCGAGTCACCCTTGTTGAAGGCTGCCTCAGCCACGCTGTAATCGGCACCCTTGGGCATCACACCCTTGTCGATCAGCTCGCGCAGCACCTTGGCTCCGGCCTTGGCGCCGGCGTTGTTGACCCCGGTGGATTTGACGTTGTAGCCGCCGTCGGTCTGCTCGAACACGTAGCCGCCCTTGGCCGAGAGCAGCGGCCAGGTGAAGTAGGTGTTGTTGTAGTCCCAGAGGATGGCGCGCTTGCCCTGCGGGGCGAGCGTCTCGTTCAGCGCCAGGACGTCGTCGAAGCTCTTGGGCGGAGTATCGACCAGGGCCTTGTTGTAGATCAGGCCGATGGTTTCCACCGAGATCGGATAGCCCCACAGCTTGTTGTCGTAGGTCACCGCCTGCCAGGAGAAGTCGGCGATGCCGGACTTGGTCTCGGCGCTGGGGGTAACGGGGGTGAGCAGGCCGCTCTTGGCCCATTCGCCGATGCGGTCATGGGCCCAGATGAAGATGTCCGGGCCGTTGCCGGTGGCCGCCGCCTGCTGGAACTTGTCGGTGGCGCTGTCCGGGTGGGCCACTTCCACCGGAATACCGGTCTCGGCGGTGAACCGCTTGCCAACCTCTGCCAGGCCCTTGTAGCCCTTGTCGCCGTTGATCCAGACGACCAGCTTGCCTTCTTCGATCGCTGCCAACGCCGGCAGCGGCAGGCTGAAGGTGGCCGCCAGGCCGACAGTGGCGATACACCAGAATTTCTTGTTCATGCTTCGCTTTCCTCGTGGCTTCTTATTAGTTGTTCCACCTGCTGCCGGCCTGAGGCTCTGACAGTCGTTCCATCCTCGGCGCGTCCCGTGCCATCTACATCCTCCCCCTCCAGGAGGCGGAGGGCGTAGATGTGGGGCGTAGGCAGTGGCCCGCAAGCGCACAAAATACGCCATCAGCCTAGCGCTTACGCCTATACCTGGCAGCCAACGCGCAGTCAAATGTGGCAAAAAAGCATAATGGAGCCACTTCGATGCGTGCCCACCGCCTACCCGCCCTGTCGCTGCTGCTCGGATTCACCCTAGCGCTGCCCGTACTGGCCGATCCCGAGCTGGCTGCCCGGCTGGATGGCCAGCCGCTGCCGTTGAACTGGAATACCCTGGCCAGCGACCGCTACGACATCGAGCTCAGCCTCGCGCCCGGCCAGTTGCAGTTGCGCATGCCCCAGGCCAGTGGCGAGGCCGTGGCCCTTGCGCCCTTTCGCCGTCAGCCGCTTGGCACAGACAGCATTTACCGCTACGAAGTGCCCGAGGCCGGACGCTATCGGCTGATCGTCGAGACCGGCGCCGCGCCGGCCCTGCGCCTGCTGCCGATCAAGGCCGCCGAGCCGCAGGCAGCCACCGCGGTCTGCAAGCCATGGGAGGGCGGCGCAGTGGAGGTGACCGTTGGCGAGGTGTTCCGCGACGGCGAAACCCTGCGCGACGCGCTGTCCGGCGCCACGGCGGTGGTCCGCGACGGCCGGGTCAGGCTGCAACCCGCCGCTGGCAGTGACGGTCTGCTGCTGCTCGAACGCGCCGAAGCGACCGAGCAGCCGGTCGCACGCGACTGGCGCAACGCGATCGTCTACTTCGTGCTCACCGACCGCTTCGCCAACGGTGACCCGGACAACGACCGCAGCTATGGCCGCGCACCGGATGGCGCCGAGGAGATCGGCACCTTCCACGGCGGGGATCTCAAGGGACTGACCGAACGCCTCGACCATATCGCCAGCCTCGGCGTCGACGCGCTGTGGATCAGCGCGCCCTACGAGCAGATCCACGGCTGGGTCGGCGGCGGCGATCGCGGCGACTTCCGCCACTACGGTTACCACGGCTACTACGCGCTGGACTTCACTCAGCTCGACGCCAACATGGGCAGCGAAGACGACCTGCGCGCGCTCATCAGCGCGGCCCATGCCCGCGGCATCCGCGTACTGTTCGATGTGGTGCTCAACCATCCGGGCTACTCGACCCTGCAGGACATGCAGCAGCTCGGCTTCGGTGCTCTGCGCGACGGTATGGCCGAGTACCTGCCCGAGCAGTGGACAACCTGGCAGCCGGAAGCCCACGAGAATCTGCACGCCTACCACAACCTGGTGGATTACGAGCACCCGAGCTGGGCCGCCTGGTGGGGCCGCGACTGGGTGCGGGCGGGCATCGCCGACTACGACACGCCACCCAGCAGCACGGTCGATCCGCTCAAGGGCTCGCTGGCCTTCCTGCCGGATTTCCGCACCGAATCCGAGGCGGTCGTCGCGCTGCCGGAGTTTCTCGCGCGCAAGGCGCAGACCCGCGCCGAGCCACGCGAAGGCTACCGGGTGCGCGATTACCTGATCGAATGGCTGACCGGCTGGGTGAGCGAGTTCGGCGTCGACGGCTTCCGTGCCGACACCGTCAAGCATGTCGAACCCTCGACCTGGGCCGAGCTGCGCGTGGCGGCCGAGCGCGCCCGCGCCGACTGGGCCCGCGCCAACCCGGACGATCCCATGGCCGACGAGCCGTTCTGGATGGTCGGCGAAGTGTTCGGTCACGGCCCCGAGGCCAGTGACTATCTGGACCAGGGTTTCGACGCGCTGATCAACTTCGCCTTCCAGGATCAGGCGCTGGCCGCCAGCGACTGCCTGGCTGCCGCCGAGCCCAGCTACGCCGACTATGCCCGGCGCCTGGCCGAAACGCCCGGGCACAACCTGCTGAGCTATGCCTCGTCGCATGACACCGCGCTGTTCAACCAGCTGGCCAAGGGCGACCTGGCGCGTCAGCGCGGGCTCGCCGCCGCCCTGCTGCTGGCGCCCGGCGCGGTGCAGGTCTATTACGGCGACGAAAGCGCCCGCGCCTTCGGGCCCACAGGTTCGGACCCCTTCCAGGGCACGCGCAGCCCGATGAACTGGGCCGAGCATGAGCGACCCGAGATCGCCGGACTGATCGATTACTGGCAGCGAATCGGCCAGTTCCGTGCGCGCCACCCGGCGATCGGCGCAGGTACGCATCGACTGCTGTCATCCGGCCAGCCCTATGCCTTCGCCCGCACGCTGGGCGACGACCGCATCGTCGTCGTGCAGGCCGGTGCATCGCTCACCCCCTGAATGTCCCGTCCCGGGCCGCAGCCCGGGACGCAGCCGCCCCCTGCCTGGAGCCCGCAATGAACGCAACCCTGAACCCGCGCCAGCAGGCGCAGCTGGCCTTTGTCGCCAGCGGAGCGGAACTGCAAGTCGGGCAGCCGCAGGACTGCCCGCTGCCGCTGGCCACGCTGGTCGCCACCGACGGCAGCGAACCCTATGTCAGTCGCACGCTGTCCGGCGGGCTCACCGCCCACGTCTACCGGATCGAAGCCGCAGGCCGTAGCTGGACGCTCAAGCGCGCCCGCGAGCGCTGCCTGGTGCAGAACGCCGATGGCCAGACCTCGTTTCTCAACGAGGTCCAGCGGCGCGCCGACCTGCGCGCGCTGAAGGCCCGGCCCGAGCTGGCCGAGCCGCTCGCCGGGATCGTCGACACCTGCTATGCGAGTTTTCGTCACGGCGTGCTGCTGTCGCCCTGGATCGACGGCGAGGCCGTCGGCGACTGGGATGAAACACGCCTGGCAGACCTGTTCGACTGCGTCATCACGCTCGCCTCGGCCGGCCTGTTCGAGTGGGACCTGTGCCCCGGCAACGTACTCGACGACGGCCGCATCCGGCTGTTCGACTTCGGCTACCTGTACCGCTTCGATCCGCTGCGCGAGTTCAACAGCGATGGCCTCGCCTGCCCGGGCTTCCACCCGGTCGAGCGTTTCGAAACGCGGCAGTTCTTCGCCTGGCTGCTCGGCCAGGAGGCACTCGGCAGCGCCCGGGCGCTGGCGGCCTTCCGCCTGGAGAAAGCGATCGCCCTGGACCGCTACCGGCGCTGGCGGGCCGAACTGGCCGGCCGCGGCGCCAGCCCGGCCGTACTCGAACGGCTGGACCGGCTGATCGACAGCTGGCGCACGGCCCTTGCCGGCTCGGCCGAGGCGCTCTACCTGCGCGAGGCCTGGCGCTCGCATCGTCTCGACCTGGCCGACGATCTCGACGGCCAGACCTGCACGCCGCAAACCCTGCAGCGCCTGGCCTGGCTCAGGGAAACGGTTGGCGCACGCCACGCCGACCTGCTCGCCGCCGACGCCCTGGCCCATGAGCGGGCCCCGCAACGCGCCGCCCTGCTCGACGAGCTGCGCCGCGCCGAAGCACAGGCCATCGGCTGGCAGGTCCCGCGCGCCTAGGCCAGACGGGGGACGACCGGACCGTCGCCGCCGCCCGGTCGCGTTCAGGTGCGGTAGCGCGCGCAGAGCGCCTGCTGCTCGGCGGACATGCGCGCCTGGCGTTCGCTGCTGTCGCTGATCGCCACGACGCTGTCCATGTGCAGCTCGGCCGCGGCATCGATCGCATGCATGCCGCGCGACACCTCTTCGGCGGCGAGCCGTTGCTGGCCCGTGGCCGAATCGATTTCCCGCGACATGGCGGCGATGTGCTCGACCTGGCTGCGGATTTCCTGCATCAGCCGATCGGCCTGCCCGACCTGATCGAGGGTGCCCTGCATCTGCGCGCGACTGGCCTCCACCGAACGCACCGCCGAGCCGATGCCCTGGGCCAGGCGTTCGATGCGCTGCTGGATCTCGCCGGTCGATTGCGCCGTGCGCCGGGCCAGGCCGCGCACCTCGTCGGCGACCACCGCGAAGCCACGCCCCTGATCACCGGCGCGCGCCGCTTCGATCGCCGCATTGAGCGCCAGCAGGTTGGTCTGCTCGGCAATCGCACGGATCACATCGAGAATCTGCCCGATCTGCTCACTCACCGCCTCCACGTTGGCGATCTCGGCCACGCTGGTTTCCAGCTGTTCGGCCAGGGCTTGCGTGCCGATGCGGGTCGCGGCCATCCGCTGGCTGCCCTGCAGGGTCAGTGCCTCGACACTGCCGACCCGCGTGGCCGTCTCGCCGGCATGCTGCGCCACCTCGCCAAAACTGGTCTCCAGCTCGGCCAGGCTGACGGCGAGCGCCCCTATGCTGCTGCGCTGCTTCTCCAGCCCGGCACGCGCCTGGCTGCAGGCCTGGGCATTGCGGCGGGCGATCTGGTCCTGTTCGTCGGCGTTGCGCCCGAGCTGGGCCAGTGCGTCGCGCAGGCTACCGGCGACCCGGTTGACCCAATCGCCGACACGCCCGAACTCGTCCGCGCGCTGGTACTCGCAGCCGCCGCGCAAATCACCGTCGGCCAGGTGCTGCAGGCTGCCGCTGACGGCGGCCAGGGCCATGCGCATGGTGCGCCCCAGCCACAGGCCCATGGCCAGCGCCACCGCGATCGACAGCCCGGCCATCGCCAAGAGGCCGGCCACACCCTGACGATAGGTCTGCGCGGCCAGGCCCAGTTGCCTGTCGCTGGCCTGCTGGGCGCTGGCGATGAGCGTGCCGATGTCCTCGCGTGCCTGGCGCTGCAGCCGACCGAGCTGCAGTTTCTGCTCTCGGTTGGCCTGCTGGTCGGACAGCCAGGCGTAGTACTGCGCCACTGCACCATTGCCGGGTACAGTCAGTTGCTGCTCGATGGCGGCGAACGGCGCCTGGAAGCTGTGCGCGTAGTCGGTACGGCTGTCCTGGTGCGGTTCCAGATCGAGGAGAACGTTGTCCAGCTTCTTCTGCAGGGCCGGCAGCCGCTGCGCGATCTGCGCACCCGCTTCATCGAGTGCCTTGATCGAAGACACGCCGATGGCATCGAACAGCAGCGCCTCGATCTGCTCGAGCGGGATGATGAACTGTTTAATGGAATAGGCGACCAGCTCGTCGCCAGTCACGAACTGCGCCTGCAGCAGGTCCTGCTTGAGCCGCGAGAACTGCAGCTGCAAGTCGCGCAGCGCGACGGCGTTGCGCCCCACGCGCGCGAGCAGGTCGCGCTGCGCATCGATCAGCGCCAGGCTGCGGCGGTCGAGCTCCGGCAACAGCGCCGCCAGGCGTTGCTTGGTCTCGGCATGTGCCGGCGTCACCCGCTCCAGCTGGGCGAACAGCTCGAGGGCCTGGTCCTGCAGCGTGCGATGCCGGCCGACATAGCCGTCGAGCTGGTCAGGCCGGTCCTCGGCCAGGGCGTCGGACAGGTTCTGCGTCAGGCTCTGCAACGTACCGAAGAAGCTCTCGCTGACCAGCAGACGCGACGCGGTCGACGAGATTTGCTCGGCATTGCCTTGCAGGCGGCCGATGGCAACCAGGCTGGTGCCGGCTACCAGCATCAGCAAGGCCACCAGTGCGGCGATCAGCAGGTACAGCCGGGCCAGGAAGCCAAGCCGGAAAGGGGTCGAGCGGGTCTGGGCCAACATGAACAGCTCCTGATACGACAGCGCAGCGCGAAGGCTTTTATGGTTGTCGTGCCAGCATCGGCGGCCCGGCCCGTCGCCGGCCTCCTCCCTGCCCACCCTGGGTCGGGAGGAGCCGCCCGGCGTAGGCGTAGCCGAGGCCGGGCGGGCATGTCGTCAGAACGAGCCGCTGGTGCTCGCGCCGGCGGCGGCCTGGACCTGGTTGTTGCCGCCCGATTGCCACTGACGCACCAGCGTCGCGTCCGCCTCGTTGCGGATCAGGCACTTCCATTCCACGTTCTGACCGTCAGGCAGGGCGATGCTGCCCTTCCAGGTCGGATAGCTGCTGGTGTCGGTCAGCCGTACCGCGGAGGCCGGGCTCCAGTTGCCGAGCTGGCTGACGTTGCCCACCGCGTAGACGCTGTCGCCCATCTGCGTCACACCGTTGTCGCAGCGGAAGTTCACATTGACCAAGCCACCCTCGCCACCGTCATTCCCGCCGCCATCGCCGCTACCGCTGCGCCAGACGCGCACCTGGCCGTTGCTGGCGTTGACCGCCTCGCTGAAGCTGCCGCTGGCGACCTGGCCGGGGTTGGCCAGATCGGAGTTGAGCGCCACCACCAGGGTCTGCTGGCTGCCGCTGACGGTAGCGACCAGGCCGCTGTAGCCGCTATGGAAGCTGATCGCCGAATCGGCGCGCACGCCGGCGGTGCGCCGCACCTGGATCAGCTGGCGAATGAAGTCGCCGTAGCCCCAGTCGTACATGTGCGACCAGTACACCACCGGCGTGCCCGGGCTGGTGAGGATGTAGGCGTAAGCCTGGCGGATCAGCCCGTCCTGCAGCGCCCAGTGGTGCTGGCCGCCGTTCTGCCCGGGCGAATAGCCGGTGTCATGGTTGTCGACGAAGGTCACCGCCACCTCGCGCCAGCGCGGGTCGGGGTTGCCATTGAGGCCATGTTTCCAGTCGGCGACCGAGCCGTTCTGCATGCGCTCCTTGAGAGCGAAGTCGAACACCGGGCACTTGGCCCGGTCCGACCAGTCCTTGATGATCTGCTGCCAGCTCGCCGTGTTGCGCCAGTCCCAGCTCGGGTACTCGGACGGGCTTTTCCACAGCTCGCCAACGCAGAAACTGCTGTCGGCGCTGTCGCTCATCCAGCTGTCGACCCGCTCCGGCGAATAGCCGCGAACGAAGTCGAAGCGGAAGCCGCCGGCGCCGTAGCCGCTGCGCAGGTTGGCGAGCTCGTCGCGAAACATGCCGTAGATTTGCGGATGGCCGGTGTTCAGGTCCGACTCGCCGCCGATGAAGCGGTCACCGTCATCGCAGTCGTTGGGGTAGTTGCCCGGGTCGGCGCAGTCGTTGCGCCAGAAGCCCTGGCCGGCCGGCAGGTTGATCTCCTTGTCCGGGTAGCCGCGGTTCATGTGATTGGGCACCACATCGTAGAGCACCTTCACCCCGGCGCCACCGAGCGCGCCGGCGGCCTGGCGCAGCTGAGCGTCGCTGCCGTAGCGGCCGTTCTTGTTGAAGTCGTGCCAGAAGTAGCCTTCGCCGCCGCCGGACTTGCCGCCGTCGGTCCAGCTGGAGAAGTCACGCCAGGGCACCGGCATCCAGATTGCCGAGAAGCCGTCCGCGGCGATCGTCGAGGCCTGCTGGCGAAGGATGTCGTACCAGTCGTTGGGCGCTTCGCGGACGACGTTCCAGTGGAAGCCCTGGAGGATGATTTCGTCGCCGCCGTGGTAGCGCACACCGGCCGGGCTCTTGCCGGCCTGGTCAGCGAGGGCGGGGAACGGCAGCAGGATCGCCGCCAATACGGCGGCACGTAGGGTCTGGCTCATCGCAATACTCCGGTTCTTGTGCTTGTTCGCGGGTATCCGGCAACGGACTGCCGAATGAGGATGAACGCCGGCCGCACCTTCGACCGACCTGGGCAGGCTGCCCCTGGGCCCGCTCGCGACCAACCTCCCTGCGCGCGTTCGAGGCGGCGTAGTGGCCAGGCGGAAGGCCCGTGGCAATCATCTGCGCCCCACCCGTAGCGACCCCGCCCCTGGGATTACGCCGCACTCATACCGATTACGCCCTCGAGCTGCGCCAGCGAAATCTCTGGCCGGGAGGATGGCGCTCCGGGCCCCATCCCCGACGCTTTGCGCCACCGATCGGCGTTGCCGCAGCAGGCAGCGCCGGCGTGATCGTTCGGCATTAACAAGAAAAACAAGGACCTCGTCATGAAGCACACCGCGCACCCCCTGTTCGTCCTCAAACCTGCCTGCCTGCTCGCCGCCCTGCTGGTCGGCGGTCCGGCCATGGCGGTCGATTTCCACGGCTATCTGCGTTCGGGCGTCGGCGCCACGGCCGGCGGCGGCGACCAGGCCTGCTTCCAGGCCGCCGGCGCTCCGGCGAAATATCGTCTGGGCAACGAATGCGAAACCTACGCCGAGATCGGCCTCGGCCAGGAGGTGTGGAGCGAAGGCAACCGCAGCTTCTACGTCGACAGCATGATCGCCTACCGCTCCGACCAGGGTAACGACTGGGAAGCCGGCGGCACCGATACCGACGGCGGCGAGAACAACCCCTTCGACGAGGCCGGCACCACCTCCATCCGCCAGTTCAACGTGGTCGGCAAGAACCTCATCCCGAGCCTGCCGGGCGCGGCGATCTGGGCCGGCAAGCGCTACTACAAGCGCCACGACGTGCACATCAACGACTACTACTACTGGGATGTCTCCGGCCCCGGCGCCGGTATCGAGGACATCGACCTGGGCTTCGCCAAGGCCAGCGTGGCGTGGATCCGCAACACTGACGGCGACTGGGTCTATCAGGGCTCGGGCACCGGCACCAACCTGGCCAACGACACCCTCGACTTCCGCCTCGCCGAGATCGACGTCAACCCGGGCGGCAAGCTGGAAATCGGCTACGACTACGGCAAGGCCAACCTCACCGACGAGCAAGAACGCGACCCCGGCTACGAGGACCAGAAGGGTCATCTGGTCACCCTTGAGCACACCCAGAGCGACTGGTTCGGCGGCTACAACAAGCTCGCCCTGCAATACGGCACCGACGGCATCATCGGCAGCAGCGGGCGCAACAGCACCGGTAACAGCGACGGCAAGATGTTCCGCCTGGTCAACCAGGGCGTGGTGGGCCTGAGCGACAACATCGAGATGATGTACGTGCAGATCTACGAGGACCGCGACTTCGACAACGACTCCGGGCAGACCTGGGCCAGCTTCGGCGTACGCCCGGTGTACAAGTGGAGCGACGTGATGAGCACCGCGCTGGAGTTCGGTTACGACCGCGTCGATCCGCAGGCCGACGGCGAACGCAGCCGCGACCTGAAGAAGCTCACCCTCGCCCAGCAGTGGTCGGCCGGCAACAGCTTCTGGGCGCGCCCGCAGATCCGCGTGTTCGCCACCTACGCCAAATGGGACGGCGGCCGTTACCAGGCGGCCAGCGAGTCCATCGATGCCGGCGACGACGACGGCCTGACCTTCGGCGTGCAGGCCGAAGCCTGGTGGTAAGCCGCAACGTTTAAGTGCCGTCGCGGACCGACCGCGACGGCTCCCCTTCCGCTCCCACCGTCCAGACGGTGCCTTTGCCCCGACGCTGGCAGGTCGGGGCATTTTTTGTTCGGAGAACCACCATGCATCGGATGTTATTTCTTGCCGCCGGGCTAGCCGCCCTGACGGTTGCCGGCTGCAGCAGCGAGCCGTTGCGCCGGGTCGACGCCCTCACTGCTACCCCGGCGCCGCTGCAACATTCGGTCGAGCAGGCGCGTGATGCGCTGGCAGCCGCCCCGACCTGCTGCAGCAGTATCGACCAGCTGCCCTTCCAGCCACTCGAGGCCGGTTTCACCGGCGACGTTCTGATCGACACACAGGCGCCGGCCTACAACTTCGAAACCGGCAAGAGCTTCTTGCGCGCCTTCACGCTGCCAGCTGGCGGTCCATCATTCGAGATCCGCCTCTACAGCCAGGCCGGCAGCAGCGTGCTGGCGCCCAACGCCATGCTGCTCGACAGCCGCATGCGTCCGACCCGCCTGCTGGATGGTGACGACTTCGCCTACGTACCGCCGACCGGGCTCAAGGGCGACAGCCTCGATGCGCGCATTCGCATCGATCGCTCCCAGCCCGAGCACCCGGGCAACGAGCGCTACCTGATCCTCTACACCAGCGACGCGCAAATGGCCGGCCAGACCGTGCTGCAGCACCCGGCCAAGGCCTACGCCAAGGCGCTGGGCAACGAGCCGCCGAGCATCCCCGACCCGGTGGCGAAGCACTCGCCAGTAGGCATGATCCGGCTGGTGATGATCCCCGACAGCGCCGCCGGCTCGACCGCCAAGGGCTACGTACCGGGCTACAGCATCGGCCAGGAGATGGGCAACGAACTGCCCGCCGCGCCGGCGCCGACGGTGCTGCCGGAGACCTCGGCGTACTACCGCCAGGCGATCGATGCGGCACTGGCGCAGAAGGACCTCGAACGCGCGCTGCGTCTGGCCGACGAAGCGACGCGAGTGGGTGACAGCGGCGCCAAGGGGTATCTGCTGGAGCGCATCCAGATCAAGTGACCGCACACGGGGCGGCTCGGACGCCCCGACACAACGCAGGATGCAGCGATGACAACTATAAGATCTGCCTTGATCCTCCTGACCATACTTCTCAACACTCCCGCATTGGCGCTGGAGCGCGATGCCCTGAAGATCTGGATCAACCAGGACAAGGGCTACAACGCCTTGAGCGAAATCGGCCAGGACTTCAGCAAAGCCAGCGGCATTCCAGTCACCGTCGCCACCCCCGAGGATCTCGCCGTCCAGTTCGACCGGCTGGCGACGACCAGCAAGGGGCCGGACATCGTCATCTTTGCCCATGATCGTTTCGGTTCCTGGATCAACAATGGCCTGCTCGCGCCGGTCACCCCCAGTCCGGAAGCCCTGGCGCGTGCACCAGCCTTCGCCTGGGAAGCGATGACCGTCGGCAATCATTACTACGGTTATCCGCTGGCGACCGAGGTGGTCGGCCTGATCTATAACCGCGACCTTGTGCCCGAGCCACCCAGCAGCCTGGCGGAGGTCGAGGCGCTGGACCGGAGACTACGTGCCGAGGGCAAGCGCGCCATCGAATGGGACTACCGCAACCTCTACTTCTCCTGGCCGATCATCGCCGGCAGCGGCGGCTACAGCCTGAAGAAAACGAACGGCATCTACGACCTTTCTGACATCGGCCTGAACACCCCCGGCGCCATCGAGGGCATGGAGTCGATCAAGCGCTTGCTCGACAACCAGACCCTGGACTCCGGCGCTACTTACCAGAGCATGATGGAGGGCTTCAAGGCGGGACGTACGGCGATGATCATCAACGGCCCCTGGGCCTGGAACGAAGTACGTCAGGCCGATATCCGCTTCGGCATCGCCGACATTCCCACCGCCGACCCAGCGCGCAAAGGCAAGCCGTTTGTTGGCGTACTCGCTGCTGCGATCAACAGCAACAGCCCGAACAAGGCCGCGGCCCATCGCTTCATTGAGGACTACCTGACCAGCCCTGATGGCCTGGCGCGGATCCACGCAGAAAAGCCTCTGGGCGCAGTGGCCAACCTGGCGCTGATGGAGCGTCTGCGTCACGACCCGCTGATAGCGCACACCTATGCCTCGGCACAGGCGGGCGAAATCATGCCGGACATCCCAGAGATGAAGCGCTTCTGGGCGCTGGTCACGCCGCGGATGGAGCCGATGCTCAACGGTCAAAAACCCATTGCGGAAACCCTTACCCATATTGCTGAACGACTGGCAAAGGGAGCTCAGATGCAGTCATGGCGCCGCCGCCACTACCCCTTGAGCCCTGATGTGGCCGAGCAGAAATAACGCATGGCCAATGTTGGAGGATGGTTTGCGCACGGGGCGAGGCTCGATCAGCCGCCCCAAGTTCGCTCAACCCCATCAGCCCTCGCTGGAGTAGGGCTGCAGACCGGCCGAGCGGCGATACGCTTCGCGAAGGCGATGATCATCCGCTACGGCGCCAGCGTTCCGATACGACGCACATCGTGCATCTCTCTTTGCGATCACGACTGGGTCAGCTGCTTGTACAGCTGCGGCAGGCGGAACGGCAGCTGTTGCGGCTCTTTGATCAAGGTGTAGCCGTTGGCCCCGAACATGTATGGCAGATAGTCACCGGCCTCGCGGTCGATGGTGATGCAGAACGGCAGCAGACCCTGCTTGCGCGCTTCCATGACGGCCTGGCGGGTATCTTCGACGCCGTAGCGGCCTTCATAGAGGTCCAGATCGTTCGGCTTGCCGTCGGTGACCAGCAGCAACAGCTTGCGCCGCTGCTTGCAGTTGCCAAGCAGCTCGGTGGCCTGGCGGATGGCCGCACCCATGCGGGTGTAATAGCCGGGCTTGAGCGCCTGGATACGGCCGCGGGTTTCATCGCCATAGGGCTGGCGGAAGCTCTTCAGCTCCTGCATGCGCACCTGCTGGCGACGCAGCGAGGAGAAGCCGTACAGCGCAAAGGGATCGCCCACCGCCGACAGTGCTTCGCCGAACAGCAGCAGGCTGTCGATGACCACATCGATCACTCGGTGCTCGTTGTCCAGATGCGCGTCGGTGGACATGGACAGGTCGGCCAGCAGCAGGCAGGCCAGGTCGCGGCGATTCTGCCGTTGTTCCATGAACAGGCCGCGTTCGGCGCACTGGCCGTTCTGCCGCTCGACGTGAAAATCGAGCCAGGCCTGCATGTCCAGTTCGGAACCCTGGGGTTGCTGACGCAGCCACTGGCGGTCGTTGCGCAAGTGCTCGAACTGCCGGCGCAGGCGCCGCGCCAGGGGCGACAGGTGCAGCGGCAACGGCTTGGCCTCGGCGCCGCGTGGCAGCATCAGCTGCAGGTTGACGAAATCCTTCTGCAGGCACTGCTTGCGATAGTCCCACTCGGGCAGCTTGATGCCTTCGCCCAGCGGCACATCGTCGAAATCCGCGGCCGGCAGGTCCAGGTCCAGCTTGAGCCCGCCGCCCTGGCGCATGCGCTGACGCGACAGCGCCAGCTCGTCGAGATCCTCGGCGACACGGGCCGCGTCGAGGTCCTCGGTGTCGTCGCCGCAGCGATCCAGTTCGATGTGCTCGGACCAGCTGAACAGGTTCTCCAGCCGGAACAGCAACAGGCCACCCTTGCTGGAGCTCTCGTCCACTCGCCGTGCGCGCTTGCGCTGACGCGATTCGCCGCCGGGCGGGGCTTCCAGATTGCCCTCGCCCTCTTCGGCGCGCTGGGCGGCCTGGGGTTCACCAAGATTGTCGGCCGGATACAGCCACAGCGGCAGCGGCCAGGGCGCGCGCTCGCTGCGTGGAAACTGGCTGACGCTGCCCGGCTCGCGCAGGGCCTGGCACAGCGCCGCTTCCAGCGCGGCCTCGGCCTTGGGCAGCTGGCTCGGGTCCGGGCGCAGCTGCAGATGGGCTTCGACCAGACGCTGATAGCGCGGGCGCATGGCCGGAAAATGTTCAAGGATTGCCTGCGTCCAGCGCTGGTTGTCGCGCGCCCAGTGGCGCATCGGCCCGGCCTGCGCGGCGAGCAGCGCCAGCCAGCGATATAGATCCTGGTTCAGCGAGACTTCCGGATAGACCGCCAGGCTCTGCGGCAGCCGCAGGTTGCTGGCGTCGCACCAGGCCACCGGCAGTTGCTTGCAGGTCCCGGCGACCTGTTGCAGCAGGTTGCGCCTGAGCAGCAGATCACGCGCGCTGGCGGCTTCTACGCCGACACCGCTGGCGCCACCCATGGCGCGGAACAGCAGCGACAGCGGCCGCTGCATGCTCTCGAGATCGACCCGTGCTTCCGGAAAATCCGGGTTGGCGCGACGGGTGATGAAGCGGTGCCAGACACTACCGACCCACTCTTCCACTTCGATGGTAAAGGCCATGGCGGTTACTCCGTGCAGGCACTGAAAAAGCAAAACGGCCCGCTGTTACCAGTCGGGCCGTCGATCCTCATTGCGACTCGTCTCAGGCCGCGGCGGCAGATGCTGCTACGACCGGTACCCGACCGCGCTGGCGGAAGCTGTACAGGTAGCAGACCAGGCCGATCAGGAAGAACACCCCGGCGATCAGACGCAGCCAGAAGAAGATGGCCAGCTGGTCAGCGGTGTTCATGAACGACATGGCAGCGCCATCGGCAGGGATCCGCTGCAGCCACACCTGCACCACGCCGGCTGCGGTGAGGAACAGGGTGATCGCGACCATGGAGATGGTCATCAGCCAGAAGCCCCAGACTTCGATGCGCTGAGCACGTGCATCCGGTGCTTCGCCCAGGCCACGCAGACGCGGCATGGCGTAGCTGATCATGGTCATCACGATCATCGCGTAGGCACCGTAGAAGGCCAGGTGGCCGTGTGCGGCAGTCAGCTGCGAACCGTGGGTGTAGTAGTTCACCGGAGCCAGGGTGTGCAGGAAGCCCCACACGCCGGCACCGAGGAAGGCAGTCACGGTGGTGCCGATGGCCCACAGCGAAGCGGCCTTGTTCGGATGCTCGCGGCGACGACGGTTAACCATGTTCAGCGAGAACAGCACCATGGCGAAGAACGGCAGCGGTTCCAGGGCGGAGAAGATCGAGCCCAGCCACAGCCACACGGTCGGTGCGCCGATCCAGAAGAAGTGGTGACCCGTACCGATGATGCCGGTGATCAGAGCCATGGCGATGATCACGTACAGCCACTTCTCGACCACTTCGCGGTCCACGCCGGTGATCTTGATCAGGACGAAGGCCAGCATCGAACCCATGATCAGTTCCCACACGCCTTCCACCCATAGGTGCACGACGAACCACCAGTAGTACTTGTCGCGTGCCAGGTTCTCGGGGTTGTAGAAGGAGAACAGGAAGAACACCGCGAGGCCGATCAGACCGGTCATCATCACCGTGCTGACCACGGTCTTGCGACCCTTGAGCATGGTCATGCCGACGTTGTAGAGGAAGCCCAGGGCCACCACCACGATGCCGATCTTGGTGATCGTCGGCTGCTCGAGGAACTCGCGCCCCATGGTCGGCAGCAGTTCGTTCTTGGTCATTTCCGCTAGCCCGGCATAGGGCACGAAGAGATAACCGAGAATGGTCAGCACGCCGGCCGCGGCGAACACCCAGAACAGGATGATGGCCAGTTTCGGACTGTGCAGTTCGCGGTCCGCTTCCTCGGGAATGAGGTAGTAGGCCGCACCCATGAAGCCGAACAGCAACCAGACGATCAGCAGGTTGGTGTGAACCATCCGTGCCACGTTGAAGGGCAGCAGCGGGAACAGGAAGTCACCGATGACGTACTGCAGCCCCATGATCAGACCGAACAGGATCTGACCGACGAACAGGATCAGTGCAAACACGAAGTAGGGTTTGGCAACGGCCTGCGATTGGAATTTGAGATGCGGATTGATGATGCTCATCTCGTGGCCCCTCCAGTGAAATCGGAAACAAAGACGTCCATCAATCAACCCTCCCTGTTTGGCGGCCAGTTGTTGGTATCGATCTTCGAAGTCCACTTGAGGAACTCCGCCATATCGTCAACTTGCTGTTCGGTCAGATTGAACTGGGGCATCGCACGACGACCCGGGGCGCCGAGTGGCTGGGCCTTCATCCAGGCGTGCAGGAAGGGCTTGAAGGCCTCTTCACCACCACGACGGACGAACACGTTGCCCAACTCCGGCGCGAAGTAGGCGCCTTCACCGAGCAGGCTGTGGCAGCCGATGCAGTTGTTGTTTTCCCAGACTGCCTTGCCGCGTACTACCGCTTCGGTCATTTCCGATTCGTTCGTGCGTTCGGGGAAAGTCTGCTCTGTGTGGTAGGTAAGACCGAGGAACACCAGGAAGAAGAACACGCTTCCTCCGAAGTAGATATTCCTGGCCATTCCTTTGGTGAAGGTCTCGGACATGGTCGCCTCCTCATGGCTTGGCGTGGCCAGTTTAAGAAGGGGGCTATCGAAACCTGCTTGATGGCAATCAAGAAAAACCTGAACGTGGCAGTAGGGCTTTCTGGAGACCCTGCAGGAGGGACGCAAAGCCAGACGCCACGGGGGCTGCGGCGCGTTGCGGGTCACTGGCATGCATTTTCGGCGGGGTGACCGTGGCTATATGAGTGGCCCGCGCGGCGATCGCACGCAGGCACTGCCGACACCCGGATGGGCGCCGGCAGGCCGAGAATCAGGCGCGGCGTTGAGTCGCCAGGCGCAGGCCGGTCTTCTTCAGAATGCGGCTGGACACCAGCATCTCGTTGGCCCGGCAGGCGTTGCCCAGCAGCGCACGAATCTGGTTGCGGTAGGCCTCGATATCACTGGCATCACGCCCATGCACCATGGCGAACAGGTTGTATGGCCAGCCTTCCTGCCGTGGTCGGCGATAGCAGTGACTGACGAAAGGCTGGGCACCGATCAGCGCGCCCAGTCGCGCGATCTCGGCATCGTCGACGTCCCAGACGGTCATGCCGTTGTGCCGATAGCCGAGGCGGTAGTGGTTGGGTATCGCCGCGATACGCCGGATCGCGCCGTCCGCCTGCAGCCGCTGCAGCAGCGCCAGGGTGGCGTCGACGTCGATGCCCAGCTCCCCGGCGAGCCAGGCCCAGGGATCGGCCACCAGCGGCAGCCCGGCCTCGGTCAGCTCGATCAGGCGGCGGGTCAGGCCGTCAGACGGGGAAGTGCAAACCGACATGGAAGGTTTCCTCTTTCGGCAGATTCAGCACCGCCAGGCCGGTCTTGGCCTCGATGCGGGCGATGCTCTCGGCGATGCCCTGCGGGGTCTCGCAACCGAGCACGAACCACATGTTCCAGCGGTGTTCGCGGCGGTAGTTGTGTGCCACTTCGGGCATCGCCTCCAGCTGCGCGGCAACCTCGTCGAAGCGCGCCTCCGGCACCGACAGCGCGGCCAGGGTAAAGGCGCCGCCAAGCCGGTCGATGTCGAACATTGGCCCGAAACGGGTCAGCGTGCCGTCGTCGAGCAATGCCTGGACCCGCTCGCGCAGGCCCTCGGACGTGCTGCCCAGCTCCTCCGCCAGCGCTTCCCAGGGGTGGCGCACCAGCGGCAGGCCATGTTGCAGACGATTGATCAACAGCCTGTCGAATTCATCCATTGGCGACCTCGAGCAGCGGCGGGGCAAAACGGCCACCGCACTGTTTGAAAGCCCGCGTGCTGAACAGCAGCTGATGCGGTACATCGCTCAGGCCGTTGTCCGCCAGCAGACGTTCGATCAGCTGGCAGACCTGCTCGCGCTCGCGGCCATGGACCATGCAGAACAGGTTGTAGGGCCACTGTGGCAGACGCCGCGGGCGCTGATAACAGAGGTTGACTCCTGCGGCCTGACCAAGGCGCCGCCCGACTTCGTCGACCTGCGCGTCGGGGATGTCCATCACCAGCATGGCGTTGGCGCGAAAACCCAGCGCGCGGTGCTTGAGCACCAGGCCGAAGCGGCGGAACAGGCCTTCTTCCTGCCAGCGTTGAATCTGCTCCAGCACCCGCTCCTCGACGCTGCCGATCTGTTCGGCGAGTCGCTGGTAAGGCCGCGCGGCCAGCGGCAGGCCGCCCTCGAGCAGGCGGCGCAGCTGCAGCGCCTGCAGGTCATTGAGACAACCGGTCATGATGGATCTCCCAGCGGGAAGCCGAGGTCGATGCGAAAGGCCTGCTGCATCGGCAGGTCGAGCGGTGTCAGCCCGGTGTCGGCCTCGATCTCGGCCAGCAGCCGGTCGATGTGTGGCCGATCCGGCCCGGTCAGCACGAACCAGAGGTTGTAGCGATGCTCGCGCAGGTAGTTGTGGTTGACCTCGGGAAACGCATTGATGCGCGCCGCGACCTGCTCCAGCCGCGCCGCGGGCACGGCCAGCGCGACCAGGGTGCTGGCGCCGGCACGGCTGTGCTCGAACACCGGGCCGATGCGCGACAGGCCACCGCCCTCATGCAGTTGTTCGAGACAGGCGAGCACCTCGTCCTCGCTGCAGCCAAGCTCGTCGGCCATGGCGCGGTAGGGCTCGGCGCACAGCGGCATGCCGTGCTGGTAGCGGTCGATCAGGCGGCGACTGAGGGCGTCGATGTGCATGTCACAACCCCGTCTCGTGGGCGCGGCTGCTGAAGAAGATGCCGCTCGGACTCTGCGCCGGCAGTCGCTTGAGCAGCTTCAGGGTGTAGGGATCCCAGACCTGGATTTCCTCGCCATCGCGCACCGACAGCCAGAGCTGATCGCCGCGGGCGGTGAACTCCATGTGCAGCACGGCCGGGCCCGGTTCCAGATCGGCGATGACCTCGTGGGTCTCGCTGTCGATGACCTGGACCTTGCCGTTGTCGGGGTGGGCGAAGTTGACCCAGATCTGCCGCGCGTCCGGTCGCGCCATGACGAAGATCGGCTGGCCGGCCACGTCGATGGCGTCGGTCTGCTGCCACTTCTCGGAATCCATCACCAGCACACGATGCTGGCCGACGGCGGGGACGAAGGTCTGGTTGCCGGCGACGGTCCAGCCTTCCAGGTGCGGCATCTTGTAGACCGGCAGTTTCTGCTGGCCGCGGCCGTAACCATCGAGAATGCGCTCGACACCACGCTCGGGATGCCAGAGGTCGATCTTGGCCATGCCGTCCTCGCCGAACAGGCCGGCGATGTAATAGCGCCCTTCAGGAGTCAGCAGCGCATCGTAGGGTTGGCGGCCGATACCCTCGAAACGGGTGATCCGCGGCTCGTTGCCCTGGCTGAAATCCAGCAGCCAGGTTTCATCGGTATCGAACAGGCTGTAGATGAAGCGCCGGCCGGGCACGTCGATCACGCCGACCACCCGCGAATTGCGGCTGCCGTCGGCCAGCGGCGTCGCCGGTATGTCGGCGACCAGCTCCAGGGTCTTGGCATCGAATACCTTCACCCCGCCCGGCTCGTAGTTGCCGACCGCGATCAGCGTGCCGTCCTGGCTGATGGCGCCACCGATGCTGTTGCCACCCTGGATGACGCGACGATCGATGCGCTGGCGCAGCAGGTCGACCTTGGTCAGCCCACCGTCGCGGCCGAATACGTAGGCGTAGCGCTGATCGCGGGAAAACACCACCGAGGCATGAGACAGGTCGCCCAGCCCCTCGATGCGGGCGAGCTGGCTCTGGTTGCTGCTCTCGATGATCTGCAGGCTGCCGGTGGCGCGCTCCACCACCACGCCCAGGTCACCGGTGCCGCGCAGCGGTTGCTGTGCACAGGCCGCGAGCAGACCGGCCGCAGCCAGCAGCAGAAAAGGACGAATCATGGCTTGGGATATCCTTCGAGCAGACGGTCGACCAGGTAGGCGATGTCCTGCTCGTCGAGCAGGGCATTCCAGCCGGGCATGGCCGTACCGGGGCGGCCGTGGGTAACGGTGGCGATCAGACTGTCACGGGGTTTGCCGGCTAGCGCCTCGCGGGTGAGCGCGGGGCCGAGACCGCCGGTCATGCGCAGGCCATGGCAGGAGCCACAGTCCTGAAGCAGCAGATGGTCGAGCTTCGCCTGGCGTTCGGCAGTGGGTGCCGCGGCCAGGGCGGTGGGAATCAGGAGGAAGGACGCCAGGGCCAGCCCCAGACGTGAAACGGCGTGTCGGGCAACTGTCATGACGTCCTCCAAGGTGTTACTTCTGGCTAAGAACCCACTCGGCGAGGATCTTGGCTTCTTCTTCGGTTACCGGGTTTGGCGGCATCGGGATCGGACCCCATACGCCCTGGCTGCCGTTCTTGATGTGGCCGGCCAGCAGATCGGCAGCGCCGTCCTGCCCTGCGTACTTGGCGGCGACTTCCTTGAACGCCGGGCCTACCAGCTTGGCATCGATGCTGTGGCAAGCTGCGCAAGGCTTGCTCTTGAACAGCGCCTCACCATCCTGCGCCAGTGCCGGCTGCAGGGTCAGCGCGCCGCCCAGGGCGAGCATCGGGATAAGGATTTTCTTCATTAGATCTTTTCCTCAAGGCTAAAGGGGAGAGCGTTACCGCCCACCCAAAGGGTGCTCAGCAAAACGCACTGAGCAAGTGCACGGTAAATTTACCGCTTGTGCTAGGCAACCTTTTGTCCTTGGTCATTGTTTGTGGGTTCCGGGACTTCGAACGGCTGCTTCGCGACCGGTGCGGGCAGGCTCAGGATGAATGAGCCACCATGCCGGTTCCTTGATTGCAATCAAATCATCCCATTGGCACGACTGTGCCGTCGCCGGCCGGTGGTCGGACACCGGAAAAGCACAAGGCCGGCATTGCGCCGGCCCGTTGCTTGCCGCCTGGTTACTGCTTGGCGGCAGTGATATCGCCCTGGGCGTCGATACCCAGCGTGTAGCCGAGCGAAACGTGGTGGTAGCGCCCGGTGGCGTTGTCGTCATGAATGGCGAAGCCGAAGTTGTAGACGTTGCCCGCCGCCAGCGTCACGTCACCCTCGCCGCCCGCGAACTTGCGAGTGAACACGACCGTCCAGGTATCGCCATCGAGCTGGCCCTGGGCATCGACCAGCGCCTTGCCGCCCTCCATCACCCGCTCGGTCGCCACGTAGCCGTCGAAGGCCTTGTTCTCACCGCTGCGCCACTGGTTCAGGTCATAGAAGATCCCGTTGGCCAGCGAGCCGTCCTTGACGTACTTGGTCTTGGTGTCGGCTGCGCCCGGCATGGTCCGTGCATCGCCGTGGCAGCTGCCCCAGCAACCACCTGCCTCGGCCAGCTGGACCTTGGAACCACCTTCGAGCATGTAGGCGATCTTCACCGGGTTGTCGGCGTCCATCGGCGCCGCGCCGGATGCTGCGGGCTGTTTCCAGGTGAAGCGCAGGTAGAGGTTTTCGCCGTCGTTGGCGGCCTGCACCTTGGCATTGATGAACGGCGCCTTGCCATCGATCGGCGTGGGCTCGAGCTTCTGGCCGCTGGCCATCTTGCCGCCCATGTCCTCGACTTCCTCGGAGTGGCAGCCAGCGCAGGTTTCGCCTTTCTTCAGGGCCCGGGCACCACCGTGCTCGGTACCCTTGGTGATCCATTCCACCGGCGACACGCCGGGGTAGAACAGAGTGACGTCGGTCGCTGCCACCGCGTTCCAGTCAGCCGGCGCCGCGGCCATTGCAGTCTGTGCGCCGAAGGCGATTACCGCCCCCACCGCACTGGCCATCAGGGTCTTTTTCATAATCGGTTCCTCATCATCGATGGTTGGCTGGCCCGACGGACCGCAGTTCAGTCTTCGTCTTCTTCGGTCATCCCTTCGGGCAGGTGGTGCGCGATGCCCTTGTGGCAAGCGATGCAGGTCAGGTTGTCTTCGCGAGCCATCTCATGCTGCTTGCGGGCTCGCTGCTTCTGCATGTCGGAGCTCATGCTTTCCAGGCTGTGGCAGTTGCGGCATTCGCGGGAATCGGACGCCCGCATCCGCGCCCATTCGCGACGCGCCAGGGTCAGCCGCTTGGCCTCGAACTTTTCGGCGGTGTCGATGGTGCCGACGATCTTGCCCCACAGCTCCTTGGAGGCCTCGACCTTGCGCACCATCTTGTGCGTCCAGTCGCGCGGCACATGGCAGTCCGGGCAGGTCGCTCGCACGCCGGTACGGTTGGCGTAGTGAATGGTCTCCTTGTACTCGGGGTAAACGTTGTCACCCATCTCGTGACAGGAGATGCAGAAGGTTTCGGTGTTGGTGGCCTCCAGCGCGGTGTTGAAGCCGCCCCAGAAGACGATACCGGCAACAATGCCCACCACTAGAATGCCGCCGAGCGAGTAGCGCGCGCTCGGCCGCCGCAGTAGCGCAAGGATGCCGCCCTTCTTTTGCTTGTTGCCGTCTTGATCTGTCATGGAATCTGTTCCCTTGCCAGACCCACCGCGCCAGGCACGGTGGGTGTTAACAGGCAATCCTCGGGCGGATTAATACACGTCGTGCATGGTGTTGAAGACGTTGAACTTGCCGGTCGGCGTGACGATCGCCGGGTCGGTGATCACCTTCTTCAGCTTCAGCGTCTTGTCGTCGTAGATCACGATTGCGGACTGGTCGGTCTTGCCGCCCCACAGGGAGATCCACACTTCGTCACCGGCCACGTTGTACTCGGGGTGGGTGGCGCGACGGATCGCCTTGCTTTCCGGCAGCCCGGAATCCTTGGCGACGTCGAGACGCTTGGGCTCCTTGCCCAGGTCGTTGAGGTCATAGACGTAGACGGACTCGGCGACTTCCCGCTCGGGGTTCATCGGCGCGTCGGCCCAGAGGTTCTTCGACTTCGGATGGGTCTTGACGAACAGGTTGCCGGCACCCGGCATCTTCAGTTCCTGCACCACCTTCCAGTTGTGCTCCTTGTACTTGGCGTACTTCGGATCGTCGGAAGCGGTGGAGATCAGCGAGACCACGTCATCGCCAAGGTGACCGGTGGTCCAGACCGGGCCGAACTGCGGATGGATGAAGTTGGCGCCGCGACCCGGGTGCGGGATCTTCGCGGTGTCGACCAGCGCGGCCAGCTTGCCGGTCTTGGTATCGACCGCAGCGACCTTGTTCGAGGCGTTGGCAGCAACCATGAAGTAGCGCTTGGAGTAGTCCCAGCCGCCGTCATGGAGGAACTTGGCCGACTCGATGGTGGTGGTCTTAAGGTTCTTCAGATCGGTGTAGTCGACCAGGATGATCTGCCCGGTTTCCTTCACGTTGACCACCCACTCCGGCTTGATGTGCGAAGCGACGATGGACGCCACGCGCGGCTCGGGGTGGTATTCGCCGTCGACGGTCTGACCGCGGGTGGACACGACCTTGATCGGCTCCAGGGTCTCGCCGTCCATGATCGAGTACTGCGGCGGCCAGTAGGTGCCACCGATCAGGTACTTGTCCTCGTAGCCCTTGAACTTGGAGGTGTCCACGGAACGGGCATCGGAGCCCAGACGCACGGTGGCGACGGTGGTCGGCTCTTCGTACCACATGTCGATGATGGTGGTCAGGCCGTCACGGCCCACGGTATAGACGTAGCGGCCGGAAGCGGACAGGCGCGAGATGTGTACCGCGTAGCCGGTGTCCAGCACCTTCCAGATGGTGTGGGTATCGCCGTCCACCAGGGCCAGCTTGCCGGCATCGCGCAGAGTGATGGCGAATACGTTCTGCAGGTTGATCTTGTTCAGCTGCTTCTTCGGACGCTGATCAACCGGAACGATCAGCTTCCAGCTGTCCTTCATGTCCTGCAGAGAGAACTCTGGCGGCACATCCGGAGTGTTCTGGATGTAGCGCGCCATCATGTTGATCTCTTCCTTGGTGAGGATGTCGTCATAGTTGACCATCCCGCCCTCGGTGCCATAGGCAATGATGTTCTCCAGGCGCTTGGTGCCCAGATTGAGGGTGCCGCCCTCGGTCTTCTTGCCATCCGCGTCGGTCTTGCTCCAGTGCGGCTCGAGGTTCTTGCCCGTGGCTCCTTTACGCAGAACGCCGTGGCAACCGGCACAGCGTTCGAAATAGATCTGCTTGGCCGCTTCCTTTTCTTCGGCGGTCATCTCTGGGGCAGCAGCCTGGGCGACGGCCAGACCAAGCAACGAAAGGCCGGCGATCAGGCCAGCCAGAATAGGTTTACCGACATTGCTCATCCTTCTCTCCTATGGGAGCGCTTCTGGCGACTCCTGCTAGTTACGGCGGTGTGGCAGTTCCCGGGGACTTCTTCTTTTTGCGATTTGGATGCTATGAGAGCGCCGTTGCGAAGACGCTTGACGACAATCAAGAGAGCCCCCGGCACCCCCTCAGCGTGACGCCTTGTCGCGGGCGCAATGGGCCGAAACGTCTGGAATCGGCTTCGATTGGTCGGCATCAGGTGCGGGACTTGATCGCAATCAAGCTTTGCCGGCGGATGGCTTGAGAGGGGTCGGTGGGGCCGGTAGCTTGGCGATGGAAATAACCAACTGCTGCCGTGAGGTACTTGCCTGTGAATGCGATTGAAATCCCGACTGCCGCCGGCACGCCTGACGCGCCCTTCTACCAACCGCTGGGCAACGAGGAGCAGCTGTTCCAGCAGGCCTGGCAGCACGGCATGCCGGTGCTGATCAAGGGCCCGACCGGCTGCGGCAAGACCCGCTTCGTGCAGCACATGGCGCATCGGCTGAATCTGCCGCTGTACACCGTGGCCTGCCATGACGACCTCTCCGCCGCCGACCTGGTCGGTCGTCACCTGATCGGCGCCCAGGGCACCTGGTGGCAGGACGGCCCGCTGACCCGTGCGGTACGCGAAGGCGGCATCTGCTATCTGGACGAAGTGGTCGAGGCGCGGCAGGACACCGCCGTGGTACTGCACCCGCTGGCCGACGACCGCCGCGAGCTGTTCATCGAGCGCACCGGCGAGGCGCTCAAGGCGCCGCCGGGCTTCATGCTGGTGGTGTCCTACAACCCCGGTTACCAGAACCTGCTCAAGGGCATGAAGCCAAGTACGCGCCAACGCTTCGTGGCGATGCGCTTCGATTACCCGCCGGCCGCCGAGGAGGTGCGCATCGTCGCCAACGAGGCGCAGGTGGATGACGAACTCGCCGCCCAGGTGGTCAAGCTCGGCCAAGCGCTGCGCCGGTTGGAGCAGCATGATCTGGAGGAAATTGCCTCGACCCGCCTGCTGATCTTCACCGCGCGGATGATTCGCTCCGGCATGACGCCGCGTCAGGCCTGCCTGGCGTGCCTCGCCGAGCCGCTGTCGGATGACCCGCAGACGGTCGCCGCGCTGATGGATGTGGTCGATGTCCACTTCGCCTGAAGCCACCAGCCAACTGTCCCGGCGCCTGCCGGGTGACTTGGCGATGTGGTTCTTCATCCTCGCCGAGCTGACCGTCTTCGCCATCCTGATCCTGGCGTTCGCCGCCACGCAGATGCTCAATCCGCAGCTGTTCAGCGAGAGCCGCGCAGCGCTGGACAGCTCCATCGGCCTGGCGCTGACCCTGAGCCTGCTGACCTCAGGCCTGTTCGCCGCCCTGGCGGTGGAACAGGTGCGCGAGGCCCGGTCCGGGCGCGCGATGCTGTTGCTGCTCGCCGCGCTGGGCTCGTCCTGCGTCTACGTGGTGCTCAAGCTCAACGAGTACAGCCACCTGGCCGGGCTCGGCCTGGGCATGGAACACAACACCTTCTTCACCCTGTACTGGATTCTGACGGGCTTTCATTTCCTGCATGTGCTGCTGGGCATGGTGATCCTCGGCTGGCTGGCCATGCGCTGCCGCCGCGGCGCCTACGGGCCGGACGAGCACAGCGGCCTGGAGTCCGGTGTGCTCTACTGGCACATGGTGGATATGGTCTGGGTGCTGCTGTTCCCGCTGGTCTACGTGCTGAGGTAAGTCATGTCTGCTTCGAAGATTCTGGTGGCCTGCTGGCTCGGTCTGGCACTGCTGTCGGTTTCCACCGTGCTGCTGGGTAATGCCGGCGCCACGCTGGCATTGGCTGGTGCCGTTCTGCTCACGGCGTTCGGCAAGGCCTGGCTGATCACCGACGGTTTCATGGAGCTGCGCCACGCTCCGCGGGCGTGGCGTCTGCTGCTGCTCGCCTGGCCGCTGGTACTGGTGCTCGGCGTGCTGCTGACCCTGCTCTGACCAACGGTACACCGCCGCAAGAAGCTGACGATGCGGTCAGCCACGCCCCGCGACTTTTATTGTTTCCGATCAAGGCCAGCCCTACCCCGCTCGTTGATCCTGCTGCTCAAGGAACGGGCGCCCGAGACGGCGCGCCCGGTGAGATACGCTGCCGAAGCGGAGCCGCCCCATGTTGAGAATCAGCCATTACCTGCGCGCCCTGGCCCAACCGGCCACCAAGGTGCTCGGTGCCCGCAGCGCCAGCGGCAAGCGCCCACCCGTGGTGATCTGGAACCTGCTCAGGCGCTGCAACCTGACCTGCAAGCACTGTTACGCGACCTCCGCCGACAGCGAGTTCCGCGACGAACTGGATACCGTCGAGGCGCTGAAGGTGATCGACGATCTGCACGAGGCCGGTGTGCGCGTGCTGATACTCTCCGGCGGCGAACCGCTGCTGCGGGCCGACATCTTCCAGCTGGCCGATTACGCCCGTGAAAAAGGTTTCTTCGTTGCGCTGTCCACCAACGGCACGCTGATCGACGAGAGCAACATCGAGCGTATCGCCGCGGCGCAGTTCGACTACGTGGGCATCAGCATCGACGGCCTGGAGGCGGTGCATGACGAATGGCGCCAGCTCAAGGGCAGCTTCGCCGCGTCCATGCATGCCATCGACCTGTGCCGCCAGCGCGACATCCGCGTCGGCCTGCGTACCACCCTGACGCAGAACAACTACCCGCAGCTGCCGGCGCTGCTGGCGCTGATGCGCGAACACGACGTGCAGAAGTTCTACCTCTCGCACCTCAACTACAGCGGCCGCGGCAAGCGCAGCAGCAAGGCCGACGCCCATCACCAGATGACCCGCGACGCCATGCGTCAGCTCTTCGAGCAGGCCTGGGACGACGTCCAGCACGGCCGCGAGACCGATTTCGTCAGCGGCAACAACGACGCCGACGCGGTCCTGCTGCTGCAGTGGGTCGAGGAGCGCCTGCCTGAGCATCGCAACCGCCTGGAAGGCATGCTGCGCGCATGGGGCGGCAACGCCTCCGGCAGCGGCATCGCCAACATCGACAACATCGGCGACGTGCACCCGGACACCTACTGGTGGCAGCACACCGTCGGCAACGTGCGCCGCCAGCGCTTCAGCGACATCTGGCTGAACGAGCCGGCGCCGCTGCTACAGGAGCTGCGCCAGCATCCACGCGCGGTCGGCGGTCGCTGTGCCGACTGCCGCTGGCTGGCGATCTGCAACGGCAACACCCGTACCCGCGCCTGGGCGCAGGGCGATCTGTGGGCCGAAGACCCGGGCTGCTACCTCTCCGACGAGGAGATCGGCCTACCCGCCGCCGAGCGCATTCCCAGCATCGCCATCTGACCGATCGAGCGGCCGACCAAGCGCCGCAGCAACGCACTCCGTAAGCCCGATGAGAATTCAGGAGCACCGCATGGACCAGCCACTCACATTTCCCGCCTCGCTGAGCGCCGCGTTCGCCCCTGGCGAAGTCGCTCTGGTCGGCGCCGGACCGGGCGACCCCGGCCTGCTCACCCTGCGTGCCTGGAGCCTGTTGCAACAGGCCGACGCGGTGGTCTACGACCGCCTGGTCAGCGACGGGTTGATGGCGTTGCTGCCGGCCGACTGCAGCCGCCATTACGTCGGCAAGACCAGTGGCTACCACAGCCTGCCGCAGCCGGAGATCAACCAGCTGCTGGCCGACCTGGCCCTGCAGAACAAGCGCGTGGTGCGACTCAAGGGCGGCGACCCGTTCATCTTCGGCCGCGGTGCCGAGGAACTGGAATTCCTTCTGCAGCGCGGTATCGACTGCCAGGTGGTGCCGGGCATCACCGCCGCGGCCGGCTGCAGCGCCTATGCCGGCATCCCGCTGACCCACCGCGATCTGGCGCATTCCTGCCAGTTCATCACCGGCCACCTGCAGACCAACGGCGAGCTGCACCTGCCCTGGGACGCCCTGGCTCAGGGCGGACAGACGTTGGTGTTCTACATGGGGCTGGCCAGCCTCGGCGAGATCTCGCGCAACCTGATCTCCGCCGGCCTGCCGGTGGACACGCCCGCCGCACTGATCGGTAACGGCACCCGGGAGAACCAGCAAGTGGTGCGCTGCACGCTGCGCCAGCTGCCGAGCATGGCCGACGAGCAGCACCTCACGCCGCCAACCCTGACCGTGATCGGCCGGGTGGTCGGCCTGTTCGCCGAGCGCCAGGTCCAGCACCCGGCGCGGCTGCACGGTGATCCAGCCGCGCAAACGGAGGCCTTATGCAACTGATACCCGCCCTGCTGCTGGCCGCCGCGCTGCCGGCGGCCACCTTCGTTGCCCTCGACCTGGCCATACCGCGGGCTGCCGCGGCGACCGAGCCAGCCGACAGTCAGGCGCTGTACGAACAGCACTGTCAGAGCTGCCACGGCGTCAATCGTCTCGGCGGCGCCGGCCCGGCGCTGTTGCCGGAAAGCCTCAGCCGCATCAAGCCGGCCGAAGCCCAGGCGGTGATTCGCGACGGCCGTCCGGCGAGCCAGATGGGCGCCTACTCCCAGGTGCTGAACGACGCGCAGATCGCCGGGCTGGTCGACTATCTGTACCAGCCCTCAGCCGTGCCGCCGACCTGGAGCGACGCCGACATCCGTGCCAGCCACCGCATTCTCAAGGACGTCGCCACGCTGCCAACGACCCCGCAGCACGGCGCCGACCCGCTCAACCTGTTCGTGGTGGTGGAAGCCGGCAATCACCACGTCCGGGTGCTGGACGGCGATCGTTTCGAGGAGCTGGCGAACTTCCAGTCGCACTTCGCCCTGCACGGCGGGCCGAAGTTCTCGCCGGACGGTCGCTTCGTCTACTTCGCCTCCCGCGACGGCTGGGTCAGCGTCTACGACCTGCACAACCTGAGCATGATCGCCGAGGTTCGCGCCGGGCTGAACACGCGCAACCTGGCGGTCAGCAACGATGGCCGCTGGGTGCTGGTGGGCAACTACCTGCCGGGCAATCTGGTGCTGCTCGATGCCCGCGACCTGTCGCTGGTCAAGCACATCCCCACCGTCGGCCAGGATGGCACGCCGTCACGGGTCAGCGCCGTATACACCGCGCCGCCGCGCGACAGCTTCGTGGTCGCGCTGAAGGACGTGAAAGAGGCCTGGGAGCTCTCCTACGCCGGCGAGCCGACCTTCGAACCCCGGCGCATCGAGGCCGCCGACTTCCTCGACGACTTCTCCTTCACCCCCGACTACCGCCACCTGCTGGCCACCTCGCGCAAGGCCCACGGCGGCCAGGTGATCGACCTGGATACTGGCAAGGCGGTCACCGATATCCCGCTGCCAGGCATGCCGCACCTGGGCTCGGGTATCTACTGGAAACGCGACGGCAAGTGGGTGTTCGCCACGCCCAACGTCAGCAAGGGGCTGATCTCGGTGCTGGACCTGGAAACCTGGAAGCTGATCAAGGAGATTCCCACCGAAGGCCCAGGCTTCTTCATGCGCAGCCAGGCCAACTCGCCCTACGCCTGGACCGACGTGTTCTTCGGCCCGAACAACGACGCCGTGCACCTCATCGACAAGCAGACCCTGGACGTCGCCCACACCCTGCGCCCGATGCCGGGCAAGAACGCCGCCCACGTCGAGTTCACCAATGACGGCCGCTACGCCCTGCTCAGCGTCTGGGACACCGACGGCGCCCTGCTCGTCTACGACGCCAAGACGCTGGAAGAGGTCAAACGCATCCCGATGAACAAGCCCTCCGGCAAGTACAACGTCGGCAACAAGATCGAGTTCGCCGAAGGCACCTCGCACTGATCGTGAGCGGATCGCCCACCGATTCAAGGTGGGCGCCCCCACGACGGTCACAACCGCCTACAATCATCGGTTCCGTCACGTTCACTGCATTTAAGGTCGACCATGGATATTGATCTCGCCCGCACCTTTCTCGAGATCATTCGCAGCGGCAGCTTCATCGCCACGGCTGAGCGCCTGCACATTACCCAGACGGCCGTCACCGCGCGCATACAGAACCTGGAAAACCAGCTGAGCTGCCGGCTGTTCGTGCGCAATCGCGCCGGGGCGCGGCTGACGGCCGATGGCGAGCGCTTTGCCGCCTATGCCCGCCAGCTGGTGCAGACCTGGGAGGCCGCGCGGCGCGACCTGCCGCTGCCACGCGGTTATGGCGAACTGCTCACGCTCGGCGCCGAGGTGAGCCTGTGCAACCCGCTGATGCTGGCCTGGGTCCAGCGCCTGCGGCAAGCGCTGCCGGGCCACGCCGTGCGACTGGAAGTGGGCAGCGGCGAAGAATTGCAGAAGAAGCTCGATCTCGGCGTGCTCGACGCCGCGCTGGTACACCAGCCGGAGTACCTGCCCGGTCTGCAGGTCGAACAGCTGCTGGAGGAAAAGCTGATCCAGGTGGTGCAGGCGCAGAATCCAACGCCGTATCTGTACGTGGATTGGGGGCCGGCATTTCGCAAGCAGCATAACCAGGCGCTGCCCGAATACACCCGCGCCGCGCTGTCATTCAGCCTCGGGCCGCTGGCCTTGCAGTATCTGGTGCAATGCGGCGGCCGCGGCTACTTTCGCACCCGCGTGGTCCAGCGCTATCTGGAAGAAGGCGTTCTCAAGCGAGTGGAGCAGGCGCCGGAGTTCAGCTATCCGGTTTACCTGGTGCATGCTCGCGCCAGCGAATCGCCCGCGTTGCTCAAGGCCGTCGAACTGCTGCGCGAAGTAGCCCTCGACGATTACGACTGGTCACGCTGGTACTACGATATCTGAGCGTCGCGCCGGACTCGTGGCCGCTCAGTCCGGCAGCTGCTTGAGCCAGTTGCGGTACAGCGCGGCGATCAGATCCGTCTGGGTAATCATGCCAACCAGCCGCTGTTGCTCATCGACCACCGGCAGGCAGTGCAGGCCGCGATCCGAGAGTAGATAAACCAGTTCGACCATGTGCGTATCGGCGGTCACCGAGACTACTGGCGAACTCATGATCGCGCGCAGCTTGGTGCCGCGCAGGAAGTTCAGCTGACCGAAACTGAGCCGCCCTGGCCGCGGGTGGAAGTGCTTGAGCAGGTCCACCTGGGTGACGATGCCGACCAGTCGATGGTCGTCGCCCTGCACCACCGGCAGCGAGCGCAGCCGGTGCACCTGCAGGGTCTGCCAGGCCTGCTCGATGAAGGTATCCGGCGTGTGCCAGTACAGATCGCGTGACATCACGTGCGCCGCGGTGATCTCGCCCATGCTGCGCCGCAGGGCGTGCTTCTCGGTCTGCTTGATCAGCCGCTCGAGGTCGTCACGGGTGACGTCGACGTACTCGCCGAATTCCTGCAGCGCCCGGTCAACGTCGTCATGGGTGAAGCTCATGCGCTCGCCCGGCGGCAGGTCGCGGGTGTGATGACTGTTCTCGCGGCTCAGCCGCGGCTTCGGATAGGGATGCCCGGTCAGGTTGTTGTAGACCAGCGCGACCGCCACCAGGAGCGCCGAATAGAACAGCACCGGCCCGACCAGCGCGTAACCCAGCTGATGCAGCTCCGGGCTGCCCACCGCCGCCACCAGCGCCAGCGCGATGCTCGGCGGATGCAGGCAGCGCAGATAGAACAGACAGAGCAGCGACAGGCAAGCCGCCAGCGCCAGCGAGGCGATACTGGGCAAGCCGCTCATGCCCAGACTGATGCCGATCAGCGCCGCCAGGAGATTGCCAACCAGAACCGCCCATGGCTGGGCGAACGGGCTGGACGAGGCGACGAAGACCAGCACCGCCGAGGCGCCGGCTGGCCCCATGATCTGCAGGGTCAGCGAACTGCCGACCAGCATATAGCCGCTGCAGAACACCAGCGGCATGACGATGGCAACGCCGAGGGCGGCGCGCAACCACTCCTTCGGCGAAGCATTCAGCGGGGCGGGAAGGAACGAGCGAATCCAGAGGGCGAAAGAGTCGTGCATTGGTCCTGCTTGTGTCGAAATCGGAGAGGCCGCCCGACGGGCGGTGGAGCGGTCCGTCCCTGGACCTGTTTTGAGCGAGATAGCTGCCCGGGCGTTCAGCTGGCCAGCAGGGGCGCTGCCTGCGGCACGCGCTCGTCGCGGCGGGCGCGGACGGTCAGCCAGGTGTTCAGCGCCATCAGCAGCATGCCGCTGGCGAAGATGGCGCCGCCGGCCATGCGCACGATGTAGCCGGGATGGCTGGCTTCCAGCGCCTCGACGAAGGAATAGGTCAGCGTGCCGTCTTCGTTGATCGCCCGCCACATCAGGCCCTGAGTGATGCCGTTGACCCACATCGAGGCGATGTAGAGCACCGTGCCTATGGTCGCCAGCCAGAAGTGCGCATTGATCAGGCCGATGCTGTGCATCTGCTCGCGCCCCCACAGCCGCGGAATCAGGTGGTACAGCGAGCCGATGGAGATCATCGCCACCCAGCCCAGCGCCCCGGCGTGTACGTGGCCGATGGTCCAGTCGGTGTAGTGCGACAGCGCGTTGACCGTCTTGATCGCCATCATCGGGCCTTCGAAGGTCGACATGCCGTAGAACGCCAGCGAGACCACCAGGAAGCGCAGAATCGGGTCGGTGCGCAACTTATGCCAGGCACCGGAAAGGGTCATCATGCCGTTGATCATGCCGCCCCAGCTCGGCGCCAGCAGGATGATCGACATCACCATGCCCAGGCTCTGCGCCCAGTCCGGCAGCGCGGTGTAGTGCAGATGATGCGGGCCGGCCCAGATGTAGATCGAGATGATCGCCCAGAAATGCACGATGGACAGACGGTATGAGTAGATCGGCCGCCCCGCCTGTTTGGGCACGAAGTAGTACATCATCCCGAGAAAGCCGACCGAGAGGATGAAGCCCACCACGCTGTGCCCGTACCACCACTGCACCATCGCATCGGTGGCGCCCGAATACATCGAATAGGACTTGAGCAAGCTCACCGGCACCAGCGCGTGATTGATGATGTGCACCATCCCAGTGACGATGATGAAGGCGCCAAAGAACCAGTTGCCGACGTAGATGTGCCGGATCCGCCGGCGGGCGATGGTGCCGAAGAACAGATAGGCGTAGAGCACCCAGATCAGCGTCACCCAGAGTGCGATCGGCCACTCCATCTCGGCGTATTCCTTGGAGGTGGTGTAGCCCAGTGCGTAGCTGATCGGCATTGCCACGCAGGCTGCCTGCCAGCCCCAGAACACCAGTGCCGCCAGCCGATCGGAAATCAGCCGGGCATGGCTGGTGCGCTGAACGATGTAGAAGGACGAGGCGAACAGCGCGCCGCCACCGAAGGCGAAGATCACCAGATTGGTGTGGATCGGTCGCAGCCGGCCGAAGCTGGTCCAGGGCAGGTCGAAGTTCAGCTGCGGCCACACCAGCTGAGCGGCGATGAATACGCCGAGGCCCATGCCGAGCACACCCCAGACCAGCGTCATCAGGGTGAACTGGCGCACCACGTGGTAGTTGTAGGCAATCGGTTCGGGACTGTTGTGCAGTTCGCTCATGCTCGCCAGGCGGCCGACGCGGGCGCCAGGGAACGAACATCGAGATCTGCCAGCGCAGCGCAGGCAATGGTCGACGGACCGGCACGCCGCATCCGCTCGCCGCTCCTCCTGGGATCGGTTCATATCGAGCGCGGCGGATTGCCGCGCAGACGGAATGCGTGCGCATTGTCTGCGGCGCTTTAAATGTTATCTAACGAATAGTATTGCTCGATAAGCGCAATATTTTTGCACTAAAGGCAATTCATGCGTGAAGCGCGCGGGCGTCTGTACCATTAGGCCGCGCGACTCGCCCCTTTCTCGTACTGATCGACCACGGCGGTGACGATACGCATCACCTCCAGGTTGGCTTCCTCCATCTGGCCCAGGTGGCGCAACGCGCTTTCCAGGGCGTCCTGAGCGAATGCATCCAGCGCCGCCTGCCCCTGGGCATGCACCGCCGTGTGGGGCCGCTCGATCTGCCGGAAGCAGTCCAGCGCCTGGATGTCTCGGTTGCCTTCGCCGTAATACCAGCGGCCGAAACGACAGTCGCGCTCGCTCGGCAGCTGCGGAATCGGCTGTGCCTGGTCGCTCAGCAGGTGGTTGTACACCACGAACTTCAGTGACAGCTCGTCGAGATTGGCCAGCTCGATGCCGGCACGGAAGGAAGACGCGGCGCTGCTGGCACGCATCGCCCCGGCCAGCTGGTAGAGCGTACGCATCGCCTCGACCGCCACCTCGGTGGTTCGACTGAAGCCCTTGGCGTGGCTGCCCTGCAGCTGTATGTAGTCATGCACATTGCGGATTTCGGCCTGCACTTCGCCAATCTTGCGCACGATGTCATCGGTCGCCAGCGCGGTCTTTTCCGCCAGGCTGCGAATCTCCCCGGCGACAACCGCGAAACCACGCCCGGCCTCGCCGGCACGCGCCGCCTCGATCGCGGCATTCAGCGCCAGCAGATTGGTCTGGCTGGCGATGCCGCTGATGAGATCGACGATGCCGTTGATCTCCTGCGAGCGCTCGGCAAGGGTATCGACCTTGCGCGAGGCCAGGCCGAGGCCGTCCTCCATCTCGGCGGCCTTGCCCTGCAGCTCGCCGAAATGCTTCTGGTTGCTCAGCGCCGCGGCGGCGACCTCGCCGGCACGGGCCTTGTTGTCGCCCAACTGCCCGGTGAGAAACTCGAACGACTCGCCGAGATGGGCCACGGAGGTGCTGAAGCGAATCAGCCTTTCCGACACGCCCCGGTAATAGTCGAGCTGTCGCTGGCGCTGCTGGCTGGCAGCTTCGGCCGCCTGCAGCTGTTGCTCCAGCGCAGCGACGCGCGCCGCCTGTTCGGCGTGACTGGCCTGCAGCGCATTCAGCTCCTGCTCCAGGCGCGTCGCGCTGTGCTTCCACTTGAACCACATGCGCTACACCTCAGCTGATGGTGTAACCGTTGTCCACCACCCAATCCTGGCCGAACACGCCGCGCGCGCCCTGGGACAGCTGGAACAGGATGACGTTGGCCACCGCCGCCGACTCGAGGAAATGCCCCGGCAACAGACGCTTGGTGACGCCCTCGGCGACCGCTTCGAGCTGATCGTCGTTGAGCCCCAGCGAGCCCCAGATGGCGGTGGCGGTCGGGCCGGGCGAAACCATGTTGATGCGTACATCCAGCGCCGCGAACTCCACTGCCAGCGTGCGCGCCTGCGCCGCCAACGCCGCCTTGCTGGCGATGTAGGCCGCCAGCCCGGGGAAGGTCGAGCGGATCAGGAAGGTGCCGATGAAGACCACCGAGGCCGGCTTGGCCAGCTCGGTGCGCAACGCAGCGAAGGTGTTCAGCGCACCGGCGCCATTGACCGCCCACTGCCGATCGAAGGCGGCCATGTCCAGGCCATCGGCCAGCTCGGCGATACCGGCGTTGGGCACCAGGTAGTGCACCGGTCCCATCTGCGCGGCACGGCGCGCCAGCTGGGCCAGATCTTCAGCCGAGGTGACATCGCCGCTCAGCCACTGCAGCTGGTCGGCGTGGGTTTCCAGCAGCGGTTCGAGACCGCCGATGCTGCGCGACATCGCCAGCACCCGGGCACCGCGCTGCAGCAGGGCTGCGCACAACGCCAGACCGATTCCGGAACTGGCGCCGGTGACGACAGCCAGACGATCCTGAAACTCGCTTTTCATCATCATCTCCGAGCTCGGCGCACGCCGAGTCACAAGCCGCCTCGCGGCAGCGGTTCTAAGGCTTGGTATTGACGGGCAGGCGCGACGGGCACCTGCCCCGGTGAAACGATTCGGTGCTCAGCCCGGATGGCCGTCGACCCGCGGTGCGACCAGCATCGGCGCGTAGCGCCAGACATACAGGGCGAAGGCCGCCGCCCAGCAGGCCGCCGCCAGCCACAGACCGCCGACCGGCCAGATGACAGAGAGGAATACCCGCGCGGCCGTGCCCAGATTGAACAGCACGAAGGCGCCGATGATGCCCGCCGGCAACTGCAGCGGCCGGCCGGTGTGGCCGAGGGTCACGCGGGCGATCATCGCCAGGATCAATCCGCCCATGGAGCCGACGCTCAGCGCATGCAGCGAAGGGCTGGACTGCGCCAGCAGACCAAAATGCCAGAGCGCCAGGCCGAATGCCGCGACCACCAGCCAGAGCATCGCCAGGTGCAGCGACCAGAGCAGGCCGACCTTCCAGATACCGTGGTCGTACCAGCGCGCCAGGCGCAGCAGATGGCCGACGCCGATGGCGACGAACAGCAGGCCCAGCAGCGGATGCGGCTGCAGGGCGACGCCGAAGGCGTGCAGCAGTGCGACAATCCCGGTGCCCACCAGCAGGGCGACATCCAGCCAGACCCAGGGCTTGACCGCCTCGACCTTGCCCAGGCCGCGCTGAGTGAAGAAAGGAATCACCCGGCCGCCGATCAGCGCCATCAGCGCCGCGACCAGCCACAGCCCGGCGAGCACGCCCTGGCGCTGCAGCGCATCGTTGTCCTGCAGCAGGCCGACCAAGATCAGCACGTCCGCACCAAACATCAGCGTCAGTACCACCACGATCGGGTAATTACGCTTCTGCCGTACGGCCCAGAGCATCCGCGCCATCATCCAGACCAGCGCCAGCAGGAACAGCAGGTCGAGCGGAGCCAGCCAAGCGGCCGGCAGGCCGAACAGCCAGCACAGGCGCGCGGCCAGCCAGAGCATCGCCAACCCCATTAGGCGATTGCCGGACGGCGCCGTCTGGCCGGTCCAGGTCTGCACCGCGGTGAGCAGAAAGCCGGCGACGATTGCCATGGCGAAACCGAACAGCATTTCGTGACGGTGCCAGGCCAGCCAGCCACCGGTGGGCTGAAAGCCCGGCCAGAGCCCGGTCCACGCGGCGACCCAGAGCGGAATCGCCAGCAGCGCGAACAGGCTGCCGGCGAGAAAGAAGGGGCGAAAGGCGAGCCGCCAGATAGGCGGAACACTCAGGGCTTTTCGCCGATCGATAACTTGCACGGAAGGGCCTCCAGACTTTCTATGTCCGACAGCACAACGAACGCGCGCCGGACGAATGATCGCTCCCGTTTACAGGAGCCAGGATTACTTTCTACAGGGTAGGCGCCATCAACAGACTTGATTGCGATCAGATTTTCGCGGAGGCGGCGGGAAAGTGACGGTCGGCGCCCGGAGAGCGCCTGCAGACGCACCGTTGCGGTGCGAAATAGCCACGATTATCGAGCATTGGAGCCGCTTGGGCGGCTCTCAACGGCGGCGGGCATGCGCCTCCCCGGCAGAGCGCAAGCGCCGTGTTAGGGGAGGCTGGCCGAGCGAAGTGGACGCTTTGCTTACTTGATTTCCTGCTTGACCGTCTCGGCCTGGGTGACGCTGTCGCCATCACTGACCGACTTGCGGAAGCCGCTGATCGCGCTGCCCAGGTCGGAGCCCAGGCCACGCAGGCGCTTGGTGCCGAACAGCATGACGACGATCAGAAGAATGATCAGAAGTTGCCAGACGCTGATACCCATCATTGTGCTTACCTCGAATGTGTCGGAAGAGTGGTTGCGGCCACTAAGTACGCCTCAGTGCCCCTGGTGTGCGTTGTGTGCATCGCTGGGCATGTGCTCGTGCATGCCGCCGTGCTGCATGCTCGCTGCTTCCTGCAGCAGCGCCTGATCGATCTGTTCGAAACGCAATACCCGGCCACCGTGTTCCTCGGCGAGGCGCATGGCGGCCTGCTCTTCGGCGAAGGTTGCCAGCGACGCACCCATGGCGCCCTTGAGCGACGTACCGATCACATAGTAGGCGCTGGTTGCGTCGATCAGGTGACTGTCATCCGGCTTGTCCCAAACGCTACGGCCCATATCGTGTACATACAGCCTGACATCGAGCAAACGGTTCTCCGGCTGCAGCCACCAACCGAGCATCTCGGCCGTGGAACAGAACTTCTTCACGCTGCCCTTCTCCACCGCCTGACCCTTGGGCCCGGGGAAGTCGCTGATGATCATGCCGCACACGTGACACTCGTCGGAGTCATGGAAGGCCACCGGCTCGAGCGATTGCTGGACCTCCTCCTTCTCGCCGCAGCCGGCCAGGCCGAAGGCGAGCAACATGGCCAGGAGCGTTCCGGCGCCGATGCGATGCAGTGCGTTCATAGAGGGATTTCCTTTTCGATTCATGGAATTCAGGTCAGGCGCCGGCGAAAGATGCCGTACGCCAGCAGCAGCGACACGCCGATCCAGGCCAGCAGACACAGCCAGAGCACCGAGGCCGGCACCGGCAGATCGGCGCCCAGCGACAGCACACCCATGGCACTGCCGCTGCCTTCGAAGCCGGACAGGTTGATCAGGCGGTAGATGTCGGTGGGGTTTAGCAGCAGCAGCCAGGGCAGCAGTTCCGGGTTGAACTTGCCTTCGCTGAGCACCAGCAGCGCAAGCAGGACCAGATCGAACACCAGCACGAAGAGAAACCACACCCCGAGCGCCAGCCCGGCGGCGCTGGACTTCTCATTGACCTTGCCGCTGAGCACGTAGGCGAAGGCGAGGAACACCCAGCCGAGCAGCGTCGAGGAGATCATGAAGCGGCCGAACGCCCAGAACAGCATGCCGAGCTCGACGCCTTCGACCAGCACCGCGATGGCCAGCGCCGCGCAGCCGAAGCCGATCAGCACCGCCAGGGCGAGGATCAGCCCGTGGCCGACGAACTTGCCGAGCAGGATCTGCCCGCGCCCCAACGGATAGGTCAGCAGCAGCATCAGCGTGCCGCCCTCGTCCTCGCCGACGATGGCGTCATAGGCCAGCAGCAGCGCGATCAGCGGCATGAGGAAGGTGGCCAGACTGGCCAGGCTTGCTATGGTCGCCGGAATCGAGGTGAAGCCAAGCTGGCCGGAGGCCGCGGCGCCCAGCCAGGCGATACCCACCGCCAGCACCGCGAAGAGCAGGCTGATGGCGAGCAGCCAGCGGTTGCGCAGCCCGTCGCTGAGTTCCTTGCGGGCGATGTTCCAGACCTGGTTCATGGGCGACCCTCCTGAGCGCGCACGTCGCCGGCGCGCTCCATGTAATAGCGATAGAGGTCTTCCAGCGACGGCTGGTGGATCTCGATGTCCTCCGGCTCGCTCTCGCCCAGCAGCTGGCGCAGCAGCACCAGCTTGTGGCCGTTGACCGCAACCACTTCCAGACTCGATTCGCTGAGACCGCGGGCGCTGTGCCCGGCATCGGTCCAACGCTGCAGCCAGCTGTCGCGCTCGCTGACACCACTGGCACGGATGCGCACCGGCAGCCCGGCCTCGGCACGCAGTTGCGACAGGCTACCGACGGCCTGCAGGCGGCCCTTGGCGAGGATCGCCGCGCGGTTGATGTGCGCCTCGACGCCCGGCAGCACGTGGGAGCAGAGAATGATGCTGGTGCCGCGCTGACGCAGGCGGTCGATCAGCAGGTAGAGGTCCTGGGTAGCGATCGGATCGAGGCCCACGGTCGGCTCGTCGAGCAGCAGCAGCTTCGGTTCGCCAAGCAGCGCCTGGGCCAGGCCGAGACGCTGGCGCATGCCCTTGGAATAGGTCTTCACCCGGCGATCGGCGGCATGGGCCAGGCCGACCTGCTCGAGCAGCTCATCCACCTGGCTCAGCGCGGCGCCCTTCAGGCGGGCGAAATGGCGGAGGGTTTCGCGGCCGCTCAACTGCGGATAGAAGGTCACGTTCTCCGGCAGGTAGCCAAGCTGGCGACGCACCTGCGGATCGTTCGGCGCACGGCCCAGGACTTTCACCTGGCCCTCGCTCGGCGCGAGCAGGCCGAGAATCAGCTTCATGCTGGTGGTCTTGCCCGCACCGTTATGGCCGAACAGCCCCAGCACTTCGCCTTCACCGAGGTTCAGGTTCAGATCGTGCAGCACGGTCATGCTGCCGTAACGCTGGCTTACGCCCTGGATCTCGACGGCGTTCATGACGTTGGTTCCTGCTTGTCAGTAAGGAGTTTTTCAGTGGGCAGCTTCATCAGCGGATGGCTGTCCTGTACGCCCGGCGACTTGACCACCGGGAAGGCCCGCTGCACCCAGCGCAGCACTTCGATGCTCGGGCTGTTCATCAGCAGGCGCACCTGCGGATACAGCCAGAGCAGGCGATCGACGTTGTCGTTGGGTTCGTAGGCGACATCGCCCAGCCCGTCGTCATTGCGGTCCCAGCCCAGGTAGTCGCTCCAGTAGTTGCCACGACCGTCTACCGACCATTCCTGAGTACGGGTCGCCACGTACTTGACCTGCTGCTGGTTGCCGACGAAGGCGTTGCCGGAAATGCGGTTGTCTTCCGAGCCGGCGGTCAGGTGGATACCCAGCGAGCTTTTCTCGAAATGGTTGTTCTCGATGGTGTTGAACAGCGAGTTGTAGATGAACAGCGCCTTGCCCTCACCACCGCTGATCATGCTGTCGCCACCGGTATCGCCACGCTGCACGTCGCTGACGAAGTTGCCGGTGATGGTGGAATAGGTGATGTAGTTCATCAGGATGCCGTAGTTCTGATCCTGCTCGGAGCGGTTCCCCGTGACGATCAGCTTGCGGCTCTGCATCAACGCGTAACCGGTGCGGGTACGGCGGGTGATGTTGTCGATCACACTGTTGTCGTTGGCGAACATGTAGTGCACGCCGTAACGCAGATCCTCGAGGACATTGGCCTCCAGATGATTGCCGTTGGAGGTATCGATGTAGATGCCGTCGCGCGAGTTGCGCACGTGATTGCCGACGATGCGTGCGCCTTTTACCGCAAACAGGTGGATGCCGTTGCCGCGATCCTGCGAGCGAATGTTCACTTCGCCGTCGATCTCGTTGCCGATCACCTGCACATCGGCGGCGCCATCGACGAAAACGCCGAAGCCCGGCCCCTGCATGCGGTTGTTCCGAATCAGCACCCGAGGCGCGGCCGGCAGGACGAACACCGCCGAGTCCATCGCGGTGAGATCGGAACCCCAGTCGCGCAGCGTGCAGCCTTCGACGACGACGTCGGGCGCACTGATGAGCAGGCTGCTGCCCTGGCCCTGGGATCGGATTACGGCACCCGGCTCGCAACGCAGCTGCATTGATTGCGCGATGCTGAACTGACCCTGATATTCCCCGGCAGGCAGGCGCCAGCGATTTTCACCGTCGGGCTGCAGCGGCAGGGTTGTGATGGATTGTGGTGCCGCCTGAGCCGCACCACTCAAAAAAAGCAACAGCGTGACTGCTGCGGGGTATCGCGAAAAAAAACCAGCCTGAGCTTTGAACACTGCGTTTTGACCTTCTTCAGCTTGCAGGCGAAATGCGGCTGCCGGAAGGGCCGCGGCAGCATGCCGAAGCCCTTCGCGAAATCACGACACCATCGCCCGACCGCAAACGGGCGATGGCTGGAGCAGCTTACGCCGGCTCGACCATCATGCGGCCGACCATTTCCATGTGCAGCGCGTGGCAGAACCAGCTGCAGTAGTACCAGTGCAGCCCCGGCTTGTCAGCGACAAAAGTGATGGAAGAGGTCTGCTGCGGGCTGATCTCCATGCTCACGCCATGGTTGACCATGACGAAGCCGTGGGACACGTCTTCGATCTGGTCGATGTTGGTGATGACCACGGTGACTTCGTCGCCCTGCTTGACGGTGAATTCCTGCACACCGTACGCCGGCGCCATGGAGGTCATGTACACGCGCACCTTGTTGCCGTCGCGGATGACCTTGTTGTCGGCTGTCAGGTTGATGCCATCTTTCTCGGCCATCTTGACTGTCGGCGCGAAGAACGGATCGTTGCGGTCCCAGATCTTCTTGGTCTTGATCTGGTCGCGGCGGGCCATAATGCAGTCATGCGGTTCAGCGAAGGTCGGGCCGTCATGCACCAACTTCATCTCGTCACCGGAAATGTCGATCAGCTGATCGTTTTCCGGGTGCAGCGGGCCGGTTGGCAGGAAGCGGTCCTTGGAGAATTTGGACAGCGCCACCAACCACTTGCCGTCGGCTTCGTTGGTTTCGCAGAGCGACGCATGCAGGTGACCAGGCTGGTAGTGCACGTCGAGCTTCTGCTTGATGTAGTTGACCTTCTCGCCCTTGTAGGCACGCACCGCTTCTTCCATGTTCCACTTGACCACCTGGCTGTCGATGAACAGCGTGGTGTAAGCGTTGCCGCGACCGTCGAAGGTGGTGTGCAGCGGACCGAGGCCCAGCTCCGGCTCACCAACCACCACGTCACGTGGATCGGCCAGCTTGCCGGCGAACAGGTCGGGCAGCTTGTCGATGGCGATCATCGAGCAGGTTGGCGACAGCTTGCCGGCAGCGATGAAGTACTTGCCGTCGGACGAGGTGTTGCAGCCGTGCGGGTTCTTCGGCACCGGGATGTAACGGGTGAATTCGCTGTCCTTGTCGCCCTTCTTGCGACCATCGAGCACCGGAGACTTGGAATCGCCGAGGGTAATGAACTTGCCGGCCTTGATGGCCTTCTCGATGGCGTGGATGTCGAACACCACCACCCAGTCGCGCTCGTTGCGCATCATGCCGCCCAGATCGAAGGCCTTCTCCGAGTTGTAGCAGGTGGCTGCGGCGAAACGGCCGGTGTAGTCGGCGTCGGTGTTGTCGAGGTTGCCGTCGACAATCACCTGGAAGGCCATTTCCATGCTTTCCGCATCAATGGCGTTGTACATGGTGTAGCTGTTTTCATCCTGCAGGTCGAAGACCTTGCCATCGTTGGGGTGCGGGATGACGAACTCGGCGTTGGCAAACACGTACTTGGTGTGCGGCACCTTCTGCAGACGCAGACCGTGGATCGCTTGCACGTTCGGCACGGTGATCATCTTGTCGCACTTCATGATGTCCAGACGGATACGTGCAACGCGGCTGTTGGCCTTGTCGTTGATGAACAGGTACTTGCCGTCGTACTTGCCGTCGGTCATGGAGATATGCGGGTGGTGGCAGTCGCCGTTCAGGAACTTGGCGCTTTCGCCCATGATGGCGCGGCTTTCGTTGGTCAGACCCCAGCCGGTAGCCGAGTCGACGTTGAATACCGGAATACGCATCAGCTCGCGCATGGACGGCACGCCCAGTACACGCACTTCACCCTGGTGACCGCCCGACCAGAAGCCGTAGTAGTCGTCCAGCTCGCCTGGGCCGACCTGGATCTTCTGCTGCGCGTCCTTGACGGCTGCCGCGAAGGACTCGCGGGTCATGACGGAGGTGCCCAGGGCGGTGGCGGCAACGGCCGCGCCGGTCATGGCGGTTGCACCGAGGAAGCCGCGGCGACTGAGGCCACCCTTCTCCAGCGTTTCGGGATTGTTCTTGCTCTTGTCACTCATGGGGGTCTTGCTCCTTATCGCTTTCACACTCAGGTCAGACGACCAGTTTTGAGCGGCGCGCCCGCGGGCGGTCACTCAGGGTTCCACCACTTGCACTACGGGAATCAACGACGGGTTGGCCGGTGCCTTTTTGCCACGCTTGGCTCGCTTGTTCTTCAGAATCAGCGGCGGGCACTTGTTCTCATTGTGATAAGTCATTTGGCAGTCCAGGCAGTAGTGGCACTCGTTGTGGTTGATGTGCCCATCCGGATGGATGGCCTGGATCTCGCATTCCTTAGCGCACAGCTGGCAGGGGCTGCCGCATTCCGGACGGCGCTTGAGCCAGTCGAACAGGCGGACCTTGCTGCTGATCGACAGCGCCGCACCCAGCGGGCAGACGTAGCGGCAGTACACCTTGCGGGTGAAGATGTTGATGACCAGCAGGAACACCGCGTAGGCGACGAACCACCACTGGCGGTCGAACTTGAGGGTGATGGCGGTCTTGAACGGCTCAACCTCGGCGGCCTTCTCGGCCATCATCATCGACTCGAGCGAGAGCCCGAACAGCACCAGCAGGACGATGTACTTGATCGCCCAGAGCCGCTCGTGCACCGCGAAGGGCAGCTCGTACTGCGGAACCTTCAGCTTGCGTGCCGCCTCGTTGATCAGCTCCTGCAGCGCACCGAACGGGCACAGCCAGCCGCAGAACACGCCACGGCCCCAGAGCAGAATGCTGGCGGCGGTGAAGGTCCAGATGATGAAGATCACCGGATCGGAGAGGAACAGCTCCCAGCGGAAGTCCTGAAACAGCGCATGGGTGAAGGTCAGCACGTTGACCACCGACAGCTGACCGAGGGCATACCAGCCGATGAACACCACGGTGAACACCAGGTAGCCACGGCGCAGCCAGTGCAGGAACTCCGGCCGCTGGGTGAACTTGTCCTGCAGGAACAGGATGACCGTCAGCAGGCCCAGCGCCGCGAGGATCACGCCGATCTGGAACGACTTCTGGTACCAGATGTTGACCCACACCGGGCGGTTGGCTTCCTCGATGGCAGCCAGTTCCTCGGCGGTCGGCAGTGGCCGCTCGATGTACTGCTCGGGCATCTGATACGGCAGCTCGAAGCTGGTGAACATGCCGCTGATCGGGCCGATCTGGCGGCGCACCAGCAGCTCCAGCGTCCAGGGCGAACCTGGATCGAACGCGGCGTGCTCACGGACGATGAACACCGCCATCTCGCTGAAATCCGGAATGCCGTCGGCATACACGTCGTCCAGGCGCTGGAAGTCCATGTCGCGGAAGCTGATGACGTTGCCGAACTGGCGCAGCTGCACCCGATCGAAGATGCCGCCGCGCACATAGCCCGAGCCTTTGAACGAGTATTCGCCGCTGCCCATCACCGCGACGGCGTGCTCGCCTGGCTTGAGCTCGTCCATCAGGGTGCGGTAGTGCGCGTCGCCGAGCAGCGCGCGGCCGATGGTCGGCGGATTCAGATGGGTGGCGTAGAGGTCGATGAAGGTGTCCTGCACTTCATCCGCCGCAGCCTCGTCGATGCCTTCGCCCTCGGTGCCCTTGAACGCCTCGTCGATGTCGCCCTTGGTCAGGTGCAGGCGGCGGATCGCGCCGTTGCCGGTCAGCTCGCTCCAGGTGGCCTCTTCGTAGTAATCCTGGCGGATGGTCGCCGGCTTCTGCGCGATGCCGGCGTTGTCTTCCACCAGCCCCAGCGACACCGCGACATCGTGGGCGGCGCGCATGACGATCTCGTTGACCACCATCACCGTGACGGTGGCACCGGTGACGGCATCGATGGTGACTGCATTCTCGTCCCGGGAGCGACCGACCACGACGCGCTGATCGACCCGGATACCCTGGTACTTGGCGTTGAATGCGTGCAGTTCTTCTTCGGGAATGCCGATCAGCAGGATCGGCTCATGGTGCTCAAGCACATAGGCATCGACGATCACACCCTGCGGATCGAGCAGCACCTGCATGTTGATGGGTTTGCCGGAATAGGCGGGAATGTCCACCACATTAATGGACTGAAAGGCGTAGCCGAGTACCTCGTCACCCTTGGTGATCGTGCGGACCTGATAGTCGCCCTCGGCTGCCGAGAGACTGGCACCGGGGAAGAACTTGTCGAGGCGCTGCTGCTCGGCTGCATATTCTTTGGCCTGCAGCGACGATGCGCAGACGCTCAGGATCAGCAGAATGAAAAAGCCCTTGACCCAGGTACTGAACGTACCGGCCAGCGACCAGATTTCACGGGAAGCCATCGAATTACCTGCTTGTACGGTTGGCGTAAGCGGATGGTAGGTGAGCGTCTACATCCCTCCCCTTGATTGCAATCAAGGACTCCCCCGGCGACTGTTTTCGTTGTCCCATGTCAAAGAACACCATGACCGTGAACAAAGACGTTGTTATGACTAGCCTAGGCCAGTAGGAGAGAGACGCAAGCTAGCGCACCAGGACGGAGCATACACGAGAAGGGAGATAGGCCGCGCGCAGTGGCGTCGCGCGGCCAGCAGCAGTCACGATCAGTGACGACCAGGCGGGGTGAGATAAGCCGCCGTGGCACCGCGGCTGGCTTCACTGGCCTTGATTTCCATCTTCGCAATGCTGCGCAGATGCACCTGATCCGGGCCGTCGGCAAAGCGCAGGGCGCGGCCACCGGTCCACATGTCGGCCAGCGGCGTGTCCGGCGTCAGGCCCATGGCGCCGTAGACCTGGATCGCGCGGTCGACCACGTTGATGTGCATGCGCGGCACCAGCGCCTTGATCATCGAGATTTCCTTGCGCGCCGCCTTGGCGCCGACCTCGTCGATCATCCAGGCAGTCTTGAGCACCAGCAGTCGAGCCTGCTCGATCTCGATACGCGACTCGGCGATCCAGTCGGCGACATTGGAATACTGCTGCAGGTACTTGCCGAACGCCTTGCGCTCCTGGCAGCGCTCGACCATCAGTTCCAGCGCCAGCTCGGCCATGCCGATCGAGCGCATGCAGTGGTGAATGCGCCCTGGCCCCAGGCGCGCCTGCGCCATCATGAAGCCGTCGCCCTCCCTGCCCAACAGGTTGCTCGCCGGCACCCGCACATTGCGCAGCAGGAGTTCGCTGTGACCTTCCGGGGCGATGTGGTTCATCACCGGGATGTTACGCACCAGCTCGACACCGGGTGTGTCGAACGGCACCAGGATCATGCTCTGCTGCTGATGGGTCTCGGCGTTCGGGTCGGTCTTGCCCATCACGATCAGGAGCTTGCAGTTGGGATGCGAGGCATTGGTGATGAACCACTTGCGACCGTTGATCACGTAGTCGTCGCCGTCGCGACGGATCAGCGTCTGGATGTTGGTAGCGTCGGAAGACGGCACGTCCGGTTCGGTCATGGCGAAGGCCGAGCGGATCTCGCCTTCTAGCAACGGCGTGAGCCAGCGCTGACGCTGTTCGGGTGTGGCGAACATGTGCAGCAGCTCCATGTTGCCGGTGTCCGGTGCGTTGCAGTTGAACACTTCCGAAGCCCAGTGCACGCGCCCCATGATTTCCGCCAGCGGCGCGTACTCGAGATTGCTCAGTCCCATGCCCGGCTCGTCTTCGCCGAGCGACGGCAGGAACAGGTTCCACAGCCCTTCCGAACGGGCCAGCGCCTTGAGGTCGTCCATGAACGACACCGGGTACTGCCCGGCCGCCACCTCCGCGTGCCAGGCCCCGATGCGCGGCACGATGTGCTGGTCCATGAAGGCGCGCAGCTGCTCGCGCAGCGCCTCGACGCGTGGGCTGTAGGCGAAATCCATGGCTAACCTCTGCTGATCGGGAAACGATGCAGCCACCTTAGCCCCCGCTGCCGCTAAAGCAACGAGGCTACGGCGACTGAATCAGGCCCGATAAGCACGGAGCGAAGCGCCAGCCGAATTGACCCTGATCATGACTGCGACTGGCAAAACTGGTATGCAGCGCAGCCTCACCAATGCAGGTAGAACATGCCCTTGGCGAGCAGCACGATACCGATCATCTGCAGCAGGATCGCCCAGTGGATGGCACGGTAGCGGGTGGGCGTCATGCGTCCCTTGCGCAGCAGGACGGCGACCAGGCCGAAGGTGATGAACACGCCGATCGCCAGCAGAATCTTCAGCGCCAGCAAGGTGGCGAAGCTGCTGGCAAACGGATCGGCCAGCGCCTCGCGGTGATACCAGCCCAGGCCGATGCCGGCACCGTAGACGAACAGCACCACCCAGTGCAGTACCACCCGCGAACGCGCCCCGACCGCACGCTCCACCAGCGGCATGACTTGCTCGCCGACCTGCTGGCGGATGCGGCCGAGGATCATCACCTCGAAGAACAGCGTGCCGATGAAGAAGATCGCGGCCAGCAGATGCACCACGTGCAGAACGGAATAACTCATCAGCGCCTCCTCGGTGTCAGTCAGCCGCGATCATCCCCCAACAACCCGCCGCGGGACTACCTGCCCGCCGTCATTTCGCCGCCGCGGTGATCCGCGCGCCGTCACGTTCTATGTGCTGCCCCTGCAGGAAGCGGTCATCAGATGTACGAATGCGAGCAACGCTGCCATCTTCGCGCTTGACCACATACAGCGTCTGTTCGAGACCGGCAGCCTGCTGCGCGCCCTGCCCCATCAGGTAGCCGATGCCGCCACCAACCAGCGCCCCGACCGGGCCACCCGCCGCAGCTCCGAGCATGAAGCCACTGAGCCCACCGAAACCGCCGCCGACCGCGCGGTCCTCGTGAACTTCCAGAACCTCGTCTGCGCTGGCCAGACCGCTTGCCAGAATCGCTGCTGCTGCCATCAGAACCATTGCCTTTTTCATGTCACGCTCCTATCGAGTAATGAGTTGCACCCATTCTCTTCTTCACGAAGCGTGCCCAATATTTAACCCAATAAAATCAGATAGATAATAAATTACGGGTAGATATGACCAGCACGTTACAAGTCATAAAAACCATTCATAGAGTATTTTTTACCCTGGCGCTTCAGTATCTTTTACCTAGACTCAGAGGCAGGCTCCGGAGGTACTGATGATCCAGTGCAAACGCGCATACGAACCGCCGTCGCTGGAAGACGGCCAGCGCATACTGGTCGACCGGTTGTGGCCAAGGGGTTGCCGCAAGGACAGCCTGGCGCTGCACGCATGGCTGCCGGACCTGGCGCCTTCCACGGCACTGCGCAAGGCGTTCAAGGGCGGGGAGATCGGGTTTGCGACGTTTCGCCAGCGCTATCGGGACGAACTGGCCGGCCACCCCGAACACTGGTGGGCGCTACTGGAGATGGCCGGGCGCGGCACGCTGACGCTGATCTACGCCGCGCAGGACGAGCGGCAGAACAATGCCCGGGTGCTGGCCGAATGGCTGGAGGAGGAAATGCAGCGACTGGAGCGTCCCAGCTCGCCGGCCTGCCTTGCCGGCGAACTGGACGGAAGGATCAACGGCGACGGTTGACCGTCATGGCCGCGCGAATCAGGTCGGCGCCGATTTCCGCTTCGTAGGTTTTCCAGACCGGCAGCATCTGCTCGCGCCAGGCCTGGCGCTCTTCCGGCGTCAGGGTGATCAGCTGGCTGCTGCCGCTGGCGAGAATGCGCTCGCGATCGCGGCGATTCACGGCCGCGGCCTCTCGGTTCACCGCCTGGGTCACCTCGAGAATGATGCCCTCCAGCTCCGAGCGTATGGCGAAGGGCATGCTCAGCCAGAACTCGTTGTTGGTAATCAGCATGTAGTCGAGCACGCCATGGTTGCTCTCGGTGATGTACGGCTGAACGCTGTGCATGTTCTGGCTGAGGATGTTCGACCAGGGATTCTCGGCGCCCTGGACCACCCCCCCCTTGAGCGATTCATAGACCTTGGCGAACGGCAGCACGACCGGCTTGGCGCCGACGACGGCGAACTGCGACTCGAGCACCGGCGACGGCTGGATGCGGAAGGCCAGCCCACTGGCATCGCTCGGCTTGCGCAGCGGTGTGGTCGCGGATAGCTGCTTCAGGCCGTTGTTCCAGTAAGCCAGGCCGTAGACGCCATGGGCCGCCATCGAACGCAGCAGCTCACGCGCCGCCTCGCGCTTCTGGAAACGCTGCAGCGCTTCGGCGTCATCGAACAGGAAGGGCAGGTCGAACAGCTGCAGTTTCTTGGTGTAGGGCGCGAACTTCGACATCGACGGCGCCAGCAGCTGCACCTTGTTGTCGAACAGTGCCTGCATCTCCTCGGCATCGCCGACCAGGGTCGAGTTCGGATAGACCTCGACCTTGATCTTGCCTGCCATGCGCTCCTCGACCAGTTGCTTGAGCAGCAGCGCGCCCTTGCCCTTGGGCGTATCGTCCGCCACCACGTGGGCGAACTTGATGACGATCGGCGCATCGGCGGCCATCGCCGGAGCACTCAACCAATACAGGGCTGCGATCAGCGCAGCGACACAAGACTTGTACATCTGACCCCCAACGGGAAAAGCCCGAAGGCGCCTCGTGAGCACCGTTCGAGTAGTTGATCGATTTTGATAAGGCCTGGCCTGGCGCAGGCGCGCAGCCGGTCTTTTATCTGAGGCGGCCAGATCAGCGCGTGTGGCAGTCGCCGGCTGGCCTTTATTGGAATGTGGCTGGCGAGGAAAACGGCGCGAGAGCCGTCGCCAGCCAGTCGAAAGTCTTAGTGATCAACGCGTGCGGCACAAGGCCGAAAAAGCCCGACCAGCTCTCAAAACGAGACTTTGGTCGTAATTCGGCAGGCTTTGCCACGGGGCCTGCGAGGGAGCGCTCCGGCAGCAGAGGCCGGAGCGGTCGGGTCAGCGACGATTGACGGTCAGTGCCGCACGCAGGATGTCACTGCCGATCTGCGCCTCGAACGACTTCCACACCGGCTGCATCTTCGCCCGCCAGGCCTGGCGCTGCTCCGGCGTCAGGGTGACCAGCGTGGTGCCGCCACTGGCGAGCAGTTGTTCGCGTTCACGCGCGTTGATCGAGGCGGCCTCGGCGTTCACCGTCTGGGTGACCTCGAGCAGGATGCCGTCCAGCTCCGAGCGCACCGCAAAGGGAATGCTGGTCCAGAACCTGGAGTTGGTCACCAGCATGTAGTTGAGCACGCCATGGTTGGTTTCGGTGACATAGCTCTGCTGGCTGCTGGCGCTCTGCCCGCGGATGTTCGACCAGGGCCCCTCGGTGCCCTGCACGGTGCCACTCTGCATCGCCTTGGACACCTCGGAGAACGGCAGGCGCACGGCTTTGGCATCCACCGCGGCGAACTGCGCCTCGAGCACCGGCGACGGCTGGATACGGAACGCCAGACCCGCCGCATCGGCCGGATTGCGCAGCGGCTGATTGGCCGACAGCTGCTTGAGACCGTTATTCCAGTAGGCCAGCCCGTAGATGCCCCGATCGGCCATCGAGCGCAGCAGCTCGCGGCTGGTTTCGCGCTTCTGGAAACGGGCGACGGCCGCCTCGTCGTCGAACAGGAACGGCAGGTCGAACACTTCCAGCTTCGGCGAATACTCGATGAACTTGGACAGCGAGGGCGCCAGCATCTGCACCTTGTTGTCCAGCAGTGCCTGCATCTCGTCGGCGTCGCCGACCAGCGTCGAATTCGGGTACACCTCGACCTCGACCTGGCCGGCCAGGCGCTCGCGCACGAGCTTCTGGAACAGCAGCGCGCCCTTGCCCTTCGGCGTGTCGTCGCCGACCACGTGGGCGAACTTGATGACGATGGGTTCCGCGGCTTGCGTGATGACTGGCGACAGCAGCAGGAACAGCGCCGCACAGGGCGCAACAACCAGAGACTTGAACAACTTTTTACCCCCACGGGAAATGAGCTCGGCACGGCGCCTCGTGAGCTCCGTTCGAGTGGTTTTGCGATTGGATGTGGTTCAGCCCACGCCTGGTAGGGCGTTGCCGAGATGTGTAGCGCGGGATCAGCGCACGGCGAACGAATTCGCAGGCTGATCTTTATTGGAATGGCGGTGACTGTTCAGTATCGGTTGGATATGCACGGTCATCGAGCCGCGAAGTGTTGGCCATCAGCGGCTCTGGCACAAGGCTCGAAGCTCCGACCAGCTCTCAAAACCGAACATTGCGTCGTTCAACCTCGGCGAACTTTATCGCCGCCGCCGGCTTCTACTGGCAACGCCCCGCCACTGGCCAATGCAATGACGCCCGCACAAACCGACCCGCAACCCATCGTGATCGACTGCCTGATCGTCGGCGGCGGCCCCGCGGGCCTCACCGCGGCACTGTATCTGGCGCGCTTCCGACGCAGCTGCATGGTGGTGGACGCCGGCTCGAGCCGGGCTTCGTGGATTCCGCGCTCGCGCAACTACCCGGGCTTTCCACCGGGCATCAACGGCAACGACCTGCTGGCAAGGCTGCGCGAACAGGCCAGCGGCTATGGCGCCCGCCTCGAACAGGGCCACGTCGAGCACATCGAGCCCCACGCCGAAGGCTTCAGCGTGCGCTACGGCGATCGACTGTGCATAACGCGGCGGATCATTCTCGCCACTGGCATCGAGGACACGCTGCCGGACATGCCCGGCGTCGAAAAGGCCATCGACGAAGGCAAGGTGCGGCTGTGCGCGATCTGCGACGGCTACGAGGTCGATGGCGACAACGTCGCGGTCTACGGCGAGGCGGAAAGCGCCATCACCCACGCGGTGTTCCTGCGCACCTTCACCGACCGGGTCACCGTGATCGTGCATGGCGAGCAGGATGCCTGCGATCAGGCCATTGCCCTGGCCGAGCACTACGCCATCCGGCTGATCGGCGACCGCGTCGAGTCCCTGCACCCCTGCGAGACCGGCATCGAACTGCTGACCTGTCGCGGCGAGCGGCACCACTTCGACATCATCTATCCCAGTCTCGGCGCGCGCTTTCGCTCCGAACTCGCCGTGCAGCTCGGCCTCGACTGCGACGAGTGCGGCGGCGTCAATGTGGACGAACATCGGCAGACTTCGCTACGAGGCCTCTATGCGATCGGTGACGTGACCATGGGCCTGAAGCAGATCAGCGTCGCCATCGGCCAGGCCGCGCAGGCCGCGACCGCCGTGCACAACAGCCTGGAAGCCAACCCCTGGGGTGGCTCGGTGGCTACCCGCACCTAGAGCAGTTCGCGCAGAAGCCTCCTCCCGGCGAATCGCGCCGCGGCCGAACCCGGCAACATCCATGCGCCACCGAAGGTCCAGTGCCCTGTGCGGTGAGTTGGTTGAGGCAAGTTCGGATGAACATGGCTCCAAGACAGGGCGCTGCGACGAGTCATAGCGGCTATGGTAAGGAGCAGCAACGCAGTATCGGGCCCATGGGCGCCGAAATTGACCAACTGAACTTACCAAACAGGCCACTAGACTTAGACAAGCCTCGCAGCGGAGCACCTCATGTCACTCAGCGTCTTCGACCTGTTCAAGATCGGCATCGGCCCGTCCAGCTCGCACACCGTCGGACCGATGCGAGCGGCGTTGCGCTTTGCCGAGGGTCTGCGCAACGAGGAACTACTCGCCGCCACCGACCACCTCAGGGTCGAGCTGTACGGCTCGCTCGGTGCCACCGGCAAGGGCCACGGCAGCGACAAGGCTGTGCTACTGGGGCTCGAGGGCGAGCTACCGGAGCGCGTGGACACCGCATGCATTCCCCAGCGCATGGCAGCGATGCGTGAATCCCGCGAGCTGCGCCTGCTCGGCGAGAAGGTCATCCACTTCGATATCAGCAACGACCTGCAATTCATCCGCAAGCCGCTGGCCTTCCACCCCAACGGCATGATCTTCCGCGCCTTCGACAGCGTCGGCCTGCAGGTGCGCAGCCGCGAATACTATTCGGTGGGCGGTGGTTTCGTGATCGACGAGCAGGCCGCCGGCGACGACCGCATCGTCGAGGATGCCACCACGCTGCCCTACCCCTTCCACAGTGCCGCCGAGCTGCTGCAGCACTGCACCGCGCACGGGCTGCCCATCAGTCAACTGATGCTGGCCAACGAAGCGGCCTGGCGCCCGGAGGCGGAAACCCGCGCCGGCCTGCTGCGCATCTGGCAGGTGATGCAGGACTGTGTCAAAGCGGGCTGCCGCACCGAAGGCGTCATGCCCGGCGGCCTCAAGGTCCAGCGCCGTGCCGCCGGGCTGTACCGTCAGCTCAGCGAACACCCGGAAGCCAATCTGCGCGATGCGCTGAGCGTACTCGACTGGGTCGACCTCTACGCCCTCGCGGTCAACGAGGAGAACGCCAGCGGCGGCCGCGTAGTCACCGCGCCGACCAATGGCGCCGCCGGGATCGTACCGGCACTGCTGCACTACTACATGCGCTTCATTCGTGGTGCCAATGAGGATGGGGTAGTGCGTTTCCTGCTGACGGCGGCGGCCATCGGCATCCTCTACAAGGAAAATGCGTCGATCTCCGGGGCCGAGGTCGGTTGCCAGGGCGAGGTCGGCGTGGCCTGCTCCATGGCTGCCGGGGCGCTGTGCGAAGTGCTCGGCGGCACGCCGCAACAGGTCGAAAACGCGGCCGAGATCGGCATGGAGCACAACCTGGGACTGACCTGCGACCCGGTCGGCGGGCTGGTTCAGGTGCCCTGCATCGAGCGCAACGCCATGGGCGCGGTAAAGGCGATCAACGCCGCACGCATGGCCCTGCGTGGCGACGGCAGCCACTTCATCTCACTGGACAAGGTGATCCGCACCATGCGCCAGACGGGCGCCGACATGAAGAGCAAGTACAAGGAAACCGCCCGTGGCGGGCTGGCGGTGAACATCATCGAGTGCTGAGCTTGATGCTGCACATGTGCAAGTGCGCCCCCAAGACCTGATGCCCCCGCCGGCATAGCGCGCGGGCTGCCCACGAATCAGCTTGGCGCGGCCAAACGGGCCCAGCCGAGACGGCGCGGCGTACCTCACCCCTCCGACTTGCCCACCCCATGCTCGCGCAGTTTGTTGGCGATGGTGGTGTGCGACACGCCGAGCCGCTTGCCCAGCTGGCGGCTGCTCGGGAACTGCTTGTACAGCCCTTCCAGCACGGCCTTCTCGAAGCGCCCGACGATGCTCGCCAGATCGCCCTCCAGGGAGAAATCGCCCAGCGGCTGCGCCGCGCCGTAGCCCGGCAGGCGGATGTGCTCGGGCTTGATGGTGCCGCCCTCGCACAGCGAAACCGCCTGGAACAGGGTGTTCTCCAGCTGCCGCACGTTGCCCGGCCAGTAGTAGCCGGCCAGCCGCTCCAGCGCCTGCGGCGAGAGCGCCGGCAGCGAGCAGCCGATCTGCCGGCTGGCCTGGTCAATGAAGTGCAGCGCCAGCGGCTGCAGGCCGTCGAGGCAATCGCGCAGCGGCGGGATATGCAGCGACAGCACGTTGAGCCGGTGATAGAGATCCTGGCGAAACTGTCCGCTGGCGCAGAGCTCGGAGAGATCGAGCTGGGTCGCGCAGATCACCCGCACATCGAGATAGACCTCCTCGTCGCTGCCGACCCGACGAAAGCCGCCGTCCTGCAGAAAGCGCAGCAGCTTGGCCTGCAGCCGCGGGCTCATCTCGCCGACGCCATCGAGAAACAGCGTGCCGCCAGCCGTGAGTTCCAGCAGACCGAGCTTGCCTTCCGGCCGCGCACCCTCGAAGGCGCCGGGGCCGTAGCCGAACAGCTCGGTCTCGGCCATCGACTCGGGCAGGCCGGCGCAGTTGAGCGCCATGAACGGCGATTGCCCGCGCGGGCTGGACAAGTGACAGGCGCGCGCCAAAAGCTCCTTGCCGGTGCCGGTCTCGCCTTCGATCAGCAGCGGCGCATCCAGCGGTGCCATGCGCCGCGCCTCGCGCACCACCGCGGCCATCACTTTCGAGCTCTGGAAGATGCTGTCGAATCCGCGCAGTTCCTGTTTGCGTACCTGGTAGATGCGTTCACCCACCCGGTCGGCGCGATGCAGGGTCAGCACCGCGCCGGCCAGCGCCTCGCTGTCGTCGTGTTCGGATTGCAGCGGGGCGATGTCGGCGAGGAACACGTCGCCCTTGATCTTCACCCGCAGGCCGTTGATCCGCGCCTTGTTGGCCCGCACCAGTTCGGGCAGGTCGAAGTCCTCGGCGTAGCGCGACAGGCTCATGCCCGGCACCTCGTCGACGCGCACGCCGAGCAGTTGCGCGGCGGCACGATTGGCGGCAACGATGGCACCGCTCATGTCGATGGAGAGGACGGGAAACTCCAGCGCACCGAGCAGTGCATTGAGCTCCAGGGAATGCCGCTCGCTGGGCATCAGGCTGACCTTGCGCAGCTCGAATACGCCGGGCAGCGCCTCGATCTTCGGCCGCAGCGCCTGCAGCTGCAGGTTCATCAGGTTCGGGCAGTGCAAATAGATGGCGTTGCCCTGCTCGCCACCGACCTCGCCGCGGGCGACGTTGATGCCGTAGTCGACCAGCAGGTTGAGCATGTCGCGCAGGATGCCGACGCGGTTCTGGCAGAGAATCTTGATACGCATGGCGGAGCCCTGTTGTTTTGTTGTGGGGCTGACGACGCTTCGTTCGAGCGCCGCAAATTTCCGTCAAGATTATTTGCCAGATAAGCCGCTTGGCAATGCCGCCGATCCGGCCACTGACGAAAACGTCAGACTTTCCTTACAGACAACACACGGCAAGGTGCGACATCGCGCCACAGCGGGACTCGCCGAGGGTACGTCTTCGCGTTCGAATGAGGGCAACAACAATATGCCCAAGCGGCCAGGAGTACCGATGAAGACGACCCACTACGTAGCCCGCGAACCGGACGCGCAGGGGCACATTCATTACCCGGACGCCGAACACGCGGTGTGGCAGACGCTGGTCGAGCGGCAGCTGAAGCTGCTCGAAGGGCGCGCCTGCCAGGAATACCTCGACGGCCTCGACCAGCTCGCCCTGCCTCACGAGCGCATCCCGCAGCTGGGCGAGATCAATCGCGTGCTCGAGGCAACCACCGGCTGGCAGGTGGAGCGCGTACCGGCGCTGATCCCCTTCCAGCGCTTTTTCGAACTGCTGGCGAGCAAGCGCTTTCCCGTCGCCACCTTTATCCGCACCCCGCAAGAGCTGGACTACCTGCAGGAGCCGGACATCTTCCACGAGATCTTTGGTCACTGCCCGCTGCTGACTAACCCGTGGTTCGCCGAATTCACCCACACCTACGGCCAGCTCGGATTGAAAGCCAGCAAGGAGGAACGGGTGTTTCTCGCACGGCTGTACTGGATGACCGTCGAGTTCGGTCTGGTGGAAACCCCGGCCGGGCTGCGCATCTATGGCGGCGGCATCCTCTCCTCGCCGAAGGAGACGCTCTACAGCCTGTCCGCCGAGCCTGAGCGGCAGCCGTTCGATGCCATGGAAGCCATGCGTACGCCCTATCGCATCGACATCCTGCAGCCGCTGTACTTTGTCCTGCCGGACCTCAAGCAGCTGTTCGACCTGGCCCAGCAGGACATCATGGCCATGGTCCGCGAGGCGATGCGCCTGGGCCTGCACCAGCCGAAGTTTCCGCCAAAGGCGGCGTGATTCGGCGTCCTGAGTGATGCTCGTGGTGGGCTAAAGCCCACCCTACGGGCGCCATCTGTTCTGTAGGGTGGGCTTCAGCCCACCACTTGCCTAAGCTTCAACCTTCAAACGACTTCAATCATCAAAAAAGGGACCTACACCATGACCGCCCTCGCCCAAGCCCAGTGCGAAGCCTGCCGCGCCGATGCACCCAAAGTGTCCGATGAAGACCTGGCCGAGCTGATCCGCGAAATCCCCGACTGGAACATCGAGACGCGCGGCGACCACATGGAGCTGGAGCGTGTCTTCCTGTTCCGCAACTTCCGCCACGCCCTGGCCTTTACCAACGCAGTCGGCGCCATCGCCGAGGAGGTCGGCCACCATCCCGCCCTGCTCACCGAGTGGGGCAAGGTCACCGTCACCTGGTGGAGCCACGAGATGCGCGGCCTGCACCGCAACGACTTCATCATGGCCGCCCGCACCGACCAGCTCGCCACCAGCGCGGAGGGCCGCAAGTAATGCATTTCGGCCAGATTCCCCGCGTGCCCGGCGACCCGATCCTCGGCCTGATGGACCTGTATCGCGCCGACACCAACCCGGCCAAGCTCGACCTGGGCGTCGGCGTCTACAAGGACGCCCAGGGCCTGACGCCGATCCCGCGCGCGGTGAAGCTGGCCGAGCAGCGCCTGGTGGACAGTGAGCAGACCAAGAGCTACATCGGCGGCCACGGCGACGCCCAGTTCGGCGCCCTCTTGCTGCGTCAGGTGCTCGGCAGCCGCGCCATTGCCCTTGGCGAGCAGCGCGCCGGCTGCACCCAGGCGCCGGGCGGCACCGGTGCACTGCGTCTGGCCGGCGAGTTCATCGCCAAGTGCCTGCCCGGGCGCAGCATCTGGCTGAGCGATCCCACCTGGCCGATCCACGAAACCCTGTTCGCCGCCGCCGGCCTGCGCGTGCAGCACTATCCCTACGTCGGTGCCGACAACCGCCTCGATGTCGACGGCATGCTCGCCGCACTGCAGCAGGTGCCGACCGGCGACATGGTGCTGCTGCACGCCTGCTGCCACAACCCCACCGGCTTCGACCTGAATCACGACGACTGGCTGCGGGTGCTGGAGGTGGTGCGTGCGCGCGAGCTGCTGCCACTGTTCGACTTCGCCTACCAGGGCTTCGGCGACGGACTCGAAGAGGACGCCTGGGCAGTTCGACTGTTCGCCGAAACGCTGCCGGAGATGCTCATCACCAGTTCCTGCTCGAAGAACTTCGGCCTCTACCGCGAGCGTACCGGCGCGCTGATCGCCGTCACCAGCGATGCCGAGCGCCTGCTCGACGTGCGCAGCCAGCTCGCGTCGCTGGCCCGCAACCTCTGGTCGACGCCACCGGCCCACGGCGCCGCGGTGGTGGCGACGATCCTGGCCGATGAGCCGCTGCGGCAGATCTGGCAGGACGAGGTGGAGCGCATGCGCCGGCGCATCGCCAGCCTGCGGCAGGGGCTGGTCGAGGCGCTGACGCCCTATGGGCTGGCCGAGCGCTTCGCGCACATCGCCCGGCAGCGGGGGATGTTCTCCTATACCGGCCTGACCGCCGAGCAGGTACGCCGGCTGCGTGCCGAAGATTCGGTGTATCTGGTGGAAAGCGGCCGCGCCAACGTCGCCGGGCTGGATGCCGAGCGCCTGGACGATCTGGCCAGGGCCATTGCACGGGTGGTGCAGGCCTGAACGATGTGAAGGTGCGCGCCGGTGACGCCGCTTCTGGCGACGCCGCCGGGTGCGCCGGAGCGAGAGAGCAGAGGCGCGGCTCGTGACCACGCGACTGGCTGCCGCAGCAGCGCCGGCACAGTAGCGCCGCAAGCTTTCAACCGGCTTTCAACGCGCGCCCGAGCTGCCTATGCTGGAGTCTGGCGCTCTACCCGGCCGATGCCATGACCGACTCCGTCACCCTTCGGCAACAGCTCGCCGCCCTGCATCAGCAGGGCTTCGTGCTGCTGCCTGCCGTACTCGATCCCGCGGGCATCGCGGCGCTGCGCGAAGCCATCGATGGCCTCGAACCCATCCACTGGGATTACCAGGGCCTGGTCGACGACCACTACAAGTGCGTCTTCAATCGCTCGCCGTTCTGGCTGCGCTTTCTTGATCTGCCCGGGGTGATCGAACTGGCCGAGGCGGCACTCGGGACGGACTGCCATATCATCGGCCAGACCGCCTGGCGCAGCCGCCCGGGCTTTATCGGCGGCGAGCTGCATGCCGACTACCTGGCCATGGAGCTGCCGGAAAGCCTGCTGGCCGATCCCGCGTTCGAACTGCCGATGCAGATCTGCACCGCACACCTGTATCTGAATGACATCGACGCCGACCTCTGCCCGACGCTGGTGATCCCCGGCAGCCACCGCGCCGGGCGCAAACCGCAGCCGGGCGAAACCCAGTGGCACGGCCGCTCGGCCGAGCCCGTGCTGTGCAAGGCCGGCGACATGCTGCTGTTTCGCAGCGACCTCTGGCACGCGGGCAGCCGCAACCGCAGCGCCGAGCGCAGCCGCTACCTGCTGCAGATCCACTATGGCCGGCGCATGGTGGCGCAGAAGTTCTCGCCCTACCTGCACTTTCGTTTCAATCCCGAGGTGCTGGCCGCCGCCACACCGCGCCAGCGCCGCCTGCTCGGTGAGCACGAGGCGGCCGAATACGACTGACCCCCCTGGCACCGAACCTGCATCGACCGAGGCCCGCCGCACCCGCGCGGCCATTGACTCGCATTCGCCAGATGAGGATTCGCCATGATCAGCAGTCGTGAACAGGTCACCCAGATGATCGTCGCCGCCAAGGTGCGCAAGGGCCTGAAGTGGGCGCATGTCGCCGAAAGCATCGGTATGTCCAAGGAGTGGACCACCGCCGGTTGCCTCGGCCAGATGGCCTTCGACAAGGCCCAGGCCGAGACCCTGGGGCAGCTCTTCGAACTCTCCGACGAAGCCGTCGCCTGGCTGCAGATCGTCCCTTACAAGGGCTCCCTGCCCACCGCGGTGCCGACCGATCCGCTGATCTACCGCTGGTACGAGCTGGTCAACGTCTACGGCACCACCATCAAGGAACTGATCCACGAGGAGTTCGGTGACGGCATCATGAGCGCCATCGACTTTTCCATGGATATCCAGCGCCAGAGCGACCCCAAGGGCGATCGCGTCAACGTGGTGCTGTCCGGCAAGTTCCTGCCCTACAAGAGCTACTGAGGGATCAGCGGGTGCGGATCTCCCCGCGCGCCAGGCTTTCCACGCTGTTGCCCAACGGGTCCGCTGCATTGAGGTCCGCACCACGCTCGCGCAGCGCCTGGAGCAATGCCTCGCGCTGGAACAGCGCGGCGTACATCGCGGGAGCCTGCCCGGCATCGCTGCGCTGGTCGGGATCGCACTCGGTGGCCAGCTAGGGAGAAAATGTCGCTCCGCTTGTGGGAGCTTCGCGCTAGGGCGCCATTCCGGTGCGCGCAGCCAGCTCGTTGCACCAGCAACGGCCAGCCTTGATGAAGGCGTCATCGCGTGCGCGCCGAGTTGGCCGATCGGTCAGCAATGGCATGGCATCTGCAATCTGGCTGCATCCACCTTGCGGAGCATCCACCATGAAACAGCCCGTCGATACCGACTACCCCCTGAGCGAAGTGCCAGCCGGCGCGCGCAAGGGGCTGTGGTCCACCTCCATCCTGCTGTTCGGCTTCACCTTCTTCACCGCCACCATGTTCGCCGGCGGCAAGATCGGCCTCGCCTTCGACTTCAAGACCATGCTCTGGGCAGCGGTGATCGGCAATCTGCTGCTCGGCGCCTATGCCGCGGTGCTCGGGCTGATCGCCTGCCGCAGCGGGCTGAACTCGGTACTGATGGGACGCTTCTGCTTCGGCGAAGTCGGCAGCCGGCTCTCCGACTTCCTGCTCGGCTTCACCCAGATCGGCTGGTACGCCTGGGGCACGGCGACCATCGCCATCGTCCTGGTGCGGCTGCTGGAGTTGCCGGAAAGCTGGACGCTGCCGTTGATGGTGCTGTTCGGTTTCGGCTTCTGCCTGACCGCCTTCGTCGGCTACAAGGGCCTCGACCTGCTCTCGCGCATCGCGGTGCCAGCGATGCTGATTCTGCTGATTGCCTCGCTGTGGACCGCCACCCGTGACGTCGGTGGGCTGGATGGTCTGCTGGCGGTAGAACCGGGCGACAGCCTGACCCTGGGCATGGCCATCACCATGATCTTCGGCACCTTCGTCAGCGGCGCGACCCAGGCCACCAACTGGACGCGTTTCGCCCGCAGCAGCAAGGTCGCGGTGTGGGCCAGCCTGATCGGCTTCTTTATCGGCAACGGCCTGATGATCGTTGCCGGTGCCTACGGAGCAATCGTCTACCAGCAGCCGGACATCGTCGAAGTGCTGGTGTTGCAGGGGTTGTCGATGGCCGCGGTGGTGATGCTTTTCCTCAACCTCTGGACCACGCAGGACAACACCATCTACAACTTCGCCGCAGCCGGCTGCAACCTGCTGCGCACCGAGCGCCGCCGCCTGGTGACCTTGGGCGGCGCCTTCGTCGGCACGCTGCTGGCGCTGGGCGGCATGTACGAACTGCTGATCCCCTTCCTGATCCTGCTCGGCTCGATCATCCCGCCCATCGGCGGCGTGATCATGGCGGACTACTTCTACCGTCATCGCGGGCAATACCCGAAACTGGCCGAGGCGCGCCTGCCGAAATACAACAGCCTGGGCCTGGCGGCCTATGTGCTGGGCGCCGCCTGCGCGTATTTCTCGCCCTGGGTGGCGCCCATCGTCGGCATACTGGTGGCCGCCGCAGCCTATATTGTGCTGTACGAGGGTCAGCGCCTGGCCCTGTCGCGCACGGTGCTGACGCAAACCGACGCACGCTGATCAAGGAGTCACCATGAACATCCTCAACGCCCGCCTGCGCGGCCGCAGCGGCCTGTACCGCATCGAACTGGACGGCGCGCGGATTGCCGCCATCAGCGCGCAGCAGGCACCAGCCGAAGCCAATGACGGCGATATCGACGCCGCCAGCAATCTGGTGGTGCCGCCCTTCATCGAGCCGCACATCCACCTCGACGCCACGCTGACCGCCGGCGAGCCGGCGTGGAACATGAGCGGCACGCTGTTCGAGGGCATCGAGCGCTGGGGCGAGCGCAAGGCGCTGGTCACCCACGAGGACACCAAGGCGCGGGCGAAGAAGACCATCGACATGCTGGTCGACCACGGTATCCAGCATGTGCGAACCCACGTCGACGTCACCGACCCGACGCTGTCGGCGCTGAAATCGATGCTCGAGGTGCGCGAGGAAACCCGCCACCTGATCGACCTGCAGATCGTCGCCTTCCCGCAGGAGGGCATCGAGTCGTTCAAGGGCGGTCGCGAGCTGATGACCGAGGCGATCGCCATGGGCGCCGATGTGGTCGGCGGCATTCCGCACTTCGAGAACACCCGCGACCAGGGCGTCAGCTCGATCAAGTTCCTCATGGACCTGGCCGAGCGCTCGGGCTGTCTGGTGGACGTGCATTGCGACGAAACCGACGACCCACAGTCACGCTTTCTTGAAGTGCTCGCCGAGGAGGCGCGGGTGCGCGAGATGGGCGAGCGGGTCACCGCCAGCCACACCACGGCGATGGGCTCCTACGACAACGCCTACTGCTCCAAGCTGTTCCGTCTGCTCAAGATGTCGAAGATCAACTTCGTTTCCTGCCCGACCGAGAGCATCCACCTGCAGGGCCGCTTCGATACCTATCCCAAGCGTCGCGGCCTGACCCGTGTGGCCGAGATCGACCGCGCCGGGATGAACATCTGCTTCGGTCAGGATTCCATCGTCGACCCCTGGTATCCGCTGGGCAACGGCAACATCCTGCGCATCCTCGAAGCCGGGCTGCACATCTGTCACATGCTCGGCTACGAGGACCTGCAGCGCGGCCTGGACCTGATCACCGACAACAGCGCACGGACGCTGAACCTGGGCGAGCGCTACGGACTGGAAGTGGGGCGCCCGGCGAACCTGCTGGTGCTGTCGGCGCCGGACGACTACGAGATGCTGCGCACCCAGGGCCACGCCCTGCTTTCGGTGCGCAATGGTGAGGTACTGATGCGCCGCACGCCGGCGCAGATTCAGCGCTATTGAGCGGCCGCGGTTGTCTTGCGCAAGCGGTTGATGTTGGCCATCTCTTCGGCCGGCGTCAGCTTCAGCTGCGATAGGTAGGCGGCCAGCGCCTCGACGTCAGCGGCAGAGAGGTGGCTTGCCACGCCGATCATCACAGAGCCGGCACGGCTGGGGTCGTTCTCGCGGAAGCGCGTCAGCGCCTTGCGGATGTATTCGTCCGGCTGTCCGGCCAGCCGCGGCATGGTCTCCATGCCCTCCGCATGCGCGCCATGGCAGCCAGTGCAGGTGGTCTGGAAGATCTTCTCGCCGGTATTGCGCAAGGCTGCATCCGTCGCACCTTCCGGCGGATTGACCTTCTGCTGGCTGAAGAACACCGCGATGTTCACCCGCTCCTCCATGCTGAGATTCTGCGCCAGCTTGGACATGACGAAGTCGGTGCGCTCGCCGCTGGCGAACTTCTCGAAGGCGTGGAACAGGTATCGCGGATTCTGCCCGGCAAGATTGGGAATGTGCTTGCGCTTGCTGTTGCCGGTTTCGCCGTGGCAGTAGGAACAGAACACGGCGCGTTCCTGACCGGCCAGGCTGGCCTGCTCGCGCCGTTGCTCATCGGCCATGACGTAATTGAAGCGCTCGACGACCGCCTCGCCGGCATGAGTCAGCGGAACGAAGCAGGCGAGCAGGGCAAGAGCGAGCGTACGCATGAGGAGGCATCCGTTACTGAAATAGTCAGGGATTTTGTGGGCATCCGACTATAAGAAGCGCCAGGCCAGCGGACCCCGGCACAGGTCAACAAAAGTGCTGTTGTGCGAGGCGCCGGCGCCATCCGTGCGCCACGTCACAGATCGCTGCCGGCCCCGCCCAGGGAGCAGGACACTCATGCCGTAGCTGGCGCTTTTTCCGCCAAATGACAGAAGTGCGCGCCTTTGCCGCATTGACGATAGAAAAAATCGATGAAGCGTTTTGATGGAAACGCCAGACAGGAAGGAGGCATTCGACTAAAGTAGCAACCCTTCACCACCGAGGAGCCGTAACCCCCATGCTAGATGGACATGCAGAGCTGACCATGACCGTGCTGATGACGCCGGACAAAGCCAATTTTTCCGGCAACGTACATGGCGGCACGCTGCTCAAGTATCTCGACGAGGTCGCCTACGCCTGCGCCAGCCGCTACGCCGGGCAGTACGTCGTCACCCTCTCGGTGGATCAGGTGGTGTTCCGCCAGCCGGTGCATGTTGGCGAACTGGTCACCTTCCTCGCCTCGGTCAACTACACCGGTACGACTTCGATGGAGATCGGCATCAAGGTCGTCACCGAAGACATTCGCGAGAAAACCGTACGCCACACCAACAGCTGCTTCTTCACCATGGTCGCCCTCGGCGAAGACGGCAAACCGGTACCGGTACCGCCGCTCAACCCGAAGACGCCTGAACAGCAGCGTCGTTTCGCCCAGGCCTACCAGCGCCGCGAAATCCGCCGCGAACTGGAACATCGCTACAGCGAGCTACGCGCTGGCAACGAGCGCCTCACCGCAGTGAAGTAAGCGCTACTCCGTGAAGCCACGTGGAATCCGGCCAGCCTGGATTCCACGGCGGCCCCAAATTTGTAACAAAACCTTATATAATGCACGGCTTTCCGCATCCCGCCCCCTGAGGATCTGCCGTGAGCTCGCTGCCACCCTGCCCCAAATGCAACTCCGAATACACCTACGAAGACGGCCAGATGCTGGTCTGCCCCGAGTGCGCCCATGAGTGGTCCGCCACCGACGGCGCGGCTGCCGCGAGCGAAAGCGACAAGGTGATCAAGGACTCGGTAGGCAACACGCTGCAGGATGGCGACACCATCACGGTAATCAAGGACCTCAAGGTCAAGGGCTCGTCGCTGGTGGTCAAGGTCGGCACCAAGGTGAAGAACATCCGCCTGGTCGACGGCGACCACGATATCGACTGCAAGATCGACGGCATCGGCGCGATGAAGCTGAAGTCCGAGTTCGTCAGAAAAGTCTGAGCCGCGATGCTCGTCCGAAAGCCCGGCATTCGCCGGGCTTTCGCGTTTCAGAGCAGCCGCAACAGCCAGTCCAGCCGCTCGCGGGTAAAGCCGCTACCAACGAACAGCAGATCGATCCAGAACGCCTGGTGCAGCATCACGATCAGCCAGAAGGCCAGCTGATAGCTCAGCTTGCGGGTCTTGTGGCGAAACACTTGCTGCGCCACGAGCGCACCCGGCCAGCCGCCGGCCAGCTCGAAGAAATGCAGTGTGGTTTCCGGTGTGCGCCAGCGATCCTTCAGCGCGCTGTGCTTATCGCGCCAGTAGAGGACGAAGGTCAGCAGGCTGGCGACGGCATAGATCGCCAACGGCAACACCGCACCGAGGCGCAGGAGGCTACCCGCCAACGGCAGCAGACAGAGCAGCCCGAACAGCACCAGTTTGAGGGGAAGCTGCTGGATGTTGCCGGCGACCAACTGGCGCGCAGGCTTGCCTGCGGCCCGCGCCGTGGCGCGCGGGCGGTCCTGAGGATCGCTCTTCTGCCGCTGACTGCCCGGGCGCTGGCGAATCGCCGGCTGATCCAGCGTCAGCGGCGCATCGAGCCGCAGATGTTCGGCGCGCAGGCGGCCCTGAGGATCGCGCCCGGCCACGTAGAGCACCCGATCGCCGACTAGTGGCCGGCGCTCGCCATGCACGGCCGAGATGTGCGCGAAGACATCCTCACCGCCCTGCTCCGGGCGAATGAAGCCGAAGCCCTTCTGGTCGTTCCAGCTTTTCAGCGTGCCTCGCTGTTCCATGCTTCAAATCCATGGGATCAAAGCCGCGCATGCTAACCGAGCAGGGTAAGCGTTGGCTGCACCTCGCTATGGCCACGGCATGGCGGTCGGCGTTATGGTCGGACGATCGACAGCCCAGGGATGAACCATGGCCAGCAAGCCCAGCAGTGCGAACAAGCAGAAACACCTCGCCGTGCTGATCGACGCCGACAACGCGCCCGCCGCCATCGTCGAAGGGCTGTTCGAGGAAATCGCAAAATACGGCGTCGCCAGCGTCAAGCGCATCTACGGCGACTGGACCAAACCCAACCTCGGCAGCTGGAAAAAGGTGCTGCTCGACTACTCGATCCAGCCGATCCAGCAGTTCGCCTACACCTCGGGCAAGAACGCCACCGACAGCTCGCTGATCATCGACGCCATGGACCTGCTCTACACGCGGCGTTTCGACGGCTTCTGCCTGGTTTCCAGCGACAGCGACTTCACTCGTCTGGCCGCACGCATCCGCGAAGAGGGCCTGACGGTGTATGGCTTTGGTGAGCAGAAGACGCCCTCGCCCTTCGTCTCTGCCTGCGACAAGTTCATCTACACCGAAATCCTGCGCGCCGATGCCGCCAAAACGACATCCGAGCCACCGTCTTCGGAAAAGCTCGCCGCAGCCGCCGCTCAGGTGGAAGAAACCAGCAAGGCGCCGAAGGCCGGCGACAAGGGCGACACCATCAAATGTCAGCAGGTGCCGGTGGACTTCATCGCCAAGGTGCTCGACGACCTGTCCGAGGAGGACGACTGGATTCAGCTGGGCACCCTCGGACAGAACATCAGCAAGCTGCGTCCGGCCTTCGATCCGCGGCTGTATGGCTGCAAGAAGCTCAGCGACCTGATCGCCAACCAGCCCAAGCGCTTCGACCTGGAATCACGGGGCAGCAGCGCCACCGGCGGCAAGGACCTCTACGTGCGCCTACGCAAGCCCGGCAAGCACTGAGCACCGCCACTCAGCTTGCCTGCTCGTCCGGCGCATGGCAGCAGACGCGGTCCCGGCCCTCGTGCTTGGCCCGGTACAGCGCAGCGTCGGCACGACGCAGCAGGCTGTCCACCGTGTCCGTCGCGTTTAGCTCGGCGACACCGGCGCTGAGGGTCTGCGTCTGGCCAGTACTGAAAGACAGCGCCCGCGACTGCTCGCACAGGCGCTCGGCAAACGCTGCAGCCTGATGGCTGCTAGTTTCCGGGCACAGCAGAAGGAACTCCTCCCCACCCCAGCGGCCCACGGCGTCACTGTCGCGCAGACCGGATACCAGCAGGTCGGCGAACTCCTTGAGGACGCGGTCCCCCATCTGATGGCCGAACTCGTCGTTGATGGATTTGAAATGGTCGATATCCAGCATGACGATCGACAGCGGCCGGCTGTAACGCCGCGCCTGCTCCAGCGCCCTGGCGAAACGCCGATCCAGGGCGGCGCGGTTGGCCAGGCCGGTGAGCGGATCGGTCTGCGATTTGACCTGCAGCTGCTCGTTCAACCGGCGCAGCCGGCCGATCCAGAACAGGCTGGTCAGCAGCATCACCGAAAAGACCACGACGATCTGCACGACCAGACGGTAGTCGGTGCCCGACTCGACGCGAATCGGCGCATGCCTGTTGGCGATCTGGTTAAGCTCCCCCGGGGTGATCGTCGCAATCGCCTTGTTCAGAATGTCGCGCAACACCGGCTCACTCTTCAGCACGCCGATGCGAAATTGATTGTCGAGACTCGTCAGCTGCCCGGCGATCTTCAGGTTGAACCAGCCTTCGCGGCGAATGGTGTAGGCAGCCACGGTCAGCGAGCGCACGGTGAGATCGGCCTTGCGCTCGTTCACCAGCGCCAGCGCCTGGGCATCCGTGTCGGTGCTGATGACGCGCAACCGGGGGAAATCCCGCCGAACGCTTTCCTCGACGAACGTGCCCACCGGCAAAGCGACCGTCACATCTTCAAGGGCAGACAGGTCAGCCACATAGGGATGGTCTTCCCGTGCGATCACCACATTGGCGTCGGTGAACAGCGGCTGGGTGAAGATCAGCCAGGCATCACGCGCAGGCGTCTGGTTGAGAAAGCTGAGCAGCTGACAGCGGCCGGCCTGGGAAAACGCCACCGATTGGCCCCAGTCGCTGGTCGCCACGATATCAAGTTGCAGACCCGCCCGTTGCGCCACGAGACGCAGCAGGTCGGCGGCGATTCCTTCGTGCTCACCACGGGCGTTGAGCGTCTCGAACGGCAGCCAGTCCGGATCGACACAGATGCTGACCGAGCGGTTGTCGGCCAGCCAGTCGCGCTCGACAGCGCTCAGGTCGAGCGTCACATCGACCGAAGCCGACACCGTGCCTGACAGGGCAAACAACGCGATGCACAGAAACCTTGTCACTTGAGCCACCCTCGCAAGGACCGCACGCAACCTTGGCACGGCTGGAGTTCAACACGGCACAACCGGCGCGGCAATACAGATCATGGCTTTGAGCCATCATAAATCGTGCCAACCAATTTTTTGACGCCTTTAATCATTTGCAACCATTGACTGACGCAGCGATCGAACCGACCCGTGGCACGCGCTTCTAAAGGGCTGCAGATAGTGGAGGTTCCCATGAGCAAGCATTCATTCCTCGCCGGCGGCCTGGCGCTCCTCGCCCCGCTGGTCTTCGCCCAAACGCGGCCGCCGGAAGTGGTCAGCCACCTCAACGGTCTCGATGTGGAGATCAGCCCGATGGGCGTGCCAGCCAAATCCGAAGGCGTTGAAGGTGAACTGCTCGGAGTGCGGGCAGTGAAGGTGATGAACCGTACCGGTGGGCAGATTACCTGCGAGTTCCATGTACCGAATGAGGCGCGCTCCGATACCTCGGCGTCGCCAGTTTTCACTGTCGCGCCAAATACCCAGCGCACCGAGCGGGTGCCTGGGGACTATTCGCCGGACGAGCCCTACGCGGAGATCACTTGCCGCTCCAGCGACCAGAGCCCGGCGCAATAAGCGCCGTGACCTTCAGCGACGCTCCTCGCGGATAAAGGGAATACCCAGTGCGCCCGGCTGATTGCCGGAAACGTTCTTGCCGCTGGCAACCCAGATCATCACCGCCAGGGTCACGGCGTAGGGCGTCATCAGCACGAAGTACTGCGGCAGACGCACCCCGGCAGCGGCCAGATGCGGGATCAGCGCCTCGATGCAGCCGAACAGCAGCGCACCGGCCAGGGCCTTCCAGGGTGACCAGCGGGCGAAGATCACCAGCGCCACGGCGATCCAGCCGCGGCCGCCAGTCATATCGGCGATCCACAGCTTGGTGCTGAGCACCGAGATATAGCCGCCGGCCAGGCCGATCAGCGCGGCGCCGGCGAGAATCGCCGCCAGCCGATAGCCGAGCACGGAAATGCCCGCAGCGTCCGCCGCCTGCGGGTTCTCCCCCACCGCGCGCAAACGCAGGCCGGTGGTGGTGCGGGTAAGAAACCAGACCACGGCGAGAAAGATCAGCGGCGTCATGAACACCTGCGGGTTCTGCACGAAGACTTTGCCCACGAGCGGCAACTTCGACAGCGGCCACAGCTCGACCGCGCCCAACCCCTTGACCGGCTTGTTGGTCCAGTCCAGCAAGGTGCCGAGCAGGCCGGTCAGGCCCTGGCAGAAGAACACCAGCGCCAACCCGGCGATCACCTGGTTGATCCGTAGCACCAGCACCATCAGTGCGAACAGCAGCGACACCACGGCAGCCGCGCCCATCGCCAGCAGCAGCGAAGTGCCGTGGCTGCCGAACGCCAGTTGCGCGCCAATCCCGGCCAGCGCGCCGACCAGCATCAGGCCCTCGGCGCCCAACGCCAGGACGCCTGCCCGTTCCGTGAGAATCAGCCCCAGCGCCGCGAGGGCGAAGGGCACGGCGAAGTCCGGTGTGTTGCCTAGCCAATTGGCGATCATGTCCATCAGCTTTCGCCTCCCTGAACGCGGCGGATACGGTGGCGGATAAAGAAATCCGAGGAGGCGACGCAGATCACCAGGATCGCCTGGATCAACTGCACCATGGAAAACGGGATCTGGTAGAACACCTGCAGGCTGCGCCCGGCGACGAAGAGCATCGCCATCAACAGCGCCACCACCAGCGCTGCCACCGGGTTGTTGCGCGCCAGAAAGGCGATGAGGATCCCGGAGAAGCCGTAGCCCTGATAGAACGACTGGGTCAGCCGCCCCTCCTGCCCGGCAGTGACGAGAAAGCCGGCGATCCCGGCCATGGCACCGGAAATCAGCACGGTGCCGATGATCATCTTCTGCACCGGCACCCCCACGGCGCCCGCCACACGCGGATTGGCATCGACGAAGCGCAGGTAGAGCCCGGCGCGGGAAATGCCGAGAAACCATAGCGCCAGCAACGCGACGAACACGGCCAGCGGCACTGCCGCGCTGATGCCGTCGAACAGCTCGGGCAGGCGCTCGAACGGCTGGAATTGCGGTGAATAAGGGAACGAGCTTTTCGGGTCCTTCCAGCTTCCGTACAAAAGGTGCAGCAGGAAGTTGATCGCCAGGTAGTTGAGCATCAGCGTCGAGATGATCTCGTTGACCTTCAGCCGCAGCTTGAGCAACACCGGCGCCAGCGCCCAGAGCAGCCCGCAAAAGATCGCCGCTGCGATCATCAAGGGCAGACGCAGCGCCTGCGGGCCTATCTCGAACAGTGAGATTGCCGTGGCACCGATAGCGCCCCAGATCATCTGGCCTTCGAGGCCTAGGTTCCAGAATTTGGCGCGAAACGCCATGCAGCCGGCCAGGCCGACGAGGATCATCGGCGATGCCTGAAACAAGACCGCTTTCAGGCTCTGTGCATCGAATACCGTGAGGATGACGAACTCGTTGAGCAGCTCACCGGCCGGTACGCCAGCGGCGATCAGGATGGCGGCGGAAATACCCAGCCCCAGCAGCAGCGCGAGACCGATGATCACAGCCTGCCAATGCCAAGCCAGTTGCTGGCGGATCTCCAGAGCGTAACGCCGCGACAGCAGCGGCTGTTTCGGGCGCTCGGCCGCTTGCGTAGCCTGCTCGATCATCACGGGGCGTACCTGTTCATTCATGGTTTACCCCTTCTGGATTCAACTCGCCATGGCTCAGCTCCCCATGGCTGACCATCGCCCTACCAATGGCCTGGCGATCCGCGGGCCGGTCGAACTCGGCAACGATGCGCCCGGCGTTCATCACGCCGATGCGGTCGGCCAGCGCCAGCACTTCGTCGAGGTCTTCACTGATCACCAGCACCGCCGCGCCGGCATCGCGCGCGGCGCGCAGGCGGCCATGCACGGAGGCGGTGGCGCGTACGTCCAGCCCGCGACTGGGGCTGTGCACGAGCACCAGTTGCGGGTCGCGGGAAAACTCGCGGGCGATCACCAGCTTCTGTGCGTTGCCGCCGGAGAGCAGCGCGGCCTTCTGCTTCAGCGAGCGCACGCCCTGCACATCGAACCCGGCCACCGCCTCGGCGGCCTCTGCCTCCAGACGCTTGCGCCGGAGATTGAAGAACGAGCCATAGCGGCCGCTATGGATCTGCCCGACACCGAAGTTCTCCGCCACCGACAGCTCGCCCGCCAGCGCGGTGCCGTAGCGGTCAGCCGGAATCGAGGCGATGCGCAGCTCCCGGCGCTGTTCAGGGCTGGCCCGGCGCAAGTCACCGAAGCCGGTCAATTCCAACGCGCCTTCGCAGGATTCGGGCAAGCCCATCAGCACGTTCGCCAACTCGCTCTGGCCGTTGCCGCCGACGCCAGCGATGCCGTAGATCTCGCCCGCGCGCAGGCTCAGGGTCACGCCATTGAGTGCGCCATGCCCGCCCGGGCCGGTCGATCTGAGATTACGCACCTGCAGCCGCACCTCGCCCGGTGTCGCCGGCTGATACTCGCTGGCCGGTGCGGACTCGCCCACGGTCAGACGCACCAGCTCCGGCACCGAGACCGATTGCGGGTCGAGGGTTTGAATCGTTCGCCCGGCGCGCATCACGGTCACGCGGTCGGCGAAGCGCTTCACATCGCTCATCTTGTGAGTGACCAGAATCACCGCCGCGCCCTGGCGGGCAAAGGCGCGCACGGTTTCCAGCAGGCGCTCGGCTTCCTGATCAGTGAGGACCGCCGTCGGCTCATCGAGGATCAGGATCCGCGCGCCGGCCAGCAGCACCTTGAGAATTTCCACCCGCTGCTGCTCGGCCACCGACAGCGACTCGGTGACCTTGCGCGGGTCGATGGTTAAGCCCAGCTCTGCCGCCTTGTCGCTGATCCGCTGTTCCAAAGCCGCCAGCCGTTGTCGGTGGCTGCCCGCGAAAGCATGATTGCCGGGCCCCACGGGCAGCCCTAGCTGGATGTTCTCAGCCACGGTAAAGGGCTTCACCAGCTTGAAATGCTGGTGAACCATGCCGATGTGGTAGCGACCAGCATCCCGCGGGCCGCTCAAGCGCACCGGGTTGTCGTCGATCAACAGCGATCCGCTTTCCGGTGCGTACAAGCCAGCGGCGATATTCATCAGCGAGGATTTGCCTGCGCCGTTCTCGCCAAGCAGCGCGTGCACTTCGCCCCATTTGGCGGTGAAGTCCGCCTGGGACAGGGCCATGAAGCCGTCGAACGACTTGCTCACCCCGGTCAGCTGGATCGCGTTGAGGTTGCTCATTGCTGCGTGATCACTCCCTTGACGAACCAGTCCATCTGCCACAGCGCAGGGTCGGCCATGACCTCGCCGGCGGCGATGCGCTCGGTGCCGTCACGGTCGACCATGGGCCCGGCATAGATCTTCTTCTCGCCTTTGAGCAGCTCTTCGCGGGCGGCCATGATCTTCGCCTTGTCTGCTTCGGAAACCGCCGGGCCGCAGCAGGCAGCATCGGTGCCGCCTTCAGCCATGGACAGCAGCGCGCCGTTCTCCGGTGGCATCCAGTTACCCGCACTGATCTTCTTCAGCTCCGGTGCAAGGAACTTGTCCCACACCCAGACTGATGAGCAGACGGTGGCGTCCGGGGCGAACTCGCGCATGTCTCGGTGGTGGCCGGTGCCGTGCACGCCGCGCTCCTGGGCGACGATCTGCGGTGTCGGGCTATCGACGTGTTGGCCGAGCACATCAGCGCCGGCGTCGATCAACGCCATGGCGGCGGCGCGTTCCTTGACCGGATCGTTCCAGGCGCCGGTGTAGACCACGGTGACGGTTGCGTCCGGGTTGATCTGCTGCGCGCCAAGGGCGAAGGCGTTGACCGTCCAGTTCACCTGACCGAAGGGATTGGCCGCGACAAAGCCGAGCTTGCCGGTCTTCGACGCCGCGCCCGCTGCCATGCCGCACAGATACTGGCTCTCGTATGTGCGCCCGTAGAAGGATTCGAGGTTGCCGCTGTTGGTGGTGCCCGAACCGTTGAGGAAGGCCACGTCCGGATACTTGTCGGCCAACTCCTTGAAGGTGTCCGAGTAGCCGAATGCGGTGCCAATGATCACGTTGGCGCCGCGCTGGATCAGCCGGTCCACGGCCGGGCGGATCGAGGAGGCATTCTCCGGCACGCTCTCGACGTACTGAATCTTTGTATCCAGCTCGGTTTCGAGCTTCTGCCGCGCTTCATCGAATGCCTGGGTCCAGCCGCCGTCATTGCGCGGGCTGATGTAGAGCATGGCGATCTTCGCCGGTTTATCGAGCGTCAGCCCCTGCCCTTCCTGCGCCGAAGCCAGGCCCGCCGCGCCTGTCAGGCCGAGAGCCACCGCCGCACACAAGGTCCGTTTCATGAACTTATTCAGCATTTTTGATTTCCTGATGGTGGGATCGTCAAAGCATGTGGTTGATGCGGAACACGTTGTTTTCCGGGTCCAGCAGCACGGCTTGGTACCAGTGGTAATAGGTTTCGTAAGGCGCCTTGATCAGCGTCGCGCCCATCGCGGCGGCAATGGGCACCAGGCGGTCAACATCCTCTTTCGAGTCGACGTCGATGTTGAGCAGAAACTTGCAGCCGCGGGTGTCGGCGAACTCGTCCAGCTGCAGCAGTTCATAGGCTTCCGGCGCGTTGAAGCCGATGCAGCTCTTGCCAGTATCCAGCCCGCGAAAAATTGGCGAGGCGATTTCGGGAATGTTCCGGAAACCGAACAGCTCGCGGTAGAAGCCGCTCAGCGCTTCGATGTCGCGGGCGAACACGTTGACGTAGGAAAGCGTGCTCATGCGACCTCCAGGCCTTTGCCGAAGGTGGTCTGCTTGACGAACTTGGAGAGCAGGTTGTCGCCGGAGGTGACCGGCGCGTGGCGTGGCGCTTCGCCCGCGGCTAGGCATCCCGGCAGGCACTCGATCAGCGCGTCGTAGTTCGGTTGGTGGAAGAACACCAGTGACTGTCGCCCGTTGTCAGCTGGGCTGTCGGCCGGCGGATTGACCACCCGATGCAGCGTGGAAATCCACTGATCGTTGGTCCACTGCATCATCAGGTCGCCGATGTTCACGGCGAAGCCGTTCTCCACGTAGGGCACATCCACCCATTCGCCCTGACGGTTGCGCGCCTGCAAACCGCCCAGCGCGTTGTCCGGCTTGACGATGGTCAGGCTGCCGTAATCAGTGTGGGCGCTGGCGCGCAATTGCCCGAGCTCCACCGCGCCCTTGACGTCCGGGTAGCTGAGGCTGCGGAACATGCTGATGTGCTTGTCGATCTTGTCGTCGAAGAAGGTTTCCGGCAGCTCCAGCGCCAGAGCGAAGATGCGCATCAGCGACTGCGCCAATTCGCTCATCGCGGCGAAATACTCGCGATAAGCCTGCTCGAAGCCTTCAATGCCGGCCGGCCAGACGTTCGGCGCGAAATGCGGGCCGGCTGCGGCGCAACGGTAGTAGTCCTCATCCGGCACAGCGCTGGGCCCGATGGAAAAGGATTCCTTGAGATCGCCCGGCGCCGCCTCTTCCAGTGAGTACGACAGGCTCTCCTCCGCCACCGCGCTGTAGCCGCGCACCATCTCGGGGCTGGGCCGGTCGACCTTGCGCTTTTCCGGCAACGGCGAGGCGAAGAACTGCCGCGTCAGCCGCGACACGCGCTCAATCAGTTCACTGGGGATCTGATGATTGGTGATGACCAGAAAGCCGATGTCGCGACAGGCCTGGTCCACGGCCTTGGCCACCTGGGCCTTGCCCTCCGGCGTGCCGGCGAAATACGGCGCCAGGTCGATGATGGGAACGTATTGCAGAGTCATGGGTGACGCACTCCTCTGACGCAGGGCGGAAACTGAGCGCGTCGCCAGTGGCGCAGGCGCTTCTCTGTATGTGCGATGCCGCCGCCTTTGCACACGGGCGACTTTCGAGGAGAGAGCAGAAAGCGTGCCACCGGATCGATTCGCTTTTGGATCAGTGACTTAGCGTTATGGCGGGGAAATAACGGATCAAATGGTCCGGTTCAGAGCACTTGGTTTGTGCATGAGGCACGAAAAGCGGGCGAGGGCTGCAGCAGCCGAGGTCAGCCCCGCCGCTCAGCGATAGGAGTGAACTAACGGCCCGACGACACGATCCCCTCTTAAGCACCTTCAGAGCGATCCGCGCCGCGCAGGGCTGGTCGAAAGCAATGAGGAGTTCCTTGTGACCGTCATTACCCACCGCACCACAGAAACCACTCACAGCGTTTCCCGCCATGTGCCGCATCCGCTGCACTCGATCCTACTGGCCGGAAGCGTGCCGTTGTTTCTCGGCGCACTGCTGAGCGACGTCGCCTACTTTCGCAGCTACCAGATTCAATGGAGCAACTTCGCCTCCTGGCTGATCGCCGGCGGGCTGGTGTTCTGCGGACTGGCGATCCTGTTCGCGGTCGTCAACCTGATCAAGGCCAGGCACAGGACGGGTCGGCCGCTGATCTATCTGCTGTTGCTCGTGGCGACCTGGGTACTCGGCTTCATCAATGCCCTGCAGCACGCCAAGGACGCCTGGGCGGTCATGCCGGCCGGCCTGGTGCTGTCGGTGATCGTCACGCTGCTGGCCTGCGCCGCCGCGTGGATCGGCCTTTCCAACCTGCGTGACGGAGGTGAAGCATGAAGCACACCAATGCACTCTCCGCACTGACCATCGCGTTGTTTCTTAGCGCCTGCGGTGGCGATGAGCAGGACGCCGCCAGCCTGTATGGCGCCAACCCCAAACTGCCGGAACCCGACCGAGGAATGCTGCCCAGCATGAAGATCGCCGAGCCGACGCCCTGGGGCGATGCGACACCCACGGTGCCGGAAAACTACAGCGTGACGGCGATCGCCACCGACCTGCAGATCCCGCGCCAGACCCTGGTGCTGCCCAACGGCGACATCCTTGTGGCCGAAGGTCGTGGCGGCAATGCAGCCAAGCTGAAACCGAAAGACGTGATCGCCGGTTACATCAAGGCGCAGGGCAACACGTCGGTCAAAAGCGGTAACCGGCTGACCCTGCTGAGAGATGCCGATGGCGACGGCCGCTACGAAATGCAGAACGTCTTCGCCGATGAACTTAATGCCCCCTATGGACTGGCCTTCCACGACGGCAACCTCTACGTCGCCAACCAGGACGAACTGGTGCGTTTCGAATACGAGGAAGGTCAGACCGAAGCCAGCGGTCCGCCGACCAAGGTCGTTGACCTGCCCTCGGAGATCAACCACCACTGGACCAAGGCGATGACCATCAGCCCCGATGGCCAGTACCTCTACGTCGGCATCGGCTCGAACAGCAACATCACCGAGCGCGGAATGGAAGCCGAGGTCGACCGCGCCATGATCTGGCAGATCAACACCGAAACCGGCGCTTACAAACCCTACGCAACCGGCCTGCGCAACCCCACGGCCCTGGCGATACTGCCCGGCACCAACCAGCTGTGGTCGGTGGTCAACGAGCGCGACGAGCTGGGCGAAAATCTGGTGCCGGACTACCTGACCTCGGTACAGGAGGGCGGTTTCTATGGCTGGCCCTACAGCTACTGGGGGCAGAACGTCGACGATCGCGTCCGTCCGCAGGACCCGGACAAGGTCAAGCAGGCGATCACCCCGGATTACGCCTTGGGCGCCCACGTCGCCGCGCTGGGCCTGGACTTTTCCTCGGATGTCATGGGCGAGCAGTTCGCCGAAGGCGCATTCGTCGGCGAGCACGGCAGCTGGAACCGGGAAGATCCGTCCGGCTACAAGGTGGTCTTCGTACCGTTCCGCGATGGCCGCCCGGCAGGCGAACCTGTCGACTTCATGACCGGCTTCCGCGAGGACGGCAAAACCCGCGGTCGTCCGGTGGGCGTGACCGTCGACCCGAGCGGTGCGCTGATCGTCGCGGACGACCTGGCCAATGTGGTCTGGCGGGTGACGCGCAACCAGTGACGAGTAGCAGGCCGGTGACCGCGCGGTTACCGGCCTGCTCGTCATGCGCCCCTACGGGCGCTGCAGGTTGGTCCCTTGCGGCTTTCTTGAAGGCATAGGATGACCTTATGGCGCAGCGCTCGCCGCGAACAAATGGAAGAACTCAGGGGAAACCGGCAAGTCTGGGCGCGCTATTGGTGGTGCTTGCAGCACTTTGCTGGGGACTATCGGGTGGGATAGGCGGCATCCTCATCAGCGAGGGCTGGAGTCCCACCGTAGTCTCGCTCTACCGGGGCCTAATTGGCCTCGTGTGCGTGCTCATCTGGCTGGCATTACGCCCGGCCGGCAGTGGAATGACGGGCCACAGGCTATGGTTCTGGTCGGTAATCGCCGGCATCGGCGTAGCGGGCAACTTCTCTTTTTACTTCTTGAGCATCGCCGAGGGCAGCGTTGCGGTGGCAGCGACCCTGATGTACTCAGCGCCGGTGTTCGTCTACCTGGCATCCTTCGCATTCGGACTCGAAAGGCCGACGCTGTTCAAATGGGCAGCAATCGCAACGGTGATGCTCGGCGTCATCTTGCTGACCGGTATCCACGATGTCGGCGCGAGCGACATTACGCTCGTGGCAGTCGGAGCCGGCCTGCTATCCGGTTTGTCCTATGCGGCTTTCATTTTTGCGTTCAAGTACGCGGCGCCCCACGGCAGTCCTCAGGCGATTCTCGTCATAGCGTTCGCGGTGCTCGTTGGCATACTCGCCTCGATGAGCGACGCGCAACAGGCAGCGGCGGTGCCAGGCGCCCCGAGTTGGCCACTGTTCATCGTTCTGGGTGTGGTCGGTGCAGGGCTGTCCTTCATTCTCTACATCGTAGGGCTCAGACATACCGCACCGGCTGTGGCGTCCATCGTGGCGATGGTCGAGCCGGTAACCGCTTCGCTCTTCGGCGTCGTGGTACTGGATGAGAGTCTCGCAGCGCTGCAGATCCTGGGCATGGGGCTGATTCTATTGACGGTGACTGCGCTGGGCCTCCAGGGCAGAGAACCGAACGAGATGTAGCGATCCGGCTCGTAGAACACTCGCCTTTCCTGACAGTCTCTACCCGACAATTCCCGCTGGACCTTGCGCATGCTCCGCTCCATTCACCACGTCGCGATCATCTGCTCGGACTATGCCGTGTCGAAGCGCTTCTACACCGAGACGCTGGGGCTGACGGTGATCGCCGAGCATTACCGCGAGGCGTGTCGCTCCTACAAACTCGACCTCGCGCTGCCGGATGGCTCTCAGCTCGAGCTGTTCTCCTTTCCCGACGCGCCGCCGCGCCCTTCACGCCCGGAGGCGCAGGGATTGCGGCACCTGGCGTTTGCTGTGGACGACGTCGCACAGTGCAAGGCATGGCTGGAGCGTCAGGGCGTTGCGGTGGAAGCGATTCGGCTGGATGAGTACACCGGTCGCCGATTCACCTTCTTCGCGGACCCGGACGACCTGCCGCTGGAGCTGTACGAAGCGGCGCCGGCCGTGGATTGAGCCTGCACGGGTATCCGCCTGACAGCGGGACGAACCGGCTCCCCGCATCTCCTCCCGTAATGCTTGACCTCTTTGCCGTCACCGCCACGTAACAATCCGGCCCTAGCGTGTTCTGGCTGTCCCCCACACTGACCGCCGAGGCCCGCATGAGAACTCCGACCCGCCTGACCCGCACCGTATTGTCCACTGCCCTGTCCTTGGCCTTGTTGCCGCTGGCCTCGCAGGCGGCACCTCTCCGCGCCGCAGACTACTTCGAGCGGGTCGCGACCTTCCCGGTCTTTCGCAACCTGGGTGCCGATGAGGATGCCACCCGGCAGACCGTGGCCGAGATCACCGCGGTGAGTCGCGACGGCCGCACGCTGATCTACACCGACAGTCCTGGCGAGCGCATCGGCCTGGTGGACATCCGCGATCCGAGGTCGCCGCAGCCGGCGGGCTTTATCCAGCTGGAAGGCGAACCGACCTCGGTGGCTGTACATCGCCACTACGCGCTGGTCGCGGTGAACACCTCGCTCGGCTTCACCCAGCCCGATGGTGTACTGGCGGTGTTCGACATTCGCAATCCGGCGCAACCCAAACGCGTCGCCACGCTGCCCATGGGTGGCCAGCCGGATTCCATCGCCATCAGCCCGAGGGGCCGCTATGCCGCGGTGGCGATCGAGAACGAGCGCGACGAGGACCTCAACGACGGGCTGATCCCACAGCTGCCGGCCGGCTTTCTGCGCATCGTCGACCTCAAGGGTCAGCCGTCGCGCTGGCGCACGCGGGACGTCGACCTGACCGGCCTGGCCGAGGTCGCGCCGGGTGATCCGGAGCCTGAGTACGTCAGCATCAACGACCAGGACGTGGCCGCCGTAACCCTGCAGGAAAACAACCACATCGTGCTGGTCGACCTGCGTCGTGGCCGGGTGATGCGCCACTTCAGCGCCGGCCAGGTGGATCTGCAAGGTGTGGACGTCGAGGAGAACGACCGCATCGAACCGGTCGGCGTGCTCGCTGGCAAGCGTCGTGAGCCGGATTCGATCGCCTGGGTCGGGCCGCTGCTGGCAACCGCCAACGAGGGCGACTACGAGGATGCCGAAGGCGCGGAAGGCGGCAGCCGCAGCTTCACCCTGTTCGACTACAACGGCCACGTCTGGCACGAGGCCGGCGCCTCGCTGGAACACGCCTTCATCCGCGCCGGGCACTACCCGGAAAGCCGCTCGGAGAACAAGGGCATCGAGCCGGAAGGCATCGCCGCGGCGCGTTTCCGCAAGCACAGCCTGCTGTTCGTCGGCAGCGAGCGCGGCAATGCGGTCGCCGTCTACGACGTGGCTCGCCCCTGGGCGCCGGTGATGCATCAGCTGCTGCCGACGGGCATGGGCCCCGAGGGCATCCTGCCGATACCATCGCGCAACCTGCTGGTGGTCAGCAGTGAAGAAGACTCGGCCGAGGACGGCTACCGGTCGACGCTCTCGATCTACCAGTACGGTGCCAAGACCGCACCTTACCCGGAGATCCGCTCCACTGATCGCGACCTGATCTCCTGGGGCGCGCTGAGCGGTCTGGTCGCGGACCGCAGCCAGTCCGACCGCCTCTATGCGGTGCCGGACAGCTACTACAAGGCGTCGCGGATCTTCAGCATCGACACCAGCCAGACACCGGCACTGATCGACCGCCAGATCGAGCTGAGCAAGGCTGGCACGAGCGTCGACTACGATCTGGAAGGCATCGCCCAGGCCAGCAATGGCGATTTCTGGCTGACTTCGGAAGGTAACGGCAAGGCCAGGCCGAACCTGCTGATCCACGCCAACGCCAGGGGCGAAGTACTGGATGAGTTCGCCCTGCCCGCGGAAGTCGCCGCCCAGCAGACCAGCAACGGTTTCGAGGGCGTCGCGGTGGTCGGCGAAGGCGCCAGCACCCGCGTCTACGTGGCCTTTCAACGCGAGTGGAAGAACGACCCCGCCGGGCGGGTGCGCATCGGCGTGTTCAACCCGGGCACTGGCGAATGGGGCTTCATCCACTACCCGCTCGACGCCGCAGCCGAGGGCGGCTGGGTCGGATTGTCCGAGCTCACTTCAATCGGCAACGGCCAGTTCCTGGTGATCGAGCGCGACAACCAGCAGGGCCCGGCGACACAGATCAAGCGCCTGTACCGCATCGACCTGAATGGCCTGCAGCCCGCCGCCGAAGGTCAGCGCTTCCCGCTCGCAAGCAAGCGTCTGGAGCGCGATCTGCTACCTGACCTGAAGAGCACCGGTGGCTGGGTGCTGGACAAGGTCGAAGGTGCGGCGGTCGACAAGCAGGGGCGTCTGTTCGTCGTCACCGATAACGACGGGGTCGAGGATGCCAGCGGCGAGACGCGTTTCATGCGGCTCGGGACGGTCAAGCGCTGAGATCCGGCAGCTTCATGCGGAGCGGCAGACCCGCTCCGCATGCTCGGTCAGCTGTCGCGGGCGCGCTTAATGCGGTGATCCCAGCAGCGCTTGGCGAAGCGGCGCATGTTCGGGATGTCGTCCGTTTCGTCCATGATCGGCTGGCCGATGATGGTTTCCATGATGTCTTCCAGCGTCACCAGGCCGCGCCAGCTGCCGAACTCGTCGTAGACCAGGCACATGTGCTGGCGCTCGTGCAGCAGCTGGGTCATCAGGTTCTCGACGCTGGTCATTTCCGGCGCGACTTTCATCGGTTTCATGATCGTCGAGACCGGCGCTTCGTCATCGGTCGCTGAAAGGGCGTCATAGCGGAACACCACACCCAGCGGGCTCTCGTTGTCGCCGATCACCGGGTAGCGCGAGAACTGGCTGTCGGCGACCTGCTCCTTGAATGCGTCGATGCTGGTCTCCGGCGACGTGTAGTCGCACACCGTACGCGGTGTCATGACGTCGCGGACCTTGATCTCGTGCAGGTCGAGGATGTTCCTGATGACGCGCTGCTCGTCCTCGTCGAGGCTCTTGTTCTCGCGACCAAGCACCGTCAGCGCCTTGATCTCCTGGCGGATGTCGTGCTCCGGCTCCTTGCCGCCGACCAGCCGCATGATCATGTCGGACAGGTAGATGAAGGGCTTCAGAATCCAGATCATGCCGTTCAGCAGAGGCGGCAGGTACGGCGCCAGCGTGCGCCAGTAACGGGCACCGATGGTCTTGGGCAGGATTTCCGAAAGCACCAGGATCAGCACCGTCATCACCGCCGAGGCGATACCGACATAGCCGTTGCCGAATACCACGGTGACCTGCGCACCGACACCGGTCGCGCCAACGGTGTGGGCGACGGTATTCAAGGTCAGGATGGCCGCGAGCGGCTGGTCGACCTTGTCTTTCAGTTCCTTGAGGCGCTCGTACAGCTTCGGACGGGTCGTCTTCTGGTGCGCGATAAAGCTCGGTGTCAGCGAGAGCAGTGCGGCTTCGAGGATCGAGCAGATGAATGAAACGAGGATGGATAAGACAGCGAACGCTATCAGGAGGGTCATGTAAGGGAGATTTCATTGCCAATGGCAGGCCAACTTACAGCAAAGCCGCCGAGCGTTAGCCGGATGCCGCGATGGGCTTGCAACATTTCATTTCCCCGTATGAACTAACGCGCTGGACACACTGATTTCGACAGCAGCCGACAATGGAGTTCATCCCCTCGATCGGCCCCCTTTTCCGGCCACTCGCACGCTTGTTTCCCGATGCGCTCCTCGGCTAGGGTGCGGTCCTCGACGAAACGGCCCTTCAGGAGCATTGCAGATTGATCAGAACAGGGATGTTGACGCTGGGTTTGCTGATGGCGCTGGCGGCACAGGCGGCCGAACAGCGAGTCTATCTGGTCGCCACGGTGCAGCTGGACGGCACCAGCCTGGCGCAGAGCGCGTTTCTACATGAAGCGGATATCACCGAACTGGAGGGTTGCCGCGAAGCGGTGCGCGAGGGCCAGCGCGCGCGTGACTGGCAGAAATACCATCACATCTTCCGGAACGATCTTTTCAAGGGCTTCGCCGGCCACATGCACTATCGCTGCGCCTTCAGCGATCTGCGGTTCAGCAGCTGGCACGATGGCCCGCGCTACAACCAGCCCTACCTGATCGCTGTCGACGAGAACGCCATGCTCAGCGTGGAACGGACGCCAAGCCAGGCCCAATGCATGAGCCGCCTGCGCGCGCTGCCGGCTGCCCGGCAGGCACAGAGCTTCTGCGCCATGGGCAACCAGCAGATCAAGCCCTGACCGCCCGACCTTCCAGCCGAGTGGCGACAGGCATCCGCCCTACCCCGGCTGGTAGCTGCCCGGTACCGGCGCGAAGGACACGCCAAAGCGGTTCCAGGCGTTGATGGTGGCGATGGCCAGGGTCAGGTTGGCGAGCTGGGCTTCGGAAAAATACTCACGCACCTCCTCGAACAGCCGTTGCGAAACGCCCTGGGGCAACAGGGTGTTGGCCTCGGCCCAGGCCAGCGCGGCGCGTTCGCGGTCGGTAAAGAACGGGGTTTCGCGCCAGGCGCTCAGGGCATAGATGCGCTGCTCGGTTTCGCCGAGGGCGCGTGCGTCCTTGGTGTGCATGTCAAGGCAGTAGGCGCACCCGTTGATCTGCGAGACGCGGATCTTGACCAGCTCCATCAGCGGTTTGTCGACGCCGTCCTCACGGCGACTCTGCCGCGCCAGGTAGGTTTCCAGCCCGATCATGGCGGTCATCACATCGGGGGCGGCGGCCTGGTAGTTCATGCGCATGGTGGTCACTCCTCGGTTTGAATGTGCAACCAAGGCTACGCAGCCTCCATGCTGCACTATTGTAGATTTTCGACATCTTTGAACGCCGCCTTCCATGTCCGCCCTGCACGAACGACTGCCACACATCAGTGGCTTCCTGACTCGCCCGCCTGCGCCAGCACTGGCTGCCTACGTGCAGCGCTTCTGGTGGCTGGAGGGTGACGCCGCCACGGTGTACGACGAGCAGATGCTGCATCCGGACGGCGCCTGTGGGGTCATCTTCAATTTCGCCGACCCGCTGGCCTTCGATGGTCATCTGCACAAGCCGCGTGCATTGATCGCCGGGCCGCAGCTTGCCAGTTCGCGATTGCAACTGGCTGGGCGGGTGAGGCTGATGGGCGTGCGCTTTCGCCCTGGGATGGGCGCGGCGTTCTTTGGCATCAGCCTGGATGAGCTGGCGGGCTTTCATAGCTCAGACTGGCAGCGACTGGGGTTTGCCGGGATGGTCGACCAACTGGCCGAACTGAGCCGCGAGGCGCAGCAACTGCTGGTAGAGCAGGAATTGATCAGACGTCTGCAGGCGACTCAGGAGCGACGCTTCCCAGTGCAACAGCTACTGTCGGAGATCACCGCGACCGAGGGCCGTGCACGCCTGGCCGACCTCCTCCAGTCCGTACCGCTCGGCCAGCGCCAGCTGGAGCGCCTGTTCCGCCATCATGTAGGAATGACACCCAAGCAGTTCAGCCGCATCCAGCGCGTGGCGCTGGTGCGCAACCAGCTGCGCGCCGGCCAGCCGTTACTGGACACCGCCCTGGCCTGCGGATACAGCGATCAGGCGCACTTCATTCATGACTTCAAGACGGTGGTCGGCATGACGCCGGGGCGATATCGGGCGAGCAAGGTCAGTCGATAACTGCGCCCCATTGCGAGCGACCCGTCACGTCCGGCGGAAAAAACGATCGGCTCACATGCTGCTGACGCCAGCGACACGCAATTCAAGATCAGCTCAGATGGCTTTGCTGAGCGCCTCGAGCAGCTGAGCGATCTTCTCTTCGTTTCGCTTGTAGTAGGTCCAGGGACCGATACGCTGCGACGTCACCAACTGCGCGCGCTGGAGCGCCGCCAGGTAATTCGAAACGGTGGACTGCGACAACCCCACACGCTCCTGGATGATGCTGACGCAGACACCCAGCTGTTCGGGATCGGCTTCCTGCTCGGGGAAGTTGGTCTTCGGGTCCTTCAGCAGGGTAAGAATGGCCAGGCGTGTGGGGTTATCCAGGGCCTTCAGCGCTTCACTGATGTCTATGCTCATATCCGCGGCAGGTAATGGGTTTTCGCGATCTTACGATACTTTGTCGGTGCTGGCTGCGTGCACGCCACGGCCGTGCACGCACGCACGCCGACTCAGTGCGCGTACACCGGGTAGTCGATGTAACCCTTTTCGGTGCCGCCGTACATGCTGCTGGCATCCAGCGGGTTCATAGGCCAGCCACGGGCAATGCGCGCCGGCAGGTCCGGGTTGGCAATGAACGGACGGCCGAAGGCGATCAGGTCCGCCCAACCGGCTTCGATCGCCGCGGTGGCGCGCTCCGGGGTGTACTTGCCTGCGTAGATGATCGCGCCGTTGAACGCCGCACGAACCGCCGCTCTGAAACTGCTGGGCAGTTCGGGCGCGGTGTCCCAATCGGCCTCGGCCAGTGATACGTACGCGACGCCGATGGTTTGCAGAATCTTCACCGCTTCGATGTAGGTCTCATGCGGGTCTTGCTCCACCAGGCCAAGGTAGACGCGCTCCTCATCCGTACTGGCGAACAGCGGCGCAAAGCGAACCCCCACGCGCTCGGCACCTATGGCGTCGGCTATCGCCTGGACCGCTTCGCGCAGAAAACGCAGTCGGTTCTGCAGCGAACCGCCGTATTCGTCAGTCCTGCGATTGGTGTGGGCGGAAATAAACTGGTTGACCAGGTAGCCGTTGGCGCAGTGAATCTCGACGCCATCGAAGCCTGCTTCAATCGCGTTGCGTGCGGCCTCGGCATAGAGCTGTACCAGCTCTTTGACTTCGGCATTGGACAGCGCCCGCGGCATCGAGGGCTCGACCAGCGCGCCCTCGCCCGGCCCCGTTTCGATAAAGACTTTGACGTTGGTCGCCGCAATGGCGGACGGCGCAACAGGTTGCGCCCCACCGGGTTGCAGCGAGGTGTGCGAGACACGGCCGACATGCCAGAGCTGGGCGAAAATCACGCCGCCCTCAGCGTGCACCGCCTGGGTAACGGCCTTCCAGCCTTCGACCTGCTCAGGGCTGTGGATCCCGGGCGTCCAGGCATATCCCTGGCCTCGCGGCTCGATCTGAATGCCTTCCGTCACCATGAACCCTGCACTAGCACGTTGCTGGTAGTAGGTCGCCATTACGGCGTTTGGAATATTGCCCGGTTGCGAGCTGCGCGAGCGTGTCAGCGGTGGCAGCACGATGCGGTTACGTAGCGTGAAGGAGCCAAGGGAGCCGGGAGTAAAAAGTGCTTTATGATTCATAACGTAAGATTTAGATATCGTGAATTCTAGATATTAAATGATGGAGGCTACCTCACCGAATGTGAGTACCGCCCGTGAGGGCTGTGCAGTCGGGTATACCGCAACTGCGACAAGAGGCCGATCGTCGGCCTCATATCGATAAATGTCAATATCTAGATTTTAAATAGGCCAGGGATATGTGCATTGGCAAGATCCGAGGGAACCTTGTCATTGCGACAGCGGCGCCTCGGCAGCAGACTGCAGCCATCCACCCTGAGACCTGCACCATGGACGCCACCCGCACCGTCGCCTGCCTGATCTACCCGGATGTGATGAGCCTGGACGTCACCGGTCCGATGCAGGTGTTCGCCTCGGCCAACGTCGAGCGGCAGCGCCAGGGCCTGCCACGGCATTACGAGCTGGTGCTGCTGGGTGCCGCCGCCGGGCCGGTCGCCACCTCGGCGGGACTGAAGCTGGTGGCGGATGCCAGCTGGGCCGGGCGCGATCCCGCCACGCTGGACACCCTGCTGATCCCCGGTGGGGTCGGCGTGGATAAGCAGAAGCACGACCAACCGCTGCTCGACTGGCTGCGGGCCGCCGAACCCAGAGTGCGCCGCCTGGGCTCGGTCTGTTCCGGCGCGCTGATCCTGGCCGAGGCCGGGCTATTCGATGGACGCAAAGCGACCACGCACTGGGCGGACCTCGCTGCGCTGAGCGAGTACCCGGCCATCGAGGTGCAGGGTGATCGCCTGCACACATACGACCCGACCGATCCGCAGGCGGCGCATCTGTTCAGCTCGGCGGGCGTCACGGCGGGCATCGACCTGGCGCTGGCGTTGGTCGAGGCCGATCTCGGCCGCGCGTTGGCGCTTTCGGTTGCTCAGCGGCTGGTGATGTTTCTGCGCCGGCCGGGTGGGCAGACACAGTTCAGCCCGATGCTGGCGGCGCCGAGTGGCGGCGTGGCGCGTCTTGCCGCGCTGCTGGAATGGATTCCCGGGCACCTGGGCGACGACCTGTCCATCGAGGCGCTGGCCGCCCAGGCGCATATGACGCCGCGCACCCTGTGCCGTCTGTTCAGCCAGGAAACCGGCATGGGGCCGGGCCAGTACATCGAACGGGTGCGCCTGGAAGCCGCGCGCAATCTGCTGCTCGACGCCCAGGCCTCGATCGCGACGGTGGCGCGGCTGACCGGCTTCGGCCATCCGGAAAACCTCAGACGCAGCTTCCAGAAACACCTGTCGGTCAGCCCTCGGGACTTCTATCAGCGCTTCGGCTGACGCTTCGTCCGAACCTCACTCACCGTTCACAGCTTGCCCGGCTTATCGCCAGGCAGCGCTGTGCCCGCTCATCACCCTCAAGGGGCCTCGCCATGCACCTATTGTTCAGCAACCCTCAGGTCCTGCGCCTGTTCATCGCCCAGGCGCTGTTCTGGTCCTGCTCGATGACCGGGATCATCTTCACCTCCATCGTCGGGCTGCGCCTGGCGCCGGCGGCCGGTCTCGCCACCCTGCCGCTGGCCCTGCTGATGCTTGGCGGCCTGCTCGCCCTGCAACCACTGGCGGGGCTGATGCAGCGCCGCGGCCGGCGCGCCGGCTTTCTCATCGGTGCGTTGGCCGGCGTGTTGGGCGGACTGATCAGCGCGTTGTCGCTCTGGCTCGACAGCTTCACCCTGCTCTGTCTCGGCGCTCTGCCCATCGGCGCCTACCAGGCCTCGGCGATGTACTACCGCTTCGCCGCGCTGGAAGCGGTGAGCGAAGCCTTCAAAGGGCGCGCCACCGCCTGCGTGATCGGCGGCGGCGTGCTGGCCGCGCTGATCGCGCCCACGCTCGGTCACATGGCGCGTGATCTCGCCAGCGTTCCATTCGCCGGCACCTATCTGTTGATCGCCAGCTTCGCGGCGCTGGGCGTGCTGGTGCTTGCTGGATTGCCGGCAAGCAGCGGAACGCCCGGCGTTCAGGCCGCCCTGCCGGCAGTCAGTTGGCAGGCACTGCTGGCGCGGCCGACCATTCGCGCCGCGGTGCTGACCACCGCCGCCGGCCACGGCCTGATGATCCTGGTGATGAACGCCACGCCCCTGGCGATGCATGGCGAAGGTCTGGATCTGCAGGCCAGCGGTCAGGTCATCCAGTGGCACATGCTCGGCATGTTCCTCCCGGCATTCGTCGCCGGGCCGCTGGTGGACCGCTTCGGCTGCCGGCTGGTCGCCTGTGTGGGTGGAGGATTGCTGATCGCCAGCGCGGTGGTCGCGCTGCTCGGCGTCAGCCACTGGCATTTCCTGCTCAGCAGCTGCCTGCTAGGCATCGGCTGGAACCTGATGCTGGTCGCCGGCACCACCCAGCTGGGCCAGGGCCATGCCGCAAGCGAACGCGCCCGGGCACAGGGCCTGATGGAGCTGAGCAACGGCAGCGTCGCCGCGGTGATGTCCTTCGCCTCTGGCGCGTTGATCGCTCAGGCTGGCTGGGCGGCGGTGAACCTCGGGCTGCTGCCCATCGTGACGCTGGTGGTGCTGGCGCAGGTTGCGCAGGGCTACCGGCAAAGGCAGGCGGTTTGAAGGCGCGGCGACTGCTGGCACCACCCGGCGGAGCTCAACGCCCGGGATTCACCCGTCCCTGAAAAGGAAAGGCTCCGCCGGCCTCCAGCACACATTCCAGCGAACGCGCCTCCTCACGGCTCGAAGTAATCCGGAAGCGGATGTAGCAACGCTCTTCGAGAAACGCCTGCCGACCCGCTTCCGCTCGGAGGTCGTAGCCGTCGATGCTGCCGGCAAAGTACAGATGTTTAGCCAGTATCGGCTGGGCGCTCCTGACATCGGCAGGGTTGTTCCAGTCACCGCCAGCCCTGAGGATGAGTCTGCTCTGGCGAGAATTCCGGTGCTGAATCAGCCGCTTGCGCAGGTTGACGCCGATTCCAACCTTCAACGCCGCGCCGTCGTCCTTGTAGATCTCATAGAGTCCCGGCAGAGCAGGCACGTACCGTTCGATTTCCGAGAAGCGGATGCACGTCATAGTCCCGGAATCACAGGCAGCGTTCGTCATCAGGCCGCCTGTATGTCAGGACGCAGTGTCTTCGGAAACCAGATGGATGATATTGGCCGGGCTCGATATCCAGAACGCCCTGAAGCCTTCCGGCAGCGGTTCGATTTCGTCCCGGCGGATGCAGGCGTGTTCCTCAAAGTGGGCGGCAGCACCTTTCAGGTCATCGGTGACGACCACCAGCCATATCTCCGCCTGGCTGATGCCCGGCACGTAGTCCAGCCAGAGCACCTTGCCGTCGAAATCGAAACGCGGCGTGTGCTCACCTTCAGCGCCCGCCGGGGTGAGTTCTTCCAGTGCGAGCGTCTCGCGGTAGAACGCGAGCGTCCGCTGGTACTCGTGGGCAGGCACCTTCATCGCGATATTTCGGCCAGGCTGGAATGTCGGTTTCATCGTTTCACTCCATGTGGGCGCTGATGACGGAGGTTGCCCAAGGCGCTCCGGCCCGCGCACGGTTAGACCAGCCAGTACAGACAGCAGCGGCCGTTCGTGCAAGGTGACTGCAGCGGGTGAGCCGGTGAACGCAACGTACGGCAGCCGCTAGGCAGCGGTTCTTCGCCGCTAGAACGGTAGCGTTGACCGGGGCAAGTCAGGGACGCCCCCATTCGATCTCGCGAATCTTCGCAGCGCCGCGTTCATCAACGACGACTACCGTCACGGCCTCGATGAATCCTGCACCGGTAATCGACACGTAGGCCCAACCGATGTCCTGCGATTGCCGGGCGGGCCAGTCATCCATGAATTCGACGTGGCCATCCACTGCGCCCGGCCCATCGCCGTAGGAGGTCATGTCGGCATAAGCCTGCTGCAGTTGCGCTGCGGAATATCGCTGCTGCGCCTGCGTTGAGAGAAGTGCATGAGCCTCGGTGAAGTCGCTGGAAACGAGCGCGCGGGCAAAGTTGGCGGCGGTCGACACGGTGACGTCCTTAGCCCGCGGGTTTACTTGCGGCGCCTCCTCGAAGCAGGCGGAAAGGCTCAGCGCGATCAGATTAATCGACAGCAGTTTCAGGCCGAGCCAGCTCAGCGTGGAGCGTGGCAGCTTGACGGAAAGCATGCTCAACGCGGCCTCACCCCATCGAGGATCAGCGACTGCAGGCTCTTGAGCGTTTCCTCGAAGAACGCCGGATCATCCAGGGTCTTGCCGGCCACGGCCTCGACCTGCACGCGGAAGTCGGCGTAGTGCTGGGTGGTCGCCCAGAGCGAGAAGATCAGGTGATGCGGCGCGATGGGCGCGAGCTTGCCGGCGTCGATCCAGGCCTGGATCACCGCGACCTTGTTCTCGACCAGGTCGTGCAGCGGCTGCTGCAGCTCGCCCAGCAGCAATGGCGCACCCTGCATGATCTCCATGCAGAACAGCCGCGATTCGGCGGGATGATCGCGGGAGAGTTCGAGCTTGACCCGCAGGTAGTCGCGGATCGCCTCGACCGGGTCCTGCTCGACGCTGAATGCTTGCAGCGGCTGCAACCAGACCTCCAGCAGCTGCCGCAGGACGTTGGTGTATAGCTCTTCCTTGTTGCCGAAGTAGTACAGCAGGTTGGTCTTGGAGACGTCTGCCTGGGTCGCCACCTGGTCGAGGCTGGTGCCATGCAGGCCGAAGCGGGAGAACAGCTCCAGCGCGGCCTGAAGAATGCTGGCGCGTTTGCTTTCGATCATGCGCAGGCGGCGGTCCTGGGCGCTGGCGCTCGGTACGCGGACTGCGCCCTTTGGCCGTGGTGTCTTGCTGGCGGTAAGGCGCTTGCGGGGCGGAACGGATGGCTGATCTGTCACGGGATTACCGACTGGGTTCGAACGAGGCGCTACTGTAGCGCGGTGAGCGTGCGGCGCACGAGCGACGAAGGCGGCAATCGGCGGCTGCACGATCTTCGTGCGCCGCGCACAAACCAGGTGCTCCGATTCAGACCAAATGGTCCACATCTCACCACACAATCAACTTATCCCTTTGATAAAAAAGGCAATTCATTTTCTGGCCTGCATCCTGCTAATGCACCTTTGACCCTGCCCGTCACGTTCGGGCAGCGCTTTCTAGCCATTGCGTACAGAGGTGCTACCCATGGATGTTGGTGTTTTCATTCCGATCGGCAACAACGGCTGGCTCATCTCCGAGAATGCGCCGCAGTACATGCCGAGCTTCGAGCTGAACAAGGCCATCGTGCAGAAGGCCGAGGGTTACGGCTTCGACTTCGCGCTGTCGATGATCAAGCTGCGCGGCTTCGGTGGTAAGACCGAATTCTGGGAGCACAACCTGGAATCCTTCACGCTCATGGCCGGCCTGGCCGCGGTCACTAGCAAGATCCAGTTGTTCGCCACCGCCGCCACCCTGACCCTGCCGCCAGCCATCGTCGCGCGCATGGCATCGACCATCGATTCGATCTCGGGCGGCCGCTTCGGCGTGAATCTCGTCACCGGCTGGCAGAAACCGGAATACACGCAGATGGGCATGTGGCCGGGCGATGAATTCTTCGGCACCCGTTATCAGTATCTCGGCGAATACGCCCAGGTGCTGCGCGACCTCTGGGCCACCGGCCGCAGCGACTTCAAGGGCGAGCACTTCCAGATGGAAGACTGCCGCGTCAGCCCGACACCGCAGGCGGACATGAAGATCATCTGCGCTGGCTCATCCGATGCCGGCATGGCCTTCTCGGCGCAGTACGCCGACTACAACTTCTGCTTCGGCAAGGGCGTGAACACCCCCACCGCCTTCGCCCCGGCCACCGAGCGACTGCTCAAGGCCACCGAGAAGACCGGCCGCCACGTCACCTCCTGCGTGCTGTTCATGGTGATCGCCGACGAAACCGACGAAGCCGCCCGGGGCAAGTGGGAGCACTACAAGGCCGGCGCGGATGAGGAAGCCATCGCCTGGCTCGGCGAGCAGGGTGCCGCCGACAAGGGCGCTGACAGCAACATCCGGCAGATGGCCGACCCAACTTCGGCGGTGAACATCAACATGGGCACGCTGGTGGGCTCCTACGCCAACGTCGCGCGGATGCTCGATGAGATCGCCACGGTGCCCGGCATGCAGGGCGTGATGCTGACCTTCGATGACTTCCTCGAGGGCGTCGAAGCCTTTGGCCAGAAGATCCAGCCGCTGATGCAGAGCCGCCGGCACATCACCGAGCTGAAGGAGTCGGCCTGATGAGCGCCGTCGAACAGATTTCGGGCTACGGCCTGAGCGCGCCCGACGAACCCGTGCAGCTGCCGGCGCGGCCCGAGCCGCTGGCGATGAAAGCCAGTGAAACCGCGCTGATCGTCGTGGACATGCAAAACGCCTACGCCACCCGCGGCGGCTATCTCGACCTGGCGGGTTTCGATGTTTCAGCGACCCAGCCGGTGATCGAGAAGATCCGCCAGGCATTGGGCGCAGCCCGCGCCGCCGGCATACAGGTGATCTTTCTGCAGAACGGCTGGGACAACGGGTACGTCGAGGCCGGCGGGCCGGGTTCGCCGAACTGGCACAAGTCCAACGCGCTGAAGACCATGCGCAAGCGCCCGGAACTGGCCGGCACACTGCTGGCCAAGGGCGGTTGGGATTACGCGCTGGTGGACGAACTGGCGCCGCAGCCCGGCGACATTCTGGTGCCCAAGCCGCGCTACAGCGGTTTCTTCAATTCGCAGCTGGACAGCACCCTGCGTGCCCGTGGCATCCGCAATCTGGTGTTCACCGGCATCGCCACCAACGTGTGCGTGGAATCGACCCTGCGCGACGGTTTCCACCTGGAGTATTTCGGCGTGGTGCTGGCCGATGCCACCCACCAGGCCGGGCCGGAGTTCGCCCAGCAGGCCGCGCTGTACAACATCGAGACGTTCTTCGGCTGGGTCTCCAGTGTCGACGCCTTCTGTCAGAGCTTCGCGACCGCACCCAGCGTGGCTGTTGCCAGCTGATTACACCCCAGTGCCCGACCGCGGCGCCCGCAGAGGCGTCCGCCGGGTTCGCCTGAATGCCTTGCAAGGAATCAACGACATGCCCAAGCAATCCATCATCCCCGCCGGCTCCGGCAAACCGCTCGCCCCGTACGTGCCCGGCTCCATGGCCGATGGCGTGGTCTACGTCTCCGGCACCCTGCCGTTCGACAAGGACAACAACGTGGTCCACGTCGGCGACGCCGCCGCGCAGACCCGCCATGTGCTGGAAACCATCAAGGGCGTGGTCGAGGCCGCCGGCGGCAGCATGGCCGACGTCACCTTCAACATGATCATGCTCACCGACTGGGCCAACTACGCCAAGGTCAACGAGGTGTACGCCGAGTTCTTCCCCGGTGAGAAGCCGGCGCGCTACTGCATCCAGTGCGGACTGGTGAAACCCGATGCGCTGATCGAGATCGCCAGCATCGCCCACATCGGCCAATAGCGCCTGCCGGAGCGGGCCAGCCGGCGCGCCGGCGGCCCGCTGATACTGCACGGAGGGAGTGACATGCACTACGAACTTCATGGCCGCATGGAGCCCGATGCACCGACCCTGGTGCTCAGTTCCGGCCTCGGCGGCGCCGCTGCCTTCTGGACGCCGCAGCTGCCGGCGCTGACCCAGGACTACCGGGTGCTGGTCTACGACCAGTTGGGGACCAACAGGAGCCCGGCGAACCTGCCGGCGGGCTATTCCATCGAGTCCATGGCAGTGGAATTACTGGAGCTGCTGGACACCCTGGGCATCCGCCGCTGCCACTTCATCGGCCATGCCCTCGGTGGGCTGGTCGGCTTGCAGATCGCCCTGCTGCGGCCGCAGTTGCTGCAGAGTCTGGTACCGATCAATGCCTGGAGCAGCCCCAACCCGCACAGTGCGCGCTGTTTCGCGGTGCGCCTGAACCTGTTGCGCGACAGTGGCCCGGCAGCCTATGTGCAGGCGCAGTCGCTGTTTCTCTACCCGGCCGACTGGATCGCGGCCAACAGCGAGCGACTGGCAAGCGACGATGCCCATGCACTGGCGCATTTCCCACCGACGATGAATCTGGTGCGGCGCATCGAGGCGCTGCTGGCGTTCGATATCGAGGCCGAGCTGCCGCGCATCACCACCCCAACCCTGCTGATCGCCAACCGCGACGACATGCTGGTGCCCTGGCAACGCTCGCAGCACCTGGCCGAGGTCATGCCCAACGCACAGCTGGCGTTGCTGAACTACGGTGGCCACGCGTCCAGCGTCAGCGACAGCGAACCCTTCAACCAGATCCTGCTGGACCATCTTGCCGAGCAATGCGGCCAGGTCGCAGCAGCCTGAGGACCCGAACATGCACGCCCCCATCGACTCGAATGCCCTCGCCACCCTGTTCAGCGACGCCCGCACCCACAGCGCCTGGCTCGACAAAGCAGTGCCGGATGCCCTGCTCGAACAGCTCTACGAGCACGTCCGCCTCGGCCCGACCGCCGTCAACAGCTGCCCCGGCCGCTTTGTCTTCGTACGCACGCCGGAGGGAAAGGCAAAGCTCGCGCCCTGCCTGTCCAAGGGCAATCTGGAAAAGACCATGGCCGCGCCGGTCTCGGTGATCGTCGCCTATGACGAGGACTTTCCAGAAACGCTGCCGGAGCTGTTTCCCTTCGCCGACGCCCGCAGCTGGTACGCCGGGCAGCCGGCGCTGATCACCGAGAACGCGCTGCGTAACAGCTCGCTGCAGGCCGGTTATCTGATCCTCGCTGCCCGCGCTTTGGGGCTCGATTGCGGACCGATGTCCGGCTTCGACGACAAGGCATTGAACGAGGCCTTCTTCGCCGGCACCACCTGGAAATCCAATCTGTTGATCAACCTCGGCTACGGCGATGCCAGCAAGCTGCGCGACCGCCTGCCACGCCTGCCCTTCGACCGCGCCTGCGTCCTCGCCTGATGGAGAACCGACCATGCAACTGGCTCAATGCGAAACCACCAGTCAATTCAGCGCTCCAGTGATTCGTGAGGACTACCGCGACGCCATGGCGCGCCTGGCCGCGGCGGTCAACATCATCACCACCGACGGCCCCTGCGGCCGCGCCGGCTTCACCGCCACCGCGGTATGCAGCGTCACCGACGACCCGCCGACGCTGCTGGTGTGCCTGAACCGCAGCGCATCGGCACATCCCATCGTCACCGCCAACGGGCAGCTCTGCGTGAACACCCTGGCCGGCGCACAGCGGGACTTGTCCAACCTGTTCGGCAGCAAGACGCCCATGGCCGAGCGCTTCGCCGCAGCGCAGTGGAGCACCGGCGTGACCGGTTCGCCGCTGCTCGACGGCGCCACGGTGTCGTTCGACTGCCGCATCAGCCACAGCGCCAGCGTCGGCACCCACGACATCCTCTACTGTGAAGTGCTCGCCGTGTATCGCCGCGACAGCAGCGATGCACTGGTGTATTTCGGCCGCAACTACCACGGGCTGCCGGGCGCAGTCTGACTGCCCAGCTGCACCACCACCCGAGCCCGCCGCGCGATCCGCGCCGCGGGCTTTTTCTTTGCCTCGGAACAACGCGCTTACCGGTGCGCCGCTCGACACGCAAACAGCGCTTGCATCACGGACATAATTGTTATGTTATAACCATTCCATTATTCCCGACCCGTGCCTTCCGATGACCGAAGCCGAACTACTCGCCCAGCCCGCTGAGGCGTACATGAACGCCGACCAGCAGGCTTTCTTCCGCGACCTGCTTTTGCGCCAGCGTGCCGAGCTGCAGGCGCGCATCGAGGAGGAATTCCAGGCGCTGCGCGAACAGGAGCCAAGCAGCGATCCCGCTGACATCGGCAGCGCCGAGGAACAGCATCACTGGCAGCTGCGCGTGCTGGAGCGGGAGAAAAAGCTGCTCGACAAGATCGACGCCGCGCTGGATGCCATCGCCCGCGGCGAGTACGGCTGGTGCGCCGAAACCGGCGAACCGATCGGCCTGCAGCGCCTGTTGCTGCGCCCCACCACGACGCTGTCGATCGAGGCGAAACAACGCCAGGAACAGCGCGAAAAACACCAACGATCCGCCTGAGAGACCGCCATGAACCGCCTACCCGTTACCGTCCTGTCCGGCTTCCTCGGTGCCGGCAAGAGCACCTTGCTCAACCACATCCTGAAGAATCGCGAAGGCCGCCGCGTCGCGGTGATCGTCAACGACATGAGCGAGATCAACATCGACGGCAACGAGGTGCAGCGCGGCGTCAGCCTCAATCGCGCCGAGGAAAAGCTGGTCGAGATGAGCAATGGCTGCATCTGCTGCACCCTGCGCGAAGAGCTGCTCGAGGAAGTCGGCAAGCTCGCCCGTGAGGGCCGCTTCGACTACCTGTTGATCGAGTCCACCGGGATTTCCGAACCGCTGCCAGTGGCCGAAACCTTCACCTTCCGCGACGAGCAGGGCCAGAGCCTGGCCGATCTGGCACGGCTGGACACCATGGTCACGGTGGTCGACGGGGTTAATTTCCTCCGCGACTTCCAGGAGGCCGAGAGCCTCGCCAACCGCGGCGAAACCCTTGGCGAGGACGACGAGCGCTCGGTCACCGAGTTGCTGATCGAGCAGGTGGAGTTCGCCGACGTCATCCTGATCAGCAAGATCGACCTGATTTCCGCCGTCGAGCGCGAAGAGCTGACCGCCATTCTCGGCCGGCTCAACACCCACGCCGAGATCCTGCCGATGAGCATGGGCCAGGTGCCGCTCGCAAGCATCCTCGACACCGGTCGATTCGACTTCGAGCGCGCCGCCCAGGCACCGGGCTGGCTCAAGGAAATGCGCGGCGAGCATGTGCCGGAAACCGAAGAATATGGCATCGCCTCGACCGCCTACCTGGCGCGCCGGCCGTTCCACCCGCAACGCTTCTACAACTTCCTCAACCGCGAGTGGAGCAACGGCCGCCTGCTGCGCTCCAAAGGCTTTTTCTGGCTGGCCACCCGGCCAGAGGAAGCAGGCAGTTGGTCCCAGGCCGGTGGGCTGATGCGCTACGACTATGCCGGCCGCTGGTGGCACTTCACCCCTGAATCGGCCTGGCCGAGCGACAGCGAAAGCCGCACGGCAATTCTGGCCAAGTCCCGCGGCGAGTTCGGCGACTGCCGCCAGGAGCTGGTCTTCATCGGGCAGAACATCAACTTCGACCAGCTGCGCCGCGAACTTGACGCCTGCCTACTGAACGACAGCGAGTGGGCCGTGGGCGTCACCGGCTGGCTGCGCCTGCCGGACCCGTTCGGCCTCTGGCACGAGCAGGTCGCCTGATGCTGGCGCAGCAGATCATCCGCCCACAGCCGCGCCAGTTGCTGGGCGACTCCCCGGCAGTACTCGGCGAAGCGCTGAACGATGGCGTCAACCTCAGCGTATGGCAGCGCCAGCTGCCGCTCCACATTGCCGAGTTCGCCGAGACACTCCTGGCACTGGGCGAGCCATTGGCGGAATCGCTGACCCTCGAACCAGCCGGCGACGGTGAGCTGCAACTGCCAACCCTGGCGGCAGCCTATCGGGACCTTGCCGGCCATGCCGGTTTAGTCGCCGACGTGGCCTGGCTGGTGCGGGCGTTCAGCTGCCTGATCGACGCGCGGCGCATTGGCCTGCGCCTGCGCGTGCTGGACAAACCCATGTGCCCGCGCTTTCACGTCGATCACGTACCGCTGCGGCTGATCACCACCTACGCCGGCGCAGGTAGCGAATGGCTTCAGGAGGGCGGCATGCAGCGTCGGCGCCTGGGCGATCCGACAGCCGAACCGACTGATCCGGCTGCCATCCAGCAGCTCGGGGTTGGCGACGTGGCGTTGTTCAAGGGGGAGAAATGGCTGGGTAACGAAGGCGCCGGGATCATTCATCGCTCGCCGCAGGCGACAACGGCTGAGCGCCGTCTGATCCTGACGCTGGACTGGCTGAGCTGAAGCAAAAGGGCCGCAGCTGCGGCCCTCCGAATCGGCGACCGATCAGGCTGCCATCTTTTCGCACTCTTCAGCGCACTTGCGACAGGCCTCGGCGCAGGCCTGGCAATGGTCGTGCTTGTGCTTGCCGCACTCCTCGGCGCAATCGCGACAGACCTGCGCGCAGAGCTTGCAGAAGGCTTTGGCATAGGCACTGTCGCGGGTCATCAGCACTGCTGCGATCGCACACATGTCGGCGCAGTCACGATCGAGTTCGATGCAGCGCGCCATCATCTTCACGTCGTCCTCGCGCAAGCAGGATGCCGCGCAGGTCTCGCAGACCAGTGCGCAATTGGAACAGGCCTGGATACATGACTGGTAACTGGAATTGAGCATGGAATGTCCTCCATCCGATGTGCCAGCGAAATGCGGTACGGCGGGGCCTTCTCCAGGCCATGCGCGCAAACCGCGCCCTACTAGATAGGGGTTGGACGATCTGTCGAAGTTCAATCCGTTCGCCGGATGGCCTCTTGCAGGACGACGCAGCGCAGCTGCGGCGGCGCCGCTACAATGGCCGCCCCGCAAACCATCACCGACGCCGTAACTGCCATGCCCTTCACCCTGTCCGCGCCCTGCGAATTGCTGGAAGTCATCAGCAAAAGCCGCTTCCTGGCCAAGGCCGCACCGGTGCAAAGCCCGGAGGAAGCGCAGGCGTTCGTCCAGGCGGTCAGCGATCCCACGGCGACCCACAGCTGCTGGGCGTGGAAGATCGGCAACCAGTACCGTTTCAGCGACGACGGCGAGCCCGGCGGCACGGCGGGTCGGCCGATGCTCACCGCCATCGAAGGGCAGGATTTCGACCGGGTCGCGGTGGTGGTGATCCGCTGGTTCGGCGGCATCAAGCTCGGCACTGGCGGCCTGGCCCGTGCCTATGGCGGCACCACGGCGAAGTGCCTGCAGGCCGGCGAACGCAGCGAGCTGGTGTCGCGCTCGCGCTGTCGCTGTCATTGCCGCTTCGCCGAGCTGGCGCTGTTCAAGGCACGCCTGGCGGAATTCGAGGCGCTGCTGGAAGCCGAACATTTCGATGCCGAAGGCGCGACCCTGGAGATTGCCCTTCCCGCCGCTCAGCTGCAGCCACTGGAGAGATTGCTCGCTGATATCACCCGCGGGCGCAGCCAGCTGGAAGCCATGGACTAGACGCGTCGTTGCCCACAAATACTGTGGACGCAATTGTATGGCCGCCTGGAAAGCGCTCGCGGCGGGCGCTCGGGAAAACTGCACAATTTTTGATCAATAAGCCTTACGCGCCTCAATGGGGTGCGTTAAGCGCTTGAATTACTGTGTTTTTTGACTGGGCAGTCGGCTACTGACGTTTTGCTGTCAATCGCGTTCTGCCAGCTTGAGGTTATGCCCGAATTGGGTGGAGAACTTTGTGGATAACATTGGGAACAACCTCGCCAGCGCCCGTCAGAACTGGGCTGCAGACCGCTGGTCAATTAATCGCCAAATCGCGCTAACCGCAATGAACCAGTCATTCGGCTGTCATCCAGAATTGCTAGGCGGGACAAACTGGTCAGCTGGCATATCAGTTGCTCCAACCCACCGATAGAATGCCCGCACACCCGAAAGACGAGAATTTCGCGATGCACGACTGGCTCAACAATCTGCCCAAGGCCGAACTCCACCTGCACCTGGAGGGCTCCCTGGAACCCGAACTGATGTTCCGCCTTGCCGAGCGCAACAAGATCGCCCTACCCTGGAACGACGTGGAGGCACTGCGCAGCGCCTACAATTTCGGCAACCTGCAGGAGTTCCTCGACCTCTACTATGCCGGCGCCGACGTGCTGCGCACCGAGCAGGATTTCTACGACCTGACTTGGGCCTACCTGCAGAAGTGCGAAGAGCAGAACGTGGTGCATACCGAGCCCTTCTTCGACCCGCAGACCCACACCGACCGCGGCGTACCGTTCGAGGCCGCGCTCAACGGCATCAGCGCGGCGCTGGCCGATGGCCGTGAGCTGCTGGGCATCAGCAGCGGGCTGATCCTCAGCTTCCTGCGTCACCTGCCGGAAGAGGAAGCCTTCAGGACGCTGGAACAGGCGCTGCCCTATCGCAACGCATTCTTCGCCGTCGGCCTCGACAGCTCTGAAGTCGGCCACCCGCCAAGCAAGTTCCAGCGCGTGTTCGACAAGGCGCGTGCCGAAGGCTTCCTCACCGTTGCCCATGCCGGCGAGGAAGGCCCGCCCGAGTACATCTGGCAGGCACTGGATCTGCTCAAGGTCAGCCGTATCGACCACGGCGTGCGTGCGGCCGAAGATCCGAAGCTGATCGCCCGGCTGATCGAAGAACAGATTCCGCTGACCGTCTGCCCGCTGTCCAACACCAAGCTCAAGGTGTTCGACGACATGCGCCAGCACAACATCCTCGACCTGCTGGAGCAGGGCGTGAAGGTCACGGTGAATTCCGATGACCCGGCCTACTTCGGCGGCTATGTGACGGAGAACTTCGTCGCGCTGCACGAAAGCCTGGGCATGACCGAGGAACAGGCCCGCCGCCTGGCGCAAAACAGTCTGGACGCACGGCTGGCCTATTGAGCCATTCGTCGGCGCCCGGCCGACCTGCGACACCATGGCTCGCCGCGCGAGCCATGGCTGCGCCTAGACTGTGCCGCGTCTACTTCACGAGGAGATCGCCATGCACATTCTCGTCCGTCCCCTGACGCCCTACCCCGACAGCGCCTGGCAGGTGAGCCTCGACCGGCAGAAAGTCACCTTTCGCAGCGAAGCCGAGGCACGCGCCTTCGTCGAAACCCTGCACCGTCGCCTGCAGGCGCCGCATCCCCTGCCACTCAGCGCCTGACAGTCATTCCGTACTGGCGCGCGCCGTGGTGTAGGCGACGATCGTTGCCAGCAGGCCGCACAGGCTGATGATCGCCGCCAAGGGCACTGCGGTGCCGTTGTGCAAAGCCCCCACCGCGGAAGCGGCGATGGCGGCAATGGTGAACTGCATGCTGCCGAGCAAGGCCGAGGCGCTGCCGGCATTGGCGCGCTGGTCGGCCATGGCGCAGGCCGTGGCGTTCGGCAGCAGGCAACCGAGGCAGGACACGCAGCAGAACAGCGGGATCAGCAACGGCCAGAGCGATTCCGGCTGCGCCGCTGCAACCGCCAGCAACGCCAGCGCACTGCCGAAGAAGAACCACACCCAACGCCGCACCCAGAACTCCGGCCCGCGCCAGCGCACCAGCCGCACGTTGACCTGCGCCATCAGGATGAAACCCGCCGCATTGACGCCGAACAGCCAGCCGAAATGCTCGGGTTTGACGCCATACAGTTCGATGAAGACGAACGGCGAGCCGGTGATGTAGGCGAACATGCCGGCCATGCACAGCGCACCGGTCAGCACGTGGCCGATGAAGAAGCGATCACGGAACAGCCGCAGATACTGCCCGAGCGCACCGGACATCGGCTGACGCGGCAGCCCGGCCGGATAGGTTTCCGGCAGCCACAGCGTGACCGCCACCAGGCACATCGCGCTGAACAGCGTCAACAGGATGAAGATCGACGGCCAGCCGAACGACGCCAGCAACGCACCGCCCGCCACCGGTGCGAGGATAGGCGCCAGGCCCATCACCAGCATCAGCTGCGAGAACACCTTGGCGCTGGTCATCGGGTCGCACAGGTCACGCACCACGGCACGCGCTACCACCATGCCGGCACAGCCACCGAGCGCCTGGACGAAACGCACGCCGATCAGCCAGTCCATGGACGGCGCAAAGGCGCTGGCCAGCGATGCCAGGGTGAACAGCGTCACACCGACCAGCAGCGGCCCGCGCCGCCCATAGCGATCGGCCAACGGCCCGTAGACCAGCTGACCGATGGCCAGGCCGACGAAATAGGCCGCCAGCGAAAGCTGCACGTGATCGACACTGGTGCCGAACGACTCCGCCAGCAAGGGGAACGCCGGCAGGTACATGTCGATCGCCAGGGGACCGAACGCGCTGAGCGCGCCCAGTATGAGAAGAATCCGCAGGGACATCAGAGGCTCGCAAGCTGGAAAGAAGACGTGGCCGGGTGAGTTGTTGGTACCTCGACCGTGCCCGGGAATTTGCACCGGCGTGCAAGATGCTGTTACATACACCGCCGATTGTAAACATGCATCACGACGAGATGCGCCGTTACACTGGCCGCCCTCCATCGCTGCTGGACGCCCGAAGCAGCCGTCATCTGCCTGAATCTGCCCATGCGCCGAACCAAAGAAGAAGCCGAAAAAACTCGTATCGCCATCCTCGCGTCTGCCGAGCGGCTGTTTCTGGACAAGGGGGTGGCCCACACCAGCCTCGACCAGATCGCCCGTGACGCCGGTGTGACGCGCGGCGCGGTGTACTGGCATTTTCAGAACAAGGCGCACCTGTTCCACGAAATGCTCAACCAGATTCGCCTGCCACCGGAGCAGATGACCGAGCGCCTGTGCAGCTGCGATCAGCAGCAGCCGCTACAGGCACTGATCGCCCTGCGCAACCTGACGGTCGAGGCTATCAGCACCCTGGCCAGCAACGAGCAGAAGCGCCGGATCTTCACCATCCTGCTGCACAAGTGCGAATTCACCGATGAACTGCGTGAAGCCGAGGAACGTCACCACGCCTTCATCAACCAGTTCATCGATCTGTGCGAAAACCTGCTGCGCAACGCCTCGACCTGCCTGCGCCCCGGCGTCACGCCGCGGCTCGCCGCGCTGTCGCTGCACGCCCTGGTGGTCGGACTGTTCACCTACTGGACGCGCGACACCGAACTGTTCGCGCCAGAGGTCGATACCAGGGCGCTGATCGACCCGCTGTTCCGCGGCCTGCTCCGCGACTGGCCGGACGATCCCGACCAGCCTGCCGCGTGAGCGATCAGCTCACCTGGTAACCCTCTTCGCTGATCGCCTGGCGAATCGCCTGCTCGCTGGCGCTGCTCTGGACCTGCACCGTTCCGGCCGCCAGGTCCACCTGCACCTGCGCCTGCGGGTCCAGCGCCTGGATGGCCTGGGTTACCGCACGCTCGCAGTGGCTGCAGGTCATTCCGCTCACGTTGAATACTTGCATCGTCGCTCTCCTCGTCTGCTGAAGGCGCCGATTCTCGACCTTGCCACCCGGGCAAGGTCAAGGCACCTGCTGTCGCAGATCATGGTGTTGACCTTGCCATAGGGTTAAGGTCGATCCTGCAGCCATCGCAATCCAAGGAGTCACTGCCATGTCCAGCGCCACCCATACGCTGCCGGTCAGCGGTATGACCTGCGCCAGCTGCGCCGGCCGCGTCGAGCGGGCCCTGCTCAAGGTGCCGGGCGTCGCCGCGGCCAACGTCAACCTGGCCAACGAGCAGGTGCGCGTCGAAGGCGATGACCTGGGTGTGGCGACGCTGATCGAGGCCGTGGAAAAGGCCGGCTACGGCGTACCGCTGCAGAGCATCGAGCTGAACATCGAGGGCATGACCTGCGCCAGCTGCGTCGGCCGGGTCGAACGCGCCTTGCTCAAGGTGCCAGGCGTGCGCAGCGCCGCGGTGAACCTGGCCAGCGAGCGCGCGCATGTCGAGGTGATCGGCACGCCGGACCCCGCCGTGCTGATCCAGGCGATCGAGGCCGCCGGCTACAAGGCGAGCGCCGGCGACCAGCAGCGCCCCGAACAGGATGCCGCGCGACGCCTGCAGCGTGAACGCTGGACGGTGATCGCCGCCCTGTTGCTGGCCGCACCGCTGGTGCTGCCGATGTTCGGCGAACTGTTTGGGCAGCACTGGATGCTGCCGGCGTGGATCCAGTTCCTGCTCGCCACTCCAGTGCAGTTCATCCTCGGCGCACGCTTCTACGTGGCCGGCTGGAAGGCGGTGCGTGCTGGTGCCGGCAACATGGACCTGCTGGTCGCCATCGGCACCAGCGCCGGTTATGGCCTGAGCCTCTATCAATGGTGGGCGACGCCGGCCGGGCAGATGCCGCACCTGTATTTCGAGGCCTCAGCGGTGGTGATCGCCCTGGTGCTGCTGGGCAAATACTTGGAAAGCCGCGCCAAGCGCCAGACCAGCGCCGCCATTCGTGCGCTCGAAGCCTTGCGCCCAGACCGCGCGACACGGGTAGTCGACGGCCGCGAGGAAGACGTCGCAATCGCCGCGCTGCGCCTGGACGACCTGGTGATGGTCAAGCCAGGCGAGCGTTTCCCGGTGGACGGTGAAGTGGTCGAGGGCGAAAGCCAGGCCGACGAAGCGCTGATCAGTGGCGAGAGCCTGCCAGTGAACAAGGCGCCAGGCGACCGCATCACCGGCGGTGCGATCAATGGCGAGGGCAGGCTGCTGGTGCGCACTACTGCGCTCGGTGGCGAGACCGTGCTGGCGCGGATCATCCGCCTGGTGGAAGACGCCCAGGCAGCCAAGGCGCCGATCCAGAAGCTGGTGGACAAGGTCAGCCAGGTGTTCGTCCCGGCGGTACTGGTGATCGCCGTATTCACCCTGATCGGCTGGCTGCTCACTGGCGCGCCGGTCGAGGTCGCGCTGATCAACGCCGTGGCCGTGCTGGTCATCGCCTGCCCCTGCGCCCTGGGTCTGGCCACGCCGGCGGCGATCATGGCCGGCACCGGCGTGGCGGCGCGCCACGGCATCCTGATCAAGGACGCGGAGGCGCTGGAAGTCGCCCATGCGGTCACGGCCGTGGCCTTCGACAAGACCGGCACGCTCACCTCGGGCAAGCCGCAGATCATCCACCTGCATGCCGTGGACGGCGACGAAGCGCGGATACTGCGCCTGGCCGGCGCCCTGCAGCGGGGCAGCGAACACCCGCTGGCGCGCGCCGTGCTGGAGCGCTGCGAAGCCGACGGCATCGCCGTGCCGGATGTACAGAAGAGCCAGGCCCTGAGCGGCCGCGGCATCGCCGGAACGCTGGATGGTCAGCAGCTGGCGCTGGGCAACCGGCGCATGCTCGAAGAGTATGGCCTGCAGCCGGGCGAGCTGCTGGAAACCGCCCAGCGCTGGGAAGCCGAGGGTCGCACCCTCTCCTGGCTGGTGGAGCATTCGCCCGAGCCGCGTATCCTCGGCCTGTTCGCTTTTGGTGACAGCCTCAAGGACGGCGCCGCAGCAGCGATTGCCGGGCTCGCGGCGCGGCATATCCGCAGCCACCTGATCACCGGCGACAACCGTGGCAGCGCGCGGGTGGTGGCCGAAGCGCTGCACATCGATGATGTGCATGCCGAGGTGCTGCCAGCGGACAAGGCCGCCACCGTGGCGGAGCTGAAGAAAGGCGGCGCCGTGGTGGCGATGGTCGGCGACGGCATCAACGATGCCCCGGCCCTGGCCGCAGCGGATGTCGGCATCGCCATGGGTGGCGGTACCGATGTGGCCATGCACGCCGCCGGCATCACCCTGATGCGCGGCGATCCACGGCTGGTTCCGGCGGCGCTGGACATCAGCCGGCGCACCTACCGCAAGATCCAGCAGAACCTGTTCTGGGCCTTCATCTACAACCTGGTGGGCATTCCGCTCGCCGCCTTCGGCTTTCTCAGCCCGGTGGTGGCTGGCGCGGCGATGGCCCTGTCGAGCGTCAGCGTGGTGAGCAACGCCCTGCTGCTGCGTTCCTGGAAGCCGGAAGAATGATCGGGAGCACACCATGAACATTGGTCAGGCAGCCAAGCACAGTGGCCTCACGGCGAAGATGATCCGCTACTACGAATCCATCGGCCTGCTCACGCCGGCCGGGCGTGGCGCCAATGGCTATCGCCACTACAACGAGCGCGACCTGCATCAGCTGGCCTTCATCCGCCGCGCCCGTGACCTGGGTTTCTCGCTGGAGGAGGTCGGCAAGCTGCTGGCGCTGTGGCAGGACCGTCAGCGCGCCAGCGCCGATGTGAAAGCCCTGGCCGGCGCGCACATCGACGAGCTGAACCGCAAGATCACTGAGCTGGTCGACCTGCGCGACACCCTGCAGGAGCTGGTCGACCACTGCCAGGGCGATGATCGCCCGGACTGCCCGATCCTGCAGGGCATCGAAAGCGGCTGCTGCAGCGCCCCGTCATCCCGTCCGTCCCCAATCACTGCACCTGGCAAAGGCTGATGCCAACGCGGGCCGCCCCGGCCCGCGCCCCCTGCTCCAGCATTCGCTGCGACCATTCCTCGATTTACATTCAAGTTCGTATGCTCGCGGCCGAAAGAGGGCCCGAAGACACCCGCGGGCCGCCGGCAAGGCACCCGCTCGTTTCGAACTATTCATCTGATTGGAATGACATGAACAACTGGTTTGCAAACATCGGCGTCAGCAGGAAGCTCGCACTGGGTTTCGGTGCCGTGCTGGTCTTGACCCTCATCCTCGCCTGGAACGGCTGGGGCAGCCTCGGCAGCGTCATCCAGCGCAGCGGCTGGATGACCGAAATCTCATTGCTGAACAAGACACTGACCGACCTGCGTATCGCCCGCCTGCAATTCATGCTGGCCAATGGTGACAACGAATCCACCGAGCGTCTGGACAAGAACCTGGGCATCTACCTCGCCCAGCAGACCAAGCTGCTGGAGACCTTCAAGAACCCGGTCAACGTCGCCCAGCTCAAGGAGCAGGCCGGCTACAACGCGCAGTATCAGCATTCGCTGAACGATATGCGCAAGGCCTATGCCCAGGCCAACGCCTCGCGGCAGATCATCGACCAGGCCGCCGGCCGTCTGAGCGAGCTGATGGCTGGCGTGAACCGTCAGGTGCTGCAGCTCTCGGACTATGACGAGGGCCGTTTCGCCCAATTCCAGGCGATCACCCAGATCGAAGACGACGTGCAGCGTGCGCAGTACCTGCTGCGCGTCTACATGAGCAGCCCGGGTGCCGAGGCGGCGAAGGCGATCTACGCCCAGCTCGACGCCGCGCAGGCCACCCTCGGCCGTCATGCCGGCGCTCTGGACGCCGACAGCGGCGCGGCGCTGCAGCAGATGCGCACGGTGCTCGGCGAGTACCGCAGCGCCATCGAGGCGCTGGAGAAGGCCACCCAGGCAATCGCCAAGGCGCGCCAGGAGATGACCGACCAGCAGAAGGAAATCGTCCGTATCAGCGACTCGCTCTACCAGTTCCAGCTCGACCAGCTCGACGTGGAAAGCGCCGCAGCACGCACGCGCCTGATCGTCAGCGCGCTGCTGGCCCTGGTGCTGGGCATGCTGGCCGCTTGGCTGATCACCCGGCAGATCATCCTGCCGCTGCGTGCGACCCTGGCTGACGTCGAGCGCATCGCCTCCGGCGACCTCAGCGCCACCGCACAGGTTCAGCGCCGCGACGAGCTGGGCGTGCTGCAGCGCGGCATCCAGCAGATGGGCTCGACCCTGCGCGAGCTGATCGGCGGCATCCGCGATGGTGTCAGCCAGATCAGCGCCGCCGCCGAGGAGCTCTCGGCCGTCACCCAGCAGACCAGCGCCGGCGTGAACAGCCAGAAGGAAGAAACCGATCAGGTCGCCACCGCCATGCACGAAATGTCGGCGACCGTTCAGGAAGTCGCGCGCAATGCCGAACAGGCCGCGCTGGCAGCCACCGAGGCGGACGGCGAAGCCCGGGAAGGCGATCGCGTGGTCACCGAGGTGGTCACCCAGATCGAACGCATGGCCAACGCCGTGGTGCGCTCCACCGAGGCGATGAAGGCACTGCAGGAAGAGAGCGACAAAATCGGCAGTGTGATGAACGTGATTCGGGCGGTGGCCGAGCAGACCAACCTGCTGGCGCTCAACGCCGCCATCGAGGCTGCCCGTGCCGGCGAGGCCGGACGCGGATTCGCCGTGGTCGCCGACGAGGTCCGCGGCCTGGCTCAGCGTACGCAGAAGTCCACTGAGGAAATCGAAGGGCTGGTCGCCGCGCTACAGAACGGCACCCAGCAGGTTGCCTCGATCATGCACACCAGCCGCGACCTGACCGACAGCGGCGTCGAGCTGGCGCGCCGGGCCGGTGCATCACTGGGCAGCATCACCCGCACAGTGTCGAACATCCAGGCGATGAACCAGCAGATCGCAGCGGCCGCCGAGGAGCAGAGCGCAGTGGCCGAGGAAATCAGCCGCAGCGTGGTGAATGTGCGCGATGTGTCGGAACAGACCGCCGCCGCCAGCGAGGAAACCGCGGCGTCGAGCACCGAGCTGGCACGTCTGGGCGGTCAATTGCAGTCGATGGTGAGCCGCTTCCGGCTCTGACGGAACCTCGCGAGGCAGGCCCTGCCTCGCGGGGTGGAAGGCTCAGCTGGCCTGGGATTGCAGGTAGTTCTGCAGACCGATGCGGTCGATCAGGCCGAGCTGCTGCTCCAGCCAGTAGGCGTGGTCTTCCTCGGTGTCGTGCAGCTGCAGCGCCAGCATGTCGCGGGTCGGGTAGTCGCCGTGCTGTTCGGCCAGAGCGATGCCCTGGGCCAGTGCGGCGCGCACCTTGTACTCCAGCGCCAGGTCGTTGCGCAGCATGTCCGGCACGGTGTGCCCCGGATTGATCGGCTCCGGCGTCATGTCCGGGGTGCCTTCGAGAAAGAGGATGCGCTGCAACAGCGCATCGGCGTGCTGCGTCTCCTCCTCCATCTCGTGATTGATGCGCTCGTAGAGCTTGCTGAAGCCCCAGTCGGCGTACATTCGCGAATGCAGGAAATACTGATCGCGCGCCGCCAGTTCGCCGCGCAGCAGCTCCTTCAGATAGTCGATTACCGGTGCCTGGCCTTGCATTGCGTATTCCCCATGAGTGATGCGCCTTCAACAGCGGGCAAGCATCCCCGCTGAGTTCACGACGGTCAAGCGCTGCAGAGCCGCAGCCGCGCACCCTTGAGTGTGGCAGAGCCTCGGCAGAAGTCGACCGCCCGGTCACCTCACTTCTACGAACATCGCCAGCGAACTCCTGCGCAGACGCGGGGCTCTACTGTCAGTCCCAACGGGCGCCCGCACGCCCGCAACGCCGATCAGACAGGAGCCACGATGACGTCAACGCGAGCATTCCCAGCGTCCAAGGCCTGGTTGACGATCATCGTCTGTGCGCTGCCGCTGCTCGGTGGTTGCTCCTCGGAAGCCGAGCCGGCACCCGAGCCGCCACGGGTGGCCCTGGTCGAGCCGTTGCAGGCGGCCGAGCCGAAAGCCGAGGCGCTGCGCTTCTCCGGCGTGGTGCAGAGCGTGACCTCCACGCAACTGTCGTTCGAGGTGGCCGGGCGTATCGAGCGCATCCTGGTCGACGAAGGTACGCGGGTGCGCCGCGGGCAACCGCTGGCACAGCTGGATCGCACCGACTACCGCCTGCAGCTGCGCGAAGCCGAGGCGCGCCTGCGTCAACTGGAGGCGGATCTGGCACGCAAGCGCACCCTCCTCGCCGAAGGCATCCTCGCCCCCGCCGCAATCGAAGCGCTGCAAGCCAACACCGTGGCCGCACGGGTGGCGCGCGACAGCGCCCAGCGCGACCTCGATCACAGCACGCTGAACGCGCCGTTCGATGGCGTGGTGGCGCGCCGCCTGGCCGAGCCGGACATGGTCGTCGCGGTCGGCACGCCGGTATTCGAGATGCAGGACAACCGCCATATCGAAGTCAGCGTCGACCTGCCGGAAAGCGCAGCGCTGAGCATCCCGCTCGGGCCCGAGCTGCAGGCCGAGGCTGAACTGGTGATCGCCGATCTGCGTCTGCCGCTGCGCTACAAGGAGCACAGCACGCAGCCGCGTGAAGGCGCGCGCACCTACCGCCTGGTGCTGCAGGGCGAGCCGCCGGAGGATTACAACCTGCTGCCGGGCATGGCCATGCGCGTCAGCATCGAACGTCCGGCGCAGCCGCAAACGACCCATGACGCCTTTCGCCTGCCGTTGTCGGCGCTGCAGACCGGCAGCGACGGCCAGCATTTCATCTGGCAGGCGGACGATGGCCGCGCGCGGCGGCTGGCCGTGGACCTGCAGCAGGTTGAAGGCGATCAGGCACTGATCCGTGGCGAGGGCCTGCAGGCGCAGCTGCCGATCATTGTCGCTGGCGGCAGCAAGCTGCACGACGATCAACCGATCGAAGCGAAGGAGCGGAACTGAGCCGATGGATTTCGCCCGCTACGCCATCACCCGCCCGGTCAACATCTGGATTCTGATACTGATCTGCCTGCTCGGCGGCACCCTCGCCTTCTTCGAGATCGGCCGCCTGGAAGACCCGGAATTCACCATCAAGCAGGCTATCGTCAACGTGCAGTATCCCGGCGCCACGGCGCTGGAGGTCGAACAGCAGGTGACCGAGCCGCTGGAGAGCGCGATCCAGCAGATGTCGCAGATCAAGGAGCTCCGCTCGCGCTCGATGCCGGGCATCGCCGAGATTCGCGTGGAGATGCAGGACCGCTACGACGGCGATGCGCTGCCGCAGATCTGGGACGAGCTGCGCAACAAGATCAACGATGCCCAGGGCGACCTGCCACCGGGGATCGAACCGCCGCTGGTCAACGACGATTTCGGCGACGTCTACGGCATTTTCTATGCGCTGACCGGCGACGGCCTGACGCTCAAGGAGCTGCACGAGACGGCCAAGGATCTGCGCCGCACGCTGGTGGCCGCCGACGGCGTCGGCAAGGTCGAGATCGCTGGCGTGCAGGAAGAGCGCATCCTCGTGGAAGTCGACCAGGCGCAGCTGGCCGCGATGGGCATCGCCCCCGACGAGATCGCGGCGGCGCTGGCCGACACCGATGCCGCAGTGGATGCCGGCGGCGTGCATGCCGGCGAGTTCTTCGTGCGCCTGCGCCCGAGCGGCGCCTTCGATTCGCTCGACGAGCTACGCGCATTGCCGGTCGGCCAGGGCCCGCAGCGGGTCGAACTCGGCGCCATCGCCAAGCTGTCGCGCGACTATGCCGAGCGGCCGCGGCAGATCATCCGCCACAACGGCCAGGCGGCACTGACCCTGGGAGTCAGCGGCGTCTCGGGCGCGAACATCGTCGAGGTCGGCCACAGCGTCGAAGCGGCGTTGCAGGCCATCGAACACCGCATGCCACTGGGCGCCGAACTGCATCCGCTGTACGAGCAGCACCAGATCGTCGATGAGTCGGTGAACAGCTTCGCGCTCAACGTGTTCCTCTCGGTGGCCATCGTGGTCGGCGTGCTGTGCATCGCCATGGGACTGCGCGCCGGCGTCATCATCGGCGCGGTGCTGTTTCTCACCGTGCTCGGCACGCTGCTGGTGATGTGGCTGGCGGGCATCGAACTGGAGCGGATTTCCCTCGGCGCGCTGATCATCGCCATGGGCATGCTGGTGGACAACGCGGTGGTGGTCTGTGACGGCATGCTGGTACGCCAGCGCCAGGGCAAGAACATCCTCGAGGCCTCGCAGGAAACGCTGCAACAGACGCAGTGGCCGCTGCTCGGCGCCACCATCATCGGCATCCTCGCCTTCGCCGGCATCGGCCTGTCCCAGGACACCACCGGCGAATTCCTCTTCTCGCTGTTCTTCGTCATCGCCGTGTCGCTGCTGCTCAGCTGGCTGCTGGCGTTGCTGCTGGTGCCGCTGTTCGGTCATTACCTGCTGCGCAACGCCAAGACCGACGAGGACCCCGACGCCGCCTACGACGGCCCCTGGTACAACCGCTACCGCCGACTGGCCGGCGGAGTGCTGCATCGGCCCTGGCTGACGGTCGGCGTGCTAGTGGTGCTGACGGTGGTCAGCATGGTGCTGTTCACCCGCTTGCCGCAGAGCTTCTTCCCGCCGTCGAGCACGCCGCTGTTCTACGTCAATCTGTTCCTGCCACAGGGCACGCATATTCGCGAGACCGCAGAGACCGCCTCTGAAGTGGAGGCGTATTTGGCGGGGCTGGAGGGGGTAAGCGAGGTGTCCAGCTTCATCGGCGCCGGAGCCTCGCGCTTCATGCTGACCTATATGCCGGAGCAGCCGAATTCGTCGCTGATGCATTTTCTCGTGCGCACCGAGGATGCCGAGCTGATCGCCGGGCTGGTGAGGCAGATCAACCAGCAGCTGCCACAACGCTATCCCTCGGCCGACGTCTCGGCTGCGCAGTTCATGTTCGGCCCCAATGCCGAGGCCAAGCTGGAAGCGCGCATCAGCGGCCCGGACATCGAGGTGCTGCGGGCCATTTCCGCCGAGGGTCGCAAGCGCCTGCAGGCCGAAGGCAAGGTTTTCAACGTGCGCGACGACTGGCGCCAGCAGGTACTGGTGCTCCGCCCGCAACTGGCGCTGGATCGCCTCGCCGACGCCGGGCTGACGCGCCAGGCGGTGGCGCGCGCCCTGGCCGCCGGTAGCGAGGGCCAGCGGGTCAGCCTACTGCGCGAGCGCGACGAGCTGATCCCGGTATTGCTGCGTGCCGCGCCGGAGGACCGTGTCGGCAGCGACGACCTGCTGCAACGGCTGATCTGGAGCCCCGCCGGCACCGGCTACGTGCCGCTGGCACAGGTCGCCGACGGCATCGAGCCGATCAGCGAGGACAGCATCATCGTGCGCTACGACCGCGAGCGCACCATCTCCATTCGCGCCGAACCCCGCGACGGCGAGAACACCAACGCGGCGCACCAGCGCATTCGCCCGCTGATCGAGGGCATCGAGCTGCCGGTCAACTACAGCCTGAAATGGGGCGGCGACTACGAACAGTCTTCCGAGGCCCAGCAGGCGCTGGCCAGCACGCTCGCGGTGCCCTACCTGGCGATGGTGCTGGTCACCGTGCTGCTGTTCGCCCGGGTGCGCCAGCCGCTGATGATCTGGCTGGTGGTACCTATGGCGATCTGCGGGGTGAGCTTCGGCATGCTGATCACCGGTCAGGCGTTCGGCTTCATGGCACTGCTCGGCCTGCTCAGCCTGACCGGCATGCTGATCAAGAACGCCGTGGTGCTGGTGGACGAGATCGACCGGCAGATCGACGACGAAGTACCGCGCCTGACCGCCATCATCGAAGCCTCGGCGTCGCGCCTGCGACCGGTGATGATGGCCGCCGGCACCACCGTACTGGGCATGGTGCCGCTGCTGTTCGACCCGTTCTTCGCCAACATGGCGGTTACCATCATGGGCGGCCTGGGCTTCGCCACGTTGCTGACGCTGCTGGCGGTGCCGTGCCTGTACCTGCTGTTCATGAAAGTGCGCCCGGAGGAAACTGCATGACTGCCAAGGCCCTGGCCGCCCCGCTGCTACTCGCCCTGGCCCTGAGTGCCTGCTCCAGCGCACCGCAGCATGTCGATCCGCAACTGCCGGAAGGCTGGTTCAGTGCCGCCGGTGCGCACCCGGCCGATGCCGAGTCGCTGGCCGTCTGGTGGCGCCAGTTCGATGACCCGCAGCTCACCGCGTTGGTCAGCCGCGCCATGCAGCAGAACCACGATGTACGCCTGGCCATGGCGCGCGTCACCGCAGCGCGAGCCCAGCTGCGCCAGTCGCGCGCCGGCCTGCTGCCGAGCTTCGATCTGCCTGGTTCGGCCAGCCGCCAGTGGAACGAGAACGATCAGGAAGCCGAACCCGACAGCCCGCTGGCCGACTTCATCCCCGACGACGACGTGATCAGCTTCGATACCTGGGAGCTGGCGCTGCAGGCGACCTGGGAACTCGACCTGTTCGGCGCCACCCGCGCCCGGAGTGACAGTGCGGCCCAGCAGCTGCGCTCGGCCGAGGCACAGACGATCGCCGCGCGCCTGGCCGTGGCCTCGAACACCGCCCAGGGCTATCTGCAGCTGCGCGCGTTGCAGGGCCAGCGCGCCTTGCTGGTCGAGGGCATCGAAGTGGCGCGCGAACTGGAGCGTATCGCCGGACTGCTGTTCCACGCCGGCGAAGTGACCCGGCTGGACGTCGAGGCCACATCCGCCGAGCGGGCGTCGCTGGAAGCCGATCTGGACGAGCTGGACATTCATCTGGCCGAAGCGCAGCTGGCGCTTGACACCCTGCTCGCCGAGCCGCCGGGCAGCACCGCTGCACGTCTCGCCGCCAGCGCGCCGGTGCCACTGGCTGAGGAGCGCATCGCCCCGGGCCAGCCCATCGACCTGCTGCGCCGCCGCCCGGATCTTATCGCCGAAGCCGCACGACTGGACGCCGCCGAGCTGCAATCGCTGGCCGCCCGCCGCGATCTGTTCCCCAAGCTGGCGGTGCAGGCCGCGGTGGGCCGCTCCGGCTTCGCTCTGGGAGACGCGATATCCGGCGCCTCGAACTTCGCCCGGGTCGGCGCGACGTTCGGCCTGCCATTGCTCGACTATCCTCGCCGCGGCGCCGCCATCGACCTCGCCGATGCCGAGGGTGAGACCGCCTATGTCGCCTTCGAACAGGCGCTGGCCCGAGCCCTGGAGGAAGTCGAACGGGGCCTGACAAGAATGGCCGGTCAGCAGCGCAGGCACGCATCCCTCAACCGCACCCGCGAGCACCGTGAACGGGCGCATCGGCTGGCGCAGCGCAGCTACGAGCTGGGTGAGGCGAACTTGAGCGAGGTACTGGACGCCCAGCGCGGTGCGCTACAGGCCCGCCAGCGGGCGCTGGAAGGTCGGAGTGCGCTGGCGACGGCGCAGGTGGCGTTGTATGTGGCGTTGGGGGGTGGGTGGAAGGCGGCGTCCGCGGATACCGCGGACGCTGGGGAAAACTCTACAGAGCAATCGACGCACTGAAGACCTTAGCTGGCCGGAGTCTTTGAAGGCTCCCGCTAGCCGGCAAAAAACACAGAAGCAGCAGTCTCCGGGGTTCGCCAGAGACTGCCGATCAGCCTTTCATCCACGGCGGCTCCGGCGGCTCATCCTTCGGCGCATCGTCCGCACCGCGCAAGGCCTCACGGCGCTCCTGTTCGGCCAGCGTGGCCTTGATCTCCCGCATTACCGCATCGATATCCGCGGCATCTTCCGGCTCGGCAAATTCCCCGGTCAGCTCGGTCTCGGTGGTCAGCTTGCCCTGCTCGTACAGCGCCCACATCTCCTTGGCGTAACGGGTGAACTTGAGTTCCGGCGCGAACTGTCCGAAATAGGCCGACATGTTGCCAACATCGCGCTCAAGCATTTCGAACGCATGGTTGTTGCCGGCCGCATCCACCGCCTGCGGCAGGTCGATGATCACCGGGCCGTGCTCGTCGAGCAGCACGTTGAATTCCGACAGATCACCGTGCACCAGCCCCGCGCAGAGCATCTTGACCACTTCGTGGATCATGAACGCATGGAACTCGCGGGCGTCGTCCGGATGCAGGTCGACGTCGTTCAGTCGCGGTGCGGCATCGCCATCTTCGCCTGCAATCATCTCCATCAGCAGCACGCCGTCGAGAAAGTCGTAGGGTTTGGGAACGCGCACGCCGGCATCGGCCAGGCGGAACAGCGCCGCGACCTCAGCGTTCTGCCAGTTGTCTTCCTTCTCCTTGCGCCCGTGCTTGGAGCCCTTGGCCATCGCGCGCGCATCGCGACTACTGCGCACCTTGCGGCCTTCCTGGTATTTCACGGCCTGGCGGAAGCTGCGCTTGTTGGCTTCCTTGTAGACCTTGGCGCAGCGCAGCTCGTCGCCACAGCGCACCACGTATACCGCTGCTTCCTTGCCGCTCATCAGCGGCCGCAGCACCTCGTCGATCAGGCCATCCTCGATCAGCGGTTCGAGTCGTTTAGGCGTTTTCATCAGCGGCTTGCAGGTCCTTCTCGGTCAGGGCGATGCTGCAGGTTACGGCAATCACGGGTCGGCTTCCATGCTCCCCATCGACTTTGAAAGCACGCTTTGGATTGGCGCACGTCCGGCCAGGACCGACAATCGCAGCATCAACCAGGGGAGTCGCGCCATGCTCGATCAGGACCGCTGCTGGCAAGCGCTATGCGAACGCGATGCCGCCTTCGATGGCCGCTTCGTGTTCGCCGTGCGCTCGACCGGTATTTTCTGCCGACCCAGCTGCCCGGCACGCCGGCCAGCTCGCGAGCGGACGGCGTTCTACACCGATCCAGCGGCAGCCCAGGCCGCCGGTTACCGACCATGTCGCCGCTGCTCCCCCTGCGGCCCGAGCCCGAGCGAGCAGCTCGATGCGCTGGTGATCGCCGCCTGCCGCCTGCTCGACGAAACCGAGACGCCGCTGCCGCTGCAGCAGCTGGCCGCGCGCATCGGGCTGTCGCCGGCCTACCTGTCACGGGCATTCAAGGCGCGCACCGGCATGACCCCGCGGGCGTGGTCGGCGGCGCGCCGCCGCGAACGTCTGGAAACCCACCTGACCGAGGCCGACTCGGTACTCGATGCCGCCCTCGCTGCCGGCTACTCCGGCACGCGGGCCCCTTACGCGGACGCCCAGGCACTGACGCCGGCCCAGCGCCGCCGCAAAGGTGCGGGCGAAACCCTGCGCTACGCCCTGGCGCCCTGCCCACTCGGCCAGCTGCTGGTCGCCAGCAGCGACAAAGGCATCTGCGCCCTGCTGTTCGGCGACGACCAGACAGCGCTGGAAGACGAGCTGCGCTCACGCTTTGCCGCGGCACAGTTGCAGCGCGACCAGGAGGGCCTGGGTGAGTGGCTGCAGGCAATCGTCAGCCAACTGGAAGAACCGCAGCGTGCCGCCCTGCTGCCGCTCGATCTGCGCGGCACGGCCTTTCAGCAGCGCGTCTGGCAGGCGTTGCAGCAGATTCCCGCCGGCGAGACGCGTCGCTACGGTGAGCTGGCGACAACCCTCGGTAGCCACGCCCGTGCGGTCGCCCGCGCCTGCGCCAGCAACCCCGTCGGCCTGCTGGTGCCCTGCCATCGCGTGGTCGGTAGTCATCAGGCGCTGACCGGCTATCGCTGGGGGCTGGAACGCAAGGCGGCGTTGCTCGAGCGCGAAGCACAACGAGACTCGGGAGCCTGAGCGGATTTCGGCGGTCGGATACTTCAGTGCCGCCAACCGCAGGAAGCCCGCCATGACCGATCTGAAGCGTTACCGCATCCACTACTGCATCAACGGCGAGCCCGCCTCGCTGCTGATCAGCTCGTTCGAAGTGCCCGGTCTGGAGCAGGCCGAACTGGAAATACTGCTGCATTACGTCCGCGAGCCGCGTGCGGCGGTCGACGCCCCCTGGGAAAACCCGATACGCCCCAGCGAAGACAGCCGGCTTGAAGAGCTGGGCGTCAGCGACATTCAGATCGAAGAGGAAAGCCACTGAAGGCCATGTAGCATTACGCGCCCGCCCACCGCCGACCGTACGGAGCCTGTCGTGCAGCTTATCGACACCCATACTCACCTCGATTTCGAGATGTTCGATGATGACAGGACCCAGGTCATCGCCCGCAGCGCGGCCGCTGGCGTCGAGCGCATCGTGGTACTCGGCGTGCACGAAGCGAATCTGGAGCGGGTCTGGCAGCTAGCCTGCGAGCAGCCAGCGGTTCATGCCGCGCTGGGCCTTCACCCGGTGTTCATCGCCGAGCACCGGGACGAGCACCTGGGCAAGCTGCGCGACTGGCTGGAGCAGCTACGCGGTGAGCCTAAACTCTGCGCCATCGGCGAGATCGGCCTGGACTATTACGTCGAGGACCCGGACATCGAGCGCCAGCACGAACTGCTCGAAGCGCAGCTGGCGCTGGCTGCGGAGTTCGAGCTGCCGGTGCTGCTGCACGTACGCCGCGCCCACGCACCGATGATCGCCATGCTCAAACGCTACAAGCTGCAGCGCGCCGGCATCGTGCACGCCTTCAGTGGCAGCTGGGAGGAAGCTCAGGAATACCTGCGCCTCGGCTTCAGGCTCGGCCTCGGGGGTGCCGGTACCTGGCCACAGGCGCTGCGCATGCAGCGGGTGCTCAAGCAACTGCCGCTGGAGGCCATCGTGCTGGAAACCGACTCGCCGGATATCCCACCAGCCGGCCACGCCGGCGAGCGCAACAGCCCGGAACTGCTGCCGGAGATCTGCCGGATGCTGGCCGACCTCAAAGGCGTCAGCGCCGAAGAGCTGGCCGCAGCCAGCTATCGCAACAGCTGTGAGCTGTTCGGCTGGCCGCAGCCCTGATCATCGCCGCGGTCAGACCCGGAACGCGCCGATCAGCTGCTGCAGGCGTCCCACCAACTGCGACAGCTCACGACTCGCCTGCTCGGTATGCCCGGCACCCTCGGCGGTACGCTGGCCGGCCTCGTTGATCGCGACGATATTGCGATCGATATCGTGCGCCACGGCTGTCTGCTGCTCAGCCGCAGCGGCGATCTGCTGGTTCTGATCGACGATCAGCCCCACCGCGCCAAGGATGTTTTCCAGCGCCTGCTCGACCCGCCCCGACTGGCCAACGGTGTCTTCGGCCAGCGTATGGCTGGCATGCATGGTTTTCACCGCTGCGCCGACACCATTGTGCAGGCGAGCGATCATCTGCTCGATTTCCGCGGTGGACTTCTGTGTCCGCTGCGCCAGCCCGCGCACCTCGTCTGCGACCACCGCGAAGCCACGGCCCTGCTCGCCAGCACGCGCGGCCTCGATGGCCGCATTGAGGGCCAGCAGGTTGGTCTGCTCGGCGATGGTCTTGATCACGTCCAGCACCTGGCTGATCGCCTTGCTGTCGTCGGCCAACTGGTTGATCACCTGCACCGACTGCTCGATCTCGCCGGCCAGCCGCTGGATACCGCCGACCTGCGCTACCACCAGCTCGCGCCCGCTGACGGTTTCCTCGTTGACGCTCTGTGCGCTGCCCACTGCTGCCTCGGCACTGCTGGCGACCTCCTGGGCGGTGGCGGACATTTCGTTCATCGCCGTGGCGACCTGTTCGATCTGCCCACGCTGCTCGGATACCGTCTGGTTGCTCTCACCGGAGACACTTTCGACCCGCTGTGCCTGGCGCTCGACTTCGGCGACGGTCTGCCCGACTCGCTCGATCAGCTCGCGGATCTGCGCCACGGTGGTATTGAACACCTGGCCCAGCTCGCCAAGCTCATCTCGGCTCTGTACCTGATAGCGCGCGGTCATGTCACCGGCGGCGACCTTGTCCATGATCCTGCCGAGACTGTGCAGCGAGGCGCGCGTCGAGGCGTAGAAGCCTGCGTACAGATACGCCACCAGGCACAGCACCACCGCCAGTGCCGAAAGCAGCAGGGTCATGAGCAGGCGCTTCTGCTCCAGCCGCTCGGCAAGCTCCACCTCGAGGAAACCGAGAATGGCGTCGTTCAGCTCGTAGGTCTTGCCCATCTGCGCGCTGATGCGCTCGTAGAACTGCTCCCAAGGCAGGTCCAGCGCCTCGGCCATGATCACCTCGTCCTGCAGAATTTCGCTGCTCGCCTGCAGGGACTCACGACTGGCGGTGGCGAAGGCGTCGAGCCGGGTACGCGCGGCCTGGCTTGCGCCCAGGGCATCCTGCAACTGTGCGGCGTACTGCGCCTGCTGCTTTTCCAGTTCCAGCACGAGGTTGTCCAGCGTATTGCTGGCATCGGAGTTCAGGTAGCCCTGGCCGAACGTGTAGGAGCCCACCGCACGCCCCTCGCCGAGCGATGCGCTGATGGCCGGGGTTACCGTGGTCAGCAGCTCGGCCAACAGACGGACCTCACGCTCGAGATCCTGGCTGAGGCCAGACTGGCCGGCCACGAGCTTGATCATCACCTGCGACTGGCCCAGCAGGGACTCGGCCATGGCTGCCTTGGACTGCAACGATTGCTCGGCCTGGGCGGCGTTCAGGCCGGTCACCAGCTCGTCGCGACGGGCATTGAATTCGGCCACCTGCTCGGGCGCATCGCCGACCGGCGCGAGCGCCTGCAGCTGCGCCGCAAGCTCGCTTTCGACGCGGTTCAGACGGGTCTTCAACGCTTCGACATTGCCGGTCTGGCCGATGATCGACTCGATATGCACGAGGTCTTTCCAGTCTTCCATGCTGCGCCGCACCTGCAGGGTCGAGCCAAGCAGCTCGAGGCTCTGCAGCTCGTTACGGGTACCGACATACGCCCGGTACGAGTCGCGCACCAGGTAGTAGTTGCTCAGCAGCATGGGAACGAAAAACAGGACGCTGACCAGGCTGAACTTCATGCCGAAGCTCAGGCGGTTCATGAACGCGATCGCGGGATACAACAGGCTATTCACACGACGTCTCCCAATTTTATTGGTATTGGCTTGCACGCAGTTGCAGCGCGCAGCAGGGCTCGTCAGAGAGTGGCTTCTGCCCGGGTTATACGGGATATCGGTAAGCGTTTTTGTAACTTAAGGTAATGGCCAAATGATGGCTCTTCGACAGGTATCAACCAGACGCTCGGCGAGGCGTCTGGCCTGCGGGTTACAGCGATTCGGCGGTGCCCCCACATACAGAGGCGTTATGGACGTCCATTAGCGGCGCCGCTGGCCAAAAGCCTCAGGCGAGGATCGTCCAGACTGCGATCACCGCATACCAGAACACCCGTGTACGTACGAGCAATGCCGCGATCCCGTCGAGCCTCGCGATGCCCGCCTCGCCGTCGACCGCGGGCGGCAGATCGGCGGCCAACGGACCGGCATCGGCCAACAGCCGCCGAGCTGGCACATCCCAGCTCAGTAACTCGTGCAGCAGCGCACGGTTGACCGCGACGAAGTTGCCGACCAGCGCAAAACTGCCGAGCAACACCCGCACCGGCAACCAGTCGAAGGCATGCCGCAGCTGCTCAGCCCGCTCGCGCAATCCTTCGAGCTCAGTGTGCTCGGCGCACAGCGCCAGCAGCCGGTACGCCAGCGCCGCCATCGGCCCGAGCAGCAGGTACCAGAAGATCACCGCAAAAAAACCCTCGTAGCTCCGCCACAGCAGCCAGGACTGCACCGCTGCCAACAGGCTCGGCGGGTCCTGCGCCTGCAGGCCGGCGTCACGTTCGGCGGCCAGCGCGGCGGCTTCATCATCTCCACGGCGCCAGGCGTCGCGGAACGCACCGAGTTCAGCCTTGGCATGGCCGCGGCCGAGGCTGTAGAGCAGCACCAGCAGATGCACCGGCAGGCTCAGCCACCCGTAGGCCAGCGGCTCCAGTACCAGCAGCACCAGGCCGAGCAGCAGCACCGGGAGCAACACCAGCAACAGCAGCGCCAGCCAGGGCGTCTGTCGCAGACGCGGGCTGGCCTCCGCCTGGCGCAGGCGCGTCAGCCAGGGGCTGTCATATTGCAGCCGGGGCCGCCAATCAGAGAACTTCTCCACCAGCAGCACGAGCAGGATCACCAGAAAACTCATCGCCCTTTCCTTTCGTCAGCAGGTAATGGAAGCCGCACGCAGCCGCTGCCAGTCGAATGCCGGGCCGGGATCGGTCTTGCGCCCCGGCGCGATATCGCTGTGGCCGCAAACCCGCTCGGGGGTAATCGCTGGAAACGCGCCTTGCAGTATCCGGCACAATCCGATCAGCGCCTGGTATTGCGCCTCACTGAAGGGTTGGTCGTCGGTCCCCTCCAGCTCGATGCCGATGGAGAAATCGTTGCAGCCCTCGCGACCGTCAAAGCAGGACACGCCGGCGTGCCAGGCACGATCCAGACAGGAGACGAACTGAGTGATCGCGCCATCACGCTCGATGAGAAAATGCGCCGACACCTGCAGCTCGGCGATCTCCTCGAAAAACGGGTGCTCATGGCACTGCAGACAATTCTGGAAGAACTGCTGAACCTTGCCGGTGCCGAACTGCCCCGGCGGCAGACTGATGTTGTGGATCACCAGCAGGGAAATCTCGCCGGCCGGCCGCTGGTTGAAGTTCGGTGACGGGCAGTGGCGAACGCCCTGACACCAACCGGTAGCGCAATCCAGAATCATCGTAGGGTCCGAGCTGACAACAGGCCCGCAGGCTAGCGCCTGCGAGACGCCAGCTGCAAGCGTCGCCACGGGCGCGGGCAATCCCGGTTACAACTGCTTTAACTACTTGGCCGCTCCAGACAAGCGCCGCGCGGCGGCCTTTTCTTCCCGTCGCGACGCCAGCCGGTCGGCCAGCCGGGTCGGCTCCGGCAGGCGATAGCGCGTGACATACCGCATCACCAGCTGCGGTGCGGTGACGATGCTGATCCGGTTACCCGGGGAAATGATCAGCGGCCGCACCTTGTCCTTGCTGCGCAGCACGCAGCCGATCACTTCGCCGGTCTTCTTGTCGCGCAACTCGACCTGTGCACCGCGTGCCAGATCCAGCTCGTCGTGCGCCCCGGTGAGCAGCTTCTTTGCCACGCCGATGGTGGGCAGGCCGGTCACCACGCCCAGGTGAGCAGCAATGCCCAGGCGGCGCGGGTGGGCGATGCCGTGTCCGTCGGAAAAGATCAGGTCGGGAACGGCCGGCAGTTCGCCGAGCGCCTGCAGCACCGCGGGTAGCTCACGGAACGAAAGCAGGCCCGGAATGTAGGGCATGTTCGTCGGAATTCGCGCCAGGCTGCTGCCGACCAGCTCCAGGGTATCGGCATCCAGCAGCACTGCCGCGGCGCGGGTGATAGTGCCGCCATCCTCGAAACCGACATCCACCCCGGCGATCAATCGCAACGGTGGGAAGTCATCCTGCAAGCTCACCTGCGCCGCCAGGCTCTGCTGCATCGCACGCGCGGCGGCCGGACTGCCGTCCCAATCGCCAAAAGGGGCTGTCGGATACTGACTGCTTTCACTCATCTCTTCGCTCCTGTGCATCAGCGGTTCGACGCCGGGTCGCCGTGACGGTTCAGCCGCATCGCTTCAGGGAAGGCTGGACAGATGCACGCAAAAATAGGACGCTCCAGCCGCCACACGGCAGATTTACCCTGTTACTCACCACAATAATTAGAATCGCATGCCCAATCTCGCCTCGATCCAGCGCGTCAGCATACTTGCCACCGAAGGGGTGTTCGCCTCGACACTCACCCAGGCCAAGGATTTCTTCCACATGGCCAGCCTGCGCTATGGCAAACAGCTCGGCCTTGACCTCACCCCTGCTTTCGAAACCCGTCTGGTCAGCCCGGACGGCAAGGCGGTCAGTACCTTCAGCGGTATCGCCATCGCCGTGGATAGTCCGCTGGACGACGCCGATATGGTGATCCTGCCGGCCTTCTGGGGAGATTTCGATGCGCTCTGCGCGCAGCATCCGGGTGTGATGCCCTGGTTGCGCGAGCGTCACGCTGCAGGCAGCGTCATCTGTGGCGAAGCCACCGGCGTGTTCTGGATGGCCCAGGCGGGCCTGCTGGAAGGCCGCGAGGCGACCACCCACTGGCGCTTTGCCAATGACTTCGTCGAGCGCTTCCCCGGTGTGGCTTTCAGCGCCGACAAGCACCTCACCGACAGCGACAACCTCTACTGCGCAGGCGGCACTACCTCGGCCTGCGACCTGTACATGTATCTGGTCGAGCGCTTCTGCGGCGCACACGTGGCCCAGGGCATGGCGCGTGACGTACTTTACGAGCTACAACGCAGTTACAGCCCGGGGCGCTTGGGTTTCGGCGGGCAGAAGCTGCATCTGGATACGCGGATTCTGCAGATACAGGAATGGCTGGAAGCCAACTTCGCCGAAAAGTTTCGCTTCGAGGACGTGGCGCGGCAGCATGGCATGAGCATTCGCAACTTCATGCGCCGCTTCCAGGCAGCCACCGGCGACAAGCCGCTGCACTATCTGCAACGCCTGCGGATCGAGACGGCGAAGAGCCTGCTCGCCACCACCGGCAAGAGCATCAAGACGATCAGCTACGAAGTGGGCTACGACGATGCCAGCTTCTTCGCCCGTCTTTTCCGCCAGCACACCGAGCTGTCACCCAATCACTACCGGCAGAAATACCGGCCGGAATCGTAGGGCAAACTCGGAAAAGCCATGCCTTGCTGATGCAGGGCACCGTCTGGGCGCAAGAGCACGCCTACAAAGGCACAGCGTCAGCGGTCACGAGGAGGCAGTGCAGGCCGCGAAGAGCAGGTCTTCGCGGCTAGGGTAATGTCAGGGCTTGTGCGGCCGCGACAGGTATTCGTGCGATTGCATTTCCAGCAGACGGCTCAGGGTGCGCTGGAATTCGAACTCCAGGCGACCACCGGTATAGAGGTCCTTGAGCTCGACCTCGGCGGAGATGATGAGCTTGACGTTGCGGTCGTAGAACTCGTCGACAAGGTTGATGAAGCGGCGCGCCATGTCGTCCTTGGTGACACTCATCTGCTCGACATTGGCCAGCAGGATGGCGCCGAATATCTTGCCCAGTTCGATGTAGTCGTTCTGGCTACGCGGCCCGTCGCAGAGCTCGCGGAACTCGAACCAGGCCACATCGTTGCCGGTCTTCACCGCGCGAATTTCGCGGTTCTCGATCATCAGCGCGTCCTTGTCGACGACCCGGCAGTTCTCCGGCAGCAAGCTCTTGAAGCTGCGTTCCAGGCTCTGCTCGGCCTCGGCATCGAGCGGGAAGTGGAACAGCTCGGCCTGCTCCAGCGCACGCAGGCGATAGTCGATGCCGCTGTCGACGTTGACGATCTCGGTGTGCTTCTTCAGCAGCTCGATGGCCGGCAGGAAGCGCGCACGCTGCAGACCGTCCTTGTACAGACCGTCCGGCACGATGTTGGAGGTCGCCACCAGGCTCACGCCGTTCTTGAACAGCTCTTCGAGCAGCGTGGCAAGAATCATCGCGTCGGTGATATCGGAGACGAAGAATTCGTCAAAACAGATCACCCGCGACTCGTCGGCGAAGCGCTTGCCAATGATGGTCAGCGGGTTCTTTTCACCCTTGAGGGTTTTCATTTCCTCGTGCACGCGCTTCATGAAGCGGTGAAAGTGCGTGCGCGTCTTCTGCTTGAACGGCAATGCGTCGAAGAAGGTATCAACGAGGTAGGTCTTGCCGCGGCCAACGCCGCCCCAGAAGTAGATGCCCTTGATCGGCTCCTGCTGTTTCTTGCCGAACAGCTTGCCGAGCAGGCCGCTCTTGCTGCGATCGTCGGCCACCAGATCGTCGTACAGACGTTGCAGGTGACGCACCGCATTTTCCTGGGCGGCATCGTGGAAGAAGTCAGGACGTTTCAGGTCGGCCTGATAGCGCTCAAGAGGGGTCATGGCGGAGTCTGGGTAGTGAAACGGGGCCGACACTTTAGCCGCGCCCTCGGTGGTTGGCAATTTACTCAGGTCGTTCAAGCGTCAGCCCTCCTGGGACACTCATTCTTGGAGATCGCCGCGAAGCCGCGGAACGCAGTCGCAGGGTGCGTTCCGCCCTGGCGGCAGCACGTCAGTCGACGAGCGTGGCCAGCGCCTCGCGTACCCGCAGCATGGCGGCATCGAGCGCTTCGGCGCTCTCATAATGTGGGCTGTCGGCGACGCATTCGTCGTCCAGCCACAGGGTGAATTGATCGCCTTCGTCCTCGCGAAGTTCCAGCGCATCCGGCCCGCCGGCAATCAACCGCTGGGTCAGGCTGCCGATCGCCTTCGGGTTGCTCAACGGACGGGACAGCAGCAGCTCCTCGCCGTCGGGCGCAAAGAAACGAAAGCGGAACGCGCCGTCGGCCTCGCGGAAGCTGGCGAAGCGCGCCACCTTGCTGGACTTCTTCTTGGCTGGCGCTGCACTTTTAACTTCGCTACGGAAGTTGCGCAGGCCCACCGCCTCGCGCAGCTCACCAAGGAACGGCGTGGCGATTCGGCGCGCCTTGGCCGCGCCCGCCTGGAGAATGTCCTCCAGCTCGGCGGGCTTGGTGATCAGCTGGTGATACAGCTCGCGCGCCTCGCCCAGCTCGTTGTCGAGCAGCTCGAACAGGCGCTGCTTGGCATCGCCCCAGGCCAGCCCGTCGAGCAGCTCCTGGCGGAACGCATCCTGCTGCTGCGCGGTGGCGAACGCCTGGTAGAGGGTGAACAGGTGCGAGCTGTCGGGGTCCTTCGGCTCGCCCGGCAGGCGCGAGTCGGTGACGATGCGTGCAATCGCGCCCTTGAGCTCCTTGGCGCTGCCGAACAGCGGAATGGTGTTGTCGTAGCTCTTCGACATCTTGCGCCCGTCAAGGCCGGGCAGCGTGGCGACGCCTTCCTCGATCACCGCTTCGGGCAGGGTGAAGAACTCACGGCCCTGACCGAACAGATGATTGAAGCGCTGAGCGATATCGCGGGCCATTTCCACATGCTGGATCTGGTCGCGGCCAACCGGCACCTTGTGCGCGTTGAACATCAGGATGTCCGCCGCCATCAGCACCGGGTAGCTGTAGAGCCCCATGGTCACGCCGGCATCCGGGTCCTCGCCGCTCTCGACGTTCTTGTCCACCGAGGCCTTGTAGGCGTGGGCGCGATTGAGCAACCCCTTGGCGGTGACGCAGGTGAGCAGCCAGGTCAGCTCGGGGATTTCAGGAACGTCGGACTGACGATAGAAGGTCACGCGTTCGGCATCGAGGCCGCATGCCAACCAGGTCGCGGCAATCTCCAGGCGCGAGCGCTGGATACGCAGCGGGTCATCGCACTTGATCAGCGCGTGGTAGTCGGCCAGGAAATAAAAGGAATCGGCGGCCGCGTCGCGGCTGGCCAGGATGGCCGGGCGGATCGCGCCGGCGTAGTTGCCCAGGTGCGGCGTGCCGGTGGTGGTGATACCGGTCAGGATGCGGGTAGTCATGCAGTCATTCTCGATCGTTGAGCGCGGCGGAGAGAAGCAGGTTCGGGCATCAAAGCCGCGGGGCGACCAGTTCCTTCAGTTCCACCAGCTTGCCATGAAAAAAGTGGCCGCATTCTGCCACTTTCAGCAGCTCATGGGGGTGCTGCAGCTGCGCGGAAAAGGTGTACACGGACTCGGCATCGATGACCTCGTCCTGCTCCGGCTGGATGATCGTCAGCTGGCAATCGTCAGCCAACGACAGCTCGACGAGGCGCGACACTGCCGGCGCCACCATCATCAGCCGCTGTACCGCCACGCCCTCCGCGTTCAAACGGTGGGCCAGGTTGCCGGCGACGAACCCGCCGAAGGAGAACCCCAGCAGCGTCAGCGGCAGCTCCGGATTCTGCTCGCGCAGCCAACGCAGCGCAGCCTCGGCGTCATCCACCTCGCCCTCGACCATGTCATGCGCGCCGGCGCTGCCGCCGACACCGCGATAATTGAAGCGCAGCGTGCTGTAGCCGGCGTCGCGAGCGGTGCGCTGCAGGGTCGAGACCACCTTGTTCAGCATGGTGCCGCCCTTGACCGGGTTCGGGTGGCAGATCAGCGCGAGCCCCGTCGGCTGCGATTGATCGAAGTACAGCGCTTCAAGGGTGCCGCAGGGGCCGTCGAGATTGAGGGGGGTTTCGCGTTTCAACAAAGCAGGAACTCCGTGACCTTGGGACGAGTCGACTCGTCTTGCTAACTAGCTGCCAATAACCGCCGCCTCGCGTCGCGGTATACAGAGCAGGTACGAGACGTTAACGTAAGCACAGCCGTTTATATAGAGGAAGGACTCGTGGAACAGACCCTCGCGACCTGGTTGCTCCCGATCGTCGGCCTGATCGCCGGCATCGCCATCGGTTATCTGGTGGCACGCAGCAGCGCACCAAACCGCACACAGCGTCAGGTCGATGACCTGCAAGAGCGTTTCGACACTTATCAGAGTGAGGTGGTTACCCACTTCAACACCACCGCCAGCCTGCTGCGCAAACTGACCAACAACTATCAGGACATTCAGGATCACCTGTCCGACGGCGCCAGCCGCCTCGCACTCGACGAACAGACCCGTCAACGCCTGATGGCCGCACTGCACAGCGAAGAGAACCACGGCACCCGTGAGCGTCTCTCGTCGCCGGCCTTCACCGAGCCGCCGAAGGACTATGCGCCCAAGGGCGACGACACCCCCGGTACCCTGCACGAGAATTTCGGCCTGAAAAGCCGTCACTGACCGATCCGCCTGGCGCAGCCGCTGCGCCAGGCACCGCAACCTCGCCCCGCCCTTACTGCCGCAAGCGCATCGACAGGTCCACCGCCCGCACATGCTTGGTCAGCGCGCCGATGGAGATGTAGTCCACCCCCGTTTCCGCCACGCTGCGCAGCGTTTCATCGCTGATGCCGCCCGACGCTTCGAGCTTGGCCCGCCCCCCATTGATGGCCACCGCGGTGCGCATGTCATCCAGACTGAGCTCGTCCAGCATGACGATATCGGCACCTGCTAGTAGCGCCTGCTCAAGCTCGCCCAGACTCTCCACCTCGATCTCCACCGGCTTGCCCGGCGCGATGCGATGTGCAGCAGCAACCGCCTCGGCGATGCCACCGCAAGCGGCGATGTGGTTTTCCTTGATCAGGAAGGCGTCGTACAAACCGATGCGGTGGTTGTGGCAGCCACCGCAGGTAACGGCATACTTCTGCGCCAGGCGCAGCCCGGGTATGGTCTTGCGCGTATCGAGCAAACGTACACCGGTCCCGTCGACCATGTCCGCATAGTGACGACAGCGAGTCGCGACGCCCGACAGCAGTTGCAGAAAATTCAGCGCACTGCGCTCGCCAGTGAGCAGCGCCCGCGCCGGCCCCTCAAGATGGAACAGCACCCGGTCAGCCCCGACACGGTCACCATCGGCAACCTGCCAGTGAACCGCAACGCGTGGGTCGACTTGGCGGAATACGGCGTCTACCCATGCCGTTCCACTGATCACTGCCTCCTCGCGAGTGATGACCGACGCATGCGCCAGCCGCTCGACTGGAATCAACTGCGCGGTGATGTCGCCACTGCCGACGTCCTCGGCGAGCGCGCGACGAACGTTGGCATCGATTTCTGCAGATAGATCGGCAAGTGTAAGATTCGGCATGGCTGACTCCTGAAGATTGCGCGGAGTATAAAGGCTGAGTGCTCGCTAACGCAGCGCCAACCTGCGCATCCCGGACGGGTATTCGAGCGGCTTTTTTTACCTCCCGGCGGAAAACCTGCGAGTATCTGTGAGCCAAGTCATGTCCAATAAAAAACCGGCCTTGGCATCGCAATCCGATGCTTATAATGCCCTTCAAGAATATTGACGCCACCTAAATGGCGACGCCTTGCTGACGAGGTGTCGTTGTAAAATCAGACCGCTCGGCTATGCTGCGCTGGATCCGGTTCGACAGAAGAAACCCGCACTAGATTGCGGGCTCGCCCGGAACCTTCCGCCTTGCCCTGCCGATTTGGTTACCCTTACAAGACGCTGTTTGAAGCTGGCGTTGTGACCGCCGTTAAGCAGGCGACCGCAGGAGAGTCTCGATGCGAACCGATGCGAAAGTGGTGCACCTGAACAAGGCAGCCCCTGAGCACAAGCCTTCTTCACCAGCAGGCCGCCTGCCTGTGGCGCTCATCAGCGTGCGCGACAAGGCCGCCCAACAGCTGCGTCAGGCTTTGCAGTCGCTGTTCGACAACGCCGATGACTCGCTCTTCGAGATCGCCGATCGTGCGAGCAGTAACGTCGAACAGAACGCGTTTTTCGAAGCCATGCGTGATTTGCGCATGAAGCGCCGCAACATCGAACGCGGCTTTCTGCAACAGCTGTTCGAAGCATTCGCCAAGCTCAATCAGTATGAGATCGGCAAGCCGCCGGTGCTGGACAATGTGTCGTTCGACAGTCTTTCACTTGTGCAGAACGATGAGCTGGAAGAGTCGGTAGCCGTGGACACCATGGTCGCGAAAGTCATGAGTCGTGCGGCTCAACCGCTGGGGCACCTGACCACTCGTTTCAATGCGCTGATCAGCAAGAAGCTCGATGACAAGAGCAACCCGCTCGGCCCACACGCACTCTGCGACTACTTCATCGAGGCCAGCAGCAGCCTTGGGGTAGAGATCAAGGTCAAGCTGATCATCTTCAAGCTCTTCGAAAAGTACGTGCTCGGGGATATCGACCAACTCTATGCCGAAGCCAACCAGACACTGGTGGCGGCCGGCATTCTGCCAGAGCTGCACTCCGCCCCGCCCCGCCGCCAGCAGCGCCCCGGCGCGCCAGCCGGAAGCCATGCACCATCGGCGCCACCTGGCCAGGCTGCACATGTCGACGAGGGACTGCAGGAAGCCGCATTCAGCGCACTGCACAGCCTGCTTTCAGAACTCCGTGGCAGCAGCATGCTGCCAGCGCGCAACATCCCCAGCGATGCGATCCCGATCTCCAGTGGCGACCTCCTCCGCCTGCTGTCGCACATGCAGGCGCGCGCGCCGCAGACCGTCGACGAGTTCGATCTTCAGGAGCAGCTGGCCGGCCTGCTGAGCCGAGTCAGTGCCAAGACCTGCAAGTCCCGCGTGGTCGGCGAGATAGACGACGACGTGATCAACCTCGTCTCCATGCTGTTCGAATTCATACTCGATGACCGCACCCTGCCCGATTCGCTAAAGGCCCTGATCGGTCGTCTGCAGATCCCGCTTCTCAAGGTCGCGGTATTGGACAAGACCTTCTTCAGTCGCGGCAGCCATCCGGCACGCCGCCTGCTTAACGAGATTGCCTCGGCAGCGATGGGCTGGGGCGATCAGGATGAAGCGCAGCGGGACAGTCTCTACCAGAAGATCGAGCAGATCGTGGCTCGACTGCTCAACGACTTCACTGACGATCCGGCCATTTTCTCCGAGCTGCTGGCCGACTTCCTTGCCTTCATCGGCGATGAGCGCCGCCGTAGCGAGCTGCTCGAGCAACGCACCCGTGATGCCGAGGAAGGCCGCGCCAAGGCCGAGATCGCCCGACAGGAAGTTGAGCGCGCCCTGAACCAGCGCTTGCTCGGCAAGACGCTTCCGGAAGTCGTGGTGCGGCTACTGCAGGAAGCCTGGAGCAAGGTTCTGCTGCTTACCTGTCTGAAACACGGCACCCAGTCCGAAGAGTGGCAGGCCGCCCTGGACACGATGGACGATCTGGTGTGGAGCGTTACCCCTCACGAAGACGATGAGTCGCGTGCACGCCTGCTGGAGCTGGTCCCGAGCCTGCTTAAAGCGCTGCGCGACGGACTGGTCAGCGCCGCCTTCGACCCTTTTTCCACCGGCGACTTCTTTACCCGGCTCGAAGCGCTCCATGTCCAGACCCTGCAGCGCTTCCAGCAACCGCAGAGCGCTCCCAGCGAGGCGCCAGCGGACGACAGCACTTCAGCGGGGTCAGCGGCAACTCCGATAGCAACCACACCGGCAATGGTCGAAGTGGTCGACGAGATCGTCCTGCTTGCACCTGGCGAGAGCCGCGAGCAGGAACCGGAAATCAGCCTGCCGGATAACGATGTCGCGCTGGTCCAGGTCGACAATCTGCGCGTCGGCAGCTGGGTGGAGTTCCAGGAAGACGAAGAACACAAGCTGCGATGCAAGCTGGCAGCGGTGATCAAGCCCACCGGCAAGTACATCTTCGTTAATCGCACCGGCATGAAAGTCCTGGAAAAGACCCGCATGGGCCTGGCGACCGAATTCCAGCGCGGCGCCATTCGGCTACTCAACGACACCCTGCTGTTCGACCGCGCGCTGGAGTCGGTCATCGGCAACCTGCGCAAGCTGAAGAACACCTGACCACCCCCAAGGGCATGCCGCCTGGCATGCCCGCCAGCCCTCCGCGCGGCAAAGCGCCGCACTTCGCGCTTGGCTTTTGACCCTGCACAGCTAGAATGCCTGCATTCCATTCGAGGTGCCCATGCCCAGCCGCCTGAAGCCCGAAGATCAGCAGCGCGTCGATGAATACCTCCGCGCCCCGCAACACCAGGTCGAGCGCCAGCCGTTTCGCCCCTGGCTTCTTCTGCTTGTGGTACTGGTCGTGGTGATTGGGCTCGGGTTATTGAGCCGCCTCTTGAGCCGCCTTGTGCTTTGAGCTCCGCTCGCCAGGCCGCCCCGCCGTTTCCCTTGCAGCTATGAGTCACTCCCATGTCACATCGAGTCGTAATCGTCGGCGGTGGCGCCGGCGGTCTGGAGCTTGCTACCCGCCTGGGTAGAACCCTGGGCAAGCGTGGCAAAGCCCGCATCACCCTGGTCGACGCCAACCTCACACACATCTGGAAGCCGCTGCTGCACGAAGTCGCCGCCGGCTCCTTGAACTCGTCCGCTGACGAACTCAACTATGTCGCTCAGGCCAAATGGAATCACTTCGAGTTCCAGATGGGCCGCATGGCAGGCCTGGATCGCGCGAGCAAATGCATTCGACTGGAAGCGACGCGCGACGAGTTTGGCGTGGAACTGGTCCCGTCACGCGCACTGAACTACGACACGCTGGTGATTGCCGTCGGCAGCACGACCAACGACTTCGGCACCTCGGGGGCTTCCGAGCACTGCATCTTCCTTGATACGCGCGAGCAGGCCGAGCGCTTCCACCGGCAACTGCTGAGCCATTACATGAAGGCGCATGCAGGCGAGAGTGCCTCGAGCAACATCAGCATGGCCATCGTCGGAGCCGGCGCTACCGGCGTGGAGCTGGCTGCAGAACTGCTGCACGCCGCCAAGGAGCTGGCGGCCTACGGCCTCGATGGCATCAAGCCGGAGGATGTAAACATCACCCTCATCGAGGCCGGCCCGAAAGTCCTGCCGGCACTACCTGAGCGCATCAGCCAACCGGTGCACCAGACACTGCTGGACCTGGGTGTCACGGTGCTCACAGGCGCGGCCGTCAGCGAAGTCACCGCCGAGGGCCTGCACACCAAGCAGGGCGAGTTCGTCCAGGCCAGCCTCAAGGTGTGGGCCGCCGGGATCAAGGCACCCGCCTTCCTTCACGAACTGGATGGCCTGGAAACCAACCGCATTAACCAGCTGGTCGTCCACCCGACACTGCAGAGCACGCGCGACGAGAACATCTTCGCGTTCGGCGACTGCGCCGCCTGCCCACAGCCGGACAGCGACCGCAATGTTCCACCCCGTGCACAGGCAGCCCATCAGCAGGCCTCGATGCTGGCCCGCTCGATCCGCAACCGACTGGAAGGCAAGCCGCTGCCGACCTACCGCTACAAGGACTACGGCTCACTGATTTCGCTGTCGAGCTTCTCGGCTGTAGGTAATCTGATGGGCAACCTGACCGGCAACGTGATGCTCGAAGGCTGGCTCGCACGGATGTTCTATATCTCGCTCTACCGCATGCACCAGATCGCACTGTACGGCATCCCGCGCACGCTGCTGATGATGCTTGGCGACAAGCTCAGCCGCACGACGGAGCCGCGCCTGAAGCTCCATTGACGCAGAAAAGGCGCACCCTTGGGTGCGCCTTGAATGTGCCGAGAAGAAATCGCAGGCAATAAAAAAGGTGGATGTCCGCGAGGACATCCACCTTTTCATGCTTCCTGAGAAGCCGGTATGGTGGGTCGTGTAGGATTCGAACCTACGACCAATTGGTTAAAAGCCAACTGCTCTACCAACTGAGCTAACGACCCAAAAATGGTCGGGGTAGGGGGATTCGAACTCCCGACATCCTGCTCCCAAAGCAGGCGCGCTACCGGACTGCGCTATACCCCGATTGGAATTTGGCTCCGCGACCAGGACTCGAACCTGGGACCCAATGATTAACAGTCATTTGCTCTACCGACTGAGCTATCGCGGAACAACTTCAACTCCAGCTCTTCAGCGTTACGTTACCGCCTCAGAGGCGCGCCATTTTACGGTTCCCGGCTCGCCTGTCAACCCCAAAAATGCGATTCCTGACAACACTTTGCGTTCACCCGGCGGCACCCGCGAAAACGCTGCTCCAACACGGCTACCTGCGAGGTGTGCTGCACCCCGCAGGTAACCACCCTGCTCAATCGAAGACGATCTGCTCGCCCTCTACCCGCGCCTTGACGCTGCTACCCGGCGCGAACTGACCGGAGAGAATCTGCTGCGCCAGCGGATTCTCGATCCAGCGCTGGATCGCCCGTTTGAGCGGCCGTGCTCCGTAGACCGGGTCGTAACCGATGGCGATCAGCTTGTCCATCGCCTCCTGACTGAGCTCCAGGCTCAGCTCGCGCTCGGCCAGACGCTTGCGCAAGCGCCCGAGCTGGATGTCGGCGATACCGGCGATCTGCTCGCGACCCAACGGATCGAACACCACCACCTCGTCGATACGGTTGATGAACTCCGGTCGGAAGTGATGCGCCACCGCATCCATCACCGCAGCCCGCTGCGCATCGGGATCACCAACCAGCTCTTGGATCTGCGCAGAGCCCAGGTTGGAGGTCATCACGATCACCGTGTTCTTGAAGTCCACCGTCCGCCCATGACTGTCGGTCAGGCGGCCGTCTTCGAGCACCTGCAGCAGCACATTGAAGACGTCTGGATGGGCCTTCTCTACCTCGTCCATCAACACCACCGAATACGGTTTGCGACGCACCGCTTCGGTCAGGTAACCGCCTTCTTCGTAACCGACGTAGCCCGGCGGCGCGCCGATCAGACGCGCGACAGAGTGCTTCTCCATGAACTCGGACATGTCGATGCGGATCATCGCCTCCTCGGTATCGAAGAGGAACTCGGCCAGCGCCTTGCAAAGCTCGGTCTTGCCCACCCCGGTCGGGCCGAGAAAGAGGAACGAGCCGCTCGGACGATTCGGGTCGGCCAGACCGGCGCGCGAGCGGCGCACGGCATTGGATACGGCCACCACGGCTTCGTGCTGACCGATGACGCGAGTGTGCAGCATGTCTTCCATGCGCAGCAGCTTGTCGCGCTCGCCTTCGAGCATCTTGGAGACCGGAATACCGGTCCACTTGGAAACCACCTCGGCGATCTCCTCGTCGGTCACCTTGTTACGCAGCAGCTGGTTTTCTTTCTTGCCATGCTGATCGACCATCTCCAGGCTGCGCTCGAGGTCCGGAATGATGCCGTACTGCAGTTCGGCCATGCGCGCCAGATCACCCTTGCGCCGCGCTGCTTCGAGCTCGGCCTTGGCTTGTTCGATCTTCTGCTGGATCTGCGCCGAACCCTGCACCTCGGCTTTCTCCGACTTCCAGATTTCTTCCAGATCGGCGTATTCGCGCTCCAGCTTGGCGATGTCGTCTTCCAGCTTGGCCAGGCGCTTCTTGGTGGCCTCGTCGTCTTCCTTCTTCAGCGCCTCACGCTCGATCTTCAGCTGGATCAAGCGGCGATCCAGGCGGTCGAGCTCTTCGGGCTTGGAGTCGATCTCCATGCGGATACGACTGGCGGCCTCGTCGATCAGGTCGATGGCCTTGTCCGGCAGCTGGCGATCGGTGATATAGCGGTGGCTGAGCTTGGCCGCGGCGATGATGGCGCCATCGGTGATGGTCACGCCATGGTGCACTTCGTAGCGCTCCTTGAGGCCACGGAGGATGGCGATGGTGTCCTCCTCGCTCGGCTCGTCGACCAGCACCTTCTGGAAGCGCCGCTCCAGGGCGGCATCCTTCTCGATGTACTGGCGGTATTCATCGAGAGTAGTGGCACCTACGCAGTGCAGCTCGCCGCGCGCCAGGGCAGGCTTGAGCATGTTGCCGGCATCCATGGCACCTTCCGCCTTGCCCGCGCCGACCATCGTATGCAGCTCGTCGATGAACAGGATGACGCGACCCTCCTGCTTGGACAGCTCGTTGAGCACCGCCTTGAGGCGCTCCTCGAACTCGCCGCGGAACTTGGCCCCGGCAATCAGCGAGCCCATGTCCAGGGCCAGCAAGCGCTTGTCCTTGAGCCCGTCCGGGACCTCACCGTTGACGATGCGCTGGGCCAGCCCCTCGACGATGGCGGTCTTGCCAACGCCCGGCTCACCGATCAGTACCGGGTTGTTCTTGGTCCGCCGCTGCAGCACCTGAATGGTGCGGCGGATCTCGTCGTCACGACCGATCACCGGGTCGAGCTTGCCGTCCTCGGCGCGCTTGGTCATGTCCACGGTGTATTTGTCGAGCGCCTGCCGCGATTCTTCGGCGTTGGGATCATTGACCGCATCGCCGCCGCGCAGATTGCTGATGGCGTTCTCCAGCGCTTTCTTGCTTACACCCTGAGCCAGCAGCAGCTTGCCCAGACGGGTGTTGCTGTCCAGCGCTGCCAGCAGCACCAGCTCACTGGAGATGTATTGGTCGCCCTTCTGCTGGGCGAGGCGGTCAGCCTGATTGAGCAGGCGCGCCAGGTCCTGCGAGAGATTCATGTCGCCAGTGGGGTTCTGTAGCTTCGGCAGCTGGTCGAGCTCTTTGGTCAGCGCCTGACGCAGCGCTGCGATGTCGAAGCCGACCTGCATCAGCAACGGTTTGATCGAGCCGCCCTGCTGCTCAAGCAGCGCCTGCATCAGGTGCAACGGCTCGATGGAGGGGTGATCCAGGCCGACGGCTATGGACTGGGCATCGGAGAGCGCAAGCTGCAGCTTGCTGGTCAAACGATCGATACGCATGGATGTTCATCCTCATGTGAAGCAGGCCGGCGCCTTGACTCGCGCCATATACGAAACCCGCGAGATGCAGCATAGATGAGGATGATTGTTGGAGATTCAAGGCGGATGACATTGATGCAGGTCATGCCAGGACCGCAGAGTCATGGCTGACTTCACCGCTAGCGCGCCGATATCACTCGAGCCAGATCAGACTGGCGAAGCGGCCTGTGTGCGCGGCACGCCGATAGGAGTAGAAGCGCGGATCGCTGAAGGTGCACAACCCACCACCGTAAACCGCGTCTACGCCCGCGGCAGCCAGACGGATACGCGCCAGCTGGTAGATATCCGCCATGAAGCGTCCCGGGTTGCGACTTGCAACGAACGCCGCGGCAGCCGACGAATGCTGCGCGAGGAATGCATCGCGCACCTCGGGCCCGACCTCGAATGCCGCCGCCCCGATCGCCGGCCCCAACCACACCAGCAGTTCATCGGCAGGTACCGCCAGCGCTTCGAGCGTCGCCTCGAGCACACCACCAGCCAGCCCGCGCCAGCCAGCGTGAGCCGCGGCGACTCGGGTCGCAGCATGATCACAGAAAAGTACCGGCAGGCAGTCCGCAGTCAGTACCGCACAGGCCAGACCCGGCGTCTCGCTCCAGCTAGCATCGGCAGTCACGCGATTTCCTGGAGCGGCCTGGACAGCGACACTCGAATGCACTTGCTCCAGCCAGACTGGTTGGCAACCGAGCACGTCCTGAAGATGCTGGCGATTCCAGGCCACCGAGGCAGGCTCATCACCGACGTGATCACCCAGATTGAAGGTGTCGAACGGAGCGCGACTGACGCCGCCCTGCCGCGCGGTCACACAGGCGCGAATGCCGGGCGGAGCAGGCCATTCCGGCACGAGCCAGTCACCGCACCACGCACTCACCCGACGAAGGCCTCTCGGTCCTGTTGCAGCAGCGTCAGCAGCCAGACGAAGTCATCCGGCAACGGCGACTCCCATTTCATCCTCTGCCCGGTAACAGGATGATCGAGTTCGAGGAAGCGCGCGTGCAGCGCCTGGCGAGGGAACTCGCGAAGCGTTTGCACCAGCGTCGGATTCGCCGCCGGCGGAATGCGGAAACGCCCGCTATACAGCGGGTCACCGACCAGTGGATAGCCAAGATGGGTCATGTGCACGCGAATCTGGTGGGTACGCCCGGTTTCCAGCTTGACCCGCACATGGGTGTGCGAGCGAAAGCGCTCGAGCACGCGGTAATGACTGACCGCCGGCTTGCCGCCCTCCACCACCGCCATGCGCTGACGCTGCTGGCCATGCCGACCGATCGGCGCATCGACCGTACCACCAGTAATGATCACGCCGATGACGATCGCCTCGTAGATGCGGCTGACGCTACGCGCCTGCAACTGCTCGACCAGCCGGGTCTGCGCCTGCAGCGTCTTGGCCACGACCATCAGACCGGTGGTGTCCTTGTCCAGGCGATGAACGATGCCGGCACGCGGCACGTTGATCAGGTCCGGCACGTGATGCAGCAATGCATTGAGCAGCGTGCCGTCGGCATGGCCGGCCGCAGGGTGCACAACCAGGCCAGCAGGCTTGTCGATCACTAGGATCTGATCGTCCTCGTAGACGATCTCAAGCGGAATGTCTTGCGCGACCCACTCGCCCTGCGCCTGCTGTTCGGCACTCAGCTCGAGCACGGCGCCAGCATGCACGGTGTCGCGAGGGCGCAGCACGGCGCCATCCACGGTGAGCAGGCCATCCTTGATCCAGGCCGCGAGACGCGAGCGCGAGTGTTCGGAAAAGAGCTGCGCCGCAACCTGATCGAGACGTTGCCCGCCAAGGTCAAACGGCACTTCGGCGCGGAGTTGGATGGCCTGTTTGGAAGTCGTGGACATACGGCGAGATAGGTTCGTCTGAGAGAGGCAGGCGACATCCGTTGGTAACGGACGGGCCCGGGGACCGCAGATGGCGGAGCGGCCTTTGGTTTCGGCTACACGCTTGTGTTTAAATACGGCGTCTTTGTCCCGGCGCACCGGGGCGCTCATCATAACAGGACGGCTCCGCGCGAGACAGCCAGCCGTCACAGGGACGCAAGCCGCCATGCAAGTGAAACACCTGCTGCTGATCGCCATTCTCGCCCTCACCGCCGCCTGTTCATCCAACGAAACCGTCGACGAGAATCTGGGTGAAGTCGAGCTGTACCAGCAAGCACAGGCCGACCTGGACAACAAGAGCTATACCAGCGCCATCAGCAAACTCAAGGCCCTGGAGTCGCGCTATCCGTTCGGCCGCTTCGCCGAGCAGGCGCAACTCGAACTGATCTACGCCTATTACCGCAACGTCGAGCCGGAAGCCGCGCGCTCGGCGGCGGAGCGTTTCATCCGCCTGCATCCGCAGCATCCGAACGTCGATTACGCTTACTACCTCAAGGGCCTGGCCTCCTTCGATCAGGACCGCGGCCTGCTGGCCCGCTTCCTGCCGCTGGACATGACCAAGCGCGACCCAGGTGCCGCCCGCGACTCGTTCAACGAATTCGCCCAGCTCACCAGCCGCTACCCCAACAGCCGCTACTCGCCTGACGCCAAGGCGCGCATGGTCTACCTGCGCAACCTGCTGGCGGCCAACGAGATACACGTCGCCCACTACTACCTCAAGCGCCAGGCCTACGTCGCAGCGGCCAACCGCGGCCGTTACGTTGTGGAGAACTTCCAGGGCACGCCGGCCGTGGCCGACGGGCTTGCCGTGATGACCGAGGCCTACCAGCGCCTGGGCCTCGACGATCTCGCCGAAACCAGCCTGCAGACTCTGCAGCTCAACTACCCGGATCACGCAACGCTCGAAGACGGCAAATTCACCCCTGTCGAGACGGAAGACGACAACCGCAGCTGGCTGAGCAAGGCCACCCTCGGCCTTATCGAAGGCGAGGCTCCCCGCCCGGACACGTCGCGGGCCAATCGCGATGTGCTCCGTCAGTATGAAACCGCCGCTCAGGATCTTCCCGAAGAGCTTCGCCCGGTACTCAAGGAAGCAGAGCAGCAAGGCGAAAAGCGCTCCTGGTGGAGCCGCCTGACCTTCGGCCTGTTCGACTGACAGCTGACCGACTTCCGCAGCGCCGTCCTTGCATTCGGCGCGCGCGGCGAAACGGGCCGGCAGTGGCCGGGCTCAATTGATCGCAGGCCACCACGCTTAATCAGGAAGGAATCGATATGGGTCTGTTTCGCCTGCTGTTCTGGATTGCACTGATTGGCGCCGCGTTCTGGCTGTGGCGCCGTTTCGCGCAAAAGAAAACCGCCCCCAAGCCTCGCCAGACCACCCTGCCAATGGTGCGTTGCGCTCAGTGTGGCGTGCACGTCCCGCAGGACCAGGCGCTGCAGTCGCAGGATCGCTGGTACTGCAGCCGCGCTCACCTGGAGCAGGACAGCACTCCTGGTGGGCACTGAAAACCTCACCTTCTTTGGCGATCAGGGACGGCGGATTCTCCGCCTGTACCACCTCTATCGGCTGACCATCGGCCTGGCGCTGGTTCTGCTGATCAGCGCCGACCTGCACAACGACCTACTGGAGATGAGCAACCCGCAGCTCTTTCAGTACGGCGCCTGGATCTACCTGATCCTCAACATCATCGTCGCCGTGCTGGTGCAGAACCCGGAGCGCGATCTGCCCGTGCTCGGGCTGGCGCTGATGGACGTCATCCTCCTGTCCGGGCTGTTCTACTTCGGCGGTGGCACCCCGAGCGGTATCGGCAACCTGCTGATAGTCGCCGTTGCCATCGCCAACATACTGCTGCGTGGCAGGGTCGGTTTCTTCATCGCCGCGGTTGCTGCGACGGGCCTAATCTACCTGACCTTCTACCTCAGCATTCAACGCCCCGAAGCCAGCAGCCAGTACGTTCAGGCCAGCGCACTCGGCACGCTCTGCTTTGCTGCCGCCTTCCTGGTTCAGGGGCTGGCTCGCCGCCTGCAGGTCAGCGAGACGCTGGCGCGCCAGCGTGCGGAAGAGGTGGCGAACCTGGAGGCGCTCAACGCGCTGATCCTCCAGCGCATGCGTACCGGCATCATGGTGCTGGACCCGCAGGAGCGCGTTCTGCTCGCCAATCAGGGGGCTCTGCAACTGCTCGGCCAGGACTCACTGGCAGGCGAACGCCTCGCACCGCGCTGCCCGGAACTGCTCAAGGCACTGCAACAGTGGCGAGGCAATCCGACCCTGCGCCCGCCAAACCTCAGGGCAACGCCTGGCGGCCCAACGCTGCAGCCGAGCTTCGCCGCACTACAGCACGGGAACAAGCTCGACACACTGGTGTTTCTCGAAGACATCTCGCAGATCGCACAGAAGGCACAACAGCTCAAGCTCGCCTCGCTCGGCCGCCTCACAGCCAGCATCGCCCATGAAATCCGCAATCCACTGGGCGCCATCAGCCACGCCGCGCAGCTACTGCAGGAATCCGAAGAACTGGACGGACCTGACCGCCGTCTGGCACAGATCATTCAGGATCATTCACGGCGGATGAACCTGGTGATAGAGAACGTCCTCCAGCTTTCCCGGCGGCGCCAGGCCGAACCCCAGCTGCTGGACCTGAAGTACTGGCTGCATCGTTTCGCCAGCGAGTTCCGCCAGGGGCTCGGCCCGCAGCAGACCCTGCATCTGGATACCGTGGGCAGCTCGCTGCAGACCCGCATGGACCCCAATCAGCTGACCCAGGTGCTGACCAACCTGGTCCAGAACGGGCTGCGCTACAGCGGCCAGCAGAATCCGCGGGCGCAGGTCTGGCTCCGCCTGTTCCGTGACGAAGCCAGCGACCTGCCTATCGTCGAAGTGCTCGATGACGGCCCTGGTATCGCGGCCGAGCAACTTCAGAACATCTTCGAACCGTTCTTCACCACCGAAAGCAAAGGCACCGGGCTGGGGCTATATATCTCCCGCGAGCTATGCGAAAGCAACCAGGCACGCCTGGACTACCGCGAGCGCCCCGAGGGCGGCAGCTGCTTCCGCATCGTCTTCGCCCACCCGCGCAAGCTGAGCTGAGCCTCGCTGCCGGCAACACATCACACATCGACCAAAGCGACAGCCACGACACAGCCGGCGGAGTTAACATGCTCCTCAGCCGCAATCCCCGGCGACAATCGCTTCACGAATCAAGAGCAGGACCATGACCGCGCGCCAAAAAGCACTGATCATCGATGACGAGCCGGATATCCGCGAACTGCTGGAAATCACTCTTGGCCGCATGAAACTCGATACCCGCAGCGCTCGCAATCTCAAGGAAGCGCGCGAATGCCTGGCCCGCGAGCATTACGACCTGTGCCTTACCGATATGCGTCTGCCCGATGGCAGCGGCCTGGAGCTGGTGCAATACATTCAGCAACAGCACCCGCAACTGCCCGTGGCGATGATCACTGCATACGGCAGCCTAGATACCGCCATTGGCGCGCTCAAGGCTGGGGCATTCGACTTTCTCACCAAACCGGTGGACCTCAACCGCTTGCGCGAGCTGGTCGGCACGGCCCTGCGCCTGAGGGCGCCCACAGCGGAAATGCCGGTGGACAGCCGCCTGCTCGGCAGCTCGCCACCCATGAAGACCCTTCGCAAGCAGATCGGCAAACTCGCCCGCAGCCAGGCGCCGGTTTATATCAGCGGCGAGTCCGGCAGCGGCAAGGAGCTGGTGGCCCGACTGATTCACGAGCAGGGTCCTCGCAGTGAAAAGCCCTTTGTGCCGGTCAACTGCGGCGCGATCCCGTCGGAACTGATGGAAAGCGAGTTCTTCGGCCACAAGAAAGGCAGCTTCAGTGGCGCCATCGAGGACAAGCCCGGGCTATTCCAGGCCGCCAATGGCGGCACGCTGTTCCTCGACGAGGTAGCCGACCTGCCGCTGCCGATGCAGGTCAAGCTGCTGCGCGCGATCCAGGAAAAGGCTGTACGCGCGGTCGGCGGCGCTCAGGAAGTAATGGTCGATGTGCGCATCCTCTGCGCCACCCACAAGGACCTCGCCAGCGAAGTGGCCGCAGGCCGTTTCCGCCAGGATCTGTATTACCGCTTGAATGTCATCGAACTGCGCGTGCCGCCACTGCGCGAGCGTCGCGAAGACATTGGCCTGCTCGCCGAAGCCATGCTTCGGCGTCTTGCAGCGGAGTGCGGTGACAGCAGCGCTCGCCTGCACCCGGATGCTCTGGCCAAGCTGGAAAACTATCGCTTCCCAGGGAACGTTCGTGAGCTGGAGAACATGCTCGAGCGGGCCTACACACTCTGCGAGGGCGATGAGATCAAGGCGGGCGATCTACGCTTGGCAGACAGCCCAGGCGTATCGGAGAACGGTGAAGCCAGTCTGGCGCAGATCGACAATCTGGAAGATCACCTGGAAGAGATCGAGCGCAAGCTGATCATGCAGGCGCTGGAGGAAACCCGCTGGAATCGCACCGCGGCGGCCCAACGCCTAGGTTTGACCTTCCGCTCGATGCGTTACCGGCTGAAAAAACTCGGTCTAGACTGAGTGCAAGCGTGGTTAGCGTCGAGCCAGTCAGACACGACGCCAACCTGAGGCTTCCTAAACCCCGCTGGGGGGCTCGCCTTACCCCTGCGTCAGCAGGTTGCGCAGATCGATGATCGCCGCATTGGCACGGGAGATGTAGTTGGCCATCACCAGCGAGTGATTGGCCAGCACACCGTAGCCGCTGCCATTGAGCACCATCGGACTCCACAGCGGCTCCTGAGCGGCCTCAAGCTCGCGGATGATCTGCCGCACGCTGATGGTGGCGTTCTTTTTCGCCAGCACGTCGGCGAAATCAACCTCGATCGCGCGCAGCAGATGTGACAAGGCCCACGCCTGACCGCGCGCCTCGAAGAAGACGTTGTCGATCTGCAACCACGGCGTTTCGACGACCTCCTCCTTGACCTGCGGCACGACGCCCACACGCTCCTGTTCGGGCGCAACATCGGCATCCAGCCGCACCCGGCCAACGCTGGCAGAGAGGCGCTGGGACAGCGAGCCGAGCCGCGTGGCGGCATCGCCCAGCCAGTTGTTAAGGTTGTCAGCACGCGTGTAGAACAGCGCCTTGGGCTGCGGATCGCTGAGCCGAGCCAGGTAGCGATCCAGGCCGCGGATAGCGTTGCGGTACTCGGACTCGGAGGCCGGCAATGCCCAGCTGCGATTGTCGAAGTTGAACAGCGGCTCGGCCTTGGCCAGATCGGTGTCCTCGGTCGACTGCGACTGCGAGCGGGCGAAGTCCTTGCGCAGCGCACGAGCGAGGTCTCGCACCTGCACAAGCACGCCATATTCCCAGCTCGGCATGTTGTCGAGCCACAGCCCGGGCGGCGCGATGTCGTTGCTCAAGTAACCACCGGGCTTGTCGAGCAAGGTACTGGCAACGCGCTTGAGCGTTTCCACCGTTGTATAGCCGCTGACCAACTGCCGCTGCGAGGCCTCTGCCGCCTGGCGCGCACTCTGCTGTACGGGAAACAGATCGGGTTCGCGGCTCCAGTACCAGCCGAGCACCAAGGTAACCAGCAGGTACACGCCCAGCAGGACGGCAAGAACCAGCAGAAGCGGATTACCCTCCCGCCGTCCGGCCCCGCCGGAAGGGCCACTCGAGCGGCCGAGACGAGCGAAGCGATTCTTCCAGTCCAACATGGGCAATGTGTCCTTCTCGCGAGTTCTGGGGTTCGACCGCACGACGTCGGAGACGTTGCGCTGACATGCCTTTACTATAACGCAGGGCCCCTGCTCACTCAGCGCCAAATTGAGAACCACTACCGCACAGTGGACTTCCAAAGCACCGCCGCAGTGATAGCATGCCGCCACCATAAAGCCAGGGCAGCGCACCCTGTGCACCGGGAAGAATCGCGATGTCGGATCAGGAAGAACTCAAGCAGCATTTCGCCCAGCGGGTCATTCACCAGGCACGCGAAGTGCTGGAGGTTTGGCAGCAACTGCAACGCAGCGAATGGAACGAGGACTACCACGCTGCCCTGACCGAAGCGACGACGCGGCTGCGGCGGTTCGCCGACCGCTTCGAGCAGACCGAGCACAGCGAGCTTGCCCTGAGCATCGAAGATTGCCTGAGCGACATCCGGGACAACCGCGGCCGTCTCTCCAGCAGCACCATCTCCACCCTCAGCCAGCTGATCTACCGTCTGGCGCGTACCGGGTTGCGCCACAGCGATCCGCATAATCAGTCGTTTCTGCCGCCGCTGAGCAAACCGGTGTACATCGCTCTGCAAGATCAGCAGCGCGCCGAACACCTGGTGCGCCAGCTGGACTTCTTCAGCATGTCCGCGCAGGCGTTCAGCAGTGTCGCAGCCTTCCGTACCGCGATGCATCGCCGCCATCCGGCCGCGATCGTCATGGAAGTGGATTTCAACGGTCCGAGCGAAGGGCTGCGCCTCGCCGAGCAGGTCCAACAGGGACTGGAATCGAAGCTGCCGATGCTGTTCTTCAGCCACCTGGAAACCGATACGCCAACGCGCCTTGCTGCGGTGCGCGCCGGTGGCCTGGAGTTCTTTACCGGCACCCTCGACGCCAGCAGCCTGCTGGAGAAGATCGAAATATTCACCCGCACGGCGCACTACGAACCGATCCGCGTACTGATCATCGACGACTCCCGGGCCCAGGCCACCCACACCGAGCGAGTGCTGAACAACGCCGGCATCGTCACCCAGACGCTGATCGAGCCGATTCAGGCCATCGGCGCACTGGCCGAGTTTCAACCGGACCTGATCATCCTCGACATGTACATGCCCGAGTGCCAGGGCACCGAACTGGCCAAGGTGATTCGTCAACACGAGCGCTATGTCAGCGTGCCGATCATCTACCTCTCGGCCGAGGACGATCTGGACAAGCAGCTCGACGCCATGGGCGAAGGCGGCGACGACTTCCTCACCAAGCCGATCAAGCCAAGTCACTTGATCGCCACCGTGCGTACCCGCGCGACCCGCGCCAGAAGCCTGAAGGCACGCATCGTCCGCGACAGCCTGACCGGGCTCTACAACCATACCCACAGCCTGCAACTGCTCGAGGATGCTCGCTTCCGTGCGCGGCGCGACAACAGCCCGCTGAGCTTCGCCATGCTGGATATCGACCACTTCAAGCAGGTCAACGACACCTTTGGCCATCCCATGGGCGACCGGGTGATCAAGAGCCTCGCGCTGTTCCTGAAGCAGCGTTTGCGCAAGACCGATCACATCGGCCGCTACGGTGGCGAAGAGTTCGCCGTGGTACTGCCGGACACGCCGGCGGACGCCGCCTGCAAGGTACTCGACGAGATTCGCCAGCGCTTCGCGGAGATTCGCTTTCCAGCCCAGCCCCACGACCTCAGCTGCACCTTCAGCTGCGGTATCACCGAGCTGGCCGGCGATGCCGAGGTCAAGACGCTCACCCAGCAGGCCGACGAAGCGCTGTATCGCGCCAAGCATGGCGGCCGCAACCGCGTCGAACGCTACTGACACGACGACTCCTCCTAATCGCCACGCCAGACAGCGCCTCGCTGAGGCGGCGACCAGCTAGGCCGGCGCTCGCTGTAACGGCAATGACATCAAACTGCCATACCTTGCAAGCCTCCTGATCCGTTCTGCGAGGCGAGGATGCGCCTGAAGTCGCTCACCACTCTCAACACCCTGCTACTCATTGCAGTCTGCCTTGCCCTTGGGGCCACGCTCTGGTGGTCCGAGCGCGCCATGGAGCGCCCCTACCTGCTCATGGCGCGTTACCTGGGACTGTCTCAACATTTCCAGCATCAGGCGGCGGAAAACATTCAGGGCTATCTCGCCAGCGGTGACGCACTGCGTCATAGCCAGGCGCAGCAGGCGCTCACCGATCTCCAGCGCGACGTAATCGAACTTCCGGATGGTCTGGCGGAAACGCTACGCCCGAGCCTGGAAGAGCTGGTCCGCTTCACCGCCACCGACCTGCTCGCGGCCGGCAAGCTCGCCGGCGATCCGCAGGGCTTGCTGTTGCAGGCAGAGCGCGAAATGGCCGGAGCGCTGTCGCAGCTCGACGACTACCAGGCGGGAGCCGATCATCCGAGCGCGCGACACTATCAACGGCCTCTTTTCTCGGCCGGGCAACAGCTGCTGCGGCTCAGCCACGCAAGGGGAAAGCTGGTCGCCTCCGGCCGGGATGAGCTGGCCAGCGAAGTGGAGCAGACCCTGCATAACCTCGAACAGGACGCCGCAAAGCTCGAGGCACTGCCGTTACTCGGCGTGCTCGCAGCCGAGCAGTCGGCCGCGAGCAATTTCGCCGCCCTGCTCGACCTCGGCGATGCCGCGAAGCAAACCAGTGAAGACCAGGGCGTTGCGCTCAAGCGCGAGCTGACCAGCCTGATCAAGCGCTATCCGGCCGAGCTGCAGCGCACCCGGCAGCTGATCCGCCAGCGCAGCGAGCTGCTGCAGAACAGCGCCGGCAAGATCGATGCCGTGCAACAGGCCCTGGCCGAGCTGGAGCCGGCGGTACGCGCCGAGCATGGCCGTATCCAGGCGGAGGTGCGCATGCTGCAGGGCGGCATCATCCTGCTGATCCTGCTGATCGCCCTGGCCATCGATCGTCTGCAACGCCAGCTGACCCGAGCTCTCGGTCAGCTGGTGCCGGCACTTTCGGAATGGGCCGAGGGAGACTTCGCCAGCGATGCACGGATCGAGTCGAAGATCCGCGAGATCGCCGATATCGAAAGCTCGCTCAATCGCCTGCGCAGCTACCTGCTTGGCCTGGTCGGCACCTTGCGCCAGCAGGCGACCCAGGTCGCCGCCAGCAGTCGAAGCCTCGACGAAATGAGCAGCGACCTGCACGAAGGCGCCCAGCGCCAGACCGGCGATACCGCACAGATACGCGATTCGCTGAGCGAACTGGAGGCCACCATCCAGCAGGTCGCCGATGGTGCCGGAGAAGCCGCCGAGGCGAGCCGCACTGCGGCGCGCGCCGTGCATCAGGGTCAGCAGGTGATCGGCCAGAGCCTGACCGGCCTGCATGGGCTGGTCAGCGAAGTACAGGACAACGCGGCGGCGATCGAACGCCTGGCCGACGAAACCACCACCATCGGCAACGTGCTGACGGTGATCCGCTCCATCGCCGAGCAAACCAATCTGCTCGCGCTCAATGCCGCCATCGAGGCGGCCCGCGCCGGCGGGCATGGACGCGGGTTCGCCGTGGTGGCCGACGAAGTGCGTTCACTGGCGCAGCGCACCAGCGGTGCGACCGAGGACATCCAGCAACTGATCGGTCGCCTGCAACTGGCGGCACGACAGTCGGTCGAGGCGATGCGCAGCCAGGTCGAGCATGCGCAAAGCACGGCGAACCTCGCCGAAAGTGCCGATCAGGCACTGGACGAGATCGTCTCGACCATCGCCACCATCAGCCGCATGGCCGAACAGATCGCCCAGGCGACCGCCCAGCAGGGCGAAGCGGTGGGCGAAATTCGCGGACACAGTGAGCGTATCCACCAACTCGGCGACGCCAACCTGAATCACATCAGCCGGGGACGTGAGCAAAGTGCGCAGATGCTGCAGCTGGGCAGCGAACTGGATCGCGCGACCCAGGCGTTCAGATTCTGAAAAAGAAAACGGAGCCTGGCGCTCCGTTTCCTTATGTCGGCAAGCCTCCCTACCGCTAGCGGGGTGCGACCGGACGCTGCGGCTTACCACCCTTGCCAGCCGGCTTGCCGCTCTTTTCCGCCTTGCGCCGGGCCTCGGCCGCGGCCTTGGCCTGCTCGCGCTTGTCCCAGGCGTTGCCGTCATGGCTGCGTGGCGGCAGGCCGTTGTGCTGGGTGAGGATCTTGCCGCCCTGCCCGGCCTTCTTGCTGCCGACTGGCGTCGAGTTCTTGCGCCGCGCGCTCTGGTAGCCGTCCACCGCCGGCTGGTGCGCCGGGATCAGCTGGTGCTTGCCATTGCCGATCAGGTCGGCGCGGCCCATACGAATCAGCGCCTCACGCAGCAGCGGCCAGCCCTTGGGATCGTGATAGCGCAGGAAGGCCTTGTGCAGGCGCCGCTGCTCCTCGCTCTTGACCACGGTGACGCCTTCGCTCTTGTAGGTCACCTTGCGCAGCGGGTTCTTGCCGGTGTGGTACATTGCGGTCGCTGAGGCCATCGGCGACGGATAGAACGCCTGCACCTGATCGGCACGGAAACCGTTGGCCTTGAGCCACAGGGCGAGGTTCATCATGTCCTCGTCGGTGGTGCCAGGGTGCGCGGCGATGAAGTACGGGATCAGGTATTGCTCCTTGCCCGCCTCTTTCGAGTACTTCTCGAACATCCGCTTGAAGCGATCGTAGCTGCCGATGCCCGGCTTCATCATCTTGTCCAGCGGACCACGCTCGGTGTGCTCCGGCGCGATCTTCAGGTAGCCGCCGACGTGGTGGGTGACCAGCTCCTTGACGTACTCCGGCGACTCCACGGCGAGGTCGTAGCGCAGGCCGGAGGCGATCAGAATCTTTTTCACACCCGGCAGTGCACGTGCCTTGCGGTACAGCTCGATCAGCGAGCTGTGGTCGGTATTGAGGTTCTCGCAGATGCCGGGGAACACGCAGGACGGCTTGCGGCAGTGCTTCTCGATGTCGTGGCTCTTGCAGGCCAGGCGATACATGTTGGCAGTCGGCCCGCCGAGATCGGAGACCACGCCGGTGAAGCCCGGTACGTTCTTCATCTCCTCGATCTCATGCAGGATCGACTCGTGGGAACGGCTCTGGATGATGCGGCCCTCGTGCTCGGTGATCGAGCAGAAGGTGCAGCCACCGAAGCAGCCACGCATGATGTTCACCGAGAAGCGAATCATCTCGTAGGCCGGGATCTTCGCCCCGGCATAGGCTGGATGCGGCACCCGCGCATAGGGCGCGGCGAACACGTAGTCCATTTCCTCGGTGGTCAGCGGAATGGGCGGCGGGTTGAGCCACAACTCACGATCATCGTGACGCTGGACCAGCGCACGGGCGTTACCGGGGTTGGTCTCCAGGTGCAGCACGCGGTTGGCGTGGGCATACAGCGCCGGGTCGTTGCGCACCTTCTCGAACGACGGCAGGCGGATCACCGTGCGATCACGCTCGAGTTTCGGGTGCGGCAGCAGCTCGACCGGGCGGGCTTCGTTCGGGTCGTCCTGCGGACCCTTGTCCTTCTCGATGGCGCAGGCGGACAGGTCCTGCGTATTGACGTAGGGATTGATGATCTTGTCGATCTTGCCCGGACGGTCGATGCGCGTGGAGTCGATCTCGAACCAGCCCTCGGGCGTGTCCTTGCGGATGAACGCGGTGCCGCGCACGTCGGTGATCGCTTCGATCGGTTCGCCGCGGGCCAGGCGCTGCGCCACCTCGACGATAGCGCGCTCGGCGTTGCCGTAGAGCAGCACATCCGCCGTGGCATCCATCAGGATCGAGCGACGCACCTTGTCCGACCAGTAGTCGTAATGGGCGATGCGCCGCAGCGAGGCCTCGATGCCGCCAAGCACCACCGGAACGTGCTTGTAGGCCTCCTTGCAGCGCTGGCTATAGACCAGGCTGGCGCGATCGGGCCGTTTGCCTGCCAGGCCACCCGCCGTGTAGGCGTCATCGGAGCGCACCTTGCGGTCGGCCGTGTAGCGATTGATCATCGAGTCCATGTTGCCGGCGGCGACACCGAAGAACAGATTCGGCTCGCCGAGCTTCATGAAGTCGTCTTTGCTGTGCCAGTCCGGCTGGCTGATGATGCCGACGCGAAACCCCTGCGCTTCGAGCAGTCGGCCGATGATCGCCATGCCAAAGGACGGATGATCGACGTAGGCATCACCGGTGATGATGATGATGTCGCAGGAATCCCAGCCGAGCTGATCCATCTCCTCCCTGCTCATTGGCAGGAACGGCGCCGGACCGAAACACTCGGCCCAGTACTTGGGATAGTCGAACAATGGCTTTGCGGCGTGCATGGCGGGGAACCGGGACAACGAAAACGGGCGCGGAATATAGCACAAAAAATAACCAAGTCCGACCATCACGCAGGGTCTTTATCGACCTTCGCGACGGGCGCGCGAAGTGTCACTGCCGCCCGCTATACTCGCGCGACTCAACCATTGCTTCGAGCCCGGGAGTGTCTGGTGCGCGTCGTCCTTTTCGCCTTGCTCCTGAGCCTTTGCAGCCAGGCCTCCGCTCATGCCGAAACCGCCCTCCTGAGTGCCAGTGACAGTGGCCGCGGACTGAATGCCCACGTCACGCTGCTGGCCGATCCCGGAGCCGAGCTGAACATCGACGACCTGCAACGCCCGGACGTACAGACGCGCTTCGTGCCAGCCGAAGGCAAGGCCAGTGTCGGACAGAGTCCGCATCCCTGGTGGATCCGCGTCAGCCTGCAACGGGAAAGCGATGCACCATTTCAATGGTGGCTGGAAGTCGGGTCGGTAACCCTGAAAGACCTGCGCATCTATTTGCCGGACGGCAACGGTGGCTGGATCGAGCGACAATCCGGCGAACTGGTCGGGTTCAACGAAGGCCGCGACCATGCCTATCGACGCATGCTGTTCAGGCTTCCGCCACTCGGTGACAGCCAGCCGGTGACCTTCTACCTGCGCAGCTACGACCCCGCCGGCAACTCCTTTCCGCTCAAGGTCTGGCAGCTCGATGCCCTGCAGGAGCAGGCGGTGGGCGAGAACCTGTTTCTCGGCCTGATCTATGGCGTCATCCTGGCGATGCTGCTGTACAACCTGTTCATCTTTCTCAGCCTGCGCGACAGCGCCTATTTCTGGTACGTGGTGACCACCACCGGCGCGTTGCTGATGATCCTAGCGATGACCGGCCATGGCTTTCAGTACCTCTGGCCGAACGGCCCGGTGCCCTTCTGGCTCGACCGCATCAGCATCCCGGCACTCTGGGGGTTCAGCGCCTGCCGATTCACCCAGACGCTGTTGCAGACACGCCAGTTCGTGCCCTGGGCGCATCGCCTGCTGACCTTTGCCTTGACGCTGTATGTCACCGCCGTGCTGCTCAACGCCTTCGGCTGGCGCGCGTTCGGCGCCTGGGTATTCGTGGCGCTGGCGCTCACCGCGATTCCCGCCTCGCTGTGGGCTTCGTTCCGCCGCTGGCGCCAGGGCTATTTCCCTGCACTGCTTTATCTGCTCGGCTTCGGCGTGATCCTGGGTAGCGTCAACCTGCTCCTGCTGCGCGCCACAGGTGTGGTTCAGCCCGCGGCCTGGAACGCCTACCTCTTTCCGCTGGCGGTGACCGCAGAATCCATTCTGTTCTCCTTCGCGCTGGCCTACCGCATCCAGATCCTCAAGCAGGAACGGGCAGCAGCGCTGGAGCATGCCGATCAGGAAAAGAGCGCGCGACTGAGGCAGGTTCAGGCCAGTGCCGAGCAGCTCAGCCTAGCAGTGGAAACCCGCACCGCCGAGCTCGCCGAAGCCAACCGGCACCTCAGCGAACGAGAAGTCGAACTGAAGCAGGTCGCTTTTCACGATGCACTGACCGAGCTACCCAACCGGCGCTATCTCATCGAGCGTGTCGAGATGGCGTTGAGCGATGCCCGACGCCGCGGTGAATCCATCGCCCTGCTGCTCATCGACCTGGACCACTTCAAGCCCATCAACGATGGCCACGGCCACGATGCCGGCGATCTGTTGCTGCGTACGCTCAGTCAACGCCTGCGCGACCTGGTGCGCAGCAGCGACATGGCGGCACGCCTGGGTGGGGATGAATTTGCAGTACTGCTGACCGGCCCGAATGTCGAACAAGACGCCGCCCAGATCGCCGAGCGGCTGCTGCACGAGCTGTCGCAGCCGGTGCCCTACCGCGACGTCACGCTGGCCGTCACGATTAGCGTTGGCGCTGCATTCTTTCCACGCCATGCCGATGGATTTTCACAGCTGTACAAAGCTGCCGACGAGGCCCTCTACCGAGCCAAGCATCAAGGGCGCGGGAACTGGGTCCAGCAGGAAGAGCAAGCACGGCCCGCCAATCAACCGATGTAGCGGCGCGGTACACGCCCGGTCACCTTGGTCAGCAGCTCGTAGCCGATGGTCCCGCAGGCCTGGGCCAGCTCGTCGATTGGCATCTGCGCGCCCCACAACTCCACGGCATCCCCTACCTGCGCCTGCGGCAGATCGGTGAGATCCACCGCTAGCATGTCCATCGAGACCCTGCCGGCCAGCGGCACGCGCTGGCCATGAATCACCACCGAGGTGCCCGAAGGCGCGGTACGCGGGTAACCATCGGCATAGCCGCAGCTGACCGTGCCGATACGCGAGGCGCGTTGCGCGACCCAGCTGGCGCCATAGCCGACACTTTCACCTTCGGACACATCACGCACGGCGATCAGGGCACCGGTCAGCGTCATCACCGGGCGCAATCCAAGTTCCTTCGCACTCAGTTCGGCGAACGGCGTGGCGCCATAAAGCATGATGCCGGGACGAATCCAGGCCATGTGTGCCTGCGGCAACGCCAACACCGCGGCAGAGTTGGCCAGCGAGCAGTTATCGAACTCCAGGGCCATCAATTCGCTGTAGCGCTCCAGCTGCAACTCGGTCAGGGCATGACCGCGCTCATCGGCGCAGGCGAAGTGGCTGATCAGGTTGAGCTCGCCAACCTGTGCCTTGCCCCTGAGCCGCGCATGGCATTCGCGCAGGCCGTGCAGGGTGAAGCCCAGCCTGTGCATGCCCGAATCCAGCTTCAACCACACATTCAACGGCCGCGGCAGATCGGCCGCCAGCAACCAATCGGCCTGACGCTGATCCTGGATGGCAACATCCAGCCCAAGCTCGGCGGCGCGCAAATACTCAGCCGGCTCGAAACAACCTTCCAGCAGCAAGATGCGGGCATCGGGCGCACTGAGGCGAACCTCTTCCGCTTCTTCCAGGCAGGCCACGGCATAGCCGTCGGCAATCTCGCGTAGCGCCGTAACCGCTTCCCGTGCGCCATGCCCGTAGGCATTGGCCTTGACCACGGCAAACGCCTGGCGCTGCGGGGCGCATTGCTTGGCGAGCAGGTAGTTGTGACGAAGCGCGGTCAGATCGACCGTGGCAACCAGCGGACGCATGAAGTTTTTCCTGTACAACGGCGGGTGGGCGAAATCTTACTCCTGTGGACCGGGCCGCGCAGGCTGGCGTTCGGCTGAGTCGGGCAACAACAACATACAGCCCGCCGTCAAAAACGCCACAGCAGCTACGCTTACTCGTCGTCGAACTGGTAGCTGCCCGGTGCCAGATTCTCGAAGCGTGAATAACGGCCGAGGAACGCCAGACGCGTTGTGCCGATCGGGCCGTTACGCTGCTTGCCGATGATAATTTCGGCGACGCCCTTGTACTCGGTTTCGGGGTGATAGACCTCGTCCCGGTAGACGAACATGATGATGTCGGCGTCCTGCTCGATTGCCCCCGATTCACGCAAGTCGGAGTTCACCGGGCGCTTGTTGGGGCGCTGTTCGAGCGAGCGGTTGAGCTGCGACAGGGCGATCACCGGACAGTTGAATTCCTTGGCGAGGCCCTTGAGCGAGCGCGAAATCTCGGAAATCTCGTTGGTCCGGTTGTCGCCGCTCGAGCCTGGGATCTGCATCAGCTGCAGGTAGTCGACCATGATCATGGCGATCTCGCCGTGCTCACGGGCCAGGCGCCGCGTCCGCGCACGCATCTCCGACGGGCTGATGCCGGCGGTATCGTCGATGAACAGCTTACGGTCGTTGAGCAGATTCACCGCGGAGGTCAGCCGCGGCCAGTCGTCGTCCTCAAGCTTACCCGCGCGGACCTTGGTCTGGTCGATGCGGCCGAGCGAAGCGAGCATACGAATGACGATGGAGTCCGCGGGCATTTCCAGGGAAAACACCAGTACCGCCTTGTCGGTGCGCAGCACGGCATTCTCGACAAGGTTCATGGCGAATGTCGTCTTACCCATGGACGGACGACCGGCAACGATGATCAGGTCAGCCGGTTGCAGTCCGTTGGTGGCTTCGTCGAGATCGGTAAAGCCGGTGGACAGGCCGGTGATCGCCTCACCCGCATTGAAGAGGGTGTCGATACGATCGATGGCTTTGACCAGAATGTCGTTGATGCCGATCGGTCCGCCGGTCTTGGGCCGCGCTTCGGCGATCTGGAAGATCAGGCGCTCGGCTTCGTCGAGAATTTCTTCGCCGGTACGCCCCTGTGGCGCGTAGGCGCTGTCGGCGATCTCGTTGCTGATGCCGATCAGCTGGCGCAATGTGGCGCGCTCGCGAATGATCTGCGCGTAGGCCTTGATGTTCGCCACCGAAGGCGTGTTCTTCGCCAGCTCACCGAGATAGGCCAGGCCGCCGACCTGCGGCAGGTGCCCTTCCTTGTCCAGTTGCTCGGACAGGGTGACCACGTCGAACGGCGAGTTGCGCTCGGCCAGGGTGAAGATGGCGCGGAAGATGAGGCGATGATCGTGGCGATAGAAATCGCCATCGGATACCTGGTCGAGCACGCGCTCCCAGGCATTGTTGTCCAGCATCAGGCCGCCAAGCACCGCCTGCTCTGCCTCGATGGAGTGCGGCGGTACCTTGAGCGCTGCGGTTTCCAGATCGTATTGCTGGGGGACACTGATGTCGTTCATGGCACTCGGAATTCGAAACTACAAAAAAACAAAGGGCACGTTCCACTCGCGTGGAAACGTGCCCGATGTTACTCGTCAGGCACCAGCGGTGCCAGACGATGGCTTAGCCGGCTACGACGATCAGCTTGACGGTCGCTTCGACGTCGGTGTGCAGGTGCACAGCTACGTCGTACTCACCAACCTGACGGATGGTGCCGTTCGGCAGACGAACTTCGCTCTTCGCTACTTCAACGCCAGAGGCGGTCAGTGCGTCGGCGATGTCGTGAGTGCCGATGGAACCGAACAGCTTGCCCTCATCGCCCGCGGTAGCGGTGATGGTGACTTCCAGTTCGGCCAGCTGAGCGGCGCGAGTTTCGGCAGAAGCCTTACGCTCGGCAGCAGCTTTTTCCAGGTCAGCACGACGAGCTTCGAACTCGGCGATGTTCGCTGCGGTAGCAGCAGTAGCCTTGCGCTGCGGCAACAGGTAGTTGCGACCGTAACCAGACTTGACGTTTACCTTGTCGCCCAGGTTGCCCAGGTTTGCGACTTTTTCCAGCAGGATGACTTCCATTTGAGTCTTACCTCTTAACTTTTAACCTTCACCGTTCGCAGGTCCCGCGCCATTCTTACCGGCTGCGCGACCACGAAAATCAAACAGACTGTCGACAATGGCCAAAACGGCCAGTAACGGATAAATCAACTGCATGAACAGCACCAGCGTGACGTACAGCCCCACCAGCCAGAATCGCGGCAGACGCCCCTGAGCCACCAGCCCGTGCATTAGCGCGATACCGGCAAACACCAGCGGTACACTGCACAACGGCGTCAAAACCGCCAGCTGCGCACCCAGGTTCGGTCCAAGCAGCATGCCGACCAGCAGCAGCACCGCCAGCAGTGGCGGGAACCGCAGCGTACGAAACTCACTGCCGAAACCGCCCGGGTTGTACAACGCTGCCTGCCAGTAACGACCAAGCATCAGGCTAAGCAGGGTGACGACCTGCAGCAGTGCAGCCAGAAGGCCGGTCAGTACCGGTGCCAACAAGGACTCCAGGCGCCCGCGCTCCTCCACCGAAAGCTGCTGATAGGCGCCTGACAATGCGTCAGGCAACACTTTCTGCAGTTCGCTGGCCAGCGCCGCAATGGGCTCGCCGAACACCGCACCGAGAGCCCAGACATACAGCAGTCCAAGGCCCACACTGCACAACATCACCCGCACCCACGAAGCCTGACTGCGCAGCAGTAACGCCAGCCCCAGCGAGCCCAGCAATACCAGCAGGGTTCGCGGATCGCCGAAGTACCACCAGGCCAGTGCCGGCAATACCGCCCAGACCAGCACACCCAACGCATCGTTGAGGCCACGGCGCAACAACACCAGGCTGCCCGCGGCTGCACTCAGCCAGAACAACATGGGCAACGCTGCAGCACCCGCCACCACGAAGATGGCTTGCATACGGCCGCGCATGATGAACTCAGCCAGGGCACGCATGCGATTTATCCTTTACTTCTGTCGACCAGCCGGATCAACGGCCGTGGCTGTCGGTGTAGGGCAGCAGGGCCAGGTAGCGGGCGCGCTTGATAGCGGTAGCCAGCTGACGCTGATAACGTGCCTTGGTTCCGGTGATACGGCTAGGAACGATCTTGCCGGTCTCGGAGATATAGGCCTTCAGGGTGTTGAGATCTTTGTAGTCGATCTCTTTCACGCCTTCGGCGGTGAAACGGCAGAACTTACGACGACGGAAAAAACGTGCCATGAAATAGGCTCCTCAATAGATCCGTGGATTACTCGTCAGCGTTGTTATCGCTGTCACTGTCGCTCTCGTTGGAGCCGTCAGTGTTGTCAGGGCGATCACGACGCTCGCGGCGCTCGCTACGGTTTTCCTCGGCCTTGAGCATTTCAGACTGTTCGGTCTCGGCTTCGTCGCGACGAATGATCAGGTTACGGATGACGGCGTCGTTGTAGCGGAAGTTGTCTTCCAGCTCGGCCAGGGCCTTGCCACTGCACTCGACGTTCAGCATCACATAGTGAGCCTTGTGCACGTTGTTGATGGCGTAAGCCAGCTGACGACGGCCCCAGTCTTCCAGGCGGTGAATCTTGCCACCGTCTTCTTCGATCAGCTTGGTGTAACGCTCCACCATGCCGCCGACCTGCTCGCTCTGGTCCGGGTGAACCAGAAAGATGATTTCGTAATGACGCATAATTGCTCCTTACGGGTTGCAGCCTGCCGACTAAGCGGTCAGGCAAGGAGTGAATGACTTGTTGTCTTGCTTGCAGGTAGGCGCGCAAACGCCTGCCGTCCAGGCAAGGGGCGCCATTCTAGAGAAGGGCTGACAGCGGCGCAAGGCGGACTGGTGAATATTTAACCAGCTTTAGACATTCAGTTGCGCAGCGCTGCACGCTCGGCGCGAATACCATCGAGCAGCTCGCGAACCTGGTGGATATCGTACGGCTTCAGCATGGTACGCAACTGATCGAGACCCACATCCGAAGCATTGACCGCATAGCCCGAGGCGATCACCAGCGATAACCTCGGATGACGCGCACTAGCTTCACGCGCCAGATCGATTCCGCTCATCCCGGCCAGGCCGACATCCGTCAGCAGCACGTCGAAAGGCTGCTGCCCGAGCGCCTCCAGGGCCTCTTCCGCTGTCTCGCTTGCGACGACCTGATGCCCTAGCTCCATCATCACTTCACCGGTAAGCATGCGCAGGGTCGGGTCATCCTCGACGAAGAGGATCTTTAGACTGGCATCATCGGCCGCCGGGTTTTCCACGACATCGTCAGGCTGCGGGTCGCCCGCCACCGCTTTGGCCGGGCCTGCCGAGAGATCACCTCCCGCGCCCTGCCGCTGCCCGTCATCGACGCAGCGCGGCAAATGCACATGCACGGCGGTACCACCGCGCTCGCCGCTCTCCAGCGTAACGAAGCCACCGCTCTGCTTGACGAATCCATAAACCATGCTCAAGCCGAGACCGGAGGCATTGCTGTCCTGCTTGGTGGTGAAGAAGGGTTCGAATGCCCGTGCGCGCACGTCGTCACTCATGCCGCCGCCCTCGTCGATGACACTGAGCAGGACGTAATCGCCACGCGAGTTGCCAGGCGCATCCTCGCCCAGCTGGCGATTCTCCAGACGCAGCACCACACGTCCGCTACCCGCCATCGCATCGCGCGCGTTGGACGCGAGGTTCAGCACTACGCTCTGCAGATTGCCGACATCGGCGAACACCGGCCATGGCTCGCCCAGCACCTCCAGCTCCAGCTGTACCGCCGACCCCAACGCCCCATTTAGCAGCTCGTGCATCTGCTCAAGCAGCTCCGGCAAGTGCACCTGGCGCGGCAACAATGGTTGGCGGCTGGCGAAAGCCAGCAGCTGCGACGCCAGACGCGCACCCTTCTCGACCCCGCTGACAGCCGAGTCCAACCGTCGCGCTGCAGTCTGATCGCTACCGAGACCACGCCGTAGCAGCTGCAGGTTGCCTCCGATGATCTGCAGCATGTTGTTGAAGTCGTGCGCGATGCCACCAGTCAACTTGCCCACTGCCTCCAACCGCTGAGCCTGCTGCAGGGCCTGCTCGGCCACCTGTCGCTCGGCCTCACTTTGCTGCAGCGCCAGGGTTCGCTCACGGACCAGCTCTTCCAGGTGATCGCGATAACGCTGCAGCTCCGCCTCGTTGCGCTGCTGCTCGGTCACATCCTGCCCTTGAACGAAGATGCCAATGACCCCGCCGTCGTTCTCGACGATCGGCTGCAAAACGAAATCCAGAATCGCTTCCTGTGGCTCCTTGTCCGGATGCCGTCTCAGGAACAGCGATACACGTTTGCCGACATACGGCTGACCGGTGCGATAGACCTCGTCGAGCAGACCGATGAGGGCCTGCCCCTCGATCTCGGGCAATCCCTCGCGAACCGTCTTGCCAAGCAGCTGACGGTGCCCGGTGACCTGCCGATAGGCATCATTGACCAGTTCATATACATGATTAGGGCCGCGCAGAAAGCAGACGAACCCAGGCGCCTGCGCGAACAGACGGCGCAGCTGCTCGCCTTCGGACTGCAGTAGCCTGGCACGGGACATTACGCCTTGCTCCAACTGCTGCAAGGGCTGCCGACCGGCTGCCGCCTGACTCAACGAGTCTTTCATTGCCTGCAGCTCGGTAATGTCCGAGGTGTGCTGCAGAATCGCAACGACCTCTCCCTGCTCATCCAGGATTGGCGTGTGCGTAGCGCTCCAGTAACGATCCTCGTAAACCGGGCCAAGCGGCGTTTGTCGCGCGATGGAGTAACGAATCACCGGCAACGTATCGACGGCCTTGCGGCTGAGCACCCGCGCAAACGAATCGAGCAACTCTTGCACTCGGGTCATCTCGGGACTGAGCGGATCGGCAGCGAAGGCTTCATGAAGGCGCTGCCCCTGGATATCTGTCAGTTTTCGCCCGGTAAGCGCCAGGTAAGCGGCATTCGCATCCAGAATGACCAGGTCACGATCAAGCAGGACATAAGCATTCGGGGATAGCCGGAACAGACTTTCGAAAGACGGGCGCTGCTGCATACAACCTCCATGGTACGAGCCTGACGCCGCGTAACTAACCCAGCAAGGCTCCGGCAGCACCCGGAGCCCTCAAGCAAAATATGACGAGAAGCCGCTATCCGCGGACGGGCCTGGACACCGATTGACCACAAAAAGGTCAATCGGTTTCAGATCAGCAGGTCAGGCGTTCAGCCAGCGACCTTGGCGCTCTTGCGCTGACGCAGCGCCTCGAACAGGCATACGCCGGTCGCCACAGAAACGTTCAGACTGCTGACGCTGCCGGCCATGGGCAGACGTACCAGATAATCACAGTGTTCACGCGTTAGGCGCCGCATACCGCGACCCTCGGCACCCATGATAAGCACGATGGGCCCGGTGAGATCCTGATCGTAGAGTGATTGCTCGGCTTCGCCCGCCGCCCCCACGACCCATAATCCACGCTGCTGCAGCTTCTCCAGCGTACGCGCAAGGTTGGTCACGGCGACCAGCGGAATCACTTCCGCCGCACCGCAGGCAACCTTGCGCACGGTGGCATTGAGAGTGGCCGATTTGTCTTTCGGCACGATCACGGCGAGCGCACCGGCCGCGTCCGCGGTGCGCAGACAGGCTCCGAGGTTGTGCGGATCCGTCACACCATCCAGCACCAATAGCAGCGGCGGGCCATCGGCGCGATCAAGCAACTCCTCGAGCATGGCCTCACCCCATACCTGACTGGGGCTCACCTCGGCGACCACACCCTGATGCACGCCTTCGACCCAGGCATCCATCTCCCGCCGCTCACACTGCCCGACATTCACACGTGCCTGAGCAGCCAGCTCGATCACCATCTGGGCGCGCGGATCGCCGCGCCCCTCTGCCAGCCATACCTGCTTGACGCGCCTGGGATGATGGCGCAGCAATGCCTCGACAGCGTGCAGGCCGTAGATCTTTTCCAGCTGACTCATGACTTGGCCTTGCGCTTTCTGGCACCGCCACTCGAGCCGGTGGGTTTTTCACCTGACTTGGCTGCAGATTTCGGCTTGGTTGAGCCTGATCGCGACTTGCTCCCGCCCGCCGCCTTCTCGCTCTTGCCCTTCCTGCCGCCCTTCGCCTCGGCGAGCAATGCCTTCTTCAGCTCTCGACTCTTGCGCACATCGGCATTGCCCGGCTCGCGTCCACGGCTCGCACCGTCACGCTGCCCCGGAGCAGACTTGGTACCACCACCGATCAGCTCGAAATCGATCTTGCGCTCATCCAGATCGACGCGCATGACGCGCACCTCGACGCTGTCGCCGAGACGGAAACTGCGCCCACTGCGCTCGCCGGACAACCGGTGGTGCAACGGATCGAAGTGGTAGTAGTCGCCCGGCATGGCAGTGACATGCACCAGCCCTTCCACGTAGATGTCGGTCAGCTCGACGAACAGGCCGAAACCAGTCACCGCAGTAATCACACCAGGGAAGGCCTCGCCGACACGATCCTTCATGAACTCGCACTTGAGCCAGTTAGTGACGTCGCGGGTAGCTTCGTCGGCGCGTCGCTCGGTCATCGAGCATTGCTCGCCCAGCTGCTCCAGCGCGGCTTCGTCGTACGGATAGATTCGCGCCTTGGGCATGCTGGTGGCGCCTTCGCGGCGCACATGAGGCGTGTCTCGACGGGAGCGGATGACACTGCGAATGGCGCGGTGCACCAGCAGATCGGGATAACGCCTGATTGGCGAAGTGAAGTGGGCGTAAGCCTCGTAGTTCAGGCCAAAGTGACCATTGTTCTCGGCGCTGTATACGGCCTGACTCAGCGAGCGCAGCATGACCGTCTGGATCACATGGAAATCCGGGCGCCCCTGAATCTGCTCCAACAGCGCCTGGTAATCCTTCGGCGTCGGACCTTCCTTGCCCTTGTGCAACGAGAGACCCAGTTCACCGAGAAAGGCGCGCAGCTTTTCCTGGCGCTCCAGCGGCGGCGCATCGTGGACACGATAAAGCGCTGGGATCTCATGCTTCTGCAGGAATGCCGCCGTGGCGACGTTGGCGCAGAGCATGCACTCCTCGATCAGCTTGTGCGCATCGTTGCGCTCGGTCGGCTTAATCTCGGCGATCTTGCGATCGGCACCGAAGACGATACGCGTTTCCTGGGTCTCGAAATCGATCGCGCCGCGGGTATGACGCGCCTTGAGCAGCACCTTGTAGAGCGAATAGAGCTGCTTGAGATGCGGCAACACTTCGGCGTACTCCCCACTCAGCCGCTTGCCTTCGGCTGACTTGGGCTGCTCCAGCATCGCGCTGACCTTGTTGTAGGTCAGTCGCGCATGGGAATGAATCACCGCCTCGTAGAACTGGTAGTCGGTCATCTTTCCCGACTTGCTCAGCGTGATCTCGCAGACCATGGCCAGGCGATCGACCTGCGGATTCAGCGAACAGAGCCCGTTGGAAAGCTGCTCGGGCAGCATGGGCACCACCCGCTCAGGGAAGTACACCGAGTTGCCGCGAACCACGGCCTCCTTGTCGAGCGCCGAGTCGACCTTGACGTAGTGCGACACGTCGGCAATGGCGACATACAGGCGGAAACCTCCTGTCAGGAGCTTCCAGCCGCCAGGCTTCTCGCAATAGACCGCATCGTCGAAGTCGCGCGCGTCCTCACCATCGATGGTCACGAACGGTAGATGGCGCAGATCGACGCGCTTGTGCTTGTCCTTTTCCTCGACCTCGGGCTTCAGCCGGGACGCTTCCTTCAGCACCGCTTCCGGCCAGACATGCGGGATATCGAAGCTGCGTAGCGCCACGTCGATTTCCATGCCCGGCGCCATGTAGTTGCCGATCACCTCGACGATGTCGCCCTGCGGCTGGAAGCGCTGGGTCGGCCAGTGAGTGATCTTGACCTCGACAAACTGCCCCGGTTTGGCGTCGAGCGCGCGGCCCGGCGTCACCAGCACTTCCTGCTGGATTTTCGGGTTGTCAGGAATGACAAAACCGACGTCGCTCTCAATGTGGTAGCGACCAACGATGCTTTCGTGAGCCCGACTGATCACTTCAACGATCGCGCCCTCACGACGCCCACGCCGATCAAGCCCGGCAACGCGCGCCAGACAGCGGTCGCCGTCGAACACCAGGCGCATCTGCGCGGGGCTGAGAAACAGGTCATCGCTGCCGTCATCCGGGATGAGAAAGCCGAAGCCGTCGCGGTGCCCACTGACGCGACCGCAGACCAGGTCCAGCTTGTCCACCGGGGCATAGGTGCCGCGCCGGGTGTAGATTAGCTGACCATCGCGCTCCATCGCTCGCAGGCGGCGACGCAGCGCTTCGATATCTTCTTCGGACACCAGTCCGAACTCTTCAACCAGCTCTTCGCGGGCCGCCGGGGAGCCGCGCTCACCGAGATGCTGGAGAATCAGCTCGCGACTGGGAATGGGGTTGTCGTACTTTTCCGCTTCACGAGCGGCCTCGGGATCGAGGGATTGCCAATCGGCCATTAAGAGATGTCACCTTTCATTCATTTATAGGGCCAGAACGCCCTTCTTCTATTGAAGCGCGAATCGCTCCCGGACGGCAGCTTTCACGCGAATTATTTTTCGCCATCAGGGGTTTACAAGGCCAAACCTCAGCCGTATAGTTCGCGCCCACAATGTCTGGCAGACGTTGTAACACGGAAACGGCTTAGTATCATCGTTTCTAGTGCCCAGGTGGCGGAATTGGTAGACGCACTAGGTTCAGGTCCTAGCGGTGGCAACACCGTGGAAGTTCGAGTCTTCTCCTGGGCACCACTTATTCAAATGAAACCCGCTGCGACATGGCGAGTCTCATGCAAGACGAAGAAGCCGACTTCGGCCGATCTAATCGGTGAAATGGCAAAAAGCCGGTGAGCAATCATCGCAATGTGCCCAGGTGGCGGAATTGGTAGACGCACTAGGTTCAGGTCCTAGCGGTGGCAACACCGTGGAAGTTCGAGTCTTCTCCTGGGCACCACTCTTCAAGAAAAAACCGAGCCCCTGGCTCGGTTTTTTCGTTTCGGCGAGCAACTGATTGAACTGCCCCTTCCGATAGCCGGCCACGCCAGACAAAAGAAGACCGCCCGAAGGCGGTCTTTTTGTACCTGCAGCCTAGATCAGGCGTAAGGGTGGCGCAGCACAATGGTTTCGTTGCGATCCGGGCCGGTGGAGATGATATCCACCGGCGCCTCGACCAGCTCCTCGAGACGCTTGATGTACGCGCGCGCATTGGCGGGCAGCTCATCAAGGGTCTTCGCACCAACAGTCGACTCGCTCCAGCCCGGCATCTCTTCGTATACCGGCTGCAGGCCGTCATAGCTGTCCGCATCGGTCGGCGCGTCAACCAGAACATCGCCGTTACGATCCTTGTAACCGACACATATGCGGATGGTTTCCAGACCATCGAGCACGTCGAGCTTGGTCAGGCAGATGCCGGATATACTGTTGATCTCGATGGCGCGACGCAGGATCACTGCATCGAACCAGCCGCAGCGCCGCGCACGACCGGTAGTGGAACCGAACTCGTGACCGCGCTCGGCCAGGCGAGCACCGATATCATCGAACAGCTCGGTCGGGAACGGACCGGAACCCACGCGCGTGGTGTATGCCTTGGTGATACCGAGAATGTAATCCAGATACAGCGGACCGAAGCCCGAACCGGTGGCAGTGCCGCCGGCAGTGGTGCTGGAGCTGGTAACGTAGGGATAGGTGCCATGGTCGATGTCCAGCAGCGAGCCCTGCGCGCCCTCGAACATGATGCAGGCACCCTGCTTGCGCAGCTCGTGCAGGCGGGCGGTGACATCGGTGATCAACGGCTTGAGGATTTCCGCGTAGCCGAGCGCCTCATCTAGGGTCTTCTGGAAATCAACCGGCTCGACCTTGTAGAAGTTCTGCAGCACGAAGTTGTGGTATTCCAGCAGCTCGCGCAGCTTGACCGCGAAGCGCTCCGGGTTGAACAGGTCAGCAATGCGCAGGCCGCGACGCGCAACCTTGTCCTCGTAAGCCGGGCCAATGCCACGCCCCGTCGTGCCGATCTTGCCTTCCGAGCGCGAAGCCTCACGCGCCTGATCCAGCGCCACGTGGTACGGCAGGATCAGCGTGCAGGACGGACTGATGCGCAAGCGCTCGCGTACCGGCACACCCTTTTCTTCCAGCTTGGTGATCTCACGCAGCAGCGCATCGGGAGCGACCACCACGCCGTTGCCGATCAGACACTGCACATTGTCACGCAGGATGCCGGACGGAATCAGGTGCAGCACGGTCTTCTCACCGTCGATGACCAGGGTATGTCCGGCATTGTGGCCGCCCTGGTAACGCACGACCGCAGCCGCCTGATCGGTCAGCAGATCGACGATCTTGCCCTTGCCCTCATCACCCCACTGGGTGCCCAGGACCACGACGTTCTTACCCATAACCCTCTGTCCTCTTCGGCGAAGCATGCCGGTCGCAACCGGCGATAATCGAAACCAGGCCAGCGCCGCAGCGCGGCGCCACAGCCATCAGGACGCCAGCGAAGCCACCGTCCAGACACCATCCTTCAATTGCAATTGCCGGTCGCAGCCGAGCTGCGCAGCATCGGCTCGCGACTGCCCATCAAGGGCTTGCACCACGCGCTCGCCCTGACGCCGCAGCTGACGGACCGCATCCCACAGACCCGGTTCGCCGTCTTGCGGCGCCCAAACGCCCGACACAGGCGCGGAAAGATCAGCACTGCCCAGACTGACCAGCGTCTTCAGGTCGGTGGAGAAACCCGTCGCCGGGCGTGCGCGACCGAAGTCGGCACCAATATCGTCATAACGACCACCCTGTGCGATCGACTGACCGACGCCGGGTACGAACACCGCGAACACCACTCCAGTATGGTAGTGATAGCCACGCAACTCGCCCAAATCGAAATACAGCGGCACATCCGGATAACGCGCCGCCAACTGATCGGCAATGGCCGTCAGCGTTTCCAGCGCGGCCTGCACCTCGGCGGGCGCAGCCGCCAGCACCATACGCGCCTGATCGAGCACTTCCCGCCCACCGCACAACCGCGCCAGCGCGCGCAGCATGCCGGCCAATGCCGGATCGAGCGCAGCAGTCTGCTCGGCAATCTCGTCCATCGCCTTGCGCTGCAGCGCATCGAACAACCGCTGCTCGGCTTCGCCGCTCAGCCCGGCAGCCTTGGCCAGACCGCGATAGATGCCCACATGCCCGAGATCCATATGCACATCCGGCACCTCGGCAAGCTCGAGCATTTCCAGCATCAGACTGATGACCTCGATATCACTGGCAGCAGACGCATCGCCATACAGCTCAGCCCCCAACTGGATAGGGCTGCGCGAGGTGGAAAGCGCCTGCGGCTTGGCATGCAACACACTACCGGCATAGCACAGGCGACTGGGACCTTCGCGACGCAGGGTATGCGCGTCGACCCGGGCCACTTGTGGCGTGATATCAGCCCGCAGCCCCATCTGGCGACCGGAAAGCGGGTCGATGACCTTGAACGTACGCAGATCCAGATCCTGCCCGGAACCGGTGAGCAACGACTCGAGAAACTCCACGTGCGGGGTGATGACCAGCTCGTAGCCCCAGCACTGGAACAGGTCCAACACGCGCCGACGCGCCGTTTCGATACGCGCCGCCTCCGGCGGCAGCACCTCTTCGATGCCATCTGGCAAAAGCCAGCGGTCTACCGTTGCCATTCGCGAAATCACCTCTCGTTCCGGTAAGCCCAGACGAAAACCGCGGCAGCAGCCTTAGCCGGCCTTCGGTCGCGTGCAGTTGTATTCGAACCATGGCATCCGAGCCATGCCCTGTGAAGGGATCGGCATGACCGCTGCATGCCTGGGATAGCCTGCGACCTCAAGGGCACAGACGCAAAAAAGCCGGGATTTTCCCGGCTGGCGGATCATAGCAATCTTTTCTCTAACGGTCACCCGACGGCACGGCCGTGCCGCCGGGTGACCTTCATCTCGCCATCAACTAGTTGCTCTTTTCCAGATAACGGAAGAAATCACTCTTCGGATCGAGCACCAAGACGTCTTCCTTGCTGGAGAAGCTCTCGCGATAAGCCTGCAGACTGCGATGGAAGGCATAGAACTCCTGATCCTGACCATACGCCGCGGCATAGATGGCAGCAGCCTGGGCATCGCCATCACCGCGCAGCTCCTCAGCCTCGCGGAACGCCTCGGCCAGCAGGACACGGCGCTGACGATCGGCGTCGGCACGGATACCTTCGGCTAGCTCTTTACCTTTGGCGCGATGCTCACGAGCCTCACGCTCACGCTCAGAGCTCATCCGCTCGAACACGCTGCGATTGACTTCCCGCGGCAGATCAATGCCCTTGACGCGCACATCGACCACTTCGATGCCCAGCTCCTGTTGAGCGGCGCGGTTCAGGCTGGTTGTGACCTGAGCCATCAGCTCGTCACGCTGACCGGAAACGGACTCGTGCAACGTGCGCTTACCGAACTGGTCACGCAACGCCGCCTCCAGACGGCGAGCCAGGCGCTCATCGGCAATCTGCTTCATCCCCGAGGTCGCGGTGTAGAAGCGCTCGGCATCATCCACACGCCACTTGGCGTAGGAGTCGACCATCAGCGCTTTCTTTTCCAGGGTCAGGAAACGGGAAGTCGTGGTATCCAGTGTCAGCAGTCGCGCATCGAATTTGCGCACCGAGTTCACGTACGGAATCTTCATGTGCAGGCCAGGCTTCACATCAGGCTCGACGATGCGGCCGAAGCGCAGCAGGACTGCACGCTCGGTCTGCGAGACGATGTAGAAGCTGTTCCACAGAACGATTGCCGCCACAACGCCCACGATCAGAGCGGTAAGGGATTTATTGCTCATCAGCGGCTCTCCCTCGTACGAACTTCACGCGGATCCAGCTCCGGCGGCAGACGGGTGCCCTGGGTAGCCGCGCCCGACGCAACTCCGGCCGGAGCCGGCGTGCTCGCACCACGACTGTTGATCATCTTGTCCAGCGGCAGGTAGAGCAGATTCTGCCCTCCATCACCGCTAACCATGACCTTGCTGGTGTTACTCATGACTTCCTGCATAGTTTCCAGATACAGACGCTCACGAGTGACCTCCGGCGCCTTGCGGTACTCGGCGACCAGCTTGCTGAAGCGGTCCGCCTCACCTGTGGCACGCGAAATCACCGCATCGCGATAACCGCTGGCCTCCTCCAGCATACGCTGGGCCTGACCACGGGCTTCGGGGATCACGCCATTAGCGTAGGATTCGGCCTGATTCTTCTCACGCTGCTCGTCTTCACGTGCACGGATCACATCATCGAACGCTTCCTGCACTTCACGCGGCGCTGCCGCACTCTGCAAGTTGACCTGAGTGACGACGATGCCAGTGCCATAGTTGTCGAGAAACCGTTGCAGACGCTCCTTGACCTCACCAGCCATGACCTCACGGCCTTCGGTGAGCACCTGATCCATGGCAGTCGAACCCACCACGTGGCGAACGGCACTGTCGGTAGCATGCTGCAAGCTCACCTCAGGCTGATCGACGTTGAGCACGAAAGACTGCAGATTGCTGATCTTGTACTGAACGGTGAGCGGCACCTCGATGATGTTCTCATCCTCGGTGAGCATCTGCCCCTGCTTGCTGTAAGAACGCTCGCGGGTGACGTTTTCCTGGAACTTGCGATCGATCGGCGGGAAGTAAATGTTCAGGCCCGGCCCGACTGTCTCGTGATACTTGCCGAAGCGCAGCACGACGGCCTGCTCCTGCTCGTCGACGATATAGATCGCATTGAACAGCCAGACGGCCAGCAGCACGACCAGGGCAATCCAAACCAGACCGAAGCCGCCGCGCTTGCCGCTGCCACCGAAATTGCTGCCGCCGCCACGCTTCTTGCCACCGAACATGCCGTTCAGGCTGTCCTGCAGCTTGCGGAAAGCCTCATCGAGATCCGGCGGGCCTTTCTGGTCGCCACCGCCACCACCGCGACGACCACCGCCACCACTGCCCCAGGGATCCTGGTTGTTCGAGTTGCCACCCGGCTCATTCCAAGCCATAGCGCTCTCCATTCAAATAAAGCTAAAGGCGCGCCCACGGCGCGCCCACCAATGCTACAGAAAGCCCCGAACTACCGGCAAAATTGCCACTAGAGGCTTTATTGCAAAGTGTGTTGCTCGATGAACTCATCCACCCGCAACCCTTCGCGACTGATCAAGCGATTCAATTCGATTCTTGGCAAGCGAACTTCCAGCAGGCTGCCACCTTCGTCATCATGCGTTTCCCGCTGCACCGCGCTGAGCTCGAAGAACTGCGCCCGCAGCCGCCCGAGCCGCTGCGGCAGGCGCAGCGTCCCGACAAACAGATCGTTGCCCAACAGCTCGGCAATGGCCTGGCGCACCAGATCCAGCCCCAATCCATCACGAGCGGACACCCAGACACGCTGCGGCTTGCCATCGGCGTCGCGCTGAATCTGCGGCTCGATGCCCTCCATCAGGTCAACCTTGTTATAGACCTCGAGCATCGGCAACTCGTTGGCGCCGATCTCACCGAGCACCGCCAGCACCTGCTCGATCTGCTGATCGCGCTCTGGCTCGTGCGCATCGATGACATGCAAGAGAAGATCGGCGTTGCTGGACTCTTCCAGCGTAGCCCTGAAGGACTCCACCAACTTGTGTGGCAGATGACGGATGAAACCCACGGTGTCGGCCAGCACCACCGGCCCGACATCATCCAGCTCAAGCCGCCGCAAAGTCGGATCGAGCGTGGCGAACAGCTGATTGGCCGCGTACACATCCGACTCGGTCAGCGCATTGAACAAGGTGGACTTGCCGGCGTTGGTGTAACCAACCAGCGACACGGAGGGTATATCGGCACGACGACGCCCGCGACGAGCCTGCTCGCGCTGACCGCGGACCTTTTCCAGGCGCTGCTTGATTTGCCGGATGCGCACACGCAGCAAGCGGCGGTCGGTTTCCAGCTGGGTTTCACCCGGGCCACGCAGACCGATACCGCCCTTCTGTCGCTCAAGGTGAGTCCAGCCGCGAACCAGGCGCGTACTCATGTGCTCAAGCTGGGCCAGTTCGACCTGTAGCTTGCCTTCATGGGTGCGTGCGCGCTGGGCGAAGATATCCAGAATCAGACCGGTACGATCCAGCACGCGACATTCGAGCGCTCGCTCGAGGTTGCGCTCCTGGCTAGGCGTCAGGGTGTGATTGAAGATCACCAACTCGGCCTCGCCATCCTTGACAAGGTCATGCAGCTCCTCGACCTTGCCACTGCCGATGAGGAACTTGGCGGACGGCTGATGCCGGGCGACATTGACGAAGCCAATCGCCTCGGCGCCTGCCGAGCGCGCCAGCTCCTGGAATTCCTGAGGGTCCTCGCGCGCCGCGGGGTCCTGGCCGTCCAGGTGCACCAGGATAGCCCGCTCACCACCACCGGGACGTTCGAAGAACAAAGAAACCTACCTCAGTCGTTGCTCGATTCGGATTGCTCGGCATCACCAGCGGTCGGCAGGCGCACAGGGCGGCCCGGAACCACAGTGGAGATGGCGTGCTTGTAGACCATCTGGCTGACGGTGTTTTTCAGAAGAATGACGAACTGGTCGAAGGATTCGATCTGGCCCTGCAGCTTGATGCCGTTGACCAGATAGATGGAAACCGGGACGCGTTCCTTACGCAGTGTGTTGAGGTAAGGGTCTTGTAGCGAATGCCCTTTTGACATGTGCCGCACTCCTTAGAGGATCTGTTTTCATTAGTGTTCTAAAAGTACAACCGACGATCCACTTGTCTGAGAATAGACGGTCAATTCGCAGTGTCAGCTCAATATGGAGAGCGATTGCAGGTATTTCAATGCGCGCGGCAGATTGTCGCGGGACAAACTGTCCAGCCAGTGCATCTCCCCCCAGCTTCGCAACCAGGTGAACTGCCGCTTGGCCAGTTGCCGGGTTGCGATGATGCCGCGCTCCACCATTTCCTCTCGGGTCGATGATCCGTCCAGATATTCCCAGACCTGACGATAACCAACCGCTCGAATCGACGGCATGCCAAGGTGCAGATCACCCAGGTTCCTCAGGGCTTCGACCTCTTCGACAAAGCCCTGTTCAACCATGTGCAGGAAACGTCTCTCGATGCGCTCATGCAGGATGTGGCGTTGTGCGGGGGCGATGCACAGTTGCGCGACAGTATAAGGCAAGACTCCTGAGCCTGGAGCGTCTGCGACGGCTTTTTGCGACCTTTGTCGGGCACGGTGCTCGCTCATGGTCAAGCCGCTGACGCGATATACCTCTAGCGCGCGTACCAGCCGCTGCGGATCGTTAGGATGAATGCGCGCTGCCGACTCCGGATCCACCTGGGCCAGCTGATCGTGCAGCACCTGCAACCCTTGCGTCGCGGCCAGCGCCTCGAGTTCGGCACGTAGCAACGGGTCAGCTGCCGGCATATCGGCGAGCCCTTCCTGCAACGCCTTGAAATACAACATAGTGCCGCCAACCAGCAGAGGAATTCGGCCAGCCGCGCTGATCTCGGCCATGGCCGCCAGGGCATCTGCGCTGAACTCTGCAGCCGAGTAGCTCTCGGCCGGGTCGAGAATGTCCACCAGACGATGGGGAAACTCGGCCAACACCTCAGCCGACGGCTTCGCCGTGCCGATATCCATGCCGCGATAGACCAGCGCCGAATCGACACTGATCAGCTCGCAGGGCAGCAAGCGCGCCAGCTCCAACGCAAGATCGGTCTTGCCCGACGCAGTGGGGCCCATGAGGAAGATGGCAGGAGGGAGAGCGGACATCAGGAAGCTCGACGGTCTTGGCCGCATAGTTTCCGGCGACAGGCGGCCGGCTGCAAGCACGGTTCGCCGCGAGGATTACTCAGCGACCGCGCAGGAACAGCTTGTCCAGCTCGTCCATGCCGAGCTGCGTCCAGGTCGGACGCCCGTGATTGCACTGCCCGCTGCGCTCGGTATGTTCCATATCGCGCAGCAAGGCGTTCATCTCCGGCACCGTCAGCCGCCGGTTGGCGCGCACTGCGCCATGACACGCCATGGTCGCCAGCAGCTCGTTCAGATGGGCCTGAATACGGTCACTGGTGCCGTACTCAAGCAGATCGGCCAACACGTCGCGGACCAGCCGGGTCGCTTCGGCCTGCTTGAGCAGCGACGGGATCTGTCGAATCGCCAAGGTTTCCGGCCCCAGTCGTTGCAGCTCGAAACCCAGCATCTGAAACCATTGCCCGTGCTCTTCGGCGCAGTCGGCTTCACGCTGACTCAGCGCAATCGACTCAGGCACCAGCAATGGCTGCCCGCGCAAGCCTTCGCTGGCCATGGCGGTTTTCAGTCGCTCATAGGTGATGCGTTCGTGAGCGGCGTGCATGTCAACCAACACCATGCCCTGGGCATTTTCGGCGAGGATGTAGACGCCCTTGAGCTGCGCCAGCGCATACCCCAGCGGCGGCACGTCATCCTGACTCGCCGGCAGTGCCGCGGGACCGCTCTCGGGCAACGGCGTGAAGAACTCGCGATAAGCACCCTGAGCTTCGGCGGTATAGCCGGCCGAAGCTGGCCGTGGCGCCTGATAACCGGCCCCTGCGCCGCGCCAGGGCGACGTATCATCCTGGGGCCGCTCAAGCACGCTGGCCGCCAGACTCATTTCGTTCTGCCCGGCGAACTCGCCAGCGGCCAGCCCGGAAACCTGCGTCATCGGCGTGACGCTGGCCGGTGCCGCGAGCTGATCTTCCGGCCGCACATCCCCCAGCGCACGATGCAGCGTGCCGTAAAGGAAGTCATGCACCATGCGGCTGTCGCGGAAGCGCACTTCATGCTTGGTCGGATGCACGTTGACGTCCACCACCGCCGGGTCGACATTGAGGAACAGCACGAACGTCGGGTGCCGGCCGTTGAATAGCACATCGCGATAGGCCTGGCGTACCGCGTGGGCCACCAGCTTGTCGCGAACCATGCGCCCGTTGACGTAGAAATACTGCAGGTCCGCCTGACTGCGCGAGAAGGTCGGCAGCCCGACCCAGCCCCACAGTCGCAAGCCGTTACGCTCGATCTCGATGGGCAGCGCCTGCTCGAGGAACGCCGGCCCGCATACCGAAGCGACACGACGCGCGCGCGCCGCATCGTCTTCGGCCTGGCGCAGCGCCAGCACGACCTTGCCGTTGTGGCGCAGATGGAAGGCCACGTCGAAACGCGCCAGCGCCAGGCGCTTGATGACTTCCTGAAGGTGATCGAATTCGGTCTTCTCGGTGCGCAGAAACTTGCGTCGCGCCGGCGTATTGAAGAACAGATCGCGCACCTCCACCGAGGTGCCCACTGGATGCGCCGCGGGCTGCACCCGCGCTTCCATTTCACGCCCCTCGGTCTCCACCTGCCAGGCCTCGCTGGCATCGGCGGTGCGTGAAGTCATGGTCAGACGCGAGACGGAACTGATCGAAGCCAGCGCTTCGCCCCGAAAACCCAGACTCATGACCCGTTCGAGGTCTTCCAGATCACGAATCTTGCTGGTGGCGTGACGCGCCAGGGCCAGCGGCAGATCGTCCGGCGGAATGCCGCAGCCGTCGTCGCGCACTCGCAGCAGCTTGACCCCGCCCTGCTCGATGTCCACATCGATGCGTCGCGCGCCCGAATCCAGACTGTTTTCCAGCAGCTCCTTGATCACCGAGGCCGGGCGTTCCACCACCTCGCCGGCGGCAATCTGGTTCGCCAGCCGCGGACTTAGCAGCTGGATGCGCGGCACCTCGCTCATGGTTGCGAGGCCAGCGTGGTGGCGGGAATGCTCAGCGTCTGGCCGATCTTGATCACGTCATTGCGCAGATTGTTGGCGCTGCGCAGGGAAGTCAGGCTTACCTGATAGCGCTGGGCGAGCAATGCCAGGCTCTCGCCGGAACGTACGATGTGCTCGCGCGGCGCACTGGCGATCTTGCCGGAATCCCGCAACCAGGCCACATAGGTTCCAGGCGGCGGATTCTCATGAAAGAACTGCCTTACGCCACTGTGGATCGAGCGCGCCAGCGACTGCTGGTGGCTCGCCGTCTGCAGCTTCTTGGCCTCGGACGGGTTCGAGATGAAGCCGGTCTCCACCAGAATCGACGGGATATCCGGCGACTTCAGCACCATGAAGCCCGCCTGCTCGACCCGCCGCTTGTGCAGCGGGGTGATGCGCCCCATGTTGCTCAATACTTTCTGCCCGACATTCAGGCTCGATGACAACGAGGCGGTCATCGACAGGTCCAGCAGCACACCTGCAAGCATCTGGTCCTTGTCGCCAAGGCTGACGTTGCCGGCACCGCCAATCAGGTCGGAACGGTTCTCGCTGTCGGCCAGCCAGCGCGCAGTTTCCGAGGTGGCGCCGCGGTCGGACAGGGCGAACACTGAGGCACCGTAGGCCGCCGAACGCGGCGCGGCATCGGCATGGATCGAGACGAACAGATCGGCGCCCTTCTTGCGCGCGATCTCGGTGCGTTTGCGCAGCGGGATGAAGTAGTCGCCCGTGCGCACCAGCTCGGCTCGAAAACCCTTGTCGGCGTTGATCTGTCGTTGCAGTTCCTTGGAAATCTGCAGTACCACGTGTTTCTCGTAGATCTTGCCGGGTCCAATCGCGCCGGGGTCTTCGCCACCATGACCGGCGTCGATGGCGATCACGATGTCGCGCTTACTGCTCGCCGTAGCCGGCAGCTTCACCGCCGGCAGGGTCGGGGAAACCGGGGCGGCGGGTGTCGCCGGAGTGGCGGTGGCTGGCGGCTGGGTCGCGGCGCGAGCGGCTGTCGCCTGATCGAAGAGGTCGACCACCAGGCGATGACCGTATTGTTGATTGGGCGCCAGACTGAAGCTCTTCGGCGCTACCGGCGCATGCAGATCGACGACCACGCGAAGTGTGTCGGCATCGTGCTGACCGGCGCGCAGGGAGGCGACCGGCGTGTTCTTCAAAGGCAGCTTGTCGAGCTCGGCCTTGAGCGTCGCGCCGGTCACGTCGATGACCAGCCGATCGGGCGCGGTAAGGGTAAATATCTTGTGTTCGACCGGGCCGGATAGATCGAACACCAGGCGGGTGTTGTCCGGCGCACGCCACAGACGCACGCTCTGCACATCGCTGGCGGCATGAAGGTCGGTTGCCATCAGCAACAGCACCAATCCACCAATCAGGGTGCGAATGCGCGTACCCAAACCCATGTTATTCATAGCTCTCCGTCGGTCAGGGCGACACACCAGGCTTCACCCCGCGCGGTGTGGGGCGACAGGCGCAGCGTACGGCCGGCCTCATGCGGTGCAATGGTAATGTCCATGTCGGCCTTTGGCAAAATGCCGGCCCCGCGCTCCGGCCATTCGATCAGGCACAGCGCATTGCCTTCGAAATAGTCGCGGATGCCGAGGAACTCCAGTTCTTCGGGATCGACCAGACGATACAGGTCGAAGTGGTAAACCTGCACATCGCCCAACTCGTAGGGTTCGACCAATGTGAAGGTCGGACTCTTGACCTTGCCCGCATGACCGAAGCCGCGAATCAGGCCGCGCGACAATGTGGTCTTGCCCGCACCCAGGTCGCCATGCAGATAGATGACGCCACGACCGCCGGTCGCCTGAGCGATGCGTGCGCCCAGCGCGAGCATGGCAGCCTCGTCTGCGGCATACAGATTCACTTCCGGCATGGCGACTGCTCCTCGAGCAACTGACGAATCACGGGAATCAGATCGCTGGCGGCGAGTCCGCGCCCCTGCTCACCCAAGCGCTCGCCAGCGGAGGCGTGTAACCACGCCCCCAGGCAGGCCGCGTCGAATGGCCTCAGGTCTTGCGCCAGCAACGCACCGATCACGCCGGCCAACACGTCGCCCAAACCGGCACTGGCCATCGCCGGATGGCCGCGATCACAGAGCGCCAGCCGACCATCCGCGGCGGCGATCAGCGTACCGGCGCCTTTGAGCAGTGCCACGCAGGCGTAGCGATGGGCCAGCGCACGCGCCGCAGCGGGGCGATCAGCCTGGATTTCAGCTACCGAGCACTGCAGCAGCCGCGCAGCCTCGCCCGGGTGCGGGGTGATCACGCTCACTGCCGGCAATTCGATGCCGCCAGCCGCCAGCAGGTTCAGCGCATCGGCGTCCCACACCTGCGGCAACTCATGTTGCGCCGCCAGCGACAGCAGGCTGCGTCCCCAGGGCGCCTGCCCCAGGCCCGGGCCGACCACCAGCACATCGGCGCGCTCGACCAGCGCGGTCAGGCTATAGGTCGACTCGACGCCACTGCACATGATTTCCGGGCGTCGTACCAGCGCAGCGGTGACATGTTCCGGACGAGTCGCCAGCGTCACCATGCCCGCGCCGCAGCGCAACGCCGCCTCGGCGCTGAGCAGCGCGGCGCCGCCGGTCCCCAGATCGCCGCCAATGACCAGCACCTGACCGAAGCTGCCCTTGTGCGCCACCGGCGAGCGCGGCGCGACAGGCACCAACGCTGACTGATCCAGGCGTACAGCGTCGCCTGCGACCTGACTGACGATCTGCGGATCGGCCTGCAGATCATCGAATACCAACGTACCGACGCGATCCGGGCCGTCCGCGGTGAACAGCCCGAGCTTGAGCCCGATGAAGGTCACACTGAGATCGGCACGCACCGCGTGACCCAGCACCCGCCCGCTGTTGGCGCAGAGCCCGGATGGCAGATCAACGGCCAGCACCGGTAGCGCACTAGCATTGATCGCCTCGATCGCTGCGACATAAGGCTCGCGCACGTCACCGGCAATGCCGGTGCCCAGTAGCGCATCCACCAGCACGCCCTGCAACATCGCCTCGGCATGCCAGGGCTCGACGACCACACCGCTCGCCCGCGCCTCGGCCAGGGCCTGCGCGGCATCGCCCTGCAAAGCTTGCGGATCGCCCACCGCCAGCACCCGCACCTGCCAGCCGGAGCGCTGCGCCAGCGCCGCAACGATGTAGCCATCGCCCGCGTTATTGCCACGTCCGGCCAGCACGGTGACCGCCCCGGCATCCGGCCAGCGCCGACGCAGCGCACGCCATGCGACATGAGCGGCACGCTGCATCAATTCGAAACCGGGAGTGCCGGCGGCAATCAGGCGCGCATCGAGTTCGCGCACTTGGGCGGCGGTATACAGAGCGACGGGCAGGGAATCGGTCATCGGAGCAGGGATCATCGCGGCGGAATGTCTGGCAGAATTATACGCACCCGCCTGTCATGCCGCTCTCCAATGTCCAGCCTCTCTCTCGACCCCGCCGCCCTCGCCCAATCCATCAAGGAATGGGGGCGTGAGCTCGGCTTCCAGCAGGTGGGGATCACCGATGTCGACCTCGGCGAGCACGAAGCGCATCTGGAGGCCTGGCTGGCAGCCGGTTATCAGGGCGAGATGGACTACATGGCCGCCCACGGCAGCAAGCGTTCGCGGCCGGACGAACTGGTGCCGGGCACGCTCAGGGTGATCTCGCTGCGCATGGACTACCTGCCCGGCGACACGCGCATGACGCAGCAGCTCGCAAGTCCCGAGAAGGCCTATGTGTCACGCTATGCGCTGGGCCGCGATTACCACAAGCTGATCCGCAAACGCATCCAGCAGCTCGCCGAGCGCATTCAGCAGATGGTCGGCCCGTTCGGCTTTCGCGCCTTCGTCGACAGCGCGCCGGTGCTGGAGAAGGCCGCCGGGCAGCAGGCAGGGCTCGGCTGGATCGGCAAGAACACCCTGCTGCTCAACCGCAAGGCCGGCAGCTGGTTCTTTCTCGGCGAACTGTTCGTCGATATCGCTCTGCCGGTCGACGAACCGACGACTCGCGATCACTGTGGCAGCTGCCACGCCTGCCTGGACGTCTGCCCCACCGATGCCTTCGTCGGCGAACGGCTACTCGATGCGCGACGCTGCATTTCCTATCTCACCATCGAGCTGAAAGGCGCGATCCCCGTCGAGCTGCGCGACAAGATCGGCAACCGCGTATTCGGATGCGACGATTGCCAGATCGTCTGCCCGTGGAACCGATTCGCCCGCCCCACCGAGCAGAGTGACTTTCAACCACGCCATAGCCTGGACAACGCCGAGCTGGCGACCCTGTTCCGCTGGACGGAAGAGGAGTTTCTCAGCCGCACCGAGGGTTCGCCGCTACGCCGCGCCGGTTACCAGCGCTGGCTGCGCAACCTGGCGGTCGGCCTGGGCAACGCGCCGTCGAGCATCCCGGTGCTGGAAGCGCTCCAGGCGCGCCGCGACGACCCCTCGGAGCTGGTACGCGAGCATGTCGAGTGGGCGCTGGCGCAACATGCCCAGCGCCAGCCCGACTGACTCGCCAGCCATGAGGCCGCATCAGGCCTGAGGGGATGCCTGTGCCGGATCGCTGGCTGGAGCCGCGCTGAGCTCACGCAGCTCATCGGCATCCAGCGTCTCCTGCTGCAGCAAACGACGCGCGCAGCGCTCAAGCAGTTCATGCCGCTCCTCGAGCAACCCCAGGCTGCGTTGGAATGCAGACTGCACCAGCTCCTGCACTTCCTCGTCGATAGCGGTTGCGGTGCTCTCGGCATAGTCATGTTGCGGCTTGAGGCCGAGCATCGCCTCGTTGCCAAGGAACGAGTTCGGCTCACGCTCCAGCGCCAGATGCCCGAGACGCTTGGACATGCCGTAACGGGTGACCATGGCCCGGGCAATGTCGGTGACCTTGGCCAGATCGTCCGCGGCGCCAGTGGACAGATGGGCGAACACCAGCCATTCCGCCGCGCGCCCGCCGAGCAGTACGGCCATCTTGTTTTCCAGCTCCTCGCGGGTCATCAGGAAGCGGTCCTCGATGGGCCGCTGGATGGTGTAGCCCAGTGCGCCCATGCCGCGCGGGATGATCGACACCTTGTGCACCGGATCGACCCCCGGTAGAGCCATGGCCACCAGGGCATGGCCCATCTCGTGATAGGCGACGATCTCCCGTTCGCGCGGGTTGAGCAGGCGATTGCGCTTCTCCAGGCCGGCGATGATGCGTTCGATAGCCGCGGTGAAATCTTCCATCGCCACCGCCTCGGCATTGCGCCGGGTCGCCAGCAGCGTCGCTTCGTTGACCAGGTTGGCCAGGTCGGCACCGGTAAAGCCCGGCGTCAGCGCGGCGATGGCCTGAGGGTCGACATCGATACCCAGACGCGACTTCTTCAGGTGCACATTGAGAATCTGCACCCGCCCGACCTTGTCCGGCCGATCGACCAGCACCTGGCGGTCGAAACGGCCGGCGCGGAGCAGGGCCGGGTCGAGAATTTCCGGGCGGTTGGTGGCCGCCAGCAGGACCAATCCGCTGGAGGTATCGAAGCCGTCCATCTCCACCAGCAGCTGGTTGAGCGTCTGCTCCTTCTCGTCATGCCCGCCGGACAATGGTCCGGCGCCGCGGGCGCGGCCGAGGGCATCCAGTTCGTCGATGAAGATGATCGCTGGCGCCTGGGCTCGCGCCTGTTCGAAGAGATCGCGCACCCGCGCGGCACCGACGCCGACGAACATCTCGACGAACTCGGAACCGGAAATGGAGAAGAACGGCACCTTCGCCTCGCCAGCGACGGCGCGCGCCAGCAACGTTTTGCCGGTGCCGGGTGGACCGACCAGCAACACGCCCTTGGGCATGCGTCCGCCTAGGCGGCCATAGGTTTGCGGATCGCGGAGAAACTCGATGATTTCCTTGAGCTCGTCCTTGGCCTCGTCGACGCCGGCGACATCGGCGAAGCTCACCTTCATGTCGGTCTCGACATAGACACGCGCCTTGCTCTTGCCGATCTGCATCATGCCGCCGCCGCCCAGGCCGCTGCCGATGCGCTTGAGCAGGAACAGCCAGATGCCGAAGAAGAGCATGGCCGGCACGATCCACGACAGCAGGTCACGCACCAGCGTGCTTTCCACCTTGCCGGTGTAGCGCACCGGGTACTGCTGCAGATGCTCGGCCAACTGCGGTTCGACGCGGTTGCTGATGAAACGTCGCTGACCGCTGGCCAAGGGCTCCTTCAGCAAGCCCTCGATGCGCCGCTCGGTGATCGCCAGCTCTTCGACGCGGCCCTCCTTGAGGTGCTGCTCGAACTCGCTGTAAGGGATGGTCGCCACCTCCTGCTGGATCGACAGCAGGTACTGCAGGCCGAGGAACACCAGAATGGCGATCATCCAGTAATTCATGTGGAACTGAGTTCGGTCTTTCACACCTGTTCTCCTTGTGCCGCAGACGGGGAAATTATGCCTGCTGCACGGGAGGCCAGCCTGAACCCAGATCAGTAATAAGGCGCGCCGCTCAAAGACCGCCGCGCACGCCGAGGCCGACACCCAGCTCCGCCGCCACGGCGAAGGGCAGCAGCAGCGTATCCACCAGGGCGCTGGCGGGCAGGTCCAGCGCGGGATATTTCGGCGGCATGGCACCGAAACGATCCATCGGGCAGCAACCGCCGTTGAGGCTGTACCAGTCCAGGCGCGTGCCGGAATAGATGATCGGTGCGCCGGGCTTGGCGGCATCCAGCGTGCGCACGCTGGCACAGCCGCCGAGCAGGCTCAGCGTCGCCAGGACCAGCAGCGCTCGGCCGAGCATGTCAGTCGTCGCTGACGATATGGTGCTCACCCCAGCGCGGCAGCATGTCCTGCGGGATGTTGAGCAGATTGAGGATGCGCGCGACGACGAAATCGACCAGGTCGTCGATGGTCTGCGGCTGGTGATAGAAGCCCGGCGAGGCCGGCAGGATGGTCACGCCGAGATTGGACAGTTTGAGCATGTTTTCCAGGTGGATGCTCGAATACGGCGCTTCACGCGGGACCAGAATCAGCTGGCGGCGCTCCTTGAGCGTGACGTCGGCGGCACGCTCGATCAGGTTGTTGCAGGCGCCGGTAGCAATTGCCGACAGCGTGCCAGTGGAGCAAGGCACCACCACCATGGAGGTCGGTGCACCGGAGCCGGACGCGGGTGGTGCCATCCAGTCCTCCTTGGCGAACACGCGAATCTGCCCGGCGGCGGCACCGGTGTATTCCGAGAGGAACGCCTGCATGGCCTGCGGCTTGGCCGGCAGCACCACGTCGGTCTCGGTGGCCATCACCAGCTGCGCGGCCTTGGAGATCAGGAAATGCACCTCGCGGTCTTCCTGGATCAGGCAATCGAGCAGGCGCAGGCCGTACTGCGCGCCGGATGCGCCGGTCATGGCCAAGGTGATGCGTTCCGGTCCGTTCATACATTTGTTCCCTTGTAGCCACTTGGTCGTGTTCGGGCGGGCTGAAGCGGAACGTCGCCCGGCCCACCCTACTTGCTGATGCGATCCGCGTGGAAATGCCTTCGGCGATTTCCACCCTACCCACGGTCATCGTAGGGTGGAAAACCGCGAAGCGTTTCCACCTTGAGCAATCAGCTCAACGCCTCAGCCAATTTGCCGTGCAACCCACCAAAACCGCCATTGCTCATGACCACCACCTGGGTGCCCGGCACGGCGTCAGCTTTGACCTTGGCAATGATCGCCTCCAGCGAATCGCAGACCGTGGTCTGCACCGGCGAGCCGGCGACGGTTGCGGCCAGATCCCAGCCAAGATTAGCGGGTGCGTACCAGATCGCCTGGTTGGCCAGCGCCACGGATTCAGCCAGGCCCTCGCGATGCGCGCCGAGCTTCATGGAGTTGGAACGCGGTTCGACCACCGCGATGATCGGCGTATCACCGACGCGCTTGCGCAGGCCGTCGAGGGTAGTGGCGATGGCGGTCGGGTGGTGGGCGAAGTCGTCGTAGATGGTCACGCCGTTGACCTCGGCAACCTTTTCCATGCGTCGCTTGACGCTCAGGAACTCGCTCAGCGCCTCGGCGCCCTGCTTCGGCATCACACCCACATGCCGCGCCGCGGCGAGCGTCGCCAACGCGTTGTTGACGTTGTGCTGACCGGTCAGCTCCCATTCCACTACGCCCTGTACGACGCCCTCGAAGATCACCTCGAAGCGCGAACCGTCGGCACTGAGCAGCTTCGCCTGCCACTGGCCGCCGCCACCGGTGGTCTGCACAGGGGTCCAGCAGCCCATGCCGATGACGCGCTTGAGCGCACCTTCCGACTCGGGATGGATGATCAGCCCCTCGCCCGGCACCGTGCGCACCAGATGATGAAACTGCCGCTCGATGGCGGCGAGATCAGGGAAGATGTCCGCGTGATCGAATTCCAGGTTGTTGAGGATCGCGGTGCGCGGGCGGTAGTGGACGAACTTGCTGCGTTTGTCGAAGAAAGCACTGTCGTATTCGTCGGCCTCGACCACGAAGAACGGCGTACCACCGAGCCGTGCGGAGATGCCGAAGTTCTGCGGCACGCCACCGATGAGAAAGCCCGGGCTCATGCCGGCATGTTCCAGAACCCAGGCCAGCATGCTGCTGGTGGTGGTCTTGCCATGGGTTCCGGCCGCCGCCAGCACCCAGCGCCCCTGCAGCACGTGGTCGGCCAGCCACTGCGGGCCGGAGACATAGGGCAGGCCCTTGTTCAGCACGTATTCCACCGCCGGGTTGCCGCGACTGAGGGCATTGCCGATCACCACCAGATCCGGCGCCGGCTCGAGCTGGCTCGGCTCGTAGCCTTGGGTCAGCTCGATGCCCTGGGCTTCGAGCTGGGTGCTCATCGGTGGATAGACGTTGGCGTCGGAGCCGGTGACGCGATGCCCGAGTTCCTTGGCCAGCACCGCGAGCGAACCCATGAAGGTGCCGCAGATGCCGAGAATGTGGATATGCATGGATGCCCTCAAAAGCGGTGAGACCCACTGAAAAACTGCGGCGCAGGTTAGCACAGCAGGTCCCGCCAGCCGACCAGGCGCCGTTAGTCGGAGGCATAGCCAAAACACGACCGACTAGTCACCTTCTTGAGCCAGATCATTTCGCCCTCAGGTCCAGATGCGATGCTGCGAAAACCTCATTCTAGACAATCGCAGGCATTCACCATGAGCAGCACCTTCTTCATACCCGCAGTAAACATGATGGGCGCCGGAAGCCTTGATGAAGCGATGGTCGCCATCGCTAACTACGGCTTTCGCAAAGCGCTGATCGTCACCGATGTCGGACTGGCACGAGCAGGCGTCGCCGAAAAGGTCGCCGCGCTGCTGGCTGCCGCGGATATCCAATCGGTCGTATTCGACGGCGCACAACCGAACCCAACCGTCGGCAACGTCGAGAAGGGACTGGCCCAGCTGCGGGACAGCGCCTGCGATTTCATCATTTCCCTCGGTGGCGGCTCGCCCCATGACTGCGCCAAGGGCATCGCCCTGTGCGCCACCAACGGCGGGAATATCGCCGACTACGAAGGCGTCGACCGCTCGGCCAAACCACAACTGCCGCTGGTGGCGATCAACACCACCGCCGGCACCGCCAGCGAGATGACTCGCTTCTGCATCATCACCGACGAAACCCGCCACGTGAAAATGGCCATCGTCGACCGCAACGTCACGCCGCTGCTGTCGGTGAACGACCCGGCATTGATGGTCGCCATGCCCAAGGGACTGACCGCTGCGACCGGCATGGACGCGCTCACCCACGCGGTTGAGGCCTATGTATCGACTGCCGCCACGCCGATCACCGATGCCTGCGCGCTCAAGGCCATCGAACTGATCTCGGCAAACCTGCGTACCGCCGTCGAGAACGGCAGCGACATGCCCGCCCGCGAAGCCATGGCCTACGCACAGTTCCTCGCCGGGATGGCGTTCAACAACGCCTCGCTGGGCTACGTCCACGCAATGGCTCACCAGCTCGGCGGCTTCTACGATCTGCCGCACGGCGTCTGCAACGCCGTACTGCTGCCTCACGTGGAGAGCTACAACGCCAGCGTCTGCCCCGAACGCCTGCGCGACGTTGCAACCGCGATGGGCGTGGAGACCCGCGGACTCGACGCCGCGCAGGGTGCCGAAGCCGCACTCGTGGCAATCCGTACCCTGTCGCAGGCAATCGGCATTCCGGGCGGCCTGGCCGAGCTTGGCGCCAAGGCCGATGACATCCCGACGCTGGCCTCCAACGCCATGAACGATGCCTGCGGCCTGACCAATCCACGCCGCGCCACGCAAGAGGAAATCGAAGCGATCTTCCATAGCGCCCTCTGAGCCCCTGGGCCGGGGCTTCTGCCCCGGCCCGACCGCGCGGCAGCGCTCGCTCTGCCGCCACGAAAAGCGCCCCTGGCCACCGCGACAGCATTCAAGTCGTGATCTACGCTTTATGCAGCGAATCTCCATCCAAGAACAAACCGGAGCCCCCCATGATCTACGCCCCTCCCGGCACCGACGGTGCCCTCGTTACCCTCAAGGCCCGCTACGGCAACTTCATCAATGGCGAGTTCGTCGAACCCGTCAACGGGCAGTATTTCACCAACCTGTCTCCGGTTAACGGACAGCCGATAGCCGAGTTTCCGCGCTCCGACGCCGCCGACATCGAGAAGGCGCTGGACGCCGCCCATGCCGCTGCCGATGCCTGGGGCAAGACCAGCGTGCAGGCGCGCTCGCTGATCCTGTTGCAGATCGCCGACCGTATCGAGCAGAACCTGGAGATGCTCGCCGTCACTGAAACCTGGGACAACGGCAAAGCCGTGCGGGAAACGCTGAACGCCGATATCCCGCTGGCGGCTGACCACTTCCGTTACTTCGCCGGCTGCATCCGCGCCCAGGAGGGCACCGCAGCCGAGATCGACGAGCACACCGCGGCCTATCACTTCCATGAGCCGCTGGGCGTGGTCGGGCAGATCATCCCGTGGAACTTCCCGATTCTGATGGCCGCCTGGAAACTCGCCCCGGCACTGGCGGCAGGCAACTGCGTGGTGCTGAAACCGGCCGAGCAGACCCCTCTAGGCATCGCAGTGCTGATGGAAGTCATCGGCGACTTGCTGCCCCCGGGCGTGCTCAACGTCGTGCAGGGCTACGGTCGTGAAGCCGGCGAGGCCCTGGCCTCGAGCAAGCGCATCGCCAAGATCGCTTTCACCGGCTCCACCCCGGTGGGCTCGCACATCATGAAGCGCGCCGCGGAAAGCATCATCCCGAGCACCGTAGAGCTGGGCGGCAAGAGCCCGAACATCTACTTCGAAGACATCATGCAGGCCGAAGCGACCTTCATCGAGAAGGCCGCTGAAGGCCTGGTGCTGGGCTTCTTCAACCAGGGCGAGGTGTGCACCTGCCCGTCGCGCGCGCTGGTGCAGGAATCCATCTACGCCCCCTTCATGGAAGCGGTGATGAAGAAGGTCGCGCAGATCAAGCGCGGCGACCCGCTGGACACCGAGACCATGGTCGGCGCCCAGGCCAGCCAGCAGCAGTTCGACAAGATCATGTCCTACCTGGAGATCGCCAAGGGCGAAGGCGCGGAGGTGCTGACCGGCGGCGCAGCGGAGAAGCTCGAAGGCTCTCTCGCCACCGGCTATTACATCCAGCCGACCCTGCTCAAGGGCACCAACCAGATGCGTGTGTTCCAGGAGGAGATCTTCGGCCCGGTGATCGGCGTCACCACCTTCAAGGATGAAGCCGAAGCCCTGGCTATCGCCAACGACACCGAGTACGGCCTTGGCGCCGGCGTCTGGACCCGCGACATCAACCGCGCCTACCGCATGGGCCGGGCGATCAAGGCGGGCCGCGTCTGGACCAACTGCTACCACCTCTACCCGGCGCATGCCGCGTTCGGTGGCTACAAGAAGTCCGGCGTCGGTCGCGAAACCCACAAGATGATTCTCGACAGCTACCAGCAGACCAAGAACCTGCTGATCAGCTACGACATCAACCCACTGGGCTTCTTCTGATAGATCAGCGCGGGTGGCACACGCCGCCCGCGCCTTGAACAAGACACCTGCCGAGCTCCGCCGTGGTGCTGCGGAGCACGCCAAAGGTGCGTTCTTGCCAAACTTGGCTGACAAAACACCGTAAATATCGCATTTCCGGCGTGGGGCATGACGCTTGCTAGGGAGAGACCTGCCAACCTATCCAAGAGGATTTCCCCATGGCCCTCGAACACAGCCGTTCAACGCCACCGCACCATGCAATCGATTTCGAAACCGTTGGCAGTAGCTATTTCCAGGAACGCGAACTGAAGAAAGGCGCCGCCGGCTGGGTGCTGCTGGTCGGTCTCGGCGTCGCCTACGTGATCTCCGGCGACTATGCCGGCTGGAACTTCGGGCTCGCCCAGGGCGGTTGGGGTGGCTTGTTCATCGCTACGTTGCTGATGGCGACCATGTACCTGTGCATGTGCTTCTCGCTGGCCGAGCTGTCATCGATGGTCCCGACCGCGGGCGGCGGCTACGGTTTTGCCCGTACCGCGTTCGGCCCGCTGGGCGGCTTTCTCACCGGCACGGCGATCCTCATCGAGTACGCCATTGCGCCGGCGGCCATCGCCGTGTTCATCGGCGCCTATTGCGAATCGCTGTTCGGCATCGGCGGCTGGATGATCTATCTCGCCTTCTACATCATCTTCATCGGCATCCATATCTTCGGCGTCGGCGAGGCGCTGAAGCTGATGTTCATCATCACCGCCGTCGCCGCCCTGGCGCTGGCCGTGTTCATCATCGCGATGGTGCCGCACTTCTCGGTGGACAAGCTGCTCGATATCGCACCGACCACCGCTGCAGGCGCCAGCAACTTTCTGCCCTACGGCTACGTCGGCATCTGGGCGGCAATTCCCTACGCGATCTGGTTCTTTCTCGCTGTGGAAGGCGTGCCGCTGGCTGCCGAGGAAACCAAGAACCCGCAGCGCGACATGCCGCGTGGATTGATCGGCGCCATGCTGATTCTGGTCGCCTTTGCCGGCCTGATCTTGCTGGTCGGCCCAGGCGGCGCCGGCTCCAGCACGCTGGTGGCATCCGGCAACCCGCTGGTGGAAGCGCTGACCACGGCGTACGGTTCCTCCACCTGGATGAGCGGCTTCGTCAATCTGGTCGGCCTGGCCGGTCTGATCGCCAGCTTCTTCTCGATCATCTACGCTTACTCCCGGCAGATCTTCGCCCTATCGCGGGCCGGCTATCTGCCGCGCAAGCTATCGCTGACCAACACGAACAAGGCGCCGGTGCTGGCCCTGGTGATCCCCGGGGTGATCGGTTTCCTGCTGTCGCTGACCGGCCAGGGCGACCTGCTGATCCTCGTCGCGGTGTTCGGCGCGACCATCTCCTACGTCTTGATGATGGCCTCGCACATCGTCCTGCGCCTGCGCCGGCCGGATCTGCATCGCCCGTACAGGACCCCCGGCGGCATCGTCACCTCGGGCGTGGCGCTGGTGCTGGCCTGCATCGCGGTGATCGCGGGGTTCCTGGTCGATCCGCGGGTGGTCATCGGCGCCGCGATCATCTACGGGATCTTCATCGCCTATTTCGCGATCTACAGTCGACACCATCTGGTGGCCGGCACGCCGGAAGAGGAGTTCGCGGCGATCGAGAAAGCCGAAGCTTCACTGCACTGAAGGAAGGAGGCTGACATGGCGTACTCCCACAGCGTGGGCGGCACCACCTGGCGCTTCGACGACCTGCGCGAGGTGATGGCCAAGGCCAGCCCGGCGCGCTCCGGCGACCTGCTCGCCGGGGTCGCGGCCGACAGCGACGCCGAACGCGTGGCGGCGCAGATGTGCCTGGCCTCGGTGCCGCTCAAGCGCTTTCTCGAAGAAGCACTGATTCCCTACGAAAGCGATGAAGTCACTCGGCTGATCATCGACAGCCATGACGCCGCTGCCTTCGCCCCGGCCAGCCACCTGAGCGTCGGCGATTTCCGCAACTGGCTGCTCGGCGAGGATGCGGACGAGTCGTCCCTAAAGGCTCTGGCACCGGGCCTGACGCCAGAGATGGTCGCGGCGGTGTCGAAGATCATGCGCGTACAGGACCTGATCCTGGTCGCGCAGAAGGTCCGGGTCGTCACCCGCTTTCGCAATACCATCGGCCTGGCCGGGCGCATGTCCACCCGGCTGCAGCCCAATCACCCGACCGACGACGGTGCCGGCATCGCTGCGAGCATCCTCGACGGCCTGCTCTACGGCAACGGCGATGCGGTGATCGGCATCAACCCGGCCACCGACAGCACCGCCGGCATCTGCGAGCTGCTGAAGATGCTCGATGCGGTGATCAGCCGCTACGAGATCCCGACCCAGGCCTGCATCCTCACCCACGTCACCACCTCCATCGAGGCGATCAATCGCGGCGCGCCGCTGGATCTGGTGTTCCAGTCCATCGCCGGCACCGAGGCGGCCAATGCCAGCTTCGGCATCAGCCTGGCGACGCTGCAGGAAGGCTACGAGGCCGGCCTGTCGCAGAAACGCGGCACGCTCGGCGACAACCTCATGTACTTCGAGACCGGCCAGGGCAGCGCGCTTTCGGCCAACGCCCACCACGGCGTGGACCAGCAGACCTGCGAAGCCCGCGCCTATGCGGTTGCCCGCCAGTTCAAACCGCTGCTGGTGAATACCGTGGTCGGCTTCATCGGCCCGGAGTACCTCTACAACGGCAAGCAGATCATCCGCGCCGGGCTGGAGGACCACTTCTGCGGCAAGCTGCTCGGCGTGCCCATGGGCTGCGACATCTGCTACACCAACCACGCCGAAGCCGACCAGGACGACATGGACATGCTGCTGACCCTGCTCGGCACGGCGGGCATCAACTTCATCATGGGCATCCCGGGCTCGGATGACGTGATGCTCAACTACCAGACCACCTCCTTCCACGACGCCCTCTACGTGCGCCAGGTGCTTGGCCTCAGGCCCGCGCCGGAATTCGAGGAATGGCTGGCGAAGATGCAGATCCTCAGGCAGGACGGCAACCGCCTGCAGCTCGGCCGCGAGCTGCCCGAAGCCTTCCGCCGGGCGCTGGAGAAAAAGGCATGAAGCCGCTCTTGCTACCTCGGCCATGCCCAGGTGGAAAACGCTGCGCGCTTCTTCACGCGTCTGACCGTCACGCTCCGAGGTAGCCATGCCTGATCGATCTCCCACGATAGAGAATCCCTGGCAGCACCTGCGCCAGCTGACCCCGGCGCGCATCGCCCTTGGCCGGGCTGGTGTCAGCCTGCCCACCGACGCGCAGCTGGATTTCCAGTTCGCCCACGCCCAGGCGCGCGACGCCGTGCATCTGCCGCTGGACTGCGAAGCGCTGGCTGCCGAGCTGAAGAAACATGAACTTGGCTGCCTGCACCTGCGCAGCGCCGCTTCAGACCGACAGATCTATCTGCAGCGTCCCGACCTCGGTCGCCGCCTCGACGAAGCCAGCGCCGCAACGCTCGATGAGCATGCGGGCGACGGTTGCGATCTGGCGCTGGTGATCGCCGACGGCCTCTCCGCACTGGCGGTGCAGCGCCACGCCGCACCGATGGCCTTGAAGATCGCCGAGCAGTGTCAGGCCGAAAGCTGGTCGCTCGGGTCGATCACCCTGGTCGAACAGGGACGCGTGGCGATTGCCGACGAAATCGGCCAGCGCCTCAAGGCGCGCATGGTGGTCATTCTGCTCGGCGAACGCCCAGGGCTCAGTTCGCCAGACAGCCTGGGCCTGTACTTCACCTGGGCGCCAGAGGTCGGCCGGCACGATGCGCAGCGCAACTGCATTTCCAACATTCGCCCCGAGGGCCTGAGCTACAACCTCGCCGCGCACCGCCTGCTCTACCTGATGCGCGAAGCCAGCCGCCGACAGCTCTCCGGCGTACAGCTCAAGGACGAGGCAGAAGTCCCAGCGCTGGAAGGTGAACCCCGCGCCGGCAACTTCCTGCTCGGCTGAGCCGGCTCAGGCCGGCTGCCAGGGCTCAAGCGCCTGGCTGTAGACCACCGTGCCGTCGATGTCGCGCAGACTCACGCCCAGCGCACCGCTCTGCGCGTCGATCTCCACCTCACCGAAGAATTGGAAGCCCGCCCGCGGCGAGCTGTTCGCAGTCGCCGGAGCCTTCTGGAACACCACCTCCGGGCCGAAGGTGCCATCCAGCGGATTCGGTCCGAAGCTGCCGGCGTTCAGTGGCCCGGCGACAAACTCCCAGAACGGTTCGAAACGCTGATAGGTGGCGCGATTGGGGTGATAGTGGTGCGCCGCGCAGTAGTGCACATCCGCGGTCAGCCAGACGGTGTTGCGCACTCGTGCACGCTGGATGAAGGTCAGCAGGTCGGCGATTTCCAGCTCCCGGCCCAACGCCTCGCCGTCGTTGCCATTGGCGATCGCCTCCCAGCGTGGACCGTCCGGTACGTGCAGGCCGATGGGCATGTCCGCGGCGATGACCTTCCAGGTCGCGCGCGAGGCCCGCAGCTCTCGCTTGAGCCATCGCAGCTGCTCGCGGCCGAGAAACGCCGTGTCGGTGCCCTGCTCCGCTTGCAGGTTGTGAGTGTTCGGCCCACGGTAGCTGCGCATGTCCAGCACGAACACATCCAGCAGCGGCCCGTAGCTGACCTTGCGATAGATGCGCCCGAGCTTGTCGCCGCGGGCCATGCGCATCGGTGCGTATTCCAGATACGCCTGGCGTGCGCGCTGCACCAGCGTATCGATGTCGCGCACCTGCTGATAGCGGCCATCCAGCTCCTTGCTCGGCGACCAGTTGTTGGTCACCTCGTGGTCATCCCACTGCCAGATCTGCGGCACCTCGGCGTTGAAGGCGCGCAGATTTTCGTCCAGCAGGTTGTAGCGGTAGTTGCCGCGAAACTCATTGAGCGTCTCGGCGACCTTGCTCTTCTCTTCGGTGACCAGATTGCGCCAGATGCTGCCGTCCTCGGCAGTCAGCTCGGCTGGGATCGGCCCGTCGGCGTAGATCACGTCTCCGCTGTGCAGGAAGAAGTCCGGTCGGCGCATGCGCATGCTTTCGTAGATGCGCATGCCGCCGAAGTCCGGGTTGATGCCGTAGCCCTGGCCGCAGGTATCGCCACCCCAGACAAAACGGATATTGCGCGGGCGAGTTGGTGCGCTGCGCAGATAGCCGAACCAGGGCTCGCTGAGCACGCCACTGCGGGCATCCTCGAAGCGCGCGCGGTAGAAGATCGACTGATCTGCCGGCAGCCCACGCAGATCGACGCGAGCCGTGAAGTCCTGACCGGCATCGGTGATCGAAGACAGCATGCGCCGCGGACTGCCGAAGCGGCTGCGCGTATCCCACTCGACGACCAATCGCCCAGGCCTGTCGCAGCGGCTCCAGATCAATGCGCGGCCGTCCGTGACGTCGCCGGACTGCACGCCGTCGAGCATCTGCGGGCGCTCGCGCGGCGCGGCGATGATGGCGGGCGCAATGCCCAGGGCCGGCAGGGCGATGCCGGCGCCGATGCCCTGCAACAGTTGGCGGCGTTTCTGATCCGGTGCGGTCATCTCGGAGTCTCCTTGCGAGTGAGTGGTTCTCCTGATGTAGCGGCCCCGCTTGACAGTCCCGTGACGCACCGACCGACGGCACTTCACTGCTTGTCGCATCCCGCAGCCACGCTTAATGTGGGCGCCCACTTCGCTGGAGCCTCCGCCCATGTGGTCCTTCCGCGCCTGGCAGCGCAAACGCATCCTTGCCCGCAACCCGGTCGCGCCTGAGCTGTGGCAGCAGGTGCTCGACAGCCTGCCGATACTCGATGGCCTGAGCGGGGACGAGTTGAGCCGTCTGTGTGAGCGCGCCGTGCTGTTTCTGCACGACAAGCGCCTGTCGCCGCTGGCAGGGGTCGAACTGCAACCCCAGGACCGCCTGCGCTTGGCGCTGCAGGCGCAATTGCCGCTGCTGCACCTGGCCGATCTCGGCTGGTATCGCGGCTTTCACGAGATCGTGATCTACCCCGACGACTTCCTCAGCCCGCAGAAGCACCGCGACGCCGCCGGCGTCGAGCATGAATGGGACGCCGAGCACAGCGGCGAAGCCTGGCTGCAGGGCCCGGTGATCCTGGCCTGGCCCGGCGTGCAGCAGAGCGGCGGCTGGGAAGCCTACAATCTGGTGATCCACGAGCTGGCGCACAAGCTGGACATGCTCAACGGCGACGCCAACGGCCTGCCGCCGCTGCACCGGCAGATGCGCATCGACGCCTGGGCCAGCGCCATGCAGCGCGCCTACGACCAGCTCGACTGCATGCTCGACGCCGACCCGGATGCCGAGACACCGATCGACCCCTACGCCGCCGAGAACCCGGCAGAGTTCTTTGCCGTTACCAGCGAGTATTTCTTCAGCGCGCCCGACGTGCTGCATCGGGCGTTTCCCGAGGTCTACGCGCAGCTGGCGGACTTCTATCGGCAGGACCCGCTGGCGCGCTTGCAACGCCTGCAGGCCGAACATCCCGATTACCGGGAACCTGCGTAGGCCGGGCGCGTCGAAGCCGGCGTGCATTGCACGCGACATTGCGCCTATAATCGCGCCCACTTTTTTCCGCCCCCAGGCCGCGCTGGCCGATCAGGAGCCCATCGTTCATGAGCTACAGCAAAGTCCCGGCTGGCAAAGACCTGCCGAACGACATCTACGTCGCCATCGAGATTCCGGCCAACCACGCGCCGATCAAGTACGAAATCGATCACGACACCGACTGCCTGTTCGTCGACCGCTTTATGGCCACCCCGATGTTCTATCCGGCCAACTACGGCTTCATTCCGCACACCCTGGCCGATGACGGCGACCCACTCGACGTTCTGGTCGTGACCCCCTATCCGGTTGCCCCGGGTTCGGTCATCCGCTGCCGTCCGGTCGGCGTACTTAACATGACCGACGAAGCCGGCGGCGACGCCAAGCTGATCGCCGTCCCGCACGACAAGCTGACCCAGCTGTACGTGGACGTGAAGGAATACACCGACCTGCCGCCGCTGCTGATCGAGCAGATCAAGCACTTCTTCGAGAACTACAAGGATCTCGAGAAGGGCAAGTGGGTCAAGGTCGAAGGCTGGGAAGGCGCCGACGCCGCCCGCGCCGCCATCATCAAAGCTGCCGAGGCTTACCAGAAGTAAGTCGAAGCACTGAAGAAAAGCCGGCCACAAGCCGGCTTTTTAATGCCTGCGATTCAGCCTTCTGCCTCGTCCTCCGGGCGGCCGACACGAACCTGGTTTCGACCTCCGTGCTTGGCGTCATAGAGCGCCTTGTCCGCCCACGCGATCAACTGATCGATCTCATGCTGCCCGGCATGCGTCTGGGCCACGCCGATGCTAACCGTAATCCCGATGTTGCCCGCTGCGGTCGTCAATGGCGCCTGCTCGATGGCCATGCGGATTTTCTCAGCCACACTGCGCGCGCCGTCGAGATCTGTATGCGGCAATGCAATTGCAAACTCCTCTCCACCGAGACGGCCGAACAAATCGTGCGCGCGCAGCATGCTGGCGCATATGGCAGTGAACTGCTTGAGCACTGCATCGCCGACCGGGTGACCATAAAGATCGTTGACGCGTTTGAAGTGGTCGATGTCGAGCATCAGCAGGCTCAGGCTTTCATCGTGGCGGCGAGCCCGGGCAAGCTCGGCCTCCAGGCTCGCCAGGAAGGATCGACGACTGCTAACCCCCGTCAGCACATCGGTATTGGCCAGCTGCGCCAGTTGATCGTGAGCCTGGCGCAGCTTTTCCGTGCTCTGGAAATAGCGGTTGCTCAGGACAAATATCAGCAGCGCGACCGCCGCCAGCAGCAGCGAGATGATGCCAGCGGAGGCAATCAGCAGCTCCCGGCGCTGATCGAACGCAGCCATGAAATCCTTCGGCGACAACAGCACCACGACCACGACCCCATCATCGGCGAGCCGCCGGTAGGCGCCCAGACGATACTCACCATCGATCGCGCTCACCCCTTCGTAATAACCGCGCGCAGGGGCATTCGGATCGAAATAGGGCTTGTCTTCCGGCACCTTGAAACGCCCGTAACGACCGACGACGGGCGCTCCCGCGGCAATCGCACGCAAGCTGCGATCAGTGCCAACCAGCGCGATGCTGCCATTGGGGCCCACGTTTATCTGCTGGTAGTAGTCAGCGAAGAAGCTGGTGGGAATGGAGAGCACCAGAACGCCGGCGAATTCACCGTGTTGATGAATGGGGCGAGTGAACTGGATGGTCCACTGTTTCGACACCCTGCCCAGCACCGGCTTGCTGATGAACAGGCGGTCTTCCCCGGGGTGGTCCCGATGTACGCGGAAATGCTCGCGATCACTTAGATCCACAGGCTTGATATTCGCGTCGAGGTTGGAAAAAACCAGTCGGCCGTCCTTGTCGATCACTGCCAGTTGCGTGAGGAAATTGCCATAGACAGCCAGCTCCTCGTCCACATAACTGGCGAAATCGGCGTGCTCCAGCACGTCTTCGCGCATATCCAGGAGCACGGTATCCATCAGTCTTATCACGCTGTGCACATGCGCCTCGAAGGCGGTGGCCAGGTTCATCGCGTCGTTGCGCGCGGCGTCCGTAGCGAGGACGCGCTCGTGCTTTATCTCATTGATAACGAAGACCCACATTGGCACCAGCGTCAGGGTCAATATGAGTGCCGCCAGTAGTCCTGCCTTGCGTTTCAAGCTTCCGCTCCGTCGCGTCCTACGCGAAGTTCTTGTTCTGGAAGCTACCAGACGCGCGCTTGTGCCCGCCGGACACGTTGTCGCAGCTCAGCTGCCACGCCCGCGCAGCAGGCACTGCGAACCCAGGTCATCGCGTCAACGGCGAGGTCTCTACTGCACTCGGTGGGAATACCCACTGCTTTAGCAGGGATTCCCGTGACCGCACGGTTTCGCTATGGTGGCATTCAGGTATCACGGAGTGATCGCATGGTCCGGGGCTCAATCATATTGCTGATGTTCATCGCCTTGCTCGGCTGCCAGCCCGACCCGGACGCCGTCCGGGTCGGCAGTAACCGCTGGCTCGGCTATGCCCCGTTCTATCTGGCGGACGAACTGCACTGGACGGCGCCGAGCGGCGTTCGCCTGGTCGAGTACCCGACCACCACCGGCGTGCTGCGCGGCTTTCGCAATGGCATGCTGGATGCCGCCATGCTGACCCTGGACGAAACGCTGCTGCTGCAAGCCAGCGCCGATCTGAATCTGGAGATCATCCTGGTCACCAATGTTTCCGCCGGCGCGGACGTCCTTTTCGCCCGCGCGCCGATAGCCACCCTCGACGACCTGCGCGGCCGGCGAATCGGCGTGGAGAACACTGCGCTCGGTGCCTATTTCCTCTCCCGCGTGCTTGATCAGGCGCAGCTGACCATTGCAGACCTGGAGGTGGTCAGCCTGCCGGTTCATGAGCAGGTCGAGGCGTATGCCGCCGGCCGTGTCGATGCGGTTATCACCTTCGCCTCGGAAGGGCCAGCGCTGGAGGCCAGCGGCGCGCGCCGCATCTTCGACAGCCGCCAACTGCCGGGCGAGATCGTCGACGTTCTGGTCGTTGATCGCCAGCGGGTCAATCCTGAGCAGCGCAGGCGCCTCAGAGCGCTCTGGTTCGACGCCTTGCGCGCCTGGCAGGAGCAGCGCGCCAAGACCGACCCACACCTGCTCGCACGCCTGGGCCTGACGCCCGCTGCGCTGCAGGTCACGCTGGACGGCTTGCTCATGGGCGATCGCGCGGTCAATCGCGAATGGCTCCGTGACGGCCAGCTACACCGCAGCATCGAACGTCTGAACCAGTACATGGGCGAACGACAACTGCTGAACAACGTCCGGCATGAGGGGCTGGTCCCCCGCTGTGAGGTGCTCGAATGCTGACAAGATTGTCGCTGCGAAAATCGCTGCCCCTGCTGCTGGGCATCTTCGGCCTGATGTTCACGGTGCTCCTGACCACCTGGCACCTGCCGACGCGGATCGAGGAAACGCTTACCGACTGGCGCGACCACACCGCGCAGCACCTCGCCCTGCTGCAGAGCAGCCTGAGCGACCATCGCCGGCTGGGGCGCAACGCCGAACTGGAGACCGAGCTGGCCGACCTGGCGAGCCTGGAGGGAGTGCGCTGGGCGATGGTGATCGGCCCTGACCTGCAGATAATCGCCACCACTCGCCTGGGCCTGACAACCGAGCGGCTCGAGCTGATCGACGCCGTCGCGCTCAAGGCCCGTGTCGACAGCGGTCGCCCCGCCTGGGCCGGCCAAGGCGCGCGACAGCTGGCGATCTACCCGCTGGACCGCGTCGCGCAGAACGGCACGCCGGTGCGCGAAGCGCTGCTGGCCGAATACGACTTCACGCCGATGCTCGCGCAGACCAAGCGTGACGCCTGGTTCTATCTGGCCCAGACCCTTACGTTATTGCTGCTGCTCGGCCTGATCCTCAACCGCATCTACGGACGCCTGCTGACGCGCCGCCTGGCGCGCATCGACCAGGCCGCAAGGCAGTTCGCCATCGACCAGCGGCCACAGACCCTGGCAGTGACCGGCCGCGATGAGATCGGCCGGCTCGCCGCCACCCTCAGTCGCATGATGAACCAGCTGCACGAGCGGCAGCTGGCCCTCAGCGAAAGCGAACAGCTCTTGCGCGACCTGATCGACACGGCGCCGATCGGCATGCTGGTGGTCGACCGCGAGCTGCGCGTGCTGCAGGCCAATCCGGCGGCTGCCGCCCTGTTCGGTTGTACGCCGGAGGAGCTCATCGGCAACCTGCCGGGCGACCGCCTGGCAGAGAGCGATGCCACCGCGCGCCTGCGCAGCACGCCGGCGAACACCACGCTGGAGCTGACCGGCCGCCGAAACGGTCAGGACATTCCGCTGGAAATCAGCTGCACGCCCTTCCAGCGCTACGGCGTGCGCCATTTCCTGGTCCTGCTGCGCGATATCAGCGACCGACTGCGCGCCGAACAACGGCTGCGCTTTCTCGCCCACTTCGATCCGCTGACCCAGCTGGCCAACCGCAACTACCTGATGCAGCGCCTCGACCAGCTGTTGGCAGCTCGCCTGCCGTTGAGCCTGCTCTACCTCGATCTGGATCACTTCAAGCGCATCAACGACAGCCTCGGCCACGAAATAGGGGACAAGTTGCTGATACAGATCGGCGATCGCCTCGGCCAGCTGATGCCGGAAAAATCCCTGCTTTCGCGCACCGGTGGCGACGAGTTCATGCTGTTGCTCGACAGCAGCGATGCCCGGCGTGCGGAACAACTGGCGAAAAGCATCATCGAGCGTTTCGAGCTGCCGGTGCGCATCGGTCAGTACGAGTGCTTCGTCAGCCCGAGCATCGGCATCGCCGTCAGCGACGGCCGGCACAGCGCCACCGAGCTGCTCAAGCGCGTCGACCTGGCGCTGTATGCGGCCAAGGACGCCGGACGCAATCGCACCGTCATCTACAACGAAGCACTCAGCGACGCAGCCGCCAGCCGCCGTGAGCTGGAGCAGGCACTGCGGCGCGCGCTGGATCACGAAGAGTTCGTGCTGCACTACCAGCCGCAGGTCAACGCCCAGGGTGAGCCGGAAGTCATGGAGGCCCTGCTGCGCTGGGCTTCTCCGGACCGCGGCCTGGTGCCGCCCGGGGAGTTCATTCCGGTGCTGGAAGAGAGCGGCATGATCATCGAGGCGACCCGCTGGGTGTTTCGCGAGGCCTGCCGCCAGGCTTGTCGCTGGCACGCCATGGGGCATGCGCTGCGCATCGCGGTCAACCTGTCGCCACTGGACTTCCGCCAGGCGGATCTGGCCGGCAGCCTGCTGGCGATTCTTGAGGAAGAAGGCGCATCGGCGAGCATGCTGGAACTGGAGGTCACCGAGAGTGCGCTGCTCGAAGCCGATGAGCATGTCCAGCAGACCCTCGGCCGTCTGAAGGCCGCCGGGCTGCCGCTGCTGCTCGACGACTTCGGCACCGGCTATGCCTCGCTGACCTACCTGCAGCGCTTCCGCTTCGATGGCATCAAGATCGACCGCGAGTTCGTCAGCGGGCTGCCGGATAGCGAACAGTCGGTCGCGCTGGTGCGCGGTATCCTCACCATGGCCAGCCACCTCGGCCTGCACGTGGTCGCCGAAGGCGTGGAGAACGAGCGTCAGGCGGCGTTCCTGCGCCTCAACGGCTGCCCCAGCTTGCAGGGATTCCACTACGCACGGCCGCAGCCGGCAGCGCAGTGCCGCCTGCAGCAGAACGGTCGACCGATCAACCTACAGCTGCCGCTGGACGGATAAGCACCGACCGGCGTGCCAGCATTAAGCCTGCAATTGCGAACGGTTCGCATCTGGGATAGTTTCGTTGCCCCTCTCGGTGGCACGCTCCCATGCGCGACAACAACAAGATTTCCGATTCCTGCCTGCAGTGTTACGTCCATCATCGCCAGCAACTGGTCGCCCACCTCACGCGCCTCGGCGGCTGTCGCGCGCTGGCCGAGGACCTGGCGCAGGATGCCTGGCTGAAGCTCGCCCAGGTCATGCCCGAGCAGCGTCTCGACAATCCCAAGGCCTATCTCTTTCGCATCGCCACCAATCTGCTCCGCGACGCCATGCGCCATCGCGCCTTGCTCGGTGCATCAGACGAAGCTCCGCTGGAACTGATCGAAGCCGTGCAGGCCGACCCTTGCGGGCTGGTTGAAAACCACTGCGCGCTGCAGTGCGTGCTGCGCCAGCTCGATGACCTGCCGCCGCGTTGCCGCGAGGTGTTCGAACTGGCCCGGCTGGAAGGTCTCAGCCAGGCCGAGATAGCCGGACGCCTTGGCATCTCGGTGAATACCGTGATCGCCCAGCTGGCCAAGGCGCGCGAGCGGCTGGAGCGGCCGTAACTTTTTTTCTTCGACGCCGTAATGGTTTTTCCGCGCTGATTCGTCTTGCCTGTGCCCTTGCGCAATTGAGAGTTATTCTCGATTAACCGGCATCCTCGCAGATGCTTTCGTGCGGTCCAGCCGCCAGACAAGAAACCACCGAAGCCGCGAAAACGGCCCGCTCTGGGTCGCGGCCGCGCTCGGCCCGAGGAATGTGCATGACCCCGTCCAGTACCGTAGTGCCCTTCGCCCCCGGCCCCGTCAGCAACGGGCTGTTCACCCGCAGCAACCACGATGACTACCGCCAGCTCATGCAGCAGGGGCTGAACCTGGTGCAGCAGTGTCTGCAGCGCCAGCAGCAGCCGTTCAGCGGCATCCTTCCGCAGGAACTGGCCGCCGATTTCGAACGCGTCGATCTGGAGCGCCCGCTGGGCGACGCCGGTGCCGCGCTGCGCGAGCTGGATCAGCTCTACCTGCGCGACGCGGTGTACTTCCACCACCCGCGCTACGTCGCCCACCTCAACTGCCCGGTGGTGCTGCCGGCGCTGCTCGCCGAAGTGCTGGTGTCATCGCTCAATTCTTCGCTGGACACCTGGGACCAGAGCGCCGGCGGCACGCTGATCGAACAGCGCCTGATCGATTGGACCTGTGCGCGTATCGGCCTCGGCGGTCAGGCCGACGGCGTGTTCACCAGCGGCGGCACCCAGTCCAACCTGATGGGCCTGCTGCTGGCCCGCGAGCACGTCTGCAACCGCCTGCCCGGCCACGGCGGCAATCTGCGTCACGGCCTACCGGCCGATGCCGCCGGGTTGCGTATCTTCGCCTCCCGCGCCAGCCACTTCAGTGTGCAGAAATCCGCCGCGCTGCTGGGGCTGGGCTACGACGCCGTGCGCAGCATCGAAACCGACAGTGCCCAGTGCATGAGCGTGCCGGCGTTGGCCCAGGCCCTGGCCGACTGTCAGCGCCTGGGCGAGCTGCCCATGGCCGTGGTCGCCACCGCCGGCACCACCGACTTCGGCAGCATCGATCCGTTGCCGGAAATCGCCGCGCTGTGCCAGCACTATGGCGTCTGGCTGCACGTCGACGCGGCCTATGGCGGCGGTCTGCTGGTCGCACCGCGCTACCGCGACTGGCTGGCCGGTGTCGAGCACGCCGACTCGGTCACCGTCGACTATCACAAGTCGTTCTTCCAGCCGGTCAGCTGCAGCGGCTTCTTCGTTCGCCAGCGTCAGCACCTGAGCTACATCACCCACCACGCCGACTACCTCAACCCGCGCAGCCAAACCCGCGAGGGCACGCCGAACCTGGTCAACAAGAGCATCCAGACCACCCGCCGCTTCGACGCGCTGAAGCTCTGGCTGACCCTGCGCATCCTCGGTGCCGCGCACATCGGTGCGATGTTCGAGGAGGTCATCGACCGCGCCGCCGACACCCATCGCCTGCTCGCCGAGGACCCGGCCTTCGAGGTCTTCGCCCCGCGCCTGAGCACGCTGGTGTTTCGTTTCGTCGCCCCAGGCGTGGCCGACGAGCGCCTGGATGAGATTAACCGCGAGATCCGCAAGGAGATCTTCCGCTCCGGCGCGGCGGTGATCGCCGCCACCGTGGTCGATGGGCGGCAGTACCTCAAGTTCACCCTGCTCAACCCGGAAACCACGCTGGACGACCTGCGCACCATCGTCGAGCTGATTCGCGGCCACGGCACTCGCCTGCTCGACGGCCTACCCTCCGCCGCCAACCAGTAAGGAGATCGCATATGAACAAGATGTATGACTTCATTGGCATCGGCATTGGCCCGTTCAACCTCGGCCTGGCCTGCCTGGCCGAACCCATCGACGGGCTCGATTGCCTGTTTCTCGACCGCGCCGAGGGTTTCAACTGGCATCCTGGGATGATGCTCGACAGCGCCACCCTGCAGACGCCGTTCATGGCCGATCTGGTGACCCTGGCCGACCCCACCAGTCGCTTCAGCTTTCTCAACTACGCCAAGCAGGTGGGTCGGCTGTACGCCTTCTACATCAAGGAAGACTTCTTCCTGATGCGCCGCGAGTACAACCAGTACTGCCAGTGGGTGGTCGAACAGCTCGACAGCCTGCGCTTCGAGCACTTCGTACAGCAGGTCGACTACCTCGACGAGCGCCGTTGCTACCGTGTGCGCGGCGTGCACACGCGTAGCGGCGAGGGCTTCGAGTTCCTCACCCGCCGTCTGGTGCTCGGCACCGGCACCACGCCCTATCTGCCGACCTGTTGCGAGGCACTGGCCGAGCACGTCAACCACAGCGGCAACTACCTGCAGGACAAGCCGCGCCTGCAGGGCAAGCGCTCGATCACCGTGGTCGGCAGCGGCCAGAGCGCGGCGGAGATCTACTACGACCTGTTGCAGGAAATCGACCGCCACGACTACCAGCTGAACTGGATCACCCGCGCGCCGCGCTTCTTCCCGCTGGAGTACACCAAGCTGACCCTGGAAATGACCAGCCCGGAGTACATCGACTACTTCCACAGCCTGCCGCGCAGCACCCGGGAAAAGCTCATCGACAGCCAGAAGGGCCTGTACAAGGGCATCAACGCCACCCTAATCAACGCCATCTACGACGAGCTGTACAACCAGAGCCTCAAGGGCGAGGTGCCGACCCGGCTGCTGACCAACGCCGAGCTGCGTCGCTGCCAGCGTCTGAGCGATGGCACGCTGGAGCTGGAGTTCTTCCAGCATGAGCTGGAGCAGGGCTATCGCCACCGCTGCGACGCACTGGTGATGGCCAGCGGGTACCAGTACCGCCTGCCGCGCTGCATCCAGCCGATTGCCGAGCGTATCGCCTGGCAGGCACCGGAACGCTTCGCCGTGGCGCGCAACTACAGCATCGACCGCAACGGCGGCGAGGTCTTCGTTCAGAACGCCGGGCTGGTCGATCACGGTCTGGTGACGCCGGATCTCGGCATGGGCTGCTACCGCAACGCCTCAATCCTGCGCGAGATCTGCGGGCGCGAGCACTACGCGGTGGAAACGAAGATCGCCTTCCAGCAGTTCAGTCTGCCGCAGCCGGTTACACCCCAGGGCGCGGTGGCGGCGCGATGACACTGCGACGTGCGCTGATCGGCATGACGCTGCTGGCAGTGCTCGGCGACAGCCTGCTGATGCCGTTCTACCCGCAGTATTTCGCCGAACGCTTCGGCGAGCTGCGCAGCGAGCAGGTCGGTCTGTACCTGGCCGCAGTGTGCCTGGTAGCGATGCTTGCCTTGCCGCTGTGGGTGCGCCTGTCCAGGCATGCGCATCCGCTGCGGCTGCTGATCTTCGGCCAGCTGATGGCCGGGCTGCTGGCGCTGGCCTGCGCGGCGATCGAGCAACAATGGCTGTTCTGGCCGGTGTCGCTGACGATGATCGCCTTCAAGGCCAGCTATCTGCTGATGTATCCCTACGTGATGGGCTTGGTGGGCGCCGACCAGCAGGTGCGCACCATCGGCCTGCTCTCGGTGGTGGTGCATCTGGGTGCGATTGCCGGCGCGACGCTGGGTGGCGGGGTGCTGCACTACCTCAGCCCGGCGCGGATGTTCGTGCTGATGGGCCTGATGGATTTCGTGCAGATGGCTGTCAGCCTGCTCTTGTTGCGCCATGCGCCGCAACCGACTCGGGTCGATGCAAGCACGCCACCACGGCCGCGCGGGGAGCACCTGGCAATCGCCCGGCTGTGCCTGCTGATGCTGGCGTTCTACTTCTGCATCTACCTGGCGCGGCCGTTCTTTACGGTGTACTGGGAGCAGCTTGGTGGGCCCCAGGCAAGCTGGATCACCGGCCTGGTCTACGCCATTCCCGGCATGCTGGCGCTGCTCGCCCTAGCCCTGCATTACCACGCCGGGCAGCACCTGACCGCCTGGCTGCTGCTGGGCGCGGCCGGACTGGCACTGCAGGGCATCGAGCAGATGCCGCTGGTACTGGCCGGGCGCGTGCTATTCGGCTGGGCGCTGTACCAGCTCACCGTCGCGCTGGATGCACGACTGTTCGCCCTCAGCCGGCCGGAGCACTACGGCCGCGACTACAGCCTGATCAACATCTTCCAGAACCTCGGAGTGCTCGCCGCGTCGTGGCTCGCCGGATTGGTGGTGCGCGATGCCGGCCTCGCCGCGCCGTTCTTCCTGTCCGCCCTCGGCCTCGTTCTCACCGCCTACGTACTGCGCTGGCTGCTGGTTTCAGCACCAGTCAGCGCGTCTCTCTGTGGAGCCAAATCATGAATACCGCTCTTTCCCGCGCGGATGGTCCGCGCTTCGTTCGCTACTGCGCGCTTGGCGCCATGCACTTCGAGACCGTGCAGCCGGAGCATTTGCCGCTGCTGCAGGACTGGCTGCGCCGCGACTATGCGCGCTTCTGGGCCATGAGCCATCTGAGCCTGGCGCAATTGGCCGACTATGTTGGCGAGATCCAGCGCAGCAGCCATCGCGACATTGCCATCGGTATGTGCAACGGCGAACCCGCGTTCCTTTTCGAGGGCTATCACCCAGCCCATGACCGCCTCGCCGATCACTACCAGGTGCGCCCCGGCGACCGCGGCATGCACCTGCTGCTCGCACCCTGCGAAAAGCCCGTGCACGGCTTCAGCCTGGAAGTCATACGCAGCATCCTCGCCTACCAGTTCGCCGACCCATTCGCGCGGCGCATCGTCGTCGAGCCGGATGCGCGCAACGCCAAGGTGCATGCCTTGAACCAGCGCGTCGGCTTCGTCTACCAGCGCCTGCTGCAGCTACCGGAAAAGGATGCCTGTCTGGCGTTCTGCACCCGCGCGCAGTTCCTCGCCACCCTTCAGGAGAATCCGCAATGAATCAGCTCGTGCAACTGCCAACCGCCGCCGGCGATCTGGCCACCGAACACCTGCAGGCCGAACATTGGGCCCGCGCCAATCGCCTGCTGGTGAAGAAAGCCCTGGCCGAGTTCAGCCACGAGAAGTTGTTCAGCCCCGAGCCGCTGGGCGACAGTCACTACCGCGTCGCAGTGCCGGACAGCTCGACCGAGTACCGCTTCAAGGCACGAAGGCTGGCGCTGGACCACTGGTCCATCGTTACTGACTCCATCGAAAAATTCACCGATGGCCAGCCGCAGCCACTGGACGCGCTGAGCTTTATCATCGAGTTCGCCGACACTCTGGGCATCTCGGAAAACAACCTGCCGGTCTACCTCGACGAGATCAGCAGCACCCTGTTCGGCAGCGCCTACAAGCTCGCCAACAGCCCGCTGAGCGCTGCCCAGCTGGCCCTGGCGGACTTCCAGCAGATCGAGACCGGCATGCGCGAAGGCCACCCGGGCTTCGTCGCCAACAACGGGCGGATGGGCTTCGACGCCCAGGATTACCGCTCCTATGCGCCGGAAGCGGCGAGCCCGGTGCGTCTGGTCTGGCTTGCCGTGCACCGCAGCCGCGCCAGCTACAGCGCCATCGACGGGCTCGACCAGCCGACCCTGCTGCGCGAGGAGCTGGCTGGTCAGCTCGACGTGTTTCATAGCCAGCTGCGAGCGCTGCAGCTTGACCCCGACGACTACCTGCTGATGCCCGCGCACCCCTGGCAGTGGCACAACATCCTCGCCATCGGCTTCGCCGCAGAGATCGCCAACCGGCAGATCGTCCATCTCGGCCTGAGCAATGACCGCTACCTCGCGCAGCAGTCGATCCGCACCTTCTTCAACCAGAGCCAGCCGCAGCGGCGCTACGTGAAGACCGCGCTGTCGATCCTCAACATGGGATTCATGCGCGGGCTGTCGCCCTACTACATGCAGGCAACCCCGGCGATCAACGCCTACCTCGCCAAGCGCGTGGCCAGCGACCCCGTGCTGCGCGACTGCGGCTTCCATTTGCTGCGCGAGGTGGCGGCGATCGGCTATCGCAACCCTTACTACGAGCAGGCGCTGCCGGCCAGCAGCCCCTACCGCAAGATGCTATCAGCGCTCTGGCGCGAGAGCCCGCTGGGCCACATCGAACCCGGCCAGCGGCTGATGACCATGGCCGCGCTGCTGCACAGCGACGGCGACGAACACGCCCTGCTGGCAACGCTGATCAGTGCCTCGGGCCTGACCGCCGACCGCTGGGTGCGCCGCTATCTCAACGCCTACCTGACGCCGCTGCTGCACTGCTTCTATGCCCACGACCTGGTGTTCATGCCGCATGGCGAGAACCTGATTCTGGTGCTGGAAGATCACCTGCCGGTGCGCGTGCTGATGAAGGACATCGGCGAGGAAGCGGTGATTCTCGATGCCGACGCGCAGATTCCCGAGGCCGTAGGTCGCCTGGCGGTATCGGTGCCGGACGAGCTCAAGGTGCTGTCGATCTTCACCGACGTGTTCGACGGCTTCTTCCGCTACCTCAGTCAGATTCTCGATGAGCAGGTCGGCCTGCCGGAGCAGCGCTTCTGGCAACAGGTGGCCGACTGCATCGCCGACTATCAGGCCCGCCAGCCGCAGCTGCGCGACAAGTTCGCCCGCTACGACCTGTTCGCCGAGGAATTCGCCCGCTCCTGCCTGAACCGTCTGCAACTGGGCAACAACCGGCAGATGCTCGACCTGACCGATCCGGCCGGTGCGCTGAAGTTCGCCGGCACCCTTAAAAACCCCGTCGCGCCCTATGCGCCGGAACGCTGAAACCCAATGGGCGGATGACGAGGCGCTGAACGACCTGCTGCTGCGGGTGCGCAACGCCCTGCCCGGACTGGACGGACGGGTTGGCTCGCCACGACCCGACGAGCTGATGCTGGATCGCCCGCAGTCGCTGACTACCCTGCTGGCGCACTGGCAGGCGGCGCATCCGGAAGCGGGCCGGCACTACTGGGCGGCGCGCTGCTGGACGCTGTTGGTCTGGCAGCCGATCTATCTGCAGGTGCTGGCCGTACAGCTCGACGGCCAGGCACCCGAGCTGGACGGCATGGCGCAAGGTCTGCAGCAGGGCTTCGTCGCCGGTTTCTGCCTGCCGGCACACCAGCCGCTGCACGCCGACGCTCAGCGCCTGCTGCGGCATGCCGGGCAACAGATCCGCCAGTTCTGCACCAAGGCCCACGCGGCCTGCGGCACCTTGCTCGGCCTGCATCCGAAGCTCGCGCAACGCCTCGCCGCGGATTGCGTGCTGGCCGCGCTGCTGCACGCGCAACGGACCGATGGCTGCGGCAACCTGCAGCTCTGCCGTCGCGCCGATGCCTGGCTGGATGCGTGCGGCATGCAGGGCGCCAGCGGCCTGCTAGCGGTGCAGCTGACCGATGGCGGCACCCGTCTCGGCTTGCAGCGCAAGGCCTGCTGCCAGCATTTCCGCCGCGCCGATGGCGAGCTCTGCGACAGCTGCCCGAAGCTGCCGCTCGCCGAGCGCACTCGACGCCTGCGCGAGCAGCATGGTTAGCGCTCGCTGACCTCAGGCAGCATCCCGACACCTTACGCAGCTGGATACACATCACGCGGGCGAACCTTGTGGCTGCCGCGGGCGTTTCTTTGCTAATGTCGCGCCCGTTTCCGACTCGCTGCCGAAGACAGGTTCCCGCATGGCCCGCAAGAAAGCTGCCCTCGATTTCGAACAATCCCTCGCCGAGCTGCAACAGCTGGTCGAGCGCCTGGAAAGCGGCGAGCTGTCGCTGGAAGACTCGCTGACCTGTTTCGAACAGGGCATTGGGCTGACCCGCGACTGCCAGACGGCGCTGAGCCAGGCCGAGCAAAAGGTGCAGATTCTCCTCGAGCGCGACGGCAGCCTGCAGGAAGCTCCCTTCGAGTCGGACCCCGAAGCATGATGATCGGCGCCTACCAGAAAAGCGCTCAGCAGCGCGTCGACGCTTGCCTCGAAATCCTTTTCACCGCACCACTGCCGCAACTCGAACGCCTCTATCAGGCCATGCGCTACAGCGTGATGAACGGCGGTAAACGGGTCCGCCCGCTGCTGGTCTACGCCGCCTGCGAAGCGCTGAATGGTGACAAGGCCGATGCTGACGGCGCGGCCTGTGCCGTCGAGCTGATCCACGCCTACTCGCTGGTACACGACGACCTCCCGGCGATGGACGACGACGATTTGCGTCGCGGCCAGCCGACCACTCACAAGGCCTACGACGAGGCCTGCGCGATCCTTGCCGGCGACGGCCTACAGAGCCTGGCCTTCGAGGCCATGGCCGAGGCCGAGCGCAATCCGCAGGACGCCGCGCTGCGTCTGCGCATGTTCGCCGTGCTGGCCCGCGCCGCAGGGCCGGCCGGCATGGTCGGCGGCCAGGCCATCGACCTCGGTTCGGTCGGCCTCAAGCTCGATCGCGACGCCCTGGAGCTGATGCACCGGCACAAGACCGGCGCGCTGATCGAAGCCAGCGTGCAGCTCGGCGCGCTCGCCAGCGGCCATGCCGACGCCGACAACCTCGCCTCGCTGAGCCAGTATGCACGCGCCATCGGCCTGGCCTTCCAGGTGCAGGACGACATTCTCGACGTCGAAAGCGACACCGCGACCCTGGGCAAGCACCAGGGCGCCGACATCGCCCGGGACAAGCCGACCTACCCGGCACTGCTCGGCATGGACGCGGCCAAGGCCTACGCGCTGGAGCTGCGCGACCAGGCACTGCACGCGCTGCGCCCGTTCGATACCGCCGCCGAGCCGCTGCGCGAGCTGGCGCGCTACATCGTCGAACGACGCAACTGAGCCTTTCGCTGAAATAGCAGTCAAACCCCTACCGGACCCGGGGCCGTTCTTATCGAAGGACCCTTCGGGTAAACTGCCGCTCTTTTTTCAACAACAATGATCCGCCTGATGCCCAAGACTTTTCACGAGATCCCTCGGGTTCGCCCCGCGACGCCCGTTCTTGACCGAGCGGCGACCCCCGAACAGCTGCGCCGACTGGGCGAGGCGGAACTCGAAGAGCTTGCCAACGAACTGCGCCAGGAGCTGTTGTACAGCGTCGGCCACACTGGCGGGCACTTCGGCGCCGGCCTCGGCGTGATCGAACTGACCATCGCCCTGCATTACGTCTACGACACCCCGGATGACCGGCTGGTATGGGATGTGGGCCATCAGGCCTATCCGCACAAGATCCTCACCGGGCGCCGCGAGCGCATGGCCACGCTGCGTCAGAAGGACGGCCTGGCCGCCTTCCCGCGCCGCTCGGAGAGCGAGTACGACACCTTTGGCGTCGGTCACTCCAGCACCTCGATCAGCGCCGCCCTGGGCATGGCGGTCGCCGCCCGTCTGAAAGGTGAGCAGCGCAAGTCCATCGCCGTGATCGGAGATGGCGCCCTGACCGCCGGCATGGCCTTCGAGGCGCTCAACCACGCCCCGGAAGTCGGCGCCAACATGCTGGTGGTGCTCAACGACAACGACATGTCGATCTCGCGCAACGTCGGCGGGCTGTCCAACTACCTGGCCAAGATTCTCTCCAGCCGCACCTACTCAAGCATGCGCGAAGGCAGCAAGAAGATCCTCTCGCGCCTGCCGGGCGCCTGGGAAATCGCCCGCCGCACCGAGGAATACGCCAAGGGCATGCTGGTGCCCGGCACGCTGTTCGAGGAACTCGGCTGGAATTACATCGGCCCCATCGACGGCCACGACCTGCCGACGCTGATCGCCACCCTGCGCAACATGCGCGACCTCGACGGCCCGCAGTTCCTCCATGTGGTGACGAAGAAGGGCAAGGGCTTCGCTCCCGCCGAAGCCGACCCGATCACCTGGCATGCGATCAGCAAGCTGGAGCCGGTCGGCGCCCCGGTCAAACCGAAGAAGCCCTCAGGGCCCAAGTACTCCAATGTGTTTGGCCAGTGGCTGTGCGACATGGCCGCCGCCGACCCGCGCCTGACCGGCATCACCCCGGCGATGAAGGAAGGCTCGGACCTGGTGGCCTTCAGCGAACGTTACCCGCAGCGTTACTTCGATGTCGCCATCGCCGAGCAGCACGCGGTGACGCTGGCGGCCGGCATGGCCTGCGAAGGCATGAAGCCGGTGGTGGCGATCTACTCGACGTTCCTCCAGCGCGCCTACGATCAGTTGATCCACGACGTCGCCGTGCAGAACCTCGACGTGTTGTTCGCCATCGACCGCGCCGGGCTGGTCGGCGAAGACGGCCCGACCCATGCCGGCAGCTTCGACCTCTCCTACCTGCGCTGCATCCCCGGCATGCTGGTGATGACGCCCAGCGACGAGAACGAGATGCGCCGCATGCTCACCACCGGCTACCACTTCGAAGGCCCGGCCGCGGTGCGCTATCCGCGCGGCAGCGGCCCCAATGCGGCCATCGAGCCGGTACTGGAGCCGCTGGAGATCGGCAAGGCCGTGGTACGCCGTCAGGGCAGCAAGGTGGCGCTACTGGTGTTCGGTGTGCAGCTGCCAGAGGCGCTGCTGGTCGGCGAGACGCTGGACGCCACGGTGGTCGACATGCGTTTCGTCAAACCGCTGGACGAAGCCCTGCTGCGCGAACTGGCTGACAGCCACGAGCTGCTGGTGACGATCGAAGAGAACAGCATCATGGCCGGCGCCGGCAGCGCGGTAGCCGAGTTCCTGGCTGGCGAAAGCATTCTCAAACCGATGCTGCATCTGGGCCTGCCCGACTACTACGTCGAGCACGCCAAGCCCAGCGAAATGCTCGCCGAGTGCGGCCTGGATGCGGCCGGCATCGAAGCGGCGGTGCGCAAGCGTCTCGCGACACTCGGCCAGGCCTGACGCGCGCTGCGGTGGATGGGTGAAGCGTCATCCACCCTACACTGGCCACTCCGAGTCGCACTATCGGCAGACTCGCTCCCCTCAAAGTGGGCGGATGTTCAGCCACGCAACAACAAATCACCCTCGATCGGCACGTAACGCGTCGCCGCACGGATCAGCGATTGCGCGGTAAGTCCCGGTACGCCATAGGCGGTCGCTTCGGCGCCGCCGGCCCGCACCCGATCGAGCAGCAGGTCGAAATCGCCATCGCCGGACGCCAGCACCACCTCGTCGACCCGTGCCGCCGCATCCAGCACGTCGATGGTGATGCCCACATCCCAGTCACCCTTGGCCGAGCCGTCGCTGCGCTGGATATAGGGCTTGAGCTTCACCGTGAAACCGAGGTTGCGCAGGATTTGCTGAAACTGCTGCTGGCGTGCGTCACCGCGCTCGATGGCGTAGGCATAGGCCTCGACGATGGTGCCGCGACGGCTGACATCGGCCCACAGCGCCGCATAGTTGAAGTGGCAGCCATGGGCCTGCCGCACGGTGTAGTAAAGGTTCTGTACATCGGCGAACAGGGCGATCTTCTTCACGCGGCGGCCCGAATCTGAAAGGAGGGTCCAGTATGGACGGCGAAATCGCACATGTCCCGTCCTTGCCGCATCCGTTACAGTGGCGCCCCGAAACGATTACTCACCTTCGGTCTGCAATGAACGTTCTTGCCATCCTGCGTGACGCCTGGTTCTTCTACTCCCGCCACTTCCTGACCATCGTCCGGCTCTGCCTGCCGCTGATCCTGCTCGAAAGCGCGACACGCCTGGCGCTCGATCACTGGCTCGGCGAAAACGTCCTGCCCGCCCTGGACCTGCTGGTGGGCCTGATCTTCTATCCGCTGTACGTCGGCGCACTGATCCTTTATCTGGATGCGCGCAGCCGTGGCCACGATCCGGCGCTGCGCGCGGTCTACGCCCGGGCCCTGCCGCTGTGGCCGGCGCTGGCCGTGCTCTCGGGGCTCGGCTCACTGCTGATCATACTCGGCGCCTCGCTGTTCGTGCTGCCCGGCATCTGGGTCATGGTCAAGATCGCCTTCGCCGAGTACCTGCTGGTCTTGCGTGGCCTGACACCGCTGGCGGCGCTGAAGGAGAGCTTCGCCCTCACCCGCGGGCATTTTCTGCTAATACTGGGCTGTGTGATGACCGTGCTGTTACCGATCTGGATGCTGGAAATCTGGATCGCCGCCCAGCTGTTCGCCGAGCAGACGCCACCACTGTTGCCGGCGATGTTGCTGGACGCCGTGGTCGGCCTGCTGCAGTTGCTGCCGACGATCATGCTGTTCCGCTGCTTCATGCTCTGCACCGAGCCGCCGACACGCCAGCCGGACAACGGCTGAGTGGTCTTTCGACGGAGGTTCAGGCGAGGCGCGCAGAGCCTGCTAGGCTTGCTCCGGCCACATCAGGAAACCCCGCCATGGCCGACCAGAACCCAAGCATCCTTTCGCACATTTCACTGGGCAGCAATCGCTTCGACGAAGCGGTTGCCTTCTACGAGCAGGTCCTCGCCACCCTTGGCTGCAGGCGCATCCTCGAACACCCCGGCGCCGTCGCCTGGGGCCGTGAATACCCGGAATTCTGGATTCAACGACCCATCGACGGCGGCAGCGCGTCGGTGGGCAACGGCACCCATGTCGGCTTTTTCGCTGCGGATCAGGCCGAGGTCGACGCCTTCCATCGCGCGGCGATCGCCGCCGGCGCAAGCGATGAAGGCGCACCCGGCCCGCGCCCGGAATATGGCGAGCCCTACTACGGCTGTTTCGTACGCGATCTGGACGGCCACAAGATCGAGGCGTCCTACTGGGACGTGGCGCTGATGCAGCAACTCTACGGCAGCGGCAGCTAGCCCGCTGCGCTCAGGAGGCGCGCCCGCCGAGCAGCCGCGGTAACAGCAGGCTCTGGTACAGCCGCGGAAAACAGCGCGCCAGCAGCTGGGCCTTCCAGTCCAGGTTGGACAGCACCAGCAATCGGCGCCGGCGCAGCGCGCCCTGATAGATCGCCTCGGCCACATCCTGCGGCGAAGCGACTCGGCCGATATCCAACGCAGGGGTTGGCGCGGTCGAACCATCGCCGACCAGCACGTTCTTGCGCAGATCGGTGGCGGTGTAGCCGGGGCAGACCAGCATGACGTTGACGTCGGTTTCCCGAAGCTCGCAACGCAGCGTTTCGAACAATCCGTGCAGGGCATGCTTGCTGGCGTTGTAGGCGGCCCGGTTGGGCACCGGCGAATACTGCGAAAGCGAGCTGAGCACAATGATCTGCCCGCCGCGGGAGATCAGACTGGGCAGCGCGGCCTGGGTGCAATGCAGCGCGCCGTAGAAATTCACCGCCATCACCCGCTCGAACACTGCCAGGCTGGTATTCGCTACCGGGCTGCGGTGAGTGATGCCGACGTTGTTGACCAGCACGTCGATGCCGCCGTAACGCTCCACCACCAGCGCAATCGCGCGCTGCACCGCCTCGGCATCGCTGACGTCACAGCACAACCCCAGCGCATCGGCATTGTGGTGATCGGCCAGATGCTGCACCAGGCCATCCAGCGCATCCTGATGCAGATCGAAGATCACCAGCCGCGCGCCAGCCTGTGCCATGCGCACCGCCAGCGCGCGGCCGATCCCGGCACAGCCGCCGGTGATCACCACCAGCTTGCGGTTGAACACCTTGCGATCGAACACCTTGCGCTGCATACCCCTACTCCTTCGTGCCGCACGCCTGCCTTTCGGTATGAGCATAGGTCGATATAGGCCGACATTCCTCACGCTGCTGCAGCAATATGGCTCATGGACAACCGGGCATCGGCTGCGCATGCTTGTTGGAACAGCGCAAGGCAGCGATCGATCCATTGAAAGCATTCATCTATCTGGCCCTGGCCTCCCTTCTCGGCTTACCAGCCGCGGTCCTGGCCAATCCCGTTTCGCAACGCGTCCTCAACGTCGGCTACTACGAGTTCGCCCCGGCCATCTACACCGATGCCCAGGGCATGGCACGCGGCGAGCTGGCCGAACTGACCCGGCGCGTCGCGCGCCAAGCCGGCTACGGCGTACGCTTTCGAGGGCTGCCCGGCGCCCGCCTCTACGCGGCGCTGGAGAATGGCAGCATCGACCTCTGGCCTGGAGCCCAGGGCAAGCCGGAGCTGGCGACCCATACGCTGGAAGGCCGGCATACCCTCAGCCAGATCAATCTCAACCTCTACCGCCTTGCCGGTACGCCGGCGCCGCGCCTGCCGGACGACCTTGCCGGCAAGTCGCTGATCCTGATCGGCGGCTACAGCTACTGGCCGAACGTCAACGCGCTACTGGACGATCCCGGCCTCGACCTGCGCCTGCTGCGCACCAGCAATCACCTTTCCGCGCTGGAGATGCTGCAGCGCAACCGTGGCGATTACCTGCTCGACTACCAGATTCCAGTGGAACAGGCCCGCCAGCGGCTACGGATGGAGGCGCTGCCCTACCAGCGCCTGGCCCAGGTGCCGATCCACTTCATCGTTTCGCGTCATGCTCGCGATGCCAGCGCCATCGTCACTGCGCTCGACGACGCCTATGAAGCGTTGCGCGTCGCCGGCGAGGACCTCAGTCTGCCGTCGGACTGAGCCTACTGCCCGCGTGGCTTGGCCCGTGCGGTCGGCTCGGCGATCAGCGGGTCGTCCGGCCAGTAATGGCCTGCATCAAATGACGAGCACACCATTGACACCTCTCTGAGCCCCAGAATTTCTAGACCAGGGTCTATATCTGCAGCCCGAAGATTGACAGTCAATACTTCAGCGATGGATTGACAAAAAAGCGAGCTGGCTGCTGGTGAGATTGACATATTCATTCGGATCGAACCTTCCTAGCTGCTCAAAGGGCTAAGAGACTGAATTTTTCCGCAGACCTCACGCGCAGGATATGTAATGACGCTTGAGCCCCAAATTATTATTCTTACAAAAAATCACCCAATCCTACAGGGATAGTTCTTGGTAGTTGACCTTCAGAAACCTTGTAGTCTTCGTAAATGCGGCTCGCTTCAGCCCCTCAAGATCAAGCCTCAAACGTGAGTGGACATCTGCCTCATATATCTTATCGCTGTTCAGCGTCAGAATATATTGCTTTTGCGCCAGTGTTCTCTCGCTATCAGCGAGATAGTTAAGACTTCTGAGCAGCGTATCATAGTCGACATCAAAAATATTATCGTGTATCAACAACCCTGGGTGCCGCCTACCTATTTCAGCATTAGTTAGCAGGCCAAGATCGTAAATAAATACCTTCTCACGCTCATTGCTATGACTGCCATCATCATAAATACGGAGTTCAAATTTTACAACTTCTTTCTTCTTGGTTATTTCCACTTCAAAAGAGCTTTGCCGATTCCCAGCAACAACCTCGTGTATGTCGAGAATGGTTTGCTCCAGGGAGTCGATCACGTTAGAAGAATTAATTACAAAGCTGTCGAGCAGAAAAACCAGGCCATCTCGTTCGTTCGTCTTTTCCTTCTTCTCGCGCTCGTAATCTGCATGCTTTTTAATAAAAGCAGAAAGAGATGCGTGATCCTCTACCTTTTTCTGATAGGTCGCAATGGTCTGCCGAAGGTTTTTTAGAGCACCTTTCTGATCGATGAGAGAAAGCTTTTCCCGGTAAATACGATCAAGACGGATGATGTTGGAATCTATATCCTTAAGGCTATCTTCGAGCTCTTTCCGACGCCCATCGACTAGGGTTTTCTGGAAGTTATCAATTCTTTTCTTGAAGGCGGTGACTTCTTCGATTTGCTTTTTGATGAGGTCGCCAAGGCCTGCCTTGAACTGATTATAAAGCTCGGCCACCTCACCTTCGTCGATATAATTGTCCCCCCGGAATAGCTTGATCTTTGAAAGCTCAGTCTTGATGACTGCCTGCCGGGATCTAAACTCTTCGAGCTGTCTTTCAATATCGATTATCTCATCCTTTACGATGTCGTAACCTTCAATATTCTCCAGGCGCTCGATTTCCTGGTGAATCCTTGTAACCTGGCTGGTCAGTTCGTTTAAGTCAGCCTTGGCCTCAGAAACATTTTTTCCGGTGATAGCGGCAATATTTTCTTTAGCCTTTGAAATGGCTTTTCCGATCTTGTCGATCTCCCCCCAAAGAGCCTTTGCCTGTTTGTATGGCTTGGGGTCGATATTCAGCAAGTAGAGATGCGCTGTATAGTCAGGCGGAATATTTCGATTGGTGTCAAAGCATTTGATAATGGATTTAAATTCCGACCGTTCATCCCGTATCAAGGGCCCCATCATGGTGCGGAATGATGGGATGCTTTCATCGTTGGCTGAACCGAAAAGCAACGTCGTCAGATAGCTTGTGGCATCTTCGATGTCAGTGAAAGGAATGGTCTTCCCGCCCGCCATCAGGATCGGACACTTATGATTCTCGATGCTTCTTTTGATCGTGATGGGTTTGCCGTTGATCTCGAAATCCAGGCAAATTAGCGTACTGTAAGGAAAGGCTTCGTTCGGGATCAGGGAGACCCGGCTCTCTTCATGACGCTTTAGAAGACCGTAGTTGATGAACTCGACAGCCATGGACTTACCGACGCCATTGGTCTTGACGTTGTTTTCTGTCGTTTCACCAAGTATGAGATTGATCCCGTCTTTAAATGAGATAGGATCGAAAGCCTGCGGCTCACTGTATAATTTTCTAACTCTTAGCATTTTGCCACCAGATATGGCTCCTGGAATTCAATAATATCCAGGGAGTATAAAAACAGCATGGCGTAATAGATGCTCCTAGCATTAATCCCGCCTGATTTGGCCATCGTCTTCGCAATGTCAAATATGCTTACCTGAGATTCCTCGGACTCCTGAAGTAGCTTAAGAATCTCGAAGCCGAGTACGGGTGCCGATTTGCGCAGGTCGTCGTCTTTGGAGAATAAACTAGGCAACTGAGACCTCCTTATAAGGGAAGATATTGCACTTCACCAGCTGCTCAATGACGTAAAACTCTGCCGCCCCCTCATCAAAGGTGTACCCGTTATTGCCGAGAAGTGCGCTGAAATCGGAAATTATCTGATGGAGCGCCACTTTCGGATCGCCCCCGCATTTTGTCAGTACGGCATCGCTATATTTTCTCAGATAGCTGGCCGCACGTCGCAGCTTGACCTGCCCAAAATCAGACTCTTTCTTAACGGCCTCTAGCACAGCACCGTATTCTATATAGCCATCATTGTACGCATCGACGAGAAAGTCGGCGTGATCCGCAAAGCGCTTATATATCTTTTCCTCTGGAATAGGTTCTTCCAGATACCCGCCGCCAGCGTCCTCATGGTTTTCATCGCTGATATGCTCGATGATGCCAAGAATGGTGAGAACCTCGTTGGGTAGGCTTCTCTGAGCGGGCAGTGACAACTCTGCATCCAGAAAATCCGCAATGGCTTTTAATTTTTGTAGGTCCGGATCGCTTGTGATTTTCTTGATGAGGTCTTCCACGTCAAGAATATCGGCCTTGGTATCAAGGGAATACTCGGTTCCGCCAATCGTCTCAGCCTCATGATTGGTTTTCTTTACGATATTCAGGATGAGTAGCCTGTCGAACTTCTTATAAAGCTCTTTTTCAATGAATTTTTCGACAGTGTACTTTGTTTTGGCCAGAGCCGAGGTGGATGTGACCTGGATAGCGATCTTATTTTGCTCGTCACCAAGATCAATGGCAGCAGCATTTTGATCGATGATGTTTATGTTCTTAAGGCTGTAGCCGTAAACCAGATTCAAAAGTCCGCAGTAAAAATCTTCTGCGCCGTGGTTGATATCCGTCAGACTCAGGCTGTTGTGGTACTCAACCTGGGTCTTCAGCCAAGAGAGTGATGTGATTACTCTCCTCTGATAATCAGTTCGGTTCATATATTTATGCTTCCCTGCGCCGGCGTCTATCAGTGTCCGTATATTGGTGACGGCACGGTCGGGTAGGCCCGGTACACGTGGCGGAAAATATTCTCAGCGAGAATTTTAATTTCATCTTCGTTGTACTCGTCGACCGGTAGCCCTGTACTGTCGTCATACAGAAAATCATAGATCTTCTGCTTCACGGCATCGCGCGTACTTTCTTTCTCACGCCAGTTCTCGATCCGGAGCCGTTCTGCCTTCAGCGTATCCAGAAGTTCGGCAGCAACCTTCTTGATCTTTGTCGTATCTCCCTTGGAGAGTTGGGGCTTTGAGAGAAGGTCGAACAAGGCCAGGGTTTCCTCATCGAGCCCTTCCTCCATTGCGCGACGTTCTTCTGCACTCAGCTCATCGACCAGCTTCAGGAGCGCCTCGAAGGTCTTTTCGATGGTGAGACGATCTTTTTCGAGATTATATTCATCAACAAGCTTGTCGTAGTGCGCCTGGAAATCGGTGCGCAACGGGTTCTTCATCAGCAAGATGTTCAGACGCTTTTCGATGACATCTTTAAGGCCCTGCACGGCGGTGTGCTTGGCCGGAGATTTTGCAAACTCCAGACGCAGCCGCTCGAAATCGATCTTGCTGATGTCATAGACCCCAGCCCCCTCGCCTGCAGACGCACGGGTATGGATCGTTTCATCAACGATCCCATGGAGCTGGCGAATGATGTCGCTGATGTCTGCGGCCTCGCGGTCGGCCTGCAGGCTCTTGTAGATGATATTGATCGCATCCCTGGCGTCGCGCTGCCCATTCACGCCGGGCACGTTGATACAGGCTTTGAATTTCTTGAAGACCTCGCGCGCAATGATCTCGAAGCGCTTGCGGGTTTGGTCGTTCTCGTTGACCGCCTCTTTGGCTTCGATGATGGCAGCGTTTCGCGCAAACCCGGTCTTCTCGTTAATATCCTCAAGACGGAAGCCTTGGGACTGTAAGAAGTCCCGCACGAAGCCGATGGCCTCAATCAGATCTGCCAGCAATTCTTCGTTAGGCTTGGTCGGATCGAGTTCGCCGTCTTCATCGCCATGCCCCTCATCACCGCGACCGGCAAAGGTAGAGAGTGCCTGGCGGAGGTTTTTGAGAATGCCGCAGTAATCGACAATCAGGCCGTTGTTCTTGCCTTCCGCAACACGGTTCGCACGCGCAATAGCCTGCATAAGCGTGTGGGCCTGCAAGGGCTTGTCGAGATAGAGGGTGGAGAGGGTTGGTACGTCAAAGCCAGTCAGCCACATGGCGCAAACAATAGCCACGCGGAAGGGGTGCTCTGACTTCTTGAACGCGCTCTCAAGATCAAGACGCTTGCCATCGCCAAGCAGGAAGCCCTCTTTCATCAGGCGGCGATGCGGGGTGATATCGAGGTCCCATTTGCGGAACTTGTCGACCTCGCCCTGCTCCTCGCTCACCACGACGGCGATCTGCGTTTCCCGCATCCAGTCGATCTGGCGGCGACGCCAGATGTCATCTTGCTCGTCTAGCGCGTTCGGCAGGTCTTTTTCCAGCTGGGCGATGTGCGCTTGCCAGTAGTCATCTATCAGCTTGTGCATCCGAACGCAGGTGATCTTGTCGATGCAGACCAGCATGGCCTTGCCGGTTTCCCAGCCATTGGCGTAATGCCGGACAAAATCCTGTGCAACCTGTTCGAGGCGGCTGGTGCTGGTGATGATGTGGTAGTCACGCTTCAGCTCGCGCTCCAGGCGCTGCTGGACGTCGATATCATCAATTTCCAGTTCTTCGAGCTTAGCGGCGATCTTCTCGTTCAGGCCCTTCGGATCAGCCACACTATGTTCATCGCCGTCCTCGTCAACGAAGCGCAGCTGTTCGCCGCGCGCATCGTAGTAAAGCGGCACGGTGGCGTTGTCCTCCACCGCACGTTGGAAGTCATAGGTGGAGATGTATTCGCCGAAGACCTTCTTGGTGATCTCGTCGTCTTTGAACAGAGGCGTGCCGGTGAAGCCGATGAAGCTGGCACCGGGCATAGCGTTGCGCATGTTCAGGGAGAGCGTGCCGTACTGGGTACGGTGCGCCTCGTCAGTGATAACGATGATGTCGTCCCGTTCCGAGTAAGGTTTTTCGGGATCGACCTTCTTGTTGAATTTCTGGATCAGCGAGAAGACGAACGCCTTGTGCTGGCCCAGCAACTCCTGCAAATGCTCACCACTGGTGGCACGGCAAGGATCGCGGTCGTTATCCACGACCCCGCAGCCACCGAAGGTTTTGTAGATCTGGGTATCCAGATCCTCACGGTCGGTCAGGACGACAAAGGTATAGTTTCCGCCCAGCTTGCGGTGAACCTTACGGGCGAAGAACACGATTGAATAGGACTTGCCGGAGCCTTGGGTGTGCCAGAAAACCCCAAGCTTACCTGCGCGGGCTTTGCGATCCTTTACCGCTTCAATGGCGCGGTTGACGCCCAGGAACTGGTGGTTCCGGGCGACGATCTTGACGAGTTTCCCCGAGCTCTCATCGAAGAGGATGTAGTTCTCGAAGATATCCATCAGATTGGATTTGGAGCATGTACCTTTCAGCAGCGTCTCCATGTCCACGATACCGGGGCTGTCTTCGTGCAGACGCTTCCAGTCATTGAAGTGCTCAAACTTGCTGGAGACCGAGCCGATCTTGGCGTCCACACCATTACCCAGGACGATGAAGGCATTGTGGTGGAAGAGATGCGGGATGGTGTCCTTGTAGTCCGCAAAGTTCTTCTCGTAGGCCGCCTTGATGTCCTTGTGGACATTCTTGAGCTCCATGAACACGAGCGGAATGCCGTTCACGAAGCAGACAATATCGGCGCGGCGGCGATACAGATCACCCTTGACCCAAAGCTCCCTCACGACAAGGAAGTGGTTTTCTGATGGATTATCGAAGTCAAAAAGGCGAAGGCGCTTTTTGACACGCTCGCCTTTCTCGTTGCGGAAGCCGACCTCAACGCCGTTCTTATGAAGATTGTCCTTCTCGCGATTGGTCGCCAGCAGCACGGAGCTGCTGCTGTACTCATTCACAATCCGCAAGGCGTCTTCATAGGCCTCCATGGGAAGACCTGGGTTGAGATCGATGAGTTTCTGCCCGAGATAGCGGTTTAGCACCACCTCGGATTCACTGGTGCGACCGAGGGTGCCTTCCTTGCCTAAAACCTCCTGCATGGCATAGATCGACTCATCCCACTGCAGATCATGCAGTAGGTAATTGGCAGTCGTCTCCTGCGCCAGATGATCCTCGGTCATTGCATTCATACTGCGATGTCTCCATTCATCAGTCGAGGCAAAAGCAAATCACGTGCGGTTACAAGCTTAGCATTTAGCTCTTCTAGCTTTTCAATTTGAGAGCGTATTGGCCGCACTTCTTTTAAGAAGCTTTCTAAAACTGGCGTTGCCGGGATCAGTAGTTTCCTACTATATGCCATGTCTCGATTTAGCCCAGGCACGGCCACATCTGTGTTGATAAACCCAGCATACTGAAGTGCGTAATATATGTAGAGATTGCTTTGCTCACTAGATATAAAGTAAACAGTATCAATTGGCCAAAAATCCTTAGCTGACCAATATACAGCACCAACATTCCCCTTCCTGCCGACAATAATTCCTGGCCCCTCTACAAGGCTCTTGTTATGCGTTCCAACGACGCCGCTTGAGCCATAAACGGAAGCTGCACCCTCAATCCGATCATCTGCCTTTAATGCCTTCCCGTAGTTAAGGGTTAGAATGTCTCCTATTTTTTCTTTCCCCCACCCGCCTGGAACTCCATCTGTTATTTTTACGTGTTCATGACCTGGGAAGCGGAGGTGAATAAACCACTCTTTGAACAATAGGCGAGCCGCATCTTCAAGCAATTGAATTCTTCGGCGATTATTGTCGATCAATTCATCATATGGACTCAGCAGATTTTCTATACTTTCTTGCAGCGAGTCCGAGTCAGCATAGATGACTTTTCTTGCATGAAGATCATTTCTGTTTACGCCAGGGACAGCTGCCTTGTCACTTTGCATGCCCCTTAATATGTTTTTTAAGAAGTAGTGGACGTACTTTGGGCGATTCCCCTTGAAGTCCTTAACATACAAGGATGTATTCAGCGGCCAGCAGTCCTGCTCAACATAGTAGACCTCGCCTAAAGTACCATATCGACCGGTAACGACAGCGGGAGCCTTAATTTTCGCTTCGTTGTGGTATCCAGTGATACCTGAAGACGAGACGACAGGTATGTCGCCTTCTATGCGAGAGTCATTTGGTAAGTCGTAGCCCCTCTTCAGGGTGATGACATCACCTAATGTGGCATCCTTCCAAGTCATATGCCAAGCTCCTCAAAATTGCTGGAAATCTTATTTGCCAGCAATATCGAATCCTCATTGAGCCCTGTTAGTTCAATATGAATGTCTTTAAGGGCCTCTTCAAAATCAAAATCCTCATCGATTTCTTCAGGCGCAAACCCCACGTATCGTCCAGGCGTCAAACTCCAGTCAGCGTCTTCAATATCCTTTCTGGATACCAGTTTTACCAAACCCTCCACATCGCGTAGCTCTCCCTCAGGAAAGCGTGACAGCAGCCAATGTGCCTGCTTATAGAAGTAGCGAACATGCTTGAGCTGCTCTACGGCAATTTTCCTTGCGCCGTCTGCGGTTTTTTTGAGGCTTGTGCGACGAGTACCGTGTATGCCTGCATAATCCCATAGCTCACTGTCTCTAGCTTCGTGTTCGCTTTCACAAAGCTCAATAAGACGTGTGCTGAGTTTGTATGCGTGATCGATAAGCTTGACTAAATCTCGACTATTCCCCGCAAGGTCTTTAAGGCAGATATCGCTCTCTGTGAAATCGATTAAATCTTCTGCTGTGTCATACGAATGACGTCCCCACCACTCGTGAAGGTCATTCTTCAGGACCTGGAAGTCAGACCAATCAGCATCAATTTGCTCAATAGCTGTCAGCAGTTCGCTGTGCAGCGTGACGTGCAACTGCTCAGGATCAGCGCCCTTCTCTAACTGCTCCAGGAACGGGCGCATGGCTGCATAGAGCCCTTTCAATGCAGCTATAAATTCAGGCACCGGCTCTGCCAACAGGCTCTCTGATTTTTCACAAGCGTGCGCTTCCAGCAGCGCGCTATCAATGTAGCTCTGCACAAGATCGATGAATCGATCAGTTTGTCCTCGATATAACCAGACGATGGAGGTCAGATTTTTGAGCTGCTCAGGGCTAAAGTCGTAAATTTTGCGGGTGACCTTGCGATAGACATTCCGCGCATCAATCATCAGCACCTTGTCCTGATGCTCTTTGGGCTTGTCCTTGTTAAGGAACCAGAGCTGACAAGGGACGGTGCGCGTATAGAAGAAGTTGCCACGAATGTCGATCATGGCATCGACATGACCGGATTTAACCAACTGCTCACGCACTTTGGCGTCATCCCGACCCGCACTCGAAGCCTGCGAGGACATGACGAAGCCAGCGCGGCCTTTGTCATTCAGGTAGCTGTAGAAGTACTGAATCCAGAGGTAGTTTGCGTTGGGAACCTTCTTGGATTTATTGGTGCCTGGGATGCCAAACGGCAGGCGCGGATCGTTCTTGATTTTCTCAGCATCCACCTCGTCCACGTTGAAGGGTGGATTCGCCATAACGTAATCGACGTTACCCCAGAGCTTTTCATGGGGATCGTTGTAGTAGGTGATGGCCTGCTCCCCGCCCACTACATTGCCTTCAAGGCCATGAACCGCAAGGTTCATTTTGCAAAGGCGGGTGGTTACACGGTTCTTCTCGTGCCCGTAGAAGGTGAGTTTGTTCGGGTTATCCTTGTGGACTTCCAGGAAGTGAGCGCTCTGCACGAACATACCGCCGGAGCCGCAGGCAGGATCAAAGACGATGCCGTGGTCTGGTTCCAACACGTTGGTGATGAGCTGCACCAAAGATACGGGGGTAAAGAATTCACCACCGTCATGCGCACCTTGGTCGGCAAACTCGGTCAGGAAGTATTCGTAGATCCGACCAAAGATATCGCCGGTGGCCTTCTTCAGCTCGTCTGGGTTCAGGGTACGCAGGAGCTGACCCAGAACGTCATTGGGGATGCTGCGGTACTCGTTCTTGGGCAACTGACCCGCAAGGTTGGCGTAGTCCTTTTCGATGGACTCCATCGCCTTGATGATGGCCTCAGCACGATCATCAGCGTCGGTCAGCGCTACCAGGGCGTCAAATTCAGCCTTGGGATTGAGGTAGATCGCGCCTTTCTGCGAGAAGTCTTCCTTGGTCAGGTCGCGGGTCTTGCCGCCCCGGCTGGGCAGGCTGGCGACGATCTCGTCCTTCACAGCCAAGAAGCGACTGTAGCCATGGCGCAGGAAAATCAGGCCCATTACGGGCAGAAAGTATTCGTTACTGGCCAGTTCAGAGTTGCTACGGAGGGTGTCTGCTGCCTTCCAAAGCCTTTTCTCAATTGCCTCGATGTTCTCTAGCTGAGCCAAGTCTCTATCCTTTAGATTTTTCTATGTTTGTGAAGAATGCTATGGGGTCAGATGAATCAAGTACCTAGCCTGGTTCCAAGCCTCTAGCAATTGCAGATTTTAGGGTTTTTATCTCGTGCATCAGTCAACAGGTGTTCTGAAGCGGCAAACGTTAGTAGTTTAAATTTATTGTTTTCGGGCTGGCCGATGCAGGGCAAGCTGCCGCTTCAGCCAGCAATACCGACCGCATCCATGCAGGCATTCTGCAGGCTCTGAGCTTGAGCAACTCTTCACCATTCATGGCATTGGTGATCTTGGAAACGACCTGGCTGGACAGTCCCTCTTTACCGAGGTAGTGGAAAGCGCTGAGCACCATTCCTACCTTCGTTCCTGCATGCTGCAAGCGATCACTGGAAGCATGCCTAAGACGAACCACCGCTTTACCAACTCTAATGTCGCGCGTCGCACCGCTGGTGTAGAAGGTCGGCACCACCTGCATTTGCGTACTGAGGCCCAACCTACGGACAGCCTCTGCTCCGTGTATCTGAATCGTCTCGCCGTTCGCCTTGGTGATGACTTCCATGACTGTCAGCGGACTAGGGCGGACCAGCCTACCTGTGTACGCGCTCAACTTTGGTCGCATGTAAACGCCGCGAGCGACGCGCTCCAGACAGCCGGATTTCACTAGCCTGGAAAGCGCTTTATCGACCGCTGCACGGGAACCGACCTGCGCAAACACCACGCGGGAAAAGGGCTGCCCCTTCTGCATATATTTGAGTCGGTTCGAGATGGCTTCAGTGGCAGACATGAGAGCCTTCTAGGGCCTGATTTTCTGACAGAAGCAGCGACTATAAGCCGCGCGGGACAATGCCTCCAGCGTTTCAACTAGGGAAACTGAGCGATTTCGCGCCCCCCTTCAGGCATCATCAATTGGCGGATGCCTCCGCGATGCTTTATCAATCCGCGCAGAGATGACGACGCATGGAATGCTTCCACATCGACGAGAGTGGCTACACCGGGTTCGATTTACTCAACCCTGAGCAACAATTTCAGGGAGCCGCAGCAGTGGCTATTACCCACGATGAAGCTGCGCGGCTGATTCGCACGCACTTCCCCAAACTACAGGCGCCGGAGCTCAAATACCACGCGCTGGCACGGCGTCCTGGCTACCGGCAGCCGCTACTGAACCTGCAGCGGGCCGTGCTGGACCAGCACAAGTGCGTAACCTACATCTGCGACAAACGCTACCTGCTGTTGCTCATGTTCATGGACTACGCAGTCGAGCCGTTCTACTACGAGCGTGGTATGGACTTCTACCAAGACGGCCAGAGCTACGCATTGGCCTCGCTGCTTTACACAGTCGGCCCCACCTTGCTCGGCAAAGAGGGCTTCGATGCAATGCTCGCAGCCTTCCAGCAGGCTATCAAATCGAAGACTCCGCAAGCCCTGGAGGCGTTGGTTAGGGCAGTCAGAGAACTGGACTGGCAGCAATTACCCGAAGCGCTCGGCCCGCTCGCACTAGCGGCACCTGAATGCCTGTCTGCGATTGCCACACCGGGCGTTTCGACCGACGCGGCGATGGTGGTGCTTCAATCTCTTATCAGTCGGATGGAGGTAATGGCGGCGGGACCGTACCGAGTCGAGCACGACCAATCGAAGAACCTCCTCACGTACCACGAACTGTTGCAGCGCTACATCGACCACCAAGATGAGATCGAATTCAGGCAGACACAAATCGCGGGCATCCGTTTTCCGCTCAAGCTGTCTTCCGTGACCCAAGTCGACTCGAAGACCAGCCCCGCCGTCCAGATAGCTGACGTCATGATCGGGGCTGCCATCGAGGCAGCTAACGGATTGACCCGCCGGCGCACGCCGCTGCTAGACCCACAGGCCGTGATGTCGCTCTACGCAGAAGATCAATTTATCCACATGTTGCCGTCGATCAACTTCGATGAACAGAAACGATTCCGTGAGGGGACTCAGGCGGCGGAAATGATCGATTACTTCGCCAAGCACTTTGGCACCAAAACTTCCTAAGGCCGCATACCATCACAGGGGCACCCGATGGCAAGAATCAGAAAAATCGAGATCGCCAACTTTCGCAGTATTCAGCGGTTGGTCTGGTGCCCGACGCCCGGTATCAACTGCTTGATCGGCCCGGGTGACAGTGGCAAGTCCACTGTGTTGGACGCAATCGACCTATGCTTGGGTGCTAGGCGAAATATCCAGATCTCCGATGCCGACTTCTTCAGTCTGGACATCACGAACCCGATCAGCATCACGCTAACGCTGGGCGACCTCGATGACAGCATGAGGACGCTAGAAAGCTTCGGTGCCTTTCTGCGCGGCTACCACACCGCCACTGGTGTCGTCGAAGACGAACCCTCCGCTGGCGCGGAAGTTGTGCTCTGCCTGAACCTGACGGTCGCCAGTGACCTGGAGCCGTCCTGGACCCTCATTTCCGACCGCGCCGCCCAACAAGGCCTGGTGAAGTCACTAGCGTGGAAAGATCGCGTGGCGCTAGCGCCCACGCGGATCGGGGCTCTTGCCGACTACAACCTGAGTTGGCAACGGGGTTCCGTTCTGAACCGCATCTCGGAGGAGCGGGCCGATGCCTCGGCGGCCCTGGTCAAGGCGGCGCGGGATGCGCGCTCCACTTTTGGCGACCAGGCCGAACAGCAGCTGGGCGAGGCGTTGGGTATCGTCGTCACCACCGCTCAGGAACTGGGTGTACACATCGGCACGAAGGCCAGGGCGCTACTCGACTCGCATTCCGTGTCGTTTGGCGGCGGCACCATTTCCCTGCACAACGAGGGCGGTATCCCGCTTCGCAGCCTGGGGGTTGGTTCTACCCGCCTGCTAGTCGCCGGCCTGCAGCGCAAGGCGGCCAGTCAGGCGTCGATCGTGCTGTCGGATGAGCTGGAATACGGCCTGGAGCCGCACCGCATCGCGCGGTTCCTAGGCTCCCTCGGTGCGAAGGAGGCGGCTCCGCTGCAGGTGTTCCTCACCACGCATTCGCCGGTGGCGCTCAGGGAACTGTCGGGTGGCCAGCTATTCGTGCTACGCGGCGGTCCCCACGGCCACGAGGCCCGGGCGATTGGGACTGACAATGACATCCAAAGCACCATTCGCCTGTATCCCGAAGCTTTCCTAGCTCGTTCTGTGATCGTGTGTGAGGGAGCCAGCGAGATCGGGCTCCTTCGAGGCCTGGATCTGCACCGGATAGAACAAGGCGGTGTGTCCTTGGCGGCGCAGGGAGTTGCCATGGTCGACTGCGGTGGCGGCGATGCAGATCGTCCGTACGCACGCGCAGCGGTTTTCCAGTCCTTGGGCTATCGGGTCATGGTCGTGCGCGATGACGACAAACAGCCCACGGCCGCCATCGAACAGGCATTCCTTCAGTGCAGCGGTGCCGTCGTTGCCTACCGCGCAGGCAGGGCGCTTGAGGACGAGTTGTTCGGCAGTCTCACGCCGGCGGCCTGCCAGAAGCTGATCAACTACGCATATGAGCTACATGGCGACCTGATTCACGAGCACCTTCGGACGGTCTCGAACAATACGCTTACCATTCAAGCCGTCTGGAACGAGATTCAGAACACCAACGCGCTGTCGATGCCAAGCCGAACCCTGCTCGGGCAGGCGGCACGTATCCGCAAGGCTGGCTGGTTCAAATCGATCTCCTGGATGGAGGACGTGGCGAGAACCATCGTGGCGCCTGACCTACCTCTGTGCGATCCGGGCTTCAACGCATTGATGAGCCAAGTATCAGGATGGGCTGCTCATGGGCCTCGTTGAAATCGACCTGCGTGCGATCAATCGCGGCACTGTCACGGCACCGGCCGGCTGCGGCAAGACGCAATTGATCGCTCACGCACTGGCCAGCCACCGAGGCAGCAAACCCATCCTCGTGCTCACACACACAAACGCTGGTGTGGCAGCCCTGCGAGGCCGGCTCGATCGTGCAGGCGTGTCGCACAGTGCCTATCGATTGAGCACGATCGACGGCTGGGCCATCCGCTTGATCGCGAGCTTTCCGGGCCGTAGTGGCCACGATTCCGAGATCCTGCGGCTCGCCACGCCGGCTCGCGACTACCCGGCAGTCAGGGAGGCGGCCTGGAAGTTGCTACAGACCGGGCACGTCAGCGAGGTACTGAAAGCGTCCTATGCGCAACTCATAGTCGATGAATATCAGGACTGCTCGGTGCCCCAGCACTACATCGTCTACTTTCTCTCGCTGATCCTGCCGACCTGCGTGCTCGGCGACCCGATGCAGGCCATCTTCGGGTTTCGCGGCAATGCCCTTGCCGATTGGAACCAGCAGGTCTGCGCGCATTTTCCGGTCGTGGCCGAGCTGGCTACGCCATGGCGATGGCGCAATGCCGGCGCTGAAGCGCTCGGGCTGTGGTTGTTAGAGGCCCGGCGTTTGCTGGCCGCCGGGCAGCAGGTAGACCTGCGCACCGGGCCGGCAGCGCATGTAACATGGACTCAAGTCACACCACCGAACGATCACGCACAGCGACTGGCCGCAGCGCGGACGGCACCGCCTATTCCAGATGGCCACGTGCTGCTCATCGCCGATAGCCGCAATCGTGCGATCCAACAAAATTTCGCGAGCCAGACACCGGGGGCGTCGACCGTTGAGGCCGTTGATCTGCAAGACCTCATTACCTTCGGTAGCTGCTTTGATGTGGCTTCGCCGGATGCTCTGGGACAGCTTCTAACCCTAGCGCAGAGCGTCATGACCAATGTAGGTGTACCAGAGCTTACCCGGCGTCTGGATTCGTTAGCGCGAGGAACCGCCAGGAATCCGCCGTCCGAAGCGGAGAGCCGAGCCTTGGCATTCCTGCACGCACCGTCTATTGCCGCCGCCGCTGCGCTGTTGTCGGAGCTGCGCGCCATGCCAAGCGTGCGCGTGCACCGACCCGCCATTCTCTACAGCGTGCTAAAGGCATTGCGGGAGGCCGCACCAGGAACCATACCGCTGGCGGAAGCCGCCAGGAGAGTGCGGGAAGAAAACCGACTATTGGGCCGACCTTTACCCAAGCGTGCAGTGGGAAGCACTCTACTGCTCAAGGGGCTGGAGGCAGAAGTAGCGGTAGTGCTGAACACAGAGAATATGAATGCACAGCACCTGTACGTAGCCATGACCCGAGGATCGATGAAGCTGGTGGTATGCAGCCCTGATGCCATGGTTGGATAATTCGAAAGCTTGACCCTGAAAACTGTCGATGGAGGCAGCTCATCCATCCTTGGCTGCCAAGTCGCCTGGAGCTTCGCCGTAAGACTCCCATTGGCTAACCAGCTCATCAACGCGATCAGGAATGCGCGGTGTCTTACTGAGCACTAGGCAGCGGGTAGTGCCTACGTACTCCTCAAGTAAGTAGAGCGTACTCCCAACATCGACTCCCATCTCCTGCAGAACGTCGTCGGGCAAGCGAATGGCGCCATCGCCCTCCCAGTCTTCGACCACCAAATGATGTTTCATCGCGACTCCAAGAAGCAGGTTGGGTGAGGCCTTAGGCGGCCGGTATTCAGCGTTCGTCTGCCACGAGCCGTTCTACTTCGTCGACGATCTCAGCTGCCGTGCATCCCAAGGGGACGGCCAGCTTGATAAGAGTGGTGATCGTTGGCTGATTGATGCCCCGTTCCATCAGGCTGACGTAGTTACGCTGCAATGCTGCCTCAAGGGCCAATTGCTCCTGGGTGAAACCTGCCTCAATACGCCGTCTGCGCAAGACCTTTCCGAACGCTAATCCGACTTCCACAGATGCCCCCCAAAAGGGAGGACTATCTGGGCGGTGGCATCTCCGGTCTTCACAGTATACTGTGAATTTGGTAGAACATGACCTCCTACGTGGTATGGCGTCACCACCGACCGAATTGGGGGAGCGCCTTCCTACACATGCCGCCTCCGCAAACGGCTGTATTTCAAGCGCAATTTAATTAATTGCAGATAAGTAAGTAGTTAAAAAGAAGGATGTTAAAGATATATGAGGACTATTGGCATAGCTGCTTTCATATCATTTGCAATGTCTCTGCATTCAGGAGCCTTTGCTGAAGAAACTAGAGTTCAGCAGCTGGTTAAAAGATGCGAGTCTGCGTCAATTGCGCACGGGACGTCACCTGCACTCTGCTCGTGCACGTTAAAGAAGATGCAGGAGTATGGGTTCTCTGACTCGGAAATCGTTAATTTTTCTCGACGCGACTTCAAACCAAAAGATCTACATGAAACTGAACGCCATATGGACTACAGCATTAAGATTCGACTAATAGGAGGCCAGTGCGGCTGATTAGTATTTTTACTGACACCAGTCTAGTCGTACGCATTCATTATGTGACTTACCGTAAATGATGGGCGGCCACGCGTAAGCTTATTGGCAGGTCATGATCAACCAAAACGGCTGAATATGTTTTCCATCAATCGATGATTACATATCAACAAGGAGCTAAAGGTGTTTAAGACCGATCGCAATGCGGAGCTGCTTTCTGGGCTCTCCCATAGCCCCAACGGCGTGCAGTTCTGGTCATTTATCGAGCAAGATGTCGCCTGGCCTTGGTTCTACCTACAGATCGTAGAGGATGATGGTCAGGAGGCTTATCGAAGCATGTTGATGGTTCCGACCCCCCCATTGCTTGAGCAGATAGTGGAAGCAAAAACCGATAATGCCTGGCTGGAGCAGGCCCAACTCGTAACACCGGCTCACATAAACAAGGCGGGACGCTGGATGATGGAGCCTCTGCTGAAGGTCACAGCAATCCGTAACGCACAGGGTCAAGAGCTTGGGTATGTGTATCACGTAGAAGGAGGTAGAACGTATTCCACTTCAGCAGACCCGCATTTGGACGAGCAGTTGAGAACTCACACGATCTTCTCAGCGGAACTACACCTACCAAGGTGAAGGCCCTTTGACTATGTCTGCCTTGGTTTAGGTAGGAAAACTATAAATGCTGGAGATGGAAAAATGACCACCCCCCACGAACGTACCCGCGCCGTGGTACAGACATACGACTTTTTGGTCGAGCTTTCCAAAGACACATCTTTGCCCGAACGCGTTCGGCGCGATGCTCGTTTCCTTCTACGTCATTTCCCAAGCAAGAATGACATGCTGTTGGCCGGTCGGATCGAGGAGCAAATAGATACATTGCCAATTGGAGTGCTCGGCCCCGTCTTCAGCTCATCAATTACGCGATAGTCAACACTTCAATTACAATCGCGGTTTGGTTCTGGCTGTTGGCTCTGCGTCCATAGGATCTTCAGGCCACCAATGTTTGGGATACCTGCCTTTCAGGTCTTTCTTAACCTCACCATAGGTATTCGCCCAGAAGCTGGCCAAATCCTGAGTTACCTGCACCGGTCGCCTTGCCGGCGACAGGAGGTGCAGCAATACACGCTGTCGACCACCGACAATGTGCGGTGTTTCAGCCAGCCCAAATAGCTCTTGCAACCTCACGGCTAGTACAGGAGGACGCACTGAATAGTCGATAGCAATGCGCGACCCCGAAGGCACCTTCAGTGCTTTTGGTGCCAACTCATCCAGCTTCTGTGGAAGTGGCCAGGGCAGCAGCCCCTGAAGGATACTTTGCAGGTCGAGACTGGTGAAATGGTTGAGGCGGCTAACCCGTCCCAAATACGGAGCCAGCCATTCGTCTAACGATGAAAGCAGAGCAGCATCGGATAAGTCTGGCCATTCACTTTGGCCTTGCACCTCAAGATCCAGTTGGCGAACGAGATCCACACGTGCTTGCCACTGGCGCAACTCGGGAGTCCAGGGAAGCAACTCAAGTCCCTTGCGACGAACCAGATCAGTCAAAGCCTTGGTGCGTGTTTCTTCGCTGAGCCCAGACAAGGCCTCCGAACTTAGAACCAGTTCACCAACACAGCGCTGCCTCTCAGCCTTGAGGATACCTTCACGCTCATCCCACTCAATCTTGTCACGCTGTACCACTTGTTCAGCGAGTACCGTGTCGAAAAGTTCAGGGGAAAGTGCAGCTGCGAGGTATATACGCTCCTCACGCTGCCCCTGACGACTACCAAGATCAGCGACTACCAGCCAAGGCTCTTTCATTAGTACGTCAGGCCCACCGAACTGAGCAGCCCGTCCATTTGCGAGCCTATAGCCAGCACCACCATCAACGCGCTGCCGTGCTACCCGGTCGGGGTACGCGAAAGCTAGAAGAGCACCCAACCAGTGCGCATCATCGCTATCAGCTACCGGGGCTGATGCCAAACCTCTAAGGAGCCCACGGAACTGCCGTGCAAGAAGGCGAGCACGCTGAACTGCACTGCGGTTAGCCTTCGAAGACGGTTCGTTTCTCATTGCTGCTATGCGGTCATGAAGATCAGCGCCACTGCCTCGAAGGATGTCTTTTTCACCCAGCAGCGCAGCTATATCGCAAGCAAGGCTAGCAAGCCCTAAAGCCTGACCACGAAGTAGAAGATGAGCTATTCGAGGATGCGTTGGCAGCTCGGCCATGGCCTGGCCGTGAGCAGTAATAACACCGCGTTCATCGAGCGCCCCAAGACGCGAAAGTAGATCACACGCTTGAGCAAATGATGCCGCTGGTGGAACATCAAGCCATGCGAGCTCTTCGGGTTTAACCCCCCAACGAGAGAGCTGAAGTGCCAACCCAGATAGATCTGCCTGGAGGATTTCAGCGGCATCATAAGCAACGAGTTGATCATGTTGAGCCTCTGACCAGAGGCGATAACAGACACCTGCTTCAAGGCGTCCCGCCCGCCCGGCACGCTGGGTCGCTGCCGCGCGAGAAATCCGCTGTGTGTCGAGACGAGTCATACCGCTGACAGGATCGAAGCGAGGCACCCGGGCCATACCTGCATCAATCACAACACGCACACCATCAATGGTCAGACTCGTCTCTGCAATATTGGTGGCCAATACCACCTTACGCTTGCCGGCCGGCGCTGGCTCGATAGCGGCTCTCTGAGAAGCAAGATCCAACTCACCATGCAGCGGACAAAGCAAGACCTCATTGCGTCCATCAATATGCTCAATAAGTTGTTCGTGAACGCGACGGATTTCAGCCTGGCCAGGTAGAAATACTAATACGCTACCGCTCTGCTCATAAATTGCTTGTAGGCAAGTTTGAACGACTCTGGGCTCAAGAGCTTCGCCAGGTTGATAAGGTTTACCCCAGACCATAGTGACTGGAAACATTCGTCCCTCACTGGTGACAATGGGGGCATCATTTAGCAATCTGGAAAGCCGCTCCCCCTCAAGAGTGGCTGACATCAATAGGATCTTCAGGGGCTGACTTTCATCACGTAGCAGCTCGCGCCCGTTCAGGCACAAGGCGAGAGCTAGGTCAGCCTCAAGTGTCCTGAGATGAAATTCGTCGAATATGACCACACCAACGCCTTCGAGCGAAGGGTCTTCCTGCAATCTTCGCGACAGAATCCCTTCAGTGACCACCTCAATTCTCGTGTTTGGGCCTACTCGGCTTTCGAGACGGATTCGATATCCAACTGTCTCGCCGACTTTTTCGCCTAGCTCAGAAGCCATTCGCTCGGCAGCAGCACGTGCAGCCAGGCGTCTGGGCTCAAGCATAATAATGCTCTGACCTTCAAGCCATGACTCACCAAGAAGAGCAAGAGGTACACGGGTAGTTTTACCCGCACCAGGAGGCGCTTGCAGGACAACCTCGTCGCGGCCTTGAAGAGCCATCAGAAGAGGAGGTAAGGCTGCGTCGATCGGCAAGTAACTCATGAGCACTCCAAGGCTGGCCCCGAAGTATGAAAATGCCAAGCCCCACTACTAACAGAGGACAGATAGCGCATTATGCTAAGCCGCTCTTAGATCCGCCCTTGAGCGCGGCCACATTACTAAACTGCTTCACTTGTGCTTCTAGAAGCCGAACTCTTTCGACAAGTTGAATATTCTGAGTCATGACGTGATAGAGCTGTGATTGAGCAATTTCGAGATCGTTACGTGCCTTGTTTACCTTGTCGTTTGCGCGCTTGACCTGTAAAGCCTTAGAGGCGCTCGAAGATTCGAAGCTATGTCGGTACGCCTCAATTTGGGCAATCAGAGGCTGATGGGCAGGACGCTTCTTCTTCAAGTAGCCCCGATCAAAACCAGCCTCGAAACTGACGATCCCGGCAGTGATCTTGGTACCATCCAATCCTACGTGAACTGCAAGGTTTGGCTTACCCGCCTTCAATCGCTCGAAGGCATCCACACACGCCTGAAGGCCGCCTCCTGCCATCTTAAGCCACCTCTTGAGCAGGAATTAACTTTTGCCGAAATTTCTTTAAAGCAAGCAATTCAGCCTCTATAACTTGATACTCACCAGAACCTGACTCGTACAATGTAAGATCGGCCTCATTTTGCATTATGGCGTCTTCCAACTTATGTTTCTCGATGATTCCATCCTTACAGCTAACACAGGTCGAAATAGCTCCCAGAAGATATGATTCACACTTACCAATATGAGTACACCCACCTAAGAATGTAGGATGATAAGAGATTTTCCCGTCTCTGGCCTGCTTATGAGTATCCGCCCTGAGCTCAACGATGTGAATGTCGCCACCATCCATTTTTCCACGTTGATTGGAGATAAAACTACCAACACCACCAAAAAGAGGAGCATCACTACCAAATGCATGCGCCAACAGATCGTAAGCCATGTTCATAGGAACGCCTGTCTGATACTCAAATAGCACGTGATGCTTTGGCAAAACAAAATCACCCACACCCTCATCATAATAACCAAAAATAGTTTTTAACTTTTCAAAATTATTTGCATAGTAACGCGTCATCTGAGTTGACAGATGCTTGAACTGCTTCCGGAGAGTGGAAAGAGAAATGAAACCACTGCTGCTGCCATAGAAAGCAAGTGAACGACGAAACTGGTGGCTTGTGAGCGGCCATGGCGAGCCTACCCTGAATGCCTCTTCTCTTGAAAAATCACGAGAAGGGTCGCTCACTTGCAATTCCTGCAGATCAGATGCCTGAATGATAAAACCATCCAGCAAGAACCTTGGCTTAGACACCTCATTCCAAGACGAAACGCCGACCTGAGTATCGCGCCGATTGATAACAGCGGGATTCAGGAAAAGCGGCATATTATCGAACTTAACTCCGTACAATCTAGATAAGCCCCGACAGATACAACGAGCAATCTCAACAGCTCGTACGACTTCATCAGTAGCCAACCAAGAAACAGCCTTACGATAGCCAGTGAACTTCGTTGTACTAGAAATAACATTAATAACAATAGGACTATCCCGTACAACCCCATTATTATCTTTAGTTGCAGAAACCACTTCCTCCTCATCCACGCAATTATAAGGAAGACGCATTACCTCCTGATCCCGCATACCTGTATAAGTATGGATGACAGTCTTTAAAATCCACTGAATCTTCAAAACTGCCGACGATAGGACGCCCCGGCCAGCACAAGACAAATCCCCCGCAAAAACCTTTCCCAACCTGTGCCTTTTTACAGCACTCTCAAAATCTAACTCAAAAACCGAAAGCCCATCCGATATCTTCCTCTGATGATTGACAGTATATCCATAAAGTGGTTTCTCGAAGCATTTTAAGAACCGCTCAATAGAGTCCTTATGGAGATACAACAAATCTATCCAATCGCCCAGCGAATTTATTAAATCAAGATATATCCTTGTGGGGATGACAGGGTGTTGCTTACCAGCACCATCATCCACCCCAAAATCTTGATCAAATACACCAGCGAGCTTATAACCGAGCCGTTCCTCACCAATTACAACCATGTGTGAAATTATGGACCGCGTCAATTTACGCTGAGTTTGGCCCAACATATTCTTATCCATCCAGTGCCTATAAGCATTTAGATAAGCCGGATTAGTAAACAGCTGCTGAAGGGTGATAACACCAACCAGCGCATTATTTTTTTGGCTATAGCAAAAACGAGCTGCTGTACGCAGCGTCAGAAAATACTGGCAGAGCATGCCAGCACTAATCCTACCCAAGCGTCCGGTATTGACATAAAAAAACAGACAGAACAATAACCACCTAAGCTCTTGAATCAAATGTTCTTGATCAAGCGCATACTCATCAAAAATTTTACGGAAATTAATTTTTGGAATTTTACTCGCCTTGAGTCTAACTGGATTCAGATCCCATACAGCCGCGCCATAAACAGCCGTAGGCCTACCATCAACATCACGACAAATAATAAAATCATTCGCCGGCCTCCAACCTGGATCTACTGAGATTAGAGAGGCAGCACCTGAACTGTGAAGCACCTTATCTAAACTCTCAAAAAAATCAGCCATTAGATGTATATCCCCATCTTTTCATAGCGCTGCAGGCGCCTTTCCCAAAATGGCGTGAGAATACCCAAATCAAATACTTTTTCCCTTATCGAAACAACCAACTCGGCCGAAGCCTGCGACCTCTGCGAAACCGCTTCCAATATAGCATTTATGCGAATAGCAACATCCCTGAACGTATCCTCAGAAAACTCAAAGTTAGGAGCATTCGCCCTGATGGCCTCAATAACATACTGAAAGCTGATGAGCTTATGTATGTCAGCCTCATCAGAGTGGACAAGGTAGTGAATACAAAACAAACAGCCATACTGTTTTTTGCAATCCGGCTCAATTGCCACAACAGCTATATCTTTACTTGGACTGTTTATTTCATCACAATGACCAACCGCAATTGACACCCCGGTCGCCTGTGTATTTTTTCTGGCTCTCTCCGCAGCGCCTTTCACAGCAGCCCAATAACTTCCAATCTCCGACTTCTGATCTTTAACCGTTATTCCCGAATATGACTGAGCATTAGTATGCTCACTATGATTCATGATCGCACTCACCAGAAGAGGAGAGTGCTTCAACTGGTGAAGTGCCAAGCTTTTGTATTTTCGAATTAGTAGCGGCGGTATATTCTTTGAAGTCTTCGGAACAAACACACCTTGAAGTTTACTATAGAATTTCGTCGAGAAATTAGTCTCAAGCGGCGAGAAATCATCAGAAGGGAGCCCGCGCCCATCAAGCACATGAAAGAAAAGATAATCGCACTTTCGCCCCATGAGGACCCAATCACGGAACTTAAAATACTCACGCAGCAGCCTCATACCAGGCCCTCGCCCTACTGAGTAAGTAACCTCCAAACCCTTTGCTCTAAGCTTGATCGCCGAAAGTTCATTTTTTAATGGCGACTTCACAAGCTCAACTGCATCATCGTATAAAAATTGAATTACCTCACCAGAATTAGCTCCCACGACCAAATTAATCAAACACGCATACGCTTTCATAGCCAGAGCAGCCAGGCGCATCCTAAACTGATGGTGTGAATAAGCGTTAACATCGTCAAGCAGTCGCTGGGCCCTAGCTAGAGTTTCACGAATATCCGCCAGTCGCGTACCAGGCTTTGCCATTTTCAATTCAGAAATCGTTAAAAGCCGACCTTCCTTATAGTTATAAGCAGAAAAGCCATGACCACCTTCCGTATAAGGCGTTATATATTTACCGGAACCTGGAAAAATATATGTATGATATTCAGCAGTTTCGAACCTAAGCGGGAAAGGGGAAAAATCAACCAGAAACCTAGAAAAGGAAAGTGCAATATTTAAAGAGATATCAATATACTTTTTTACCTCCTCATCTCCAGGCGGATCTAAACCTTCTCTCCTATGTTTTACGGGAGGGATTCCCGCAACAATGTATGCATACACATCAGGAAATTGTAATTCCAATACACGTCTCAATATGGCCTGACGTGATTGACAGGTTAAGGGGGCCATCCCATTGTCTTTAAGAACCTCCTGATATAGATGATTTGAAAAATCCATATAAGCAATTCTGGCAGACTCAGAATCACAGAAAATACGGCCATGCCCATTTGCATCGCACCAACCAATAGCATAATCGAAGTTCTTAATATCCGTCTCGATGCTACCGTGCCCCACACCCGACAACCAGAACTTATCCAAAAGCGAAACAATCATCTTTCTACGGCTTGGTATAAGTGAGCTTTCATCTACCAAGTAAGAGCCGCTGCGCGCACTGACTTTTACACGAACTGCATATGCATAAACACCAATATCTAACGGACTTACTCGCGTTGATAGTTTTAGCGCAAGAAACTCTGGATGAAGGATCTCATCATGAGCCTCCATATAGGACAGCTCAACAACCTGAACTTTCCTTGGCCGCAGCTCACCGGGCATCATCATCACCCAAAATCAAATCACTATACGCAGATAGCTTGAAAAGCTCATTTTCATATTCTTCCTGAGCGCGAATCTTTTCAGGAATAATCGTAAATAGCTTCAAGTAGTTCTCAGTAGTCTCACGTCTTTCATGATGCATGCGAGATTGAATTATTGAAATCTCATCACCAGGCTGCAGACTTCCATCCTTTAGACGTGGAGTTAGACGTTGATACATTTGGTAAGCAAAGGTCGCTCGAAGCCAGTGGTAAGTAAAATCTCTTGAGAACTCAGGAGAAGAACTTTTCAGAATCTTCTTTTTAAGAGTATCAGTCACCTGCCCCACTGGTCTTGTTTTAGCATAACAATACCTAGGATCTGTAGACGCCATGTAATAGCAGTTATTCTGCTCGGACAGAAACACGTAGACATCATCTTCTGCCATAACATCAAGTTCCGGATACTTTAATGCATAAGCAGCCTGAAACTTCCTACGTCTTCTTTTAGCATACGGACTTTCGACATACGTGAGTAGATCTTCCGCCAATTGCTTAGGGACATACAAGGTTTGAGGCTTACTATTCTTCGTGTCGATATCCGTTTTCGGGCCTGCCTTTAATAAATAGGTCCCATCCGACTGAAGAAAACCATCCATCAAAGCCTTTATATGCTTAACCCGCAGCGTCAAAACCGTTTGCTTTCTGGCGCCAGTCATCGCTGCAAAGAGAATAATAAGCCGTTCCTGTGCACTCCAACTGTCTAACTCAATAATTCTTACTAGCTCTGCCAGCTGCACATTCGTCAGAGGACGAAGACTTTCACCTTCATCATCCACAAAACCCAACGGAATATTTCTTTTCCGGCTGTAGGGCTGCGTCTGACTTCGCTTCTCTACCTTTATATACTTAGATAATCCATAAGATCCATTGACATGGACACTAACTTCGCGGACGGTATCAACACGAGACATATCCAAATCATGCCAATACTGCGACACGAATTTATAAAAATTATAGACAACACCGGTATACTGATTAGCGACGCGCTCTCCACGGCCCGGCATGTCTATTAGATAACGGTGATACCGATAGGTTGGCCGCTGCGTTAACCGTCTACCTGAGAAATCAAGCCAGTCAATATCATTACTTTCGCAGAACAATAAATAATCTAGCAAGCGACTAGCTTTACGCCTAGCGTCGTCTGTAGGGCGATTTTGAGGGTGCCTATCTTTTACGAGATAAAGTATGTATGAGTTTGCTTCTACCCAAGGTTCACCATTGCGGTGAAACAGAAAAGGGAGGTTATAGACACTACTAGAGACTGAATCACTAAGAGCTTCGTTAACTTGATAGCCCTGAACCGACGCTTCAATACCATTTATCGTGATAGGTAATGAGCCATTTGGCTGCTGATTAAAGTGTAGATCAGCAAAGGCTTCGTTGACCTGAGGAATTACAACCAACCGCCCTCTGTGAGCGGGGTTTTCGAACGCTGCCACCAGAACACCTCTCCGGCTCTAAGTGAAGATTAAATAGCCAAGTCAACCACTCAACGTTGCGTGATCAAGCAGCTCGGTAAACGTTACATGGTGGCTTGGGATAGCGCCCCTTCAGATCCTTCTTTACCTCGGCGTAGGTGTTGGCCCAGAAACTCGCCAGGTCCTGGGTGACCTGTACCGGACGCCGCGCTGGCGACAGCAGGTGCAGCTTGACGACCTGTCGGCCACCAGCAATCCGCGGCGTGTCGGCCAGGCCGAACAGCTCCTGCAGACGCACCGCGAGCACCGGCGGCTGCTCGCTGTAGTCCAGCCGAATGCGCGAGCCGGACGGCACGCTGACCGCCACCGGCGCCTGCTCGTCCAGGCGCTGCGGCAGCGGCCAGGGCAGCAGCGTGGCGAGCATGCCGGCCAGATCAAGCTGGGCGAAGTGCGCCAGGCGCGACACCTTGCCGAGATAGGGCAGCAGCCAGTCGTCCAACCGTTCCAGCAGTGCGGCATCGCTGACGTCCGGCCAGTCGCTGCTGTTGCCTGCGTCCAGATCGAGCTGACGCAGCAGGCCGATGCGCGCCTGCCACTGGCGCAACTCCGGCGTCCAGGCCAGCAGTTCCAGGCCCTTGCGCCGTACCAGGCCGAGCAGCGAGCGAGCCCGTGCGTCATCGTCGAGGTTCGGCAGTGGTTCGCGGCTGAGCACCAGTTCGCCGATCCGCCGCTGCCGTTCGGCGCGCAGCACGCCCTCGCGCTCGTCCCACTCCAGCTCATTGCGCAGAGACACCTGTTCGGCCAGCGGTCCGTCGAACAGCGCCGGGTCCAGCGCGACCGCCCGGTAGATGCGCTCCTCGCGTTGTCCCTGATGGCTACCCAGCTCGGCGATCACCAGCCAGGGCTCCTTCATCAATGCATCCGGCTCACCGAACAGCGCCGCGCGCCCGCTGGCCAGACGATAACCCCCGCCACCTTCGCGGCGCTGCAGGGCGACGCGGTCGGGGTAGGCGAAAGCCAGCAGCGTGGCCAGCGAGTGCTGTTCTTCCAGCGCTCCGTCGCCCTGCCCCGAAGTGCCGCGCAGCAGGCCACGAAACTGCCGGGCCAGCTGCCGCACCCGCTGCACCGCAGCACCACGGCCGCTCTGCAACTGGTGCAGACGCAGCGCCAGATCGGCGCCGCCGCTGCGCTGCCCGCCGGATTGAATGTCACGCTCGACCAGCAGCGCCGCGACATCCGCCGCCAGCGCGCCAATACCCAAGCCATGCCCGCGCAGCAGCATGTGCGCCAGCCGCGGGTGTGCCGGCAACTCGGCCATGGCCTGGCCGTGGCGGGTCAGCTGCCAGCCGCCATGTTCGTTGCGCTGCAATGCGCCAAGGCGCTCGAGCAGCGCCTGGGCCTGGGCGTAAGCCGCCGCCGGCGGCCGGTCGAGCCAGGCCAGCTCGTCCGGCTCGACACCCCAGCGCGCCAGTTGCAGCGCGACACCCGCAAGGTCCGCCTGGAGGATTTCCGCCTCGCCATAGGCCGCCAGCTGCGCGTGCTGATCCTCGGACCACAGCCGATAGCAGACGCCCGGCTCCAGGCGCCCGGCGCGGCCAGCGCGCTGCGTGGCCGAGGCGCGGGAGATGCGCCGGGTTTCCAGCCGGGTCATGCCGCTGCCGGGATCGAAGCGCGGCACCCGCGCCAGTCCGGCGTCCACCACGATGCGCACGCCTTCGATGGTCAGGCTGGTCTCGGCGATGTTGGTCGCCAGCACCACCTTGCGCATGCCCGCCGGTGCCGGCTCGATGGCCGCGCGCTGCTGCGCCAGCTCCAGCTCGCCGTGCAGCGGGCAGAGCAGGATGTCGCCGCGCCCGCCCAGCTGATCGGCGAGCGCTTCGTTGACGCGGCGGATCTCGGCCTGCCCCGGCAGAAACACCAGCACGCTGCCCTGCTCGTCCTCCAGCGCCTGCAGCACCGTCTGCATCACGCGCGGCTCGATACGCTCATTCGCCGCAACGAGACGGCCCCAGCGCTGCTCGACCGGGTGCATGCGCCCCTCGCTGCGCACCACCGGTGCGCCGTCGAGCAGTGCCGACAGGCGCTGGCCCTCCAGCGTCGCCGACATCAGCAGCAGCTTGAGCGGCTCGTCGCGCAGCAGCTGCCGCGCATTGAGCGTCAGCGCCAGGGCCAGATCGGCGTCCAGGCTGCGCTCATGGAATTCGTCGAAGATCACCAGGCCGACGCCTTCCAGCGCCGGGTCGTCCTGCAGCCGCCGCGCGAGAATGCCCTCGGTGACTACCTCGATGCGCGTGTTCGGCCCGACCTTGCTGTCCAGCCGGATGCGGTAGCCGACGGTTTCGCCGACGCGCTCGCCCAGCTCACTGGCCAGCCGCTCAGCCGCTGCGCGGGCAGCCAGACGGCGCGGCTCCAGCATGATGATGCTCTGCCCGCCCAGCCAGGCTTCGTCGAGCAGCGCCAGCGGCACGCGAGTGGTCTTGCCGGCGCCGGGCGGTGCTTCGAGAACGGCTTCGTCGCGCTGTTGCAGGGCCTGGCGCAACGCCGGCAGGACTTCGTCGATCGGTAGGGAATTCATGGGCACTCGCTTCGGGCAGACGATTCAACAACCGAGGCGCCCGCCCGAAGCTGGGCGCATCAGTTGACGCTATAGCCACGTCCGGTCAGGCAGGCGCCAAGGGCGCGCTTGTAGGTGTCGGCAACGCTCGCCGCCGGAGCCGTCCGGGCGCTGGCCGGATCGAAACCGCTCTGGCTCACGGCCCAGGTATGACACTCGTAGCGGTCGCGGCTCTGCTGCTCGGCGCTCTGGCCCTTGGCCGGATAGGCGATGACATCATATCGCGAGGCCTCGCTGGCCGGCAGCGGCGGATGACTGACCGGCTCGTAGACATTGCGCTCTACATTCCACAGGTAATAGGTACCGGCGGCGATGAAGTAGAGCATGCTGCCGATCCAGATTTCCCGCGCACCGGCCGGCAGACCGTGGCCGTGACGCGGGCCCGGCACATACCGCGGCCCCGGTCCCGCCGGCCCTCTATGCGCACCCGGCCCGGGACCGGGTGGTGCGGCGGTGACCGGCAAGGCGATGCAGAGGGAAAGAACGGCGCCAAGCGCGGCGCGCGGCAGTGACCTGGACATGATTGAACTCCGGGATGGGATGAAATCGCAGCGCGATTATCTGCCCGGCCGATGCAGCGGTCCGTCAGGCCTCGGTAAGGACTGGGTAAAGCCACCCCATGCGTCAGCGCACACGCCGAACACCCGAGCCCGCGGCATGGTCTGATATCGAGAAAACATCATCCAGCTGTCTTCCGGCCCTTGTATAGTTGCGCCACTTTTCCAGGAGGTCCTTATGCGTACTCGTAACCGAATCATCGGCGGCGTGTTGGCCGCTTCCCTGTTCACCCAGCTGACCGCCTGCGGCACGCTGTTCTACCCGGATCGCCGCGGGCAGATCGAAGGCCGCATCGACCCGGCCATCGCCGCGCTCAATGCGGTCGGGCTGCTGTTCTACGTCATCCCCGGCTTGATCGCCTTCGGCATCGACTTCGCCACCGGCGCGATCTACCTGCCCGACGACGAGTACTCCATGGCCCCGGAAAAGCTGCAGGAAGCCATTGGCTCCGACGGCCAGATCGATCAGGCCCGCCTGAAAGCCATCATCGAGAAGGAAATCGGCCGCAGCCTGCCGCTGGACGACCCGCGCCTGATCCAGCACAACGGCAGCGTCGAGCAACTGGCCGCCTTCGGTCTGCGCCCTGCGGCCTGATGACTCGCGCGGATAACGGCCAGCGATGAGCATCAATCGTGACCACGCCCGGCTCATGCGCCGGGCGACCGCTGCGGCCCTGGCGACGGCGATCCTCCTGGCGCTGAGCAAGGCCGTGGCCTGGTGGCTGAGCGGCTCGGTGAGTCTGCTCGCCGGCCTCACCGATTCGCTGCTCGACGGCGCCGCGTCGCTGCTCAACCTGCTCGCGGTGCACTACTCGCTGCGCCCGGCCGACGACGACCATCGCTACGGCCACGGCAAGGCCGAGGCGCTGGCCGGGCTCGGCCAAGCGGCGTTCATCTGCGTCAGCGCGATCCTCGTCGGCGTGCAGGGCGTCGACCGCCTGCTGCACCCGCAACCGCTGGGCGCACAGGGCGTGGGCATCGCAGTGATGATCTTCTCGCTGCTGATGACCGCCATCCTGCTGAGCTACCAGCACCACGTGGTCAAGCTCACCGGCTCCACCGCCATCCGCGCCGACTCGCTGCACTACCGTTCAGACCTCTTGCTCAACACCAGCATCCTGCTCGCGCTGGTGCTGGCCAGCTTCGGCTGGGAGCGACTGGACGCACTGTTCGGCATCGGTATCGCGCTGTACATCTTCTGGAGCGCCATCACCATCGTCCGTGAGGCCGGCGCGGTGCTGATGGATACCGAACTCTCGCCGGAGATCAGCGAGCAGATGCAGAAGCTGGTCTGCGAAGTGCCGGGCGTGCATGGCTGCCATGACTTCCGCACACGCATTTCGGGCACCCGCTGGTTCGTGCAATTGCATCTGGAGCTGCCGGGGGACCTGCCGCTGTCGCAGGCGCATGATCTGTGTGTGGCGGTGGAGAACGCGATTCACGATCGCTATCCGAATGCGGAGGTGCTGGTGCATGCCGATCCGCTTGAGGTAGCGCCGCCGAAGCGGTGATTGGAGTTTTCGGATTCTATTTCCAAGGCACCCCCACAACGCCCTAAACGAAAAAGACCACGCCTGGGCGTGGTCTCTTCGATTCGTCTGGCCGATGGTAACGGCTTCTTCGCGCGGCGCCTCGTGAGCACCGGGGGCCCGGACCGTCGGTATTGGTAAGACCTTCGGTGGTCACGGCGGGGATGCTGCGCCGTGTCCGTTTCTGCCGGGGGCTGAAGTTGAGATAAAGCTTACGCCGCCACTCCTGGCACAGGATTGCGAAGATTGCCGAAATAAGCATCACTTGCGCAACCTTAAGCCATTAATCCATCATTCAGCGCAACCAAAAACCTCACGGGCCTGAAAATGAGCAAACTCGACCGCTACGACCTGCGCATCCTCGCCGAATTGCAGCACGACGCCCGCATCTCCAACCAGGAACTGGCTGAACGCATCGGCCTGTCACCCTCGCCCTGCTCCCGCCGGGTCAAACAGCTGGAAGACGATGGCTACATTGCCCGCCAGGTCGCCCTGCTCGACCGCAAGAAGCTCGGCCTGACCCTTACCGCCTACGTGCTTATCGGCATGGACCGGCACACACCGGAGCGCTTCGAGCACTTCGAAGGCGTGATCGGCAAATGCCCGGAGGTGCTCGAATGCAGTCTGGTCACGGGGATGGACGCCGACTACCAACTCAAGGTCGTGGTGCCCGACATGGAGCATTACCAGCAGTTTCTGCTCGGCACCCTGACGCGCATCGAAGGCGTCTCCAGCGTGCGTTCCAGCTTCGTATTGCGCCAGGTGTCATCGAGTACGGAGCTGCCGCTGGAGCATTTGCGCAGCTGAGACACCGCTCACAGCTTTCGCCCCACACTTCGCAGGGTTGCTGCCTATAATCCGCCCCCTTCTGCACCGCCCCGCACACGGATGATCCCGGCCGGGGCGGATCGTCCATCGCCTGCTCACCGGCGGGCCTCGCTGCAAAATGCCCTCGTGCAAGGGAATGCCCATGAAAGACACCAACCGCGTCATGCAGAGCTACGGCCGCTGCTGCGCCAGTCCCGACTTCTTCGATGACTTCTATGCGTCCTTCCTCGCCAGCTCGCCTGCGATCCGGGAGAAGTTCGTGCGCACCGACATGACCACGCAGAAACAGCTGCTGCGCGCCGGCATTCTCAATCTGGTGCTGTTCGCCCGCGGCATGCCGGATACCAAACTCCGCGCGCTGGGCAAAAGCCATTCACGCGAGCAGCTGAATATCCACCCGGAACTCTATGACCTGTGGATCGCGGCGTTGCTGAAAACCATCGGCCAGCACGACGGGGAGCTGCAACAGCAGGACCTGCAGGCCTGGCGCACGGTGCTGAACAAGGGCATCGACGTGATCAAGGCGGCCTACTGAATACCGGTGAGACATTTCGCCGCACCGGCGCCCGCCTCGCGCGATCCGAACGCTTTCCGAGCTCGACCGTCCAACCAGTGGTGGCACACGCGCCGACTAATGCCGGCGTATACTGCGCCGCTTTCGCGCCCGGCCTGCCACGGGCGCATTCGTCGAAGTCAGTCAGGAGATCCCTGTGGAGCCCGAAGTTTTCGAAAAGTGGATGATGATCGTGCTCGTCGGCGGGCTGATGGCCTTCATGGCGTTCATCATCTGGGACCTGGCCAAGAAGTCGAAGGCCGGTCGCCTCGGCACCGCCATTCTCTTCCTCGGCCTGGGCCTGTGCCTGTTCGCCTTTCTCGCCAAGCCGGTCATCGGTTACGTCATCGAAGTGACTCAGGGCATCCCGCACTGAACTGATGCCAAGCCGGCGCCTACAGCTGCGCCGGCACCTCCCGCCACTCACCCGGCTGCAGGCCATCGAGCGCCCACGGCCCGATGCGCACCCGCACCAGACGCAGGGTCGGCAACCCGACCGCCGCCGTCATGCGTCTGACCTGGCGATTACGCCCTTCGCGGATCACCAATTCCAGCCAGCTGGTCGGCACGCTCTTGCGAAAGCGCACCGGCGGGTTGCGCGGCCATAGCTCGGGCTCGTCCAGCTGCCGCGCTTCGGCGGGCAGGGTCAGGCCGTCATTGAGCTGGACGCCATCGCGCAAGCGCTGCAGCTGCTCGGCGCTGACCTCACCCTCCACCTGCACCCAGTAGGTCTTCGGCAGCTTGTGCTTGGGGTCGGCGATGCGCGCCTGCAACTGACCGTCGTTGGTCAAGAGCAGCAGCCCCTCGCTGTCGCGATCCAGCCGGCCGGCCGGATAGACGCCCGGCACCTGCACGTAATCCTTCAGCGTCCCGCGGCCATCGGCATCGTTGAATTGCGTCAGCACGTCGAACGGCTTGTTCAGCAACAACAGGCGCGGCTCGGCCGGCGGTGCCTTGGCCACGCGCCGCGGCGCGGATGGGCGCGCGGTTCGTGCAGGCGGACGCGAGGATGGAGGACGCGGTGGACGGGGCATGGCGACGGGTCTCGATACGGGCCGGCCATGCTAGAAGTGACACCCGGCAGCTGCAAGTGGCGGAGTCACTCGGCGCGGCACTGAAATCGGGCAAAGCGGCCTCCCGCGGTGCACCACCGACCTTCGCGTGCACCAGCATGGCTCACCGCGAAAGCAGCCCGATCAACCCCAGATCGGCGCAAAGCTGCGTCACAGAAGGCTTTGAGCCATTTGGCACGGATGCTGCCATTACTCCTGGCGTTCCGATGTTTTCAGCCCACAGTTGCGCACGGACAGCCAAGGAGCCCCACAATGAAACGCCGTCCTCTGATCAAGACCACCCTCGCCGCCAGCGCCCTGATGCTCAGCGGCCTGTTCCCGTTCACCCTGCAGGCCGCCGAGACCATCAAGGTCGGCATCCTGCATTCGCTGTCCGGCACCATGGCCATCTCCGAGACCTCGCTCAAGGACATGGCGCTGATGACCATCGACGAGATCAACGCCAAGGGCGGCGTGCTCGGCAAGCAGCTCGAGCCGGTGGTGGTCGACCCAGCCTCCAACTGGCCGCTGTTCGCCGAGAAAGGGCGCCAGCTGCTGACTCAGGACAAGGTGGCGGTGACCTTCGGTTGCTGGACCTCGGTATCGCGCAAGTCGGTATTGCCGGTCTATGAAGAACTCGACGGCCTGCTGTTCTACCCGGTGCAGTACGAGGGCGAAGAGCTGTCACCGAACGTCTTCTACACCGGCGCGGCGCCAAACCAGCAGGCCATCCCGGCGGTCGAGTACCTGATGAGCGAAGACGGCGGCGGCGCCGAGCGCTTCTTCCTGCTCGGCACCGACTACGTCTACCCGCGCACCACCAACAAGATCCTGCGCGCCTTCCTGATCAGCAAGGGCGTGCCGGAATCGAGCATCGAAGAGGTCTACACCCCCTTCGGCCACAGCGATTACCAGACCATCGTCGCCAACATCAAGAAGTTCTCCGCCGGCGGCAAGACCGCTGTGGTGTCGACCATCAACGGCGACTCCAACGTGCCCTTCTACAGGGAGCTTGCCAACCAGGGCCTGGAAGCCACTGACGTTCCGGTTGTCGCCTTCTCGGTCGGCGAGGAAGAACTGCGCGGCATCGACACCAAGCCGCTGGTCGGTCACCTGGCCGCCTGGAACTACTTCCAGTCCGTGGAAAACCCGGTCAACGAAGCCTTCGTCAGCAAGTGGAAAGCCTATGCCAAGGCCAAGAACCTGCCGGGCGCCGACAAGGCGGTGACCAACGACCCGATGGAAGCCACCTACGTGGGCCTGCACATGTGGGCGCAGGCGGTCGAGAAAGCCGGCACCACCGACGTCGGCAAAGTACGCGACGCGCTGGCCGGTCAGACCTTCAAGGCGCCGAGTGGCTACACCCTGACCATGGACGAAAAGAACCACCACCTGCACAAGCCAGTGATGATCGGCGAAGTCCAGGACGACGGACAGTTCTCGGTGGTCTGGGAAACCGAAAGCCCGGTCCGCGCGCAGCCATGGAGTCCCTACATCCCGGGTAACGACAAGAAGCCGGATCACGCGGTGAAGTCGAATTAAGGGTAGGTCCGCAGGGTGGGCCGGGCGGCATTCCGCTTCAGCCCACCAGCAGATATCACACAGTCCGTAGGGTGGGCTTCAGCCCACCGATGACGTTACCGGTGGGCTGAAACCCACCCTACGACAAGAAACCCACCGGACCGACACTACGAAACATCCGCCTAAACGCTCCACCAAGAGAGCGCCCGCTAGGGAAAACTCACATGAACACTGCCCTGTACCGCATTCTCCTGTTGCTCCTGCTGGCCCTGCCCTGCGCAGCCCACGCCGGAGACGCAGCCGACTACGCCAAGGCCAGCCCGGCCAAGCAAGCCAAGCTGCTGGAAAACTGGGCCAACGCGCCGGCCCCTGAGCGTCTTGAACTGATCGAGGCCCTACGCGCCAGCCGCGTGGCTATCGACCAGAACAAGACGCCCTTTATCGAGGAAAACGGTGCCTACCGTGCCCTGGAAGGTGACGCCGAGCCGGTCGGCACGCCGAAGAAGCTGCGCCTGAATAACCGCCTGCGTGGCCTGCTCAACACCGCCCTGGCCAGCCACCAGCTGTACGCCGAAGACCCGACGCAGCGCCTCGCTGCGGCCAAGCGCCTGCAGCGCAGCGGCAAGCCGGAACAGCTCGAGCTGCTCCAGCAGCGCCTGGACGTAGAGGAAGACGCTGCCGTCAGCGAGGCGCTGACCCTGGCGCTAGCCAACCTGCAGCTGACCGCGAGCGACCCGGCCGTGCGCCTCGCCGCCGTGCGTCTGCTTGGCGAAACCGGTGCTCCGCTGGCGCGGGTAAGGCTGGAAAACCTGCTCGCCGATGAAGCGGAAACCGACGCCGCCGTACGCAAAGCCGCAGAAACCAGCCTGGCCCAGGTCAAGCGCAAGCTCTTGATCGGCGAACTGCTCGGCCAGGCCTTCAGCGGCCTATCGCTGGGCTCGATCCTGTTGCTCGCCGCCCTCGGCCTGGCGATCACCTTTGGCCTGCTCGGCGTGATCAACATGGCCCACGGCGAGATGCTGATGCTCGGCGCGTACTCCACCTACATGGTGCAAATATTGATGGCCCGGCTCGCACCTGAAGCCTTGGCGTTCTATCCGCTGGTGGCGCTGCCGGTGGCTTTCTTTGTCACCGCGGTGATCGGCATGGCGCTGGAGCGCACGGTGATCCGCCACCTCTACGGTCGCCCGCTGGAAACACTGCTGGCGACCTGGGGCATCAGCCTAATCCTGATCCAGTTGGTGCGCGTGCTGTTCGGCGCGCAGAACGTGGAAGTCGCCAACCCCGGCTGGCTCTCCGGCGGGTTGCAGGTGCTGCCTAACCTCGTGCTGCCCTACAACCGCATGGTGATCATCGGCTTCGCGCTGTTCGTGGTGCTGCTGACCTGGCTCTTGCTGAACAAGACGCGCCTGGGCCTGAACGTGCGCGCAGTGACGCAGAACCGCAACATGGCCGCCTGCTGCGGGGTGCCCACCGGGCGCATCGACATGGTGGCCTTCGGACTGGGTTCCGGCATCGCCGGACTCGGCGGCGTGGCCCTGAGCCAGATCGGTAACGTCGGCCCGGACCTCGGCCAGAGCTACATCATCGACTCCTTCCTGGTGGTGGTGCTCGGCGGCGTCGGCCAACTGGCCGGCAGCATCTTCGCCGCCTTCGGCCTCGGCATCGCCAACAAGATCCTCGAACCGCAGATCGGCGCAGTGCTGGGCAAGATCCTCATCCTCGCGCTGATCATCCTCTTCATCCAGAAGCGTCCGCAGGGACTATTCGCTCTCAAGGGGAGGGTCATCGATTGAACCAGCCACTCACCCTCACCGCCGCACAGAAAGCCGGGCCGAAACTCACCGCCGTCGCCCTCGGCATCGTGCTCGTCATCCTGCTGGCCATGCCGCTGCTGCACCTGCTGCCGGCCGAGCATGCCCTGCACGTTTCGGCCTACACCCTGACGCTGGTGGGCAAGATCCTCTGCTACGCCATCGTCGCCCTGGCGCTGGATCTGGTCTGGGGTTACGCGGGGCTACTGTCCCTCGGCCACGGTCTGTTCTTCGCCCTCGGCGGTTACGCCATGGGCATGTACCTGATGCGCCAGAGCGCCGGCGACGGTCTGCCGGCATTCATGAGCTTCCTCGCCTGGAACGAGCTGCCCTGGTACTGGTACGGCACCTCGAGCTTCCTCTGGGCCATGTGCCTGGTGGTGCTGGTGCCCGGCGTGCTGGCCTTCGTCTTCGGCTTCTTCGCCTTCCGCTCGCGGATCAAGGGCGTGTACTTCTCGATCATGACCCAGGCGCTGACCTTCGCCGGCATGCTGTTGTTCTTCCGCAACGAGACCGGCTTCGGCGGCAACAACGGCTTCACCGATTTCAAGACCATTCTCGGCTTCTCGATCTCGGCTCCGGCAACCCGCGCCACGCTGTTCCTGGCCACCGTCGCCCTGCTGGTTGGCAGCCTGCTCCTTGGATGGCGGCTGGCACGTAGCAAGTTCGGCCGGGTGCTCACAGCGCTGCGTGATGCCGAGAACCGGCTGATGTTCTGCGGCTACGATCCGCGCGGTTACAAGCTGTTCATCTGGACGCTGTCGGCGGTGCTCTGCGGTCTGGCCGGTGCGCTCTATGTGCCGCAAGTCGGCATCATCAACCCCAGCGAGATGGCGCCAACGCAATCCATCGAAGCCGCCGTCTGGGTCGCCCTCGGCGGACGCGGCACGCTGATCGGCCCGCTGCTCGGCGCCGGCATCGTCAACGGCATGAAGAGCTGGTTCACCGTGGCCTTCCCCGAATACTGGCTGTTCGCCCTCGGCGCACTGTTCATCGTCGTCACCCTGTACCTGCCCAAGGGCGTCATCGGCCTCATCAAGCGGAGGGGCGAAGAATGAAAACCGTACCCTGCAGCGCCGTCATCGACGGCTTCGACCCCACCGGCGGCGGCCTGACCCGCGATGCCATCGGCCTCGGCCGGGTCGCCGAGAAGGGCCTGGACGTACGCCACGGCACCATCCTCAGCCTGGAAGACATCAACGTCAGCTTCGACGGCTTCAAGGCGCTGACAGACCTAAACCTGTACATCGGCGTCGGCGAGCTGCGCTGCATCATCGGCCCCAACGGCGCCGGCAAGACCACCATGATGGATGTCATCACCGGCAAGACGCGCCCCACCAGCGGCAGCGCGTATTTCGGCGAAACCCTGGACCTGACCCGCATGAGCGAGGTGGACATCGCCCAGGCCGGCATCGGCCGCAAGTTCCAGAAGCCCACGGTGTTCGAGGCGCTTTCGGTGTTCGAGAACCTGGAGCTGGCGCAGAAGACCGACAAGTCAGTGTGGGCCAGCCTCAGGGCCAAACTCTCCGGAGAGCAGAAGGACCGCATCGACGAAGTGCTGGAGACCATCCGCCTCGGCCAGTCGCGCCATCGCCCGGCCGGGCTGCTGTCTCACGGACAGAAGCAGTTCCTCGAGATCGGCATGCTCTTGATGCAATCTCCGCAACTCTTGCTGCTCGACGAGCCGGTGGCCGGCATGACCGACGCCGAAACGGAATTCACTGCCGAGCTGTTCAAGTCCCTGGCGCGCAAGCATTCCCTGATGGTGGTCGAGCACGACATGGGCTTCGTCGAAACCATCGCCGACCACGTCACCGTGTTGCATCAGGGCCAGGTGCTGGCCGAGGGTTCGCTGCAACAGGTGCAGGCGGATGAACGGGTGATCGAGGTGTATCTGGGGCGGTAAGCCGCTCACAGGGAGATGACTGGCGCCATTCACCGAGGTCCTCCACGGTGGATGGGTAAAGCGTCATCCACCCTACGCCCGCCAAACGCCCATGCCCGCATCAACGCAAACCTAATCGTAGGGTGGATAACGCCAGAGGCTTATCCACCAAGTGAAGGAGTCGCACATGCTGCAAGTCCAGCAACTGCACCAGTACTACGGCGGCAGCCACATCCTGCGCGGCCTTTCGTTCGAGGCGAAGGTCGGCGAAGTCACCTGCCTGCTCGGGCGCAACGGCGTCGGCAAAACCACCCTGCTCAAGTGCCTGATGGGCCTGATTCCGGCCAAGGAAGGCGCGGTGAACTGGGAGGGCAAGCCGATCACCGGCTTCAAGCCGCACCAGCGCGTGCACGCCGGCATCGCCTACGTGCCGCAGGGGCGCGAGATCTTCGGCCGCCTGACCGTCGAGGAAAACCTGCTGATGGGCCTGTCCCGCTTCAGCGCCAGCGAGGCCAAGGAAGTACCCGAGTTCATCTACGAGCTGTTTCCGGTGCTCAAGGAAATGAAGCACCGCCGCGGCGGCGACCTCTCCGGTGGTCAGCAACAGCAACTGGCCATCGGCCGCGCGCTGGCTAGCAAGCCGCGCCTGCTGATCCTCGACGAACCCACCGAAGGCATCCAGCCTTCGGTAATCAAGGAGATCGGCGCGGTGATCAGGAAACTCGCCGCTCGCGGCGACATGGCGATCCTCCTGGTGGAGCAGTTCTACGACTTCGCCGCCGAGCTGGCCGACCAGTATCTGGTGATGAGCCGCGGCGAAATCATCCAGCAGGGGCGCGGCGAGACGATGGAGGCCGAAGGCATACGCGGGCTGGTCGCGATCTGATCGGAAGAATGCACCAAAACGGCGCATCAAAAGCTCAACGCACCAGCCCGAAGCACAAGAGCATCAGCCAGAGACGCCTGATCAGGACGCCAACTTGCGGCGGAAAGCGCTGCAGTGCCGAGCTATCAGGCCGCGCCACAGGACGACGCACCAGGGCAGCGCACAACAGGCATGGCGATTGCTCTGCTTTCCTGACCGACAGATCGAAAAGCCTGCGCCCATGAACGCCCCTGCACCGCTGTTCACCCCCCACTGGCATGCCGAGCTCGAGCTCGGTTATGCGCTGTGCGCCGGCGCCACGCGGCCGGTGCTGCGTCGCCACAACGGGCCGCTGCGGGTGCAGAAGCATCTCTACCCAGAGGGATCTGAGGTCTGTCAGCACATCATCGTGCACCCGCCGGGTGGCATTGCCGGCGGGGATCGGCTGGATATCAGCGCCTCGGTTGCCGCCGGTGCCTGGGCGCAGCTGACCAGCCCCGGTGCGGCCAAGTGGTATCGCGCAGTCGGCCCGGCGTTTCAGGACCTGCGCCTGCGCGTCGAAACCGGCGCCACGCTGGAATGGCTACCGCAGGAGACCATTGTCTACTCCGCGGCGCAGGCCGAGCTGAGCACGGTCATCGAGCTGGAAGGCGACGCGCGTCTGTTCTACTGGGACGTGGTGGCGCTCGGCCGGCCGGCAGCAGGCGAGCGCTTCGACGCCGGGCATTTCCAGGCGCGCCTGGATATCCGCCGCGATGGTCAGCTCATCTGGCACGAACGCCAGCGCATCGCCGGCGGCGACGGCCTGCTGGATTCACCGATCGGCCTCGACGGGCGTTCGGTGTTTGCGACCCTGGTCGTCAGCGGCGAAATCGACGCTGAGCTGATGGAACGCTGCCGTGAACTACCCAGCCGCGTGCGTGGCGACCTGACCCAGCTGCCCGGCCTGGTGGTCGCGCGCTGTCTCGCGGACGAAGCGCTGCATGCGCGCGCCTGGCTGATCGACCTATGGCGGCTGTTGCGCCCTGAACTGCTGGGCCGCGAGGCGGTACCGCCACGAATCTGGAGTACCTGAATGACCGGTGGGCAAGGCTGCGCCGTTGCCCACCCTACGCCGGCGCTTGCCAAGTGCCGCCCAATGATCGCTGCGTGGTCTCGGCCACGAGCCGGTGGATGTGAAAAGCGACATCCACCCTACGACTGGAGCTGTTATGGATTTATCGCCGAGAGAAAAAGACAAGCTGCTGATCTTCACCGCCGGCCTGGTGGCCGAGCGCCGCCTGGCGCGCGGGTTGCAGCTCAACTACCCGGAAGCCATGGCCTACATTTCCGCGGCACTGCTCGAAGGCGCGCGCGACGGCCGAACGGTCGCCGAGCTGATGCACTTCGGCACCACCCTGCTCAGCCGCGAGCAGGTGATGGAAGGCGTGCCGGAGATGATCCCGGAGATCCAGGTCGAGGCCACCTTCCCGGATGGCACCAAGCTGGTCACCGTGCATCAACCTATTCCCTGAAACGCGGGTCAATGTCTACTGCGAACGACCTTGAACCGCCTTTGAAGGAACTCAACGTGCAGATACGCGACGCCCTGGACACCGACCTCGCAGGCATCCTGCGGATCTACAACGACGCGGTAGAGAACAGCACGGCAATCTGGAACGACCGGATCGTCGACCTCGACAACCGCCGCGCCTGGCTGGCCGAGCGCCACGATCAGGGTTACCCGGTGCTGGTGGCCATCGACGAGGGGGGCCAGGTGGCCGGCTACGCCTCGTTCGGCCCCTGGCGCCCGCATGACGGCTTTCGCCACACCGTGGAGAACTCGGTGTACGTGAGCCCCGACCACCGCGGCAGTGGCATCGGCCGCAGCCTGATGAAGGCGCTGATCGAGCGCGCCCGGATGCTCGAGAAGCACGTGATGGTCGCCTTTATCGAAAGCGAGAACCGCGCCTCGGTGCATATGCACCAGCAGCTCGGCTTCATCCACGTCGGCCAGATGCGTCAGGTCGGCTGCAAGTTCGGCCGCTGGCTGGACCTGACCATGATGCAACTGACCCTGAACAGGACGTCCCAACCATGATTCCCGGCGAATACCAGATCCAGGACGGCGAGATCGATCTCAACGCCGGCCGCCGCACCCTAACCCTCTGCGTGGCCAACAGCGGCGACCGGCCGATCCAGGTCGGTTCGCACTACCACTTCTTCGAAACCAACGATGCGCTCACCTTCGACCGCGCCGCCACGCGCGGCATGCGTCTGAACATCCCGGCCGGCACCGCGGTGCGCTTCGAGCCGGGACAGAGCCGCGAGGTGGAACTGGTCGAGCTGGCCGGCGATCGCCGGGTGTTCGGTTTCGCCGGGCGAGTGATGGGCGCGCTTTAAAAGCCCCTCACCCCAGCCCTCTCCCAAGGGGAGAGGGAGAAAAGCAGCCACCGCGACGGAATGGACCAACGCCGATCAGCCCCCTCTCCCTCCGGGAGAGGGTTGGGGTGAGGGCAGAGCCAATACAGGGACCGACCAAGGAGCCCCGATGAAGATCAGCAGACAAGCCTACGCCGATATGTTCGGCCCCACCGTCGGCGACAAGGTACGCCTGGCCGATACCGAGCTATGGATCGAGGTCGAAAAGGACTTCACCACTTACGGCGAGGAAGTGAAGTTCGGCGGCGGCAAGGTGATCCGTGACGGCATGGGCCAGGGCCAGCTGTGCGCCGCCGACGTGGTCGACACGCTGATCACCAATGCGCTGATCCTCGACCACTGGGGCATCGTCAAGGCTGACGTCGGCCTCAAGGATGGCCGCATCGCCGCCATCGGCAAGGCCGGCAACCCGGACATCCAGCCGGACGTGACCATCGCCATCGGCGCCGCGACGGAAGTCATCGCAGGGGAAGGCATGATCCTCACCGCCGGCGGCATCGACTCGCATATCCACTTCATCTGCCCGCAGCAGATCGAAGAAGCCTTGATGAGCGGCGTCACCACCATGATCGGCGGCGGCACCGGGCCGGCCACCGGGACCAACGCCACCACGGTCACGCCCGGCCCCTGGCATATGGCGCGCATGCTGCAGGCCGCCGATGCCTTCCCGATGAACATCGGCTTCACCGGCAAGGGCAACGCCTCGCTGCCCGAGCCGCTGATCGAGCAGGTCAAGGCCGGCGCCATCGGCCTCAAGCTGCACGAAGACTGGGGCACCACGCCGGCGGCCATCGACAACTGCCTGAACGTGGCGGACCAGTACGACGTGCAGGTGGCGATCCATACCGACACGCTGAACGAATCGGGCTTCGTCGAGACGACCCTCGGCGCGTTCAAGGGCCGCACCATCCACACCTACCACACCGAGGGTGCCGGTGGCGGCCACGCGCCGGACATCATCAAGGCCTGCGGCTTCCCAAACGTGCTGCCCAGCTCGACCAACCCGACGCGGCCGTTCACCCGCAACACCATCGACGAGCATCTGGACATGCTCATGGTCTGCCACCACCTCGATCCGAGCATCGCCGAGGACGTGGCCTTCGCCGAGAGCCGGATTCGCCGCGAGACGATTGCGGCCGAAGACATCCTCCACGACCTCGGTGCCTTCTCGATGATCAGCTCCGACAGTCAGGCCATGGGCCGCGTCGGTGAAGTGATCACCCGCACCTGGCAGACCGCCGACAAGATGAAGAAGCAGCGCGGCGCCCTGCCCGGCGACGGCGCGGGCAACGACAACTTCCGCGCCAAACGCTACATCGCCAAGTACACCATCAACCCGGCGATTACCCACGGCGTCAGCCACGAGGTGGGCTCGATCGAAGTGGGCAAGTGGGCCGACCTGGTGCTCTGGCGCCCAGCGTTCTTCGGCGTCAAGCCGACGCTGATCCTCAAGGGCGGCGCCATTGCCGCGAGCCTGATGGGCGACGCCAACGCCTCGATCCCGACGCCGCAGCCGGTGCACTACCGGCCGATGTTCGCCAGTTACGGCGGTTCGCTGCACGCGTCGAGCTTCACCTTCATCAGCCAGGCCGCCTTCGAGGCCGGCGTGCCGGAACAGCTGGGACTGAAGAAGAAGATCGGCGTGGTCCGGGGTTGCCGTCAGGTGCAGAAGAAGGACCTGATCCACAACGACTACACGCCGGACATCCAGGTCGACCCGCAGAACTATCAGGTGCGCGCCGATGGCCAGCTGCTCTGGTGCGAGCCGGCCGAAGTGCTGCCGATGGCGCAGCGCTACTTTCTGTTCTGAGCTTCACGGACAGCGCGGCAGCCGACAAGCCGCAGCGCCAGCGAAAAGCCCAGGCTTGTCCGCAAGCCTGGGCTTTTCATATCCGTGCCCCCGCTCCCGGCCGACACTGATGGCACCGCCCTGGTGCGCTACGTCTTTTGAGTGCATACCCGCGATGCATCCGCAAAGTCGAACGGCAATGAATTTCTGATCTGAAATTCGCATCAATCTTGTATACAAATTATCCCGCACGATGCCTCGGAGCGCCTAGACTCGAGGCATCGGGCGCAACCGCCTCAGTGATCGTCGCCTGATAATTCGCGAGCTCTGTCGTACGCGGAACAAGAACTGCATACAAAAATCCACAGTCTTGCTCAGAGCGCATCCCATGAATCACGACGACTTTCAGATCAAGCAGATCGACCCCAGTCTCTATAACGCGGATCTCGCGCCGCTCCCCCCGGCTGAACGTAAATGGGGCTGGTTCGAGATCTTCAACGTGTGGTCCAACGACATACAGAGTCTGTTCGGCTACACGCTGGCCGCCACGCTTTTCATCAGCTACGGGCTCAATGGCTGGGCGGTTCTGACGGGTATCGTCCTGGCCGGCTTCATCGTGATGGGGCTGGTGCACCTCACCGGAAAACCGAGTGTGAAGTACGGCATTCCGTTCCCCGTCATGGCGCGGGCGAGCATGGGCGTACGCGGCGCTAACTTTCCGGCGGTCGTCCGCGGCATCGTCGCGATCTTCTGGTATGGCGTGCAGACCTACTTTGCCTCGACTGCCGTTGCGCTGCTGCTCCGGGCCTTCATGGGCACCGATCCACAGGCGGCGACACTGCTCGGCCTGACTGCCATCGACTGGGCCGCCTACGTGATGGTCTGCGTGTTTCAGGTAGCGCTGTTCGTTCGCGGCGTCGACTGGGTAACGCGCTTTCTCAACTGGGCCGGCCCGCTGGTCTACCTGGTGATGATCGTGCTGATGATCGCCATCTGGTATCAGGCCGGCCCGAGCCTGCTGGGTGCCCTTGGCGACATTTTCAGCGGCAGCGGCGAACATGCCGGCGGTCCGATTGCAGCATTCGCGGCAGTGGTCGGCACCATGGTCGCCTACTTTGCCGCGGTGGTAATCAACTACGGCGATTTCGCCCGCTTCGTGAAAGACGAGCGGCAGATGCGCATCGGTAATTTCTTCGGCCTGCCTGTGAGCCTGGCGGTTTTCTCGATGATCGCGCTGGTGATCACCGCCGGCACCGTGGTCGTATTCGGAGAGACGCTGACCAACCCGACCGACATCGTGGCACGCATCGACAATGTCACCCTGACGGTGGTCGCCGCGATCACCTTCTTCGCCGCTACGGTGGGCATCAACCTGGTCGCCAACTTCATCCCTCCGGCCTACGACATCGCCAACCTGGCCCCCGCCAGGATCAGCGCCCGGACCGGTGGCTTCATCACTGCCGCCATCGCCTTTTTCATCGGCGCGCTGTGGGTGGCCTTCATCAGCGAAGTGGGCATCGCCGCCTTTGTCGATACGCTGGGCGCGGCGCTGGCGCCGCTGTACGGCATCATCGTGGCGGACTACTACCTGGTCCGGCGTCAGCGTCTGGATGTACAGCAGCTGTTCTGCGCCGAACGTACCGGCATCTACCACTTCAACGCTGGCTGGAACCGCAAGGCAATGATCGCGTTCGGTGTGAGTGCCGTGTTCTCCGTGGCCTCGGTATGGACGCCCGGACTGGAGAGCCTGTCCGGTTTCGCCTGGCTGCTGGGCGCACTGTTTGGCGGGACGCTGCACTATGTGCTGATGCGCAGGCAGCCCCTTCTTGTCACCCCGGTACAACCCGCGCCGCTGGGGTGAGCGTCGCTGCAAACGAGGCCGGGCATGCTAGAGTGTCCGGCCTTTTTCATCGCTCAGGGCCTTGCGATGGTGCGAACCCTCCTCGACGACCTGCTCACGGTGCAGCGTATCAGTGCCGTGCCGGCCATCCTGCAGGTCCTCAGCGAAACGACCGGCCTGCGCTTCGCTGCAGTTGCCCGCGTTACCGAGACGAACTGGACCGCCTGTGCCGTGTTCGATCGTATCGAGTTCGGCCTGAAGGTCGGCGGGCAACTCGACGTGACCACCACCCTGTGCAGCGAGATTCACGCCTCCCATCAGCCGATCATCATCAGCCAGGTCAGCGCCGATCCGGACTACTGCCACCATCACACGCCGCAGATCTATGGGTTCGAAAGCTACATCTCGGTCCCGGTGCTGCGCGCCGATGGCAGCTTCTTCGGCACGCTCTGCGCGCTGGACCCGCTACCCCGCGACCTGTCCAGCCCGGCGACGCGCGCAATGTTCGAATCCTTCGCCCGTCTGCTGACCCTGCAGCTCGATGCCGAGGAGCAGCAGCAGAGCACGCGCGCCGCGCTGGCCGACGAGCGCCTCACCGGCCACCAGCGCGAACAGTTCATCGCCCTGCTCGGCCACGACCTGCGTACCCCGCTGGCCTCGATCCAGGCGGCCAGCGACCTGCTGCTGCGCCGCTCGACGGAAGCCGGCACCCAGCAACTGGCCGAGCACGTGCGCACCGCCAGCCAGCGTGCCTCGCGCATGGTGGATGACCTGCTGGATTTCGCCCGCGGTCAGCTGGGCAACGGCATTCCGCTGAACTGGACGACGCCACCGGAGCTCAATCGCACGCTGCGCCAGGTGACCGACGAGCTGCGCAATGCGCATCCGCGACGGGTGCTGCTCGAGCGGCTGTCGCCGCTGGAGATGTTCGAGTGCGATCCGGACCGCATCGCGCAGCTGCTCGCCAACCTGATCACCAACGCGCTGCATCACGGCGCCAGCACCGGCCCGGTGATCGTGACGGCGCAGACCGACAACGGGAATTTCGAACTCGCCGTGCACAACCGCGGCACGCCGATTGCGGCCGAACACCTCGAGCGGCTGTTCCAGCCCTACTGGCAGGACCAGGGAGGCTCCAGCCGAGGAGGCCTGGGGCTCGGCCTGTTCATCGTCGACCAGATCGCCCGTGCCCACGGCGGCAGCATGCGTGTCAGTTCCAGTGCCGAAGCGGGCACCACCTTCACCTTCTGTATGCCGATCCGCCGCGATTGATCAACGCAGCTGGCTGTCCTTGCTACCGCGACGGTTGTAGCCGCTGAACCTGGCATCTTCCTTGTCCTGCTCGGCCTGGCACTTGATGCACAGCCTGACGCCGGGCACTGCCTGGCGCCGCGCTTCGGGAATGGCCGCGCCGCACTCCTCGCAATGCTTGAGGCTCTCCCCGCGGGCGAGCTTGCTGCGGGCGCGCTGCACTGCGTCTTCGACGGTACTGTCGATCTGCTCCTGGACGGCACCGTCACCTGCCCAACCTGTAGCCATGCTCACCTCCCGCATCGGCTTGATGCTGTTCTGCTTTGGAGTCATTGCGCGGGCGGATGCTCACCCCAGGCGATACCGCCCATCGAATGACGCCGGGCAATCGACGGATGGCGCTGCCCGAGCAGCACAGTCGCCTATCCTGCCCCGGTTCACGCCGACGGCTCAGCGCCTCGGGCATTTGCGAACCGGCAGGGCAGCCAGCATGAAGCGCATCTTACCGATCATAACCAGCCTGCTCCTGGCAGCGGGCTGCGCCAGCGAACCACAGGTGCTCGAGCGCGAACTGGGCACTTTCGACCTCAAACTGGGCACCGAGCCTACCCGCAACATGGCTCAGGGGCTGGTGCAACCGAGCACCGGCAACGCGTTCCATGGCGGACTCGATCTCACCCATGCCAGCGGGCTATATGTCGGGCAGTGGTCCCCCAGCGTCGGATTGGTCGACGGTAGGCAACTCGAGGTGAATTCCTATCTCGGCTATGCGCAGCAGAACGATCATGACCAACTCGGCTACGAGATCGGCCTGATGCGCTACAGCTTTCCGGAACTGCCCGAATGGGATCGTCACGAATACTACGGTGGCCTGACGCTGGGCGACCGCCGCCTCGGCGCGGCGCTGAACAGCGCCGCCGGGCGTACCGACAGCACGCTCTATCTGGACCTGGGCACAGTGACCCCATTCGCCGTCGGCGTCCGCGTGAAGTACTCAAGCCACGCGCTGGCCGCACCGCATTATCTCGGCGGTGGCGACAGCGTGGACCTGTTCAGCGACTGGTCGCTCGACCTCTCGCGGCCCTGGCTGGGCCTGCAGCTGAACCTTTCCTACAGTGACTCCAGCCTGAGCGGCCAGGCGTGCAGCGCCTACTCGGGACAGAACCCGCGCTGCGACGGGCTGCTAACCTTCCGCGCCGAGCGTCAGCTGTTCTGAGCGCGCCTCATTCCTTGACCTGCATGTACTCCTCGGCCCAGACGACGTACTCGTCCGCGGTGGAGTACTTGACCGACAGCTGCGAAGCGTTCAGGTCCAGCGCATCGACCTGGCGCTGCTCGCGCAGGCAGTCGTAGGTCGCCTTGATCGCCGCGAAGTAGGCCGCGTGGCCGTTGACCACGATGCGCACGCCGAGCGCCGCCAGCCGCGCGTTGTCGCGCAGGTTGGGGTTACCGTAGGTGACCAGCATCAGCGGCTTGCTGAGCTGGCTGGCGATGCTTTCCAGATGGTCGAAATCCTCAATGCCGACCAGGCAGATGGCATCGGCGCCGGCCTTCTCGTAGGCCTGGGCGCGGGCGATGACTTCCTCGAAGCCGATCACCCCGGCATTCGTCCGGCCGATGATGGCCATTTCCGGATCGACCCGCGCCTCCAGCGCCGCACGGATCTTGCCAACAGCCTCGAACATGCCGATGAGGTCGGTGGAGCGGCGACCGAATTTCGGCGGCAGCAGGGTGTCCTCGATGGTCAGCGCGGAAATCCCGGCGCGCTCCAGTTCGGAGACGGTGCGCATCACGTTCAGCGCATTGCCGTAGCCATGATCGGCGTCGACCAGCACCGGCAACTGGGCGACACGGCAGATACGCGTGGCCTGCTCGACGAACTCGCTCAAAGTGATGAGGTTGAAGTCCGGCGCGGCGAGGACCTGCAGCGAGGCCACCGAGCCGCCGAGGATGCCCACTTCGAAACCGAGGTCGGCGGCGATGCGCGCGGACATCGGGTCGAACACCGAGGCGGTGTGGAAGCAGCGGTCGGCGTTCAGCAGCTCGCGAAAGTTGTGGCGCAGGTCGTGATGAGAGAGTCGCGGCATATAGGCTCCATGGGTGCACGCAAGGGTCGATTCGCCCTGTCTTTTCATTTCAGTGTTGTTGAGAAGCTGCCTGGTCGGCCGAATGACACATTTTCGCTGTTTATCCCTCGGCCGGCCCCTGGCGGCGCTGCACATAGGCCATGCACAGGCCGCTGGCGATGATCACCGCCATGCCAATCAGCGCCCCGGCATCCGGCGCGTGATCGAAGGCGACATAGCCGACCACCCCGGCAAACACGATCTGCCCGTAGGTAAACGGCGCCAGGGTCGCCGCGCTGGCGAAGCGGAAGGCATTGGTCAGCAGCAGGTGGCCGAGCATCGCCATGCCGCCGAGCGCGCCCATCAGCAGCGCGTCGTGCAGCGTTGGCGTCCGCCAGTTGAAGACCACCAATACGCTCAGGGTCACGCAGCCGACCAAGCTGGTCAGGTAGTTGCTGGTCACCGGATGGTCGGTACCGGCCAGGCGCCGGGTCACCAGCTGATACACGGTGAACGACAGGGCCGCGCCGAAGGGCAACAGCACCGCCGGCGTGAACAGCGCCGAACCGGGGCGCACGATGATCACCACCCCGAGCAGACCGAAGCCCACGGCCAGCCACTGACTGCGGCTGACCCGCTCGCCCAGCAGCGCCGAGGCGATGGTCACCAGCACCGGTGTCAGAAAGATCACCGCGGTGGCCTCGGCCAGCGGGATGAAATGCAGGCCGTTGATGAACAGCAGGCTCACGCTGACCAGGCTCAACCCGCGCAGCAACTGTGGCCACGGGCGCAGGGTGCGAAACACGCGCTGGCCCATGCGCGGCACGAACAGCGCGGTCATCAGCACCGTCTGCGCGACGTAACGGGCCCAGATGACCAGAAACACCGGGTAGATTTCCGAGAGGTGTTTGGCCAGCCCGTCATGACTGGCCAGCAACAGGCCCGACAGCAATATCAGCAGAACGCCGTAGAGCGGGTGATGGTGATCGTTCAACGCAGGCCTCAGCCACTTGTTAGCAGGCTAACCATTATGCCTGTCATCTTGTCGCACCGCTGCACCAATCAGCTGAAACCATTCAGCCCAACCAGGACGGCGGCGTCACTGCCCTGTCCGTTCCACTGCGTGCGCTGACTGAGCCCGGACGCGCCGCCCGGCGGCAAGCGGAACGCCGGCATTTCGCGTATGATCGCCGGCTTTTTGCCGAGCCGCGCGGCGTTTCGCGGCGTTCGAGTGTAGCCGTGATGTACCAGTTGAGAGCGATGCAGGAGCGCGATATCCCTGCCGTCCTGGCGATCCAGGAACAATCCTATGCCGCCGAGGTTCTGGAAGACGAGGCGGTGATCCGCTCACGTCTGGCGACATTTCCGCAGTTGGCGTGGGTGGCCGAGGATGACGAGGGTGTGTGCGCCTATCTGTTCGCCTACCACTCGCGACTGGGTAAAGTGACGCCGCTGGACGGGGAGTTCTGCACCGACGGCGAAGCCGATTGCCTTTACCTGCATGACCTGGCCGTGGCCGGACGGGCCGCCGGCCGCGGCATCGGCCCGGCACTGGTGCGGCACAACCTGCAACAGGCTGGCGCCGCACAGCTGCGCTATTCAGCATTGGTGTCGGTGCAGGATTCCACCGGTTTCTGGTCGCGTCTGGGCTACGAAGCCCACGACGAACTCGACCCGCCGCAGGCCGGCAACCTGGCCAGCTACCAGATCCCTGCCGTGTACATGGTGCGCGACCTGCACCAGTAAGGCGCACGCACCTCACCCGGCCCGGACAGGCGCACTAAGACGGTGCGCTCAAAGCCCCATTATCAGGCACGCATGCCCGAAAGGCGCCGCGATCGCGATATATGGGGCCGGTTGGCAAGCCACTTGCTCTTGTTCCGGAAACGATCCGACCGGAACTCTGCTCATGCTGGTGATTCGCCAACGCATCGACGCCCGCCCCGAGTGGCAGGCCGAACTCGAACTGACCTACGACGCGCGCAGCAAGAGTCGCCTGCGCTGCTTCAGTACCAGCGGCGAGGATGTCGGCCTGTTTCTCGAACGCGGCCAGCCGCCTCTGCACGATGGCGAATGCCTGCTCGCCGGTGATGGCCGTGTCGTGCGCGTGCGTGCTCGGCCCGAGCAACTGCTGCACGTCACCTGCACCAGCGCTTTCGAACTGACCCGCGCGGCGTATCACCTGGGCAACCGCCATGTCGCCCTGCAGGTCGGCGATGGCTGGCTGCGGCTGCTCGACGACTACGTGCTCAAGGACATGCTGTTGCAGCTGGGCGCCGGCGTCGAACACATCGAAGCCCCCTTCCAGCCGGAGCATGGAGCCTACGGCGGAGGTCATCACCATTCCCACGCGGGTGAGGCAGAGTTCAGCTACGCGCCGCGCCTGCACCAGTTCGGCGTACGGACGTGAACGCGACGGCCGCTCCCGGCTCGGCATGGGCGCTGCTCCGGCTGGCCAGCCCGCAGCTGCCGATCGGCGGCTACAGCTATTCCCAGGGTCTGGAAATGGCGGTGGAAAACGGCTGGGTGAACGACTCCGACAGCGCTCGGCGTTGGCTGGAGGATCAACTGCTGCTCAACCTCGCGCGCTTCGAGGCGCCGCTGCTGCTCACGCATTGCGAAGCGGCGGCACAGGATGACTGGCCGCGTCTGTTACAGCTCGCCGCCGAGCACCGCGCCAGCCGCGAAACCCGCGAGTTGCAGCTGGAAAGCCGGCAGATGGGCTATTCCCTGACGCAGTTGCTCGACGGCCTGCCGGAACTCGACCAGCCAGCGCGCGACTGCCTGGCCGCTGCCGACGAGCCCGGTCTGGCACTGGCCTGGGCGCTGGCCGCCCGAGCCTGGCAAATCACGCCCGCCGATGCCGTCACCGCCTGGTTGTGGGGCTGGCTGGAGAACCAGCTGGCGGTGCTGATGAAGACCCTGCCGCTGGGGCAGCAGGCGGCGCAGCGGTTGACATCGCAGCTATTGCCGGTCCTGAGCCAGGCGCAGCGAGACGCCAGCGAGCTGCCGGAAGCGGCCTGGGGCAGCGCGCCGCTCGGGTTGGTGCTGACCAGCATGGCGCATGAGCGGCAGTACAGTCGGTTGTTTAGGTCATGAGGGTGATTGCTGATTCGGTGCTGGCAGCACCTATCACTTGGGGCGGCTCGGCATCGTTGTCGGCCCGCGGCTCTGGTTTCGCCCTGCTGGGCGAGTCCCTTTTGGCAAATGCCCGGATGGCCGGCCCCCCAAAAGGAACCAAAAGGTCTTGCCCCTACATCCGGGTCTCGCTGCGCTCGACTTCCCTCGTTCCATCGCTGCTCCGAGGGTCGCCACGCAAGGGCCATCCCTGGCCCTTCACGGCTCTCGCGGCACGATCACCACACTCAGCCAACGAATCCCATGCCTGCCCAAATCGGCAGCGGTACGCCCTTCGCATCAATCCCAAGGCAGCCACACCGCCTTCCAGAGGAGAACACCCATGAACACCCAACCCCTGCGCGTCGGCATTGGCGGGCCGGTCGGTTCCGGCAAGACCGCCCTGACCCTCGCCCTGTGCAAGGCCCTGCGCGACCGCTACAACCTCGCCGTGGTGACCAACGACATCTACACCCAGGAAGACGCCCAGTTCCTAGTGCGTAACGAAGCCCTGGCGCCCGAGCGCATCATCGGTGTGGAAACCGGGGGCTGCCCGCATACGGCGATCCGCGAGGACGCCTCGATTAACCTCGAGGCCGTGGAGCAGCTCAACCGACGCTTTCCCGGCCTGGACCTGATCATCGTTGAGTCCGGCGGCGACAACCTCTCGGCGACCTTCAGCCCGGAGCTGTCGGACCTGACCATCTACGTGATCGACGTCTCCGCCGGCGACAAGCTGCCGCGCAAGGGTGGGCCGGGCATCTGCAAGTCCGACCTGCTGGTGATCAACAAGATCGACCTGGCGCCCATGGTCGGTGCCTCGCTGGAGGTGATGGATCGCGACGCCCGCAAGATGCGCGGCGAGCGGCCGTTCGTCTTCAGCAACCAGAAGATCGGCCAGGGTCTCGAGGAAATCATCGCCTTTATCGAGAAACAGGGAATGCTCAGCGCAGCGTGACCTCGCCCATCAATGGAAATCGACCGAGTGCCCGCTTCTCGGTCCAGCTCTCAGCCTTGCAATCAGAGGAACTCGCATGAACGTACAGAAAATCCTGGTCACCTCCACCCTGCTGCTCAGCCCAGCGCTGGCCCTAGCTCACCCTGGGCATGACCATGCCGGCGTGATGTCCGGTATCGCCCACCCGATCTTCGGTCTCGACCATCTGCTGGCCATGCTCGCGGTAGGTCTATGGGCGGCTCAGCAGACTGGCAAGGCGCGCTGGGCGCTACCGCTGACCTTCGTCGCGACCATGCTGTTCGGTGGGCTGGCCGGCTTTGCCGGGATCGAGATGCCGCTGATGGAAACAGGCATTGCCGGCTCGGTACTAGCCCTAGGCCTGCTGGTTGCCCCGGCGGTGCGCCCACCGCTGGTAGTGGCTGCCGCACTGACCGCGCTGTTCGCCGCCAGCCACGGCGTTGCCCACGGCCTGGAACTGCCAGAGCTGTCCAGCCCGTGGGGTTATGCCGCCGGCTTCGTTACCGCCACTGCCGCTCTGCATGCCGCCGGTTATGCGCTGGTGCGTTACCTGCCGCAGGCCGCCGCGCCACTGGTGCGCATCGCCGGTGCTGCTTCAGCAGTCACGGGCGCCTGGCTGCTGGCCAGCTGAGAACCAGGCCATGCCTCAGTGGTAGCGCCGTCGCAGCGCCACATTGAGGCGATCGACCACTTCGGCCCAGTCGGCATCCTCGAGGATTTCCTCGCGCAGGAAAGCCGCCTGGGCTGGCGTCCAGAACGACGCATCGGCCAGATAGACGTCTTCGGCCAGGGGTGAGTGGGTTTCGATAAAACGCCTGATCGAGACGTCATCGTTGGGCAGGCCCAATTGCTCGAACAGGTTATGGAAGGCGTGGATCGACTGTTCCATGTTGAACCTCCGGTGCTGACGCGGGGATGAACGCTATGAGTATCGTTCATTCCCACGAAAGCGCCGGCAGCGCATGGTGATTCAGCGGAACGGCGGCTCGTCGAAGCTGCGCAGCTTGCGCGAGTGCAGCGAGTTGAGCTGGCTGCGCAGCAGTTCCAGTGCGGTGATGCCGATTTTCAGGTGCTGGGTCACGGCCCGCTCGTAGAACGCATTGGCCGAGCCGGGCAGCTTGATCTCGCTGTGCAGCGGCTTGTCCGATACGCAGAGCAAGGTGCCGTACGGCACCCGCAGGCGGTAGCCCTGGGCGGCGATGGTGCCGCTTTCCATGTCCACCGCTACCGCGCGCGAAAGGTTGATCAGCGGCCTTTCCTGCGCCCAGCGCAGCTCCCAGTTGCGATCGTCGTAGGTCAGCACGGTGCCGGTACGCAAACGCTTCTTCAACGCTTCGCCCTGTTCGCCGGTGACCGTCGCGGCGGCATCCTGCAGCGCCTGCTGCACCTCGGCCAGTGCAGGCAGCGGGATGTGCGGCGGCAGTACGCGATCGAGGATGCCATCGCGGCGCATGTAGGCGTGGGCCAGCACGTAGTCGCCGATGGATTGCGACTGCCGCAGCCCGCCGCAGTGACCGATCATCAGCCAGCAGTGCGGGCGCAGCACGGCGAGGTGGTCGGTGATGTTCTTCGCATTGGACGGGCCGACGCCGATGTTGACCAGGGTGATGCCGTGGCCGTCCTCGGCGATCAGGTGATAGGCCGGCATCTGGTAGCGGTGCCACATCACGCCACCGATGATCGCCTGCGCCTCGCCCTCCTCCATGCCGCGCTCGATGATCACGTTGCCCGGCAAGACCATGCGCGTGAAGCGGGTGTCGTCGCGCAGCATGTCGAGGCCGTGGCGGATGAACTGGTCGACGTAGCGGTGGTAGTTGGTCAGCAGGATCCACGGCTGTACGTGGCGCCAATCGCTGCCGGTGTAGTGCACCAGCCGGCGCAGCGAGAAGTCCACCCGCGCGCCATCGAACAGTGCCAGCGGATAGGGATCGGCGTGCTCCCAGTCGTAGAGCCCGTCGGCGATATCGTCGGTAGCGGCGGACAGGTCGGTACTGGGGAATACCCGCGCCAGCTCGGCGGCGGTCACGCCGGTGCCGGCCAGCTCGTCGCCCTGCTCGATGACGTACGGATAAGGGATGTTGCGGTCGCTCATGCCGACCTCAACGGTGACGTTGAAGTCCTGGATCAGCGGTTTCAGCTGATCGAGCAGATAGGCGCGGAACGCCGCCGGATGGGTCACGGTGACGCTGTACACGCCGGGCGCCTGGACCTTGGCGTAGGCACGGGTCGAGGCCGGCACTTCGCCGTGGCACTCGTAGGTCAGGCGCAGCTGCGGGTAGCGGAACAGGTTGCGCTCCGCGGCGCTGGGCTCGGTGCGGCTGGTTACGTAGCGTTTGAGCGCCTGGTTTAGGGCCGCTGTGGCCTGCGCGTGCAGCTCGGCCAGCTTGTCGACCGCCTCCTCAGCGCAGGTGGCGACGGTGAAGGTTCTGGATTCGTTGGAAGTCATGGCTCATCCTGGCTTAACACACGGGCCTATCTTGGCTGCATTTGGTGACGGATGTATACGCAGCCGAGCGGTTGGAGCCGCATCCGAGACGCCGGCGCGCTGGAAATGAGCGCCGTCATCGGCGAAAAAAATCCGACGCCAGAGCCTGGCGTCGGATTCGGGCACCGCTTCGAGCCCGCCGCCGATGCATTGCTGCATCAGCCGCACAGGCTCCTACCGATTACTTGTCCAGCAGCATGGTGCCGTTCTTGGCGAAGTTGGCATGCCAGGAGAAGGCTTTTTCCAGCACGTGCGGGGTGTGGCCGCCACGCTGTTTCGCCTCTTCGAGGTAGGCGAGCGCCTGGGCCCTGTAGTCCGGGTGCATGCAGTTGTTGATGACTCGCGCCGCCGCCTCGACGGGCGCCAGCCCGCGCAGATCGGCATAGCCCTGCTCGGTGATGATCACGTCGACGTCGTGGTTGGTGTGATCCACGTGCGTGACGAACGGCACGATGGAGGAAATCTTGCCGTCCTTCGCCGTCGAAGTCGTCACGAAGATGCTGATACGTGCGTTACGGGCGAAGTCACCCGAGCCGCCGATACCATTCATCATGTGGGTGCCGTTGACGTGCGTGGAGTTCACGTTGCCGTAGATGTCGGCTTCCAGCGCAGTGTTGAAGGAGATGATCCCCAGCCGGCGGATCACTTCCGGATGGTTGGAGATCTCCTGCGGACGGAACACCACCTTGCCGGCGTACTTGGCGAGGTCCGAGGCCAGGTTGTCCACGCGCTTCTTCGACAAGGAGAAAGCGGTGGCGGCGGCGAACTTCACCACTCCGGCGTCGATCAGGTCGAAAACGCCGTCCTGCAGCACTTCGGAAGCGACGGTCAGGTCCTTGAACTCGGAAGTCTTCATGCCGGCCAGCACCGCGTTGGCCACCGAGCCCACACCGGACTGCAGCGGAGCCAGGCTGTTGGTCAGGCGTCCCAGCTTCACTTCCTCACGCAGGAAGTCCAGCAGGTTGTCGGCGATCTTCTGGGTTTCGGCGTTCGGCTCGAACAGCGGGGAAGGAATGTCCGGCTCGCTGGACAGCACGATACCGCGCACCTTGGCCGGATCGACCGGGATACCGATCGAGCCGATGCGCTTGCTGACGTTGTAGACCGGGATGTCCTTGCGCGAATCCTCGCCGGCCGGGCCGGGAATGTAGATGTCGTGCATGCCTTCGTACTCGCGCGGAGCAGAAGTGTTCAGCTCGATGATCACGTGCTTGGCGTTCTGCACGAAGATCGGCGAGTTACCGACCGAACCGGTCGGGATGATCTGGCCATCCTCGGTGATCGCAGCCGCCTCGATGATGGCGTAGTCGACCTGTGGCAGCACGCCTTGACGCAGCAGTTCCGCGGTATGGGACAGGTGCTGGTCGATATAGAGCACCTCGCCGGCGTTGATCTTCTTGCGCTGCACCGGGTTGCCCTGATACGGAATGCGCTTGTTGATGATGCCGGCTTCGGCCATCGACTGGTCGGCTGCCGGGCCCATGGACGCGCCGGTGAACAGGTTGACCTTGAATTTCTCGCGCTGGCCGCGTTCGGACAGTGCCTTCGGAAACACCTTCGGCTCCCCGAACAGGGTGAAGCCGCTCATGCCCAGCGTCATGCCGTCCTCGATCCACGACGCGGCCTCTTCTGCCGAGACGACCTTGTCGAGAAACGCTGCGTTGCGGATGTACTTGTTTAGATCGGTTGCCATGAACTCACCTCAGAAACTCATCGAATGCTCGTCCGTGAAGGCTCTGCAAAGAAATTCGCCAGGCCTGACGAGGCAGGGAGACGGCCACTTGATGTCCGGAGACAAAGCGCCCATGTCTTTTGCCGCTCAATATCGGAACCTCAAAAAATCATGCGGCACTTGCAACCCCGTAACGTAGTCGCTCGCCCCATTCTAGGAGCACCAGCTCGTTTGGCTGTTATACAAAGGTACTAGCAGGCCGCCGCACAGGAGAGGTCATAGCCGGTATCGACGCCCAACGCAACCGCGACCGGCCGGCGGCGAGGCGCTCGCAGGCCGCACTTCACGCGGTTAAACCGAGCCACCCAGGCTGTCGCCGCGCTCAAAGTGCCGCCTGAACGCTGTCAAATCAGGAAACGAACCGGGCACCGCTGTCACTTCCCCGCGCTGGTCTTCGCCACCATACTCGCGCCCGCCCGACTGTATTCAACGGTAGCCCCACGGTCGCGGGCAGGGCGATGATCGAAACAGACAGGTAGGCATCATGCAGGCAACACCCGTGGAAACGAGCACTCGTAGTCGGCTCAAGCAGCTCATCGAGCGGCCAGCCGTTCAGCGCGGCATTCTGCTGCTGATCGTGATCAACGCGGCCATCCTCGGCATGCAGACCTCGCCGTCACTGGTGGCCAGCTGGGGCGAGCTGCTCAGAGTCCTCGACATGCTGATCCTCGGCGTGTTCGTGGTGGAAATCGCAGCGCGCATCTACGTTCATCGCGCGGCGTTCTTCCGTGACCCCTGGAGCCTGTTCGATTTCACCGTGGTGGCCATCGCGCTGGTACCCGCCAGCGGCCCGTTCAGCGTTCTGCGCGCCCTGCGCGTGCTGCGGGTGATGCGCATGGTCACCATGGTGCCGTCGATGCGCCGCGTGGTCGGCGCGCTGCTGTCAGCCATTCCCGGTCTGGGCTCGATTGCCATGGTGCTAGCGCTGGTCTTCTACGTGTCCGCAGTGATCGCCACCGGGCTGTTCGGCGCCGACTTCCCCGAGTGGTTCGGCAACCTCGGCCGCTCGGTCTACACACTGTTCCAGGTGATGACGCTGGAAAGCTGGTCGATGGGCATCGTGCGCCCGCTGATGGACGTGTTCCCCTACGCCTGGGTGTTCTTCATCCCGTTCATCCTGATTGCCACCTTCACCATGCTCAACCTGTTCATCGCGATCATCGTCAACGCGATGCAGACGGTTACGGATGCTGACCACGAAGCCACCCAGGCAACCATCGAGGCGGCACGCGAGCACATCGAGGCCGACCTGCATGAAGAGGTCCGCGCCCTGCGTGGCGAAATCGCCGAACTCAAGGAACTGCTACGCGGGCAGGCTCGCCGCTAGCCGATACCTGCCACGAGTCACTGCTGCGGCGCGCTGCGTGCAAGCAGCGCGTCGATGTCCAGCCCGCGCGGCAAGGTGCCATAGACGCGCCCCTGCCCCTTCAGGCGACTGGCAATGAACGCATCCGAAACGGCCGCGTTGCCGGCTTCGAGCAGCAGCTTGGCCTGCAGGCCGATGGCCACGTCCTCGGTGAGCTGACGGGCGCGGTACTGGATGTCCTCGGTGTCACCGAAGGCCGTCTTCAGTCGCTGAATATGCGCCTTCAGCCGTGCATCACCGTGACCGTCACCGAGTTCGGCGAACAGTACTTCGAGCACGCCCGGCTCCTTCGATAGCGCGCGCAAGACGTCGAGGCACTGCACGTTGCCGGAACCTTCCCAGATGGAATTCACCGGTGCCTCGCGATACAGCCGCGGCAGGATGGTTTCCTCGACGTAGCCGGCGCCACCCAGGCATTCGCTAGCCTCGGCGATCATGTTCGGCGCGCGCTTGCAGATCCAGTATTTGCCGACGGCGGTGACCAGCCGGGCGAACTTGTCTTCGTGCTCGTCATGGCGATTGTCCTGGGCACGGCCCATGCGCAGGGTCAGCGCCAGCGCCGCTTCGCTTTCCAGGGCGAGATCGGCCAGTACGTTCTGCATCAGCGGCTGCTCCAGCAGGACGCGGCCGCCGACCTGGCGGTGCGCGCAATGGTGCATGGCCTGGGTCAGGGCCTGACGCATCAGCGAGCTGGAGCCGATCATGCAGTCGAAGCGGGTCGAGGAGACCATCTCGATGATGGTCGGCACGCCGCGCCCTTCCTCGCCGACCATCCAGGCCAGCGCGCCGCGGTACTCGACTTCGCTGGAGGCGTTGGCCCAGTTGCCCAGCTTGTTCTTCAGGCGCTGGATGTAGAACTGGTTGCGCGTGCCATCCGGGCGATGGCGGGGCAGCAGGAAGCAGGACAGGCCCTTGTCGGTCTGCGCCAGGGTGAGAAAGGCATCGCACATCGGCGCCGAGCAGAACCACTTGTGCCCGACCAGCTCGTAGGTCTGCCCGGGGCCACCGGCGCCAACCGGATAGGCGCGCGTGCTGTTGGCGCGCACGTCGGTGCCGCCCTGTTTCTCGGTCATCGCCATACCGATGGTGACGCCGGCCTTCTGCTCCATCGGCAGGTTGCGCGGGTCATATTCGCGGGCAAGGATCTTCGGCAGCCAGCGTTCGGCGAGATCCGGCTGCAGGCGCAGCGCCGGCACGCTGGCGTAGGTCATGGTCAGCGGGCAGCTGCTGCCGGCCTCGGCCTGGTTGTGCAGGTACATCAAGGCGGCACGCGCCACCTGCGCACCGGGTTGCGGGTCGCTCCAGGGCAGCGACGGAATACCGTGCTCGACGGCGCTGCGCATCAGCTCGTGATAAGCGGGATGAAACTCCACCAGATCGATGCGATGGCCGTAGCGGTCATGACTCTTGAACACCGGCCTGTTCTCGTTGGCGAGAAAGCCGGCCTGCATCAGCGGCCCACCGGCAAGCGCGCCGTAGACGTCCAGCCGCGCCTGCGCCCAGCCGGCATGGTAACGCTGTACCCACTGCTGCAACGGCAAGTCGATGCGATAGAGATTGGCACCGTCGAGTGGCGGAACCTGGTTGGTGACCTCATGGGTTTCGGCGCAACTCTGCAGATTCATCTGGGCGTCCTCCTTCGATACCGGCGCAGCTGCCAGCAAGCGTAGTCGGCCTGGGCGGTGCGTCGGCCGCGCGGCAATGGATCGGCAGTGAAACATGCTGCGCGGCGAGGATTGAAGCGAGGTATCGGCCAAAAGGTCCGCGCGTCAGGCAATCGGCGCGCTGGGCGGAAGTCCGTTGGCACGGCCCGCGGCGAGCCCATCCGCAGCGCTCAGCGGCAGGCGCAGGCGCACGCAGAAGCGGCTACCCAGCCCCGGTCGCGATTGCTGATCGAGCTGTCCACCCATCACTTCGATCAGCCCCCGACTGATTGCCAGGCCGATGCCGAGGCCGCCGTAGCGCCGGGTCATGGAGCCGTCGACCTGACGGAACTGGTGATAGAGAAAGGCCTGATCGGCGTCGCTGAAACCGATGCCGCTGTCGACGACCTCAATATTCAGCAGCAGCTCGCGCTGCTCCACCGTGCCGGCGAAACGCAGCGTGACGGCTCCGCGGGAAGTGAACTTGACGGCGTTGTCGAGCAGATGACAGATGCTCTGTTCCAGCTTCTCGCCATCGCCGTACACGCGGTCGGGCAGTTTCTCGTCGAACTCGAGATCGAAGGCCAGGCCCTTGTCCTGCGCCCGCGGCTCGAACTGCTGCTGCAGCCGTGCCGCAGTTTCCCGCAGACTGAAACGCTGATCCTGCAGGCGCAGCTTGCCGGCGCGCAGTTCGCTGAGCACCAGGATGTTGTTGACCAGGCGCATCATGTCGCGTGCCGAGCTGGTGGCGATGTGCTGGTATTGCTGCAGCTCTTCCGCCGTATCCGAGCTGGGCAACAGCTCCAGGGCGCCCATGACGCCCATCATCGGCGTGCGCAGTTCGTGGCTGATATTGGAGAGAAACTCGTCCTTGAGCCGGTTGCTCTCGGCCAGCTCGCAGTTCAGCTGTTCCAGCTCGGCGCGGGCGTTTTCCAGGATCTTCGCCCGTTCGTCCTTCAGCGCGTTGATGCGATCGGCCAGCGCCATGGACAGCAGCACTACTTCCAGCGCGGCGCCAAGCTGGCTGGCGTACATGGTCAGGAAGTTGTGCGGCAGGTGCCCGAGCACCATCAGCGTGTTGATCTGCCCGCCGACCAGCAGCGCGCTCCAGGCGATGATGAAGTAGCGCGCCACGCGCATGCCACGCAGCCAGGCCAGGATGCCGGCGGCAAACACCGCCAGGGTGAACAGCAGCGCCAGCGCGGTGGCCAGGCGCAGGGCCACTCCGTAATCGGCGGCCATTGCGAGCGCCATCACCAGCACCGAGAAGACAATGATCAGCCGCAGCAGCCAATCCACCCAGCGGCTGTGCTCGGCGGTGCGCAGGAAGCTGCGGGTAAACAGGCAGCCGAACAGCCCGGTGGCGCCGATCAGCAGCGGCGTCGCGGCATTGGCCCACCAGGGACGATCCGGCCAGAGGAACTGCACGCCGGCGCCGTTCACCGAGACCTGGTAGAGGCCGAACGCGGCGATGTAGAGGATGTAGTAGAGATAGCTGGGATCGCGGATGCTGATATAGATGAACAGGTTGTAGACCAGCATCGCCAGCAGTACGCCGTAGATCATGCCCAGCACATAGAGCCGCCCGGGTTGCGCCTCAAGATAGGCGTGATGCGACCAGAGACTCAGGGGCACCTGGATCGAACCCTCGCTTTGCACGCGCAGGTACAGGCGCTGGGGCCGATCAATCGGCAGCTGCACTTCGAACAGGTAGTTGCCCTGGCCGATCTCGCGGCTGGCCCAGGGCCGGGTGTCGCCGGTGTCACGCGCCAGGCGGTAACCGCCTTTGCCGTCCGGCAGGTACAGCTGCAGGCTGTCGAGCGGCGGATAGGCCACCTCCAGCAACCAGCGTCGCGCGCCTTGCACGGTTTGCGGACGGTAATGCAGATCGACGCGCACCCAATGCGCGGAGCGCGAATAGCCGGCGTTGAACACCGCGGTCCGGTGAGGCAGGAAGTGACTTTCGAACGCGGGCGAGGCGACCTCGTCGATCTGCGCGTCGCCAAGTGGGTCCTCGAACACCCGCATGTGCTGCCCGAGTGGCAGGTGACGGGTGTGTTCGTCCAGTTCGACGGCAGCGGCCAGCGCCGGCAAGAGGGCCAGGATAAGCAGGAAGACGTACTGCATGATGCCTCGTGCAGGCCAGGCGACGAAAACGGATTCACGCCCCGCGAACCCCGCCACCCGGTCCGAAAACCAAAGTGCCAGCAATCTACCACAGCGATGGTTGCAGCCGGAAAAGGCGAATGCCTGCGGGATCGATCGTCCGATGGCCGGCGAGCGCCGCGGTGGCGACTAAACGCACAACTGCCGCGTCCCGCCAGCGCTGTTTGGTGATAAGCTCGCACGCCATGAAAAACCCTACTTCAAGACCCGTCGTCCTCTGTCTGTCCGGCCATGATCCCAGTGGCGGCGCCGGCCTGCAGGCGGACATCGAAGCCCTCCTGGCGCAAGCCTGTCACGCCGCACCGACGGTCACCGCGCTGACCGTGCAGGACACTGTCAACGTCACCGACTTCCGCGTCCTCGACCGCGAATGGGTGCTCGCCCAGGCCAACGCAGTGATCGCCGATATGCCGATCGCGGCAGTCAAGCTCGGCATGCTCGGCTCGGTGGAAATGGTTGAGACCGTTCTCGAGATCATGGCCAGGCTGCCCGGCGTGCCGCTGGTCTGCGATCCGGTGCTACGCGCCGGTGGCGGCGGCGCGCTGGGCAAGGATGATGTCGGCTTCGCCATGCGCGAGCGGTTGTTCCCGGTGTCGACCATCGCCACACCGAACCTGCCGGAAGCCCGCATCCTCGCCGAGCTGCCCGAGGGCAGCGCCGACGAATGTGCCGAACGCCTGCTGCCGCACATCCGCCACCTGCTGATCACCGGCGGCCACGGCGATGAAAGCGAAGTGCATAACCGTCTTTACTGCCGCGATGGTAGCCGCCACGATTTCACCTGCGCGCGCCTGCCCGGCAGCTATCACGGTTCCGGCTGCACACTGGCCAGCGCCCTGGCCGGCCGTTTGGCGCTGGGCGAGGAGCTGACCAGTGCCGTCCGTTCGGCGCTCGACTACACCTGGCGCACCCTGCGCGATGCCGAGGCGCCCGGCCACGGGCAATTCGTCCCGCGGCGCCTGCCACTGGACCTGGTCTGACTGGAGAGCAGCGCATGAAGGATTCGACCCGCCTGCGCGGCCTGTACGCCATCACCGACAGCAAGTTGCTCGCCGAGGGCCGTTTGCTGCCGTATGTCGAAGCCGCGTTGAAAGGTGGCGCCCGCCTGCTGCAGTACCGCGACAAATCCAGTGACGAGGCCCGTCGACTGCGTGAGGCCGATGCGTTGCAGGAACTCTGCGCCCGCCATGGCGCGCAACTGATCATCAACGACGACGCCGAGCTGGCGGCGCGACTGGGTGTCGGCCTGCACTTAGGCCAGGAAGATGGCTCGCTGGCCGCCGCCCGTGCCCTGCTCGGCCGCCAGGCAATCATCGGCGCCACCTGCCATGCGCAGCTGCCGCTGGCCGAGCAGGCCGCGCGTGAGGGCGCCAGCTATGTCGCCTTCGGCCGCTTCTTCCAGTCGCAGACAAAGCCGGGCGCACCCTCGGCCGGTCCCGAGCTGCTGCGCGAGGCCCGCGCCCGCATTGGCCTGCCGATTGTCGCCATTGGCGGCATCACGCCGGAAACGGCACCAAGCCTGATCGCCGAGGGCGTGCAGATGATCGCCGTGGTGCACGCGCTGTTCGCCGCTGACAGCCCCGCCGAGGTCGAGCGCCGCGCCAGAGCGTTCAGCCAGTTGTTCAATACCCCCTGATTCCGCCACGGCTGACCCGCCATACGGCGGTCAGCCCCTGTTCTGCGAGGCCCGCATGTCCCGTTCCGAAACCCTTTTTGCCAGCGCCCAGACCCACATCCCTGGCGGCGTCAATTCCCCCGTGCGCGCCTTTCGCAGCGTCGGCGGCACCCCGCTGTTTCTCAAGCACGCCGCCGGCGCCTATGTGATCGACGAAGATGACAAGCGCTACGTCGACTACGTCGGCTCCTGGGGCCCGATGATTCTCGGCCACAGCCACCCTGAGGTGCTCGATGCCGTGCGCCGCCAGCTCGAACACGGGCTGTCCTACGGCGCGCCGACCGCCATGGAAACCGAGATGGCCGAACTGGTCTGCCGCCTGGTGCCATCCATGGAGATGGTGCGCATGGTCAGCTCCGGCACCGAAGCGACCATGAGCGCGATCCGCCTGGCCCGTGGCTACACCGGCCGCGATGACATCATCAAGTTCGAAGGTTGCTACCACGGTCACTCCGACAGCCTGCTGGTCAAAGCCGGCTCTGGCGCCCTGACCCAGGGCGTGCCGAGCTCGGCCGGGGTGCCGGCGGATTTCGCCAAGCACACCCTGACCCTGGCCTACAACGACCTAGCAGAAGTCGAAGCCACGCTGAAGGAAAAAGGCGAGCAGGTCGCCTGCATCATCGTCGAGCCGGTCGCCGGCAACATGAACTGCGTTCCCCCGGCACCGGGCTTCCTCGAAGGCCTGCGCACCCTGTGTGACGCGTATGGCGTGGTGCTGATCTTCGACGAAGTGATGACCGGTTTCCGCGTCGCCCTCGGCGGCGCCCAGGCCTACTACGGCGTGACGCCGGACCTGTCGACCTTTGGCAAGATCATCGGCGGCGGCATGCCGGTCGGCTGCTTTGGCGGCAAGCGCGCCATCATGCAGCACATCGCCCCGCTCGGCCCGGTCTACCAGGCCGGCACCCTGTCGGGCAATCCACTGGCGATGGCCGCGGGCCTGACCACGCTGGGCCTGATCAGCCGCCCCGGCTTCCATGACGAACTGAGCGCCTACACCAGCCGTATGCTGCAAGGCCTGCAGGACCGCGCCGATGCCGCTGGCATCCCCTTCGTAACCACCCAGGTCGGCGGCATGTTCGGTCTGTATTTCAGCGGCGCCGATGACATTGTGACCTTCGCCGATGTCATGGCCAGCGATGCCGACCGCTTCAAGCGCTTCTTCCATCTGATGCTCGAAGGTGGCGTCTACCTGGCACCGAGCGCGTTCGAGGCCGGTTTCACTTCCATCGCCCATGGCGACACCGAGCTCGCAATCACTCTGGATGCCGCCGAGCGCGCCTTCGCCAAGCTCAAGTGACCCGACGATGGAATTGCTGCAGAGCATCCTGCTCGCCCTGACTGCCGGCGTCAGCGCGGTGCTGATCGGCCGCGCCCGGCGCCGTTACGGCGAGGCGGACCAGCCAGCGCTGTTCAGCGCACTGCTTGGCTTCATCCTGACGGCCGCCAGCGCTGCGTGCGCCGCGGCGAGCCTGTTTGGCATGGATCTGGAGGAGGCGCACCAGTGGCTGGAGCGCGCCAGCCTGCTGCTCGGTTTGCCGCTGATAGCGGTGGCTGCGCTGACCCTGGCGCGGCGCTGGGTGTGGAGTCGACCGAACTGGGGTCGCGTGGTGTTGGGGCTGTGCGTGTTCTTCGAACTTGCGCGACAGCTGGGCTGGAGCGAGCCCTACGCCTTCGGCCTGATGCTGACCAGTGCGCTGCTGGTGGTCTACGCCGGCGCGCTGCAATGGCCGGCAAGCCTGCCGACCCTTGCCGGCCTGGCGGCTGGCGCGCTTCTGCTGGGCGCGGCACCGCTGCCGAACGGCGTGTCGATCGTCCATCCGCTCGGCGACCTGAAACCGCTGCTGTTGGCCATCGCCAGCCCGCTGCTGACCATTCTGCTGGTGCGCCTGCCGGGCAGCACACGCGAGGACAGTCCGGCAGTCGCATAAAAAGCCGATGACAGGCGGTTAAAGGCTTTGTAAGCAGGCTGCAGCTTATCCATAATGTGACGGCTGGCTCGTTCCAGCCTTTCATTACCGCCCTGCTCCTCGAGGCGCCAGATTTTCATGATCCGCACCGGCCGCATCCTGTCTTTGGGCTGTCTGCTGCTTCTCTCGCCTCTCACGGCCTTGGCCGGCGGGAATACCCTGCTGATCCCGGCGACCGCGCGCTGCGCGCTCGACACGCTTCCCGAAGAACTCCCCGAAGCCCTGAGAAACTGCCAGCAGGCCGCCAGCGAAGGCGACGTGCAAGCCGCCTACGAGCTCGGCGAATTCCACTACGACGGCAAGCGTGCGCCACGCGACCTGGCCAAGGCGCTGTACTGGTTCGAGCAGGCCTCACTTCACGGTCATGCGGCCGCGCAACACCGGCTCGGCGTGATGTTCTTCCGCGGTGAAGGGGTCAAGGCCAACAACGTGCAGGCCTACATCGTGCTGAAGATGGCCGCCGTGAATGGCGAGGACGATGCACTGGACACCGCCGACCGCGTCTCCGGACAGATGCGTCGCGACGAGTTGGAAATTGCCACCCAGGTCCTCGGGCAGATCTTCCGCGACTACCTGATGCAACTGCAGGCCGCCGACGCACCGCAGATCCCCTGAACAATCGAGAAACCCCACGGCATCCACCTGCGCTTTCCCCTGCTCGGTCGTGGGCATATAATCGCCGGTCATTTTTTGCACAACGCCGGCCCGTAACATGACCCGCAAGCTTTTCATCGAAACCCATGGCTGCCAGATGAACGAGTACGACAGCTCGCGCATGGTGGACCTGCTGGGCGAACACCAGGCCATGGAGATCACCGAGAACCCGGCAGAAGCCGACGTGATTCTTCTCAATACCTGCTCGATCCGCGAAAAGGCCCAGGAAAAGGTCTTCTCGCAACTGGGTCGCTGGCGCGAACTGAAGCTGGACAATCCGCAACTGGTGATCGGCGTCGGCGGCTGCGTGGCCAGCCAGGAAGGCGCGGCCATTCGCGACCGCGCCCCGTACGTCGACGTGGTCTTCGGGCCGCAGACCCTGCATCGTCTGCCGGAAATGATCGACGCCGCGCGCACCACCAAGAAGCCGCAGGTGGACATTTCGTTCCCCGAGATCGAGAAGTTCGACCGCCTGCCAGAGCCGCGCGTCGACGGCCCCAGTGCCTTCGTTTCGGTCATGGAAGGCTGCAGCAAGTACTGCACCTTCTGCGTAGTGCCCTACACCCGCGGCGAAGAAGTCAGCCGCCCGCTGGCCGACGTACTGGCGGAAGTCGTCCACCTGGCCGAAAACGGCGTGCGGGAAGTCACCCTGCTGGGGCAGAACGTCAATGGCTATCGCTACGACGGGCATGACTTCGCCGACCTGCTGCACGCCGTCGCCGCGGTAGAAGGCATCGGCCGTATCCGCTACACCACCAGCCATCCCCTGGAGTTCTCCGACGCGATCATCCAGGCCCATGCGGACATCCCGCAGCTGGTGAAATATCTGCATCTGCCGGTGCAGGCCGGGTCCGACCGCATCCTCGCGGCGATGAAGCGCAACCACACCGCCCTGGAGTACAAGTCGCGCATCCGCCGGCTCAAGGCCGCAGTGCCGGATATCCTGATCAGCTCGGACTTCATCGTCGGCTTCCCCGGCGAGACCGACAAGGACTTCGAGCAGACCATGAAGCTGATTGAGGACGTCGGCTTCGACTTTTCCTACTCCTTCGTCTACAGCTCGCGCCCCGGCACCCCGGCCGCGGATCTGGCCGACGACACCCCGGACGAGGTGAAAAAGCAGCGCCTGGCGATCCTCCAGCAGCGCATCTATCAGCAGGGCTTCGAGAACAGCCGACGGATGGTAGGTAGCACTCAGCGCATCCTCGTCAGCGACTACTCGAAGAAGGACCCTGGCATGCTGCAGGGCCGTACCGAGCACAATCGCATCGTCAACTTCCGCTGCGACAACCCGCGACTAATCGGCCAATTCGTCGACGTGCACATCGACGACGCGCTGCCGCACTCGCTACGTGGCACCTTGCTAGGTTGAGAACCGGGCATGCGGCCCCCATGTGATTGCATCGGGGCCGCGACTGCGCTTTCCGCTTTGCGCCCGCGGCGCTATTCTTCCTTCACCACTTCGCCGACCACGGCCACATATAAAAGCCCTTGAACGCACCCATAGAACCGCATCGTTTCACCCTCGAACCCTTTGAAGCCCGTCGCTTCGCCAATCTCTGCGGCCAATTCGACGAGCATCTGCGCCTGATCGAACAGCGCCTGGAACTGGAAATCCGCAACCGCGGCAACCAGTTCGAGCTGATCGGCCCAACCGACGCGGCCAAGTCTGCCGAACAGCTGCTGCGCCGGCTGTACCGGGAAACCAAGAACACCGAGCTCTCTCCGGACATGGTGCATCTGTACCTGCAGGAATCCGGAATGGAGGAGCTGGCCAATCCGAATGCGCACCAGGGCGTCGCCCTGCGCACCAAGAAGGGCATGATCCGCCCCCGCGGTGCGAATCAGCAGCGCTACGTCAAAGCCATCCTCGACAACGACATCAACTTCGGCGTCGGTCCGGCCGGTACCGGCAAGACCTACCTCGCCGTCGCCTGTGCCGTGGACGCGCTGGAGCGCGAACAGGTGCGCCGCATCCTCCTTGTACGCCCGGCGGTGGAAGCCGGCGAGAAGCTCGGCTTCCTGCCCGGCGACCTGGCACAGAAGATCGACCCCTACCTGCGCCCCCTCTACGACGCGCTCTACGAGATGCTCGGCTTCGAGCATGTGGCACGGCTGATCGAGAAGCAGGTGATCGAGATCGCCCCGCTGGCCTACATGCGCGGGCGCACGCTGAACAACAGCTTCATCATCCTCGATGAAAGCCAGAACACCACCCAGGAACAGATGAAGATGTTCCTTACGCGGATCGGGTTCGGCTCCACCGCGGTGATCACCGGCGACATCACCCAGGTCGACCTGCCCCGCGGCACCAAGAGCGGTCTGGCGCACGTCATCGAGGTGCTCAAGGACGTCAACGGCATCAGCTTCACCCACTTCAAGCCAAAGGACGTCGTGCGCCATCCGCTGGTGCAGCGCATCGTCGAGGCCTACGAGTCCTTCGAGGATCGCCAGTCGCCGGCCAGCAAGCGTGCCGCGCAGGACGCCAGCGATGATTGAGCTCGACCTGCAGTGCGCCAGCACGGGCGCTGCGCCGGCCCTCGCCGATCTGCAACGCTGGTGCGAACTGGCGCTACGCCAGCGTAGCGGCGACTCGGAGCTAACCATTCGCCTGGTGGACGAGGAAGAAGGGCGCGAGCTGAACCGCACCTGGCGGCAGAAGGACTACGCGACCAACGTGCTGTCGTTCCCGGCAGACCTTCCCGACGAACTGCTGGACATCCCGCTGCTCGGCGACCTGGTCATCTGCGTCCCGGTGGTCGAGCGCGAAGCCGCGGAACAGGGCAAGGCACTGGCGGCACACTGGGCGCATCTGGTCATCCATGGCTGTCTGCATCTGCTCGGCTACGATCACATTGACGATGCCGAAGCCGAAGAGATGGAAGAGCTGGAGCGTCAACTGCTGGCCGAGCTGGGTCATCCCGACCCCTATGCCGAAGAATCGCCCGTCATGGGCACTTGCAAGGACTCCTGAGTCAACGACATGAGCGAAGATCGATCGATCAGCGGGCAGAAGACCTGGCTGGAAAAAATCACCCAGGCTTTTGCCCATGAGCCCAAGAATCGCCAGGAGCTGCTGGAAATCCTGCGCGAAGCCCATCAGAACAAGCTGCTCGACAGCGAGGCGCTGGCCATCGTCGAAGGTGCCATCCAGGTCGCCGACCTGCAGGTACGCGACATCATGGTGCCACGCTCGCAGGTGATCAGCATCAAGGCCGATCAATCCCCCCGCGAGTTTCTGCCGGCCATCATCGGTGCCGCACACTCGCGTTATCCGGTCGTCGGTGAAAGCCTCGATGAAGTGATCGGCGTGCTGCTAGCCAAAGACCTGCTGCCGCTGATCCTCAAGGATGAACAACACAGTTTCGACATCAAGGATCTGCTGCGCCCGGCCACCTTCGTGCCGGAATCCAAGCGCCTCAACGTACTGCTGCGCGAATTCCGCGCCAACCACAACCACATGGCCATCGTCATCGACGAGTACGGCGGCGTGGCCGGCCTGGTGACCATCGAAGACGTGCTGGAGCAGATCGTCGGCGACATCGAGGACGAGCATGACGTCGAGGAAGACAGCTACATCCGCCCGCTGCCCAGCGGCGACTTCCTGGTCAAGGCGCTCACCCCGATCGACAGCTTCAACGAATACTTCGGCAGCGCCTTCCCCGACGACGAATTCGATACCGTCGCCGGCCTGGTGATGAGCACCTTCGGGCACCTGCCCAAGCGCAACGAAGTCACCGAGATCGACGGGTTCCGCGTGCGTGTGCTCAACGCCGACAGTCGCCGCGTGCATATGCTGCGCCTGAGCCGCACCGCGGGCGCGTAAGCCGGCACGAGCCGTTCCGCGCAGCCGACCCTGCGCGGACGCTCGTCCGCCAGCTGCTTGCCGGCCAACTTCATCGCCCTTAGCCTCCCTCCCCGCACCGCTGCGCAAGGAACTTCCATGCACTGGATCACCCGTCCCGGATGGCCGGGCAACCTGCTGGCACTGGTCGCCGGCACACTGACCACGCTGTCGCTGACGCCTTTCGACATCTGGCCGCTGGGGCTGCTCTCGGTGGCGCTGCTGTACCTTGGCCTGCGCGAAACCGCAGCGAAGCAGGCGGCGCAGCGCGGCTGGTGCTACGGCTTTGGGCTATTCGCCTCGGGGGTAAGCTGGGTCTACGTCAGCATCCATGACTTCGGCGCGGCCTCGCCGGCGCTGGCCGGATTGCTCACCCTCGGCTTCGTCGCCGGCCTGGCGCTGTTCTTCGCCCTGCTCGGCTGGCTCTGGGTGCGCCTGCTGCGCAATCGCCATTCCGCACTTGGCGATGCGCTGGCCTTCGCCGCACTCTGGCTGGCGCTGGATGCGCTGCGTGGCTGGATTCTCACCGGCTTTCCCTGGCTGTACATCGGCTACAGCCAGCTGGATGGTCCGCTGGCCGGACTGGCTCCGCTCGGCGGGGTCTGGTTGCTGAGCTTTGCCGTCGCACTGAGCGCCACCCTGCTCGTGGCGATCCCGCGACTGCTTGCCGACAAAGCACGCCTGGCCGCCGCCATCGTGCTGCTGCTTTCCCCCTGGCTGGCAGGCCTGGCACTCAAGGATCATGCCTGGACGACCAGCAAGGGCGAACCGCTGACCGTTGCCGCAGTGCAGGGCAACGTCGCACAAAGCATGAAGTGGGACCCGAAGAAGCTCGAGATGCAGCTGCTGCTGTATCGCGACATGACCTTCGGTAGTCGCCCCGCAGACCTGATCGTCTGGCCGGAAACCGCGGTACCGATCCTCAAGGAGCATGCCGAGGGCTACCTGACGATGATGGCCGGCTTCGCCAACCAGCGCGAATCGGCACTGATCACCGGCGTACCGGTACGCCAGCCCAATGCGGCTGGCGAGCTGCGCTATTACAACGGGCTGACCAGCACCGGTGACGGTGCCGGCACCTACCTCAAGCAGAAACTGGTGCCGTTCGGCGAGTACGTACCGCTGCAGGATCTGCTGCGCGGCCTGATCGCCTTCTTCGACCTGCCGATGTCCGACTTCGCCCGCGGCGAATCCGGCCAACCACTGTTGCAGGCGAAGGGCCTGCAGATCGCGCCATACATCTGCTACGAGGTGGTCTACCCGGAGTTCGCCGCAGGGCTCGCGGCGCAGAGCAATCTGCTGCTGACGGTGAGCAACGATGCCTGGTTCGGCCGCTCCATCGGTCCGCTGCAACACCTGCAGATGGCGCAGATGCGCGCTCTGGAAGCCGGGCGCTGGATGATCCGCGCGACGAACAACGGCATCACCGTGCTGATCGACCCCTACGGGCAGATCACCGAGCAGATTCCGCAGTTCGAACAGGCCGTGCTGTATGGCGACGTCACCCCGATGCAGGGGCTGACGCCGTATCTGCGCTGGCGCTCCTGGCCGCTGATCGCGGTATGCATGCTGCTGCTCGGTTGGGCGCTGATCAGGCGCAAGGCATAGCCTCAACTATGCGAAGCTGCTGGGACCTGAACGGGTCTTTTGACTGCCGCTGAGAGGGCTTCATCGCAAGCCAGACGGTTATGCCGAGCGCTACGCCGCTCTTGCCTGTGAAGGTCCGAGCTGACTTTGCTCGCGGCCAAGGCCGCTCCCAGAGCCGCCAACGTGGGGACGACCTTGACCGCGAATGGCGAGTTGCGGGCTGAGGCTCACCCCACGACCGTACACTCAGGTTAATGCGTTCGACTCAGTCGTTCGCGGAGCGGTACACAAGCGGGTAAACCGCCATGCCAACGACCTCGTTGAGCAACATGCCGTTCTGCCAGAAGGCCTTGGCCTCCGGCAACCAGCCATTCAATGGCCGACCATTGGGCACGCCCATGAAGCCCACCGGCGCAGCGATCACCTCGATCCCGTTCTGCTCGAAGCACCAGCGCGAGCGCGGCATGTGCGAGGCGGATGTCACCAGCACCACCCGCTCGATGCCCGCCGCACGCAGCATCTCGGCGCTGAAAACCGCGTTCTCCCAGGTCGTCCGGCTACGCTCCTCGAGCCAGCGCGTGGCGACGCCAAAGTCGCGCTGCAGCACCTCCGCGCCGAGCATCGCCTCGCTGGGTGGCTGGCCGTAGTGCAGCCCGCCACTGGTGAGAATCGGCAGGCCGCTGGTCTTGGCTAACCGCGCCGCATAACGCAAGCGCTCCAGCGCGATGTAGCCGGGCTGATCGCCGCCCCATGCCGGATCACTCTGCTCGCGCCCGGCCCCCAGCACCACGATGGCGCCGGCCTCTTCATCCAGCTGCATCCATTGCGCCTCGGCCAGCGCCGGCTCGCGCTCGACCAGCCGCGCCGTCCATTCGACGACGACCGGCAGGCTCATCAACCAGAGCCCGACCAGCCCCGTGACGAAGCACAGCGCCGCCAGCTTTGGCGCGCGCCGGCGCAGCCACCATCCGAGCAACAGCAGGAGCAGCAGCACGCCCGGCGGCAAAAGCAGCTGCTTGAAGAAATAGCGAATCGGCATCCGACCTCCGCGGCAAAGGCAGACACTTTAGCCGCAGCCGGAGGGTTTGTCGGCCACTGCTCAATGCCGCGGATAGGTGTGCAGACGCTGCCTGGCGCGCAGCAGCTGTGACCCGCAGACGTGACAGGCTGCGGGGCCGGCGCCTTCCGGCCAGCTCACTTCGGCGTTGCACAGCGCGCAACTCAGCGTCTGTTGCAAAGCCAGCGGCGCGTGGCGGCCATGCGCGCCGTGCCGTTGTCGACTACCGCTGCGCACAGCCGGACGCAGTGCCTGGCGCGACAGGTGAGCCTGCTCCTCCGCCGCGGCATGCCAGCCCGAGAGCCATTGGGAATCACGCTGCAGATACGCACGGATCAGCTCGAATTCCGCCGGCGTCAAACCGCGTACTTCCAGCTCGCCAGCACCGTCCGCATCACCGGACGTAGCACGTTCGGCCTCCTGCAGGGCCGAGCTCAGTCGCTGCAACACCCTTGCATAAAGACTACTGTCCTCAGATCGTGGCTCTCGGTCCATCAACCTCACCTCACATTCGTCCCGCCCCTGGTTCAAGCGTAGCTCAGCCTGACGCGCTCAAGCCGCGCACGACGGACGGAGCTCTGGAGCAGCGGCAAATGGGGTTTCCCTAGGCCGCGGGGGGTCATGTATGCTACGGCGCTTCCATGCCTCCGCCCGCAGCCCGCCGGGTCGCGTTAGCGCCAGGTCCGCCGGACCTGCCAACGTGCCCGCGACAACGCATTCGCGGAGAGCCAGCCCCCATCCCAACGCCAGTAGCCATGCACGAACAGTATCAGCCCCGCGAAATCGAAGCCGCCGCGCAATCCCATTGGGACGCGCAGAAATCCTTTGAAGTGAGCGAACAGCCAGGCAAGGACACCTTCTATTGCCTGTCGATGTTCCCCTACCCCAGCGGCAAGCTGCACATGGGTCACGTGCGCAACTACACCATCGGCGACGTGATCGCGCGCTATCAGCGCATGCAGGGCAAGAATGTCCTGCAACCCATGGGCTGGGACGCGTTCGGCATGCCGGCGGAAAACGCCGCGATGAAGAATCAGGTGGCACCGGCGAAGTGGACCTACGAAAACATCGCCTACATGAAGGCCCAGCTGAAAAGCCTCGGCCTGGCGGTCGACTGGACGCGTGAAGTCACCACCTGCAAGCCGGACTACTACCGCTGGGAGCAGTGGCTGTTTACCCGCCTGTACGAAAAGGGCGTGATCTACCGCAAGAACGGCACCGTCAACTGGGACCCGGTCGACCAGACCGTACTGGCCAACGAGCAGGTCATCGACGGCCGTGGCTGGCGTTCCGGCGCGTTAATCGAGAAGCGCGAAATCCCGATGTACTACTTCAAGATCACCGCCTACGCGGATGAGCTGCTGGAGAGTCTGGACGAACTGGATGGCTGGCCGGAACAGGTCAAGACCATGCAGCGCAACTGGATCGGCAAGTCGCGCGGCATGGAGATCAGCTTCCCCTACGACGTGGCCAGCATCGGCAGCGAAGGCGTGATGAAGGTCTTCACCACCCGTCCCGATACGCTGATGGGTGCAACTTACGTCGCGGTGGCCGCCGAGCACCCGCTGGCCACGCTCGCCGCGCAGAACAATCCCGAGCTGCAGGCCTTCATCGATGAATGCAAGCGTGGCGGCGTCGCCGAAGCCGACATCGCCACCCAGGAGAAGAAGGGCCTCGCCACTTCACTGCGCGTGCAGCATCCGCTGACTGGCGAGTTGCTGCCGGTGTGGGTCGCCAACTACGTGCTGATGAACTACGGCGAAGGCGCGGTCATGGCCGTCCCGGCGCACGACGAGCGCGACTTCGAGTTCGCCAACAAGTACGACCTGCCGATCAAGCCGGTGGTACGCACCAGCGCCGGCGACCAGACCCCGGCACCCTGGCAGGACGCCTACGGCGAACACGGCGAGCTGATCAATTCCGGCATCTTCGACGGCCTCGACTTCGACGGCGCGTTCGATGCCATCGAAGTGGCGCTGCAGAAGAAAGGCCTCGGCCAGGCACGCACCCAGTTCCGCCTGCGCGACTGGGGCATCAGCCGTCAGCGCTACTGGGGCTGCCCGATCCCGATCATCCACTGCGACAGCTGCGGCGACGTCGCGGTCCCCGAAGACCAGCTTCCGGTGGTGCTGCCGGAAGACGTGGTACCGGACGGCGCCGGCAGTCCGCTGGCGCGCATGCCGGAGTTCTACGAATGCAGCTGCCCGAAGTGCGGCGCGCCGGCCAAGCGTGAAACCGACACCATGGACACCTTCGTCGAGTCGTCCTGGTATTTCGCCCGCTACGCCAGCCCGAACTACGACAAGGGAATGGTCGACCCGGCCGCGGCCAACCACTGGCTGCCGGTGGATCAGTATATCGGCGGCATCGAGCACGCCATCCTGCACCTGCTCTACGCGCGCTTCTTCCACAAGCTGATGCGTGACGAAGGCCTGGTCAGCTCCAACGAGCCGTTCAAGAACCTGCTGACCCAGGGCATGGTGGTCGCCGACACCTACTACCGCACCCTCGAAAACGGCGGCAAGGACTGGTTCAACCCGGCCGACGTGATCGTCGAGCGTGATGCCAAGGCCAAGATCATCGGCGCGAAGCTGGCCAGCGATGGCCTGCCGGTGGAAATCGGCGGCACCGAGAAGATGTCCAAGTCGAAGAACAACGGCGTCGACCCGCAGGCCATGATCGATGCATACGGCGCAGATACCTGCCGCCTGTTCATGATGTTCGCCTCGCCGCCGGACATGAGCCTGGAGTGGTCCGACTCCGGCGTCGAGGGCGCCAGCCGCTTCCTGCGTCGCGTCTGGCGTCTGGCTCATGCACATGTCAGCGCTGGCGTCGCAGGCACGCTGGACACCGCCAGCCTGAGCGACGAGCAGAAGGCCGTACGCCGCGCGATCCATCTCGCCATCAAGCAGGCCAGCGTCGATGTCGGCCAGCATCACAAATTCAACACCGCCATTGCCCAGGTGATGACGCTGATGAACGTGCTGGAGAAAGCCGCGACCGCCAGCGAGCAGGATCGCGCGCTGTTGCAGGAGGGCCTGGAAACGGTCGCCCTGCTGCTCGCACCGATCACACCGCACATCTCTCACGAACTGTGGCAGCGACTCGGCAAACAGGGCGCGATCATTGACGCGCAATGGCCGAAGGTCGACGAGTCCGCCCTGGTGCAGGACAGCCTGACGCTGGTGGTACAGGTCAACGGCAAGCTGCGCGGGCAGATCGAAGTACCGGCCGCGGCAAGCCGCGAGGAGGTCGAGGCTGCTGCCCGTGGCAATGAGAACGTGCTGCGCTTCACCGAGGGCCTGACGATCCGCAAGGTCATCGTGGTGCCGGGCAAGCTGGTCAACATCGTCGCTAACTGATTCGGCCCCGGCATCCGCGCCGGGCCTGCAAGGGGATAACAAGATGAACAAACGGAATCTGGTGGTGCTGGGCCTGACACTGCTGCTGAGCGCTTGCGGCTTCCAGCTGCGCGGCACCGGTGACGTGGAGTTCGGTCTCAAGGAGATCGACCTGCAGGCGCGCAACAGCTACGGCGAAACGGTGCAACAGCTCGAAGACCTACTCAAGAGCAATGGCGTGCGGGTTTACCCGGGCGCCAAGTACAGCCTGAACCTTGCCCGCGAGCAGACCCGCCAGCGCACCGCCAGCTACACTAGCTCGGCACGCAGTGCCGAGTATGAGCTGACCAGCACCCTCGATTACGAATTCCTCGGCCCGCAGAACATGCTGCTGCTCGAGGACAGCATCGAAGTGCAGAAGGTCTACGTGCACGACAGCAACAACCTGATCGGCTCGTCCCAGGAAGGCGATCAGCTGCGCCAGGAAATGCGCCGCGAGCTGCTGCAGCAGCTGACCCTGCGTATCCAGCGCATCACCCCGGCGCAGCTCGACCGCCTGCAACAGGAAGCCGAAGCCAAGGCCCGCGCCGAGGCTGAAGCCATGGAAGCTGCCCGTCGTGCCCAGGACGCGCAGCCGCAACAGTCGCCCATCCAGCTGCCCATCCAGTAACAGGTAACGGGGGCCTCAAGGCCCCCGTCTTCGCACCATGAAGCTTTCTCCCGCCCAGCTCAGCAAACACCTGCAAGGTCGGCTGGCGCCCGTGTACGTCGTCTGTGGCGACGAGCACCTGCTGTGCCAGGAAGCCTGCGATGCGATCCGCGCAGCGACCCGAGCGCAGGGCTTCAGTGAGCGTCAGGTGTTTCACGTGGAGACCGGCTTCGACTGGAGCCAGTTGATCGAAGCCGGTGCGAGTCTTTCGCTGTTCGCCGAGAAGCGCCTGCTCGAACTGCGCATCCCCAACGGCAAGCCCGGTGACAAGGGTGCCGCGGCGCTGCTGGAATATCTGGCCCGCCCCGCCGAGGACACCGTGCTGCTGGTCAGTCTGCCCAAACTCGACGGCAGCGCCCAGAAGACCAAGTGGGCCAAGGCGCTGATCGATGGCAAGGACGTGCAGTTCCTGCAGATCTGGCCAGTGGATGCCGCGCAGCTGCCGCAGTGGATACGTCAGAGGCTGGCCCAGGCGGGCCTGTCCGCGGACCAGGAAGCCGTCGAACTGATCAGCGCCCGGGTCGAAGGCAACCTATTGGCCGCGGCGCAGGAAATCGAAAAGCTCAAGCTGCTGGCCGAAGCCGGACAGGTCACCGCGGAAACCGTCCAGGCCGCGGTGGCTGATAGCGCCCGTTACGATGTATTCGGCCTGATCGACGCAGCCCTGCACGGCCAGGCGGCCCATGCGCTGCACATGCTGGAGGGCCTGCGCGGTGAAGGCGTCGAGGCGCCGGTGATCCTCTGGGCGCTGGCCCGCGAACTGCGCCTGCTGGCCAATATTGCACAGCAATATGCCCAGGGCACTCCGCTCGAGCGTGCCTTCAGCCAGGCCCGCCCGCCGGTCTGGGATAAGCGTCGCCCGCTGGTTTCCAAAGCACTGCAAAGGCATGACGCGGCCGGCTGGAACCAGTTGCTGAGAGACGCGCAACGCATCGACGAGCAGATCAAGGGCCAGGCCGCCGGGGATCCCTGGATCGGTCTGGCGGACATTTGCCTGCAACTGAGTGGCCGCCGGATCGGTACCTGACGAGCGAATCGCGGAGAGCGAATTCACGCCGCAGCGCACTGGACATTTTTTGTACGAGGCCTATGATTCCCTCGCCCGATAGCGGGCCATTTGAGGGAATCGAAATGAGCACACGCAAGAAACGGCCGAACAAGGCCAAGCACCTGGTTGCGCAACCCCTGTTCCGCCTCCGCCAGGAAACGCCGAAAAAAGGCAAAGGCAGCTACCGCCGCGAAGCCTCCCAGTCCACCAACTGGGAGGCTTCGGTCCTTCTGGCAGCCTGAAAACCCAACACCGCCAAAGCGTGATAATGTCTGCGGCCGACGACACGTTTCGAGAGCGGTGCATGTATCACACCTTCGTTCCCGTTCTGCTGCTACGTACCCTGGTTGCCGCTTCGGCGATGAGCCTGGTCGTTGCCTGTGCAGCCGAACCCCTCGCGCAGTCCACTCTGGTCAGCAACGTCCCCGCCGCCAGCCAGCCTAGCGACGCCACCATCGCCGATGTCCGTTCGGAAGCCACTCACCTGAGCTTCAGCCAGTGGCGCGAGCAGTTCCGCGCTGAAGCCCTTGCGGCCGGTATCTCCGCCGCGACCTTCGACCAGGCCTTCGCCGGCGTCCAGCCCGATCCAGCGGTGATCGAGGCGGACCGTAGCCAGCCCGAGTTCACCCGGCCCGTCTGGCAGTACCTGGAAGGCGCCATTTCGCCACAGCGCGTGCGCAGCGGCCGCCGCTTGCTTAGCGAGCACGCCACCACACTGGATCAGATCGAGGCCCGCTACGGCGTCGATCGCGAAACTCTGGTTGCCGTCTGGGGACTGGAAAGCAGCTTCGGCCAGATCATGGGCGACAAATCGGTGATTCGTTCCCTTGCGACCCTCGCCCACGAGGGTCGCCGTCCGGCATTCGCCAAGAGTCAGCTGATTGCAGCGCTGGAAATCCTCCAGCACGGTGACGTCGCGCCACAGCGCATGCGCGGCTCCTGGGCTGGTGCCATGGGGCAGACGCAGTTCATTCCGACCACTTACAACACCCATGCCGTGGATTTCGATGGCGACGGCAAGCGCGATATCTGGAACAGCTCGGCCGACGCCCTTGCCTCCGCCGCGCATTACCTTCAGGCATCCGGCTGGAAACAGGGTAAGGCCTGGGGCTTCGAGGTAGAGCTACCCGAAGGGTTCGACTACGCCTTGGCCGACACCGAGATTCGCAAGCCGCTGGCCGAATGGCGCAGCCTCGGCCTGCGCAACCTGCCCGGCGACCAGGAAGAAGCCAGCGCCAGCCTGCTGCTTCCCGCCGGCCATCGTGGCCCGGCATTCCTCATCATGGACAATTTCCGCGCCATCCTGCGCTACAACAACTCCTCGGCATATGCACTGGCGATCGGCCTGCTGGCAGAGAATTTCCAGGGCAAGGGCGAGGTCGCGGGCAGCTGGCCACGCGGCGAACAGCCACTCAGCCGCTCCGAGCGCCTTGAACTGCAGGAACGCCTAGTCGCTCAGGGCTTCGACCCGGGCACCCCGGACGGCATCATCGGCGCCAATACCCGCAAGGCTATCCGCGGCTTCCAGCAGCGCCTGGGTTGGCCGGCCGATGGCCATCCCACTCAGGAGCTGCTCGGGCGACTGCGCGCCCACAACTGATCGCGCTGGGCTTGGCGCCAAACACAAAAGCCCCGGCAGATTGCCGGGGCTTTTTTTATCCCTGCAACAAGTTCAGTGTTTGATGGCTACTTCGTAGAGGTAGTCCGGCAGCGGGTCGATGATTACCTGCTGGCCTTGATAGTGGGCCTTCACTGCCTCGCGCGCGACCACGCCATGTGGCACGCGCTGATCACCACCAAGGCGCTGGCGTGCGCGGTAGTCGATCACGCAGCCGTCGGTCTCGACCCAGAAGTGCGGTGAAACCACCTTACCGTCCAGTTCGACCTGCCCCAACATCGCTCGGTATGGAATGTGCTGCTTGGCCAGCCGCGTCACCACCAGGCGGCTCATCGCGTCGCACTCGACCTTCGCGGTATCCAGATCGTCAAGCAAGTCCTTCAATTGGGGTTCGTTCATCTGCAGTGGCCCTCGGTTGGCCTCATGGTGTAAACGAACGCCACTATAGACCAAAGTCTAATGCGGCGTAATGCCGCAATTTTCTTGCCAACCGTTTGGCAGTTCCCGCGCCATGCGCTTTCGCAAGGCGCATGGCGGACGGAAAAGAAAAAACCGCGCAGACAGCCTGGACTGTCTGCGCGGTCTTCAAGAGCCGCAATAACTTTACGGTTTCAGTCTTTTTTGGCTCCGTGCGCCTGCTGATCGGCATGGTACGACGAGCGCACCAGCGGGCCTGAGGCGATGTTCTTGAAGCCCATCTTCATCCCCTCTTCGGCAAACCAGGCGAAGGTGTCGGGATGAACGAAGCGCTGCACCGGGAGGTGGTTACGTGAAGGCTGCAGGTACTGACCCAGGGTCAGCATGTCGATATCGTGCTCGCGCATGCGGTGCATGACCTCGATGACTTCCTCGTCGGTCTCGCCGAGGCCGAGCATCAGTCCCGACTTGGTCGGCACGCCCGGAACGCGTTGCTTGAACTTCTCCAGAAGATCCAGTGACCACTCGAAATCCGAGCCCGGCCGCGACGACTTGTATAGCCGCGGTACGGTCTCCAGATTGTGGTTGAACACATCCGGCGGCTCGCTGGCAGTGATATCCAAAGCGATATCCATGCGCCCACGGTAGTCGGGCACCAGGGTTTCCAGCTGGATTGACGGCGACAGCTTGCGAATCTCGCGCAGGCAATCGGCAAAGTGCTGGGCGCCACCGTCGCGCAGATCGTCGCGATCCACCGAGGTGATGACCACGTACTTCAGGCGCATGTCGGCGATGGCCTGGGCCAGATTCTTCGGCTCATCCGGGTCCAGCGCATTCGGTCGGCCGTGGCCGACGTCGCAGAACGGGCAGCGACGGGTGCAGATGTCGCCCATGATCATGAAGGTCGCGGTTCCGCTGGAGAAGCACTCGCCCAGATTGGGACATGAGGCTTCCTCGCAGACGCTGTGCAGCTTGTGCTTGCGCAGGGTCTGCTTAATCTGGTCGACTTCCGGGGAAACCGGAATGCGCACGCGAATCCAGTCCGGCTTCTTCGGCAGCTCATCGGTGGGTATGATCTTCACCGGAATCCGCGCAACCTTCTCGGCACCACGCAGTTTGACGCCTGCCTCTACCTTGGCTGGGCGCTTGCCTGCCGTTTCTACACTACTCATAAGCTTCGATTCCGCCCGCGAGGGTCTTCTGTTGCGCGTATCCGAGCTGCCGGACCAGGTGATCACGCAGTCGATCGGCCACTTCAGAGATGTCGATCGGCCCGATCAGGTCACGCAACTGGGTCATGGGCAACCCTGCATAACCGCAGGGGTTGATGCGCCGGAAAGGTTCGAGATCCATGTCCACGTTCAGCGCCAGGCCGTGGAAGGAACGGCCATTGCGAATGCGCAGGCCCAGAGACGCGATCTTCGCACCGTTGACGTAAACGCCCGGTGCATCCGCTTTGGCAGCCGCCTCGATGCCATAGCTGGCGAGCAGATCGATCAGGCTCTGCTCGATACGACTCACCAGCTCGCGCACACCGATACCGAGTCGGCGCACATCGAGCAACAGATAACCAACCAGTTGGCCGGGCCCGTGATAGGTCACCTGACCGCCTCGATCCACCTGCACTACCGGAATTTCGCCAGGAAACAGCAGGTGTTCGGCCTTGCCGGCCTGGCCCTGCGTGAACACGGGCGGGTGCTGCAGCAGCCAGATTTCGTCGCCACTGCCTGCATCGCGCGTGTTGGTGAAGTGCTGCATGGCCTGCCAGGCAGCCCGGTACTCGATCTGGCCGAGCTCACGCACGCCCACTTCGAGGGTCATCACAGCACCATGTGAACACGGCCAGTGGCGCGCAGGTCGACGTGAATGGCCTGCAGCTGCTCTACGCCGGTGGCGGTGATCAGCACCTGCAGCGAAAGGAATCGCCCGTTGCGGCTGTCGCGGGTGACGACGGTGGTTTCGTCGAAATCCGGCGCGTGGCGCTGGATGACTTCGATCACGACCTCACGGAAGCCTTCGCCAGCGTCGCCGATCACCTTGATCGGGTAGCGCTCGCAGGGGAAGTCAATCTTGGGTGCTGCGACATCTTGGTTATCGGTCATGGGCGTAACGGACTCGTGATCCGCACGTGCGCCGCGGCGGGATCAGCCGCGGTGCACTCGCGCGTGGTCAGTTGAACAGGCTGTAGAAGAAGAGGCGAATGCTATCCCAAAACCGGCGGAACAGCCCACCCTCTTCGATGGTTTCCAGCGCCACCAGATCGGTGCTGCGAACGACCTTGTCCTCCAGCTTGACCTCGACCTTGCCGATGACGTCACCCTGCTGGATCGGTGCGGTGAGTGTGCCGTTGAAGCTCATGACCGCTTGCAGCTTCTCTGCCTGGCCACGCGGCAGGGTCATGGTCAGGTCCTGTGCCAGGCCCGCCTTAAGCTTGTCCTGCTGGCCTTTCCAGACCTGCGTCTGAGCCAGCTCGGTGCCCTTCTGGTAGAAGGTGCGGGTCTCGAAGAAGCGGAAGCCATAGGTCAGCAGCTTCTGGGTCTCCGCCGCGCGGGCCTGCTCGCTGTCGGTACCGAACACCACCGAAATCAAGCGCATGTTGTCACGCACGGCAGAGGCCACCAGGCAGTAGCCGGCCTCTTCGGTATGACCGGTTTTCAGGCCGTCGACGGTCTTGTCGCGCCACAGCAACAGGTTGCGGTTGGGCTGCTTGATGTTGTTCCAGAAGAACTCTTTCTGCGCGTAGATGGCGTAGTGCGCCGGGTCTTCGTAGATGATCGCGCGAGCCAGCTTGGCCATGTCGTTGGCCGAGGAATAATGATCCGGGTCCGGCAGGCCGGTGGCATTCATGAAATGGCTGTTGGTCATGCCCAGGCGCTGAGCCGTGCTGTTCATCAGGTCGGCAAAGGCCTCTTCGCTGCCGGCGATGTGCTCGGCCATGGCGACGCTGGCGTCGTTGCCCGACTGAATGATGATGCCATGCAGCAGATCGTCGACCGAGACCTGCGTGTTGACCTGGATGAACATCCGCGAGCCGCCGGTACGCCAGGCCTTCTCGCTCACCGTGACCATGTCGCTGTCGCTGATCTGGCCCTTCTGGATTTCCAGGGTGGCGATGTAGGCAGTCATCAGCTTGGTCAGGCTCGCCGGCGGCAGGCGCTCGTCACCGTTGTGCTCGACCAGTACTTCGCCGCTGGCCGCGTCCATCAGCATGTAGGACTTGGCCGCCAGTTGCGGGGCGGACGGTACGATCTGCGCTGCCCAGACGGTCGGGGTGACCGTCAGCACTGCCAGGACTATGAAGCGTTGCACGAGGCTGGTGATGTTCATCCGAATCTCAAATTAGTCAGGTAAAACGAAGGCAAGGTTTGCAGCGATCAGTCAGCGGCAACGCGCCGCGGCTGCCCGAGGTTGGCCAGGCGTACGCTCTCTTCGAGCTGCATGGCCTCATCCGGTGTGTCGATGGGGCCCAGGCGCACGCGGTGCAGGGTCTGCTGGTTGTGTACCACCGAGCTGATGAACACCGGGGCAGAGACCACGCCGCTCAGCTTGTCCTTGAGCAACTGCGCTGCATCCGGATTGGCGAAGGCGCCAACCTGGAGAAACAGGCCAGAGGCTGCGGGCGAAGCGTTTTTTTTTGCATCGACTTCCAGCGGCACCGTGGCCGCAGCGTGCTGCTGGGGCGGCGGCGTGTACTGTTCGATCGGCTGCGCGACATTGCTGGCGGGCTTGCTCGCAATCATCTCCGGCTGCGCCATCATCGTCGGCACCGGTCGGCCCTGGTCGGCCCACCATTGCTGTGGGTCGATGCCTTCGACCTTTACCCGCGCCGTTCCGCTCTCGGCATAGCCGAGCTTCTTCGCCGCGGCGAAAGACAGATCGATGATCCGATCGGAGTAGAACGGACCACGGTCATTGACGCGCAAGACCACGGTGCGCCCGTTATCCAGATTGGTGACCTTGACGTAAGTGGGCAAGGGCAGCGTCTTGTGCGCCGCGCTCATGCCATAAAGATCGTACTTCTCGCCATTGGCGGTGGGCTGGCCGTGAAACTTGGTGCCATACCAGGATGCCGTCCCGGTAGCCGAATAACGTCGACCATCGCTGATTGGAAAGTAGGTCTTGCCCAGCACCGTATAGGGATTGGCCTTGTAACGGCCGTAATGCGGCATCGGCGTGGCATCGGGGATCTGCGAAACGTCGACGTCCCACCAGGGCGCGCCGTCCTTGTGCGGACGGCTGTAGTCGCCGGGACCACTGATACCGGTACTCTTGCTTGGTGCACTGCTCGGTGTCGGCGTCGATGAGCAGCTCGCCAGCAGCGCCCCGGCGACACCCAGCGCGACCAGCCTTGTCCAGATCACGGTCATTGTTCGCCTCGCGCTTCGGCCAGCAGCTGGGACAGCTGATGCACGGCCATCGCATACATCACGCTACGGTTGTAGCGGGTAATGACATAGAAATTCGGCAGGCCCAGCCAGTACTCATCACCCTCTGCGCCATCCAGGCGGAAAGCGGTAATGGCCGTATCGTTGGCCACCGACTTGTCGAACCGCCAGCCCAGGCTACGCAGTTCGCCCGCATTTTTTTGCGACTCCAGGCCGACGGTCAGCCCTTCTTCATAGCGCTCGCCGCCTACCTTGGCCCGCGCCACCACCGGCTCGCCCGCAGCCCAGCCATGTTGCTTGAAGTAGCTGGCCGCACTGCCGATGGCATCGGTGGGGTTGTTCCAGATATCGATGTGCCCGTCACCATCGAAATCCACCGCGTAGGCGCGGAAGCTGCTCGGCATGAACTGCGGCAGTCCCATCGCACCCGCGTAGGAGCCCTTGAGCGTAAGCGGGTCGACCTGCTCCTCACGGGTCAGCAGCAGGAACTCCTTGAGCTGCTGACGGAAAAACGGCTGACGCGGAGGGTAATCGAAGCCCAGCGTCGACAGCGCATCGATTACCCGATGGCTACCGGTATTGCGGCCGTAGAAGGTTTCCACGCCGATGATCGCGACGATGATTTCCGCCGGCACGCCGTACTCGGTTTCCGCACGAGTCAGCGCGGCTTCGTTCTCCCGCCAGAAATCGACGCCCTGGGCGATGCGCGAGTCGGTGAGGAAGATAGGTCGGTATTCCTTCCACGGCTTGACTCGCTCCGCAGGACGCGAAATGGCATCGAGAATCGCCTGCTTGCGCTCGGCCTGCTTGAACAGATCACGCAGCTGCTCGTCGGCAAATCCATAGTCGCGGGTCATCTCCGCGATGAACTCGTCCACGTTCGGGCCGGTGTAATCGGCCGCCTGCAGCGGCAGGCTTCCCAGCACAGCGCCAGCCAAAGCCACGCCCCCTAGCATCCGCGCCTTCAAGCCACGCCGTAATGAAGTCAACAAATTCACTCTCGTCAAACCTGCGCGATCCACTTGCGATGGGTGTGGATCGACATCAAAACCCCGAACCCTGACAGCAGGGTCACCAATGAAGTTCCGCCATAACTAATGAAGGGCAATGGCACCCCCACCACCGGCAACAGCCCACTGACCATACCGATATTGACGAAAACGTAAACAAAGAAGGTCATCGTCAGCGCGCCGGCCAGCAGTTTTCCAAACAGCGTTTGCGCCTGCACGGTAATAACAAGGCCGCGAGTGATCAGCAGACCATACACCAACAGCAGCAGGCAGACCCCGACCAGGCCGAACTCTTCAGCGAGCACGGCGATGATAAAGTCCGTGTGGCTTTCCGGCAAAAAATCCAGGTGCGACTGCGTGCCTGCCAGCCAGCCCTTGCCGAACACCCCACCCGAACCGATCGCCGCCTTCGACTGGATGATGTTCCAGCCAGTGCCCAGCGGATCGCTTTCCGGATCGAGAAACGTCAGTACTCGCTGCTTCTGGTAGTTGTGCAGTACGAAGTACCACATCGCCACAGCAATGGGGACGATCGCCGTGACCGCGCCAATGATCCAGCGCCAACGCAGGCCGCCGATGAACAGGACGAATGCGCCGGAGGCGAGAATCAGCAGCGACGTGCCCAGATCCGGCTGTTTGAGGATCAGCACGAAGGGCACGAGGATCAGCGACAGACTGATCGCAGTGTGCTTGATGCTCGGCGGCAGGCTACGCGAGGACAGATACCAGGCGATGGTCATCGGCATGATGATCTTCATGAACTCCGACGGCTGGAAGCGGATCACCCCCGGAATGTTGATCCAGCGGGTGGCGCCCATCGCTGTATGGCCGACGACCTCGACCGCCACCAGCAGCGCTACCACAGCGAGATAGCCCAGCGGTACCCAGCGCGCCATGAAGCGTGGCTCGAACTGTGCAATGACCAGCATTGCACCCAGGCCGAGGCCGAAAGACGTCGCCTGCTTGATGACCAGATCCCAGTTCTTGCCGCTGGCCGAATAGAGAATGAACAGGCTGCCCGCCGCCAGCATCAGCAGCAGCACCAGCAGCAGCCCGTCGATATGCAGGCGCTGCAACAGGCTGGCGCGACGCCGCAGTACGTCCTCGCGCGACAGGGTTCGGTCGAAATTGCCGCTCATGGCTTCTTCCCTTCGGCGGTCAGCGGCGGGGCGAACTCGGGCTTGAGCACGCCCTCCTCGTTCAGCAGCCAGGCGTCCATGACCTGCTTGGCCACCGGCGCGGCGACGCCCGAACCGGATTCGCCGTTCTCGACCATCACCGCCACGGCGATCTGCGGGTCATGCACCGGGGCGAAGGCGACGAACAGCGCATGGTCCCGATGGCGTTCGGCCAGCTTGGTACTGTCGTATTTCTCGCCCTGGCGGATCGCGACCACCTGGGCGGTACCGCTCTTGCCGGCAATACGATACGCCGCGCTGTCACCGACCTTCCTTGCCGTACCCCGCGCGCCATGCAGAACCTGCTCCATACCGTGGGTCGCGTAGTCCCAGAAGCGCGGATCGCGAAGCTGGATGTCCGGAACCGGATCATGGTCCACCGGCGCTTCACTACCGACGCTGCGCGCCAGATGCGGCCGAATCCACTTGCCGCGGGTCGCCACTAGCGCCGTGGCCTGGGCCAGCTGCAGCGGCGTGGCCTGCATGTAACCCTGGCCGATACCGAGAATCACTGTTTCACCGGGATACCAGGGCTGGCGATAGCGCGCCCGTTTCCAGTCGCGCGACGGCATCAGGCCCGCCGTCTCCTCGTGCATGTCCAGAGATACGCGCTGCCCCAGGCCGAAACGGGTCATGTATTCGTGCATGCGATCGACGCCCAGCTTGTGGGCCATGTCGTAGAAGTAGGTGTCGTTGGAGCGGGCGATGGCCAGGTCCAGGTCCACCCAGCCGTCGCCGTTGCGGTTCCAGTTGCGGTACTTGTGCTTCACGTTCGGCAGTTGGAAAAAGCCCGGATCGAACACGCGACTGCTCGGCGTGATCACGCCGGCATCGAGGCCGGCAACGGCCATCATTGGCTTGATGGTCGAGCCGGGCGGGTAAAGGCCGCGCAGCACACGGTTGAACAACGGACGATCAATAGAGTCGCGCAGTTCACCGTAATCATTGAAGCTGATGCCGGTGACGAACAGGTTGGGGTTGAAGCTCGGCTGACTGACCATCGCCACCACCTCGCCGGTGCTCGGCAGCAGCGCGACGATTGCACCGCGACGACCACCGAGCGCCGTTTCTGCGGCCTCCTGCAGGTCGAGATCGAGCGACAGCGTGATGTCCTTGCCCGGTATCGGATCGGTACGCTTGAGCACGCGCAAGACCCTGCCGCGGGCATTGGTTTCGACCTCTTCGTAGCCGACCTGGCCGTGCAGCTCGTCCTCGTAGAATTTCTCGATACCGGTCTTGCCGACATGGTGCGTGCCGCTGTAATTGACCGGGTCGAGCTGCTTGAGCTCTTGCTCGTTGATTCGCCCGACATAGCCTACCGAGTGCGCGAAGTGCGGACCCTGCGGGTAATGCCGGACCAGCTGCGCCGCCACCTCGACCCCAGGCAGGCGGAACTGATTCACGGCAATGCGCGCAATCTGCTCCTCGGACAGCTCATACATGATCGGTACCGGCTCGAATGGCCGGCGCCCCTGCAACACGCGTTTCTCGAACAGCCCACGCTCTTCCTCGCTGAGCTCCAGCACCTCGACCACGCCATCGAGCACAGTCTTCCAGTCGCCGGCGCGTTCGCGGGTGACGGTCAGGCTGAAACTGGGCCGGTTGTCGGCGATGACCCGGCCCTTGCGGTCGAAGATCAAGCCACGATTGGGCGGGATCGGCTGAACGTGGACACGGTTGTTCTCCGACAGCGTCGAATGGTGCTCGAACTGCACCACCTGCAGGTAGTACATCCGCGACACCAGCACACCGATCAATAGCAACACGAACGCAAGGCCGACGATGACGCGCCGGCGCACCAGCACGGCGTCCTTCTCGTGATCCTTGAGTTGAATCGGTTGCGGCATCTTGAAGGGGTTCGCGGACTACTTGTGATAGGGATGACCGGACAGCAGCGTCCAGGCGCGGTAGATCTGTTCGCCGATCAGGATTCGCACCAGCGGATGAGGCAGGGTCAGCGGCGACAGCGACCAGCGCTGCTCGCTGCGCGCACAAACCTCGGGTGCCAGCCCTTCCGGACCGCCGACCATGAGGTTGACGTTGCGTGCATCGAGCCGCCAGCGCTCGATTTCCGCCGCCAGCTGCTCGGTGCTCCACGGCTTGCCATGTACTTCTAGCGTGACAATGCGCTCGCCTGGCTGAACCTTGCCCAGCATGGCCTCGCCTTCCTGGCGAATCAACCGCGCCACGTCGGCGTTCTTGCCACGGGTATTGAGCGCGATCTCATGCAGCTCCAGCGGTAGTTCGGACGGCAGGCGCTTGGCATATTCCTGCCAACCATCCTCGACCCAGCGTGGCATCTTCGAGCCGACCGCAATCAGCTTGATACGCACGGCTTATTCCGGGTCGTGAGCGTGCTGCGCGCGGCTCTGCTCGGCGCCCTGCCAGAGACGTTCGAGATCGTAGAACTGGCGGGTCGGCACCTGCATCACATGGACGACGACATCGCCCAGGTCGAGCAACGCCCACTCACCGCCTTCGAGACCCTCGCTGCCAAGCGGGCGAACGCCCTGCTCCTTGACCTGCTCCAGCACGTTTTCGACGAGCGACTTGACGTGCCGGCTGGAACTGCCGCTGGCGATGACCATGTAATCGGTGACACTGGTCTTGCCGCGCACATCGATGGTGGTGATGTCCTGGCCTTTCAGATCTTCCAGGGCGGCAACCGCCAGCTGGACCAACTCTTCAGTTTGCATAACGTGAAAACAACCTCAGTTCGACGCCCGGTACAGTCCGTGCGCGTTGATATAAGCCAGTACGGCATCGGGAACCAGGAATCGGACCGACTTGCCGCTGGCCAGCAATTGGCGAATCTGTGTGGCAGACACTTCCAACGGTGTCTGCCAGACGAATGCAATCTGCCCGCTGCCCCCGCAAAGCACCTGGGGATCGGGCACGCTGCGTGCGGCGAGCAGATCGCGCAGCACCTGCGGCGCCTCGCTGCCGGCATCCGGGCGTTGCAGGACGAGGATATGGCAATAGTCGAGCAGCTCTTCCCAGCGATGCCAGGTTGGCAGGCCGCAGAAGGCATCCCAGCCCACCACCAGCAACAACTGATCCTCCTCGCCCAGCTCGGCGCGCAGGGAAATCAGCGTGTCGATGGTGTAGGACGGCTTCTCCCGCTCCAGCTCACGAGCGTCCACACAAAGTGGCGGCAGGTCTTGCACCGCCAGGCGAACCATTGCCAGGCGATCCTGCGCCGAGCAATTGGGGGTGTCACGGTGCGGCGGACGCGCGTTGGGTATCAGCCGCAGCTCGTCGAGATCGAACATCTCGGCCACTTCCAGCGCCCCGCGCAAGTGACCGATGTGTACCGGATCGAAGGTGCCGCCGAGTATACCGATGCGCCGGGCGCCGCTGCCTTGGCTCATCAGGTACGGACGTGGCCGTCGCCAAACACCACGTACTTCTCGCTGGTCAGCCCTTCCAGACCGACCGGACCACGGGCATGAAGCTTGTCAGTGGAGATGCCGATCTCCGCGCCCAGGCCATACTCGAAGCCATCGGCGAAACGCGTCGAGGCGTTGACCATCACCGAAGCGGAGTCCACCTCGGTGAGGAAGCGCCGGGCATCGGTGAAATTCTCGGTGACGATCGCGTCGGTGTGTTGCGAGCCGTAGCGATTGATGTGCTCGATGGCGGCATCCAGCGAATCGACGATGCGGATCGACAGGATCGGTGCGTTGTATTCGGTGGACCAGTCTTCTTCGCTGGCCTCCAGCACATCGCCGCCAAGCAGCGCCTTGGTTCGCGCACAGCCACGCAACTCAACGCCCTTCTCGCGATAGATGGCCGCCAGTGGCGGCAGCACCCGGTCGGCGATGCCCTGGTGAACCAGCAGCGTCTCCATGGTGTTGCACGGCGCGAAGCGCTGGGTCTTGGCGTTGTCGGCGACGCGAACGGCCTTGTCCACGTCCGCCGCCACGTCGATGTAGACATGGCAGATGCCGTCCAGGTGCTTGATCACCGGTACCCGGGCGTCGCGACTGATGCGTTCGATCAGCCCCTTGCCGCCGCGCGGCACGATCACATCGACGTATTCCGGCATGCTGATCAGCGCGCCGACCGCAGCCCGGTCAGTGGTCTCCACGACCTGCACCGCCGCTGCCGGCAGCCCGGCTTCGGCCAGGCCAAGCTGGATGCAGCGGGCAATGGCCTGATTGGAATGGATCGCCTCGGAACCACCTCGCAGGATGGTCGCGTTGCCCGACTTCATGCACAGGCTGGCGGCGTCGATGGTCACGTTCGGCCGCGACTCGTAGATGATCCCGACCACGCCCAGCGGCACGCGCATCTTGCCGACCTGAATGCCCGAAGGCATGTAGCGCATGTCGCGAATCTCGCCGATCGGGTCCGGCAGCGTGGCGACCTGGCGCAGCCCTTCGATCATGCCGTCGATCACCTTGGGCGTCAGCGCAAGACGATCGAGCATCGCCGCGTCCAGACCGTTGGCGCGGCCACCGGCAAGGTCCCGCTCGTTGGCGCTGACCAACTCGTCGCGGGCTGCGTCGAGCGCGGCGGCGGCGGCCTGCAGGGCACGGTTCTTCTGCGCCGTGCTGGCGCGCGCAAGCACCCGCGAGGCCTCGCGCGCGGCGCGGCCCAGGCGGTTCATGTAATCGAGTACGGACTCGGTCATGGATCTAGCTGGCCTGACTGAAGGGAAAGCGGCTGATTATAGCCACCCCGACCGCCCGCGCACAGCGGCGCCGGGCGAAAGGCGCTCGAATGCATGCGCGGACAGCGCTACGAACCAGCCAGCACGGCGCAGTATCCTCGCGCCTAGGAAACCCACCACCCTTTCGTCAGGTCGAAAGGCGATCTCGATTCAAGGAAATCCGCATGGGCCAGTGGCTCGAAACCCTTACCCAATGGCTCGCCGGGCATCCGCAATGGCTGGGCCTGGCGCTGCTGATCGTCGCCTGCATGGAGTGTCTGGCCGTAGTCGGACTGATCATTCCGGGCACGGTGCTGGTATTCGCGATTGCTGTACTCGCCGGCAGCGGAGTGCTGAGCCTGGGGGAAACCCTTTTGCTGGGCTTTATCGGCGGACTGATCGGCGACCTGCTTTCCTATGCCCTCGGTCGACGCTATCACCAGGGCATTCGCAGCTTGCGAGGCCTGCGCGACCATCCCGAGTGGCTGGTGCAGGCCGAGCACTACTTTCAGCGCTACGGCGTAGCCAGCCTGCTGGTAGGCCGCTTCATCGGCCCGCTGCGCCCCATGCTGCCGATGACCGCCGGCATGCTCGACATGCCGTTCGGACGCTTCCTGCTGGTCAGCCTGTGTGCTGCCGCCGGCTGGTCGATGGCTTATCTGCTGCCCGGTTGGAGCGCCGGAGCCGCCATCCGCCTGCCGCTGGAGGAGGGTTTCTGGAGCGAAGCCGGGATAGTGGTCGGCGCGCTGCTGACGCTGATCGCGGCAACTGCATTCGGCAGTCTGCGCGGCTTGCGTTGGGTCAGCGCACTGTCGGCCGGCCTCGGCGTTGCCATCCTGCTCGGTCTGTTTTTCGGCTGGCCGCACCTGAAGGAACTCGACGAAGGCCTGCTGGCAGTGATCCAGGGCGCACGCAGCACCACCTTCGACCGCGTCATGGTGATCGTCACCCGCGCCGGGGACTTTCACACCCAACTGTGGGCCGCGCTATTGCTATGTTTGCTGCTTCTGGTCGCACGCCAATGGCGCGCCGCCCTGTTCGCCATTCTCACGCTGCTGGGCACGGCCCTGGCCAACGGCGCCCTGAAGGCCACCTTTGCCCGCGTTCGCCCGGAAGTACTGGTGGAGCCGCTGAGCAGCTACAGTTTTCCCAGCGGGCACAGCTCAGCGGCGTTTGCCTTCTTCCTCACCCTCGGCGTGCTCGCCGGTCGCGGCCAGCCACCGCGCCTGCGCCTTGCCTGGCTGGTCCTCGCCAGCCTGCCGGCGACGGCAATCGCACTCTCGCGGGTCTATCTCGGTGTGCACTGGACCACCGACGTCACGGCTGGCGCGCTGTTGGCCGCAAGCATCTGCGCCGCCAGCCTGACCCTAGTGCAATGGCGCAGCCCGCTGCACGCAATGGCACCGAGAGTCTGGTGGCTGATCCTGCCGGCCTGTCTGGGCCTGCTCGGCGCATTCAGCGTCTGGGCCCTGCCGACAGCGATGCAGATGTATCGGTATCAGTGATTGCTCCCTCAAGCGTGTGATCCGAAATTTTTTTCTGGTGCGAACAGGAATGTGCGAGGCGTCGTTGCGTATATCGCGCCACCAGCGGAAAGTCCGCACCTTGGCAGAGCAGCCTTTCGCCGTTGAGTTTCGGATAACTCAATAACTGTCCAGGGACCAGGATATTCCGATGCGCGAGTCACGCCTTCTAAGGAAGGTCTGAAAAAGCCGCCTGTTTTTTGACCGACTTCAGCCCTTGCCGATTTTGAAAGCGGCAAATCGATCA
>NZ_RHQM01000040.1 GCF_003935375.1 Stutzerimonas xanthomarina
CCCAGCCCGAAACCAGTGGCAATCAATAAAACGACTTGCTCAAAGATCAATTGTCGAACCTCTAGGGTGACCATTTGGCATTGCGCGAGAAAGGCCTCGCAACATCTGGCATGAAATCGATTCGACCGCTAGGTATCGAACATCGCTCAAAATGAGCGCTTTTTACTCCTGAGCTACAACTGCGGTGACCTGATCCGGCGGTGTGGTCGGCTCGCCGGCTTATCACGACGTTGCGTCTGCTCGCGAGAAATGCGGTGCATAGATAATTAAGGACCTTCGGTGTTTGCAATTGACAAGCTATTGCTGCTGGCAGCAGTACTGATCCTGTTCGGTGTGCTCTCCAGCAAACTGTCGGCCCGTCTGGGGCTGCCGGTGCTCGTGTTGTTCCTGATCACCGGCATGCTTGCAGGTGAGAACGGTATCGGCGGGATCGTTTTTGATAATGCCGTTGCCGCGCATGCCCTCGGCACCCTGGCTTTGGCGCTTATCCTTTTTGACGGCGGCCTGCAAACGCCCGTTTCGTCCATAAGGAAGGTTTGGAAGCCAGCGTCTCTGCTGGCAACAGTTGGGGTACTCGCAACGGCCGCAATCGCGGGGCTCGCAGCTGCCTGGATGCTTGAGCTTCCAGTTCTGGAAGGCATGTTGCTGGGTGCGATCATCGGCTCGACCGATGCTGCAGCCGTATTTTCTCTCTTGCGAAACGCCGGAATTCACATCAATCAGCGGCTCAAGTCGGTGCTGGAGATTGAAAGCGCGTCCAACGACCCCATGGCCATCTTTCTGACGGTGGGCTTGTTGGAGGTGCTGGTTAACAGCATGCCGCTTGGCTGGGGTCTGCTTCAGATGTTTTTGATGCAGATGGGGATAGGTGCGCTGGTCGGGCTTGGTGTCGGATGGTCGATACTCAGGTTGCTGAGCAGGATAAAACTGGTCGCGACCGGCTTGTATCCGGTGCTTGTTGCGGCCGGCGGATTGCTCGCCTATGGAGTATCCGCGAATCTGGGCGGCAGCGGATTTCTGGCGATCTTCGTCGCTGGCGTGATGATCGGAAACCAGAAATTCGTTTTCCAGCGCAGCACCTTCCTGTTCATGGATGGCCTGGCATGGCTTAGCCAGATCACCATGTTCGTAGTCCTCGGCCTGCTCGTCGATCCGGTTTCGCTGCTCGATGTGTGGGTCGAGGGGTTGGTGATTGCACTGGTCCTGGTGTTGCTGGCCAGGCCGCTGGCCGTCGCACCAATGCTTGCGCTTTTTGGCTTCAATCTCAGGGAGACGGCACTCGTTTCCTGGGTAGGCCTACGTGGTTCGGTGCCGATCATCCTGGCAATCTTCCCGTTGCTTTTCGGACTGCCTAATGCGCCCCTGATCTTCAATGTTGTGTTCTTCGTAGTTCTGCTATCGGCGACGGTGCAGGGCTCTACGCTCCCGCTCGTCGCGCGCAAGCTGGGGCTGACGGAGAAGCCACCGGCGACGCCCGCCGCGACTCTCGAAATCTCGTCACTGCACGATGTCGACGCGGAAATCGTCAAATACACGCTCGGTAACGATGCGAGAGCCGCCGGCCGTTTGCTCTCGCAAATGGCGTTGCCCGAAGGCGTAGTCGTGGCGATGATCACGCGAGGGTCGGCCGTCATACCGCCTCGAGGGTCGACCAGGCTTGAAGCCGGTGATCATCTGTTTGTCGTCCTCAAGCCAAACAATCAGCCTTTCGTTGACTGCGTTTTTTCCCAGGCGGTAGAAGCGTCAAGAACCGATCTGCCAAACCTTGAACTTCGGCTCAAGGGCAGCACCAAGGTTGAAGACGTGTGGAATTCCTACGGTATCGACCTGGCAGCGGAAAAGGGGCAACCCCTAGATCAGTTGATCAAGGAGGCACTCGGTGGCGGCGCTCGTCAGGGGGACGAATTGATGGCCGGATCAGTGCGGCTAATCGTTCGCGAGCAACTGCAAGGGCGCATCACGACGGTTGGAATCGAGGCGGT
>NZ_RHQM01000041.1 GCF_003935375.1 Stutzerimonas xanthomarina
ACCATTACCGCTGTCCCCGGTGCCAAGATCGCAGATTGCAGGTCATTATTCACGGGACGACCATTACGCAGTAAAGCCGGTGCACCCTCAGCCCATGCTATGCAGTCAGGACCACTAGGCGTGACGGGGGCGTAAACCACGCCCAGCACTGGCGTTGCGTTATGCAGCAATCCGATAGAAATGGCAGAGCCCGGCCGACGATTGAGGAAGTCGCCTGTTCCATCATTGAATCGCCCCTGGTTTCGTAGACACCTCCAAGCCTCATAATGAGGCCCATCAGGAGGTGCCATGAGCAACCAGCGTTACCCCGAAGAATTCAAGATCGAAGCGGTCAAGCAAGTCACCGAGCGCGGTTTGCGCGTTGCCGATGTGGCGGAGCGTCTAGGCGTGTCCGCGCACAGCCTGTACGCCTGGGTAAAGCGCTACAGCAAGCCCCAAGCACAGCGGCAGCAGGTAGATGATCAACAGGCCGAGCTGCGTCGCTTGCGCGCGGAACTCAAGCGGGTGACCGAAGAGCGAGACATCCTAAAAAAGGCCGCCGCGTACTTTGCCAAGGAGTCCGGCTGAAGTACGCCGTCATCAGCAAGCTGTCGGTGGAGTACCCGGTACGGCGTCTCTGCCAGACCCTCCAGGTACATCCCAGCGGTTACTACGCCTGGCTGGCCGAGCCGAAATCCGCACGCGAGAAGGAAGATCAGCGCCTGCTCGGATTGATCAAGCATGCCTGGCTGGAAAGCGGCGGGGTCTACGGCTACCGCAAGATCCACGACGACCTGCGTGAGCTGGGCGAGTCCTGTGGCCGGCACCGCGTGGCTCGCCTAATGCGGGTGGAGGGGCTGCGTTCGCAGACCGGTTATCGTCGGCGCCCCGGCTATTACGGCGGTAAGCCGACGGTGGCTTCGCCCAACCGCCTGGAGCGGCAGTTCAAGGTCAGCGAGCCGAACAAGGTCTGGGTCACCGACATCACCTACATCCGCACCTATGAGGGCTGGTTGTACTTGGCGGTGGTGCTGGATCTGTTTTCGCGCCAGGTGATCGGCTGGTCGATGAAACCACGGATGTGCAGCGACCTGGCCATCGATGCGTTGTTGATGGCGGTCTGGCGGCGCAAGCCCAGGCAGGAGGTGATGATCCACTCCGACCAGGGCAGCCAGTTCAGCAGCTCGGACTGGCAGAGCTTCCTAAAGGCCGACAACCTAATCAGCAGCATGAGTCGACGCGGTAACTGTCACGACAACGCGGTCGCGGAAAGCTTTTTCCAGTTGCTGAAGCAGGAGCGCATCCGACGGAAAACCTACGGCACTCGCGAAGAAGCCCGCAGTGATGTGTTCGATTACATCGAGATGTTCTATAACCCCAAGCGCCGCACCGCCTCGATTCCAACCGTCGTGATGCGCCCTTGCAGTTGCTCGCGAACGATTAGCCGCACTGATCCGGCCATCAA
>NZ_RHQM01000042.1 GCF_003935375.1 Stutzerimonas xanthomarina
GGAGACACTGCATAAATAGCCAGCCGCCCCCACCCTTGGCACACTGAGCCCCCTCAACCAGCCCCCTCCATGAGCTTTGTTACGCGCGTGCAGAAGACCTTCTCCGAACTCGAATACACCGGCAAGAAAAAGCAGACTCGCCGAGATCGCTTCCTGGCTGACCTTGAACAGCTGGTGCCCTGGGCACAAGTGGAGGCGCAAGTGGCGCCGTTCTATAGCGACACCACAGGCAAGCGTGGACGCCCTGCGATTGGGTTGTCGCGCATGCTGCGCATGTATGTCGTGCAGCAGTGTTTCGGTCTCTCCGATGAAGGTACCGAAGATGCCGTCTACGACAGCCAGGCCATTCGTGGTTTCATCGGCATCGACCTGGGCCGTGAGTCGGCACCGGATGCCACTACCTTGTTGCGATTTCGCCGCTTGCTGGAAACCCATCAGCTAACGCGGGTGCTGTTTGAAACGATTAACCAGCATCTGGCCAGCCGGGGTCTGCTGCTCAAGGAAGGCACTATCGTCGACGCTACCCTGATCGCCGCGCCGCCCTCGGTCAAGAACCGAGAAGGTAAGCGTGATCCTGAGATGCATCAGGCCAAGAAAGGCAATCAATGGCACTTCGGGATGAAGGCCCACGTTGGTGTCGACGCCACATCGGGACTCGTGCACAGCGTGGTAGGGACTGCCGCCAACGTGGCGGATGTCACCCAGGTCGATCAGTTGCTGCACGGCGCCGAAACCTATGTTTCGGGTGACGCTGGATACACTGGTGCAGCCAAGCGACCGGAGCATGCTGAACGGGACGTTGTCTGGTCGATTGCAGCACGGCCAAGCAGTTACAAACATCACGGCAAAGACAGCGTGCTGTACCGAGTCAAGCGCAAAGTCGAATACGCCAAGGCGCAGCTGCGTGCCAAGGTCGAGCATCCCTTCCAGGTGATCAAGGTGCGCTTCAATCATCGTAAGGTTCGCTACCGTGGACTGGAAAAGAATACGGCGCAGTTGTTCAGTCTGTTTGGGTTGGCCAATCTGGTACTGGCCAAGCGGTATTTGCAACGGACGGCGGGATAAGTCCGTCCGAAAGGCGGGGCTGGCCCGCTAATCAGCAAAATCAGGGTAGAAATCGGCCCAAGAAACGCAGAATAAGGCCGGTAGGTTGAAAAAACCGGGTTGAAAAAGGGGGACGGTGAGAATTGGCTAATTGTTCAGCGTCTCCC
>NZ_RHQM01000043.1 GCF_003935375.1 Stutzerimonas xanthomarina
GCTTTGTTGCGGGCGGTCAATGGCGATATCTGGAATGAGAAAGGTGAGTCGGTGCGATACGCATCACCACAAGCATTCACTCGAAGTTTGAATTTCTGCTTCGGTGGCGCGCAGGCAGCGTGCTCAGAACTGCTTGGCCGGCCATGGCATTCGCTGAAAGGCAGTGGTTATGTGCTGTAGGTCGTGTATGCGAGGGTGGGTTATTCGTGGTGAGTTTTTCCTTCTGCCCAAGGAGATAGCATCTGTGGATAAGCCGGCCGAGGATCAAAGCGTCACAGCACTCAAAGGACTGATCAAAAAGCCCGAAAACCCGATATCTGTCGACTCGATGAATCCCCTTGGCGCGACGAAGCAAGACCGTCTTTCCCAAGTAGCAGTCATAGCCGAAGAAATTTTCGAAGACAAAGCCGTTGCAATCTCATGGATGACCACAGTTAACGATGCCTTGGGTGGGAAAATGCCGATATTCCTTTGCGATACCGAGATCGGCGCTCGCCAGGTGCTTAGGGAAATCCTGAAGAAGACTTCCCGTTTCTGGTGAAATACGCCGATCCCGTTGCCGGAGTTTCCCGATGAAGCAGATGACCTTTGCCGACGCCGAGTACGCCGGTAAGCGCAAGCAGACCCGTAAGGAGTTGTTCCTGATCGAGATGGATCAGGTGGTGCCGTGGACGGGTTTGGTTGCCCTGATCGAGCCGCACTACCCCAAGGGTGAAGGCGGCCGTCCGGCGTATCCGCTGATGGCGATGCTACGCGTACACCTGATGCAGAACTGGTTCGGCTACAGCGATCCGGCGATGGAGGAAGCGTTGTACGAGACCACGATCCTGCGCCAGTTTGCCGGGCTGAGCCTGGAACGCATTCCCGACGAAACCACCATCCTCAACTTCCGTCGCTTGCTGGAGAAACACGAATTGGCGGCTGGGATTCTGGCGGTGATCAATGGTTATCTGGGCGACCGCGGTTTGTCGTTACGCCAAGGCACTATCGTCGATGCCACGCTGATCCATGCGCCGAGTTCGACCAAGAATCAGGACGGTAAGCGCGACCCGGAAATGCACCAGACGAAGAAAGGAAACCAGTATTACTTCGGCAGTGCGACCTGAAAGTCGCATGGGTTTCTGTTCCGCAGGTTAACGCCCGACGGAACCGACTGTTCCAC
>NZ_RHQM01000044.1 GCF_003935375.1 Stutzerimonas xanthomarina
GAAAAAGGGGAGCAACCTCGCGGCTGCTCCCCTTCTTTTTGCGCTTCGATTCAGGCCGGCGCGGACGACCGGATCAGGTGATCGAAGGCGCTTAGCGAGGCCTTGGCGCCTTCGCCGACGGCGATCACGATCTGCTTGTACGGCACCGTGGTCACGTCGCCGGCGGCGAACACGCCGGGGATGCTGGTCTGGCCCTTGGCGTCGACGATGATCTCGCCGAAGCGTGACAGCTCCAGGGTGCCCTTGAGCCATTCGCTGTTGGGCAGCAGGCCGATCTGCACGAAGATGCCTTCCAGCTCGACGTTGTGCAGCTCGTCGTTAGTGCGGTCCTTGTAGACCAGGCCGGTGACCTTCTGGCCGTCGCCCTTGACCTCGGTGGTCTGCGCCATCTTCAGCACGCGGACGTTGGGCAGGCTGTTGAGCTTGCGCTGCAGCACCGCATCGGCACGCAGCTCTTCGCCAAACTCGAGCAGGGTCACATGAGCGACGATGCCGGCCAGGTCGATGGCCGCCTCCACGCCGGAGTTGCCACCGCCGATCACCGCCACGCGCTTGCCCTTGAACAGCGGGCCGTCGCAGTGCGGGCAGTAGGCGACGCCACGGCCGCGGTATTCCTGCTCGCCGGGCACGTTCATTTCGCGCCAGCGCGCGCCGGTGGCGAGGATCAGGGTCTTGGCCTTGAGCTCGCCGCCGTT
>NZ_RHQM01000045.1 GCF_003935375.1 Stutzerimonas xanthomarina
CCCTGTATTTCCGGTCGACTTCAGCCCTCGCTGCTTTTGAAAGCGGGCCGTCGATCAAAATCGACCAGGTAACCCGCTCAGTTCTCCGTTTTTGGCCGCCGCGAGCACCTCGCAGCAGCCATTTTCCGCATTACAGGCGTACCTCTCCTGCGGTAGTCAGCAAATGTCGGCGCGCCATCCATAGGTTTGACAGCGCGAACAGCGTCACCAGCTGAGCGGTGTTCTTGGCCAGGCCACGGAAGCGCACCTTCACGTAACCGAACTGGCGCTTGATCACTCGAAACGGGTGCTCGACCTTCGCTCGCACTTGTGCCTTGGCCTTCTCGATCTTGCGCTTGGCTTTGTACAGGGCGCTGCGTTTATCGAGCTTCTTGTAGGTGCTGCGGCGTGCTGCGACCTGCCAGATCACTTCGCGGCCAGCATGTTCGGGGCGCTTTTCGACGCCGGTGTAGCCGGCATCGGCGCAGACGACGTTCTCTTCACCATGCAGTAGTTTGTCGACCTGGGTGACATCCGCCACGTTTGCCGCCGTGCCGACCACGCTGTGCACCAGCCCCGACTCGTCATCCACACCGATGTG
>NZ_RHQM01000004.1 GCF_003935375.1 Stutzerimonas xanthomarina
GTGGAACAGTCGGTTCCGTCGGGCGTTAACCTGCGGAACAGAAACCCATGCGACTTTCAGGTCGCACTGCCGAAGTAGTACTGGTTGCCCTTCTTGGTTTGGTGCATCTCCGGGTCACGCTCGCCATCCTTGTTCTTGGTCGAGCTCGGCGCGTTGATCAGCGTCGCGTCGACGATGGTGCCTTGGCGCAACGACAGGCCGCGGTCACCCAGATAGCCGTTGATTACCGCTAGGATTCCCGCGGCCAGTTCGTGTTTTTCCAGCAACCGACGGAAGTTGAGGATCGTGGTTTCGTCAGGGATACGCTCCAGGCTCAAGCCCGCAAACTGGCGCAGGATGGTCGTCTCGTACAACGCCTCTTCCATCGCCGGATCGCTGTAGCCAAACCAGTTCTGCATCAGATGTACTCGCAGCATCGCCATCAACGGATAGGCCGGACGGCCGCCTTCACCCTTCGGGTAGTGCGGCTCGATCAACGCAATCAAACCCTTCCACGGCACCACTCGATCCATCTCGATCAGGAACAGCTCTTTGCGGGTCTGCTTGCGCTTGCCTGCGTACTCGGCGTCGGCGAAGGTCATCTGCTTCATGGGAAAACTCGGCGAGGTGAAGTCGGGGGATTTTGCCAAATCAGGAAGTCTTTTTCAGACCTTCCATAACGTTGCCTTAATCGCTAAGGTCCATCCTTGAGCTTTTTCTGCGGACCCTCCCATGCACGTGCTGCTTGCCGAAGACGACGCGCTGATCGCCAGCGGCATCGTCGCCGGGCTCAATGCCCAGGGCCTGATCGTCGACCACGCCGCGACTGCGGCGGATACCGAAGCCCTGCTGTGTGCGGCGCACTTCGATGTGCTGATCCTCGACCTCGGCCTGCCCGACGAAGACGGCATCACCCTGCTGCGACGCCTGCGCCAACAGGGCCTGGAACTACCGGTGCTGGTGCTCACCGCGCGCGATGCGGTCAGCGACCGGGTCACCGGCCTGCAGGCGGGTGCCGACGACTACCTGCTCAAGCCGTTCGACCTGCGCGAGCTGGCCGCGCGCCTGCACACGCTGATGCGGCGCATGTCCGGCCGCAGCGTCAACCTCATCGAACATGGCCGGTTGAGCTACGACCCGAGCCGCTGCGAAGCACGCCTGGACGGCCGCCTCGTCGACCTGTCGCGCCGTGAACAGGCACTGCTGCAGGCGCTGCTCAACAACCAGGGCCGGGTGCTCAGCAGCGAGCAGCTCAAGGACGCGGTCTACGGTTTTGCCGAAGACGTCGAGAGCAACGCGCTGAACGTGCATATCCACCATCTGCGCCGCAAGCTCGGCAGCGGCATCGTCGAAACCGTGCGAGGCCTCGGCTACCGCCTCGGCCTCGCAGGCGACGAGGACGCGCCATGAGCCTGCGTCTGCGCCTGACCCTGATGCTCGGCTCGGCCTTCGTGCTGCTCTGGGCCTTGGCTGCGACCTGGATGCTGGTCGATCTGCGGAACCAGATGATGCTTTCACTCGACCAGCGCCTGGCGGCCTCGGCGCGCATGGTCGCCGGTCTGCTGGTGCAGTTGCCGCAGCCGGTGCCCGGCGACGGCCCGCCGCAGCGTCTGAGCGCCGAGCAACTGGGCATCTCCAACGGCCTGGCCTGCCAGGTCAGCTCGCTGCGTGGCGAGGTGCTGGCGCGCAGCCACAGTGCGCCCGACCAGCAACTCGACGCCGAGCAGAACGGCTTTCGCGACCAGTTGATCGACGGCGTGCCCTGGCGCAGCTTCACCCTGGTGCAAGGCGAGCTGCGCATCACCACGGCCGACCGCCTGGATGAGCGTGCCGCGCTGAAACGCTCGGTGTTGCTGGCGGCGGCGCTGCCCGTGGCGGTCGCCCTGCTCGGCAGCCTGGGTCTGCTCTGGCTTGGCCTGGGCCGAGGGCTGGCGCCCGTGCGGCGGATTCGCGAGGCACTGACCCGACGCAGCGCCGACTCCCTCGAACCCTTGCCGGTCGAAGGCCTGCCGCCGGAACTGCTGCCGCTGGTGCAGACGCAGAACCAGCTGTTCCAGCGCATCGCCCAGGCCATCGAACGCGAACGCCGGCTGACCGGCGACGCCGCCCACGAACTGCGCAGCCCGCTGACGGCGATCAAGACCCACCTGCAGGTAGCACGCATGACCGAAGGCGCCGCCGCCGAACAGGCGCTGGCGAACGCCGAGGCCGGCGCCGACCGCCTGCAGCGCACGCTCGAGCAGTTGCTGTTGCTGGCCCGGGTAGAAGGCAGTCTGGATTTCGACGATGGCCTGCAGTGCACGGCCGCCGAGGTCGCGCGGCTGGCGATTCAGGACGCCAGTGGCGGTGACGGCGCGCCAATCCTGTTGCAGGTCCCGGTGGACCTGCCCGACACGCCGCTGGCCATGCCGCCGGTACTGGCCATCGCCGCGCTGCGCAACCTGCTGGAGAATGCCCAGCGCCACACCGCGCCGGGCAGCGCCGTCACGCTAACCCTGCAGCCTGAAGCCGAGCGAGTACGCTTCGAAGTACGCGACCAGGGCCCGGGCATCGCCGCCGAGCATCTTCAGCACCTGACCCGCCGCTTCTGGCGACACGCCGCCAGCAGTGGCAGCGGCCTGGGCCTGGCCATTGTCCAGGCGATCGCGCAACGCTGCGACTGCACCCTCGCCTTCGACAGCCAGGCCGACGGCCTGCGCGTATCGCTGACGGTGCCATTGCAGCGCTGAACACGCCCTCAGCCAGGGAACTCCAGGCAGAAGGTCGTCCAGCCCTGCGCGGAGCTGCAGTGGATTCGGCCCTGATGGGCCTGGACGATGGAGCGGGTAATTGCCAAACCCAGGCCGGCATTGCTCGGGCTGCCTTCGCGGCGCGCGGGGTCGACCCGGTAGAAGCGGTCGAACAGTCGCTCCAGATGCTCGGACGCGATGGTCGCGCCGGGATTGCTCACCTCAAGCGTCACCTGGCCAGCGCCGCGCACGATGGCCACTCGGATCAGCTCGCCGTCGGGCGTGTAGCGCAGCGCATTGGACAGCAGGTTCGACAGCGCCCGGCGCAGCATCAACAGATCGCCCTGAATGGTGCCAGCACCGGACAGCTCGAAGCGCACCCCGCGCTCATCGGCGGAGAGCTGGTAATAGTCCAGCAGCTGCGCGCACAACGCCTCCAGCGCGACGGGCTTGGCGTCCGGCACGATCAGCCCGTTGTCCGCCTTGGCGAGGAACAGCATGTCGTCGATCATCCGCGACATGCGCTGCAGTTCCTCCAGGTTGGAATGCAGGTTGTCCTGATACTGGTCCAGCGTGCGCGCGCGGGTCAGCGCCACCTCGGTGTGGGTCATCAGGTTGCTCAGCGGCGTGCGCAGCTCGTGGGCGATGTCGGCGGAGAAGTTCGACAACCGCACGAAGGCGTCCTCCAGTCGCGCCAGCATGGCGTTGAAGGCCTGCACCAGCTGCTGCAGTTCTGCCGGTGTCGACTCGTCGGGGATGCGCTCGCGCAGCGACTTGGCCGAGACGGAGGCGGCCACCTGGGTCACCTCGCGCAAGGGTCGCAAGCCGCTGCGCACCAGCAGCCAGCCGAGCAGCCCGCTGAGCAAGGCGCAGAGCACCAGCGCCGACCATAGCCAGCCGCTGAACGTATGGAAGAAAGCCTTGTGCGCGGTGACATCGAGCAGGATCAGCAAGGTCAGCCGCTGCGCGCCGATCGCGACATGCCCGGCCTCGCCACGCCAGACGTGGCCGTCTAGTGTCAGCTCTCCCGCCTCCCGGCCGATCAGCTCGAGTAGCGGCGGTTCCGCTTCATCAACGCCCAGCTGAGGAAACAGCTGTGCACCGCGTTCATCGAAAATGAAACCGCGCATCTCGCTGTGCCCGCCGAGCAGCGCCTGCAGCTGTGGGCGAACGCGCTCGAAGCTCTGCAGGTCGTCCAGCTCCCCTAGCAGGCGTCGGCTTGCCTCGAGCTTTTCGTGCAGCGTATGGCGGTCCAGTTCGTCGAAGTGATGTTCGCTGAGCTGGCTGAAGAAGTAACCGGCGGCGGCCAACACGCCGGTCACCGCGAGCATGAACATCAGGCTCAGCCGCGCGGTCAGCGACAGCCGCTTCATGGCGCGTCCGGCTCGTCGAGCATGTAACCCATGCCCCGTGCGGTGTGGATCAGCTTGGGCTCGAAGCCATCGTCGATCTTCACACGCAAGCGACGGATCGCCACCTCGATGACGTTGGTGTCACTGTCGAAATTCATGTCCCACACCTGGGAAGCGATCAGCGACTTGGGCAGCACCTCGCCGCGCCGACGCAGCAGCAGTTCCAGCAGGGCGAATTCCTTGGCAGTCAGGTCGATACGCTGGCCGGCCCGCACCGCGCGGCGCTTGAGCAGATCGACCTCCAGATCGGCGATCTTCAACTGGGTCTGCAAGGCCGCCGCGCTGCCTCGTCGCAGCAGAGTGCGCACGCGCGCCAGCAGTTCGGAGAAAGCGAACGGCTTGACCAGATAATCTTCGGCGCCCAGCTCCAGCCCCTTGACGCGATCCTCGACGCGATCGCGCGCGGTCAGAAACAGCACCGGCACCTCGTTGCCCGACGCCCGCACCAGGCGCAACACATCCCAGCCATCCAGGCCCGGCATCATCACGTCGAGAATCAGCAGGTCATAGGGCGTACTCAGCGCATGCTGCAACGCGTCGGTGCCGCTGGTGACACGGTCGACCGTAAAGCCGGCCTCGCTCAGTCCCTGTTGCAGGTACATGCCGGTTTTCGGTTCGTCTTCAGCGACCAGCAATTTCATGGCGGCGAGTTCCTTCGGTGGCGACGCCGCAAGTGTGGCAGTGCCCGCAGCTGGGACGCCACGAAGCTGACAAAAAAGTAATCTTCCGATCAGCCTCTTGTCAGGCCGCTGGGGTTAGCGTGGCACTAAGAAAAATGAGGCTTGACCTTACCATCGCGTCAAGGTTGAGCATCAAGCCAGTGCTACCAGACTGGCTAACCGAGGACCATCCCATGACCAGCATTCAAATCAAGGTATCCGGCATGACCTGCGGCGCGTGCGTCCGGCATGTAACCGCGGCACTACAGCCCTTGGCGGGTGTCGAGCGCATCGAGGTCGATCTGGCCGCCGGGCTCGCCCGGATAGACGGCACGGCCGATAGCGCGGAGCTGATCGCCGCACTCGACGAAGCCGGTTACCCTGCCGAGGTCACCACCGACTCGCCTGCCCCGACGCCCCGCAAAACCGGATGCGGTTGCGGCTGCAACTGAACATCGCTCTGGAGAAGCCCATGAAACTCTACCTCACCGCACTCGCCGCTCTGCTGATGTCCGGCATGGCCCACGCCGCGGATGTCATCGATGTGCACCGCGATGCCAACTGCGGCTGCTGCAAGGACTGGATCAAGTACCTGGAGGCCAACGGTTTCGAGGTGCGCGATCACGTCGAAAACAACATGTCGGCGGTCAAGCAGAAGCTGGGGGTCGCGCCTCGCCTGGGCTCATGCCACACCGGTGTGATTGACGGCAAGTTCATCGAGGGCCACGTTCCGGTTGCGGCGATTCATGAGCTGAAGAAGCGCGACGATCTCGCCGGTGTTGCCGTACCGGGCATGCCGGCGGGCTCCCCAGGCATGGATTACGGTCAGCCGCACCAGCAGTATCAGGTGATCGGTCTGACCACCAAGGGCAAGGATCTGGTACTCGGCGATTACCTCGGCGCGCAGCCGGTTCGCTAAGGCGCGCTGTACATCCAGGCGGTGCCAAAACCGTCCGGCATCGGTATTGAGCACGGCCAGCCCGATTGGGGCTGGCCACGCTGCCAGCTGACAAAATCGTAATTTTCGCTTCAGGTCGCTGACAGATGCACCGCGCTATGGTGCTTGTCATAAGCGTTGCAACGTCGCGCCTGCGCGGCGGCAAACCAACAATTCGATCGACCGAACAGGACCCGCATGCAATTGACCAGTTCTCGGCGCACCTTCGTCAAAAGCCTGGCTGCCGGCGGCGCCGTCGCTGGCCTCGGGCTGTGGCAACAGCCCGTCTGGGCGCTGACCAGCCCAGGTCAGCCGACGGTGCTCAGCGGCACCGAGTTCGACCTCACAATCGACTCCATGAGCGTGGACTTCACCGGCAAGCGCCGCACTGCCATGGCCATCAACGGCAGCATCCCCGGCCCATTGTTGCGCTGGCGCGAGGGCGACACCGTGACCCTGCGCGTGCGCAACCGGCTACCCCACGACACTTCCATCCATTGGCACGGCATCCTGCTGCCGGCCAACATGGACGGCGTACCCGGCTTCAGCTTCGCCGGCATCGCGCCGGATGGCATGTACGAATACCGCTTCAAGGTCGTCCAGAGCGGCACCTACTGGTACCACAGCCACTCCGGTTTTCAGGAACAGCTGGGCGTCTATGGCGCGCTGATCATCGATCCCAAGGAGCCGGAGCCGTTCAGCTACGATCGCGACTATGTGGTGTTCCTCTCCGACTGGACCGACGAAAGCCCGGCACGGGTGCTGGCCAAGCTGAAGAAGCGCTCGGACTACTACAACCGGGGCCGCCGCACCCTTGGCGATTTCATCGACGATGTCGCCGACAACGGTTGGAGTGACACCGTCAGCGAGCGCTGGGCCTGGGCGAAGATGAACATGTCGCCGACCGATCTCGCCGACATCAGCGGTGCCACCTACACCTACCTGCTCAACGGCCAGGCTCCGGACGGCAACTGGACCGGCCTCTTCCAGCCAGGCGAGCGCATCCGCCTGCGCCTGATCAACGGTTCGGCGATGAGCTATTTCGACTTCCGCATTCCCGGCCTCAAGCTCGCCGTGGTCGCCGCCGATGGGCAGAACGTCGAACCGGTGCAGGTGGACGAAGTGCGCCTGGCCGTGGCGGAAACCCTCGACGTGATAGTCGAGCCGGACGGCAGCCAGGACGCCTATACCCTGTTCGCCCAAGCCATGGACCGCAGCGGCTATGCCCGTGGCACCCTGGCCGTGCGCGATGGCCTGCAGGCGCCGGTGCCCGAGCCCGATCCGCGCCCAGAACTAAGCATGGAGGACATGGGCCACGGTGATCATGCCGCCCACGGCCAGGCTGCTGCGCCTGCGCCGAGCGACGATCCTCACGCCGGGCATGGCGACATGAATCACGGCGCGATGAATCAGAATGAGATGAATGGCCAGATGGACCACGCCACCATGGGCCACGGCTCGTCCGGCGGCGGTATGCAGGCGCATCCGGCCAGTGAAACCGACAACCCGCTGGTGGACATGCAGACCATGATGCCGGTGCCCAAGCTGGACGATCCCGGCATCGGCCTGCGCGACAACGGCCGGCGCGTGCTGACCTACGCCGACCTGCGCAGCACCTTCGCCGATCCGGACGGCCGTGAGCCGACGCGCACCATCGAACTGCACCTGACCGGACACATGGAGCGCTTCGCCTGGTCGTTCGACGGCATCCCCTTCGCCGACGCCGAGCCGATCCGCCTCAGATACGGCGAGCGGGTGCGCTTCGTCCTGGTCAACGACACCATGATGCACCACCCCATCCACCTGCACGGGCTGTGGAGCGATCTGGAAGACGAACACGGCAATTTCCAGGTGCGCAAGCACACCATCGACATGCCACCGGGTTCGAAACGCAGCTATCGCGTCACCGCCGACGCCCTCGGTCGCTGGGCCTATCACTGCCACATGCTGATGCACATGGACCTCGGGATGTTCCGCGAAGTCCGCGTAGAAGAATGACGGAGAAAACCATGAAAACAATCAAGCGCACCGCCCTGCTCGCCTTCGGCCTGGCCGCTGCTCTCAGCCTCAACGCCGCCTACGCGCAAAGCGAGCACGACGGTCATCATCCCGCCAACGCGCCAGCCGAACAGGCCGCGCCGCAGGCCAGCCAGCCCAAGCCCGGACAAAAGCAGGGCGACATGATGCAGGGCATGGACCACGACAAGATGCAGGACATGCACGACCAGCACATGGGTTCCGACCACATGGACCACGGCAGCATGGGCAACGGAAAGATGCAGAACGACCTGCCAAAGGGCGCCGAACAAGGCAAGCCGCATGATCATTAAGACACTGCCGGTCGCCATCGCCCTCGCACTGGCTGCGACGGCGAGCCAGGCGCAGCAGGCCATGGATCATTCCGGACACGCCGGGCACGCTGCGCCAGCGGACCACAGCCAGATGGATCCTGGGCAGATGGGTCACAGCCAGATGAACCATGAGCCTGTGAACCAAGGCGGCATGGATCATCGCGATCACAGCAGCATGGATCACAGTTCAATGGCTCACCCGCCGGTCACCGGCGTCGGCACCGGACAGGAGCCGCGCACGCCAATTCCTACGATCAGCGATGCTGACCGCGCCGCGGCATTTCCCGACCTGCCGCCTCATTCTATGCATCAGGGCGGCAGCAATTTTCTGTTCCTCGCCGATCAGCTGGAATGGCAGGACGCCGATGAAGGCAGCACGCTGGCCTGGGACCTTTCCGGCTGGTATGGCGGCGATATCGACCGCCTCGCCTTCCGCTCCGAGGGTGAGCGCACCAATGGCCACACCGAGGAGGCCGAACTGCAGCTGCTCTGGAGCCACGCCATCGGCCCCTGGTGGGAAACCGTCGCCGGCGTGCGCCAGGACTTCAAGCCTGGTTCGCCACAGACCTGGGCCGCCTTTGGCGTGCAGGGCATGCCACTGTTCGGTCTGGAAACCGAAGCCACGGCTTTCCTTGGCGAGGGCGGCCAGAGCGCGCTGCGCCTGGAGGCTGAATACGACATCCTGCTGACCCAGCGCTGGGTACTGCAGCCCACCGCGGAGCTGAACCTGCACGGGCGCAACGACCAGGCGCGCGGCGTCGGCTCCGGTCTCAGCGACGCCAGTGTCGGTCTGCGCCTGCGTTACGAGATAAGTCGTCAGTTCGCGCCTTATGTCGGCGTCAGCTGGGGCCGTGCCTACGGCAATACCGCTGACCTGCTGCGTGCCGATGACGAAGACGTCAGCGAGGCGAAGCTGGTAGCCGGTATTCGCTTCTGGTTCTGAGGCCCCACGTATGAAGACTGTCCTGGCGACACTGGCACTGAGCACCCTGCTGGTTGCAATCGGCGGCGCGCTGGTGGTGTATTCCGGCATCATCGATGTCGGCGCGGACGCCCCGCACAGCGCGCCACTGCACGCCGTGCTGGAGACCACCCGTGAACGCGCCGTGGCCGTGCGCGCCCGCGACCTCGAAGTGCCGACGCTGGGGTCTGCGGAGCAGATTCGTTCCGGGGCGGGCAACTACGCGGCCATGTGCGTCGGTTGCCACCTGGCGCCCGGCGTCGAGCCGACCGAACTGAGCCAGGGCCTCTACCCCGCGCCCCCAACGCTTGCCGAGGACTCCCGCGACAACGACCCGGCCGCGACTTTCTGGGTCATCAAGCATGGACTCAAGTCCACCGGCATGCCGGCGTGGGGCAAGTTCATTGACGACCGCTACATCTGGTCGCTGGTCGCCTTCGTCGAACAACTGCCCTCACTCACCCCGCTGGAATACCAGACGCTGGTGGACTCTAGTGACGGCCACCAGCACGGTGGCGGTGAATCGGACATGCACGATCACAGCGGCCAGCATCCCGCTCCTGCCGCCGAACAGCAGCCGGCCGGCGCAGACCATCATCAGGGCGCACACGACGGCCATGCGCCGGCGCAATCAGAAGCAGCACCGCAAGCCGATGTACACCACCACCCGGACGGTAGCCGCCACGTGCATTGATGCGCTGCGCCATGAACGGCGCAATCGTCCTTCAAGCCGTTCGCTTCAGCGCTTCGCCTCGATCTGTCCGACTCGCTCCAGCCAGCCCGACTCCAGGCGTGGCTGGTCGGTGTCCATGTTCCGCGCCTCCATCGCCTCGCGGTGACGATCAATCTCGGCAACCGAATCGCTGAGGCCGCTGGAGTTGCCATCGAGCCGATGCATCTGCGTCAGCCCCAGGTGATAGAAGCGCAGCAGCTTCATCGCATCCGGATCGCCCGCACTTACGCCTGCCTTGACCTGGTGCATCATGTTGGTCACACGCATCAGGCTGCGCTTGAGCTGCCAGCCGTACACCGCCGCCGCCATCCACGGCTGCTGCCAGTACAGCCACCTGACGATTCCGATCGTCAGCGCCAGTCCGGCCACGACGCCGACGATGTTCAGCCGCAGGTTGTCGCCACCGGGCTCACCGAACAGCGCCACGGCGAGGGTCGACAGGCCCATGGCGAGGACTGCAAAGGTCGCGGCGACGATCAGCGTGCTGCGCCGGGTCTGCTGGCGATAGGTTTCGGGGCTGAGCGGAACGATCTCGAATAGCACCACAGGGCGATGTCCTTGGCTGAGGCGGAAGATGAGCGGTGGCCATTATCACCTCAATCGGCGAGCGATGACTGACGCAGCGCAGTTTCTTCCGGGACCCGGCTATGCTGGAGCCGCCCTCAACTGGAGAACCCCATGCGCCGCCTTGCCACGCCCGCCGATGAGCAGCGGGTCTACGACATCTACATGCACCCGGACGTGGTGCCCTACCTGGGCTTCGATCCCATGCCGCGCGAGCACTTCGGCAAGGTCTTCGAGCCGCTGTTCGAAAGCGCCAGCTTCTATGTCTTCGAAGACGACGGCGTGGCGCAGGGCTTCTACAAGGTGCAGCGCCATCTGGGCCGTGCCGCCCATGTGGCCTACCTCGGCACCCTGGCCGTCGCGCCCGAGGTCAGGGGCAGCGGCCTGGCGCGACGGATGATGCAGGAAGCCCTCGACAAGCTGGCCGCCAGCGGCATTCGTCGTGTGGAATTGACGGTGGAAGCGGACAACCCGCGGGCGATCGCCTTCTACGAGCGTTTCGGCTTCGTCCACGAAGGCACGCAACGCGCTGCCTACAAGCGCAGCAGCGACGACGGCTTCGTCGACGAACTGATGTATGGCCTGTTGCTGGGACCCGGGCGGGTCCCAGCGTAGGTACTGCGTCGTTCGTCAGCCCTTGAGCTTGCTGGTGATCTTCGCCACATGCTCGCCCTGGTAGCGCGCGATGGCCAGTTCCTTCTCCGAAGGCTGGCGCGAGCCGTCGCCACCGGCGATGGTCGTGGCGCCGTAGGGCGTGCCACCGTTGGTTTCGGAGATATCGAAGAACTCGCTGATGCCATAACCGGTCGGCACGATGACCATGCCGTGGTGCGCCAGGGTGGTCCAGGTCGAGGTGATGGTCATCTCCTGCCCGCCGCCGGTGCCGGTCGAGGCGAACACGCTGGCGACCTTGCCGTGCAGCGCGCCCTTGGCCCACAGGCCGCCGGTGCGGTCGAGGAAGTTGCGCATCTGCCCGGACATGTTGCCGAAGCGGGTCGGGGTGCCAAAGATGATGCCGTCGTAGTTCGGCAGCTCGTTCGGATCGGCGATGTCGGCTGGCTGATCGACCTTGCCGCCGGCGTTGCGGAAGGCGTCTTCCGGCATGGTTTCCGGCACGCGCTTGATCGTGACCTCGACGCCCGGGACGCGGCGCGCACCTTCGGCGACGGCATTGGCCATGGTTTCGATGTGGCCGTACATCGAGTGATAGAGCACGAGAATCTTCGCCATCTTGCTTTCCTCTTTCGGTGGGTAAGTCTGAATAAAGTCGTGGATGGGATAACGCACCAGGCGGGTCGTTCCGACGCGGGGCGTCAGAGCGACTCGACCAGGATGACTTCGCTGTCGGTCACGGCTCTGATGCTCAGCCGCGCCTCGTCGCGCACGGCCACGCCATCGCCCGCGGCGACCGCAAGTCCGTTGATTTCGATCTGGCCGCTGGCAGGCACCAGATACACCCGGTGCCCGGCGCCAATTTCGTAGTCAGCGCTCTGCCCTGCTGCAAGCGTAGCCGCTGCCAGGCGGGCCTCGGCACGAATCGGCAGCGCCTCGTCATCGCCGGGCAGACCACTGGCGAGCGTGACGAAGGCGCCAGCGCGCTCGCCGCTGGGGAACTGGCGAGTGCCCCAGGCCGGCGGCAGGCCGGTCTGCTGCGGGTGAATCCAGATCTGGAAAATGCGCGTTTCCACGTCTTCCAGGTTGTACTCGCTGTGCACGATGCCGGTGCCGGCGCTCATCACCTGCACATCGCCAGCGACGGTACGGCCGCGGTTGCCGAGGCTGTCTTCATGGGTGATGGCGCCCCGGCGGACGTAGGTGATGATTTCCATGTCCCGGTGCGAGTGAGGTTCGAACCCCGATTGCGGCGCGATGCTGTCGTCGTTCCATACACGCAGGCGGCCCCAGCGCATGCGTTCGACGTCGTGATAACCAGCAAAGGAAAAGTGATGACGCGCGTTCAGCCAGCCGTGCTGCGCATGGCCAAGCTGGGCATATGGACGTAGTTCGATCATCTCGTTCTCCGCAGATCGGGGCACCGGGACGAATCCGGCCAATGAGGGAGATGATCCATTCAATCAGATCAATATTGTTTGCAATTTTCAGCCAATAACCATCGATGAAATCGATACGTATGCAGACGAACTGGCTTCGGCGATCTGGCGTAGCGACCAGTCTCTTGCCCGTAGCGCATTTACCTGCCACAAAGCGCTCCCCTCTTTCAGCTTTCAGGAAGCGCATGAATGAACGATGAATTGCTGGTCGAAGACATTCAGCTCGGCGATGGCAAAGCGGTGGTCAAGGGTGCGCTGATCACCACCCAATACCGCGGCACGCTGAGCGACGGCACGCTGTTCGACAGCTCCTACGAGCGCGGCAAACCCTTCCAATGCGTGATCGGCACCGGTCGGGTGATCAAGGGTTGGGACATCGGGCTGATGGGCATGCGGGTCGGCGGCAAGCGCCGGCTGTTCGTGCCGGCGCAGCTGGGCTATGGCGAGCGCCAGGTCGGCGCGCATATTCCGCCCAATTCGGATCTGCACTTCGAGATCGAGCTACTCGAAGTGCTGACCCGAGACGACTGATCAGCCTCTCTGACGACCCCTGCGGACCGCCAGAAAGTCGCGCGTATCAGGCCTCGCTGGCGAGGTCCGGGCGCGCCACACCGTGGGGATACTGCTCCCGATAGCGCGCCAACCAGACGGCCCCGGCCGGATCTTCCCAGGCGTGACGGTGCAACAGCGCCATGCCATCCGGATCGTTCAGCAGGCGCCAGCGCGCCGCCTCGGCATCCGCGCCGTCCGGGCCGACCTCCAGCACCTGACCGAGGCGCTGCTCGCGCAAACGCTCGGCGCCGGTGACCACCCTGGCATGCCGGGCGCGCGCCATGGCACAGACCAGCGCGTTGTACAGCGGATCGACCACCGCCACGAGGAAGCCATGGCGCAAGGCAACCGCCTGGTTCTGCTGCTGGTACAGGTCGGTATTGGCCAGCTCGGTGGGCGGTGCGTATTCCTCCGGGATCAGGAACAGCTTGCTGCGCCGCGCGGCCAGGCCGAGACCGGTACGGCTGGTGATCACCGATACCGGCGCCGACAGGATCAGCGACACCACGATCGGCGCCAGCCACCAGAGAAAGGCTGCATCCAGCCAGGCGACCAGGGCCGTCCAGAGCACACCGATGACGATCTGCGAGCCATGCCGGCGCAGGGCCTCACCCCAAGGGGTTGCGTTATCGCCGCGCTGCGGCGAGTTCCACTGCACCGACCAGCCGAGGAAGGCCGCAGTGACGAACACGCTGTGGAAGAGCATGCGCACTGGCGCCAGCAGCACCGAGAACAGCGTTTCGATCAACATCGACAGCAGCACCCGCAGCCGCCCGCCATAGGCTTCAGCACCCTGGATGCAAACCAGCAGCACGCTGAGCAGCTTGGGCAGAAACAGCAGCGTCATGGTCGCCGAGAACAGCGCGATTGCTTCCTGCGGATGCCAGCGTGGCCACAGCGGGTAAAGCTGGTTCGGCTGCAGGAAGTACTCTGGCTCCATCAGCGTATGGATCGCCAGCAGGCCGGTGGACAGCAGCAGGAAGAGGAACCATAGCGGCGCCGACAGGTAGGACATCACCCCGGTGAGGAACACCAGGCGATGCACCGTGTGCACACCACGCACCATGAACAGGCGGAAGTTCATCAGGTTGCCATGGCACCAGCGACGATCGCGCTTGAGTTCGTCGAGCAGGTTCGGCGGCAGCTCCTCGTAACTGCCCGGCAGGTCGTAGGCGATCCACACGCCCCAGCCGGCACGGCGCATCAGCGCGGCTTCGACGAAGTCGTGGGAGAGGATCGCCCCGGCGAACGAGCCGGTGCCGGGCAACGGCGCCAACGCGCAGTGGTCGATGAACGGCTTCACGCGAATGATCGCGTTGTGGCCCCAGTAGTGCGATTCACCCAGCTGCCAGAAGTTGAGCCCGGCGGTGAACAGCGGGCCGTAGACCCGCGTGGCGAACTGCTGCAGCCGCGCATAGAGCGTGTCCATGCCCGACGCCTTGGGCGCGGTCTGGATGATGCCGGCATTCGGGTTGGCCTCCATCAGTCGGACCAGGCTGGTCAGACATTCGCCGCTCATCACGCTGTCGGCGTCCAGCACCACCATGTAGCGGTAGCTGCTGCCCCAGCGACGGCAGAAGTCGTCGATGTTGCCGCTCTTGCGCTTCACGCGGCGCCGGCGGCGACGGTAGAAGATGTGACCGAAGCCATCCACCGCACGGCACAACTCGACCCAGGCCTTCTGCTCGGCAACACAGGTGTCGGGGTCGTTGCTGTCGCTGAGCACGAAGATGTCGAAATGCTCGAGTTCACCGGTTGCCTTGAGCGACTCGTAAGTCGCGCGCAGGCCGGCGAACACACGCGGCACGTCCTCGTTGGCAATCGGCATCACCAGCGCCGTACGCGCCTCGGCCGGTATCGGTTCGGTGCCGGGGCTGCTGGCCGAGATGCTGTAACGGTCCTTGCCGCGCAGCAGCTGGAAGAAGCCCATCAGCGCGGTCCAGAAGCCCACCGAGACCCAGCAGAACAGCAGTGCGAAGAGCAGCAGGATGCTCGTCTGCACCACATAGGGAAGGATCTGCCGGGCTGATTCGGACAGCGGCTGGACGAACACTTCCTGCATGTCGACCAGGAACCAGCCCTGGTAAGGCAGCACCGCCTTCATCTGCCAGGTGGCAAAGGCGGTCTGGCCGAGCATCAGCACCAGCAGTGCCGCACGGCGCAGCGCCGCGACCCGGCGCCAGCGCGCCTCGTCGAGCGGCTGCGGACTGGGCTCGAAGTGACGCCGCGGCGGCGTGCGACCCAGCATCCGGCGCCAGCCACGGCGCAGGATATTGGTATGCCAGGGCTCCGGCACCATGCGCGTGCGCACGATCGGCGGGGTCGACTGCACATAGGCGCGCCCCTGGTGATCCTCGGCGATCACGCCGGCGCGGTCGAACAGATCGCCCCAGCCCAGCCGCAGTCGCGCAACCACCGAATCGAGCAGACGCCGCGACGGGCTGCGCTGCGCGCTGGTCTCGGCAGACAGTTCATCATGCAGCGCGAACAGGCCGCCCCGCTCGGCCGCCTGCCTGTATCTGGCCGGGTCCTCGGTTTCGTTCAACGTCAGGCCGTCGCAATAGCTTTGCGTCAGGCCATTCACTGCATGCTGCTCATTCATGGGGAGGAATCTGGTAGGTCCAGGTTTCGGAAAGGGTCTTGTCGCCATCGACCAGCGCCGCACGCATCTCGACCGGGCGCGCCGGGTCGCGCACCTTCACGCGCAGCGTCAGGCGCCAGCCCTTGGTGACGGTGTTGTAGCGCAGGTTGTTTTCCACCAGCTCGGCATTGTCATCGACGCTGACGCGCGTGCTGACCGGCGCATCCTCGGCGAGCTTCTCCAGCACCGGCCCGACGAAGTCCACGACCAGAGCCGTGCTGCCATCAGGCTGGCGGATCAGGTTGGCCTGCTTGACGTCGCCGGTGGAAATACGGGTCTGTTGCACCCACGCCAGCTCAGGATCGTGCAGGCTCGGTTCGTCCATGGAGAAATGCAGGCGATATTCCAGATCCAGCGGCTGGCCCGGCTCCGGCTGCTTTTCCGGGGACCAGAAGGCGACGATGTTGTCATTGGTCTCGTCAGGCGTCGGGATCTCGACCAGCTCGACGTGGCCCTTGCCCCAGTCGCCGCGGGTCTCGACCCAGCCGCTCGGGCGCAGCTCGTAGCGGTCGTCCAGGTCTTCGTAGCGGTTGAAATCACGGGTGCGCTGCATCAGCCCGAAGCCCCGTGGGTTCTCCACGCTGAACGCACTGACGGCCAGACGCTTCGGATTGTTCAGCGGGCGCCAGATCCATTCGCCATTGCCGGCATGGATCGCCAGGCCCTCGGAGTCATGCAGCTGCGGCCGGAAGTTGGTGACATTGCTCGGCTGGTTGGCGCCGAACAGGAACATGCTGGTCAGCGGCGCAATGCCGAGCTTGCCGACCTGCTCGCGGAGGAACACCTTGGCCTGCACGTCCAGCGTGCTGTCCTTGCCCGGTGTCAGCACCATGCGATAGGCGCCGGTGGCGCGCGGCGAATCGAGCAGCGCGTAGATCACCAGATTGCGCCGATCAGGCTGCGGCCGCTCGACCCAGAATTCGCGGAAACGCGGAAACTCCTCGCCGACCGGCAGCGCCGTGTCGATCGCCAGCCCGCGCGCAGAAAGTCCGTACCACTGCCCCTTGCCGATGACGCGGAAATAGCTGGCGCCGAGCAGAGTCATCACCTCGTCCTGCTTGTCCTTCTTGTTCAGCGGATAGAGCACCTTGAAGCCGGCGAAGCCCAGCCCGTCCAGCGAAGCCGGGTCGATGTCGACGCCGCCGAACTCGAACATCGAGGGGTCGTAGCGAATCTCGCGTACTTTCGTCGCGGTGATTTCATTGATGCGCACCGGCGTGTCGAAGTGCATGCCCTGGTGATAGAAGTGCAGATGGAACGGCGTCTCGACGTCCTTCCAGTAGGCATGTTCCGGGTTGAAGCGCAGGCGCTGGTAGTCGGCGAATGCCATCTTGCGGAATTCGTCGGGCAGGTTGCTCACCGGCTCCTCGTAACGACTGGCTGCCAGCTCCTGCGCCCGCTTGGCCACATCATCCAGACTGAACGCCAGCGCACTGCCGGCCATCAGCATGCACAACCCACCTGCCAGCCCCGCCAGCATGCGCGCCGGATGGGCACCCGTATTGCGTTGAAAAATGCGTAACACACCGCCTCCGAATTACACGTTTGTGCAGAGTTCGCTCTGCTTCGCTGTGGTGAATCGCCTGACTCCAGCCGTTGCGCCGCGCGCGGCGAGCGCGACGGCGATGCCGGACTGCATGCGGTTCGCCATACAGAAAACTTCTTACAACAGCTCGAAACGCGCGCTTTGCACGGCCCGGGAATCGAGCCCCAGCTGCACTTCGAATTCACCGGGTTCGGCCACGAAGTCGAGCCGGGCGTCATGGAACCTGAGGTCCTCCTCGCCCAGACTGAAGCGCACCACCCGCGTCTCGCCCGCCTCGAGGCTGAGCTTTTCGAAGCGTTTGAGCTCCTTGACCGGACGCACTGTGGAGCCGACCAGATCCTGCAAATAGAGCTGCACGACGGTCGCACCGGCGCGCGCGCCGCGGTTCTTTACCGTTACGCTGACCTCCAGGCGCTGCCCACGTTTCAATTTGCGCTGGGAAAGTTGCGGTTTGGACAGTTCGAAATCGGTATAGCTCAGGCCATAGCCGAACGGGTACAGCGCCCCGTTGGGCTCCTCGAAATACTGCGAGGTGTAATTGCCCGGGCGACCCTCGACATAGGGACGGCCCAAGCGTGGATGGTTGTAGTAGGTGGGAATCTGCCCCACCGAACGCGGAAAGGAGATCGGCAGCTTGCCGGAGGGGTTGTGTGCGCCGAACAGCACGTCGGCAATGGCATTGCCGCCCTCGGTACCGGCAAACCAGGTTTCCAGCAGCGCATCGGCATGCTCCCTGACCCAGCCCAGCTGCAGCGGGCGACCATTCATCAGCACCACCACCAGCGGTTTGCCGGTGGCAACCAGGGCTTCGAGCAGCGCCTGCTGGCTGGCCGGCAAGGTCAGACTGGTCCGGCTGGACGATTCGTGGGACATGCCTCGGGCCTCGCCCAGGGCGGCGACAATCACATCGGCGTCGCGGGCTGCACCCAGCGCTTCGTCGATCATCGCCTGCGGCGACCGTGAATCCTGGACCACTTCCGGACGGTCCCAGTTGAGGAAATTCAGGTACTCGATCATGCCGGCATCGTCGGTCACGTTCGAGCCACGGGCATGGATGACCCGGCCGGACTCGCCAATCGCTGCCTCCAGGCCCTGGCGCAGCGTCACCGTCTGCGCGGCCACACCGGCGGCCGACCAGCTGCCGAGCATGTCGACATGGGAATCGGCCAGCGGGCCGATCAGGGCGATGCGGGCATCCTTGCGCAGCGGCAGGGTCTGCTCACGGTTCTCCAGCAGCACCAGCGACTCGCGCGCGACCTGGCGGGCCGCCTCGCGATGCAGGCGACTTTCGGCATTGACCTCGGCAGGGTCGTCCGCCGCCCGGCCGATGCGGCGATAGGGATCATGGAACAGGCCGAGGTCGTACTTGGCGCCGAGGACGCGAGCGACCGCCTGGTCGATCAGTTCGATCGATACCTCGCCGCGCTCGACCAGGCCGGGCAGCTCCTGCAGATAGAGTGAGTCGTGCATGCTCAGGTCGATGCCCGCCTCGATCGCCAGGCGCGCGGCCTCGCGGCCATCACGGGCCACGCCATGGCGCAGCAGCTCGTCGATGGCACCGTGATCGCTGATGGTCAGCCCGCGAAAGCCCCAGTCGTCGCGCAACAGATCACGCAACAGCCAGCGGTTGGCGCTGGCTGGCACGCCGTTGACTGTGTTCAGCGCCACCATCACGCCACCAGCGCCGGCATCGACCGCCGCACGGTATGGCGGCAGGTAGTCCTGGTACATGCGCTGCGGGCTCATGTCGACCACGTTGTAGTCACGGCCGCCCTCCACCGCACCATACAGGGCGAAGTGCTTGACGCTGGCCATCACGCTGTCCGCAGCGCTCAGGCGCTCGCCCTGATAGGCACGCACCAGCGTGCCGGCGATCTGCGATACCAGGTATGGATCCTCGCCGAAGCCTTCGGAGGTCCGGCCCCAGCGCGGGTCGCGGGTGATGTCGACCATCGGCGCGAAGGTCAGGTCGAGGCCGTCGGCACTGGCCTCGATGGCTGATACGCGGCCGCTCAGGGCGATGGCCTCCAGATCCCAGCTCGATGCCAGGGCCAGGCTGATCGGGAAGATGGTGCGATGACCATGAACCACGTCGTAGGCGAAAAAGATCGGGATGCCCAGACGGCTGCGCAGGGCCGCGTCCTGCATGGGGCGGTTGTCGGCTCGGGTCACCGAATTGAAGGTGGCACCGATGCGGCCGGCCGCGATCTCCTCGACGATGCGCTCGCGTGGCATGTCGCCACCGATGCTGATCAGCCGCAGCTGGCCGATCTTCTCCGCCAGGGTCATGCGCTCGAGCAGGGTCTCGATCAGTGCCTGTCGGTCGTCCAGCGGCAGCGCCGGCGGCGCCGCGCAGGCGAAGGAGCCCATTGCGCTGGCAAGCAGGACAAACGGCAACAGCCTTTTCATCATCACAACCCATTCCCCTATCAACCGATCAGCCACACACAGGCACACCCATCGCGCCGGACATGAAGACCGATCGCCATGGGTTAGAGCGTTTTTTTAAAGTTCGATGGTGCCGTCGAGATACAGCACGGCCTGCCCGGCCACCATCACACGATCCGCTTCGACCCGGCAGTGCAGGATGCCCGTGCGCGCCGACGCCTGCAGCGCCACCAGTTCCTTGCGTCCCAGCCGCTCGGCCCAGTACGGCGCAAGCCCGGCATGGATGGAGCCGGTGACCGGGTCCTCGTCGCCGCCGTTGGCTGGCCAGAAATAACGGGAGGCGAAATCCTGCTCGCTCCCCGGCGCGGTCACTACCACATCCAGTGGCGCCAGCGTGCGCAGTGCCTGCAGATCGGGCGCCAGCGCGCGCACCTGGTGCTCGTCGCGATAGACGGCGAACCACGCCTGGCGATTGCGCAGCACCGCTTCCGGCTCGCACCCGAGCCCCTGCAACAACGCAGCCGGCGGCTCGGCAACGGGTTCCGGCGCACGATTGGGGAAGCTCATTTCCAGCAGACCGTCAGCCCGCCGCTGCACGGTCAGATCGCCCACGGCAGCGGCGCGAAAGGTCAGCGGCGCCTGGGCCAGCCCCTGCTCCAGCAGCACGAACGCACTGGCCAGCGTGGCGTGGCCGCAGAAATCGATTTCGGTGAGCGGCGAGAACCAGCGGATGTAAAAGGCCCCGTCCGCCTCGCGAACGAAGAAGGCCGTCTCGGAAAGGTTGTTCTCGGCGGCGATGGCTTGCATCAGCTCGTCCGCCAGCCAGGCCTGCAAGGGGATCACCGCCGCGGGATTGCCCCGGAAACGTTCAGCGGTGAAAGCATCGACCTGGAACATCCGCAATTTCATGGTTTGCACCCTGTGCACGGTCAAGCGACCGCCGCCTACTCTAACGGGCCTGACGGGGTGCTAGCCAGTGGCGCGTGAGGGCTGAAGGGCCCGGAATCCGTCCTTTTCATCTACTTGCGACGGCGCCGCACATCAGCCCAGGGCAAACGGCAGCAGCAACGCGATCAGAATGCCCAACAGACTCATGCCCAGCGCAGCGAAGGCGCCGCATTCGTCACCCTCCTCCAGCGCCCTGGCGGTACCGATGGCATGGGCGTTGAGGCCATAGCTCAGGCCGCGCGCGGCGGGATGCTCGACGCCTGCCCAGCCGAGGAGCAACGGTCCCAGCGCGGTGCCGATGACCCCGGTGAGCATGACGAATATCGCCGCCAGCGAGGCCAGGCCACCGAGTTGCTCGGCCACCAGCATGGCGATGGGCATCGTCGCGGACTTCGGCGCCAGGCTCATCAGCACCGGCAGCTCTGCGCCCAGCGTCCAGGCGATCGCCAGCGTCAGTACCACGCTGAGCACGCCGCCGACCGCCAAGGTGATGACGATCGGCCAGAACAGCTGCTGGATACGCTTGAGATGTCGATGCAGCGGCACCGCCAGCGCCACGGTGGCAGGCCCCAGCAGCATGGCGACCAGCGCAGCGCCGTCGCGGTAGCGCGCGTAGTCCAGGTCCACCAGGGTCAGCGTGCCAACCACCAATAGCATGCCCACCATCACCGGTTGCAGCACCAGCCAGCCGCTGCGGCGATAGAGCATCAGCGCCAGCTGAAAGGCGATCAGCGTAAGTGCCACGGCGAACAAAGGATGGACCACGACCGCCGCCCAGGCGGTGCGCCAATCGAGTAACGTCATGCCTGATCCTCCCGCTGGCGGTCGAGTCGGCTGATCAGCCGCTGCATCAGCCAGCCGCAGAACGGCACCGTGATCAGCAGCGACAACACCAGGCCGGCGGCGATCGCTGGCAGATCATCCAGCAGTGCGCCAGCGCTGGTCATGATGCCGGCGGCCGGCACGATCAGCAGCAGCGGCAGATACTGCAGCAGCAAGGCCGCCGTCTTCTCCAGCGACTCCGGAATGCTGCGGCGCAATAGCAACAGGCCGAACAGCAACAACATGCCGATGATCGGCCCCGGCAGTGCCGGCAACAGCACCAGGTTGATCAGATTGCCGAGCAGCTGCAGCAGCACGAGCCAGGTCAGGCCTTGGAGAATCATCGGCGGTGCTCCCTCGGCAGCATTGGATGAGTCATGCGTTCGCTCCTCTTCATTCGGCAAAAGGTCTCGACTATGGCCGGCCTGGCGGCGACAGAACAGCATCAGATGCACACGAAAAAAGCGGGTCAGTCGATCCCGACAGCTTCCGCTGATGCAGGTCAACGCCTAGCGATGCCTGCGTTCCGACAGCGCTGCCGCGCCCGATCTGATCCGTATTTAGCCGTCACATCTGAGTCTGTTATGCATGAGCCTTGACGGGGATCATCCGCCTCGCCTGAACTGCCTATGGGGCGAAAGCCAATGACCGACCGCATACCCGCGCGGATCATCGAAACCGTTGATCCCAGCCAGCCGATCCGCCTGACGCCCGCCCAGAGCGGCGGGCCCATCCACACGCGCAGTTTCAGCGGACGTTTCCGCAACCTGCGCCTGTTGGGCGGCGCCCTGCTGATGCTGCTCTACTTCGGCACCGTCTGGCTGAATTGGAACGGGCGTCAGGCGGTGCTGTGGGACCTAGACCGGCAGCAGTTCCACATCTTCGGCGCCACCTTCTGGCCGCAGGATTTCATCCTGCTCTCGGCGATCCTGATCATCGCCGCGTTCGGCCTGTTCTTCATCACCGTGCTGGCCGGGCGCATCTGGTGCGGCTACGCCTGCCCGCAGAGCACCTGGACCTGGATGTTCATGTGGGTGGAAAAGGTCACCGAGGGTGATCGCCTGCAGCGCATCAAGCTCGATGCTGCACCCTGGTCCGCCGTCAAGCTGCTGCGCCGTGCCGCCAAGCACACGCTGTGGCTGGCCATCAGCCTGGCCACGGCGCTGGCCTTCGTCGGCTATTTCACCCCGGTACGCGAGCTGGTGGCCGACCTTGCCCGCTTCGAGGTCGGTGCCACCACCGCCTTCTGGCTGCTGTTCTTCACCGCCGCGACCTACATCAACGCCGGCTGGCTGCGCGAACAGGTGTGCCTGCATATGTGCCCCTACTCGCGCTTCCAGAGCGTGATGTTCGACGCCGACACCCTGCTGGTCTCCTACGACACAGCCCGCGGCGAGAACCGCGGTGCCCGGCGCAAGGGCAGTGATCCGCGAGCACAGGGCCTCGGTGACTGCGTCGACTGCACGCTGTGCGTGCAGGTCTGCCCCACCGGCATCGACATCCGCGACGGCCTGCAGCTGGACTGCATCAGCTGCGGCGCCTGCATCGACGTCTGCGACAGCGTCATGGACCGGATGGGTTACGCCCGCGGCCTGCTGCGCTACACCTCCGAGCGCGCACTCAAGGGCGGCGCCACCCGCCTCTTGCGTCCGCGGCTGATCGGTTATGCCGTGGCGATGACAGCGATGATCGCCGCCTTCATCTGGGCACTGGACGCGCGGCCGCAGCTGCAGCTGGACGTCACCCGCGACCGCACCCTGTACCGCGAGAACATGCAGGGGCAGATCGAGAACATGTACCGCCTCAAGCTGATCAACAAGACCCAGCAGCCGCGGCGCTACGCGCTGGCATTGGAAGACGGGCCGTTCGCGCTGCAAGGCCCGCGCGAGATTGCCCTGGCCCCGGGCGAGACGCCGATCTGCCGGTCAGCGTGGCGCTGCTCGACAACGCCCGCGACTTCAGCCGTGAGCTGCGCTTCGAGGTCAGCGACATGGCCGAGCCGAGCAGTCGGGTGAGTACACCGAGCACCTTCGTCGCCCCCATCGCGGCGCTACGCCAGTAGACTGGCCATGCCCAACCGCCACGGCCCGGACACGATGAAGCGCTACGAGAAATTCGCCGACGAGATTGCCGAACTGATACGCAGCGGCGTGCTCGCGCCGGGAGAAAAGGTGCCCTCGGTGCGCCACGCCAGCCGCACCTACGGCGTCAGCCCGTCCACCGTGTTCCAGGCCTACTACCTGCTGGAGGACCGCGGGCTGATTCAGGCACGGGCGCGCTCGGGCTATTTCGTCCGCGAACATGCCAAGCGCCCGTTGCACGAGCCGGACATCAGCAGCCGTCCGGCGGAAACCACCGATGTCGGCGTCAGCGAGCTGGTGTTCTCGGTGCTCGCCTCGCTGCGCGACCCGGCCACGGTGCCCTTCGGTTCGGCCTTCCCCAGTCCCGAGCTATTTCCCCTGCAGCGCCTGGCGCGCTCGATGGCGCAAAGCGTGCGCGATATGCCGGCACGCGAAGTGATCGCTGAGATGACCGCTGGCAACCCGGACCTGCGCCGGCAGATCGCCCTGCGCTACATGGTCAGCGGCGTGATGCTGCCGATGGACGAACTGGTGATCACCACCGGTGCGATGGAGGCTCTGAACCTCTGCCTGCAGGTGGTAACCGAACCGGGCGATCTGGTAGCCATCGAGGCGCCAGCGTTTTACGCCACGCTGCAGGTACTGGAGCGACTCAAGCTCAAGGCGGTGGAGATTCCGGTACACCCGCGCGAAGGCATCGACCTCGACACCCTCGCCGACCGCCTCGCGCACCTGCCGATCAAGGCCTGCTGGTTCATGAGCAGCCTGCAGAACCCGCTGGGCGCGAGCATGGGCGAGGCGAAGAAGCAGCAGCTGTACGAGCTGTTGCAGCGCCATCAGGTGCCGCTGATCGAGGACGACGTCTACGCCGAGCTGTACTTCACCCGCGAGCCCCCAAAACCGGTGAAGAGCCATGATCGCGAAGGCCTGGTGATGCACTGCGGCTCGTTCTCCAAGAGCCTGGCACCCGGATACCGGGTCGGCTGGGTCGCTGGCGGCCGCTACGCCGAGCAGATCGCCCGGCTCAAGCTGATGACCACCATCTCCCCTTCCGTGCCGGCACAGGCCGCCATCGCCGATTACCTGCAGCATGGCGGCTACGACCGTCACCTGCGCAAGCTGCGTCACGCGCTGGAGATGCAGCAGGGTGCGATGCTCGCGTCCGCCGCCCGCCATTTCCCTGCGAGCACGCGGGTCACGCGGCCCAGTGGCGGCTACTTTCTGTGGTTCGAATTTCCCGAGCAGGTGGACTCGCTGCAGCTCCTGCAACTGGCGCTGGCCCAGGGCATCAGCCTGGCACCGGGGCCGATCTTCTCGGCGACCCAGCGCTTTCGCAACTGCGCGCGGCTGAATCACGGCCATCCATGGGACGCCCGCAGCGAGCAGGCGATGGAGTTGCTGGGCAGGATGCTGAAGTCATTCTGAAGCACTGTGCCGAGATGTTCAGTCGCAGTCCTGTGGCTGTCCGCCTCGGGCCTTCATCAAGTACATGCGTTCATCGGCCTGCTTGAGCAGCTGCGCCTCCGCCTCACCGTCCTCCGGATAGAGCGCGGTGCCTATACTCAAGCCGATTGCGAGGTCATGCCCGGCAACACGCATTGGCTGCTTGAAGGCGCTGCGGATCTTGTCGACCACATGGCGCGCGTCCTCCGCCTCTGCGATGTTTTCCAGCAGCACCACGAACTCGTCGCCTCCCAGCCGCGCGACGGTATCGGTGTCGCGCACGCAGTGCGTGAGGCGATCGGCCACTGCGCGCAGCAGTTGGTCGCCGCCGCTGTGGCCGTAGGTATCGTTGACCTGCTTGAAGCGATCCAGATCCACGTAGAGCAATGCGACACGTCCACCATTGCGCCGTACCCGCGCCAGCGCCGTGTCCAGGCGATCGCGAAAACAGGCGCGGTTCGGCAGGCCGGTGAGTTCGTCGTACTGCGCCATCCGGTGCAGGCGCGCATACAGCTGCTTGCGCTCGATTGCCGTTACCACCTGAGTGGAGACGAACTGCAGCAGCTCTTGATCCTTCTCGGCGTAGGGAGCCGCCGTGCTCTTGAGCATCAGCACGCCGATGCCCCCCTCGCTCGAGTTGAGCGGTACACCCAGCCACCAGGCGTGGGTATCCCCGTCGCTGAGCGGAAGCGCCAGCGCAGGCATCGAGTCCGCATTGAAGCGCAACGGTTGCGCGCCGTGTAGAACGGAAAAACGCAGGGACGCCGCGGGCTCCATGGGGAGGCTGGTCGAGTCGAGCGCCAGCGCCTGGTAGGGATAAGTCAGCTCGCCGCTGGCAGCATTGCGGATGGCGACGATGAAATCGTCCACCGGCAGGAGCTGAGCGATGGTCAGATGAATCTGCTGATACAGCGCGGCGAGGTCCTTGGCGCCGTGCGCCGCCTCAGAGATCGAATAGAGTGCCGCCTGCATCGCTTCGGACTGCTTGCGCTGGGTGATATCGCGCGCCACACCAATACGCAACTTGCTGTCCGCTGACCAGCAGGCTGACCACATGATGTGCGCCACACTGCCGTCCTTACGCACATAGCGGTTCTCGAAGTGCAGCAGCGGCTGATCGGCCATGACCTCACCGGCGGCAGCCATGGTTCTGGCACGGTCTTCGGGATAGACCATCTCGATCATCTGCTTGCCCACCATCTCCTCCGGCTTGTAGCCGAAGATGCGCTCGCAGGCGGCGCTGACATAAACCAGATGGCCTTGCGCATCGACCACGCAGATGGCATCCAGCAGCAGATCGATGACACTCGCCAGGGGCGCGCAGCTATCCGTCTTCACAGCGGCAGACCTACTTCGGCCATTGGGCACGGGCCGAGCGATCGGGGCAGCGCCGTCACGCGGCTGATCGCTCATTCCCACATCCTAAGCATCGCCCAAAACCAGACTGACCGCGGTGTTTATTTCAGCGGCGCCTCACTCTACCCAGTGCGGATAGAAGTCGAGCGCGACCTGGGTGTTGGCGTCCTGCAGCGCGACAACGTCCTCTGGCGCATCGCCGGCGTCCCGACCCAGTCGGTCGCCGCGAAAGAAGAAACGGCGGCCATCGGCGAACGTGAGGAACAGACCAACCGCGCCATGACCGTCCAGCGGCACCAGCACGACCTGGCCGTCGCCGAACAGATCCAGGCTGCGACGGTGCTCCCGATAGGGGCTCGCCTGGAACTCCAGCGACTGCCAGCGGACCGGGTGGCGAAACTGGCTGGACAACACCGCTGGCGGCGTGGCAGCCTCCAGATAGCCTAGGCTGTCCGCGCTGGCCAATACCGGTACCTCGGGATAGTCGGCCAGCCCCGAAGCGTGCTCCCAGCGCACGCAGCCCAGCACTATACGGTCGATGTCCAGCCCGTCCCGCTCCAGCTGGTCGCGTGCCGGTTGCACCTCGCCGTAGCGCTTGATCCGCCACGGCAGCTCGGCGTCCAGCTGCGCGTCGATCTGCCTACCGAGCCCGGTTCCAAACAGCAAGCGGCTGCCGCGATGCTCGATCAGAATCGCGATGTGCTGCGTGGGCGGCGCCTCCTGCCAACCGTTCCGTCCCAGCAAGAAGTCGCCACTGTCGCTCTGCGCCGTCTTCACCAGGCTGAAGCGCAACCCTTGCACAGCCGAAGCATCCTCGACGAAGCCAAACAGGGACACTGCCAGCCCGATCACCACCAACAGCGATACTCCGATCCGGCGGCCCGAATGCCGGCCTTGCTCGCCTGGCATCCGACCATTCTGCACGTTCATGGCGTCACAACCCCAGCATGCCGAGATAACCCGGCAACGCTCGAACGCGGGCGAACCACGCCTGCAGCGCCGGATATGCCTGCAGATCGAGCCCGCCATCGCCTCCGAGCGCAACGTTCGGGTAGACGGCGATATCGGCGATGGTCGGTTCGCTGGTCTGCGCCAGCCAGGCGTGCTGTGCAAGGTGCCGCTCGAGCGTACGCAGGGTGCTGGCGGCACGTGCCTGCGCCAGCGGCTCGTCGATGGGCCGGCCGAAAAGCTTGCCCAGACGCAGCGTAGCCGGACCGTGCTGCACCTCGTTGGCAGCGAAGCTCAGCCAGCTGGCGATGCGGCCTTGGGCCTCGGCGTCCTGCGGGAACCACTCAGGGGCATAACGCTGGGCCAGATAAACCAGGATCGCCTGGGAATCGCCAAGTCGAAAGTCGCCGTCCTCGAGCACCGGAATCTGCCCCCGCGGGTTGATTTCCCGAAATGCAGGCTGCTTCTGCTCGCCCGCCAGTAGATTCACCGGCACCAGCTCGACTGGCTGGCCGATCAGGCTGAGAAACAGGCGAACCTTGTGGCAATTGCCGGATAGGGTCAGGTCGTAAAGCTTCATGGTGTTGCCCTCGTGATTGGCTGCGACTGGATAATAGACAGACCTGTCTGTACACTGCAAGCACCAACGCAAATCCACCCCAACTGGAGCAAGCCGCGAGCGCTCCCGCATAATGTCGAACCACAGGAGGTATCCATGGCATCGAACAAGCGCGACCAGTTGCTCAACACCGCAGAGAATCTGTTCTATCGCGAGGGCTATCACGCCACCGGCATCGATCGCATCCTGGCCGAATCCGGCGTGGCCAAAATGACGCTGTACAAACACTTCAAGTCCAAGGACGAGCTGATCCTGGCCGTGCTGGAAGCGCGCCACGAGCTGATGCTGACGCGCCTGCGCGAGCGCGCCGGCAAGCTGCCGCCGCGCGAGGCGCTACTGGGCGTTTTCGATGGGCTGCACGGGATGATCCATGGCAACGGCGCCTTCTGCGGTTGCCTGTTCATAAACGCTGCGGCCGAATATCAGGACCGTGAGCACCCCATCCATCGGCGCTCGGCGGCCTACAAGGCGGAGCTGCAGAGTCATCTGCGCGAACTGCTGGAACGGTTGGATGCCCCCGAGCCGCTGCGGCTGGCGCGACAGCTGCAGTACCTGCTCGAAGGGGCGCTGAGCATGGCGCACATCGAGGGTCCAGGCGAGCAGGCGCTGGACGCCAAGGCCGCCGCCGAGTGCCTGCTGACCGCCGCAGGCATCTGAGCGCGCCGGTCAGGCGCGCCCGATAAACACCGTCAGCCGGCGCTCGCCTCGTCTTCGCGAACCCGGAACCAGGCCGCGTACAGCGCCGGCAGGAACAGCAGCGTCAGCGCCGTGGCGACGATCAGGCCACCCATGATCGCCACCGCCATTGGCCCGAAGAAGATACTGCGCGACAACGGAATCATCGCCAGCACCGAGGCCAGCGCGGTCAGCACGATGGGCCGGAAGCGGCGCACCGTGGCATCGACGATGGCGGTGAAGCGCGCCTGACCGGCACCGATGTCCTGCTCGATCTGATCCACCAGAATCACCGAGTTACGCATGATCATCCCCGACAGCGCGATGGTGCCGAGCATCGCCACAAAGCCGAACGGCTGCCCGAACAACAGCAGGAACAGTGCAACACCGATGATGCCCAGCGGCGCGGTGAGGAACACCATGGCCGAGCGCGAGAAACTCTTGAGCTGCGCCATCAGCAGGGTCAGCACGACGATGACGAACAGCGGCATGCCGGCATTCACCGAACGCTGGCCGCGCTCGGAGTCCTCCACCGTTCCGCCAACCTCCAGCAGATAGCCGCCGGGCAGCTGATCGCGAATGTCTGCCAGGGTCGGCTCGATCTGCCGCACCAGCGCAGCCGGTTGCTGCTCCCCGTACACGTCGGCACGCACGGTGACCGTCGGCAGGCGGTTGCGATGCCAGATCACGCCCTCCTCGAAGCCGTACTCAAGCGTCGCCACTTGCGACAGAGGCACGCTGCGCCCGCTCTCGGTTGGGATAGCCAGGCTCGGCAGCATCGACAGCTCAAGCCGCTCGCGCTCGGTGCCGCGCAGGAGGATCTCGATCAGCTCGTTGTCCTCGCGGAACTGGCTGACGCTGCTGCCGGTGAAGGTGCGCCGCAGGAAGCCGGACAGCTCGGCGGTGGTCACGCCCAACGCCCGGGCACGATCCTGATCGACGTTCAGCCGGACCATCTTGCTCGGCTCCTGCCAGTCCAGATGGACGTTGGCCACGTGCGGGTTCTCGTTGACCTTTGCAGCAACCTGGCGAGCCAGCCCGCGCACCACGTCGATGTGCTCGCCGGTGACACGGAACTGCACCGGATAGCCCACCGGCGGGCCATTCTCCAGTCGCGTCACGCGACCACGCAGGCTCGGGAAGTCCTCGCGCATACGCTCGATCAGCCAACTGCGCAGAGCCTCGCGGGATTCGATGCTGTCGGCCAGCACGACGAACTGGGCGAAGCTGGTCGCCGGCAGCTGCTGATCCAGCGGCAGGTAGAAACGCGGCGAGCCGGTGCCGACGTAAGCCACGTAGTTGTCGATGCCGGCCCGTTCCTTGAGTAGCTGTTCCAGCCGCGCCACCTCCGCTTCGGTCGCCTTCAACGAGGCGCCTTCGGCCAGTTTGAGATCGACCATCAGCTCCAAACGGCCGGACGCGGGGAAGAACTGTTGCGGCACCAGGCGGAACAGCACCACCGCGGCGGCGAAGATCGCCAGGGTGAGCAGGATGACGGTCTTGCGCCGGCGCACGCAGAAGGTCACCACGCGCCGTACGCGCTGGTAGAACGGGGTTGCGTAAGGATCGTGGCCTTCGCTGCTTGTGCCGTGCTTGTGTGCAGATTTTTTGGCCAGGTCCGGCAGCAGTTTTTCGCCGATCAGCGGTACGAACATTACCGCGGCGATCCAGGACGCGATGAGCGAAATGGCCACAACCTGGAATATCGAACGGGTGTATTCACCGGTACTGGAATTGGCGGTGGCGATTGGCAGGAAACCGGCGGCGGTGATCAGCGTGCCGGTCAGCATCGGGAACGCCGTGCTGGTCCAGGCGAAGCTGGCGGCCTTGAGGCGGTCGTAACCCTGCTCCATCTTGATCGCCATCATCTCCACCGCAATGATCGCGTCATCCACCATCAGCCCGAGGGCCAGGACCAGGGCGCCGAGGGAGATCTTGTGCAGGCCGATGTCCAGATAGCTCATGGCGGCAAAGGTCATTGCCAGCACCAGCGGAATCGACAGCGCGACCACCAGCCCGGTACGCACGCCTAGCGAGAAGAAACTCACCAGCAGCACAATCACCAGCGCCTCGATCAGCACCTTGACGAACTCGCCGACGCTGGTCTTCACCGCAGCGGGCTGATCCGAGACCTTGCGCAGCTGCATCCCCGCCGGCAGCTCCTGCTGCAGGCGGGCGAACTCCTGCTCCAGTGCCTCGCCCAGCACCAGGATGTCGCCACCGCTTTTCATCGATACCGCCAGCCCCAGTGCCGGCTCGCCCATGAAGCGCATGCGCGGCGCGGGCGGGTCGTTGAAGCCGCGATGCACCTCGGCAACATCGCCGATACGGAAGGTGCGGCCGGCAACGCGGATGGGGAAATCACGAATCTCCTTGACCGTCTCGAAGCTACCGGTGACGCGCAGCTGCACCCGATCGCTGATCGTCTCGACGAAACCGGCAGCCGTTACCGCGTTCTGCGCCTCCAGCGCCTGGCGCACGGCTTCCAGCGGAACGCCGAGCGTGGCCAGTTTGACGTTGGAGAGCTCGATCCAGATCTTCTCGTCCTGCAGGCCGATCAGCTCGACCTTGCCGACGTTCTTCACCCGCTGCAGCTGCAGCTGGATGCGGTCGGCGTAGTCCTTGAGGATCGCGTAGTCGAAACCGTCGCCAGTCAGGGCGTAGATGTTGCCGAAGGTGGTGCCGAACTCGTCATTGAAGAAGGGCCCCTGCACACCCGGCGGAAAGGTGTGCTGGATGTCGCCGATCTTCTTGCGAATCTGGTACCAGAGATCGGGAATGTCCTTCGAGCGCATCGAGTCGCGTGCCATGAAGGTGACATTGGATTCGCCCGGTCGGGAGAACGAGACGATGCGCTCGTACTCGCCGGTTTCCATCAGCTTCTTCTCGATGCGCTCGGTGACCTGGCGCGATACTTCCTCGGCGGTAGCGCCCGGCCATTGCGTCTGGATGACCATGGCCTTGAAGGTGAATGGCGGGTCCTCGCTCTGGCCGAGCTTGCTGTACGACAGCGCGCCGACGATCGCCAGCAGCAGCATCAGGTAGACGACGATCTGCCGGTTCTGCAGCGCCCAGGCGGAGAGATTGAAGCGCATCGCGATTACTCCTGGGCGGCCAGCTCGACGGGGCGATTGTGGCGATCCACCGGGCGAACCGGCTGGTTATCGCTGAGCATCTGCACCCCGGCCAGGACGATCCAGTCGTCGGCGTCGAGCCCTTCGAGGACTGGCACCAGCTGTTCGCCGAAGGGCCCGGTCCGAACCTCGACCCGCTCGACGGTGGAATCGGCTCTGAGCCGCCAGACATGCGCCCGGCCCTTTTCCGCACTCAGAGCTGACAGCGGCACCGCCAGCGACACTTCGCCATCGCGGCGAATGCTCACCAGCGCGCTCTGCCCCAGCTCGGCCGGCACCTCCTGCTCGCTGAAGGCAACGCGCGCGGAATAGGTCCGCGACTGCGCATCGGCGGCTGGCGAGAGTTCGCGGATCTTGCCGAGATAGTGGCGCCCCGGTTGCGACCAGAGTTCGACCTCGACTTCCTGGCCAACCCGGTAGCGCTCCAGCGACTGCTCCGGCAGATCGATGGCCACTTCCCGCTCGCCATCCGTTGCCAGTACGAACGCGGTCTGCCCCGCAGCGACCACCTGCCCCACCTCGACTCGGCGCTGCGCGATCAAGCCATCGCTGGTGGCGCGCAGTACCGCGTAATCGACCTGATTGCTGGCCACATCGAATTCGGCGCGCGCCTGCTGCAAACGAGCAGCCGCGGCGCGATAGGCGTTGTCGGCGTTATCGAACTGCGACTGGCTGACCAGCTGGCGACCGAGCAGCGCCTTGTAGCGGTCATGTTCGGCCTTGGCCACGCGCAGATTGGCTTCTGCGGCCGCCACCTGCGCGCGCATGCCGTCCAGCTGCAGCCGCACGTCCTGCGGATCGAGACGTGCCAGGGGCTGGTCCTTGCGTACGCGGTCGCCCGCTTCGACCAGCCGCTCGACGACCTTGCCGCCGATGCGAAAGGCCAGCTCAGGCTCGTAACGCGCGTGCACTTCGCCGGGATAGCTCTCGCGTGCTTCGCTGGCCGGCTGCGGCTGCACCACCATGACCGGACGAGGCAGTTGCTGCGGAGGCTCGCCGTTGCCGCAGGCGACCAGAACAAGTGCACAACCGAACATAGAGGCAAGGGACAAGGCATGTCGGAACACGATGAAGTCTCTCTGTCGCGAAGCGGATTGGAATACTTATACTGAGCGGTATAGTAAAAATAGCGTACCAGCCAGTCCACTATTAAAACGCCCATGACAGAAATCCATTCCGTATCGCCCGGCCCAGGCCGCCCGAAGGACCCCGCCAAGCGCGAGGCGATCCTCGCTGCCGCACAGGTGCTGTTCCTCGGCAACGGCTACGAAGGCAGCAGCATGGAGGCCATCGCCGCCGAAGCCGGCGTTTCCAAGCTCACGCTGTACAGCCACTTCAAGGACAAGGAGGCGCTCTTCAGCGCGGCCGTGAAGACCACCTGCGAAACGCGCCTGCCGAGGCGGCTGTTTCAGGTGGAGGCGGATTGCGACATCGAGCAGGTGCTGCTGGCGATCGGTGGCGCCTTCAATGAGCTGGTCAATAGCCCCGAGTCCATCGGTCTGCATCGGGTGATGGTGGCGATGGCGACGCAGAATCCGGGGCTGGTGAAGATGTTCTTCGATGCCGGCCCGCAGCAGCTGCTGTGCGATCTGCAACAGCTGTTCAGCAGGGCCGACGCGCTGGGCCTGCTGGAGATCGACGACCCACTGCGCGCCGCGGAGCATTTCTGCTCGCTGATCAAGGGTGCCCAGCATTTCCGCCTGCTGGTCGGCTATGCCGAGGCGCCAACCGATGAGGAAGGCAACCTGCACGTGCGGGACGCGGTGAGTGTGTTTCTGCGCGCCTATCGTTGCTGACCTGAGCAAGCGAGAGGTTCGCGGACTGGGGAATCAGCCCTGCAGCTTCTTCTTCGGATAGATGTCGTAGCGGCTGGATTTTCCTTCCAGGCTGTAGCCGGGCTTGGCGCCTTCGATGGCCGGCGCCTTGCGCGGACGCTTGACCACCACACGATGGCTGGCCAGCTCCAGTGCCGCGGCCAGCAGCGCCGGCGCGTCCATATCGTCGCCGACGAAGGGTCGGAACAGGCGCATCTCCTTCTTCACCAGCGCACTCTTTTCGCGATGGGGAAACATCGGGTCGAGGTAGATGACCTGCGGCGCCTCGCCCTGCCACTGCGTCATCAGCTCGATGGCATTGCCCTTGAGCAGGGTCATCCGCGCGGCGATAGCACCCACCTCGGCGTCCCCAGCCGCGCGACCCAGACCATCCTCCAGCAGCGCGGCAATCAGCGGCTGGCGTTCGATCAGGCTTACTTCACAGCCCAGCGTCGCCAGCACGAAGGCATCGCGCCCGAGTCCCGCTGTAGCATCCAGCACCCGTGGCCGGATACCGGGCTGGATGCCCACGGCCTTGGCGATCATCTGCCCACTGTTGCCACCGAACTGACGCCGGTGCGCTGCGGCCCCCTCGACGAAATCCACCCGTACCGGCCCCGGTGCCTGCGCCTCGAGCAACTGCAGCTGCAAGCCGTCCGCGCCAATCTGCAAAGCGAATTCGGCCGCGTCCTGAATTTCCGGCAAGTCGAGACGCTGCGCCCATTGATGGGCGGCAGCGGCGAACTGAGGAGTCAGCGGTTCGACTCGAACCACAGGGTTGCGTGCGGACATTGGGCATCCAGCGGTGATGGAAAGCCGCGCATTGTGCCAGAGCATTCCAGGCTGCGCGCGAGCGTTCAGCGGCACATGCCGAAGCCACCCATGTCGACGTGAAAGTGGTCGTGGTGGGCCGCGTTGTATTCCGGCCCGAGCGTCACGTTGAACGCATCGCAGGCCGCATCGCGAGCCAGCCGCAGGAAACGCGCCTTGTCGCCCTCGCCGTCCCAGTCCCGAGCCACGGTGATGCGGGTGCCATCCTCAAGGTGAAAGCCCGCCATATCCAGCGCATTGGCGCTGGCGTGCTGGCTGCGGCGGTTGCTGCGGGCGATGTTGCGACAGGCAAAGCTGCCGAAGTGATCAATGCGCACCACCGGCTGCTCGAATACTGCCTGGGCCGCCGGCTGAAGCCCGTGCAACTCGAACATCGCATAAGCCGCCGCCAGCGGACAGGTGGCGAGAAAAGGCCCGTTGAACCGCACGTCCGAGCCCTGCACCCGAACGCTGTTCTTGACCGGACAGCCGGGCTCCGGCGTGCTGTCCGGCACGGCTGAATAACGCAGCGGCGCCGTGGCGAGCGCCTGTTCGCAGAGCGTTCGGTCCTGCTGCAGGCGCCGCAGCTTGAGTGGCGTCAACAGGTTCGGCGGCTCACGGATGTCCAGCGGCGCCCAGGGGTTCCAGCGCGGCGGGATGTCGATCAGATCCTGCCGCACCGCCAGGGCGAAGCCCGCAAGCAGCAGCAACAGGAGAAGAAAGAAGCGGCCAAAGGTCATTCCTTATGGGCAACAGCCAACCCGCGAAGTTGAGAGGGATGTTTTACAAAACTGGTCGAAACCGCTGGCTCAATCCGTCAGCAAGGACATCTGCGGCGCGGGGTGCAATGCAGGCAGGGCCGGCAGGCAGGGCAAGCGCTCGCTCAGCAAGCCGTGAAAACGCATCGCCAGCTCGGGCGCACGATGATTGTCGGGGGTATGCAGATAGACGTGCGGCGTCTTGCCGGCCTCGATCCAACCAGCCACCTTGTCCAGCCAGGGCACCATGAATGCGTCGTTCGCCTCCAGCTCGGGGTGACCGACGAAGCGCACCTGCGGCGAATCGCTGAATGCCACCGGGCGTACCGGCAGACGCGGCTTCTTGCTCTGCGCATGCAACACGGCGGGGTCGTGAGAGTGGCAGCTGAACAGCGCGCGGGTATCTAGGCAGATGCGCTCAATGCCACGATCACGCAGCAATCGGTTCAACGCGCGCTCGCCATCCCCTCGGTCGAAGAATCCGGGATGCCGCACCTCGATCGCCAGCGCTGCGTCGAAGCCATCGATGAACGCCGCAAGCTCGCTCAATCTGAATGGCCCAACGCTGGCGGGCAGTTGCAGCCAGAACGGCGTTACCCTTCGCCCCAATGGCAGCAACAGCCGCTGGAAGGCATGCGCCTGCTCCAGCGCCGCACGCAGATCGCCGGCCTGGCTGACATCGCGGGGAAATTTGGCACAGAAGCGGAAGCCCTCGGGCATCTCGCCGGCCCAGCGCTGGACCTTCTGCTCCGATGGCCAGGCGTACAGCGTGGTATTGCCCTCGACTGTATTGAAGGTGGAACAGTAGGCGGCAAGGAAATCGCAAGCCGGCGTAGCCGTCGAGTACAACGAGCCGAGCCAGGCACTCTCGTTCCAAGAGGGACAACCGATGTAATAGGGAAGCTCTGGCAGATCGAACCGCCTCAGGCGTAGAGGTCGAGCCCGAGCACCTCTGCGCCGTCGAACTCGACGCTCATGCTGGCGGTGCTGGCGTAGCTGGCCAGCGCCTGGGCCACGCGACTGGTCAGTGGGCGCTCGGGCTGCGGCTCGTCATAGCGGAATGCGGAGTAGCGTTCGACCAGCGCGCTGGAATTGACCCGCTGCTGCGGACGATCGGCCTGGGGCTGGTAATCCTGACCGGAGCGGCTGTCGACCCCGCGCTGCGCCTGCGCGACCCGCTGTGTTTCCCCATAGCTATCCGCCGCCCTGCCGGTACGGGCAGAACGATCCGTTGAATAGGGAACGGGAAAGGAGCTTTCGACGCGCATCATTGGACTCGATCAGAGGCCCGGCGACTCTAACGGGCAGCCAGGAGTTTGGCAACGTTCCTCGTCATTTGATCCCTTTGGGCGTCGCAACATTGTCCCGCAGATAGACCGGCTGGGCCTGATCGGCCTCCAGCGCTTCGCCTCGGCGCCAGGCGAAACTAGCCAGACTCAGCAGATCTTCGGCATGCGGCAGCATCCCAGCGTCGTGCGTACGTACGGCCGCGGTTATCCGCTCGCCGTAACCCCAGCCGGTACCGGCGCCAAACCAGTCCTCACCTGCATCGCGCGGCAGCACCGCCTGCTCGGGCGGCAGCACGGCCTCACTGCCGACCAGCTGCATCTCCCCGGCCTGCGCGCGATAACAGCCCCAGTAGACCTCGTCCATGCGCGCATCGATGGCCGCCGCGACCTGCGCTGCGCCGTGCTCACGCCAGGCCCGTTGGGCAATGGTCGCGAGGGTCGAAACCGGCAGCACCGGCCGCTGCAACGCGAACGCCAGGCCCTGCACCACACCGATTGCAATCCGCACGCCGGTAAAGGCACCTGGGCCCCGCCCGAAAGCGATGGCATCCACCGCGGACAGCGCAACCCCGGCCTCACCGAGCAGCGTCTGCACCATCGGCAGCAGCCGCTGGGCATGCAGGCGCGGAATCACCTCGTAGTGACTCAGCACCTTGCCGTCGTGCAACAGCGCGACTGAGCAGGCTTCGGTGGCAGTATCCAGGGCCAGCAGAGTGGTCATCGGGTCGGTCCGGTTGGTAAAAAGGCGCCGATTCTAACGTATTCGCGGAGCGGGTTCTTTCGCGCCTGTCCAGATCTCTGGGCAAAAAAATGCCCGTATCTTTCGATACGGGCATTTCTATCGCTCGTGCCAGGCAGCTTCGATCAGCTCAGTGCAGCGAACACCTTGGCCGTAATCTCGTCCACCGAACCGACACCTTCGATGCAGCTGTACTTCGGCGTGCCTTCCGCGGCTGCCAGGCTCTGGTAGAAGTCCACCAGCGGCTTGGTCTGCGCATGGTAGACGGACAGGCGATGACGCACGGTCTCTTCCTTGTCGTCTTCGCGCTGGATCAGCTCATCGCCGGTTTCGTCGTCCTTGCCCGCAACCTTCGGTGGGTTGTGCTCGGTGTGATAGACGCGGCCGGAAGCCGGATGCACACGGCGACCCGCGATGCGGCCGACGATCTCCTCGTCGTCCACGGCGATCTCGATCACGTTATCGATACGCACGCCTGCTTCCTTCAAAGCTTCGGCCTGGGGAATGGTGCGCGGGAAGCCGTCGAAGAGGAAGCCATTGGCGCAATCCGGCTGCGCGATGCGCTCCTTGACCAGGTTGATGATCAGGTCATCGGAAACCAGGCCACCGGCATCCATCACGCTCTTGGCCTTGAGGCCCAGCTCGGTGCCCGCCTTGACTGCGGCACGCAGCATGTCGCCCGTGGAGATCTGCGGAATACCGAATTTTTTGGTAATGAAGCCAGCCTGGGTACCTTTTCCGGCACCGGGCGCTCCCAGCAGAATCACACGCATGATGAGTCCTCGAGTTTCTTAGAAGGGGGGCGATCCTGCCAGCGGGCCGGAGTGGCTCTTCGCTGACGAATCAAAAATTCTGGTTTGCCGCCATGCGACAAAAGGTTGAACACGATACACAGCGCACCGAGGCGGCACAAGCCGTCCCGAAAGCGTCTATCGACCCGCATAAATGTCACGATTCGACGCGAGTTGCGCTCAACGACTACGCATCGCGCAGCCGTTGAGCGCCAGGAACCGCCACTTCAGCCCGTGTTGCGCAAGCCCGCCGCGATACCCGCCACACTGACCAGCAGCGCCTGCTCGAGCGGGCTGTCTGCCGGGTTCTGCTGCTGCCTTGAGCGAGCCAGCAGTTCTATCTGCAGCAGGTGCAACGGATCAAGATAGGTGTTGCGCAGACTGAACGCCTCCTGGGTCTTCGGGCTGTGGTCGAGTAGATCGGCCTGGCCGGTCACGCTCAGCACAGCGCCGACCACCTGCGACAATCGGTCACGCAAATCGCTACCAAGGGAAAGCAGTTCCGGCTGCACCAGGCGCTCATCGTAACGCCTTGCGATATCGGCATCGGCCTTGGCCAGCACCATTTCCAGCATGTCGATGCGCGTAGTGAAGAACGGCCATCGCGCACGCATTTCGGCCAGCCGCTCGCCCTCCCCGCGCGTCAGTGCGCTCTGCAGCGCCTGCTCCCACCCAAGCCAGGCGGGCAGCATCAGCCGCGTTTGCGTCCAGGCGAAAATCCAGGGAATCGCCCGCAGGCTTTCCACCCCACCCTCGCGACGTTTGGAGGGGCGACTGCCCAACGGCAAACGGCCCAGTTCCAGCTCGGGTGTCGCCTGGCGGAAGTAATCGACGAACAGCGGATGCTCGCGTACCACGCCACGATAGGCCGCCACCCCTTCGGCGGACAGACGATCCATGGTCTCACGCCAACCGGTCTCGGGCATCGGCGGCGGCAACAGAGTCGCCTCGAGCACCGCGGCGAGGTACAGGTTGAGGTTCTGCTCGGCGATGTCCGGCAAGCCGAATTTGAAGCGAATCATTTCGCCCTGTTCGGTGGTCCGGAAGCGCCCGACAACCGAGCCCGGCGGCTGCGACAGAATCGCCGCATGCGCCGGGCCACCGCCACGCCCCACGGTGCCGCCGCGGCCATGGAACAGCAACAGTTCGACGTCGTGCTCCCGGCATACGTCCACCAGCCGTTCCTGAGCGCGGTATTGGGCCCAGGCGGCGGCAGTGGTGCCAGCATCCTTGGCCGAGTCGGAGTAGCCGATCATCACCTCCTGCGGGCCATGCAGTCGCTGGCGATACCCGGGCAGCGCGAGCAGGCGGTCAATGATCGGCGCGGCGTTGTTCAGGTCATCCAGGGTTTCGAACAGCGGCACCACACGCATCGGTCGCTGCAGGCCGGCTTCCTTGAGCAGCAACTGCACGGCGAGTACATCGGAGGCCGCATGGGCCATGGAAATGACATAGGAGCCAAGTGACGCCGCTGGCGCCTCGGCGATCACCGCGCAGGTGGCGAGCACCTCGGCGGTATCGGCCGACGGATGATAATGCGCCGGCAGCAACGGGCGACGATTGCCCAGTTCAAGCTGCAGCCAGTCCAGTCGCCGCTGCTCGTCCCACGCCTGATAGTCGGCCAGCCCGAGGTAATCGGTGATTTCCGCCAGCGCTGCGGCATGCCGTGCCGCGTCCTGGCGAATGTCCAGCCGTACCAGGAACAGCCCGAACACGGCCAGTAGCCGCAGGCAGTCAAGCAGCGCGCCATCGGCGATCATGCCCATCCCGCGGGCATGCAACGAGCGGTAGCAGAGTTCCAGCGGCCGACGCAGCTCGGCGCAGTCCTGCAGCACTTCCGCCGGAGCCGGCTGGCCATGCTCGATGGCCGCTCGCGCCCACTCCCGGGTCGCCCGCAGCCGTTGACGCAGGGGCTTGAGCAGGACCCGGTATGGCTCGGCCGAATCACCGGTCAGGCGCAGCAGTTCCTCACTGGCTTCGCTCATCGACAATGCGGTGATCAACCCTTCGATCTCCCGCAGGTACAGATCGGCAGCCACCCAGCGCGCGGTCAGCAACACTTCGCGCGATACCATCGCGGTCACGTTCGGGTTGCCATCGCGGTCGCCGCCCATCCAGGAGGCGAAGCGGATCGGCGCGGCTTCCAGTGGCAGGTGCAGCCCGGTCGTCCGCCTGAGCGTCGCATCGGTCTGGCGCAATACATTGGGTACGGCCTTCCACAGCGAGTTCTCGATGGCGGCGAAGCCCCACCGCGCCTCTTCCACCGGCGTCGGTCGGTTGCGACGAATTTCCTCGGTGTGCCAGACCTCGGCGATCAGGCGCTGCAGCTGCAGCTCGATCTTCGCCTGCTCGGCGTCGGAGAGGTCGGTGTGGTCCCGTGCGGCCAGCTGTTCGGCGATGGCGTCGTACTTCTGGATCAACGTGCGCCGTGAAATTTCGGTGGGGTGCGCTGTCAGCACCAGTTCGATTTCCAGGCGGCTGACCTGCCGTGCAATGAACTCGTCGCCGTGTCCGGCGGCCTTGAGGCGTTCGATCAGATCGGCGAACACGCTGGTTTCGAACGGTACCGGCTCGCCTGCCGTACGGCGACGAACCTGATGGTACTGCTCGGCGATATTGGCCAGGTTGAGGAACTGGTTGAACGCCCGTGTCATCGGCAGCAGTTCATTCTCGTCAAGGCTGTCGAGCGTCTCGGACAGCAGCTGCGCACCCTCGGCCGAGCCTTTGCGTGCCGCCTTGGCACCCTTGCGGATGCGTTCGATCTTGTCGAAGAACTGGTCGCCATGCTGGGCGCGAATGGTGTTGCCGAGCAGTTCGCCAAGCAGGTGTACGTTGTCGCGCAGGCGCGCGTCGATGATTTTCGCCATGACCTTCTTGCTCCTCCTGGGCTGCCGCTTTCACATGAACGACTCGCCGCTGCTTATCAGACGCGCCGCGGAGAAAACGATCCTGAACGGCTACGCTGAAATTACCTCCAACCAGAGTGCCCACAGCATCCGGTCATGACAAGGCGTCAACGCCGACGACCCTGTTGCGGACAGCACGATTGCACATGTCATCACCGCTCGTAAGCGCGGGCAAAGGAGTAATCATGAGAATTTCCGAGCTGGTCAGCCATTGGGAACGCGACGCCAAGGGTCACATGAGCCAGACAACCTACAGCATTCCGCTGGACGTCGAGAGCGCGGCGCGGCTCGCGGCGCTCGCCGAGATGTACCCCAAGCGCAGCACCGAAGCGCTGCTCGGCGAGCTGGTTGGTGCGGCCCTGGAAGCCGTCGAAACCAGCCTGCCGTACGAGCGCGGCACCCAGGTCATCGCCACTGACGAACAGGGCGACCCGGTCTACGAGGACGTCGGCCCTACCCCGCGCTTTCTCGAGCTCTCGCGCAAACACCTCAAGCGCATGCTCGACGAGGAAGCGTCTTCCACCCCACCGGCCTGACCCGAAAGCGCACCCTGTACGCTCGGCGCCCGTTCAGGGCGCCATCACACAGGTCACCTTTGTTGCATACGCCCACCCTGCCCGCGCAGGCCAGTCTCCACCCCGTTAATACCGCGCTGGTAGCGAATTCCCCGATGACAACCGCTCTAGCCCGCCAACTTTCACTGAACGATTAGCGCCATTTGGCATCACAAAAATATGTCCCGACATCGGTAGTGCCCTATTCAGCACACTGCCCGGCCAGGGACGGTAGCTATTCGTTGAGCAATTCGAACTGGAGACTGACCATGAACAAAGCTGTCGCAACCCACGCCTCGAGATTTCAGCTACCCAAGCTGGCGGCCATTGCACTTGGTGGCCTGCTGCTGACCGCATGCGCCGGCAACCCACCGACCGAGCAGTTCGCCGTGACTGAATCGGCCGTGCGCAGCGCCGTAAGCGCTGGTGGTACCGAGTACGCCGCAGTGGAAATGCGCGCCGCGCAGGAAAAGTGGAAAGAGGCCGAACTGGCCATGCAGAAAGAAAACTACGAACAAGCCCGCAAGCTGGCCGAACAGGCCGAATGGGATGCCCGCGTAGCCCAACGCAAGGCTGAAGCGGCGAAGGCTCAGAAGGCCGTCGAAGATGCGCAGCAGGGGATTCAGGAATTGCGCGAAGAAGGCATGCGCAACGTTCGCTGATTCCTCGCCACGCCCGCCATTCCGTTTATAGCCAATAGGATGAACTCGTCATGCACAAGCTCGTAACCCTACCTACCATGCTGGCCCTGAGCATCGGCCTAGTGGCCTGCGCCAACCAGCCCAATCAGAACCTTGAAGAGGCGCGCAGCAGCTTCTCCGCTCTGCAGAGCGACGCCCGCTCAAGCAAGGTCGCAGCCCTGGAAACCCAGGACGCCAGCAACATGCTGGACAAGGCCAACAAGGCATATCTGAACGATGCCGACGAAGAAACGGTGGATCAGCTGGCCTACCTGACCAAGCGCCGCATCGAACTGGCCGAGCAGACTATTGCCCTGCGCGCGGCCGAAGAGGATCTCGGCAAGGCCTCCGCGCAGCGCGCCGAAGCCCGCCTCGAAGCCCGGGACGCGCAGATCCGCAAGCTGCAGGAGGACATGCAGGCCAAGCAGACCGAGCGCGGCACCCTGGTGACCTTCGGCGACGTGCTGTTCGACCTGGACAAGGCCGAACTTAAACCGGCCGGTATGCGCGGCATCCAGAAGCTCGCTGAGTTCCTGAACGAGAATCCGGAGCGCAAGGTGGTAGTCGAGGGTTATACCGACAGCACCGGCTCCGACTCTTACAACCAGCAGCTTTCCGAGCGCCGCGCCCAATCCGTGCGCCGCGCATTGACCCACGCGGGCGTCGATCCACAGCGCATCCAGGCGGTGGGCTATGGCGAGCAATACCCGGTTGCGAGCAACGACTCGCCGTCCAGCCGCGCGATGAATCGCCGCGTCGAGGTGACTATCTCCAACGACAGCCAGCGCGTCGCGCCACGTTCGTCGATGGAGTGACCACGGACCGTGGGCATGGCGAGCTGATGCCCTGCCCCTTTAGCAGCCCGTCGCCCTGACGGGCTGTTTTATTTGTTCTCCTGCGGCGCATCCTGACCCATGCAGCGCACGGCGCGCTTCTTGCTGTCGACCAGCACGCCGGTCAGGCCCTTCTGTTCGGTATCGAACAGCACCAGCACACCATCGATGCACTGAGCCACCTGCGACGCCGGCTTCAGCGATACCCGGTAATCCTCGCCGGGAACGGTCTTGAGCATGGTGTAGTCAGCCAGCAGCAACGCATCCTCTGGCTTGGCGATATGCACGTAGCCGTAATAGGACAGCACCGCGACCGTGCCAAGCACGCTGCCGATGGCGGTCAGGATCAGGGGAATGGGATTGCGTTCGGACATGGACGGTCTCATCGAGGCAAAGAGGCGCATTGTGACAAATTCGAAGGTCGCCTGCGGCTCATTTACCGCCGGCGCGGGTTTCACCGCGGGCCTGTGAGGTCGCCTCGTAGACCCGCTCGGCCAGGCGCGAGAAGGGCAGGCTCTGGATCCAGACGCTGCCGGTGCCCTTGAGGGTGGTGAGCAGCAGCCCTTCGCCACCGAACAGCATGCTCCGGAGGCCGCCGGCAAGCTGGATGTCGTAGTCGATGCCCTGCGTGAAGGCCACCAGGCAGCCGGTATCCAGCCGCAGGGTTTCGTTGTTCAGCTCCTTGCGAATCACGGTGCCGCCGGCATGCACGAACGCCAGTCCATCGCCTTCCAGGCGCTGCAGGATGAATCCCTCGCCACCGAAGAAGCCTGCGCCGATGCGCTTACTGAAGCTTATGCCGATGCGCGTGCCATAAGCCGCGCAGAGAAAGGCATCCTTCTGACAAAACAGCTTGCCGCCCACGGCAGCAAGATCAATCGGTACCACTGTGCCCGGATAAGGCGCGGCGAAGGCCACGCGTGCCTTGGCCTTGCTTTCATTGGTGAAGTGAGTGAGGAACAGTGACTCGCCGGTGAACATGCGCTTGCCCGCGCCCCACAGCTTGCCGAGCACGCCGCTCGCCGAACCGTCGCCCATGCGGGCTTCGAAACGCACGCCGTCGGTCATGTAGTTCATTGCTCCGGCTTCGGCGATCACCGTCTCGTCTGGATCGAGGATGATCTCCACGCTTTGCGCGGACTGACCGAGGATTTCGTATTCGAGTTCGTGGCTGGACACGGCGAGCTCCTGAAGCGATCGGGTTGCGGCGCCGCAAGGATCCGGCAGCGTCCCGCCGTTTGCCTATTTGCGCCCGAGAATGCGCAGGATACGCAGGAACAGGTTGATGATGTCCATATAGAGCGCGGCTGCGCTGTCAATGGCATTGTCCAGCGTCTTGGGGATCTGATTCGCCCGGCCCCAGTCCACGCCGACATAGCCGCAGAAGATCAGCACGACGATCCAGTCGATCACGCCGTGATGAATGCCGAGGATGAACACCTCGACCAACTCGACGACGATCACCAGCAGCAACGCCACTGTCAGCGCACCGGCGATGCTGGCGAGGAACTTCGGAAACAGCGTGCCGAGCAGCATCATGCCCAGGGTAACCAGCGCGGTGATGCGTATCGCCTCGTGCACCAGCGCGCTGTCGTAGCGGCTCACCACCAGGTTCACGATGAGTCCGAACGGCACCACGACCAGGTTGTAGCCGAAAAAACTCACCCAGGGCTGGTTCGAACGATGAAACAGCCAGGCGCCGGTGAGGCAGCTGGCGAAGTAGCCGCCAAAGAACAGCCAGGGATGGATGCTGCGAATGAACTCGACCGGGATGTTGCCGACCATCCACCAGTTGACCCAGAAGCCCCAACAGAGCGTGAGGCCAATGACGAGGTTATACGCAGCGGGTGAGAGTGTGCGATCCATCGGGTTCGCACGCCGGGCGAAGACCGGGTTTTCCATATCGTTACGCTTCCTTGCGTGGGTGGTGTCGGATATCCGGGATCAGAGGATGTTCGCGTAGTCGGCTTCGATGCGATCCAGGCTCAGGTGATTGAGGAAGTTGGAGAAGCACATCCAGGCCGACAGCGCATTGAGGTCCTGAAATTGCTGCGGCAGATACTTGGGCGGGACGACCATGCCCTCGTCTACCAGCTGGCGCAGCGTGCGCATGTCCTCAAGCGTGGTCTTGCCGCAGAACAGCAGCGGGATCTGCTCCAGCCGGCCTTTGCGCACGGCTAGCTGGATGTAGTTGTAGATCATGATGAAGCCCTTCAGGTAGGACAGGTCCTTGGTGAAGGGCAAACCATCGGGGGTCGAGCCGCGGAACACCCGGCTGGCATTGCTGTAGCAGTCGTCGTCGCCATAGCCCTGCTCGCGGAAGAAGGCGAACACATCGAGGAAATCCGCGCCCTCCTCGGCCATGTGGATGGCGCGGGTGCGGTTGGTCAGCTTGCGCAGGCGCGTCGGGTAGGAGGCGAAGGCGATGACTTCCATCAGGATGGCCAGGCCCTCCTGGGTCACCGTCGAGGACGGTGGCCCCTTGGCGAGGAAGGTGCAGATCGGCTGGTTCTGCCCGTTGAGCGTGGTGCCGACATGCACCAGTCCTTCGTGCACTTCCAGCGCGCGCACATCACGCTCGTTGAACAGCGCATCGCTGCGGATCTTGATGTAGTCGGCGCCCGCTGCCGCATCGGCGAGGATGCCGTCCGATTCGAAGACACGGATCACGCCCTCGCCTTCACCGAACACCACATCCAACCGCTTCTGCAGCAGCTCGACGGCCTGCGGCGCGGTTAGACTCTTCGGCTCGTCACGCAGGTCGCCGCGATCGGCGATGTTGTTCAGATAGTCGGAGAGCATCAGGCCGAGGTCGGCCAGGGTTGGATCGCCCGCATGGAAGGCGTCGGATGCCGCGCCGTAGAGCTCCTGGGAGATCATGCCGAAGTCCGGCGTGCCCCGCGCCTCGAGCATGCGGATGACCATGCGGTATTCCTTGCACATGCGCCGCATGATCTGCCCGACCGGGTTGAACTGACCGAGCTGACGGGTGATGTCGCGCTCGATGTCCTGGAATTCCTGCTTCTTGGCGCTGGAATCGAATGCCAGTGGCCGGCCCTCGTAGTAGCCGCGATCGATCTTCGGCAGCTCGCGGCCCTCGGCGGCGAAAAAACCCTGGCGGGTATTCTCGTCCCACTTCACCGCGTCCAGTACGCGCACTGGCGTCTGCGCCTCGACGATGCGGTCGGACAGCCCGCGCACGATGGTCTGATACTCGTCCAGGTTGTTACGGCTGTTCATCAGTCCCTCTTCACGGATGACCCGTACCCTTGAGGTTATACCCGCAGCGGCCGAGGCCGGCACACTGCGGGTCGGTCGACGCTCAGTGGATCAGAGTTCCGGGCGCATGTGCGGGAAGAGGATCACGTCGCGGATCGAAGGCGAGTTGGTCAGCAGCATCACCAGGCGATCGATGCCGATACCCTCGCCCGCGGTCGGCGGCATGCCGTATTCCAGCGCACGCACGAAGTCGGCGTCGAAGTGCATGGCTTCGTCATCGCCGGCATCCTTGTCGGCTACCTGCGCGTGGAAACGTTCGGCCTGATCCTCGGCATCGTTGAGCTCGGAATAGGCGTTGGCGATCTCGCGGCCACCAATGAACAGTTCGAAGCGGTCGGTGACGTTGGGGTTGCGATCGTTGCGTCGGGCCAGCGGCGAGACCTCGAACGGGTACTCGGTGATGAAGGTCGGCTGTTCCAGCTTGTGCTCGACCAGCTCCTCGAAAATCATCACTTGCAGCTTGCCCAGGCCTTCATGGCCGAGCAGCTTGGCGCCGGCCTTCTTGGCGATGGAACGGGCCTTCTCCAAATCGTTGAGATCGGAGGCCGATATCTCCGGGTTGAACTTGAGGATCGAGTCAAACACCGAAAGCCGCGCGAACGGCTCGCCGAAATGGAACACCTTGTCGCCGTAGGGCACGTCGGTGCTGCCAAGCACGGCCTGGGCCAGCTCGCGGAACAGCTCCTCGGTCAGGTCCATATTGTCTTCGTAGTCGGCGTAGGCCTGGTAGAACTCGAGCATGGTGAACTCGGGGTTGTGCCGGGTCGAGACGCCTTCGTTGCGGAAGTTGCGGTTGATCTCGAATACGCGCTCGAAGCCACCGACCACCAGGCGCTTCAGGTACAGCTCCGGCGCGATGCGCAGGAACATCGGCATGTCCAGCGCGTTGTGATGGGTCTCGAACGGTTTGGCCGCAGCGCCGCCGGGAATGGTCTGCAGCATCGGCGTTTCGACTTCGAGGAAGTCACGCTCGGCGAGGAACTTGCGGATATGCGAGATGACCTGGGAGCGCACGCGGAACGTTTCGCGCACCTCCTCGTTGACCATCAGGTCGACGTAGCGCTGGCGATAGCGCTGCTCGGTGTCGGTCAGGCCGTGGAACTTGTCCGGCAGCGGACGCAGCGACTTGGTCAGCAGACGCACGCTGTTCATGCAGACGTACAGGTCGCCCTTGCCGGAGCGCGCCAGTGTGCCCTCGGCGGCAATGATGTCGCCCAGGTCGAAGTGCTTGACCGCCTCGACCTGCTCGGCCGGCAGCGTCTTGCGATCGACATAGACCTGGATGCGCCCGCTCATATCCTGCAGCACCATGAACGGCCCGCGGTTGAGCATGATGCGCCCGGCGACCTTGACCGGAATGGCGGCCGCCTCCAGCTCCTCCTTGGTCTTCTCGGCGTACTGTTTCTGCAGGTCGCCTGCATAGCGGTCGCGACGGAAGTCATTGGGGAAGGCATTGCCCTGCTCGCGCACGGCAGCAAGCTTTTCCTTGCGCTGGGCAATCAGCTTGTTTTCTTCCTCTTGGATGGCGTGCTGGTTCAGCGGTTGTTCGCTCATTGCGGGTCGTCCCGGTCAAATCGTTTCAATGGAGGTGCTTGCGGCTTGAGGCTTGCAGCTGCTCTCAGAGCCCCTGTTTCAGGCTGGCTTCGAGGTATCCGTCGAGGTCGCCGTCGAGCACCTTCTGGCAATCGCTGCGCTCCACACCGGTACGCAGATCCTTGATGCGCGAGTCGTCGAGCACGTAGGAACGGATCTGGTGCCCCCAGCCAATGTCCGACTTGCTGTCTTCGAGTGCCTGAGAGGCGGCGTTGCGCTTCTGCATTTCCAGTTCGTACAACTTGGCCCGCAGCATCTTCATGGCGGTGTCCTTGTTGGCGTGCTGGGAACGTTCGTTCTGGCAGGCCACTACGGTGTTGGTCGGTACGTGGGTGATACGCACTGCCGAGTCGGTGGTGTTGACGTGCTGACCACCAGCACCGGAGGAGCGGTAGGTATCGATGCGCAGATCGGCCGGGTTGATCTCGATCTCCACCCTGTCGTCGATCTCGGGCGAGACGAACACTGCCGAGAACGAGGTGTGGCGGCGCGCGCCGGAGTCGAACGGGCTCTTGCGCACCAGGCGGTGCACACCGATCTCGGTGCGCAACCAGCCAAAAGCATATTCACCCTTGATGTGAACGGTAGCGCCCTTGATACCGGCGACTTCGCCTTCGGACAGCTCGACGATCTCGGCAGTGAAACCGCGCTTGTCGGCCCAGCGCAGGTACATGCGCAGCAGGATGTTCGCCCAGTCCTGCGCCTCGGTGCCGCCGGAACCGGCCTGGATGTCCAGGTAGCAGTTATTCGGGTCCATCTCGTGGCTGAACATGCGGCGGAATTCGAGCTTTTCGAGGATTCCGCGCAGACGGTCCAGTTCGGCGGCCACATCATCAACGGCGCCTTGATCATCTTCTTCGACCGCCATGTCGAGCAGGTCGCGAGAGTCGGCAAGTCCGCCATCGAGATCATCGATGGTTTCGACAATCTGCGCCAGGGTGGCGCGTTCACGGCCCAGGCTCTGGGCGTATTCGGGCTTGTTCCAGACGTTGGGGTCTTCGAGTTCGCGGTTTACTTCGACGAGACGATCATGCTTCTGATCGTAGTCAAAGATACCCCCGAATTGACAGGGTGCGCTCGGACAGGTCCTTGATGCTGTTGAGGATCGGGTTGATTTCCATAGGTAGGCAGCTCTCAATCGGACGGTGCAAAAGCCGGCGATTATAACTCAGCCAACCCGTGCTGACAGCCCGCCGGACGTGCCGGCGGACGGCCAGGAAACGGATTTGCCCTCATGACGGTCGATCAGGCACTCACACCGCGTACCTGGCTTTCCAGCTCGCCTTTGAGTTGCGGATCGAGCTGCAGACAGCGGGCAAGTTCATCCAGATAGGCACGCTCCATGAAATGCTCCTCGTCGACCATCAGCACGCTGGCCAGATACATCTCCGCAGCCATCTCCGGGGTACTGGCGGCACTGGCCACGTCAGCCGGGTCTAGCGGCTTGTTCAGTTCGGCCTCGAGCCAGTGCTGCAGATCAGCATCGGCCAGCTTGCCCAGCTCCGCCTCGATCAGCTGACGCTCACTGGCGTCGACATGGCCGTCGGCCTTGGCCGCTGCCACCAGTGCCTTGAGAATGCCCTGGCTGTGGACCTCGACCTCTGCCGGTGGCAGGCGATCGATTGTCTGCGGCGCTTGCTGGGGCGTCGCGCTCTGCTGTGCCTGCCAGTTGCTGTACGCCTTGTAGGCCAACACGCCGAGCGCCGCCAGGCCGCCGTAGGTCACCGCCTTGCCGCCCATCTTGCGCACCTTGCGGTTGCCCAGCAGCAACCCCATGGCACCGGCCGCCAGCGCACCGCCACCGGCGCCGGACAGCACATTGCCGAGCGAACCGCCGCCGACACCGGAGAGCAGATCGCTCAAACCACCTTTGCCAGGCTTGCCGCCCGCTCCGGATTGCTGCTTCTGCAGCAGGTCCTGACCGGACCTGAGCAGTTGATCGAGAAGGCCACTGGTTTTCATCGAAGTCCCCAAACGGATTGAATCAGGATTGAACAGCAGTGCTCAGTCGAACGACTCGGGCACCTGACGAATCGGCGTGTCGCGATGGGCGGCACGCACGTACTGCGCCGGCCAGGCCACGGAACTGTCACGCAGGTCCTCGGCGGCATGCAGCGGCCAGTACGGATCACGCAGCAGTTCGCGGGCGAGCAGAATCAGGTCGGCCTGGCCGGTGCGCAAAATGTGCTCGGCCTGCACCGCCTCGGTGATCATGCCGACCGTGCCGGTGGCGATACCCGCCTCCTTGCGCACGCGCTCGGCGAACTGGGTCTGGTAGCCCGGCCCGACTGGAATATCGGCGTTGGCAGCAGTGCCGCCGGATGACACGTCGATAAGGTCGACGCCAATTTCCCTGAGCCGCCGCGCGAGTTCGACGGTTTCGTCGGCATTCCAGCCATCATCGACCCAGTCTGTTGCCGAGAGGCGGACGAACAGCGGCAATTCCTCGGGCCAGACCTGGCGAACAGCTGCCGTAACTTCCAACAGTAAGCGGATACGGTTGTCGAACGAGCCGCCATAACGATCCTGCCGCTGGTTGGACAAGGGCGAAAGGAACTGATGCAGCAGGTAGCCATGGGCCGCATGCACCTCGGCGACCTTGAAGCCGGCTGCCAATGAGCGCTCGGCCGCCTCGACAAACGCCTGCACGATGCCCGCGATGCCGGCATCGTCCAGCGCCGTCGGCACGGCATGTTCAGGCGAGAAAGCAATGATCGAAGGGCCGACCGGGGTCCAGCCGCCGGCAGCGATCGGCACACTGCCATGCTTGCCGAGCCATGGCCGCCAGGTGCTCGCCTTGCGCCCGGCGTGGGCCAGCTGCACGCCGGCGAATGCGCCCTGCGCCTCGATGAAGCGGGTGATACGGCGTAGCGGCTCGACATGCTCATCGGACCAGATGCCGAGGTCGTCCGGCGAAATACGCCCCTCAGGGCTGATCGCCGTCGCTTCGATGATCACCAGCCCGGCGCCACCGACGGCCCGACTGCCCAGATGCACCAGATGCCAGTCGTTCGCCATCCCGGCCTTCGCCGAGTACTGGCACATGGGCGATACGGCAATCCGGTTGGGCAGTTTGAGCTGGCGCAGGGTAAGCGGCTGGAAAAGCTGGGACATGTCGGCCTCTACTGTCGGTGATGCGGATTTGACACCCGTCAGTAGAGACCGTTTCGCCGCTCATGCCCAGCCCGACATCGGTGGAACTGTCTGCCTCAGGCAGCGCTGACCTGCACCGGCACACCGTTGAGCGCCGCGTTGCCGGAAACGTCCAACTGGCGCTCGTCAGTCAGGTCGTTGCTGCTGGCGCCCGGTTGCTGCCGGGCGATCTCCATTTGCACGCCAGGACGGGCGTGCCCCCAACCATGGGGCAGGCTGACCACGCCGGGCATCATCTCCTCGCTGGCCAGCGCCTCCACCTCGACCACGCCGACACGGGAATGCACACGCACACGCTGGCCATCCAGCAAAGTCCGAGCAGCCATGTCCGCAGGGTGCATCAGCAGCTGGTGACGCGGTTTGCCCTTCACCAGGCGCTGGTAGTTGTGCATCCAGGAATTGTTGCTGCGTACATGCCGGCGACCGATCAGCAGCAGCTCGTCGCTCTTGGTCTGCGGCTCGGCGGCGAAACGCTGCAGATCGTCCAGCATCAACGCCGGCGCGGCCTGGATGCGCTTGCTCGGCGTTTTCAGGCGCCTCGCCAGATTCGGCTTGAGCGGCCCGAGATCCAGACCGTGGGGATAATCCTCCAGTGCTGCCAGGCTCAGCTTGCGCTCGGACTTGTCGCCGTATGGCCCATGGCGCAGCGCCAGGTCCATCATCTGCTGCGGCGGCATGGTGGGCTTCAGCTCGACGCCCACCCGCGCTGCGTAGGCCTTGGCCAGCCCGATGAAGATTTCCCAGTCGTGCAGCGCACCCTCGGGTTTGGGCAGTACCGGCTGGTTGAAGCGGGTGACGTTGCGCACGGCGAGCAGGTTGAAGGTGGCGTCGTAATGGTCGTGCTCCAGCGGCGCGGTCGGCGGTAGGATCACGTCGGCATAGCGAGTGGTTTCGTTAATGTAGAAATCCACGCTGAGCATGAATTCCAAGCCATCCAGCGCCTGCTCCAGCTTGCGCCCGTTGGGGGTGGAGAGCACCGGATTGCCGGCCACGGTAATCAGTGCGCGCACCTGCCCTTCCCCGGGTTCAAGCATCTCCTCGGCCAGTGCCGCTACCGGTAGTTCGCCGCCGTATTCAGGCAACTGCGAAACCCGGCTGTGCCAGGCGGCGAAGTGGCCGCCGGAGGTGGTTTCCACCAGATCCACCGCAGGCTCGGTACACAGCGCGCCGCCGACCCGATCGAGGTTGCCGGTGACCAGGTTGATCAGCTGCACCAGCCACTGACAGAGCGTGCCGAAGGCCTGGGTCGAGACGCCCATCCGCCCGTAGCAGACTGCTTTGTCCGCCGCAGCGAAGTCCCGCGCCAGCTGACGGATCTGCTCGGCCGGAACACCGCAACGATCGCTCATCGCTTCGGCGGTAAAGGCGGCGATTGAGGCCCGCACCTCCTCGATGCCGTCCAGCGCGAGTTCGGTGGTACGTGTCAGGCCTTCCTCGAACAGAGTATTGAGCAGCCCGAACAGCAGCGCGGCGTCCTGTCCGGGGCGCACGAACATGTGCTGATCGGCGATAGCCGCAGTCTCGCTACGGCGCGGGTCGACCACCACCAGCTTGCCGCCGCGGGCACGGATCGCCTTCAACCGCTTCTCTACGTCGGGCACGGTCATGATGCTGCCGTTGGACGCCAACGGATTGCCGCCGAGGATCAGCATGAAATCGGTGTGATCGATGTCCGGCACCGGCAATAGCAGGCCGTGGCCGTACATCAGGTGACTGGTCAGGTGATGGGGCAGCTGGTCGACCGAGGTCGCGGAAAAGCGATTGCGCGTCTTCAGCAGGCCGAGGAAATAGTTGCTGTGGGTCATCAACCCGTAGTTGTGCACACTCGGATTGCCCTGGTAGATCGCCACGGCATTGGCACCGTGGCGCTCGCGGATCTCAGCCAGGCGCTCGGCGACCAGTTCGTAGGCCTCCTCCCAGCTGATCGCCTGCCACTCATCGCCGCAGCGGCGCATCGGGTGGCGCAGCCGGTCAGGGTCGTTCTGGATGTCCTGCAGGGCGACAGCCTTGGGACAGATATGGCCGCGGCTGAAGCTGTCGAGGGGGTCGCCCTTGATCGAAAGGATGCGCTCGCCTTCGGTCTGGATGGTCAGGCCGCAGATGGCTTCGCACAGGTGACAAGCACGGTGATGGACGCTGATGTCGCTCATTTCGGATTCCCGCATGGCGCTGTTGTTGTCCAGCCACTCTAGGCGCCACGGCCATGGGCAACAATCAGACGTCTTGACGGGGAATGGCGCTGGATTCAGCCGGCCTATCGTCAGCCGGCATGCATCGATCAGCGCGGGGCAATATGCGCCACCATCAGCTGCACGCTTTCCTGACCGCGGTACTCGTTGACGTCTAGCTTGTAGGCTAGCTCGGCCCAGCGCACCGTCGGGTTCGGCCATATCTCGCGGTCGATGTTGAAGGCGATGCCATCGAGGGTCAGCGAACCACATTCGCTTTTCAGCACCAGCTTCAAATGGCGCTCGCCAACGATGCGCTGTTGCACCAGCTGGAATACCCCATGGAACATCGGCTCGGGAAAATGCTGGCCCCAAGGCCCGGCATTGCGCAGCGCACGGGCCAGTTCCAGATGAAATTCCTCGACGCTGAGCTGGCCGTCGGTGAGCAGCCGACCGGTAAGGTCGTCCTCGCACAGCTGGCGGCGCACTTCGGCATCGAAGGCGGCAGCGAAAGCGCCGAAGTTGGCTTGCGGCAGCGACAGCCCGGCCGCCATGGCGTGCCCGCCGAACTTGCTGATCAAGCCAGGATGCTTGGCGGCGACTGCATCCAGTGCATCGCGGATGTGAAAGCCCGGCACCGAACGCGCCGAGCCCTTGAGCAGGCCATCGCCGGCATCGGCGAAAGCGATGGTCGGGCGGTGGTAGCGCTCCTTCAGGCGCGAAGCCAGGATGCCGATCACGCCCTGATGCCAGTCCGCCTCGAACAGGCACAGGCCGAACGGCAGGTCCTCCAGCGGCAAATCCTTGAGCTGCGCCAGCGCCTCGCGCTGCATGCCCTGCTCGATACTCTTCCGGTCCTTGTTCAGCTCATCGAGCTGGACCGCCATATCGCGCGCCAGTGCCTCGTCCTCGCAGAGCAGGCATTCGATGCCCAGCGACATGTCATCCAGTCGCCCGGCCGCGTTGAGCCGCGGTCCGAGAATGAAGCCCAGGTCGGTAGAGGTGATGCGTCGATGGTCGCGCCCCGCCACTTCGAGAATCGCCCGCAGGCCCGCCCTCGCCCGCCCCGCGCGAATCCGCGCCAATCCCTGATGGACCAGGATGCGATTGTTGGCATCCAGCGGTACCACGTCGGCGACACTGCCCAGCGCCACGAGATCCAATAGCTCAGCCAGGTTCGGCTCTGCCCAGCCCTGACGGATGAACCAGTCCAGCTCACGCAGGCGCGCGCGCAGAGCCAGCAGCACGTAGAAGATGACGCCGACACCGGCGATGCACTTGCTGGGAAAGGCACACTCAGGCTGATTGGGGTTGACGATGGCGTCAGCCGCCGGCAGTTCGTGGCCCGGCAGGTGATGATCGGTCACCAGCACCTTCAAACCAGCCGCCTTTGCCGCCGCCACGCCATCGACGCTGGAGATGCCGTTGTCCACGGTCACCAGCAGATCGGGCTCGCGCTGCAAGGCAACGGCAACGATTTCCGGCGTCAGACCGTAGCCATATTCGAAGCGATTGGGCACCAGGTAATCGACGTGGGCAGCGCCAAGCTGGCGCAAGCCAAGTACACCCACGGTGCTGGCCGTAGCGCCATCGGCATCGAAATCGCCAACAAAGAGAATGCGCTGGCGCTTCTCCAGCGCCTCGACCAGCAACTCGACCGCCGCATCGATGCCCTTGAGCTGCTTATAAGGAATCAGCCGCGCCAACCCCTTATCCAGCTCCGCCGCGCTGGCCACGCCACGCGCCGCGTAGAGGCGCTGCAGCAGTGGCGGCAGATCGCCGAGGTCGGGCAGCTGCTCGGGCAAAGGGCGGGGTTCGATACGCATCGTCGGATTCCAGACTCGGTGAAACGGATTACAGGGAGGTGGCCGCACGTGCGGCCTGGTCGTACAGCCCGGACATGGCACGCAGCATGCCGGCCAGGCGGTGGATCTCATCGGGATCGATATTCAGGTTCTCGAACGACGCGATCAGGCATTCGCGGCGGATGTCGGCGTATTCCTGGCAGAGCGCGCGGCCCTTTTCGGTGGTGCGATAGAACATTTCCTTGCCCTGCTTGGCACCTTCCACCAGGCCGAGTTTGCTCAGCTTCTTCAGCGCGTAGGTCACGGTGTGCGTGTCTTCCACGTTGAGCAGCAGGCAGATGTCTGCCTGTCGCTTGGCGCGGCCGCGACTGGCGAGGTTGTGCAGCACCATGACGTCCAGCGCGTTCATCTCTACCGTGCCGCAGGCCTGCATGCAACGCTCCATCCAGCGCATCAGCGCGGCGCTGGCGACGATGATGCCGTACTCGAGCTCGGACAGTTCCTGGGACTGCTCGGCGAGGTGCGCCGAAGCGACGATCGAAGATCGCAACGGACGGGGGCTTTTGGCGTCAACCATCTTGAGTTCCTGATTGATGAAGCGGCAGCGCCGTTCGTATCGATGGGGCGGGCAAGGATACAGCAATGTCCGTTCAGGCACTTCAGACGCCCGACGGAAGAAATACGTTGATAATTTATCAATACTTTATCAGTGTATCGATCCTCGGCACCGCCGCAAACGCACCAGTCCATTTCGAAAGGAGCAGCCATCGTGAGTCGTCTCTTACTCAATTGCGACATAGGGGAAAGCTTCGGCGCCTGGACCATGGGCCTGGATGCCGAGGTGATGCCTTTCATCGACTGCGCCAATGTCGCCTGCGGCTTCCACGCGTCCGATCCGCAGATCATGCGGCGCACGGTCGAGTTGGCACGCAAGCATGATGTGCGCATCGGCGCCCATCCGGCCTATCCGGATCTGGTTGGCTTCGGCCGGCGCTCCATGGCCTGCAGCCCGGCCGAAGTGGAGAACATGCTGCTCTACCAGATCGGCGCGCTCGACGGCATCTGCCGCGCTGAAGGCACGCAGGTCCGCTACGTCAAACCCCACGGTGCGCTGTACAACGACATGATGCGCCAGCCCGACCTGCTGCGCGCAGTGATGAGCGCCATCAAGGCCTACAGCGCCAACCTGCCGCTGATGCTGATGTCCACCCGCGACAACAGCGCAAGCCAGGCGCTGGCAGCGGAAATGGGCATCACCCTGTGGTTCGAGGTGTTCGCCGACCGCGCCTATGACGCCGCCGGCATGCTTGTTTCGCGCAGCCTGCCAGGCGCCGTCCACCATGATGCAGAAACCGTGGCCGACCAGGCCCTACGCCTGGCCAAGGGCGAGGCGCTGATTGCGAGCGATGGCAGCGCGCTGACTCTGCAGGCCGATACCCTCTGCGTGCATGGCGACAACGCCGGTTCCATAGCCTCCGTCCAGCGCATCCGCCAGGCGCTGCAAGCGCTTCCCGCATGAAGCCGCGGATCGAAGTGGTCGGCGTCGACAGCCTGTTGTTGCGCCTGTTCGATCAGATCGACGAAGGCAACATGCCCTGGATGCTCGCCGCCAGTCAGCGTGTGCGCGAAACCTTCGGCGCGGCACTGGTCGATCTGGTGCCCTCCTACACCACGCTGCTAGTGCATTACGACCTGACCCAACTGGACGACCTGCACGCTCGCCAGCACCTTCACCAAGCGCTCGCGGGTCTGCAGCCCGCCGCCGCCGAAACTGCCCGCCAGCATGAAATCCCGGTGTGGTACGACGCCAGCGTCGGCCCCGAGCTACGAGCGCTAGGTAAGCGCAGCGGGCTCGGTGTAGCCGGCGTGATCGAGCAACACAGCGCACACATCTATCAGGTCTTCGCCCTGGGCTTTGCACCGGGCTTCGCCTTTCTCGGGCTGGTCGATGAGCGTCTGGCCAGCCCGCGCCTGGCCACACCGCGCAAGCAGGTGCCGGCGGGCAGCCTAGGCATCGCTGATCGGCAGACAGCGATCTACCCACTGGTTTCGCCGGGCGGCTGGAATCTGATCGGGCGCAGCCCGGTTCGTCTGTTCGACCGCGAGCTCGACGGCTACAGCCTCTGGCAGCCAGGCGACCGGGTGCGCTTCGTGCCCATCGAGCGCGCCGAATTCGTCCGCCTGGGCGGTGACGACAGCCCCTTCGAGGAGACCGCTGCATGAGCCTGCTTATCGAACGCGCCGGCGCACTGGCCAGCCTGCAGGACGGCGGCCGTATGGGCGTACGCCACCTCGGTGTGACCCAGGGCGGGCCGGTGGACTGGGTGTCCCACAGCTGGGCCAACTGGCTGCTTGGCAATCCGGTGCAGGCCGCGACGGTGGAAATCACGCTGGGGAATTTCAGCCTTCGCGCAGAAACCGATACCTGCCTGGCGATCTGCGGTGCCGATCTCGGCGCCGCGCTCGATGACGAGGCCATCGCGCCGGGGCGCAGCTTCGAGGTTCGTAAGGGTCAGCTGCTTGCCTTCGCGCATCCAAAGCGAGGCGTTCGCGCCTATCTCGCTGCGCCAGGCGGCTTTCAGGCGACACCGGTGTTGGGGAGCTACGCCACGGTCCGGCGCGAGCAACTCGGCGGCTTGGCCGGTGACGGCCAAGCGCTGGCCGAGGGCGACCGCTTGCACTGGCTCGGTGGTGTTTCTGCTGCTCGCCGAGAGCTGCCAGTGCAAACCGTCACCCCACTATCGAGCCCGACCCTGGCGGTCGTGCTCGGCGCGCAGATTGGTGATTTCAGCGGCCAGAGCCTGTTCGATGCCTTCAACAGCGACTGGACAGTCGATCAACGAGCCGACCGCATGGGCGTGCGCTTGCTCGGCCCCGCGCTTCACAGCACGCGCTCATCCATGATTTCCGAAGGCGTGCCGCTGGGGGCGATCCAGGTTCCGGCCGACGGGCAGCCGATCATCCTGCTCAACGACCGCCAGACAATCGGCGGCTATCCACGCCTCGGCGCGCTGACACCTGCGGCGGTGGCCCAGCTGGCGCAGTGCCTGCCCGGTACCCCTCTTAGGCTCAAACCGATTTCACTGGAGGCCGCGCAACGCGCGCACCGCGAACTGCTCGCCCAGTGGCGGTAGTCGCTCATAAGGAGCCGCTGACCAGCAGCCAGTTATTCCTACAAGAACAACATTGCCGGGTACGACCCGGGCGCATTTCTACCTGCCCCAACGCCAAGAAAAAGAAGGTATCCAATGCAAGCCACACAAGCCGAACGCGGCACTCCCGCCCAGCGCAACGTCCTGCGCGGCGCCATTTTCATCATGGCGACTTCGTCCATCGGACCCGCGTTTCTAACCCAAACGTCGCTGTTCACCGAAAGTATCTGGCGAGTTTCGCCTTCGCGATCCTGATCTCTTTGCTCATCGACATCGGTGCCCAGCTTAATATCTGGCGGGTGATCACCGTTGCCAACCTGCGCGGCCAGGACGTCGCCAACCGCGTGATACCCGGCGTCGGCCATCTGATATCCGCCTTCATCGTGCTTGGCGGCATTGCCTTCAATATCGGCAATATTGGTGGCGCCGGCCTGGCAATGAATGTGATTTTCGGAGTGCCTCCGGTGATCGGCTCATTGATCGCCGCTGTGCTGATCATCGGCATCTTCCTGCTGCGCAATGCCAAGGGCGTGATGGACTCGGTGATGCAGGTCCTTGGCCTGGTGATGCTGTGCATGATCGGCTACGCCATGCTGCAGTCCAGCCCGCCGCTGCTCGAAGCGATGAGTCGCAGCTTCAATCCGGACGACCCATTGATCCTGCTGCTGCCGATCGTGACATTGGTGGGCGGCACGGTCGGCGGCTACATATCGTTTTCCGGTGGCCATCGCCTGGTAGAGGCCGGCATCACCGGTGTAGAGAATGTCAGGCTGGTAACCCGCGCGGCCGTGATCGGTATCGCTACCACCGGCGTCGTGCGCATCTGCCTCTTTCTTGCCGCGCTCGGGGTCGTCAGCCAGGGCCTGACTCTCGACCCGAGCAACCCCGCTGCGTCGGTGTTTTCCCATTCGATGGGCACCATCGGCTACAAGATCTTTGGCGTAGTGCTGCTGGCCGCTTCGGTTTCATCGGTGATCGGCGCCGCTTATACCAGTGTGACCTTCATGTACTCGCTGCATGACAGCATCCGCCGGCATAACCAGCGAGTGGTGATCGCCTTTATTGCCTGCTCGACGCTCATCTACAGCTTGGTCGGCCAGCCCGTGAAGGTTCTGGTGGTGGCGGGCACACTGAATGCCCTGGTGCTGCCGCTGGCACTGGGCTGCATACTGCTCGCGTCGCGCAAATCGAACATCGTCGGCGACGCCTACCGTCACCCTACCTGGATGCTGATGTTCGGCATATTGGCCATGCTGGCCACGGCGGTTGGGGTGGTGATGTCGTTCAATGCGCTGCTGGAGTTCTGGCAAGCGTGACTGGCACGGCGGGCGCTCTCAGCGCTCGCCGAGCAACCAACCCAACTTCACTTCGAACTGACCACGCTCATCGGTGATGAACAACGTACCGTCACTGATCATCACGCCCCACTGCAGACTACGCGGCAAGTCCTTGACCAACGCGGCAAGTGACTCCGAGTCGATGGTGGCAATGGACAGATTCTTCAATCCCTTCACCGCATCGATCACCTTGCCCTGCCAGACGCGCAGATTGCCATAGGCAACCAGGCTGACGCGTTCGGCTCGTCGCGAACACCAAGTCAATCGCTCTGCATCCGGCTGACCCACTTCGATCCAATGAAGGACGCGGCCATCCAGACTCTTTTCCCAGAGTGCTGGCTCGTCCACATCAGAGAGGCCGCGACCAAAGGCCAGCTGCTCGCTATACCAGAGCGCATAGGCAATCAATCGCACGCCGAGGCGTTCTTCGGTTTCCGACGGGTGTTTGGCGACCGTAAAGCGCAGATTCTCGTAAACCCCGCGGTCCAGGTCCGTGAGATTCAGCTCGACTTTATATGGTGTGGCTTGCAGGGCCATGAACGGCCTCCGTTGCGAAAAGGCGCGCAGTCTACCGCAAAGCGGTCAACACCGATCCTCGCTGCGGCCTTCGACACCGTCGGTACGAACGGAAAAATACGCTCATCGGAGAACCCCCCGACGAACGAACTTTGACAATTATTCTCATTCTGATTAGCATCCCAACCGTCAACGAATTCAACGGGTAGTGCTTCTATGTACGTCTGTCTTTGCCAGGGTGTCACCGACGGCCAGATTCGCGATGCCATCTACGAAGGCTGCTGCAGCTACCGTGAAGTACGGGAAACGACCGGCGTCGCCACCCAGTGCGGCAAGTGTGCCTGCGTCGCCAAGCAGGTCGTGCGCGAGACGCTCAGCAACGTGCAAAGTGCCCAGGCCTCCCTCGCCTACCCTGCCAGTTTTGTCCAGGCTTGACAGACTGAAGCCATGAAGCCGGGCCATGCCCGGCTTTTTTTGCCTGCAAATCAGCAAGTTGCTCAGAAGGATGCGGAACGCAACTATTCTCGCTAGGCTTTAGCTTTAGTATTCAATGACTTAGGTTTGACAGGTCGCCTGAGCGTGGCCAGACTGCTTGCATTCCCACCGCGTCAGGCAGGCTAACTACATGAAAGGCGACAAGCTGGTCATTCAGCACCTCAACAAGATCCTCGGCAATGAGCTGGTAGCCATCAACCAGTACTTCCTGCACGCGCGCATGTATGAGGACTGGGGTCTCGGCAAGCTCGGCAAGCATGAGTACGAAGAATCCATCGACGAAATGAAGCATGCGGACAAGCTGATCAAGCGCATCCTGTTCCTGGAAGGCCTGCCGAATCTGCAGGATCTGGGCAAGTTGCTGATCGGTGAGAACACTCGCGAGATGCTCGAGTGCGACCTCAGGCTGGAGCAAGGTGGCGTGCAGGATCTGAAGGTCGCCATCGCATACTGCGAAAGCGTCGGCGACTACGGCAGTCGCGAGCTACTGGAAGACATCCTCGAATCCGAGGAGGAACACATCGACTGGCTGGAGACGCAGCTGAGCCTGATCGACAAGGTGGGCATGGAAAACTACCTGCAGTCGCAGATGGACGACTGATTCAGTAGCAAGCCCATATAAAAACGCCCCGACTAGATCGGGGCGTTTTCGTTTGCAGCGAAGAGAACCGCTTATTCCTGCTCGGCTGCCTCAGCAGGCTGCTCGGCTGCGGGCTGCTCGGCCTCTTCACCCTTGATATCCAGCAGCTCGAGATCGAAGACCAGCACCGAGTTGGCCGGGATCAGCGGGCTCGGGCTCTGCTCGCCGTAGGCCAGTTCGCTCGGGATGTAGAGCTTGTACTTCTCGCCCACATGCATCAGCTGCAGACCTTCGACCCAACCTGGAATCACACCGCCGACCGGCAGATCGATCGGGCTGCCGCGCTTGATCGAGCTATCGAAGACGGTGCCGTCGGTCAAGCTGCCCTCGTAGTGCACGGTCACCACGTCGTTCTCGGTCGGTTGACGGCCTTTGGCCGCCTTGACGACTTCGTACTGCAGGCCGGATTCGGTGGTCTTCACGCCTTCACGCTTGGCGTTGTCTTCGAGGAACTTCTTGCCAGCCTCGACCGCTTTGGCATTCATCTCAACCATGCGCTCTTCGGCACGGGTCTGCAGGAAGGTGAAAGCTTCCATCAGCTGCTCATCGGTGAGCTTCTGCTCCTTCTTGCCGATGGCATCTTCAATACCCTGCGCAACAGCCTGGGAGTCGAGATCATCCATACCCTCCTGCGCAAGGCTCTTGCCCATGTTCAGGCCGATACCATAGGACGCCTTCTGCGCCGGAGTGTCCAGTTTGACACTGGTCTGCGAGTCGCAGCCGGCCAGCACCAGGCCAACCAGGGCAACCGCAGGCGCCAAACGATGATGTCTCAGTCTCATGCTGTTTCCTTAAATACGCTGTTGGGCATTCGAAAAACCGATGGTCGAGCTTAGCAGCGCATCCCGGCACTGGCTACCGCACCCCAAGGCAAGGACCGTAAAGAGATTGCAAAGAACGGACGCGCGTAGCAATCCGACAGCAGGATCGAGCCGAGCGAGAAGCGGCACCCGCAGCTTCCGCCCAAAAATATCCAGGCAAAAAAAAACGGCCTAGATGGCCGTTTCTTTCGTTGCTTCAGGGCGTTCAGTGGACCCGTGAAGCGAATATGGCGCAGCGGACGGGACTCGAACCCGCGACCCCCGGCGTGACAGGCCGGTATTCTAACCGACTGAACTACCGCTGCGCTAAACCTCGAGTGGTGGGTGATGACGGGATCGAACCGCCGACCCTCTGCTTGTAAGGCAGATGCTCTCCCAGCTGAGCTAATCACCCGTTTGCTCTCGAAGTGGGGCGCATTCTAGAGAGGGTTCCGCACCTTGGCAACCCCCTTTCGAAAAAAAAATTGCAGAAGTTCCAAAGACTTAGGAAAACCCTCGATTTACCAGCCGATTTTTCTCGTCCGCCGTGCATTAACATCCTGCAGGGTTGGCCTGAACTGGCCAGGCAGGAATAATGCACCCCTTTGCTTTCCGGAGATCTACCCCGCCATGTGGTTTCGTAACCTGCTCGTTTACCGTCTCACCCAGAACGTCGCTCTAGATGCCGAGACACTCGAAGCTGCACTGGCCGCCAAACCTGCCCGCCCCTGCGCCAGCCAGGAGCTGAGCACCTACGGCTTCGTCGCCCCCTTTGGTAAGGGTGAAGACGCCCCCCTGGTGCACGTCAGCCAGGGTTTCCTGCTAATCGCCACACGCAAGGAAGAACGCATTCTTCCAGGCAGCGTCGTCAAGGATGCGCTGAAGGAAAAGGTCGACGAGATCGAAGCCGAGCAGATGCGCAAGGTCTACAAGAAGGAGCGCGACCAGATAAAAGACGAGATCATCCAGGCTTTTCTGCCGCGCGCCTTCATCCGCAAATCCGGCACCTTCGCCGCAATCGACGCCGAGCGCGGGCTGATCCTGGTGAACTCGGCCAGCCCGAAGAAGGCCGAGGACCTGCTGTCCACCCTGCGTGAAGCGATCGGCTCGCTGCCGGTGCGCCCGTTGACCGTGAAGATTGCGCCAAGCGCCACCCTGACCGATTGGGTCAAGACGCAGAAGTCCGCAGACGATTTCTTCGTGCTCGACGAATGCGAGCTGCGCGATACCCACGAGGACGGCGGCGTGGTGCGCTGCAAGCGCCAGGACCTGACCAGCGACGAGATCCAGCAGCATATGGAAGCCGGCAAGCAGGTCACCCAGCTGTCGCTGGCCTGGCAGGACAAGCTGTCCTTCGTGCTGGACGACAAGTTGATCATCAAGCGCCTGCGCTTCGAGGAACTGCTGCAGGACCAGGCCGAGCAGGACGGTGGTGAAGACGCCCTTGCCCAGCAGGACGCCAGTTTCCTGCTGATGATGATGACCTTCCGCGAGTTCCTGCCTGCGCTGTTCGAGGCGTTCGGTGGCGAAGAAGTCCCCCAGGGCCTCTGACACCCGCCCGGGGCGCTGATCGGCGCCCCGCTCCCCTCAACGCACCTTCAGCTGCAACGCCAGCGCCCCGCCCAATCGCTCCCCCAGCGACCAGACCAGAAAACGCTCAATGAACTCCGGCGCGTCGATGAACAGCGCCCCGCAGACCAGCACGCTGAGCAACGAAACAGTCAGGAAAAGCTGCGGTATCGAGAGCTTCAGCAGCACCAGCAGGACAATTGCGATGATCGCCGACGCGACCATGAACAGCGCATTGAGAATGTTGTTCGCTGCCACCACTCGCGAGCGCTCGTGAACCACACTGCGTGACTGGATCAGGGCATACAGCGGGACGATGTACAGCCCACCGAAAATCCCCAGCCCGAGGATATCCATCAGTACCCACCAGGCAGAAGGCTCGCCGAGCAGCGCAAGCCAGTCGACCGTACCCACAGGCTCCACGTGGCCGCTCGCATGCCACCACAGCAGCACTCCGCAAAGGCTCAGGCCAATGGCTCCGAACGGGACCAGGCCGATCTCCACGTGATGCCGCGACAGCCGCTCGCAAAGCAGCGATCCCAGCGCGATGCCGACCGAAAACAGCGTCAGGATCAACGTCACCACGCTTTCATCGCCACCGAGATAGTCCTTGGCAAACGCCGGGATCTGCGTCAGGTAGGTCGCACCGAGAAACCAGAACCAGGAATTGCCCAGCATGGCCCGGGACACCGCCCGCTGCTGACCGAGCCCCAGCCGCAGAATGCGCCATGACTGACGCAGCACGCGCCAATCCATATGCAGGGTCGGCAGCGCTGCCGTACCGGCTGGAATGGCCAGACTGGCGAGATAACCAACGAGCGCGATCAGCACCACGCTGATCGCCACCAGCTCGGCGTAGTCCTCACTCGCCATCAACACACCCGCACCGATGGTGCCCCCGAGAATCGCCAGGAACGTTCCCATCTCCACCAGCGCATTGCCTCCCACCAGCTCATCCTCGGCGAGCTGCTGCGGCAGGATCGAGTATTTGACCGGACCAAACAGCGCCGACTGGGTGCCCATGCAGAACAGCACCGCAAGCAATACCGGCAGGTTGCCGAGCAACATGCCGAGCGCCCCGACAAGCATGATCAGGATCTCGGCGAACTTGATTCGGCGAATCAGCCAGGCCTTCTCGAAGCGCTCGCCGAACTGGCCACCCAGCGCGGAGAACAGAAAGAACGGCAGGATGAACAGCAGCGCACAAAGATTGATCAGTAGACTCTTGTCGGCGCCAGTGCCGATCTTGAACAGAATCGCCAGGATCAACGCCTGCTTGAACACGTTGTCGTTGAATGCACCGAGCAGCTGCGTGCAGAAAAAAGGCAGGAAGCGACGCTTGCCGAGCAGGCGAAACTGCGAATGCGTATTCGCCGGCCCGCCAGCTGGCACACGCCTTGTAGAGCTAGCCCCGGTCGATTCCTGATTCATATCGGCAACTGCCCGAAAGCCCAGCGCAGCAGAAAGAAGCTCAGCAGTCCGCCGGCGATAGTCGCCAGCAGGTTGCGGCTAAACGCGGCTATGACGATCGCCAACAGCCCCGCGAGCAGATAGGCATTGTCCGGGCGCAACGCCCACTGCCCTTCCGGCATCAACATTCCCGGCACCACGATGGCAGTCAGTACCGCCACCGGCACGTAATGCAGCCCCTGCTCGATAGCGCGGGGAAAGCGGAGGTTGGGCCAGGCGAAAAAGCTGTAGCGGATCACGAAGGTGATCGCCAGCATGCCGAAAATCAGCAACCAGGTCGTCATAGCGCTCCCTGCATACGCGCCGCCGCTTCGGCGCGACGTTCGAGCCAGACGCCGACGGCGATGCCGGCCATGGCGGCGGCGATCAGTCCGAGCTTGTAAGGCAGCTCCCAGGTCAGCAAGGCCACCGCGCCAGCCACCAGCGCCGAGGCCACCTGCGGGCGCGTCCGCATCATCGGCACGGCGATGCCGATGAAGGTGGCGATCATGGCGAAGTCCAGCCCCCAGCTGGCGATATCCGGAACCGCCTGACCGAAGGCGACACCCACCAGTGTCGACAACTGCCAGTTGATGTACATGGTCAGCGCGGCTCCGAGAAAGAACCAATGCTTGTACGGCGACTCATCGTCGCGGGCATAGCGGTTCTGCACCACGGCGAAGGCCTCGTCCGTGAGCCAGAACGCCAGAGGGGCGCGCCAGCGGCCCGGCAGATGACGAACGAATGGCTGCAGCGCGGCGCTGTACAAGGCATGCCGCAGATTGACCACGAAGGTGGTCAGCAGTACCACGGCTGCGCCTACGCCACCGGTTATCAGCGTGATCGCGATGAACTGTGCGGAACCGGCGAAGACCAGCGAAGACATGCCCATGGTCTGCCAGGGCGTCAATCCGGCGCCGACGGCCAGCGTGCCGAAGATGACGCCGAACGGAATCGCACCAAGGATCAACGGCAGAATGTCACGGCATCCGTGAACGAACTCTTGCGAGCGGGACATTGGAACTCCTGTAGCCAATTTCGCACCGAACCTTGCGCTGCCTATCGACCTCGTAGCGAAAGGCGTGGGTGGCGGACAGATCGACGCAAGACATGCGGCAAAGCACCGCACGATAACCGAACTGAGACGCTCAGGCGATGCGTCGCAGAGCAGTCAGTCGGCCGCGAGCCGCTGCTTGAGCTGCGGCCAGTCACGGTCGGTGATGCTGTACAGCACGGTATCGTCCAGACGACCGTCTGCCAGTCGCCGATGGTTACGCAGCAATCCTTCGCGTAGGGCACCTAGCTTTTCGATGGCCCGCTGCGAGCGGACGTTACTGGCGGCAGTCTTCAGCTGTAGGCGAACCAACTGCCATTCTTCGAATGCGTGACGCAGCAGCAGGTACTTGATCGAGGCATTCAGCCCGGTGCCATGCTCCGCCTGATCCAGCCAGGTCCAGCCCAATTCGGCCGCCGGCAGGCTCAGGTTGAAGTCGGCGAAGCGCGTGGTGCCGACCAGCTGCTCGGCCATGCGCACACTGAAGACAACCGCGCGCCCCTCGCGCTGTTCCGCCAGCGCATGGCGGTACCAGTCCGGCCGTAGCGGCCCGCTCATATATGTCAGCTCGGCGCGGTTCCGCTCTGCCAGGGCAACCAGCTCCGGGATATCCGCTTCCATCAGCGGCTCCAGGCGCAGCGCCCCGCGTTGCAGGGTTACCGGATGGGGGCTGAGCATGACATTCTCCTGTTATTGCGTTCGGGCAAATCGGCGGTTACCAGACAGTAACCCATGGCGCAGGAAACGCCGTACTTCGCGGACGACCGGCGATATTGCTGGCGGGCCCGCGCTAGACGCATGCGACCTTGGTCGCAACCCTGCACACGGGGTGACCATTGCTGCGAAACTTCGCGAACTCAGCATATTAACGAGTCACCAGGGCTGATTGAATTCGGCACCGTTACCGGCCCGCCGAGGCCTGCCTGGCACTCACCTTTCGTTTTCTGGAGTTTGCATGACGCTGTCAGGCGGGCTGATCGCTGCGGTCGCCCTCGTCTATATGGCCATTCTGTTCGCCATCGCTTTCTACGGCGACCGCAACAGCGCTTCCCTGTCGCCGCGTCTGCGGCCTTGGGTCTATAGCCTTTCACTGGCGGTGTACTGCACCAGCTGGACCTTCTTCGGTGCCGTTGGCCAATCCGCCGAGCAGCTCTGGGCGTTCCTCCCGATCTATCTGGGCCCGATCCTGCTGATGCTGTTCGCACCTCATGTGATCCAGAAGATGATCATGATCAGCAAGCAGGAGAACATCACCTCCATTGCCGACTTCATCGCCGCCCGCTATGGCAAGTCCCAGCTGCTAGCAGTGGTTGTTACGCTGATCTGCCTGGTTGGCGTACTGCCTTACATCGCGCTGCAGCTCAAAGGCATCGTACTCGGCGTCAACCTGCTAAGCGGCATCAACATCGAGGCAGCCGGCACCGGCACGCGCGACACCGCGCTGATCGTCTCGATCGTGCTGGCGCTGTTCACCATCCTCTTCGGCACGCGCAACCTCGATGTGACCGAGCATCACCGCGGCATGGTCCTGGCGATCGCTTTCGAATCACTGATCAAGCTGCTGGCATTCCTGGCGGTGGGCGCCTTCGTCACCTTCGGCCTGTTCGACGGCTTTGGCGATCTGTTCAATCAGGCCTATGACTCGCCGGACCTTGCCGGATTCTGGAGCGAAGGTGTCAACTGGTCAGCCATGCTGGTCCAGACCACCGTCGCGATGATGGCGATCGTCTGTCTGCCGCGGCAGTTTCACGTTTCTGTGGTGGAAAACATCGAGCCGCGCGACTTCCGCCTGGCGCGCTGGGTGTTCCCGCTCTATCTGGTGCTGGCCGCGGTGTTCGTCATCCCCATCGCGCTGGCCGGGCAGATGCTGCTGCCCCCGGGCGTAACGCCAGACTCTTTCGTCATCAGCCTGCCGTTGGCCGAACTGCATCCCTGGCTCGCCCTGCTTGCCTTCATCGGCGGCGCCTCGGCGGCGACCGGCATGGTGATCGTCGCCAGCGTCGCGCTTTCGACCATGGTCTCCAACGACATGCTGCTGCCCTGGCTGCTGCGCCGCCAGGAGGCCGAGCGCCCGTTCGAGGCATTTCGCCACTGGATGCTCTCGGTACGTCGCATCAGCATCGTCGTGATCCTGTTGCTCGCCTATGTCAGTTACCGCTTGCTCGGTTCCACGGCATCGCTGGCCACCATTGGCCAGATCGCCTTCGCCGCCATCACCCAGCTGGCCCCAGCGATGGTTGGCGCGCTTTACTGGAAACAGGCCAACCGTCGCGGCGTGTTCGCCGGCCTGACCGCCGGCGCGGCAATCTGGTTCTATACGCTGATTGTTCCTCTGCTGGGCTGGCCGCTGGAAATGTTCCCGGGCCTGAGCTGGATGTACAACGGCGGCCTCGGTTTCGGCCTCAGCGGACTGACCCTGGGCGTGACCCTGTCGCTGATCGGCAATGCCACGCTGTTCTTCTGGGTATCCATCCTCACCCAGACCCACGTGGCCGAGCATTGGCAGGCCAGCCGTTTCATCGGTCAGGAGATCGCCTCCCCGACCGGTGCCCGCCGTCTGCTCGCCGTACGCGTCGAAGACCTGCTGGTCCTGGCATCCCGCTTCGTCGGCGCCGAGCGCGCCGAGCAGAGTTTCCAGCGCTTTGCCCGTCGCCACGGCCAGGACTTCTCGCCCAAGCTGCAGGCCGATGGTCAGTGGATCGCCCATACCGAACGCCTGCTGGCGGGCGTGCTCGGCGCGTCGTCCACCCGTGCGGTGGTCAAGGCAGCGCTGGAAGGCCGCGACATGCAGGTCGACGACGTGGTGCGCATCGTCGGCGAAGCGTCGGAGGTGCTGCAGTTCAACCGCGCACTGCTGCAAGGCGCGATCGAGAACATCACCCAGGGCATCAGCGTGGTCGATCAGTCGCTGCGTCTGGTGGCATGGAACCATCGCTATCTCGAACTCTTCGAGTACCCGGACGGGCTGGTCTACATCGGCCGCCCGATCGCCGACATCATCCGCTACAACGCCGAACGCGGACTATGCGGTCCCGGTGATCCCGACACCCACGTGGCCAAGCGCCTGTACTGGATGCGCCAAGGTCGCGCGCATACGTCCGAGCGGCTGTTCCCCAACGGCCGCGTCGTGGAGCTGATCGGCAACCCGATGCCGGGCGGCGGCTTCGTCATGAGCTTCAGTGACATCACCGCCTACCGCGAAGCCGAACGCGCCTTGAAAGATGCCAACGAAGGTCTCGAACAGCGCGTCAGCGAGCGGACCCAGGAACTGTCGCAGCTCAACCAGGCGCTGATCGAAGCCAAGAGCACCGCGGAAGCGGCCAACCAGTCGAAGACCCGCTTCCTCGCCGCCGTCAGCCACGACCTGATGCAGCCGCTCAACGCCGCACGGCTGTTCTCCGCCGCACTGTCGCATCAGCAGAGCGCGCTGCCCAGCGAGGCCCAGGAACTGGTGCAGCATCTGGACAGTTCGCTGCGTTCGGCTGAAGACCTGATCACCGACCTGTTGGATATCTCGCGCCTGGAAAGCGGTCGGGTGACTCCGGATCGCAACCCCTTCCCGCTCGCCACGCTGTTCGACACGCTGGGCACGGAGTTCACCGCCCTGGCCCGCGAACAGGGGGTCAACTTCCGCGTGCACGGCAGCAAGCTGCGCGTCGACAGTGACATCCGCCTGCTCCGTCGCGTGCTGCAGAACTTCATCACCAATGCCTTCCGTTACGCCAAGGGCCGCGTGGTACTCGGCGTGCGCCGGCAAGGCGCATCACTGCGGCTCGAAGTCTGGGACCGCGGCCCGGGCATCCCGCATGACAAGCTGAAAGTGATCTTCGAGGAGTTCAAACGCCTCGACAGCCACCAGACCCGCGCGGAGAAAGGCCTGGGCCTGGGCCTGGCCATCGCCGACGGTCTCTGCCACGTACTCGAACACCCACTGGAAGTGCGCTCCTGGCCGGGCAAGGGCAGCGTGTTCAGCGTCACTGTGCCGATCGCCCGTGCATTGAGCCAGCCGCGCCCGGCAGCCAAGCGTGGCGAGCCGCAGCACACCGCGTTGACCGGCACTCAGGTTCTTTGCATTGATAACGAGGACAGCATTCTGGTCGGCATGAACAGCCTGCTCACCCGCTGGGGTTGCCAGGTATGGACCGCCAGCAACCGCGCCGAATGCGAAGCGCTGCTGGCCGAGGACATTCGCCCGCAACTGGTGCTGGTCGACTATCACCTCGACGAAGGCCAGACCGGCACCGAGCTGATGGCCTGGTTGCGCACCCGCCTGGGCGAGCCGGTGCCCGGCGTGGTGATCAGTGCCGATGGCCGCCCGGAACTGGTGGCGGCGATTCACGCAAGCGGCCTGGATTTCCTCGCCAAGCCGGTCAAGCCTGCGGCGTTGCGCGCCCTGATGAGCCGGCACCTGACGCTTCAGTAGACAGGCGACCTCGGCCAGCGGGTGAAACAATCGCGGCTGAGGCCGGTTACACTGCTGGCAATGTGCACACTTGGCGGCAAGGTGGCCGATGACGCTCGAGCTTTTTCTCAACCTCGCCACGGCGCTTGCCGTCGGGCTACTGATCGGCACCGAACGTAGCTGGAGCGGCAGAGACGGCCCCGGCCAGGAGCTGGTCGCCGGGGTCCGCACCTTCGGCCTGTCGGGCCTGTTCGGCGGGCTCGCGGCGGTTAGCGTCAGCCATCTCGGCGGCTCTGCCTGGGTGATCATGTTCGCCATGCTCGCGCTGTTGGTCATTGCCGGCTATCTGATCGATGCGCGTCGCAGCGGCGACCATGGCATGACCACCGAGGTCGCCATGCTGCTGACCTTTGTTCTCGGCAGCCTGGCGGTCGCGGAGAGCCGGCAACTCGCCGCCGCATGCGCCATCGTCGTGGCGCTGCTGCTGAGCCTGAAAGCCCCGCTGCATCAGGCGCTGAAGCGGCTCAGCGAGGCGGAACTGGGCGGCGCGCTGAAGATGCTGTTCATCTCCGTGGTGCTGCTGCCCACGCTGCCGAACCAGGGCTATGGCCCCTGGCAGGCACTCAATCCCTACACGACCTGGATGATGGTGGTACTGATCGCCGGAATCGGTTTCGCCGCATACGTGGCAATCCGTATCCTCGGCCCTCGTCACGGCCTCTTCGTCACGGCACTGCTTGGCGGCATCGTCTCCTCCACTGCGATGACCATCACGCTGGCGCGGCTGAACGCGCCGAAGCTGCGTGCCGCGCTCGCAGCCGGCCTGCTGGCGACGTCGGCGCTCATGTTTCCTCGCGTTCTACTGGAGGTGGGGCTGGTCAATCCGGCGCTGCTTCCCGGCCTGATCCTGCCTCTGGCGTGCGCCGGCGCCATCTATACAGCAGGTGCAATCTTCTATTACCTGCTGGCAGCCAAAACGCCCACAGACACTGCCGAGCCCCTGCTGAAGAACCCGTTCGAGCTGGGACCGGCGCTACGCTTCGCCGCCTTGCTGGTGTTGATCCTGCTACTGGTCGAGGGGGCACGGCGCTGGCTGGGCGATGCCGGCATCTACATGGTGTCGCTGGTCGCAGGTCTGACCGATGTGGATGCGATCACCCTCTCGCTGGCCAACAATGCCCGCGACGGGCTCAGCCATGAGGTCGCGTCGCGCGGCATCGTATTCGCCGCGCTGAGCAACAGCCTGGTCAAGGCCATGCTGATCGCCTTCATCGGTGGCCGTGAACTGGCCATTCGCACCCTGCCGATCATGTTCGCCGGGCTGCTGGCCGCGCTCGCCGTGCTGCTGTTGCGTTAGCGCCGCGATCTAGTCGCCCGCCTCGCTGAGTTCCTCGGCACCGGCACGCTCCAGCCAGTCGCCCGGCAAGCGCTTGCTGGCCCGTGCACCGAGCGACTTCAATTGCTCGGCCCGACCAACAAGGTTGCCGCGACCATCGCTAAGCTTGTTGCGCGCCGCCAGGTAAGCACGATCCACCTGCTGCAATCGGCTGCCGATCTCATCGAGATCCTGGATGAAGGCGACGAACTTGTCGTAAAGCCCGCCGGCTTTCTCGGCGATCTCACGGGCGTTCTGGCTTTGCCGTTCCTGCCGCCAGAGGCTGTCGATGACCCGCAGGGTGGCGAGCAAGGTCGTCGGACTGACGATCACGATGTGCCGCCTATAGGCTTCCTGGAACAGATCGGGATCTGCCTGCAGCGCGGCCGCGAAAGCCGCCTCGATTGGCACGAACAGCAGCACGAAGTCGAGGCTCTGCAAGCCATCGAGGCGCTGGTAGTCCTTCAGCGAGAGCCCCTTGAGGTGGCTGCGAAGCGATTGCACATGCTGCTTGAGCGCCAGCGCCCGGCTGCCTTCATCCTCGGCGCAGGTCAGCGCCTGATAGGCGGTCAGACTGACTTTGGCATCAACCACGACCTGTTTGTCCCCGGGCAGATGGATCAGCACATCCGGCTGAAAACGCTCCCCGTCCGGGCTCTTCAGGCTGACCTGCGTATGGTACTCGCGGCCCTTCTCCAACCCGGCGTGCTCCAGCACCTTTTCCAGAACCAGCTCGCCCCAGTTGCCCTGCGTCTTCTGCCCTTGCAGCGCACGGGTCAGGTTGGTCGCTTCATCACCAAGGCGTTGGTTCAGCTGCTGCAGGCGCTCCAGCTCGCGAGCCAGGGAGAAGCGCTCGCGCGCTTCGTTCTGGTAGCTCTCCTCGACTCGCTTCTCGAACGACTGGATGCGTTCCTTCAGCGGTTCGAGTAGCTGCCCCAGGCGCTCATGGCTGGACTCGCTGAAACGCTGCTCACGCTCGTCGAAGATCTTGCCGGCCAGCTCGGCGAACTGTGCCCGCAGGTCGTCACGCGCTGCCTGCAGGTCTGCCAGCCTTTGCTGATGGGCGTTGTGCTGTTCGCGCAGTTCGGCTTCGAGTGCGGCATGGGTCGCGCTCAACCGACGCAGTTCACCTTGCTGGGCGTCGCGCTCGGCTTGCAGATCGGCAATGGTTTCATCATGGCCGTCACGCTGCGTGCGCAACAGTTCGGCCTCGCGGCGCAGCGCAGCCAGCTCGGCCTGCTGCGCTGATTTGATGCCACTCAACTCCGCCAGCTCGATCCGACAGCTCTCCAGCTGCGCCGCTAGCCCCTCCTGCGCCAGGGTGGCCTGTCGGAGCCGCTCATCGAGCAACGCCTGTTCGGACTCGCTGACGGACAGGCGGCGCTGCAGATAAAGGCTCAGCCCAGCCAGGGCAGCCAGGCCGAGCGCCAGACCGACCAATAGATGAAGAGGATCAAAGGACATGAAGGGCTCCGGCAAAAGTGCCGGGCAGTATAGCGAGCCGCAGGTGGGTGGTCAGGCGGGTGCCGTCAGCCCTTGATCCGCTGAAGGAAGCTCGCAGCCTCCTGGGAACCCTGTGCGGCGGCTTGCTCGAGCCACAGACGCGCCTTCGCAGGTTCGCTGTGGTCGGGCTGGCAATAAAGGCGCCCCAGCTCCAGCTGTGCCTGGCAGTCGCCTGCACGGGCCGCCTGACGCAGCAGCTCGAAACCGATACGGCGGTCGCGCTGACCATCGCACTCGCAGCACAGCAGACGCCCCAGACGACTCTGCGCTTCCACCACGCCCTCACGCGCCGGCTGCTTGAGCAGGCGCCCCGCAATCCGCTTGACACCCTGATTTCTGCCCAAGTGCTGGCTATCGAGCAACCACAGCGCCATGCGCAGCGGCAACCGTGCCGTAGGGGCGGTAGTGGCGAAGGAAGCGGAGGAGGCTGTACGCGTTCTCATGCACATCTGGGGGCTGGATGAATAAGGTCGCGCACTCTACTCCTTTTTTCCGAGAGTTAAAGTCTTGTCAAAAGCGAAAAAATTAGATCCGGATCACACCAAAAATTAATCCACAGAAGCTGTGGATAAGTCAGTGGACAAACAGAAGACAAATCTATGAATGCCACGTCTCATGGGGGCTGCGCTTAAACTGACGTTTTTTTCGCCAATGAAAAAAGTTCTTATTTTTCAATTGGTTATTAACGATCTATGAGTTCAGGCGATTTGCGACAGTTTGTCATAAGGCCTTGACAGGCGTGCTGCGCAAATGTGCACAAGTTCAGCGCACCAGGCGCGAAGCGGCTTGCCACAAGGGTTGCAGCGGCACAAGAGCGAACCTTCAGACAAAGCTGTTGTCGCTCTGCGCACCTTGCCGGAGCACGGTAGCTACGCTTGTTCTGCGGCTATGCTGTACGCCTCGCATTCTGGAACTGGAAATGACGAAACCGTCGAGAATACTGCGCTGGCTGCTGGCTGGCCTGCTGCTACTGCTGCTGCTGCTTGCCGGCGGTTTCGCCTGGTATCAATGGACAGCGTTCAAGCGCGAACAAGGCATCGTCGAACTCGACTGGCAGGGGCTGCGTGTCTCTTTCAGAAGCATATCGATCCGCCAGCTTGACTATGCACAGCTGACCGGGAACGGCCTCAACCTGACCGTCCGGGCTGAAAATATCGCGCTGCAAGTTCCCAGCATTTTTCAGCCATTTCCACCACAATCGCTTCAAATAGATCGTCTCAGCACGACCCTACTCTCGCTACCGCATGCCGGGAACGAGAGCTCGCCTCCGCGCGACGCCGAGCAATATGCACGCTGGGTGGCGTGGCTGCCGGAGCGAATGACCATAGCTGATCTGAGGATGGACCTCCCCTGCGCGAAGGGTCAGTGCGACGAACGGGGTAGCCTGTGGCTGGAACACGCCGGCGAAACACTGCTGCCTGTCGATGCCCGGCTGGACCTGCGCCGCAACGAACACCGTGTTTCGCTGATCGTCAGTGCACAGGGACCAGACCCCATGCACAGCCTGATCGAAGCCAGACTGCTGATCGACGAGCAGTCGCGCCTGGAAGGCCGTAACCGGTTCAACCTCCTCGGCAACACCCTGCGATCCGATGGCACCCTTGCCATGGGCAGCTTGCCGGAAGCGCCCTGGCTGTTGAGCTGGCTAAGCGATTGGACCGGCTACGAACCTACCCCGCTGCCAGACATGCCAGCTGACATGCGGCTTGGCGCAGGTTGGGCGCTTAGCGTGCCTCGCTCGACAGACGGCACGCTCGAATGGCGCCGTGCCGGCGGGGATCTGCGTCTCTCCGGCCACTTGCCGGCGCCGTGGCCGATCATCGGGCTTGGCGAGGTGCAAGGCGATATCGACCTCGCGACTAATGGACAGGATGGCCAGTGGCTGCCTACCGAGATGAAAGCCAATGTCCAGCTACGCCCCGAACCGGCGCTCGTCGCCGAACTTCCCGAGAATCTGCGACCTGAGCGGCTGGACATCCAGATCGAGCCCTTGGATGCCGAAACCGATCAAGACGAACTGCCGCTACAGGTCAAGCTGGACGCCCAAGGCGCCACACCGGCGAACCTGCAGGCACGGGTGCGACTGAATACCGCACCGCCATATGTACTGCAGATCGAGCAGGCGCAACTGCAACTGCGCAGTAGCAAGCTGAAGCTGGATGCGCTTTCGCTAGGAGGTCTGGAGGCCATGCTGGACTTCTCAGGTCGTGCGAACCTCGAGCAGATCGATGTACAGCTGCATAAAAGCTCACGGGCCACCCTCACCGACCTGACCAGCGGAGAACTCACTGCCCACCAACTGCAGGTCCTGCTCTCCCAACCGCTCAGCCTGCATCTCGACCGCCGCAACTCAGAGCCGCCCAGCTGGCGCGTCCAGGCGCCGCTGGACCTGCGCGTCAGCCGACTGGATCACCCACGACTGATCTCCCAGGGCTGGCACTGGAGCGGGCAGCTGGAAGCTGATGCCACAAAACTGGCAGCGACCGGCCCATTGCGCAACGATGTCGGGCTGACACTGGCAGCAAACTTGAACAAGCGCTGGAACGGCCCACTACAGGCAAGCGGCAAGCTACAGGAGATCTTTCTGCGCGCCGGCAACCCGCTTGCCCGCAGCTTCACAGCCTGGCCGGAGATGCTTGAACTGAACAGCGGGCGCCTGCTGGCTGATGGCACGCTTTCTGTGCCAGCTGGCAGCACACCGCCATCCGCCAGGCTCACGCTGGAGGCCCGGGGACTGGCCGGCATCATCGACCGCGCCGAGATATCCGGGCTCGACGCAAGAATCGCTGCAAGCCTCGAGCGCAACCGCCTGGAGCTGGATATAACCGAGCTGCGCCTCGCTCAGCTCAATCCCGGATTCACTTTTGGCCCGCTGCTGCTGCGCGGAAACTACCGCACCGATCTCGATCATCCAGCGCAAGGCCAGCTGCGCTGGGCAACCGCGGAAACCCAAATCTTCGGCGGCAGGTTCTGGCTCGCCCCCGCCACGCTCGACCTGGCTGCACCGCAGCAACAATTAACCGCCAAGCTGCAAGGACTGCAACTGAGCGACATGCTCGCCGCCTACCCTACCGAAGGGCTCGATGGCAGCGGCCTGATTGATGGCAGCTTCAACATTCGCCGCAGCGTACTCGGGTTCAGCGTCGACCAGGGCGAGCTGGCCGCACGCGCACCCGGCGGGGTACTGCGCTTTCGTTCGCCGAAGATAGAAGCCCTTGGTCAGTCGAACCCGGCCATGAAGATCGTCACCGAAGCCCTGCACGATTTTCATTATGATCGGCTGAGCAGTGACGTCCGCTATGATGAGAGCGGCAAACTGAACCTCGCGCTGCGCCTGAACGGCCGCAATCCAGCCCTGGAAGGAGGCCGCCCGATCAATTTTTCGATCAATCTGGAAGAGGACATTCCGGCGCTGCTGACCAGCTTGCAACTGAGCGACCGGGTAAGCGAAACAATTCAACGACGGGTGCAGGAACATCTTCAACGCCTTCAATGAGGCTCTGCAGCCGCTAGCCGACACAGGAGAGACCGCCATGCGGTTGCGCCAATCGCTGACCATTCTGCTGCTGGCCGTGCTCGCCGGCGCCTGTACGCCGCGGGTGGAACTGGCCGTACCGAACGAGCCGATCAACATCAACCTGAACGTGAAGATCGAGCATGAGATTTACATCCGGGTGGACAAGCAGCTCGACTCGATCATTAACGAAGACAGCGGACTGTTCTGAGGACGACGATGAAAACCTATCTGAAATTGGCAAGCCTGCTGTTGGCACTCATGATCGCTCTGCCAACGGCAGCCATGACACTCAACGAAGCCATGTCCGCCCTGGGTGACGCCAAGGCCAGCGGCTTGCTTGGCGAGAAGCCCGACGGCTATCTCGGCGTGGTGCGGTCCAGCCAGAACGCCGAGGACATCGCAAGCCAGATCAATCAGGCGCGCCGAGCCGAGTACCACCGCGTCGCCAAGCAAAACGGCATCAGCGTCAGCGACGTGGAAGCCATCGCCGGCAAGAAAGCCATCGAGAAGACCCCCTCGGGCCAGATCATTCAGCTCAACGGCAACTGGGTTCGCAAGTAACCAACGAAGATGGCCGGGTCCGCCGGCCATCGCTCTTCGCGGCGGCGCCTACAGCAGCGTCAGAGCGTGTGCCCGGATCACCAGGCTCTCCTGCCGAAACCGGCGCTCCAGCTCGGCGCGATAATCGGCCCACCAGCCCCTGTCCAGATCATTGGCCATGACTTCGTAGACCACCGACTCGTCATGAACCGCGTTGTCGCCCTCTTCCAGCCAATAGCCACTCGCCGGGGCTCGCGAATAGGTGGTCAGGCCACCGAAACGCTCGATGAGCTCATCACGCACAGCACGGAAAGACGACTTCGGCAGCGCCTGCTGATCGTTGTCGTAAAGCGGTAGCAGCAACTGAATCAGATACATGTCGGCACTCCACTGAATGGTGCCCGACATATGACCGGTGCGGCACCAGATAGATACCGCCAGCCGGCGAATTCAGAACAAGCCGAGCTGCCCGTCGACGAGCGACGCGAAGTCATCGCCCACGAAGGGCAGAATCGCATCCGCCACGGGCTGCAGTTGCCGCGTTACATAGTGGTCGTAGTCGACGGCCGATGACCGTGTTTCCAGCGGCTCGGGCCCGGCGACCGTCATCAGGTAGCTGATCCAGCCACCGTTCTGATACTGCCGAGGCCGCCCCTGACGGTCGTTGTAGTCGTCCGCCAAACGCGCCGCACGCACATGGGGTGGCACATTGCGCTGGTAGTCATCGAGCCTGCGGCGCAAGCGCTTGCGATAGATCAGCAGCTCATCCAGCTCACCGGCCAGCGTGCGCCGTACGTAGTCGCGCACGTACTCCCCGTGCGGCTGGCGGTGGAAGATGCGCTGGTAGAGCTCCTGCTGAAAGCGTTGGGCCAATGGCGACCAGTCGGTACGCACGGTTTCCAGCCCCTTGAAGACCATACCGTCGCTGCCATCGGGCCGGGTGATCAGTCCGGCATAACGCTTTTTGCTGCCCTCCTCCGCACCACGAATGGTCGGCATCAAAAAGCGCCGGAAATGGGTTTCGTATTGCAGCTCCAGCGCACTACCCAGCCCGTACTCGGACTGCAGATACACTCGCCACCAATCATTGATGTGCTGTACCAGCTGACGGCCGATCAGCGCCGCCTCGTCATCCGAATGCGCTTTGCGCAGCCAGACGAACGTGGAATCGGTATCGCCATAGATGACGGCATGCCCCTGCGCCTCGATCAGCTCCCGTGTGCGCCGCATGATCTCGTGACCGCGCAGGGTGATGGACGAGGCCAGGCGCGTATCGAAGAAACGGCAGCCACTGGAACCGAGCACGCCGTAGAAGGCATTCATGATGATTTTCAGCGCCTGCGACAACGGCTTGTTGTGCTCGCGTTTCGCCGTTTCGCGCCCCTCCCAGACGCGCTCCACGATTGCCGGCAGACAGTGCCGAGTCCGCGAGAAGCGCGCACCGCGGAAGCCGGGAATCGATTGTTCGTCATCCGGCTGGCGCAGCCCGTCGATCAACCCCACCGGGTCGATGAGAAAGGTTCGTATGATCGACGGATAGAGGCTCTTGTAATCGAGCACCAGTACTGATTCGTAAAGCCCCGGCTGCGAATTCATCACGAAGCCACCCGGGCTGGCCTCCGGCTGCCGCTCGCCAAGATTCGGCGCGACGAAGCCCTGGCGATGCATCAGCGGCAGATACAGATGCTCGAAGGCCGCGACCGAACCGCCACTGCGATCCGCAGCCAGTCCGGTCACCGTGGCGCGCTCGAGAAGGAAGGTCAGCAGTTCAGTGCGGGCGAAGATGCGTGTTACCAGCTCGCAATCCTTGAGGTTGTAGCGCGCCAGAGCCGGTTTGTCCTCGGCGAACATGCGATCGATTTCCGCCATGCGCTGGTAGGGATTGTCGATGGCCTTGCCTTCACCCAGAAGGGTCTGGGCGACGTTCTCCAGGCTAAAGGAGGGGAAGCTCCAGGTAGCCGAGCGAAGCGCCTCGATGCCATCAATGATCAAGCGCCCGGCGGCTGCGGCGAAATAATGATTGCCGCGACCGCCGTGCTCGCGCCATTCCATCTCCGCACCACCGCGCCCCAGACGCAACGGCACTTGCAGGCGCTGCGAATGATCGCGCAGCACGCGCAGATCGAACTGCACCAGATTCCAGCCGATGATCGCATCCGGGTCATGCTCGGCAAACCAGTCGTTCAGCCGCTCGAGCAACTCGCGTCGGCTATCGCAATACTGCAGAGAAAAATCGACGGTCGTGCCCTGCCCGTTTTCCGGTCCGAGCATGTAGACCTGGCGCTGGCTACAGCCCTCCAGCGCAATGGAATAGAGATCGCCACGGGAGGTGGTTTCGATATCCAGCGAAACCAGCTTGAGCGTCGGGCGATAGTCAGGTGCCGGTTTGAGCTGCGCATCGATCGACGCACCGTCACCGCCAGATGCATCCGAAAAGGACACCGGCGCGGTGATGAAACGCTCCATCAGGTAGCGCTCGGGGGGACGGATATCGGACTCATAGACGTCCACCCCGGCCTCACGCAGCAACCGCGCGCAATCCAGCAAGCGACGGTACGAACGGCTGTACAACCCCATCACTAGCCGATGGCGGAAGTCGCACAAGGCCAGCGGTCGCAACTCCACATCGCGCTCGCGACGTAGCAGCGCTTCAGCAAGAGGACGCTGCTCTTCGGGGATGAAAGCGACGGAATCTTGATGCGGGACACGTAGCTGCCGTGCGCCAGCGTCGGTGGCCAGCCAGAAACTGACCTCCGTACCCTCCGGCGCATCCCGCCAGTGCCGAGTCAGGATAAAGCCCCGCCGTAGCTGCGACATCACCCTCCCCTCGCTTCGCACAACACTGTGATGGCCATGCAGCAGACTGCACCTGCCGTTGAAGCATAGCCATCATCAGACAAACCCGGCCGCCACATACCGAGGGCACAAAAAGCAAAAACCCCCGGACTCTGTCGAGTTCAGGGGCTTAGGCTATATGTAATGGCGGAGAGATAGGGATTTGAACCCTAGGTACCCGCGAGGGTACAACGGATTTCGAATCCGTCCCGTTCGGCCACTCCGGCATCTCTCCAGCGGCGCGCATCATAGCAGCTGGAGCAGGTTTGTCGAACCCCAACTGCATAGATTTTTTACCGTTTTCAGTCTCTTGCGGCCCACCATGAGCGGACGCAGGGCGAGCCTAGTCATGCAGTTCGGTCAGGCCGTCAGACGGGTCAGCGCCTCGCGGTACTTGTCGGCAGTTCGCTGCGCAACGTCTGCCGGAACAGCTGGAGCCGGCGGCTGCTTGTTCCAGCCGGTGGATTCGAGCCAGTCACGGACGAACTGCTTGTCGAAGCTCGGCGGGTTCTTGCCTTCCTCGTAGCTATCGGCTGGCCAGAAGCGGCTCGAGTCGGGTGTGAGCACTTCGTCCATCAGGGTCAGCGTGCCGTCTTCGTCGAGCCCGAACTCGAATTTGGTGTCGGCGATGATGATGCCGCGCGTGGCTGCGTACTCGACTGCCGCGCTATAGAGCGCGATGGACACGTCACGCACCTGGGCAGCAAGCTCCTTGCCGATGATAGCCTCGCACTGCTCGAACGAAATGTTCTCGTCGTGATCGCCCACTGCCGCCTTGGTCGAAGGTGTGAAGATCGGCTGCGGCAGCTTGGCAGCTTCTTTCAAACCAACCGGGAGCTGGATGCCGCAAACCGTGCCGCTTTTTTGGTATTCCTTCCAGCCGGAGCCGACGATATAGCCACGCACAATCGCCTCCACTGCTACCGGCTTTAGACGCTTGGCGACCACGGCACGGCCTTCTACCAGCGGCAACTCGGCTGCCGGCACAACGTCTTCGACCTTGTCACCGGTGAAGTGGTTGGGGATCAGGCCGTTGAGCTTGTCGAACCAGAAGTTGGAGATCGCGGTGAGTATCTTGCCTTTCTCCGGAATCGGTTCGGCGAGAATCACGTCGAACGCCGATAGACGATCGGTGGCGACCATGAGCATGCGTTTGTCGTCGATCTCGTAGAGATCACGAACCTTGCCCGAATAGATCTTCTTCAGGCTGAGGGCGGTGGGAGTGGTCATACGAAACTTCCGCGGTTGGCAGATCGGCAGAAACGAAACAGGCGAAACCGAGGGTTTCGCCTATCCGTGTCGTGTTGCAAGGGCAGCTCTCGCTTAGCCCAGGTTGTCCTTGAGCAGACTGAGCACCCGGCGTGCGACATCGGCCGGTGCGACGGTGTCGACGCTCTTGTCGAGCGAGACCTGAACGCCATTGCCGACACGAGTCAGACGTACCTGATAACGCTCAGCCCGCGCCTCGATCTCGTCCTTGTCCGGTGCACCACCGAACAGACGGCTGAAGAAGCCGGGCTTGTCATCCGGATCGTCGGCACGCTCGCTCAGATTCACGTAATACACGCCAAGGCTGCGGTCCAGATCGTCAACGCGTACGTCCGCCGCCTGAAGGGCTCGACCGATACTGGACCAGGCGCGATCGAAATCGCTATCCAGCTGCAACAGAGGATTGCCGCTACCGTCCTCGGTCAGATTCACCCGACTCGGCGCATCGAAATCACGCTCTGCCAGCAACGATACCGAGCCGCCTTGCTTGGCGCTCTGGGTAAGGCTGGCTTGCAACTCGTCGAGCAGTACCCGATCGAGTTCCTTGTTGCTGGAAATCTCCGGCCAGGCCACGTCGGCGGTGCTGCCGGCTGGACGCTTGACGCTGACCACGAAGATCTCGCTGGTATTGCGCTGTACACCCGGCTCGACGCGAACACGTACCCGCGTTTCGCCATCCTGAATGCCCAGATTGCGTACCAACGCTTCGTTCAGCCCCGCGGCGCCTTGCCAGGCCGTGGTGAACTCGCCGGTCTGGCGGCGCTCTTCAGCAATGCTGAAGCCGTTGTCGGTGAAGAACTGCCGCGCGGCGGTCCAGACCTGTGACGGTGTGTACTGTGCCACCAGCCAGCGAGACTCCTCGGACGACTGCACACTGAAATCACTGAGCTCTGCCGCCACTTGCAAACGCTGGGGGCGCGGCACTTCGTACTTGCCAGGAACGCCAGTGCTGTCAGCAACCTGCTGCGGAATCGGCAGCAGCGGGTCGAGCGGGCGGGTCTCGCCATCGACTGCAACCTGCATCGGTGCGGTCTGACGCGCCGAGAGGTAGTCACTACCGCGGTCACGGAAATATCCATCATCGCCCCACAGCCAGCCGCAGCCACTGGTTGCAGAGATAATCAGGGCAAGGGTCGAAAGTCCGGCCAGTCGCTTCATGCGTATTCCTTTGTTATTAAGCCAGTACGCCGGTTTGGCGCAGTGCCTGGCGTAGCGGTTCCTGGAAGCTCTGACTCAGCCAGGTCAGCGGCAGACGGATGCCATTACCCATCAGGCCCATCTCGTGCAGTGCCCACTTGACTGGGATCGGGTTGGCTTCCAGAAACAGAGCGCGATGCAGCGGCATCAAACGCTCGTTTATTGCCCGAGCAGTGGTGGCATTACCGGCCATCGCAGCGGCGCAGAGATCACTCATGGCGCGTGGCGCCACGTTTGCGGTCACGGAGATATTGCCCTTGCCGCCCATCAGCATCAGCTCGACGGCAGTGGGGTCATCACCGGAGTACACGAGGAAATCCTTGCTGACGCGATCCAGCACTTCCTGGCCGCGCTTGAGGTCGCCCGTGGCCTCCTTGATTCCGATGATGTTGGATATCTTGGACAACCGCTCGACGGTATCTGGCAGCATGTCGCAAACGGTACGACCGGGCACGTTGTAGAGAATCTGCGGAATCGCCACGGCCTCGGCGATGTGTTTGAAGTGTAGGTAGAGGCCTTCCTGGGTCGGCTTGTTGTAGTACGGGGTCACCAGCAGGCAGGCATCGGCGCCTGCGGACTTGGCGTTCTCGGTCAGCTCGACGGCTTCGCTGGTGGAGTTGGCGCCCGTACCGGCGATGACCGGAATCCGGCCATTGACCTGGTCGACGACGCGCCGGATCACTTCGATGTGCTCGGCGACGCTAAGCGTGGCCGACTCACCGGTAGTCCCGACAGCAACGATTGCATTGGTGCCTTCCTGCAAGTGGAAGTCCACCAGTTTGCTCAGGCTGTCCCAGTCCAGACCGCCCTGCGCATCCATGGGCGTGACCAGCGCCACCATACTGCCCGCAATCATGCAACCACTCCTGCCGGAATAATAAAAAGAGGCGTAATGGTACAAGGCTCCCCAGCGCTTTGCGAGTGGCCTGAAGCACGCTGCACAAAGCCGATGGGGACCAGGCGCCGAGCCCTCGACACGGGGGCCATTTGGCAGTGCGCATTCCCTCTGCCCTCGGTTTTCGCTACCCTTAGCCGTTTTCGGCTTGGCTGGCCGCCCGATTCACCACCGCCAGGAATGCTGCATGTCCACCCCCCCTCTACCCCGCGAACAATTTCTCGTCATCAGCGCGCTCGGCGCCAACCCGATGGAGTTGACCAACGTGCTCTGCCGGGCCGCCAACGAGAATCGCTGCGCGGTTGTCAGCACGCGGCTGACCCGCCACGGCGAATGCAGTGCACTGGTTCTGGAAGTCACTGGCAGCTGGGACGCATTGGCCCGGATGGAAACGACCCTGCCGGGGCTTGCGAAGAAGCACGCCTTCACCGCCAACGTGGTGCGCAGCGAGGCGCTGGAAAACCGCCCGCAGGCACTGCCCTACGTCGCTTATGTGAGCGCCGCCTTTCGTCCCGACATCCTCAATGAGCTGTGCCAGTTCTTCATCGACCATCGCGTCGAACTGGAAAGCCTGACCTGCGACACCTACCAGGCCCCACAGACCGGCGGAACCATGCTCAACGCCACACTGACCGTCACGCTCCCGGCGGGTACGCAGATCAGCTGGCTGCGCGACCAGTTCCTCGATTTCGCCGACGCACTGAACCTCGACGCACTGATCGAGCCCTGGCGTCCGCAAAACCCTTGAGATCAGTAACCAGGAGCCCACAATGGCCGTTGAAATCGACCGCCCCGTCCCGCCCTTTCAGGCTCAGGCCACCAGTGGTCAGCTGATCGAACTCGAGTCGCTGGCAGGCAAGCAGGTCGTGTTGTACTTCTACCCGAAGGACAACACACCCGGCTGTACAACCGAAGGCCAGGGCTTTCGCGATCACCACCAGGCTTTTATGGCGGCGAACACCCTGGTATTCGGCGTTTCCCGTGACAGCCTGAAGACCCATGAGAACTTTCGCGCCAAGCAGGGCTTCCCGTTCGAGCTGATCAGTGACAAAGAAGAGCAGCTCTGCCAGCTGTTCGACGTGATCAAACTGAAAAAGCTCTACGGCAAGGAATACCTCGGCGTGGATCGCAGCACCTTTCTCATCGACCGCAACGGCGTGTTGCGGCAGGAGTGGCGTACGGTCAAGGTGCCGGGCCACGTAGAGGCGGTCCTTCAAGCCGCGCAAGCACTGAACGCCGAATGAAAAAGGCTGGCCACAGCGCCAGCCCTTCCCGCGTCATTCAGCCACTTCTACCAAACCCGCCTTAGGCTCGCCTGGCCACGCATTGAGAACGGCCTTGAACAAGGTCGCCAACGGAATGGCAAAGAACACGCCCCAGAAGCCCCACAACCCTCCAAACAGCAGTACCGCGCAGATGATCGCCACCGGGTGCAGATTCACCGCCTCGGAGAACAGCAGGGGTACCAGCACGTTGCCATCCAGCGTCTGGATGATCGCGTAAGCCACCATCAGGTAGAAGAACTGGTCGCCCAGCCCCCACTGGAATATTCCGATCAGCGCGATCGGAATGGTCACGACCGTCGCGCCGATATAGGGCACCACGACCGAGACGCCGACCAGCATCGCCATCAGCGCGGCATAGTTAAGCCCCAGCGCGGCGAAGACTGCATACGACACCACGGCACAGATCAGGATCTCGATCGCCTTGCCACGGATGTAGTTGGCGATCTGCAGATTCATTTCCTGCGAGACCTGAGTGATCAGCCCGCGCTCGCGCGGCAGATAGCTCTTGATCCAGTCGCTGATCTGCTGCCGGTCCTTGAGGAAAAAGAACACCAGGATCGGCACCAGGACCAGATAAATCATTAGTCCGATCAGCAGCGGCAGGCTGGACAGCGACGATGTCAGCACCAATTGGCCATAACGGCCGATCTCGCTTCGAATAAAGTCGATGCCGCGCAGCACCTGCTCCTCGGTCACCAGCTGCGGGTAGCGCTCCGGCAGCAATAGCAGCAACGACTGCCACTCGACCAGCATGCGCGGCAGCTCGTTGAACAGGGTCAGAACCTGCTGCCAGAGCAAGGGCACAATGAACAGCGTGCAAACCACCATCACACCGATGAACATCAAAAATACCAGCCACACCGCGAGCAGATGCGGCACTCGCAGCCGTTCCAGCGCGCCCACCAACCCCTGCATCAGGAACGCCAGCACCAATCCCGCCAGTACCGGCGCCAGCATCCGACCAAAAATCAGGACGGCGGCGAAAGCCAGAAACAATAAGACTGCAAGAACCACTGCCTCCTCATGGGAGAAGTAACGCTGCATCCAGCCGCGTAGTACCTTGAGCATTTCATTCCTCGAAGCGAATCGTCAGGCCTTGCGCAGCCAGTAGCGATAAAGACCACCTTCGACCTCTTCATGCAGCAATGCATGACCGGCCAGTTTGGCGAAGCTGCGGAAGTCCCTTTGCGAACCCGGATCGCTGGCAATGACCTTGAGCACTGCACCGCTGGACATTCGGTTCAGCTCCAGCTTGGCCTTGAGCAGAGGCATCGGACAGTCGAGCCCAACAGCATCCAGTTCGGCATCGCATTCAAGCGATTGCGGTCGCGCTTCGGTCATGGTTCGCCTCCACAGAAAAGCCTCGCAGCATACCTAGCACAGCGGGCCTCTGGCCAGCCGGCCAAGGTCAAGGCTACAGTAGTCGCTCTCAACTCAACGAGCCTGTCTGGATGAAATTGCTGCGCCCCGCCCTGCTCACGCTCGCCTGCCTGACTGCACTGCCAGCATTGGCCAACGACCTGCCTTCGCTCGGCGATGCCAGCTCCTCCATCGTTTCACCTGAACAGGAGCACCAGCTCGGCCGGGCATGGCTCAGCCTGCTGCGCGGGCAGGTAAGCCAGCTCTCGGACCCACAGCTCAAGGACTATGTAGAAAGCAGTGTCTATCGCCTGGCAGAAACCAGTCAGCTGCAGGATCGTCGCCTTGAATTCGTCTTGCTGGACAGCCCGCAGCTGAATGCCTTCGCCGCTCCAGGCGGGATCATTGGTGTCAACGGGGGCCTGTTCATTTATGCCCAGACCGAAGCCGAATATGCCTCGGTGATGGCTCACGAACTGGCGCACCTTTCCCAGCGCCATTTCGCCCGCGGACTGGAAGCGCAACAGCGCATGCAACTGCCTCTGATGGCCGCCATGCTGGCCGGCGTCGTCGCAGCCGCAGCCGGCGCAGGTGATGCCGGCATCGCCGCCATCGTGTCTACCCAGGCCGCTGCCATCCAGGCCCAGCGCCGCTTTTCCCGGCAGAACGAACAGGAGGCCGACCGCATCGGCATCGTCAACCTCGAGCGGGCCGGTTACGACCCGCGTGCGATGCCCTCAATGTTCGGTCGCCTCATGCGCCAGTATCGCTATGACCAGAAGCCACCGGAATTCCTGCTGACGCACCCGGTCAGCGAATCACGCATCGCCGATACCACAAACCGAGCGGAACAGTATCCACAGGGTGGAGCACAGGACAGCCTGCGTTACCAGCTGATGCGCGCTCGAACGCAATTGAAGTTCGAAAGAACACCGGGCGTCGAGGCCAAGCGATTCCGCGCGATGATCAGCGAAAATCCAGAGATGGATGCCGCACGCTATGGCCTTGCGCTCGCGCAAGTCAAAGCTGGGCAACTCGACGAAGCGAACAGCAGCCTTGCTCCGCTGCTAACCAAGGCACCAGACGACATCACCTACAACCTCGCGCAGATCGAACTCGACATCACCGCCAACCGCCTGCAACAGGCGCAGACCCGTTTACAGCGGTTGCTGCAGCTATATCCGGGCAACTACCCGGTGCGCCAGATGCACATTGACCTTCTGATGGAGAAGGGCGAGATACAGCAAGCCGAGCGCGAACTGGACAAGCTGGTGGAGCAGCGCCGCCAGGATCCCGATATCTGGTATCAGGTCGCCGAAGTGCGCGGGCTCAGCGGCAACATCGTTGGCCTGCATCAAGCACGCGCGGAGTACTTCGCCCTGGTAGGCGACTATGACCAGGGCATCGAGCAGCTCGACCTCGCCAAGCGTCGTGCCAGCAACTTCCAGATCGCATCACGGATCGACGCGCGCCAGAAACAGCTGATCGAAGAAAAGCGAATGGTCGAGGAAATGCTGCGCTGAGTTGAAAACGGCGCTGAACGTTCAGCGCCGATGCAAAGGCTCAGGCGTTGCCGGCCTGTTTCAGCCGCGCGGCCTGGGTGAAATCGAGCATCCGCTTGAGGGGCTTGACCGCACGCGGAATGATCGCAGGATCGACGAAGATTTCATTGCTGCCAGCGCGCAGGCATTCCAGAGTCCGCTCCAGCGTGTTCATCGCCATCCAGGGGCAATGCGCACAGCTTCGGCAGGCTGCACCCTGGCCGGCGGTCGGCGCTTCGATGAACGTTTTTTCAGGGCACAACTGCTGCATCTTGTAAAAGATGCCCCGATCCGTCGCAACGATCAGCGTCTGCTGCGGCAAGGTCTGCGCAGCCTTGATCAGCTGACTGGTCGAACCTACAGCATCGGCGAGTTCGACCACCGCCTGCGGGGACTCCGGATGCACCAGAATCGCGGCATCCGGGTAAAGAGCCTTCATGTCAGCCAATTGCTTGGCCTTGAACTCTTCGTGGACGATACAGGCGCCATCCCAGAGCAGGATGTCGGCACCGGTCTCGCGCTGTACGTAGTTGCCCAGATGCTTGTCCGGCGCCCAGATGATCTTTTCGCCGTTATCCATCAGGCTTTCGACGATTTCCAGCGCACAACTGGATGTCACCACCCAGTCAGCCCGTGCCTTTACCGCCGCCGAAGTGTTGGCATAGACGACCACGGTGCGCTCCGGATGCTGATCGCAGAAGGCCGAAAACTCTTCGACAGGGCAGCCCAGATCAAGGGAACAGGTCGCCTCGAGCGTGGGCATGAGCACGCGCTTCTCAGGATTGAGGATCTTCGCCGTTTCGCCCATGAATTTGACGCCGGCTACCAGCACGGTCTGGGCCGGGTGCTCGTTGCCGAAGCGCGCCATTTCCAGGGAGTCCGAGACGCAGCCGCCGGTTTCCTCGGCCAATGCCTGGATCACCGGATCGGTGTAGTAATGCGCCACCAGCACCGCATTCTGGCGCTTCAACTCGGCGGCTATCTCACTGCGCAGCCGCGCTTCCTGCTCAGGCGTAAGCGGCTTGGGCTGCTTGGCTGCCAGGTGAGCCTGCACGAGAATGCGTTCGGGTATCTGCGTCATGGACGGGTCCTGCCAGCACGGGATTGCACGAAGCGCCGAGTATAACGGCCCAGGCCGGGAATTCGGGCTTGTCGGTAGAGAGGAGGCGCGCAGGATTCAGACACGCCTCCTGCCTTTCAACGGGGCAGGAATACTAGCCGAAGCCTCTACAAAAGGGAAAGCACGGTAAAACGCGTGAAAAGCCGGGCATTGCGCCCTGTCAAACGAAAACCGCCGGCATCAGCCGGCGGTTCTTTTCTTCTGGATCACTCGCCCTTGAGCATGTGTCCACGTTCCTCCAGGTTGATGTGCCACTGCATCGCTTCGCCCAGCAGGTGCGGCGTCTGGCCGCCCTTCTTGCAGGCGTCGTCGAAGTACTTGTTCAGCGCATCGCGGTAGGAAGGGTGCACGCAGTTGTCGATGATGGCGCGGGCGCGCTCGCGCGGAGCGAGGCCACGCAGGTCAGCCAGGCCTTGCTCGGTAACCAGAATCTCGACGTCATGCTCGGTGTGGTCAACGTGAGCAACCATCGGCACGACGCTGGAGATGTTGCCCCCCTTGGCGATCGACTTGGTCACGAAGATGGCCATGTGAGCGTTACGCGCGAAATCGCCCGAACCGCCAATGCCGTTCATCATCTTGGTGCCGCCCACGTGAGTGGAGTTGACGTTGCCATAGATGTCGAACTCGAGCGCGGTGTTGATACCGATGATGCCAAGACGGCGCACAAGCTCAGGATGGTTGGAGATTTCCTGAGGACGCAGGATCAGCTTGTCCTTGTACTTCTCCAGGTTGCCGAACACGCGATCATTGCAACGCTCGGACAGGGTGATGGAGCAACCGGAAGCAAAGGTCATCTTGCCCGCATCGATCAGCTCGAAGGTGCAGTCCTGCAGTACTTCGGAGTACATCACCAGATCTTCGAACGGCGAATCGATCAGACCGCACATTACCGCGTTGGCGATGTTGCCGATACCGACCTGCATCGGGCCAAGGTTCTTCGCCATACGGCCAGCTTCGACTTCGCTCTTGAAGAACTCGACCAGATGATTGGCGATGGCCTGGGTTTCTTCGTCCGGCGGAGTGACCGTGGAGTAGGAATCCGGCTGATTGGTGATGACGATGGCGGCAATCTTGGCCGGATCGACCGGGATCGAAGTCGCGCCGAGACGATCATCGACCTTGGTCAGCGGGATCGGGCCGCGGTTCGGGCGCTCACCCGGGAAGTAGATGTCGTGCAGACCTTCCAGGTTCAGGTTGTGTGCCAGGTTCAGCTCGATGATCACCTGGTCGGCGAACATGGCCAGGTTGGCCGAGTTGCCTACTGAAGTGGTCGGTACGATGTGGCCCTGCTCGGTGATGCACAACGCTTCGACGATGGTGACGTCGGGACGCTTGATCTGATGATTGCGCATCTGCTCGACGGTATGCGACAGGTGCTGGTCGATGAACATGACCTCACCGGCGTTAATCGCCTTGCGCAGTACCGGATCGGCCTGGAACGGCATGCGACGGGCCAGTAGACCCGCGGAAGCCATCTTGCCATCGAGATCGTTACCCAGGCTGGCGCCAGTGACCAGGCTGATCTGCAGCTTCTCGTCCTTGGCACGGTCGATCAGCGCGAGGGGCACGGCCTTGGCTTCGCCCGCACGGGTGAAGCCGCTCATGCCAACGGTCATGCCGTCGCGAATAAGGGCAGCTGCCTCGTGGGCACTCATGACCTTGTTCTGCAGAGAGGACAAGCGGATACGATCAGAATACATTTGAGCCTCGAACCAACGGTAATCGGAAGGGGCCGCAGTCTATTACGTTTAAAAACGCTTGAGCCACCTACTAAGGTCGTAGAGAAAAACGCTTCTTATGACCGAACGTAGCAGCCTGCAGCAACGCAAAATCGCGGCCATTAAAAAAGCCGGATAACCCTGACAGGCCTCCGGCTTCTTGTGCTCCCTCGAGAGCGATATGGTGGGTCGTGTAGGATTCGAACCTACGACCAATTGGTTAAAAGCCAACTGCTCTACCAACTGAGCTAACGACCCAATGCGGGGCGCATGATACTGATTTGATTGATGAAAACAAACTTTTTTTTGAAAAAGTTCGCGATCGCCTTCGTTTGACGGCACCCCACCAGTACTGGCGCAGGCCGCTCAGAAATAGCGAGTGGGGTCAGCCAGCCCCGCTTCGGCAAAACCGGCGGCGCGCAATCGACAGCTGTCGCACTTGCCACAGGCACGCCCATCCGTGTCGGCCTGATAGCAGGAAACCGTCGCCGCATAGTCCACGCCCAGACGAGTCCCCTCCTGCACGATCCGCGCCTTGCTCATCTCCTGCAGTGGTGCCTGGATGCGAAACCCCAGCCCTTCTACGCCTGCCTTGGTGGCCAGATTGGCCATTCGCTCGAATGCCGCAACGAACTCCGGCCGACAATCCGGGTAGCCCGAGTAGTCGACCGCATTGACGCCGATAAAGATGTCACGGGCACCCAGCACCTCAGCCCAGCCAAGGGCCAACGAGAGAAACACCGTATTGCGCGCCGGGACGTATGTGACCGGAATACCCTCACCAGGCACCTCAGGCACATCGATGCTGTCGTCGGTCAATGCCGAGCCGCCGATGCCGTTGAGGTCCAGGCCGATCACCTTGTGTTCAACCACTCCCAGTTGTTGAGCAACACGTTCCGCCGCCTGCAGTTCGGCGCGATGACGCTGGCCGTAGTCAAAGCTCATGGTGTAGCAGGCGTAGCCCTGAGCACGGGCCATGGCGACCACCGTAGCCGAATCAAGCCCGCCGGACAGCAGGATGACTGCTTTCTTCTCGTTCATTTCGCGATACCTTCAAAACGGATGAGCACGACCAGCCAGGGACGAGCCGCCAATGCCAGCGACTCAGTGGCCGGGCGCGTCGTTCCAGATAATCTTGTGCAACTGAAGCTGCAAGCGCACCGGCAGATTGTCGGCAACGATCCAGTCCGCAAGGGCACGAACATCGACCTGACCGTGACTCGGCGAGAACAACACCTCTCCGGCACGTCGATCCAGCCCGTACTCGATAAGCTTGCTGACAGCCCAGTCATAATCCTCGCGGGAACAGATGACGAACTTGACCTGATCGTTGCGCGTTATGCAGGCGATGTTCTCGTAGCGGTTACGCGCGACCTCGGCGGAACCCGGTGTTTTCAGGTCCACTACACGACTGACACGCTCATCCACCACGGAGATATCGAGTGCACCACTGGTCTCCAGTGAAACCTCATATCCCGCATCGCACAATCGCTGCAGCAAAGGCACGCAGTTGGGCTGCGCCAGCGGCTCTCCCCCGGTCACGCAGACGTAACGGGGATTGTAGGAGGCAACCCGCTCGATGATCGCGTCGAGCGTCATCAACTCTCCGCCGCTGAATGCGTAGGCGGTATCGCAATATTGACAGCGCAGGGGACAGCCGGTCAGGCGGACGAACACAGTAGGCAATCCACTGGTCCGCGTCTCCCCCTGCAGCGAGTAGAAAATCTCGGTAATTCGCAGGGTCATATCAGCCACGGGCGTGACGGCTAAACAGGCCATCCGCCTCCGTTGCGGGAAATAGGGGCGGCGATTCTAACGAAAAAACCCGCGCGATGGGCGGGTTTCGTTCGGTCTCGCCAGTGTGCCTCAGCGATTGAGCTGACGCTGAGCCAATTGTGCAGCCGATGTATTCGGATACTGGGCAATGACCTCACGCAGAATGCCCTGCGCCTTGTCCCGATTACCCAGACGGATCTCAACATCTGCCAGCTTGTAGAGGGAATCCGGCACCTTGTTGTGCTGCGGATACGCCTGGCTCACTCGAGCGAACGCCTGACCGGCCCCTTGCAGGTCGCCCTTTGCCAGGTTGACCTCGCCAAGCCAATACTGGGCGTTGCCAGCGTACTGACTGTCAGGGTACTTGCGCAGGAATGCAGCGAAAGCCTGGCTGGCCTTGTCGAAATCCTTCGCCTTGATCAGGTCGAAAGCAGCGTCGTAATAGAGCTTTTCCTTTGCAGGATCGCCCGATGCGCTTTGCGACTGGCCCTGGCTGGCAGCGGCGGGTGCCGAACTTCCAGCTGACGCCGCCGTATTACTGGACGGAGCAGGCTGATTGCCTGCCGCGGATCCGCTGGACAGACGGCGATCCAGGTCCTGATAGCGTTCCAGCCCCTCTTGTTGCAGGCGCTGGATCTGATTCTGTTGTTCCTCAAGCATGCCGCGCAGTTGCGCGATCTCTTCCTGCATCTGCTGTAGCTGCATGAAGAGCATGCCCTGTGCCGAAGATGGAGCGGTGGCTCCACCTCCGGCATAGGCACCGTCACCGCTCGGCGCAGCGGTGGAGTAACCCGAGTTGCCGCTAGCGGCAACTTCTTCGTAATCCACCACCGGCACTTGAGCCACCGCCATCAGCGGCAGCGCGAGCACTGTAAGAGTCAGAGCATGACGGTACTTACGCATGACGAATTACTTGCGCAGTTCGACGCGACGGTTCTGAGCCCAGGACTGCTCGTCGTTACCCATGGCAACTGGACGCTCTTCGCCGTAGGAAACCAGCTCCAGCTGAGCCGGGGAAACGCCCTGCAGTACCAGGTAACGCTGTACGGCCTTGGAGCGACGCTCGCCCAGAGCCATGTTGTACTCACGGGTACCACGCTCGTCGGTGTGGCCTTCCAGAACGACGCGAGCGCCGTTGCCTTTCAGGTCCTTGGCATGAACGTCCAGAGCGCGCATGGCTTCCGGCTTCAGGTCGGAGCTGTCGTACTCGAAGTAGAAGGTAGTGATGGCACGCAGAGCGGCTTCTTCGCTCATGCTGCTATCGACGGACCCGGAATCAGCACCGTAACCAGCATTCGGATCGATCGCGCCCGAACCTTCGCCCGAATCGTCGCCGCCTTTGGAGGAACAACCGACAGCAACAGCCATGGCCAGAGCCAGAGCGGTGAACTTACCGAATTTCAGCATTTCCATTTGTAACAACCCCAGGTGTGTTTTGGTTAAAAGCGTTGATACCGCATCAGTTCAGGTAAGGGGACCAGGACGGCTCTCGGACTTCGCCTTGAGCTGTAGGAAGCGGGAGCCTAACGCGTCCATTGATGGACACGAGCATCAAGACTCCCCGGCCCTGCTGGCGGGTGGCGTAGATTAGCATGGTGCCATTAGGCGCAACAGTGGGCGATTCATCCAGACTGGTATCCGAGAGTATTCGCAGATTGCCACGCTGCAGATCCTGCGCAGCAACCTTGAAGTTTGTGTAACCGTCCTGGCGATGGATCATGACCAACGTCTTCTCGTCGGCCGACAGCTTCGGGTTGGCGTTGTAGTTGCCAACGAACGTCACACGCTCAGCCGAATTGCTGCCCAACCGCTGCTTGTAGACCTGAGGCTTGCCAGCGCGGTCAGAGGTGTAATAAATGGTCTGACCGTCAGCACCCCAGAAGGGTTCGGTATCGATCGCGTAGTGATTGGTCAGGCGCTGCAACTGCCGCGAGCCGAGGTCCATCACATAGATTTCCGGATTGCCATCTTTCGACAGTACGAACGCCAGGCGATTGCCATCTGGCGAGAATGCCGGCGCACCGTTCAAACCTTCAAAGTTGGTGACCTGTTCGCGGCGACCCGTATCGATGTGCTGAATGAAAATACGTGGACGCTTCTGCTCGAAGGACACATAGGCAATACGGCGTCCGTCCGGTGAATAACGCGGGGAGAGGATGGGCTCGCGCGATTGCAGCAGAGTCACCGCCCGAGCGCCGTCATAATCCGAACGCTGCAGCGTGTAGCGCGTGTTGGCGCCACCCAGCCGCTCAACCGTCACATACAGCAGACGCGTGGAAAACGCGCCCTTGATTCCGGTGAGTTTCTCGAAGGACTGATCCGCCGCATGGTGCGCCATGTCGCGCAACTGATCCGGGGAACCACCAACGGTTCCAGTCATCACCTGCTGCTCGGTCGTTACGTTGAACACTTCGTAACGGACCTGAAGACGGCCACCAGCCGGCTCGATATTGCCGACCATCACGTACTGGGCGCCCAGAGCCTTCCAGTCGCGATAGATGATCTCGCTGCCGCGGGTCGGCATGCTGATCATGTTCTGCCGCGGAATGGGCTGGAAAATACCGGAATTGCGCAGGTCGTTGCCGACGATTTCCGCCATGTCCTCAGGCAGTACGGTGCCGCCCTGCCAACCGAATGGAACGACCGCGATCGGGATCGCACGGTCGGCACCACTGGTGACGACGATGTTTTTTTCCTGCGCCACCGCCATTCCCGCCAGGCAGCAGAGCAGGACAAGTAGACCTCGAAGGGAGTTGATCACAACGCAAGATCCTCAGGCGTAAATGTCATTTTGAAGGACCGGTAAGGCTGGAAGTCCTGCGGGCTCAGGCCCTGCATTTCCGTCAGCCGACCGATGTTCTTTACTGCGGCAACCGCAGAATTGTCGAATGGCACATCTCCGCTCGATCTGGAGACGCTGACGTTGGTGATGGTGCCATCCGGAAGCATGTTTACCTGGAGCTGCACGGTCATGTTATTGCGCGCCGACGGCGGTCGGGTCCAGCCTTCTGCTGCACGCAGCCGGATCAGATCATCGAAGTTGCCGGCAACCTGATCACCATGGGTATCAGCCAGTGCCTGCTGGCGCTCGGTAGTGTCAGAGAGCAGCTCGGCAAGCGCCTGCGCCTTCTTGTCTTCTGCCGCTTTGCGCGCGGCCTCTGCCGCAGCCTTCTTCTTGGCATCTTCAGCAGCTTTTTTCTTGGCAGCTTCGGCGGCAGCTTTCTTCTTCGCCTCTTCCGCCGCCTTGCGCTTGGCTTCTTCGGCGGCCTTCTTCTTGGCCTCCTCTGCTGCCTTCTTCTTGGCCAGTTCTTCAGCAGTCTTTTTCTTGGCGATGTCAGCCTGCTTCTGCTGTTCGACCTTCTTGGCTTCCTCGGCCTTTTTCGCCGCAGCCGCTTTATCGGCTGCAGCTTTCGCTGCATCCGCCTTTCGAGCCTCTTCCGCCTTCTTTTGTTCCGCAGCGCGGGCGGCAGCAGCCTGCTTCTGCTGCTCGACCTTACGCTGTTCCATCTGTTCGCTTTCGAACTGCTTGGCAGCAGTCTTCTTCGCTTCGCCGGCAATCTTCTGGTTGGTCTGCGTAGTCGCCTGGCTCTGCGACTTCAGCTGATACAAGGTGGCCTGCACGATTGGCTTGGACGGCGGCAACTCGGGCGTCATCGAAAAGCTGACGAACAGCATGCCAAAAATAATGACGTGCAGACCGACTGCCAGCACGGTCGGCCAGAAGTAGCTCTGCGAAGGCGATGACTCACGCTGCTGCATCAAGGCGCCTCGGTGATCAGACCGACATTACCCACGCCGGCTTCCTGCAGACCGCCCATGGCCTCCATCACCGAACCATAATCAACCGCGCGATCGCCACGGATGAATACCTGGGTATCCGGACGCTGGCGCATGATGGCAACGACAGCCTGCGTCATGTCTGCCAATGCGACGGCCTCGTTGCCCTTGCTGTCGGTATCCACCTCGCTACCGACGTTCCAGTAATAGGTTTTGTCAGCCTTGATGGAAATGGTCAGCACCTGCTTGTCGTTATCCTGCGGCAAGGCTTCGCTGCTGACCTTGGGCAGATCGACCTTGACGCCCTGATTGAGCATCGGCGCCGTGACCATGAAGATAACCAGCAGCACCAGCATCACATCGATGTAAGGCACCACGTTCATCTCGGCGACGGGCTTGCGTCTGTTGCGGATTCTGGCCATGGCCGTGGGCCTCAGTCTTCGGTGGTGTGAACTTTGCGGTGGAGGATGGCCTGGAACTCATCGGCAAAGGTGTAATAACGACCGATGAGCATCTCGCCCCGCGCGGCGAAACGGTTGTAGGCGATCACCGCAGGAATCGCGGCGAACAAACCGATCGCCGTAGCGATCAGCGCTTCGGCGATGCCTGGCGCCACAGTCGCTAGAGTTGCCTGCTGAACCTGAGCCAGGCCGCGAAAGGAGTTCATGATCCCCCAGACGGTACCGAACAAGCCGATGTAAGGGCTGGTGGAACCAACGGTGGCCAGGAATGGCAAGCTCTGCTCGAGCTTTTCCTCTTCACGGGAAATCGCCACGCGCATGGCGCGATTGACCCCATCCATCACCGCATCGGGATCGACACCCTGCTGCTGACGCAGACGGGAAAATTCCTTGAAGCCGGCGCGAAAGATCTGCTCGACGCCAGAATCCGGATCCGGGTTGCTGCCTGCCTGGCGATACAGCTTGGACAGGTCGATACCGGACCAGAAGCGCTCTTCGAAGGTATCGAGTGCTCGCTTCGCGGCACGCAGCATACTGCCGCGCTGAAAAATCAGAATCCATGATGCGACCGAAGCGGCCACCAGAATCAGCATGACCAGCTGCACCACGAAGCTGGCGTTGCTGATCAGGCTCCACATGGACATGTGATCGACGTTGGCTTCCACGCTTACTCTCCTGCAGGGGATAGACCCGAGCCGGCGAAGGCGACACGCAGCGCTTCGGGAATGGCTCGGGGTTTCAAACTTTCGGCACGCACGCAGGCAACCAGCACCTGCCCCTCACAAAGCAGAACATCATCTAGTGCACGCCGGACCTGCTGGCGAAACCGCAGACTGGCGCGATTCAACTCAACCACCTCGGCCGTCACCAGCAATTCATCATCCAGGCGAGCCGGCGCGCGGTAGCGGGCTTCGACCGAATGCACGACGAACAGCAAGTCCTCACCGGCCAGCTGCGACTGGGCGAATCCCAGGCTGCGCAACCGCTCGGTACGAGCTCGCTCCATGAATTTGAGGTAATTGACGTAGTAGACAATGCCGCCCGCATCGGTGTCCTCGTAATAGACTCGACAGCGGTGGGTGAAGATTTCAGCTCCGACTTGCGCGCGCATACTAGTGCCCGGCCCTGTAAATGCCAATCGGGTAACAGAACAATATTTTCTTCAAACTATGTCGCCATCGAACAGATCCGGCGTCGGCGCATCACTCATGCGCTTGGGCAGATTGAGGCCGAAATGGAGGTAGGCATGACGCGTCACGACCCGGCCGCGCGGCGTGCGCATGATATAGCCCTGCTGGATGAGGTACGGCTCGAGCACATCCTCGATGGTATGCCGCTCTTCACTGATCGCGGCAGCCAGGCTGTCGATGCCTACCGGACCACCATCGAACTTCTCGATAAGCGTCAACAGCAACCGGCGATCCTGATGATCGAAGCCTCGTTCATCGACGTCGAGCATATTCAAGGCAAGATCGGCAATCTGCCGGGTGATCTCGCCACGACCCCGCACTTCGGCGAAATCTCGTACACGGCGTAGCAGGCGGTTAGCGATGCGCGGCGTCCCTCGCGCCCGACGGGCAATCTCGAACGCCCCCTCAGGCTCGGTCGGCAGGCCGAGGATACCGGCGGAACGGCTGACGATGGTCGCCAGGTCCTCGGTGGAATAGAACTCCAGGCGCTGAACGATACCGAATCGATCACGCAACGGATTGGTCAGCATGCCGGCCCGCGTAGTGGCGCCCACGAGGGTGAACGGCGGCAGATCCAGCTTGATCGAGCGAGCCGCAGGCCCCTCGCCGATCATGATGTCCAGCTGAAAATCCTCCATCGCCGGATACAGCACTTCCTCGACGATGGGCGAAAGACGGTGGATCTCATCAACGAACAGGACGTCGCCGGCCTCCAGATTGGTCAGCAATGCGGCCAGGTCACCCGGTCGCTCAAGCACCGGGCCCGACGTGCTCTTGATCGACACGCCCATCTCTTCGGCGATGATGTTCGCCAACGTAGTCTTGCCCAGCCCCGGCGGACCGAAGATGAGCGTGTGATCGAGCGCTTCCTGACGGCCCTTGGCGGCGCGGATGAACAGATCCATCTGCTCGCGCACGACCGGCTGACCAATGTACTCGGCCAGCTTGAGTGGCCGAATGGCACGATCCAGTTGCTCGTCGCGATCGCGACTGCCTGCCGTGACGATACGATCCGCTTCGATCATGGCTTACACCATGCCCTTGAGGGCACGGCGGATCATTTCTTCACTGCTCAAATCATCTTCCTGTATGGCGGACACTGCACGGCTGGCTTCCTGTGGCTTGAAGCCCAGGGAGATCAACGCGCTGACCGCATCATTCTCGGCGCTTGTGACTGCCATTTTGCTCCCGGGTTCAACCACGAAGGTCGCGATGGCGGGCATGCTCTCCCACGCCTTGAAGCGGTCCTTCAACTCGACCAGAAGCCGCTCGGCGGTCTTCTTGCCAACGCCTGGGATGCGCACCAGGACCGACGTATCCTGCGCCTGCACACAACGCACCAGCTCATCGACTTCCAGTCCGGACATCAACGCCAACGCTAGCTTCGGTCCCACACCGTTCAAACGGATCAGTTCACGGAACAGCTCGCGCTCGCGCTTCTCGGCGAAGCCATAAAGAAGTTGTGCGTCTTCACGCACGACGAGGTGCGTATGCAGCGTCACCGGCTCGCCGACCGCCGGCAGGCGATACAGCGTCGTCATCGGCACTTCGACCTCATAGCCGATACCGTTGACATCGAGAATCAGATGTGGCGGTTGCTTTTCCACCAGCGTGCCACGCAAACGTCCGATCAAGCTGTTTCCTCCATGGCCATCGCATCCGCTGACGACCAGTCGATTATTCGTTCAACCAAGAGAGTTTGCGCCGACTACAGACGCAACCGCCCGCCTCGTCGCTTGGCGCCGGTCAGGCCGTGCGGAATGAGGCTTTGCCGGTGATGCGCATGACATAACGCAATGGCCAGCGCGTCCGAAGCATCGATCTGGGGTTTTTCCAGAAGCTTGAGCAGGTGCATGACCATCATCTGCACCTGCTGCTTATCAGCCCCGCCCGTTCCGGCGATGGCCTGTTTGACCTGCGTCGCGGTGTACTCTGCGATCTGCAGACCTGCTTCCGCGCCAGCAACAATGGCTGCCCCCCGAGCCTGGCCGAGCTTGAGCGCGGAATCGGCATTACGCGCCATGAATACTTGCTCGATGCCCATCGTTACCGGGCCATAGGTCCGAATGACCTCGCTCACACCACTGAAAACGGCACGCAAGCGTTCAGGCAGCTCGCCGGTGCCGGTACGAATGCAACCAGAGGCGACGTATTCACAACCGCGGCCGGTGTCACGTACGACGCCGTAGCCGGTGATTCGAGAGCCGGGATCGATACCCAAAATCAGCGTCATGCCGTGCCGTGCTGTCTATTTATCCAGTGGCGAGTATACGGAGGCGCTGCCGTCTCCGCCACCGACAACAATATGCGCCCAGATAGTCACTACGTTGCCAGCGATGCGTGCCTATAAAAAAGCCGGGAGCCCAGCAATGCGGCTCCCGGCTGCGGACACCACGACATTCAGCCCAGCTGCTGCATGATCTCGTCGGAGATTTCCGCGTTGTGGTAGACGTTCTGCACGTCATCCAGGTCTTCCAGCGCATCGATGAGACGCAGAACCTTCTGCGCCGTCTCGACGTCGGTGATGGGCGCCATGATGGACGGAATCATCGCCACTTCTGCTTCGTCGCCGCGGAATCCGGCTTCTGTCAGTGCTTCGTTGACCGAGAGGAACTCGGCGAAGCTGGTATAGACGTCGACCGACCCATCCTCCTGACTGACGACGTCGTCGGCGCCCGCCTCCAGCGCCGCTTCCATCAGCGCGTCTTCATTGACGCCGGGCGCATAGCTGATCTGGCCCTTACGATCGAACATGTAGGCGACCGAGCCGTCAGTACCGAGGTTGCCACCGTTCTTGCTGAAGGCGTGACGCACTTCGGCCGCGGTACGGTTGCGGTTGTCGGTCATGGCCTCGATGATGATCGCCACCCCGCTTGGCGCGTAACCCTCATAGCTCAGCTCGGTCATGTTGTCCGCTTCGCTGGAGCCTGCGCCCCGGGCGATGGCGCGATCGATGACGTCACGCGACATGTTGGCTGTCAGCGCCTTGTCCACGGCCAATCGCAGACGCGGATTGTCCGCCGGCACGCCGCCGCCATGCTTGGCCGCCACGGTCAGCTCACGGATCAGTTTGGTGAAGATCTTGCCCCGCTTGGCGTCCTGACGCTCTTTGCGGTGCTTGATATTGGCCCATTTGGAATGACCAGCCATAACTCACTCCATTCTTCGACTGAATCAGAAAATCTCGATAACCGGATCCGTCTGTCACTCGATAAAGACAGCGGCCGGCTATCGCCGTAATGTCTCGCACTCAGAGCCGCAAGACGAAGAAGCCTGGCAGAACCAGGCTTCGGGTAGCGTTTACTCCGCCTTCGGTTGCTCGCGCAGACGGATATGCAGGTCGCGCAACGCCTTGCTGTCCACCGCACCCGGCGCCTGGGTCATGACGTCCGCCGCACTCTGGGTTTTCGGGAAGGCAATCACCTCACGAATCGACTGCGCACCGGTCATCAGCATCACCAGGCGATCCAGACCGAAGGCCAGACCACCATGTGGCGGAGCGCCGAATTTCAACGCATCGAGGAGGAAGCCGAACTTCTCTTCCTGCTCGGCTTCATCGATGCCGAGAATGCGGAACACAGTCTGCTGCATTTCCTTGCGATGGATACGGATCGAACCGCCCCCCAGCTCGGTACCGTTGAGCACCATGTCGTAGGCACGCGACAGCGCCGCAGCCGGATTGGCCTCGAGCTCCTGAGGCGAGCACTTCGGCGCGGTGAACGGGTGGTGCAGCGCGCTCAGCGAGCCGTCATCGTTCTCTTCGAACATCGGGAAGTCGACCACCCATAGCGGCGCCCAGTCGCAGGTCAACAGCTTGAGGTCGTGGCCGATCTTGATGCGCAGCGCACCCAGGGCCTCGGAAACGATCTTCGCCTTGTCTGCACCGAAGAACACGATGTCGCCATCGACCGCACCGACGCGATCGAGAATCACATTGAGGTTGTCTTCCGGGATGAACTTGACGATCGGCGACTGCAGGCCTTCAACGCCCTTGGCGCGTTCATTGACCTTGATATAGGCCAGGCCCTTGGCCCCATAGATGCCAACGAACTTGGTGTAATCGTCGATCTGGCTGCGCGGCATGCTCGCCGCACCCGGGACGCGCAGCGCGGCAACGCGGCCTTTCGGGTCATTGGCCGGACCGGAGAACACCTTGAACTCGACAGCGTTGAGCTGATCGGCAACATCCACCAGTTCCAGCGGGATGCGCAGGTCGGGCTTATCCGAGCCGTACCGGCGCATGGCCTCTTCGAACGGCATATGCGGGAATTCGCCAAACTCCAGATCCAGCACTTCCTTGAACAACTTGCGGATCATGCCTTCGGTGATACCGATGATGTCCGCTTCATCGAGGAAGCTGGTCTCGATGTCGATCTGGGTGAACTCGGGCTGGCGATCAGCGCGCAGGTCTTCGTCGCGGAAGCACTTGGCGATCTGATAGTAGCGGTCGAAACCGGCAACCATCAGCAGCTGCTTGAACAGCTGCGGCGACTGCGGCAGGGCAAAGAAATTACCGGCATGGGTGCGGCTCGGCACCAGATAGTCACGCGCGCCTTCAGGTGTCGGACGCCCCAGGATCGGGGTTTCCACATCGAGAAAGCCGTTGTCATCCAGGTACCGACGAATGCTCGCGGTGATACGCGAGCGCAGCTTGAGCTTCTCGGCCATTTCCGGGCGACGAAGGTCGATGAAGCGATAGCGCAGTCGCGTCTCCTCACCCACATCGCTGTATTCGTTGAGAGGGAACGGCGGGGTTTCGGCGTCGTTCAACACCTCCAGCTCGTAGCCCAGCACCTCGATGGCACCGGAAGCCATATTCGGGTTCACCGCACCAGCTGGGCGCAGGCGGACCTTGCCGGTGATCTTCACTACATACTCGCTACGCACCTTGTCGGCGGTCGCAAAGGTTTCGGCGCGATCCGGATCGAAGACCACCTGAGCCAGGCCCTCACGATCACGCACATCGAGGAAGATCACCCCGCCGTGGTCACGACGGCGATGTACCCAGCCGCAAAGAGTGATTTCCTGGCCGTCCAGGCTTTCGTTCAATTGGCCGCAATAGTGGCTGCGCATCATGGTGAAGTTCGCTTCTCGTATCTTGAATTCGATGGGGCGCGAGAGCCGCGACAGACTGACAAGACCGTGACTGCTCTGCGCAAGCGGCATGTACCGTACGCGATACCGCATTGACGCCGGGCGCCGCAGCACGCACTGGGACCGCCAGGCACAAGCGCGGGATTATATCGACATAATCACCGCGGCGCAGCCGTTGCCCTCGCCAACTCGAAATCGAGCCGTTGATGGAACCCTGAATCGATCAGAGCCTTCCAACGGTGAGCATTCGACCAGAAACGTATCGCTTCACAACACTACGCATTTTTCTGGCATAACTAACGGCTGAACCATCCCACTAGGAGAAAAACATGGAAATCAACATTGGCATCGCCGAACAGGACCGGGCAGCCATCGCCGAGGGCCTGTCGCGCCTGCTCGCCGACACCTACACCCTGTATCTGAAGACCCATAACTTCCACTGGAACGTCACGGGGCCGATGTTCAACACGCTGCACACCATGTTCGAAACCCAGTACACCGAACTCGCCATCGCCGTGGACGACATTGCCGAACGCATCCGCACGCTGGGATTCCCGGCGCCGGGCACCTACGCGGCATACGCCCGCCTGAGTTCGATCAAGGAAGAGGAAGGCGTCCCCTCTGCCGAAGAGATGATCAAGCTGCTGGTCGAAGGCCAGGAAGCGGTTGTACGAACCGCTCGCGGCATCTTCCCGCTACTGGACAAGGTCAACGACGAGCCGACCGCCGACCTTCTGACTCAACGCATGCAGAGCCATGAAAAAACGGCGTGGATGCTGCGCAGCCTGCTTTCGGCCTAAGCTCGGCTGGGCGGAGTGCCGTAGGCGTTCCGCCCAGACCGCAACATCTGCAGCAAAACAGCGCGACGCCAGGCATTCTCCACCCCCAAGCCACAACAGCGAAGCACGCTCATTTGAGCCCCCTCCTCCTTTCCTGTTAAATACGCCGCGCTGCAGCCCGGACCCGCGCGGTTTCTCGAACAGTGTTCAGCCCCTGACCGACGAACGTTTTCCACGAGCTCCAGGCCTGCGGCTTCTTCTGTCGCGTTATCAACCGTGAGCCATACAAGAATGTTAAAGATCGTCCATGTTCTGGCGGGCGTCATTGCCCTGCTGTTGTCCTCCGTTCCAAGCCTGCGCGGCGCGATGCCATTACTGCTGCAGCCCGATGCCCTGTGCCTGCTGATGCTCGGCCTGCTGAACGCTCAATTCGCCCCGTCCGCCCAGTTGATCGACAGCCGCACCCGGCCAGTCGTCATCGCCGCATCAGCGCTACTGCTCCTGTCTATTGCGCTACAGGCCGTCATCGTACTCGTAGCTGTGCCGCAGATCGCCGGCCAGCCCGCCACACTCGCCAGCCTGCTGCTCGCTCTTGTGGCCGTACTGCTGCACCTCGCCACGCCCCGCGGCCTGAGCAAGCAGATGAAACCGGCTCGCACCAACACCCGCGCGCCGTCCGCAGCAGGGCGCGAGGCCGGCACCGTGAAATGGTTCAACACATCCAAGGGGTTCGGATTCATTTCCCGGGACAGCGGAGATGACGTATTCGTCCACTTTCGCGCCATCCGCGGCGAAGGACACCGCATCCTGGTCGAGGGCCAGCGCGTGGAGTTCACCATCATGATGCGGGACAAGGGACTGCAGGCCGAAGACGTCGTCCCGGTCGAGTAGACCGACCGAGAAGCTGCCACGGGACGAAGTCGACCACTTCGCCCCGCTTCCACGATTCAATAATGCGGTGGCGGCGCCTCGTCCTCGCCAGCGTCCATTGGAACCTGCATTTCCTCCTGACGTTTCGCCAGCGCACGCAACTGAAGCTGCAGACGCTCCATGGCCCGCTGTTGCTCGACGAGCACGTCGTTCAGCGCCTGAATCGTATCGTCCTGAAACGCCAGACGCGTTTCCAGATCCATCACCCTCGCCTCAAGGTCCACAGGTCATTCTCCGAAACGAAAGTGATCGGTCAGGACCAACTTCAGCTTGCTTCTGATAGTAGCCACCTGCTCATCACTGTAAGGCTTCGCCGGATGCCTGCCCCACACCGGCGCAGGCCAAGCGGCATCATCCCGACGCCGCGCAATGACATGCATATGCAGCTGCCCGACGACGTTGCCGAGCGTGGCGACATTCATTTTGTCGGCGCCAAAGGTGTCCTTGACGGTCTCGGCCAGCGCAGTGGTCTCCTTCCACAGCGCCAGCTGATCAGCCGCGCCCAGCTGAAACAACTCACTGAGCTCTTCTCGACGCGGCACCAGGATGAACCAGGGGTACTGCGAGTCGTTCATCAACAGCAATCGGCAGAGCGGAAAGTCACCAAGCAGCAATGTGTCCTGCTCCAGACGTGAATCAAGTACAAACATAAGACTCCTCTCGCGAAGCAAGGCCGCGTAAATACGCCATAGGAATAGGTAAAAAGAATACCTGAGACATCCGAGACGACAACCTGGCAACCACGCACAAGTTTGGTGCCTAGCCCGGGAAAACGCGCTGCCTTTCAGTGCAATGCGACCCCAATATTTCCTCCGCAAAGCCCGATCGGCTCAGCCACGAATTTTGAGTACGATTCTTGCTAGATGATCTACGCGAAAGCTAGGGCAGCTTCAAAACACCGCAATCAGCGTCACACAGCTTGCTCTAGCATTGCACTAGGGCTAAACAGTACATTCTCTGGATGGCTTTTCGCGAGAGCGGCCAAAATTGGCTAAAGCCTGATGCGGGACTAAGAAGTTGCACCCTTTCCGCCCATGCGCGGCAAGGTAAGCACCGTTTTTAAACCAAAGGAGCAATCACAATGAAAGTGATGAAGTGGAGCGTAATCGCCCTGGCCGTATCGGCGGGCACCTCCCAGATGGCGTTGGCCAGCCAGCAGTCGGAGTCCAAGGGATTCGTCGAAGATGCGAGCCTAGATCTGTTGCTGCGCAACACTTACTACAACCGTGATTACAAGGATGGTGCCGACGACGTACGGAGCTGGGGCCAGGGCTTTATCACTACCTTCGAGTCCGGTTTCACCCAAGGCACGATCGGAGTAGGCGTCGACGCCTATGGCCTGCTGGGCGTTCGCCTGGATGGTGGCCGCGGCTATACCTATGGCGCAATGTTCGAGCGCGACTCCAACGGCGATCCGGAGCGCGACCTTTCTCAGGCCGGAGCAGCCATCAAAGCCCAGTTCTCCAATACAGTGATCAAGTACGGCAACCAGTTCCCGTCCATGCCAGTCCTGGCATACGATGATTCTCGCCTGCTGCCCGAATCTTTCACCGGCACCTTGATCACCAGCAATGAAATCGAAGGTCTGGAACTGAATGCTGGTCGCTTCACTGCAGACAGTGCGATGCAAACCTCTAGTCGCGACTCGGTTAACTACCTCGGCCAAACTCTGAAGAGTATCGATGTCGTAGGCGGCACCTATGCATTCAATGACAATCTGAGCGCCTCCCTGTACTACGCAGATAACGAAGACGTTGCCAAGAAGAAGTACGCTAACATTAATTACGTCATGCCTTTCGCTGACGCCCAGTCTCTGGCCTTTGACTTCAACATCTACGATAACAAGTACGACAAACAAGCCTTCGACGAGACCCAAGACACCACTATTTGGAGCCTTTCAGCCAAGTACTCCGTAGGTTCGCATGCTTTCATTCTTGCCCATCAGCGCGTAACCGGTGACGGCAACTACGAGTACAATATCGGGGACGGCGGCGGCTCCATCTGGGTTGCGAACTCCTACTATTCCGACTTCAACTCCAAGGACGAGCGTTCCTGGCAGGCGAGCTATGAGCTGGACTTCGGCGGTTACGGCGTTCCCGGCCTGTTCTGGAAAACCGCCTATGTCTACGGCGACAACGTAGACACCGGCACTGGCGAAGGTAAGGAACGCGAGTTCTTCAACCAGGTCCAGTACGTCGTACAGAGCGGCCCGGCAAAAGATCTGTCTCTAAAGCTGCGTAACTCGATCTACCGCTCCAACAGTGACATGCGTGAGTACTACAGCCCGGACCTGAACGAGATCCGTGCATTCATCGAATACCCGCTGAGCATCCTGTAACCCAGGCGCACGGACCATTCGATGCAAACGGAGCCCGGCGAAAGCCGGGCTCTTTCGTTTCGCCGCACATCCAGCGCGGCGCCCCGCGCCTGTACGCCGCAATGCGCGCGCCGTACAATGCCGAGCCAAATTCCAGCCTCTTCTGCAAGGACACAACGGCCACATGCGCACCAGTCAGTTCCTGCTCTCAACCCTCAAAGAAACCCCATCCGATGCAGTGGTCATCAGTCACCAACTGATGCTGCGTGCCGGGATGATTCGCAAGCTGGCGTCCGGCCTCTACACCTGGATGCCGATGGGGCTGCGTGCGCTGCGAAAGGCCGAGGCCATCGTTCGCGAGGAAATGAACAAGGCAGGCGCCCTGGAAGTACTGATGCCGGCCATTCAGCCAGCCGAGCTCTGGCAGGAGTCCGGCCGCTGGGAGCAGTACGGCCCGGAGCTGCTGCGTCTGAAGGACCGCCACAATCGCGAATTCTGTGTCGGCCCGACCCACGAAGAGGTCATCACCGACCTGGCACGCAACGAGCTTCACAGCTACAAGCAGCTGCCGATCAACTTCTATCAGATCCAGACCAAATTCCGCGACGAAATCCGTCCGCGCTTCGGCCTCATGCGCGGCCGCGAGTTCCTGATGAAGGACGCCTACTCCTTCCACCTGTCCCAGGAATCGCTGCAGGAAACCTACGACCGCATGCACGAGGCGTACTGCAATGTCTTCACTCGCCTCGGGCTCGACTTCCGTCCAGTGCAAGCCGACACCGGCTCCATCGGCGGAACCGGCTCGCACGAGTTCCACGTACTGGCTGAGTCTGGCGAAGACGACATCGCGTTCAGTGACACCTCCGACTACGCCGCCAACATCGAGAAGGCCGAAGCCATTCCGCGCGAAACCGATCGTGCGGCACCAAGCGAAGAAATGCGCCTGGTAGACACACCGAATGCCAAGACGATCATCGAACTCGTAGAGCAGTTCGGCCTCGCCATCGAGAAAACGGTGAAAACGCTGGTCGTTCATGGCGTCGAAGACGGCCAACTGATCGCCCTCATCGTACGCGGCGATCACGAACTCAACGAGATCAAGGCCGCCAACCTTGAGCAGGTTGCCAGCCCGTTGGTATTCGCCTCGGAAGCGGAAATCCGCGCCGCGATTGGTGCCGGCCCCGGTTCGCTGGGCCCACTGAACCTGACGATTCCCTGCGTCATCGACCGCTCGGTTGCGCTGATGAGCGATTTTGGTGCCGGCGCCAACGTCGACGACAAGCACTACTTCGGCCTGAACTGGGAGCGGGACCTGCCGCTACCGCAGATCGCCGATCTGCGTAATGTGGTTGCCGGTGATCCGAGCCCGGACGGACAGGGGAATCTGGTAATCAAACGCGGTATCGAGGTCGGCCATATCTTCCAGCTGGGCACCAAGTACAGCGAGGCGATGAACTGCCGGGTGATGGGCGAGAACGGCAAACCGGCCACTCTGATCATGGGCTGCTACGGCATCGGCGTATCCCGCGTGGTTGCGGCGGCGATCGAGCAGAACTACGACGACCGCGGCATTCTCTGGCCAGACGCGCTCGCGCCTTTCCAGATCGCCCTGGTACCGATGAAGTACGAAAATGAAGCGGTTCGTGAGGCTACCGACCGACTCTACGCCGAACTCACCGCAGCAGGTTACGAAGTGCTGCTCGATGACCGTGACAAAAAGACCAGCCCCGGCGTCAAATTCGCCGACATGGAGCTGATCGGCATCCCGCACCGCATTGTCATCAGTGATCGCGGGCTGGCCGACGGCACCCTGGAATACAAGCACCGCCGCGACGCGCAGCCTCAGCCAGTCGCGACTGCTGACATCCTGTCCTTCATCAACTCGCGTGCTCATCGCTGATCGGAAATCATGCTCAACCGACGTATTGTCGTTTCAACCAGCGCCGCGCTTTGCGCGGCGTTGCTCCTTGGCGGCTGCGCCAATCACTTGCCGCAGCGCAGCGAGCACGAGGCGCGTGTCGAGCGCAAACTGCTCGACCACAGCCTGCGCATCGAACTCGGTGAACCCCAGGTGCTCGAACTGCCGCAGCGGCGTATCCGAGTGCAAGAGCAGATGACATTCGAAGTCACCGATTTCGAAGTAACCCGCCGTTACGATCGCTATACGCCTTACCAGCCCTGGCGAGAGCTGTACGAGATTCCGCTGGGCGTCGTCGCAGTGGTCGCCGGCGTAGGCGCAAACGTGCTCAACGTGGTGATGCTCGGCAACATGCCAGAGAGCACGACTCGCGACTGGATCAGCTACGGCTTCGCCGGCATCAACCCGTTCATGAATGCCGAGTCCAATGGCCGCTCGCAGCAGAACCTGGCCAGCCTCGACGAGCAACGCCGGGATGCGCGGCTCGAGTACACCAGCCTGCCTTGGGCGGAGCGTCCGGTGCTTGTCAGCGCCGGTCCGCACACTCACGAGCTGTCCACCGATCGTCACGGCGTCTTGCGCCTGAATCTTCTCGACGGGCCGTTCGCTGATCAGGACGTCACGCAGATCGGCAAGTTGCAACTGTCGGTTGAGGATGAACAGGATGGCACCCGGGCCGAGGCCACGCTGCTGGTCAGCCACAAGCTGCGCGGCAAGCTGCAAGAAGCTCACGACCTGATCTTCGATGACCTGGAAGGCGACGACGTCGCGCAATGGGTGCATCGCGTCCGGCGCCTGTCCGAACTTGGTCTGGAAGAAGAAGCCAGCGAACTGGAGCAGAGCCTGATAGAGCTGACGCGCAACGACCCCGAGCTGCAACAGCACTTTCTGCAAAGTCTGATCGAAGGCAGCAACGGAAACTGAAGCCGATGAAGACGCCTGCTCTTCTTCTCGCATTGCTGCTGGTGAGCGCTCTGCCGGCAGCAGCCAATATCCGTCAGGCGCCCGAACCCGAACTCCGCGACCTCATGCAGAGGACAGTCGCTGAGGCGGACAGCTTTCAGGATCGCTTCGATGCAGAGGTCTGGCTGGTCGACATGTCCGGCCGACTCAAGCGCTACATCCCCGATGCCGAAGAGCGGCTGTCGCTGCTCCGGCTGGTGCATCGCGAGGCGAGCAAGGCGGGCCTGAAGCCGGAACTGGTGTTGGCGCTGATCCATGCCGAAAGCCTATTCGACCGATTTGCAATCTCCAGCGTCGGCGCGCAGGGCATGATGCAGGTGATGCCATTCTGGAAAGCGGAACTGGGTCGACCGCAAGACAACCTCACCGACAACGCCACCAATCTTCGCTATGGCTGCACCATCCTCAGCTATTATCTGAACAAGGAAAATGGCGACATCAACCGGGCGCTCGCGCGCTACAACGGCAGCCTCGGGCAGAATCGCTATCCGGCCAAGGTGATCGGCTTCTGGCAGGATTTCTGGTACGTCAAACCCTGAGTCACCAGGCGAGGCACTCCGGGCTACTCGCCCTTCAGCCGCGCCAGATGCACAAGGATGCCCTCGGCAGTCTGTTCGCCAACCAGGCGCTCGCGCACCTTCCCCTGGTCGTCAACCAGATAGGTCACCGGCAGCACCTCGCTACGCGGCAATTGCAGACGCTCGGCGGGATCATCACTGAGCACACGGAAGTCGATACCCAGCGCCTTGGCGGCCTGAGCGAGCTCTTCGCCGCGCAACTCGTCGAAATTCACACCCAACACTGCCAGTCCCTGCTCGGTTTCGGCCAAGGCGTTCAGCTCCGGAATCTCGGTGCGGCAGGGACCGCACCATTCAGCCCAGTAATTGATCAGCAGCCACTGTCCCTGCAGCTGTGCCGCAGTTACTTCACGCCCGTGCTGGTCGATCCCCCAATCCTTTTCGCAGGCAGACAGGAACAGGCAGCTCAGCAGGAGCAGCAACGAGGCGATCGGTTTGGTCATGGTGCTTATTCCTTAACGTATACGGCCCGAGGATACCGCTGCGTCGCAGTCAAGGCACGCCGGGGACGCCCCGATCCTGACGCAGACCGTGGCGGCGCCAAGTAACCGTCGCGCTTTTCGCCGTTATGCGAGTCCGATCACGCGCGGCGGCGCTCAAGTGCACAGTTTTGTCGGACCTGCACTGCCTATAATTCCGCACCCACCACCGTATGCCAGTAGCGAAGCCATGTCCCAACTCCACGACAAACTGATCGGCACCGTACCCTCACGCATCGTCGAGCAAGCCGCCATCGCCCTCACTACCTATGACGGGCGCGTAGCTGAATTCAATGTCGCCAGCTGGTTGCAGCTGCAGGGACACGCAGGGCTCATGGTGTCTCTCGTCGCCAAATATCGTGATGGACAGCAGCAGCGAGAAGCGATCATTGATCACGGACGCACCGATGGCGCAGGCAAGATCCTGCTGTCCGGCGTCGCGCGGCTACCGGTCCGACACAAGATCGAGGAGTTGCAGATTCACCTGCGTCCTGCCGCCACGGTAGCTGCAATCACCGTCGAAGAGCTGTTCGCTCACCCGGTCGAGCCCGTAGCTGCCGAAGTGAAAGCCGTCCAGGCCTGATTCAGCCGCTGACCTTTTTCGGCTCCAACTGCTTGCTTGCCAAAGCGGCGTGCGGCGCGTCGGTTGGAGCATCATCCCTGACGACCAGCGATTCCGGCCATTGCCTAAAGCGAAGACCCGTAAGGCGGTTCAATGCCTCGAGCGCCGCGTCTGGCGCCCTCTGGTGCAAATACAGAATGGTGCTGCGCTTGCCGTCCATTACGTCTTCCCCTCAACTACTCCGAGCCATAGCCAGAAGCGTGCCATCACCTCGAAAACGCCGTCATGGCCTGTACGTAAGCATCTGATCGCTCGAACAACCTGCCACCGTGCGCAGCGCCTCCACGTAAACACTCCCTTACTGACGATTTTTGTCACCGCCCGATTGCAACCAGTCGGCCAGGCTGCCACTGAACAGGCTTGCCTGTTCCTGCTGCAGTAGCTCCAGTGACTGGCGCAAAGTCGGATACCAGGGTTCGTTCAGCTGCTCGGGCAACGTTACGCGTGCTGACAGTGGCCACGGGTTGCAGCGCAATAGTTTATCCAGACTGTAGTGATTCAGATCTCGACAAAGCACCCAGCCCCCGGAACCCGTCCGACAGACCAGCTGTTCCTGTTCGAAAAAGCCGAGTATGTCGTCCCACTCATCCTCGGGAAGACGCAGACCGGCCCTGTGCAGATCACGCAGGCGCAGCTCCCGCCCCTCCTGCTGACGCTGGTGCAGGTTGCGCAGCAGCATCAGCATGACCAGCAGGCGTGGCAGCGGCCGACGGCGCCATTGCTGCGACGACGACAGGCCGCAGACCAGCTCGGCGCCGAACAGCACGATCATCCAGGACAGATAGACCCATAACAGAAACAGCGGGACAGCCGCGAAAGCGCCGTAGATCAGCTGATAGCTCGGGAAATAGCTGACGTACAGGCCGAACAGTTGCTTGGCCGCCTCGAACAACACTGCAGTGAATACACCACCCACCAACGCATGCCGTAACGGGACACGGGTATTGGGCACCGCGGCGTAGATCAGGGTGAAGGCCGCCACGCTGAGCAGCAATGGCATGACCTTGATCAGCGTGCCGACGCCAATGAGCGCGTACGGCCCCGAGATCAACGAAAGCGAGGCGATGTAGGTACTGGTGGCAAACCCTGCACCGAGCAGCAGCGGCCCGAGGCTGAGAATCGCCCAATACAGCAGAAAACTGGACACCCCCCGTCGTGGCTGTCGTACGCGCCAAATGGTATTGAAGGCCTTCTCGATGGTCAGCAGCATCATCAACGCGGTAGCCATGAGAAACCCGACCCCGAACCAGGTGAGTTGCCGCGCCTGGCTGGTGAACGCGAGCAGATATTCCTGGATGGTCGCGCCGGTGGACGGGATGAAATTGTTGAATATGTAGAACTGGATCTGCTCGCCAACACCTTTGAAAGCGGGAATCGCCGACAGCATGGCGAACGTGACGGTCATCATCGGCACCACGGCGAACAGGGTGGTGTAGGTCAAGGCCGCCGCGCTATGCGGACCTTGATCGGACAAAAAGCGCCGAACCAGGAAGCGACCGAACTCGAGGGCATTGTCGATGCGCTGATGCATCCCTTCTCCTTGTTACAGCTGCCTGGAGCCGTTGGCTCGACAGTGCTCATCGTCAAAAGACCCGGATCAGACCGAAAGCCTGCCCGGATCACCAGCGCTGCACATTTCGGTGAGCGCCACGTTGGGGGTTAGAATGGCCACCTCATCCGGCGAGACGCAACCACAAATGACCGAACTCACGCTGTATCACAACCCTCGCTGCTCCAAATCGCGCGGCGCCCTGGAGCTGCTTGAAGCCCGCGGTCTGACGCCCGAAATCGTGCGCTACCTGGAAACGCCCCCCACCGCAGCCCAACTCTGTGCTCTGCTGGACAAGCTGGGGCTCACCGCCCGGCAACTGCTGCGTACAGGCGAAGAAGAGTACAAAAGCCTCGACCTGGCCAATCCTGAACTCAGCGAAGCAGAACTGATCGACGCCATGATCGAGCACCCTCGCCTGATCGAACGCCCGATCCTGGTCGCGGGCAACAAGGCGATCATCGGCCGCCCGCCGGAAAAAGTGCTGGAGATCTTGCCGTGAGCACGCCCTACATTCTGGTGCTGTACTACAGCCGCCACGGCGCTACAGCCGAAATGGCCAGACAAATTGCTCGCGGCGTGGAAATGGCCGGGCTGGAAGCGCGTCTGCGCACCGTACCTGCCGTGTCCACCGAGTGCGAAGCGGTCGCGCCCACCATTCCCGACGCCGGTGCACTGTATGCGACCCTCGAAGACCTGAAGAATTGCGCCGGCCTTGCGCTAGGTAGCCCCACTCGCTTCGGCAATATGGCGGCCCCCCTGAAATACTTCCTCGACGGCACCAGCGGCCTGTGGCTGACCGGCGAGTTGGTCGGCAAGCCAGCCGGCGTGTTCACCTCAACCTCCAGCTTGCACGGCGGACAGGAAAGCACGCTGCTGTCGATGCTGCTGCCGCTGCTGCACCACGGAATGCTGGTGCTCGGCCTGCCTTACAGCGAGAACGGGCTGCTGGAAACCCGCGGTGGTGGCACGCCTTACGGCCCTAGTCACCATGCCGGTGCGGACGGCAAGCGTTTGCTCGACGAACATGAAATCGCCCTCTGTCGCGCCCTCGGGCAGCGCCTGGCACACACGGCACAGCGGCTGGAGATGTCCCTTGGCTAAGAAGCGTAAACCGCTGCCATCACTGGAGTGGCTGACCCCGCGGGTCAAATCCAGCCGAGCGATAAGCCTTGCCAGCTTCATCGGCCTCGCAGTGCTACTGGTCGTCTGGAACCTGGCCTTTGCCGACCTACACGGAGCCAGAACCTGGGTTGTCGTCAGCATCCAGCTCATTCCACTATTGCTGGTTGCACCAGGGATGATCGCTGGCAGCCCGAGGGCGCACGCCTGGCTCTGCTTTATCGTCAACCTGTACTTCATTCAGGGCGTGCTCGCGGCGATCGACCCGGCGCGGATGATCTACGGCCTGCTGGAGGCCGGACTGAGCCTGACATTGTTCATCGCGGCGCTGCTCTACACCCGCTGGAGCTATCAGTACGAACGCAAGGCCGCGGGCGAGGCGTGAGGGCAGCTGATCACGGCGAAAACTGCTTCAGTGTTTTCGCCGACGTCGCCTAGTGGCCTGTGCGGTGAGTTGGTTGAGGCAAGTTCGGATGAGCGTGGCTGCGAGACAAGGCGCTGCGACGAGCCATAGCGGGGCTATGGTAAGGAACAGCAACGCAGTATCGGGCCATGGGCGCCGAAATTGACCAGCGGAACTTACCAAGCAGGCCACAAGCTACCAGCCGAGCGTTTCCTTGAGGAAAGGGATGGTCAGTTTGCGCTGCGCCTGCAGCGAGGCCTGATCCAGCTGATCGAGCAACTCGAACAGCGCGTTCATGCTGCGTGAGCCACGGGTCAGGATGAAGCGACCAACGTCATCCGGCAGATTCAGCCCACGACGCGAGGCTCGCAGCTGCAGGGCGCGTAGCTTGTCCTCGTCGGACAGCTGTTGCAGCTGGAAAACCAGCGCCAGACTCAAACGAGATTTGAGGTCGGGCAGCGCAATCGACAACTCGCGCGGCGAGGCGTCCGCCGCCAGCAATAACCGTCGGCCGGCGTCACGCAAACGGTTGAACAGATGGAACAACGCCTCCTCCCATACCGCGTCCCCGGCCACCGCATCGAGATCGTCCAGGCAGACCAGCTCGCTCTGCTCGAGGTTGTCGAGCAAGGCCGGACCATATTCGGCCACTTCCGCCAACGGCAGATAGACAGCCAACTCTCCGCGCTCCTCCACCCGCAGGCAGGCAGCTTGCAGCAGATGACTACGACCGACACCGGCCTGCCCCCAGAGATAGATCAACTCATCGGACCAGCCCGCAGCAGGCGAACACAGCCGCTCGACATAGCCGAGTGCGGCTGCATTGGCGCCAGGGTAGAAGTTGGCGAAGGTGGCGTCGTCGCGCAGACGGACGCCCAGGGGGAGCTGGATGGGTTTCATGGCTGGCTGGGTGGTTCGGCCGGTGCACCGGCGGGCTCGGCGTAAAGGTCCGAGAGTTTATAGAGATCGTGCACATGGCGCAGCAGAACCATGATCACCGCCGCCACCGGCAGTGCCAGCAGCACACCGGTAAAACCGAACAGCTGACCACCGGCGAGCACCGCAAAAATCACCGCCACCGGATGCAGCCCAATGCGGTCGCCGACCAGTAACGGCGTCAGCAGCATCCCCTCGAGCATCTGCCCTACCGTGAATACCGCCGCCACGCCCAGCAGCGGGTAAGGTGCCAGCCCGAACTGAAAGAGCACAGCGACCACCGCCGCACCGATGCCGACGACGAAGCCCATATAGGGCACGATGCTGGCGAGGCCGGCGAGGACGCCTATCAACAGCCCCAGTTCGAGCCCGACCAGCATGAGGCCGGACGCATAGATGATTGCCAATGCCAGCATGACCAGCAACTGGCCGCGGAGGAATGCGCCGATCACCTCATGGCACTCGCTCATCAGACGCACCACCATGCCCTCACCGCGGCGCGGCAGCAGGCTGCGCAGCTTGAGCATGATCAAATCCCAGTCGCGCATCAGATAAAAGCTCACCACCGGTATGAGCAGCAGGTTGCCGATCCATGCCAGCAGAGCCAGCCCCGACGCGGTGGCTCGGCTCAACACCATGCCGAGGACGTCAGTGGTGCTGCCCAGGTGTGCAGCGAGTGCGGCCTTCAGTTGATCGAGACGCCAGAAGTTGTCTTCCAGCCCGAACTGCGCCTGCACCCAGGGCAACGCCTGATGCTGCAACCAGTCCAGCGCCAGCGGCGCCAGCTGGTAGAGCTTCACCAGCTGCTTGCCGAGCATAGGCAGCAACACCAGCAACATCAGCAACATCAGCAGACTGAACAGGGCGAATACGACGATCACCCCCCAGGTACGCGACAGCCCCCAGCGCTCCAGGCGATCGACCAGCGGATCTCCGAGATAGGCCAGCAGGATGCCGATGAGAAAAGGGGTGAGGATCGGCGTCAGCAGATATACCAGCCAGGCGCACAAGAGCACGCCTGCCAGCCAGAGCCAGCGGTTCGAATCGTTCATGGTCACTCTATGCCTTCCGTGCAGGACAGTCGCCGATATAGAAATTGCGTCATCACCAGCGGTAACGCATCACCGTGCCGCTCTCGGGCGACGCAGGCGCATTGTCGGGCTCGCCAACCACACCGCCCTCATCCATCGGCTGCCGTGCATCCAGTGGCGCCTCGTCTTCGGCGACTTCATGCAAACGCGTCAGTGCCAGCTGAGCGCGCAACTGCTCCGGACTGGCGTTGACGCGATAGACCAGGCGATCACTTTCCACCCGCAGCAGGTTGCCACCAAAGGGTTCGAGCAAGCGATCCAGCTCCGCGAATCTCGCGACATCGGCCCCCAGGATCTCCAGGGTGATGTCCGACGCGGCGCCTGGCGCAACCACATAGCGTGGTGCCAGGTACTCACTGACGGACAGCATTACCGCGTCCGCCAGTCCCTCGAGGGTTTCCTCCTCAGCCTTGCCGTCGCGCTGCTCGTCGTCGAGCCAGACGTTCCACTGCGCCTGCCAGCGGGAATCGGCTTCTCGCGCATGGACCGCCAGCAGTACGTCGGCATCGTAGCGCTCGGAAGCCTCGCCCAGCGTCTCCCGGCTGTTCGCGCCAAATGCGTCCGGCGTTGCCAGCAGCTGTTCGGACAGATCCGCCAGCGGCAGGCGCAACGGCAGGCCACGGTGCTGCGCGGCGGCACGCACTGGCGCAGCGCTGCGCTGATCGTCGCCAAGCAACTGGGTGCCCTCGACCCGCTCGTTCAGCCACCAGACCAGAAGCGTCGGCCGGTTCGCACCCCACAGCGACAAGCCGGCACTACGCAGGCTGCGCTCCGTGGTGCCTGGATCGAAGTCGACGACGATATGGTCGTGCTCGTAACCATACTTGCTGATCAGTTGCTGCGGGTCCTTGCGCAGCTCAGCGACGGCCTCGCGCTTGCTTGCCTGCGCATCGCCGGTCAGACGCAACAGCAAGGTATCGAAAGCCCGCTGCAACGCAGCTGCGCGCTCCTCGCTCTGCTCGCCGGAAACAGGCTCACGCACCTGATACAGACCCTTGAGCTGTTCGGCCTGACCGGACAATGACGCCCCCAGCGCAAGGCACAGAATGAGTAAGCGGTAGACAAGGCGCATGATTGATTCTCGCAGGCCACCGGACCCCGGGGCAGGAAGTAGAGGAAACAGGACGCTACACCTTAAACAGCCGGCCCAGAGCCGGCAACCGCCTACCTCACAGATGCCCGACTCAAAATGCGGCCCGCCCGCGCCATCGCAGCTGCCGGGATGGCCGCTGCGCGGCAAGCCTGATAAAATCGCGCGCTTTCCGCAGACCGGTTCCGGCGCTTGTACGAGCCCGGCATTCAGTACCCAGGCAAACGCGACGCAGGTGGATTCAGCCCCGGCGTCAACCGGCCACTCTGGTGACAACACCAGTCGCCGGAAACGGTTAGCCCTGGCGTGGATGCAGCACCTGACCGGTCGACACCCGCACTCCTTTCACAGGTCCGGACTCTATGAGCAAGCAACCCTCCCTCAGCTACAAGGACGCTGGCGTCGATATCGATGCAGGCGAAGCGCTGGTCGAACGCATCAAAGGCGTGGCCAAGCGCACCGCACGACCTGAGGTAATGGGCGGCCTGGGCGGCTTCGGCGCCCTGTGCGAAATCCCGGCAGGCTACAAGCAGCCGGTGCTGGTATCCGGTACCGACGGTGTCGGCACCAAGCTGCGCCTGGCACTGAATCTGAACAAGCACGACAGCATCGGCCAGGATCTGGTCGCCATGTGCGTCAACGATCTAGTGGTCTGTGGCGCCGAGCCGCTGTTCTTCCTCGACTACTACGCCACCGGCAAGCTCAACGTCGACGTGGCCGCCACCGTGGTGACCGGCATCGGTGCCGGCTGCGAACTGGCCGGCTGTTCGCTGGTAGGCGGCGAAACCGCCGAGATGCCCGGCATGTACGAGGGTGAAGACTACGATCTGGCCGGCTTCTGCGTCGGCGTTGTGGAGAAGAGCGAGATCATCGACGGCTCGAAAGTCGCCGCGGGCGACGCGCTGATCGCCCTGCCCTCCTCGGGCCCGCACTCCAACGGCTACTCACTGATTCGCAAGATCCTCGAAGTATCGGGCACCGACATCGAGAACACCCAGCTGGACGGCAAGCCGCTGGCCGACCTGCTGATGGCGCCGACGCGCATCTACGTCAAGCCGCTGCTCAAGCTGATCAAGGACACCGGTGCGGTCAAGGCCATGGCCCACATCACCGGCGGCGGCCTGCTCGACAACATCCCACGGGTACTGCCTGACAACGCCCAGGCGATCATCGACGTCGCCAGCTGGCAGCGCCCGGCAGTGTTCGACTTCCTGCAGGAAAAAGGCAACGTCGACGAACACGAGATGCACCGCGTGCTCAACTGTGGCGTCGGCATGGTCATCTGCGTCGCCCAGGATCAGGTCGAGCCGGCTCTGGCCAATCTGCGCGCATCCGGCGAATCGCCCTGGGTAATCGGGACGATCGCCACCGCGGCGCAAGATGCCGAACGAGTCCAGCTGAACAACCTGAAACAGCACTGATGACCGCAAGCTGCAATGTGGTGGTGCTGATTTCAGGGTCCGGCAGCAATCTGCAGGCGCTGATCGACAGCCAGGCCGAAGACAATCCGGCGCGTATCCGCGCCGTGATTTCCAACCGGGCCGATGCATTCGGCCTGACGCGGGCGCAAGACGCCGACATCCCCACAGCAGTGCTCGATCACAAGGCCTTCGATGGCCGTGAGTCGTTCGACGCCGCACTGATGGCAGTAATCGACGAACATGCGCCGGATCTGGTGATCCTCGCCGGGTTCATGCGCATTCTCACGCCAGGCTTCGTCCGCCACTACCAGGGCCGCCTGCTGAACATCCATCCTTCGCTACTTCCCAAGTACAAGGGCCTCGATACCCATCGCAGAGCACTGGAAGCAGGCGACAGCGAACACGGTTGCAGCGTGCATTTTGTCACCGAGGAGCTGGACGGCGGCCCGGTCGCTATCCAGGCGGCGCTGGCGGTGGAGCCTGGTGAAAACATCGAGCAGCTGACGCAGCGCGTGCATTCGGCCGAGCACCAGATCTACCCGCTGGCCATGCGCTGGTTCGCCGAAGGGCGCTTGCGCCTCGCCGAACAAGGCGCGATGCTGGACGACGTCAACCTGCCGACCTCCGGCTATCAGATCAGAATCTAGGAGATACCATGCGTCGCGCTTTGCTGCTCGCTCTCGCCGTGCTGACCCTGCCGGTCCAAGCCCTGGAGCTCAAGCCCTTCTCCGCTAGCTACACCGCCGACTGGAAGCAGGTTCCGGTCAGTGGCACAGCTCAGCGCAGCCTCGAGCAGCTGGACGATGGCAACTGGAGGCTCGATTTCGAGGCCTCCATGCTGGTCGCCAGTCTCAACGAGCGCAGCACGTTCCGCACCGAAGGCGATACCTTCCTGCCACAGACCTATCGCCTCAAGCGCAGCGGCCTGGGCAAGGGCAAGCGTGTCGAGCACCGCTTCGACTGGGACAACAAGCAGGTCGAAGGCAGTGACCGGGGTGATCCGGTCAAGCTTCCGCTGCATCGCGGCTTGCTGGACAAATCCACCTACCAGCTGGCGCTGCAGCACGAAGTCGCGGCCGGCAAGCAGAGCATGAGCTATCAGGTGGTCGATGGCGACGAGATCGAAACCTACGATTTCCGCGTACTGGGCGAAGACAAGGTCAGCACCAAAGCCGGCCAGGTCGATGCCATCAAGGTCGAGCGCGTGCGCGACCCAACGCAGAGCAAGCGTGAAACCATCCTCTGGTTCGCCAAGGACTGGGACTACCTGCTGGTCCGCCTGCATCAGGTCGAGACGGACGGCAAGGAATACCAGATCATGCTCGAAGAAGGCCGTGTCGGCGGCAAGACCGTCAAAGGCAACTGAGTCATCGCGGCGGGCCTTCGCGACCGCCGCCTCCCACTGCTTCGAGTTTTCCGATGACTTCTTCACGCCCCCTGCTGATTGCACTGCTCCTGTCCCTGGCCGGTTGCCAGTCATTCTTCGCCGAGCGCCCTCCGGCCAAGGCAGCAACCGAACGCCTGCAAGGTGAAGTTCGACAAGTCGAGGGCCAGCTTCAGTTGCAGAGCTGCCAGGGGCAACGGACGTTGAAACTGCTGAGCCAAGACACCGGGTTGCAGGACGACGCGCAGGTGCTGCTAACCGATGATCAGGATGCACTGTTCGCCGACCTGCGTGGCACCCTCAGTCAGGCCGAACCGGACGGTACTGGCCAACTCACGTTGACCCGCATCTATCGCCTGCAGCGCGAAGGCCACGGCTGTGGCGAGGAGAACTTCAAGCAGATGATCCTGCGCGCCAGCGGTCATGAACCAGGCTGGATGCTGACCGTGACCACCCGCGGCATGCTGCTCGTTCGGCCGGGGCAATCACCGATCGCCCTGCCTTATCTGGAAGAGCAGCTTCCCGGTGGCCAGCTCAGTTTCACCAGCGAGGCCAACCAGCAGCGCCTTGACCTGTGGGTTGCACCGCAGCGCTGTGTCGACAGTGCCAGCGGCACGGTCAGCCACCTCAGTGCGGAGCTCCGTCTGGACGGCCAGACATTGCGCGGTTGCGCCTACTACGGTGGCGCACGCGACGACTGATCTCACGAATGCGGGGCGTTCGCCGCGCTCATCCTGAAAGAACTGCATCCATGAACAACGCCCTGAATCTGCTGCACCCATACCCCTTCGAGAAGCTGCGTGGCCTGCTCGCTGGCGCACAGCCGCCTGCCGACAAGCGTGCCATCGCGCTGTCGATTGGCGAGCCGAAGCATCGCTCGCCGGACTTCGTTGCCCAGGCACTGGCCGACAACCTTGATCAGCTGGCGGTCTATCCGACCACACTCGGCATTCCGGCGCTGCGCGAAGCCATCGCGCGCTGGTGCGAGCGGCGCTTCGGCCTCGCCGCAGATGCACTGGACCCGGCGCAGCACGTGTTGCCGGTCAACGGTACGCGCGAGGCACTGTTCGCCTTCACCCAGGCCGTGGTGGATCGCTCAGCGGACGGTCTGGTGGTCAGCCCGAATCCGTTCTATCAGATCTACGAAGGCGCAGCCCTGCTCGCCGGCGCCACGCCTCATTACCTGCCATGCCTCGAGCAGAACGGCTTCAACCCGGACTTCGATGCCGTGCCGGTGGATGTCTGGCAGCGCTGCCAGATTCTCTTCCTCTGTTCTCCGGGCAACCCGACCGGTGCGCTGGTGCCGCTGGAGACGCTAAAAAAGCTGATCGCGCTGGCCGACCAGTACGACTTCGTCATTGCCGCCGACGAGTGCTACAGCGAGCTGTACTTCGACGAGGCTAATCCACCTGCGGGGCTGCTTACCGCCTGTGCAGCACTGGGCCGCACCGATTACAAGCGCTGCGTGGTGTTCCATAGCCTGTCGAAGCGCTCGAACCTGCCGGGGCTGCGTTCGGGCTTCGTCGCCGGTGATGCCGATATCCTCAAGTCCTTCCTGCTCTACCGCACCTATCATGGCTGCGCCATGCCCGTGCAGACCCAGCTGGCGAGCATCGCGGCCTGGAACGACGAGATTCACGTGCGCGCCAACCGCGAGCTGTATCGCGCCAAGTTCGATGCCGTGCTGGAAATACTCGCGCCGGTCATGGACGTGCAACGCCCCGATGGTGGCTTTTATCTATGGCCGAAAACGCCGATGGACGATCAACAGTTCACCCGCGAGCTGTTCGCCCGCGAGCATGTCACCGTGGTGCCGGGTTCCTACCTGTCGCGCGAAGTGAACGGCATGTCCCCCGGCGTCGGCCGCGTGCGTATGGCACTGGTTGCGCCGCTGGCCGAATGCATCGAGGCGGCGCAACGCATTCGCCACTTCATCGAAACGCTCTGATTGCGCACCGGGCGGCTTGGCCGCCCGGCCTGACGAGGTTCAGGCAACGCCCGGCGGGATCGCATCCTTGCCATAGTCGCGCAGTTTTTCCAGATTCTCCGGCTTCATGTGCTCGGGTATGTCTGCGCCCTGATGCTCGTCGCGGGATGTGGAATTGGCCTTATCAAGCGCCTCCTCGGTACGCTCGTCGTGATCGCTCATATGCTGCCTCCTGTTCAGATGGCGTGTTCTTCCCAGATCAGCTCGCCTTCGTCGCTGACCTCTATAACTTTAGTCAAAGCTGCCTCGGCAATCGCGTCGGCTTCGGAGGCCAGGTCGTAGCGACGGCCATCTGCGATCTTGAATACGTGTACATGCTCGTCGCTGTCGCGCCGTTTGATGGCGATAACCGCTTCGAACGCATCCTCGGCAGGCACCGCCGAAGAAATCGCTTCGAAATTCTCGAAATGCTTGCGTGCCATTACTCGTCACCTCACCGTTGCGATTGTCATCAATGGACAACACCATCGGTGTAAAAGGTCGAGAGCCCTCGCCGAACGACGGCCCGGCGGCAAGTTCGAACGTTGGAAGGCACACGGAGAACCTGCCATGAACATGACTGAACACTACGTACAAAACGAGCCCAGCCGTACAGAGGTCGACGCCATGCAGGGGGCGCTGCTGCTGGAGTTCGGCACTGCCTGGTGCGGCCACTGCCGAGCAGCTCAGCCACTACTGGCAAAGGCCCTGGCTGAGCGCAGCGGCATTTGTCATCTGAAGATCGAGGACGGCCCGGGCCGCCCGCTGGGACGCTCGTTTCGGGTCAAGCTCTGGCCGACCCTGATCCTGCTGAAGAATGGCCAGGAGCTCGCGCGCGTCGTGCGCCCGCTGAACGAGCAGGCGATCGAGCAGGCGCTAGGCGAGACGGGGAAGGGATGAGAGAGACAGTTCGCGAGCCACCTGCCGCGCAGCGCTCTTCGAGGCGAGAAGGCATGCTCGCCTCCATAGCCCGGCGAGGCGTGGCATAATCCGCCGTCCAGTTTTGCAGGAGTCTTGGAGAGTCGTTTATGTCCGAATCAGATCAGCGGTTGTGCCTATACGGAATCAAAGCCTGCGACACGATGAAAAAGGCCCGTACCTGGCTCGACGAACACGGACTGGACTACGACTTCCACGACTACAAGAGCGTCGGCATAGACCGCACCCACCTGGAAGCCTGGTGCAATGAACACGGCTGGCAGACCGTTCTCAACCGTGCAGGCACCACCTTCCGCAAGCTGGACGACGCTGCAAAGGCCGATCTTGACCAGGCCCGGGCCATCGAGCTGATGTTGGCCCAACCGTCGATGATCAAACGCCCTGTACTCGACTTGGGCGGTAAGACCCTGATTGGCTTCAAGCCCGATCTTTACGCTGCCGAAGTGGCAGCGCCGAACTGATAGCCGCCCAACAGACGGCGCGGCCGACAAAAAGGAAATTCTATGTCCGCAACCCTATTTAGCCTCGCCTTTGGCGTTGGCACCCAGAACCGTCAAGGCGACTGGCTGGAAGTCTTCTACGCACAACCGCTGCTGCAACCTGCCGGCGAGCTGGTAGCTGCCGTCGCCCCGCTGCTCGGCTATGCCGGCGGCAATCAGGCAATCAGCATCACCACTACCCAGGCTGCACAACTGGCGGATGCCCTGAAGCCGCTCGACGCTACCCAGTACGCGCTGCTGACCCGCCTGGCCGAAAGCCAGCGCCCGCTGGTCGCCACTCTGCTCGCCGAAGACGCGCCGCTTACCTCGACCCCCGAGGCCTACCTGAAGCTGCACCTGCTTTCGCACCGGCTGGCCAAGCCGCATGGTCTGAACCTGACCGGCATCTTCCCGCTGCTGCCCAACGTCGCCTGGACCAACCAGGGCGCGGTGGACCTGAGCGAACTGGCCGAGCGCCAGTTGGAAGCACGCCTGAAGGGCGATCTGCTGGAAGTCTTCTCGGTGGACAAGTTCCCGAAGATGACCGATTACGTGGTCCCTGCGGGCGTGCGTATCGCCGACAGCGCGCGCATTCGCCTCGGTGCCTATGTGGGTGAAGGCACCACCGTGATGCACGAGGGCTTCATCAACTTCAACGCCGGTACCGCCGGCCCGGGCATGATCGAAGGCCGCGTCTCCGCTGGCGTGTTCGTCGGCAAGGGTTCGGACCTCGGCGGCGGCTGCTCGACCATGGGCACCCTGTCCGGTGGCGGCAACATCGTCATCTCCGTCGGCGAAGGCTGCCTGATCGGCGCGAATGCCGGCATCGGCATTCCGCTGGGCGACCGCAACACCGTGGAGTCGGGCCTGTACATCACGGCCGGCACCAAGGTCAGCCTGCTCGACGACGGCGATCAACTGGTCAAAGTGGTCAAGGCGCGCGAGCTGGCCGGCCAGAGCGACCTGCTGTTCCGTCGCAACTCGCAGACCGGCGCGGTGGAGTGCAAGACCCACAAGTCGGCCATCGAGCTGAACGAGGCGCTGCACGCGCATAACTGAGCAGGAGCAGCGGCAAGCTGCGAGCCATGAGCGCCTGCCTTGCCGCATCCCCTGCAGCTGGAGGTTTGCCGCTTATGGCCCTGTTTTCTCCCTGGCGTGCCGACTTCCCTGCCCTGGCGGTGCTCGAAGCGCAAGGCCAGACCTATCTCGACAGCGCCGCCACGGCACAGAAGCCGCAGGCGCTGATCGATGCTCTCAGCGGCTACTACACCTGCGGCGCCGCCAATGTGCACCGCGCCCAGCACCAGCCCGCCGAACGCGCAACTCGCGCTTACGAAGACTCGCGCATCAAGGTGGCGAAATGGCTGAACGCGGCTTCGCCCACTGAAATCGTATTCACCCGCGGCGCGACGGAAGCGCTGAATCTGCTCGCCTACGGACTGGAACATCTGATCGGAGCCGGTGACGAGATCGTCATCAGCGCCCTCGAACATCACGCCAACCTGCTGCCCTGGCAACAGCTGGCCAAACGGCGCAACGCCAGACTGCAGGTGCTACCGATCGATACCGCCGGGCGCATCGACCTGGCCGCAGCTGCCGCGCTGGTCGGGCCGCGTACCCGACTGCTGGCGGTGAGTCAGCTGTCCAACGTGCTGGGTGGCTGGCAACCGCTGGACGACCTGCTGCACCTGGCCAAGACCCAAGGTGCGCTGACCATCGTCGACGGTGCGCAGGGCGTGGTGCACGGCCGTCACGACATGACCACGCTGGGTTGCGATTTCTACGTGCTCTCCAGCCATAAGCTCTACGGGCCGGATGGCGTCGGCGTACTGTACGGCCGCGGCGAATCGCTGCTGCAGCTGCGTCACTGGCAGTTCGGCGGCGAGATGGTGCGCATCGCCGATTATCAACACGCCGAGTTCCATGCCGCGCCCCTGGGCTTCGAGGCCGGCACGCCGCCGATCTCCGGCGTCATCGGTCTCGGCGCCACGCTGGACTATCTGGCTGGACTCGACGTTGCTGCGGTCGAGCGTCACGAGCGGGCATTGCACGACCAGCTGCTCGCCGGGCTTGCCGCACGCAACGGCGTTCGCCTGCTCGGCTCGCCGCAGGTTGCGCTGGCCAGCTTCGTTGTCGAAGGCGTGCATCATTCCGACCTGGGGCATCTGCTCACCGAACAGGGCATCGCGGTGCGCAGCGGCAATCACTGCGCCATGCCGCTGATGAAACACCTTGGTCTGGATGGCGCGACACGCGTCTCGCTCGGGCTGTACAACGACAGTGCCGACCTCGAGCGCTTCTTTAGCGCCCTCGATCAGGCCCTGGAGTTACTGCGATGAGCGACTTGCCGCAAGCCGCTGGCGAAGCGCTGGAGGCATTCAGCCAGGCGCCCGGCTGGGAGCAGCGCGCACGTTTGCTGATGCAATGGGGTGAGCGGCTGGCACCGTTGGATGAAGATGAACGCAGCGAAACGAATCAGGTATCGGGCTGCGAAAGCCGCGTGTGGCTGGTCGGCGAACGACAGGACGGCTGCTGGCATTTTCGTGCCGGCAGTGACGCCCGACTCATCCGCGGCCTGCTGGCGGTGCTGCTGGCAAGAGTCAATGGCCTGGACGCGGATAAGCTGGCACAGGTGGATATGGCCGACTGGTTCGCCAGCCTGGGGCTGTCACGACAGCTGTCACCATCGCGCAGCAACGGCATGAATGCCGTTCTGCAACGAATGCGTGAACTGACCGGCTGATCAGGCCCGCTGCCCGCGGTCGTCATGGTGGGCTGAAGCGCACCCTACGAGCAACCTACGGCTAGCACTGACGATCAGCGCTTGCGCAGGATCACGCTGCCGATCGAGTAGCCCGCACCGAATGAGCTGAGCACACCGAGGCTGCCGCTGGGCAGGTCGTCCTGGTGCTTGTGGAAGGCGATCACCGAGCCGGCCGAACTGGTATTGGCGTAGGTATCGAGGATCACCGGCGCCTCTTCCTCGGTGGCGTCGCGGCCCAGCAGGCGGCGCACGATCAGGTGGTTCATGTTCAGGTTGGCCTGGTGCAGCCAGAAACGCTTCACCGATTCAACAGCGATGTCGTTCTCCGCCAGGTGCTCACCGATCAGCTCCGCCACCATCGGGCAGACTTCCTTGAACACCTTGCGACCTTCCTGGATGAACAGCTTGTCCGGATCGTTCATGTGCTCTTCGGCAGCACGGTTGAGAAAGCCGAAGTTGTTGCGGATGTTGTTGGAAAACTCGGTCACCAGCTTGGTACTGATGACGTCCCACTGCTGCGCCGAGGTCGCCAGATCTTCGCGCTCGATGATTACCGCGGTGCAGGCGTCGCCGAAGATGAAATGGCTGTCGCGATCCCGGAAGTTCATATGCCCGGTACAGATCTCGGGGTTGACCATCAGGATCGCGCGCGCCTGGCCCAGCTTGATGCTGTTGACCGCGTTCTGGATGCCGAACGTGGCCGACGAGCACGCCACATTCATGTCGAAGCCGAAACCCTTGATCCCCAGTGCCGCCTGCACTTCGATGGCGACTGCCGGATAGGCGCGCTGCAGGTTGGAGCAGGCGACGATCACGCCGTCAATATCCGCAGCGGTCTTCCCGGCGCGAGCCAGCGCTTCTTCGGCTGCCTTGACCGACATCTCGCAGAGAATCGACCACTCGTCATTGCTGCGCTCGGGAATGCGCGGAACCATGCGCTCGGGATCGAGAATGCCGGCCTTGTCGGTAACGTAGCGGCTCTTGATGCCGGAGGCCTTTTCGATGAAGGCGGAGCTGGACTCGGGCAGCGGCTGGATCTCGCCGGCCTCGATGGCAGCGGCATTCTCGCTGTTGAAGCGATGAACGTAGGTGTTGAAGGACTCCACCAGTTCATCGTTGGAAATGCTGTTGGCAGGGGTATAAAGGCCGGTACCGCTGATGACGACGTTATACACGGTCGTTCCTCTCGAATGGCTTGATCGTTTCTGACGTTGGGACGGCAGCAACAGGACTCGGCCAGTCACGATCATTCCAGCGCCTCTTATGGCGGCTATTGTGCATGAAAATCTGAAAGAATCCGTAACATTGCGCTTATAACGGGTAGGTAATTAAGTCTTTTGTCACATCCGAATGTGACCGATCAGTCCGAAAATGAAGAGAGCGCCGAATGGCGCTCTCTTCTGTCCTCAATGATGTACTTAAGTCTCTATTTGATGCCCTGTCCAAGTACGACGCCATCCACCTCCTGTCCATAGAGATTCACTCCGTCGTTGGCGTGGTAGCGAAGCCGCGTCTTTTCCACCGAGCCGTCGACCAGACGCGGGTCCTGCGGCCGCTCATGGCTGTTCATGTATGCGGCCACGTGCCAGGCATCCTCGTCGCTGAGCGAACCACCCTTGCCCAGCGGCATGCTCTCCTTGATGAAGGCCGCGGCGGTGTTGATCCGGTGCATCCCGGCACCCCAGTTGAACGAGTCCTTGCCCCATAACGGTGGGAACACATACGCGCCACCCGCCTGCTGGCCCTGGCCGTTGTCGCCGTGACAGACCGCGCACTGCTCGGCATAGATCTGCTTGCCCTTGGCGATATCGAAACCACCTTTGGGCTGTGGGACTTCGGGATAGGCCCGCCCCGGCAGCTCCTGGCCTGTCGGAGCACCAGTGGAAAGCCAGTAGGAATACGCCGTCAACGCATTGATCACATGGCTATCGGCTGCAGGCGGCTTGCCGTTCATGCTGAACTGGAAGCAGCCCTGTACGCGCTCGGCGTAGCTGTTGACCTTGTCGTTCTTCTTCCGGTAAGCCGGATACATCGGATACGCACCCCACAGCGGCGCGGAGTTGGCCTTGCGCCCCTGATCGAGGTGGCAGTTGGTGCAGTTCATGCCGTTGCCGACGTACTCGGCGGCGTACTTCTGCGTGTCGACGAAGATCGCCCGGCCCTGCTGCACCAGTTCGCCATAGGCGTTGGCCGGCAGATCCTTCTCCTGCGGGGGCTGGAAAAAGCTCTCACCTGCGCCCTTGGCGGCTTTCTGTGTCAGCTGGGACTGGTCGTCCATCTTGATCTCGGCCGCCAGCGACGCACCGCTGACCGCCATGGCCAGCATCGTTAACCAGTAGGTTCTCATTGGCTGCCCCCCTTGTGCTCCAGGCCGGCAAAGTACTCGGCGACGGCCTGCACCTCGTCGTCGGTCATTGCACGGGCGATATGACCCATCAGGTCATTCGGGTCGTTCTTGCGCGTACCCTGACGCCAGGCATTGAGCTGCGCGCTGAGGTATTGCGTCGACTGTCCGGCCAGCGGCGGGAAGCTCTCACCGACCCCAATGCCAGCGGGACCATGGCAGGCTACGCACTCGGGAATGTTGCGTTCCCAGGCACCACGAAGGGCAAGGCGCGGCCCCACACCTTCCGCCTTTTCCGCCCGACCGATGCTGGCGAAAACCGGCGCAGGCCTGGCTTCGAGCATGGCCGCCACGGCATCCATCTCTTCGTCGCTCAAGGCCGCAGCAATCGGCTGCATGACCGGATTGCTTCTGGCACCGGAGCGGAAGTCCTCGAGCTGCTTGCGCGTATATCCGGCGGATATCCCGGCGAGGCGTGGAAAGCCGGCCGCCGCCATCCCCATCGCATCGGCACCGTGGCACGTGCCACACGCCATCGCCGCAGGGTTGGCGCCGCCCTGCGCGTAGATCTTTTGCCCATCGGCAGCCTGTGCCTGCATCGTCAGTAACAACGCAGCCACACCGGCCAGGGGCCAGTGAGTGAGTTTCATGAAAGGGCCTCATCAGCGGTTGTAGTTATGCTTGCCGCCACCGGCGTGGTCTTCGCCGACGCTCGGGTCTATCGATGGTGTGCGGCAGCTTGTCGCAGAAGCGACGCTACCACATCGCCACGGCGGCCCTCCAGAAACAGAATAAGCTTAGAACTGCTTTGCATATACCAGACACAGCGGCCCGCTGTGCAACCAGCGGTGCACACGAGACAACGACCTTGGTTATCCTTGCGTGCTCACTCGCGCAGGAACCCCCATGAAAGACCAACTTGCCGCACTGATCAGCCTTATCAGCTCCGGCTGCATGACCGACGACGAAATTGGCCGCGTCGCGGCAGAAGCCGCGGAGGCGTACGCCGATCCGCAGGCATTTCTACAGGCCAACCCGGACATCAATTACGACGACAGCTTTCCCATTCCTCTCGGCGAATGGGTGGTGGTCGGCAGCCTGCCGGAGACGGTCTTGTTCCAGGCTGATGATTATCAGGAGCTGTTCACGCAGATCGTCGCCTCCTTCGGCGACAGCGTGACCTTCGTCCTCAAGCCCAAGCAGCTCGCCAAGACCGAGCCGCTGACAGCGCTGAACCGCATTCAGGTGCAGCTGAGCAGCCTGTATCCGGAGAAAGGTGGCTACGTGCTGGTGGACTTCAGCGAGCCGCTGGACGATGAGCTGCAGGCGGTGCTGGTCTACACCTGCGACGTGCCACGACTGATGGAGCTGGCGGTGGAAGTAGGCATCTATGCCGCGCCGGCCCTGGAGGTGTTGCGCGAGCAAACCGAGCAACCGTGACGGTAGGCACTTCGCCGGCGATCAGCCGCGCGAGGCGTTGCGGCGGCGCAAGGGTTCCAACAGGGCTGAAAGCCCGTTGTGGTCGATCTCGTGCATCAGCTCCAGCAGCTGGCCGAGGCTGCCAGGCGGGAAGCCGACGCGGGCGAACCAGTTGAGGTAATTACCCGGCAGGTCGGCTATCAACCGGCCCTTGTACTTACCGTAGGGCATCGTCTGGGTCACCAGGCGTTCGAGATCTTCAGGCTTCATCGCTTCGGGCATCGGAGTGTCGGGCCGTCGAATACTGCCACAACCGCACCCGCTTCTGGCACACGAGCCTGATTCGATGGCGTTCCGATATTCCTTCGGGCTGGCCATCGCTTGGGACTGGGCGCACATACAGAGCGCCTATCCGCAGGATAGAAAGCCTTGGTTGGCGCATCGCCAGCCCGATCAACACAATGGCTTTCGACACGGCAGGCGAACTGCTGACAGCCATGGAGAACCGCGATGCAAACGCCCAGACAACTGCCAGAACTGGATGACGCCACCCTCGCCTTCGCCGAGCACGTGTTCGACAGCGCTCGCAACGGCGACAGCTCGCGCCTTGGTGAACTGCTCAGGCAGGGTATGCCAGCCGATCTTCGCAATCACGCCGGTGACAGCCTACTGATGCTCGCCAGCTACCACGGCCACCTCGACGCCAGTCGTGTGCTGCTCGAGCATGGCGCCGATCCGCAGCTGCGCAATATTCGCGGTCATACGCCGCTGGCGGGCGCAGCCTTCAAGGGCGACCTGAACATGATCGAGTTGCTGCTGGCGCACGGCGCCGATGTCGAGAGCCCCTGCGAGGACGGCAAAACCGCTCTGATGATGGCAGCCATGTTCAACCGTACCGAAATCATCGAACACCTGATCGCCCGGGGTGCCAACCCGCAAGCCGTCGACGCCAATGGCGCCACAGCACTGGTCGCCGCAGCCATGCTGGGTGCTCAGGACGCCCAGGCGTTGTTGCGAAGCCTGGTCTCCAGCTGACGCACGATGTTTCGGCGCAGTGCAAATTTTCACCTCGCTTGACCGGACCCTCGCAGCTATCAGCTATCAGCCGCGCCCGATCGACGCAAAAACAGCCTTGCTGTGCTCAGCCAGCACGGGGGGGGCCAGCTCGACTTCCAACCCGCGACGACCTGCGCTCACGTAGATGCTCGCCTGCGCCTGCGCAGAACTGTCGATAAAGGTACGCAGACGCTTCTTCTGCCCCAGCGGACTGATACCACCGACCAGGTAACCGGTGGCCCGCTGGGCTGCCATCGGATCGGCCATCTCCACCTTCTTCACGCCGGCCGCCTGGGCCAGCGCCTTGAGATCGAGGGTGCCGGCGACGGGCACCACGGCGACCAGCAGCTCGTTCTTCTCGCTACAGGCGAGCAGCGTCTTGAATACCCGCGCCGGATCAAGCCCGAGCTTTTCCGCCGCCTCCAGTCCATAGGACGCAGACTTGGGATCGTGCTCGTAACTGTGTACGGCGTGCTCGGCTCGGGCTTTTTTCAACAGGTCGATGGCAGGTGTCATGGCTTTGTAGTGCTAATGATTGATGAATGGCGGTAACGTACGGCGACAAAGAATCGGTAGTTATAAGCGCCCATGAATCATCCTCTTCTTGCACCGCTCGCGGAAGTCTACGACCTGGCCGTGGTTGGCGGCGGCATCAATGGCGCAGGTATCGCCGCCGATGCCGTCGGGCGCGGCCTGTCGGTGTTTCTCTGCGAGCAGGGCGACCTGGGCGAACACACCTCCTCCGCCAGCAGCAAGCTGGTGCACGGCGGGCTGCGCTATCTCGAACATTACGAGCTGCGCCTGGTTCGCGAAGCGCTGGCCGAGCGCGAAGTGCTGCTGGCCAAGGCGCCGCACATCATCACCCCGCTACGCTTCGTGCTGCCCTACCGTCCGCATCTGCGCCCGTCGTGGATGATCCGCACCGGCCTGTTTCTCTACGATCACCTCGGCAAGCGCGAAAAGCTCGGTGGTTCGCGCAGCCTGCGTTTCGGTGCCGACAGCCCGCTCAAGGACGAGATCACCCACGGCTTCGAATATTCCGATTGCTGGGTCGACGATGCGCGGCTGGTGGTACTCAATGCCATGGCGGCACGCGAGCTGGGCGCGCATATCCACACCCGCACTCGCTGCGTCAGCGCGCGCAGCAGCAAGGGGCTCTGGCATCTGCATCTGGAGCGTCAGGACGGCAGCCGGTTTTCGATCCGCGCCCGCGCGCTGGTCAACGCCACCGGACCGTGGGTAGCCTCGTTCATCGAGGAGCAGCTCCGGCAGGCTTCGCCTCACGGCATGCGCCTGATCCAGGGCAGCCATATCGTCGTGCCGAAACTCTATGAGGGCGATCACGCCTACATCCTGCAGAACGAGGATCGGCGCATCGTGTTCATCACGCCGTATCTCGGCCAGTTCAGCCTGATCGGCACCACCGATCACGAGTACCACGGCGACCCGGCGCAGGTGCGGATCACCGATAATGAGATCGACTACCTGCTGGCCATCGTCAACGCGCACTTCAAGCATCAGCTGCACCGCGCCCACATCCGGCACAGCTATGCAGGGGTCAGGCCGCTTTGCGATGACGAGTCCGACCAGCCCTCGGCGATCACCCGCGATTACACGCTCACACTCAGCGATAGCGCCGGTGAGGGACCGTTGCTCTCGGTGTTCGGCGGCAAGCTGACCACCTATCGCAAGCTCGCCGAAGCAGCACTGGCGCAGCTGGCACCGCTGTTTCCCGAAATGAAACAGCCCTGGACGCACGACGCGGCGCTACCTGGCGGTGAGCACCTGGAGGAACCATCAGCACTGGCCCATGCGCTCTGCGCCAGCTACCCGTGGTTACCAGGGCCGATTGCGCGGCGCTGGGCGCGCACCTACGGCAGCCGCAGCTGGCTGCTGCTCAAGGGTACCGATGCGCTGCAGGACCTTGGCGAATGCTTCGGCGCCGGCCTGCACGCGCGCGAGGTGGACTACCTGATGGTCGAGGAATGGGCGCAGACGGCAGAAGACATCCTCTGGCGCCGCACCAAGCTCGGCCTGTTCATGCAGCCCGCGGAGGTCGCACTTCTGCAGCGCTATCTGGATAGCCGGACAGCCGAGCGCCTGACCCACTTCGACCACGTCGCCCAAGGCTGATGGGTCACGGCGCAGCGCCCGCACTGGAGCGCAGCGCCCGCATCGACCTCAGGCGACCTTGGCGTTGCGCGACGCACGCAGCTGACGGGCCGCGGCCACCATGTTCACCAACGCTGCCTCGGTCTCCGGCCAGGCGCGGGTCTTCAGCCCGCAATCCGGGTTCACCCAGAGCCGCTCGGCAGGGATGCACTCGGCGGCCTTCTCCAGCAGCTGCACCATTTCGGCGGTATCCGGCACGCGTGGCGAGTGGATGTCGTAGACCCCCGGGCCGATATCGTTGGGATAGTCGAAGGCGCGGAAGGCTTCGAGCAGCTCCATCTGCGAACGCGAGGTCTCGATGGTGATGACATCGGCATCCATCGCCGCGATGGACTCGATGACGTCGTTGAACTCGCTGTAGCACATGTGGGTGTGGATCTGCGTCTCGTCGCGTACGCCGCTGGCACACAGACGGAACGCCTCGACCGCCCAGTCCAGATAGTGCTGCCACTGGGCACGGCGCAGCGGCAAGCCCTCGCGGAAAGCCGCCTCATCGATCTGGACGATGCGGATGCCGGCGGCTTCCAGGTCGCAGACCTCGTCGCGGATCGCCAGCGCCAGCTGCCGCGCCTGGACCTCACGCGACACGTCCTCACGAGCGAACGACCACATCAGCATGGTCACCGGCCCGGTGAGCATGCCCTTCATCACCCGGTCGGTCTGCTGCTGTGCATAGCGAATCCAGTCGACGGTCATCGGCTGCGAGCGGCTGAGGTCGCCGTAGATCACCGCCGGCTTCACACAACGCGATCCATAGCTCTGCACCCAGCCGAAACGGGTGAACGCATAGCCATCGAGCTGCTCGGCGAAGTACTCGACCATGTCGTTGCGCTCCGCTTCGCCGTGTACCAGCACGTCCAGGCCGATCTGCTCCTGCACCGCCACCGCATGGCGGATCTCGGCCTGCATCGCCTCGGTGTAATCGCCGAGCGACAACCGGCCCTGCTTGTAGGCCTGCCGCGCCAGACGGATGGCCGGTGTCTGCGGGAACGAGCCGATGGTCGTGGTCGGGAACGCCGGCAGGTCGAGCCGCGCGCGCTGCTGTTCGATTCGCGCAGCGAACACCGACGTGCGCTGGCTGTCTTGTGGCTCGATGGCATTCAGGCGCGCCTGAACCTGCGGTTTGTGGATGCGTGGCGAGTGCTGACGTGCCGCCTGCACGGCACGGCTGCGTGCCAGTTCGACCACCACATCCTCGTTTGTCGGCTCGTTGATGGCACGAGCCAGCGTCGCCACTTCGGCGCATTTCTGCACGGCGAAGGCCAGCCAGCCTTTCAGTTCATGATCGAGCCGGTCCTCGCGCTCAAGGTCCACCGGGCTGTGCAGCAAGGAGCAGGACGGCGCCAGCCAGAGGCGATCACCCAGCCGCTCGGCGGCATGCCGCGCCACCTCCAGGGCCTTCTCCAGGTCGCAGCGCCAGACGTTGCGACCATTGACCAACCCCAGCGACAGCACCTTGTAGGTCGGCAACCAGTCGAGAATCAGCGGGTACTGCTCCGGAGCACGCACCAGATCGATGTGCAGGCCGTCCACTGGCAGCGCCGCCGCCAGGCTGAGGTTGTCCTCCAGTCCGCCAAAGTAGGTGGCGACCAGCTTCTTCAGCGGGGCCCGCTGCAGCAGGTTGTAGGCGCGCTCAAAGGCGTTCTTCCAGTCCTGCGGCAGGTCGAGGGCGAGGATCGGCTCGTCGATCTGCACCCACTCGACACCCTGCGCCGCAAGCCGGTCGAGCACCTCACCATAGACCGGCAGGAGGCGTTCGAGCAGCTCGAGCTTGTCGAAACGCTCGGCAGCCTCGCCCTTGAGCTTGCCCAGCCAGAGATAGGTTAGCGGTCCGACCAGCACCGGCTTGATCGTGTGACCCCGCGCTTGCGCCTCCTCGACCTCTTCGAACAGTTGCGACCAGGACAGCTGGAACTCCTGATCGGCGCTAAACTCCGGCACCAGATAGTGATAGTTGGTATCGAACCACTTGGTCATCTCCTGAGCCTGGCCGCCACCGCAGCAGCTGTTGGTCACGCCACGGGCCATGGCGAACAGCGTGTCCAGCGTCGGTTGGCCGTCGGTCGGGCGGAAGCGCTGCGGCACCACGCCGAACATCAGCGAGTGCGTAAGAACCTGGTCGTACCAGGCGAAGTCGCCCACCGGCAGCAACTGGATACCGGCATCGGCCTGGGCTTGCCAGTGTTGTGCTCGCAGCTGGCGACCAACCTGGCGCAGCCCCTGCTCGTCCAGCTCGCCCTTCCAATATGCCTCCAGGGCTTTCTTCAGCTCGCGGTCCGCACCGATGCGTGGAAATCCGAGGTTGTGCGCTACAGCCATTTCTCACTCCAAATGTCGTTCTGCATGAATGCGCTGATTGTCCGCGCCATGTCTGCGTGAAACAAACTCACGTAATTACATTTGAAATATAGAAATATTCATGCAGGAGCATTTCGGGGCGACGGGCCTCTAAAAGAAGACCTCCCCTACCAGGCGCATTCATGAATCCGGATCAGCCACCGCAGAATCTCGAAAGCCTGCTGCAGCGTCTCGAAAAGGCCGGCGAAGCTGACCAGCCGGTAACCATCGAGTGCATGCTACAAGCCACCGATGAGCGCAGCTTCGGTGCCCTGCTGCTCGTACCCGGCCTGCTGGTGTTCTCGCCGCTGTCGGGAATTCCCGGATTGCCCAGCGTGTTCGCGGTGATGGTTTCGCTGATCGCAATTCAGCTGCTGATCGGCCGGAAGCACTTCTGGCTACCCAAATGGCTGCTGCGACGTAGCGCCTCGCGCAGCAAGTACGACAAGGCCATAGCCTTCCTGCATCGCATTGCCGGCTTCGTCGACCGCCTGCTCAAGCGGCGGCTGACCTTCCTTACCAACGGCCTGGCGAATCGGTTGAATGCCGTGCTGTGCCTGGCAATCGCCGCCACCATGCCGCCGCTGGAGCTGATCCCGTTCGGCAACTCCACTGCCGGCGCGGCCTTGAGCGTGCTGGGGCTGGGCATGATGGCCCGCGACGGCGCGATGATCGTTGCCGCGCTGCTGTTCTTCTTTGGTCTGGCCTACATGGTTTCGCGGCTGTGGTTCTGAATGGCCCGGCCGATTGCGTAGCGGCCACTCGACAGCATCCAGATGCTGGGACACACTTGCGGCGGATGAGCGTTTCTCATCTTCTTATTCATTCAGGGAACATCAGGCCTGCTGCTCGAGGCCGTGCTGATCCCGCTTCGCAAGGTAGTTCGGCATGCTGGAAATTCGTCACCTGAAGACGCTTCATGCTCTTCGGGAAACCGACAGTCTCGTCGAAGCCGCCGAGCGCCTGCACCTGACGCAGTCGGCGCTTTCCCATCAGTTCAAGGAACTGGAAGAACGCCTCGGCCTGCAGCTGTTCGTGCGCAAGACCCGCCCGGTGCGCTTTACCAGCGCCGGCCTGCGTCTGCTGCAATTGGCGGATCTGATGCTGCCGCACCTGCGCAGTGCCGAACGTGACCTCGCCCGTCTGGCCGGCGGAACCGCCGGGCGGCTGCACATGGCCATCGAATGCCACAGCTGCTTCCAGTGGCTGATGCCGACTATCGACCAGTTCCGCGATGCCTGGCCCGAGGTCGAGCTGGATCTGGCCTCGGGCTTCTCCTTCGCCCCGCTACCGGCCTTGGCGCGCGGTGATCTCGATCTGGTGGTCACCTCCGACCCGCTGGAGCTGCCCGGCATCACCTACGTGCCGCTGTTCACCTACGAGGCCCTGCTGGCGGTGGCGAACCAGCATGCGTTGGCCGCGCGGCCGTACATCCGCCCGGAAGACCTGGCCAGCGAGACGTTGATTACCTACCCCATCGAACGCGACCGTCTGGATATCTTTACCCGTTTCCTCGAACCGGCCGATATCGAACCGGCGCAGGTACGCACCTCGGAACTCACCGTGATGATGATGCAGCTGGTGGCGTCAGGGCGCGGTGTCTGCTCGCTGCCGAACTGGGCGCTGCATGAGTACAGCTCGCGCGGCTACGTCACCGCCAAACGGCTGGGTGACAAGGGTCTGTTCGCCACGCTTTATGCGGGCATCCGCGCCGACATGCTCGACTCACCCTTCATGCGCGACTTCCTGTTGACCGCCAAGGACACCTCCTTCGCCACGCTCGAAGGCGTCAGTGCTGCGCCGAAGGTGCGCTGACAGCGTGTCAGCGCCGCCGCGCCAGGCATACGCCAAGACCGATCAACCCGGCTGCCACGCCGCCGATAAACAGCCAGCGCTTGTCATCATCCGACGACGAGCGCCAGCCACCATCGATGCGCCGTTGCCCCAGCGGCGGATGAAAGAGATTGCCTGACGAGGGCGCCACTCGCTGCGCGCGGCCAAGCGCGAAGCCGGTCAGCAGCCCATTGAGTCGATCAAAGCCCGGGGTGAGGAAATGCGCCAGGCGCAGCAATGTGGCGGTGGCCCCGACCGACGTGGTGTGGCGCGGATGCAGGGCCAGACTGACCATGGCATTGGCCACCTGACGCGGATCGAGCAGCGGTGGCGGCGGCTGCAACGAGCGCCCGGCGTAGTTGCCGCCGTCGCGAAAGCCGGGGGTATCGACAATGCCGGGATACACATCGCAGATGTGTATCCCCGGCCAGGCTCCCAGTTCGCCGCGCAGCGCCTGGGACAGGCCGCGCAGGCCGAACTTGCTGGCCGAATAGGCCGCCGCGAAAGGTTGCGCTACCCAGCTGCCGACCGACAGCGTATTGATCAGCACACCGCTCTTTTGCTGCTTGAAGTACGGCAGCACCACATGGGCGCCACGCAGATAGCCGAGCAGATCGGTCTGCACCACCTGTTCATGGGCATCCAGTGGCGTCTCGTCGAACGCGCCGACCGCGCCGATGCCGGCATTGTTGATCCACACATCGATGCGCCCCTGACCGAACTCCGCCGCGGCGCTGGCCAGTGCTTCGACCTCGTCGCTGTGGGTGACGTCAGTGGGCACCACCAGGACTTCGCCACCGAACGCGCGGCATTCATCGGCGGTTTCCGTCAGCGCTTCGGCGTCGCGCGCGGCAAGCACCAGCCGCGCGCCCTGGCGGGCGAAAGCCTGGGCAGCGGCGCGACCGATGCCGCTGGACGCACCAGTCAGCACCACCAGGGCGCCGTAGAGTTTTCCGTAGGCCATCGCCGTTCCTCCGCAGTCTGCTGTCGTAGTTAAGCTGACAGCGACGCTGCGCCGAACATTCCCCCCGATGGTCGGCGCGATGCCCCGCGCGCAGGAACGTACTCAAGCCTGGGCGACGCTTCCCGCCGCTTCGTCCGCCCAGGGGTCGTAGGTGCCGAAGCTCCACAGATGCCCTTCGATATCGCGGCAGGTGAAGCCGCGACCGCCGTAATCCTCGTCCTTGAGCTCGACGACGATCTGCGCCCCGGCCGCCTTGGCCTGAGCGTAGAGCGCATCGGCGCTGTTGACGATCACGTAGATGCCCTGGGTGGATGCGCCGCCAATCTCATCGGGCTGGCGCAGCTGCTGGCCATACTCGGAATCGACTACCGGTCCGACCATCAGCATGCCGTTGCCGAAAGCCAGTTGTGCATGAGTGATGCCGACCTGTTCGTCGCGGTACTGGCGTCGGCATTCGAAGCCGAACGCACGACAAAGCCAGTCGATGGCGCTGGCCAGGTCGCGATAGCGCAGGCAGGGGATCAGGCTGGCCGAGGTGTTCTTGCTCTGCTGAGACATACACAGCTCCCATCATGGGCTGCCGAAGGGCTGCCCTTCTTTCATGAGAGCCACACCGTGGCGATCAATTCCCTTTCAGAGGCGTTCGCTCAAGCCCAGGCGAATACCCAGGGCGATGAGCATCGAGCCCAGCGCCCGGTCCAGCCACTGGCTTATGGCCGGATTGTCGCGCAACGCCTGGGTGGCGCGGGCCGCCAGCAGCACCACAGCGCACTCGATGATGATCGCCACCACAACCACCAGCACGCCGAGAACCAGCAGCTGCAGCGGTACGGAGCCATGCTCGGGGCGGACGAACTGAGGCAGGAAAGCCATGAAGAAAATCGCCGCCTTGGGGTTCAGCAGATCGACCAGCACGCCCTGGCGATAGGCTTTCCAGGCGGACGCTTGCGGTGCTGCCTTGAGGGCCAGCACGGTTCCGCCGCCGGCCGAGCGCAGAGCCTGATAGCCGAGATACAGCAGATAGACGGCACCGACGTACTTGACCACCGTAAACGCCAGCGCCGAAGTGGCGAGGATGGCCGAGATGCCCAGAGCGGCGAACGCCACGTGCACCAGCGCACCGCTGCATACGCCACAGGCGGAAATCATACCGATACGGCGGCCGCCACTCAGGGTGCGTGAAATCACGTAGAGCAGATCCGGCCCGGGCGACAGGTTCAGCGCCAGCGCGGCCGAGAAGAACACCAGCCAAAACACGGGATCAATCATCGCTCCATCTCCATCTACGCGCCCGAACCAAAGCCGTCACTCAACAGATCGGACTCTAGGAGAGAAGCCCTCCCCGGAGCCAGAAGATTCTCTTCAATCGCCTTTTCGTCGAGATGCTGACACTAATTTTAATTTTTGACTTTTTTTTGTCGCAAAGCTGAACTACTTTCTATTGCCAGACGGGACCGCTCTCTGCGCGTCACGCAATCTAGGACTGCCCATCAACATTCAGCAAAGGACATGCGAATGAAAGACGATGTCGCGCCGGCTTTCCAGCCCGCCCAATTCCGCATAACACTTCTCTCCGCCAGCAAGCTGCTCGACAGCACGCTGCGCCAGCACCTGTACGACTGCCCCAGCTGCACACTGGTCCATATGGTCACGCCGCGGCCGGAGCATGTGGACTCCGCACTGGTGTTGCTGGATGTCGCCAGCTACGACCGCAACGATTGCGTGCACCTGCTCCGCCAGTTCGGCGACACGCCGGTCGCGCTGATCAACGCCCAACCCGATCAGGCACGCAGACTGGTCGAAACGCATCCATGGATTCGCGGGGTCTTCTACCGCGCAACGCCGCGCGCCATGTTCGTCCGCGGTATCCAGACCATGCTCGCCGGAGGCGACTGGCTACCGAGAGAGCTGATGGAAACGCTGCTCTGTCGCTACCGACAGCTCAGCAACGCACATCAGGTCATCGACGAGTTGACCCTGCGCGAAAAGCAGATCCTCGCCCTCGCCGGCCAGGGTCTGTCCAATGCGGCGATCGGCGAGAGGCTGCACCTGAGCATCCACACCATCAAGAGCCATGTGCACAACGCGCTGCGCAAGCTCGGCGCGAGCAATCGCGCCCAGGGTGCCTCGCTGGTGCTGGCCCACGTTGGTGAGGCGGTGTCGTGAAACGCACCGCCGCGCTGCTTCTGCTGCTGTTGAGCCTGACCGCTCAGGCCGACGAAGCCGAGCTGCAAGGGTTCATCACCAACAACACGGTTTCCCGCTCCGGTCACGAGTTCTACCTGCGCTTCTGCGAGCGCCTGAACGACATCAGCGCCCTGGACTTCAACCTTGCCATCAAGGAAAGGCCCTCGGCGCGCTGGGGCGTTCTGGTCTGGGTGGAGCACGAGAACCAGACCCTGTATCGCCGCTTCCTGCAGCCCAACGTGGCGGACATGAAGGAACCGGCCTACGAGGCCGCCGATTACGTGGTGCAGGAAATCAACCGGCGCAAGATCGAAGCGTTGTTCGAAGACAACATTGACATGGCCAAGGACGAACTATGAAACAGCACATTCACAAGGCGCTCGGCACGCTGCTCGCCAGCCTGCTGCTTAGCACTGGCGCCAGCGCCACCGAGCTGGTGTACACCCCCGTCAACCCATCCTTCGGCGGTAGCCCGCTCAACGGTGCCTGGCTGCTCGGCAACGCGCAGGCGCAGAACAGCAAGAAGGACCCGGATGCCATCGATCGCTCCTCGCTGCTGGAAAACCAGTCCGCCCTGGACCGTTTCACCAGCCAGCTGGAGTCGCGCCTGCTGGGCGATCTGCTCAGCGGCGTGACCGATGGCAAGACCGGCACCGTGACCACCGACGATTTCATCGTGCGCGTCTACAACGGCGACGCCGGCATGCTGATCGTGGAAATCACCGACCGACTCACCGGCGAAATGTCCGAAATCATAGTCGGTCAGAACTGACCCCCAAGGAGAAACAAAGGCCATGAGAAGCCTATTCGTAGCCATAGGGATGATGGCTGTACTGCAGGGTTGCGCCGTTCGCGAGCCCATGTCTGCCGACCAGCATCCGCCAACCCTGACCCCACGCACCTCGACCTACCAGGATCTGCTGGCTCTACCGCGCCCGAAAGGCCCGCTGGTGGCTGCGGTGTACGGCTTTCGCGACCAGACCGGCCAGTACAAGCCCACTCCGGCCAGTTCCTTCTCCACCGCGGTGACCCAGGGCGCGGCCAGCATGCTGGTCGATGCCATGCAGGCCAGTGGCTGGTTCGTGGTGCTCGAGCGTGAAGGCCTGCAGAACGTGCTGACCGAGCGCAAGATCATCCGCGCCTCGCAAGCCAAGCCGGATGTCGCACCCAATATCCAGTCCGAGCTGCCGTCGCTGCTGGCGGCCAACATCATCATGGAAGGTGCCATCGTCGCCTACGAAACCAACGTGCGCAGTGGCGGCCAGGGTGCGCGCTATCTGGGCATCGGACTGTCGCAGGAATACCGCGTCGATCAGGTCACGGTGAATCTGCGGGCCATCGACGTGCGCAGCGGCAGGGTGCTGTCGAACGTGATGACCACCAAGACGATCTTCTCCGTCGGCCGTAGCGCCAACGTCTACAAGTTCATCGAGTTCAAGGAACTGCTCGAAGCGGAGGCGGGTTACACCACCAACGAGCCGGCGCAGCTCTGCGTACTCTCGGCGATCGAGGCTGCCGTGGCGCACCTGATTGCCCAGGGCGTCGACCGGCGCCTCTGGCAGACCGCCGAAGGCAGCGGTGGCGAGCATCCGGCGCTGAGCAAGTACCTGAGCAAGCTGGACTGAGATCCAAGTCGGCGGCGCAACGCCGACGACGTTTCAGCTTTCCTAGCAATCCCCTTCCCGGCTGACGGCACGCTCAATAGCGATGCCGTCTGCACAGCCGTGCGCCATCGGCTATCGGCAAGTGCCCCCGAACGCAGCAGCCCGTATCGCCAATCGCCACCCGTTACGCACCGGATCGCAACATTTTCAATCATTGGATGGATGTTCGCCGCCCCCATTAAGGGCAAGTATGTCGACATCAGAGCCCATCAGGACAGGACGCCATGACTCGCTCGCAACGGATTGCGCATGACCTGCTGCTACCCGCAGTTCTGCTACTGGCTACCGCCAGCCACGCCGACATCCCCGCCTCGATCGATCTCGCCCCCAACGAATTGGCCTACCTCACGGCAGACCCATCCGCCCACGCTGGCGTCAGCGGCCAGGGCGCCGTGGCGCTGATCCAGCAATCCGGCGAAAACATGACCGGCCGCATCGCCCAATCAGGCTCCGAGCTGGAGGCCTACATCATCCAGAGCGGTTACGCCAACGGCGCCAGCATCGAGCAGATCGGCCAAGGCAACGCAGCGCTGATCAGCCAGAACGGCTTCGACAATGACGCCCACATCGAACAGACCGGCTCGGACAACCGCGCCGCCATCGCACAACAGGGCTCGAGCAATCGCGCTCTCATCGAACAGACCGGCAGCGGGCATAGCAGCAATGTCAGCCAGAGCGGCCGAGGTCTGACGGTAGTGGTTCGCCAGTACCGCTAATCGCAAGGAAATACCGCTGTACTTAAAACATCCATGGAGTGACAAAAATGTTTAAGTTCAAACCTCTTGTAGCAGCCATTCTGACCGTCGCCACTGCCCAGGCTTTTGCCGCCGAGAACACCTCCGAGCAGAACCAGCACGGCATCAACAACAACGCAGAAGTGCTGCAAAGCGGCGGTTCGGGCAACTTCGCCACACAAAACCAGAGCGGCTTCAGCAACGACGCAATGGTCGAGCAGATCAGCTCGGAAGCCACTACCGCCACCCAGACCCAGACCGGCAACTTCAACAATGCCGAATCCCGCCAGAGCGGCACGTTGATGACCGGCTCGACCCAGACCCAGAACGGCTGGGGCAACGATGCACTGGTAGAGCAGACCGGCACCTACAAGACTGGCGCCACGCAGAACCAGAAAGGCGTCAACAACGTTGCCGAGACGTTCCAGTCCGGCGCGACCATGACCAACGCCACCACCAACCAGGACGGCAAGGACAACTACGGCCTGATCTCCCAGACCGCCACCTATGGCAGCCAGGCAGTGGTCAACCAGAACGGCGACCTGAACAGCGCCAGCATCACTCAGTTCCTCAGCAACCACGACCGCGCAACCGTCACCCAGCAGGGCATCGACAACGATGCGCAAGTGGTGCAGGTCGCCAGCAGCGGCTCCATCGCCGAAGTCGAGCAGAGCGGCTGGCGCAACGACGCGATGGTTTCGCAAACCGGCCTGCAGCACGAGGCGTATGTCGATTCCGTCGGCAGCCACAACATTGTCAATGTGGACCAGAGCGGTAATGCGCAGAACGCTTTCGTCGTGCAGTACGGCGAACGTAACGACTCGAGCATCACGCAAACCAACGGCTGGTTCGGCGGTAACAACACCGCTACAACTGACCAAGCTGGTACAGATAACCGAGCTGACGTATACCAGGACGGACGCAATCAGACTGCCAAGACCATCCAGGAAGGCGCTTTCAACGTCGCCTCCGTGGAGCAGGAGGGCCGAGGCAATGATCTGCACTTCCACCAGGACGGTGTCGCTAATGAGCTCAACGCCGTACAACACGGCGTCGACAACGAGATCGTCGGCGTCAGCTACGGTGCGAACAACACAGCCGATATCGAACAGGACGGCCGCGACAACCTGGCCACCGTTCGCCAGGAAGGCTACTTCAACGACGTGATGCTGAGCCAGAGCGGCGCCGATCACCTGATCAAGGTGACTCAGAACGGCTTCGGCAACGACGCCGTCGCCAGCCAGGCCGGCTACGGCAATGCGGCCTACATCAACCAGAGCGGCTGGAACAACACCGCCCTGGTCACCCAGCAGTAAGTTCGTTCGCTACACCCGACTGCCGGCGCCTTGCCGGCAGTTGCGTTTCATCCCTCCGCGATTCCCACCTCACTTCGCCTTGACCAGTCGACGCACCGTTTCGGTGGCGAGCCTGGCGAACGGCCATCGCAGCGCCCCAAACTGAAGCAAGCTGACGCATCGGTCAGGTCACGCCAACGCGCCCACCTCCCATCCGGCAGCCCTGCCATCAGTCAAAACGTTTCGCCTGCGAAAAATAAATCTTTTCCTATCAATGATTTATAAAGAAACTCAATGGGATCTTCGGTATTGGCGCGACGCTTGCTTTGTGACCAAAGCCTGACCGCTTGGACAACTTACAAGCTCATTCAAATGCCAATACGGAGACACACTCAATGAAGCGCAGCCTGACCACCGCAGCCCTCGCGGCCGGGTTCATCCTCAGCAGCCAAGCCATGGCCAGCCCAATGCTCTGGCAGAACAACAGCCTCACCTACCTGTACGGCAAGAACTTCGCCGTCGACTCCGCAGGTGGTAAGGAAGGCGACATCCAACAGACCATTACCTTCGAACATGCCAGCGGCTGGACCTGGGGGGACATGTTCCTGTTTGTCGATAACAAGTGGTACAACGGCATTTCCGGCAGCGATGGCCACACCTACTACGGCGAATTCAGCCCGCGCCTGTCGCTGGGCAAGATCAGCGGCGCAGACCTGTCCTTCGGTCCGATCAAGGATGTGCTGATCTCCGCGACCTACGAACGCGGCGAAGGCCGTAATCGCAACTATCTGCTCGGCCCGGCCGTGGATCTGGCTATTCCAGGTTTCGACCGCTTCTCCCTGAACACCTACTACCGCAAGCCCGACGGCATCACCGGCAAGCCTGGCGGCCAGTGGCAGATCACTCCGACCTGGGCCATGACCTTCCCGGTGGGCAAGTCGGACATCCTCTTCGACGGCTATATCGACTGGGTCGTCAACGATAAGAAGAATGGCAACACCGAGCTGAAGAAGAACTTCCACTTCAACCCGCAGGTCAAGTACGACCTCGGCAAGGCGCTGGACTACACGCCCGGCAAGCTCTATGTCGGTATCGAATACGACTACTGGTCGAACAAGTACGGCATCGAAGATTCCGACGCCTTCAACACCGACAACAACGTCACCAACTTCATCGTCAAGGCGCACTTCTGACGCGCCTCGCCGCCCGCAAACCGGGCGGCTCTCTTTCGGTGCCGGCCGCGATCCTCGCCGTCACAAGCGCAACGGCTGCATCGAACAGCGAAACTCGTGCAGAATCAGCTCGGCTCGACCATCACCCCGGGCGGTCCGAAACCCTTTCCCGGGGGCTGCGAGGTGAATGAACGCAGCGCATAGGCCATCATTCTCAACACGCAGCAGGCCCGCTCCGCATAGTGGACCAGGCCAACCGCCAGCGCGCTCACGGACAGGGAACATGGACAAGAACAACGCACCCCAGCCGCTCTACACCGCCCAGGGCAAGCCCGCCGGCCGCATTCGGCAGAAGAACGAGGAAACCATCCTGGCGGCAGCTGCCGAAGAGTTCGCCCGCTACGGCTTCAAGGGCACCAGCATGAACGCCATCGCCACCCGCGCCGGGTTGCCCAAGGCGAACGTGCACTATTACTTCAACAGCAAGCTGGGGCTGTATGTCGAGGTCATGCGGCATATTCTCGAACTCTGGGATACTGCCTTCGACGATGTGACCGTCGACGATGACCCGGCCGTTGCTCTGGCCGAATACATCCGCATCAAGATGGAATTCTCGCGGCGCCATCCGCAGGCCTCGAAAATCTTCGCCATGGAGGTCATCAGCGGCTGCGAGTGCCTCTCCGAGCACTTCAACCAGGACTACCGCAACTGGTTCCGCGGCCGCGCCGCGGTGTTCGACGCCTGGATCGCCGCCGGCAAGATGGCCCCGGTCGACCCAATGCACCTGATCTTCATGATCTGGAGCAGCACCCAACACTATGCCGACTTCTCCGATCAGATCCGCCGCATCAACGGCAAGCGCATGACCCGCGCCGATTTCGCCCACGCCAGCGACAACCTGATCGCCATCATCCTCAAGGGCTGCGGACTGACGCCACCTCCGCCCGCGGATCGCTGACCGACCGTGGCCCGCAAACTGCGCATCCATTCCCCGGCCATCCATTACTTCGACATGGTGCGGCGCTGCCAGTCGATTCGCGAGGCGTCGCGCCGGCTCAACGTCGCCTCGTCGGCGGTAAACCGGCAGATTCTCAAGCTCGAAGACGAGATCGGCGCGCCCCTTTTCGAACGCCTGCCCGGCGGACTGCGGCTGACCGCCGCCGGCGAGATCTTCGCCCGCCATGTCATCGTCGTGCTGCAGGACGCCGAGCGTGTGCGCTCCGAACTGGACGCACTGCAGGGCCTGCGCACCGGCCATGTGGAAATCGCCACGGTATCCGGGGTCACCACCGATCTTCTACCTGGCGTGCTGGAGCAGCTGCGCGAACGCTATCCGCGGGTTACCGTGGGCGTCACCAGCCTTGGCTCGCAGGCGATTCCCGAGGCTGTCATCAGCGGCCAGGCGGACATCGGCCTGGCCTTTGCCCTGCCGCGTACCGCTGACTTGCAGCAGCTGGGCGTCGGCCACTTCCGTCTCGGCGCAATCGTTCCCCCCTCGCATCCGCTGGCCGAACGCGCCGAGGTGAGCTTCGCCACCTGCGCCGAATACCCGCTGATCCTGGCCAAGAGCGATCTGTCCATCCATCACCTGCTGGCGCCGCTGCTGGCGCGCACTCGCCCGCGGCACAAGGCGCCGCTGGAAACCAGCTCCGTGGAATTGGCCTTGCAGATGGCCAAGCGCGGTGCCGGGGTCGCTTTCCAGACGCGCATCGGCATCGAAGCCGAGCTGGCCGGCGGCACGCTCGTGCATGTACCGCTGAACGACGGCGGCGCGGTGTTCAGCGACCTCGGCGTGTACGTGCGCAGCTCGCGTTACCTGCCCGTCGCGGTGGACGCATTCGTTCGTGCACTGAGCGAACAGATCGGCGAACGCGAAGCGGCTCAAGGTAGTCGATCGCCAACCGGTCGCAGCGGCGAAACCACGGTGCGCTGAACGTCCGCGGCAGATTTCGCTCTATTGAGCGAAGCCACTACCCCCGGAGTTGCCATTGAAATCGTCACGACTGCTGGCTCTACCCGCCGCGTTGCTGCTGTCATTGCATACCCTCCCTTCCCTCGCCGCCGACGGCACACCGCTCGGCTGGGTGGAGCGTGGCAAGGTGCTTCCCGAGGAAGTCACGGTGAAGTTCAAGCTCGACACTGGCGCGCTAACTTCGTCGATGCATGCCGAAGACATCGAGTATTTCGAGCGGGACGGTGACGAGTGGGTCCGCTTCGATCTGGACCTTGAGGACATCGAACGGGACAAGCTGGTCAAATCGCGCATCGAGCGCAAACTGCATCGCGAACTGACGGTCCGCGGCGCCGGCGGCAAGGAGGATCGTCCGGTGGTGCTGATGAAGGTGTGCATCGGCGATCGCCTCCTCGAGGAGCAGTTCTCGCTCAGGGATCGCGATGAAATGCACTACCCCGTACTGCTTGGCCGCCGCACCCTGGAGAAGCTCGGCCCGGTCGACTCGGCGCGCACGTTCACCATCGAGCCCAGCTGCGAAGAGCTGGCCACTCGCTGAGCCGCGGCGCCTCGCAGGTCCGTAACGGCGAGTAGGTCCGGCTGCGCATTGCGCTGCGGTCAGCCCTGCGAGGCCATCGCAGTCGGCCAGTGCGTGCCGCTGGCGTGGCCGAGAAACGTGAACGGCACCGACCGAGGGCTGTCGAGATGACCGAATGGGCTGGCGATTTGCCGCCCCACCAGTCATAGCGAGAGGAGAGCACGCCTATGCAGCCCTACGTCAAATTCGGCGCAATGATTGCCACCTCGACGCTGGTCATGTTCGGCCTGATGTACCTGAACGTGTTCCAGACCGACCACATCCTGTTCAGCGAAACCCGCGCCTACATGGCGCTGATCATGGGCGCGGCCATGGCGATCGTCATGCTGGCATTCATGCTGAAGATGTATCCGCGGCGTGGGGTGAACATCGCCATTTTCGCCGGCAGCGCGCTGGTGTTCGTCGTGTCCTTGTGGCTGGTGCGCAGCCAGGCGACGGTGGACCAGGTGTCGTGGATGAAGGCGATGATTCCGCACCACTCCATCGCCATCCTCACCAGCGAGCGGGCGGATATCCAGGACCCGAGGGTGCGCGAGCTGGCGGACAGCATCATCGAGGCGCAACGCCGTGAGATCGACGAGATGAAAGCGCTGATCAAGGACCTCCAGGCGCGCGGCTGAACCAGGGCAGGTCGTACAGCACGGATCGCTGGCGCCGCCTGACCAGGCGGCGCAGTCGACCTCCGATATAGGTTCATCTCGAGAGTTTTCGCGCGAGTTACGGTATCGAATGCCATGCGCCATCCCCGCTATTCCGCCCACAGGCCGCCTCCATCCGGCTCATCCTCCACAAATCACAACCAAACAATAACGATTTTCATTTGAATTCGCGTTTATAGCTGCATAAGATGCACCGCCTCACCCAGCGGCGTTATGTACATGGATGCAGATCGACAAACGAAAACGGCTGTTCAGCTGGCCACACTGATTAGCATGCTATCGATCGGCAGCCTGATGATGATCATGCCGCTCGGCCCGGATTTCGTCCGCGAACTGGACATGCCCGCCGACCGCATTGGGTATCTGGCTGGCGCCGCGACCTTGGCAGCGGCCCTCGGCTCGGCGCTCAGTGCTGCCTGGCTGGACCGCTTCGAGCGCAAGCCGGTGCTGCTCACCCTGCTCGTCCTGCGCTTCGCGCTGCTCGGTGCCTGCGCAGGTGCCTCCGACGCGCACCAGTTGACCTGGCTCTTCGTGCTCAGTGCATTCATCGCCGGCCCCCTGGGCGCGGTGCTGATGGCGAGCCTGCTCGATCTGATCCCGCCAGCCGAACGGGGCCGGCAGCTCGCCCGCCTAGCGATGGGTTTCTCCCTCGCCGCCATCGTCGTCACGCCTCTGGCGCTGGAACTCGCGCGCTGGCTGGGCTGGCGCGCGCCGATGCTGGGCATTGCCGCGGTTGGCCTGGCGCTCGCGTTTGGCTGCCACATCCTCTTCCTCAATCCGCAACCACACCCACGCCCTCCAGGAGCGCTGCGCCCGCTGTTGCGCTCACCGCTGTGCCTGGGGGCACTGGCGCTGGTCGCATTGCAGATGTTCAGCCACTTCCTGCTGGTGCCGCACTTTTCCGCATTCCTCCAGTTCAATCTCGGCTTCGCCCGCGAACACATCGGCGTGCTCTACCTGTGCGGTGGGCTGGCCAGCCTGGCCGCCGTGCGCCTGGGCGGCAGCTGGATCGATCGCGGCCACGCTGGCCGGCTGGTCCTGAGCAGCAGCGGCCTGCTGGCACTGATCACGCTGCTCGGCTTCGCCCTGCTGGTTCCACTGCCGCTGTTGCTGGTGTTCAGCCTGTTCATGGCACTCAGCACATTGCGCACCAGCAGCACCACGACGGTCGCCGCGAGCATTCCGGCGCCCCATCAACGCGCCGCGTTCATGGCTCTGCACGGGTCCGTCAGCAACGTTGCCGCCGGCCTCGGCAGCCTGGCCTCCGCCGCCTACCTGGGTACGGCTGCCGATGGCGAGCTGACGGGTTTCGAACACCTCGCAGGTTTCCACGTGGTCCTCACCCTGACCGCAGGCGCAACCCTGCTGTTACTGCTCGCCGCCCTGCGTCGCCATGGACACCTGCCAACACCTACAACCACAAGCAGGGCCTGAACCTGCAGCCGCACGCCTGATGAGACTTACATCCCGCATCGATCAAACCGCAATGGAGCCTGCAATGCCTTCTGTAAGAACCATCAGTCGTCCCCGTCACCTGCCGCTCACGCTGCTCGGCGCACTCCTTCCGATACTCGCCATCGCCAGCGAGCCGGTCACCCTGCAGAACGAAGTCATCACCGCCACCCAGACCGCCCACAGCGAACTCAGCGCGCCGGCGAGCGTGTCGGTGGTCACCCGTGACGACCTCGACAAGCTGCCGGTGTACAACCTCGCCGATGCGGTGAAATACCTGCCGGGGGTGTACATCAGCCCGTCTTCGACCTACGGCCGCAAGGAAATCAAACTGCGCGGGATGGATTCGGACTACACCCTGCTGTTGGTCAACGGCCGCCGCATCAACTCGCGTGAAGCCCTGGTCTCCAACTACGCCAACGACTTCGATCTGTCCTCGATCCCGATGGCCGCCATCGAGCGCATCGAGGTGATCCGCGGGCCGATGTCCTCGCTGTACGGCGCCGATGCCATCGGTGGCGTGGTCAACGTGATCCTGCGTAAACCGACCGCCGACACCAGGGCCGGCATCGCCTACGGCTACGAGCACCCGACCGAGGGTGATTCCGGTGACAGCCACAAGACCAGCGGCTACATCAACGGCACGCTGATCGAGGACAAGCTGCTCGGCAACCTGATCGTCGAGGGCACCGACCAGGCTGCCTGGGGTTCGGACCAGACTACGTCGCCCCTGATCGATGCCGCCGAAAAACGCCAGAACGCCAGCGCCTACGGCAGCCTGAGCTGGCTGCTAGTCGAGCGCCAGAGCATCGACCTCGACCTGAGCCATCGTGAGGACGACCGCAAGGGCACCTGGAGCAACTCGGGCTTCGCCTTTCCGACCAACGTTCAGGAGATGGAACGCAGCGCCTTCGGCCTGACCCACAACGGCAGCTGGGACGACTTTAACTCGCGAGTCCGCTACTACTACGAAGACGTCGACCTGATGGACGATTCCGAGGTCATGACCGACCTGCGCGGCGGCCGCTTCAGCAACGTCAACCAGACCAACCATACGGTCGACGGCCAGGTGACCGCGTTCCTCGGCAACCACCTGCTGACCCTGGGCAGCGAACTGCGCCGCACCGAACTCAGCCACAGCAACAACCTCGGTTCGGAGATCGAGATCGATCAGCAGGCGCTCTACCTGCAGGACGAGTTCTCCCTGGGACAGCTGGATATCACCCTCGGCGCCCGCTGGGATGATCACGAAAGCTACGGCAGCGAATTCAGCCCGCGGGCCTACGGCGTGTACAACCTCAGTGACAGCTGGGTGATCAAGGGCGGCGTGGGCAAGTCGTTCAAGGCGCCGAGCATTGCCCAATCCGATCCCACCTACGTGGAAATCGCCTGCCGTGGCTACTGCGTGACGGTCGGCAACGAGGATCTCAAGCCGGAAACCGCAACCAGCTACGAGCTCGGCACCTTCTACCAGAATGACCGCCTGCAGGCCGGCATCATGTTCTTCCAGACCGACATCGAAGACATGATCAGCACCGAAACGACGCGGCTGATTCGGGTGAACGGCCAGATCGTCGCCGCCGACCCGGTGCTGACCACCTACAACCAGCCCCATGTGCGGATCAAGGGTTACGAGCTGCAGGGCAACTACCTGCTGAGCGACCGCATCGGCCTGCGCGCGAACTACACCTACTCCGACGCCAGGGATCGCGACACCGACGAGCCGATCCGCAACTCGCCGCAGCATATCGCCAACCTGGGAGCCGACTGGCAGGCGCTGCCAAAGCTCGGCCTGAACCTGGATTACCAGTACACCGGCAGCCAATACCTGTACGACGTGGCGCGCTCCGGGGCGTTCGAGACCGGTGCCTTCCACACCCTGAGCCTCGGTGCCCGCTACCAGGCCACCAAGCAGCTGACACTCAACGGCGGGCTCAACAACCTGACCAACGAGAAGCGCGACGAGGTGGCTCAGGCCGTCGACAACATCCTCATGGGTCGCACGCTTTTCGTCGGTTTCGCCTACGACATCTGACGCCCCGCCCGGCGGCGCGAGCCGCCGGGTTCACCTGGAGACGCGAAGTGAACCATGCCGACTGATCAGAGGATGCCCAGGTCGCAGAAGGCCACGCTGATTGCCGGCAGTGGCCTTCTGCTCGTGCTGCTGACGCTGTCCCTGGCCACCGGTGCCGGCGTGTATGGTGCCGACGCCGTGTTCGGCTATCTGCTCGGCCAGCCCGACTATCTGGCCGACGACAAGCTGGCCATGGTCGTCGATACCCTGCGGCTGCCGCGCACCCTCGCCGCGCTGGTGGTGGGCGCCAGCCTGGCAATCGCCGCCTCGCTGCTGCAGAGCGCGACACGCAATCCCCTGGCCGAACCCGGCCTGCTCGGTGTCAATGCCGGCGCGGTGCTCGGGCTGGTGATCGGCCTGATCTATTTCGGCGTCGAGTCGACCCGGGGCTACCTGCTCTGGTCCGGCGCCGGCGCCCTGCTGGGCAATCTGCTGGTGCTGGGCGTCGGCCTGATGCTGGGTCAGGCCAGCCCGCTGAAGCTGATTCTTGCTGGAGTGGCGCTCGGCGCGATCTTCGGCGGTCTGGCGAATTTCCTGCTGCTCTCCACGCGGGTGGCGCTGGAGCAGTTCCGCTTCTGGAACCTCGGCTCGCTATCGGCCTCCAGCCTCGATGCGGTCGGCACGGTCAGCCCACTGGCCGTGCTCGGGCTGGTGCTGGCGACGCTGCTCTGCCGTCAGCTGACCCTGATGCAGATGGGCGACAGCCAGGCCCGCGCGCTGGGCATCCATACCGGTTGGGTACGCCTCGGCGTGCTGGCGGCATCCACCCTGCTCACCGCCTGCGCCATCTCGCTGGCCGGGCCGATCGGCTTTCTCGGTTTTCTCGCCGCCTATTGCGCGCGCCGCATCGAGCCGGTGGCACTGCTACGGCAACTGCTGTTTTCCACGCTGTTCGGCATGCTCTTCCTGCTCGCCGCCGACGTGCTCTCGCGCTGGCTGCTGCAGCCGTACGAACTGCCGGTCGGCACCCTGCTGGCCGCGCTCGGCGCGCCGGCGCTGATCGCCATCGTGCTGCGCGGCGGCTTTCGTTCCCTGTTGACGGTGAGGTAGCCATGACCTCCATCCCCACACCTTCCGGCATCTGGACGCTGCGCCTCGGTGGCATCAGCCTGCTGCTGCATCGGCGCAGTTGGTTGATGTTCACCCTGCTCGTGCTGGTGCTGCTGGGCTTGACCGTCCTGGCGACCAGCCTCGGCAGCGGCCATCTGGGCGTGCGCGACGTCATCGCCACCCTGACCGGAAACGGCAGCAGGCTGCAGGAAATCATGGTGTTCAAGATTCGCCTGCCGCGGGTCGCCGCCGCGATCATCGCCGGGCTGGCCATGGGCATGGCCGGCTGCCTGATCCAGACTCTGGTACGCAACCGCCTGGCGACACCGGACATGATCGGTGTGAACGAGGGCGCCTCGCTGGCTGTAGTCGTCTTCGCCCTCTACCTGACCCTCGGCAACTGGCCATGGTGGGCGTCGCCACTCGGAGCCGCACTGGCGGCCGCCGCACTGTTCGCCCTGTGCCGACGCCCCGGCGAGCAGGGCTACCTGTTCATCGTCATCGGCATTGCGCTGTCGGAACTGCTCGGCGCGCTCGGCGACTTCGCCATGTCGACGCAACCCCTCGCTCACCTGGGCAGCATCTACCTGTGGACCATGGGCCACTTCGCCGGTGTCAGCTATCAGACGGTCAAGCCCGTCGCACTGCTGCTGTTGCTGCTCTGCCCGCTGATGGCGCTGGTCAATCGGCCGCTGGTGCTGCTGCGCTTCGGCGACGCCACGGCGCAGAACCTCGGGGTGAAGGTGCCGCTGGTCCAGCTCGGCGTGCTCGCCCTGGCAATCGTGGTGGCCGCGCTGGGTACGGCGATCGGCGGGCCGGTGGTGTTCATCGCCATGGCCGCACCGATCCTCGCCTCCTGGCTGGCCCGCGACAACCTCGCCCCGCTGTGGCTATCGGCGCTGTGCGGCGCGGTATTGCTGCTAGGCAGCGACACCCTGGTGCGGGTGCTCGCCCAGCCCGAGGAAATCCCCACCGGCATCATGACGCGGCTGCTCGGGGGCATCCTGCTGCTCGGCCTGCTGCTCAAGGACAGACGAGGAGCTGACTGATGACTGCCCTGCGCGCGGAAAACCTGCACTTCGCCTATCAGGACAAGGTCGTGCTCGACGGCGTCTCCTTCAGCCTGCCCAGAGGCAAGCTGATCGGAATCGTCGGCCCCAATGGCAGCGGCAAATCCACGCTGCTCAAGCTGCTCGCCCGCCAGCTGCCGCTGCAACGCGGCACCGTGGAGATCCACGGCAAGCCGCTGCTGGGCTACTCGCTCAAGGCGCTGGCGCGAAAGCTGGCCTTTCTGCCGCAACGGCCGGTGCTGGCCGAAGGCATCCGCGTGGAACAGCTGGTGCAGTATGGCCGCCATCCGCACCAGGGATGGTTCAACCAGTGGAGCGCGGAAGACGCCCGCCAGGTTGCACGCGCCCGCGAGGTGATGCAGCTCGATGCGATCTGGCAACGCAGCGCCGCCTCGCTCTCGGGTGGCCAGGCGCAACGGGCTTGGCTCGGCATGATCCTGGCGCAGAACACCGACCTGATCCTGCTCGACGAACCCACCAGCGCGCTGGACATCGGCCACCAGGCCGAGGTGATGGAAGCCGTGCACCAGATCGCCGCGGCCGGGCGCACGGTGCTGATCGTGATCCATGACCTCGGCGTGGCCGCCCGTTACTGCGATGAGCTGATCGCCCTGGCCGACGGCCGGGTGCAGGCCATCGGCCCGGCGCGGCAGGTGATGACCAAGGCCCTGGTCGACCGCCTTTACGATACCGACGTCGACATCCTTCCGGCCCCCGGCGACGGCGCGCCGGTGATCGTGCCGCGCCGCCGTACCCGTGGCCTCCAGCAACCCACTCTCAGAGAACACCCCGAAACGGAAGGTATGCAATGACCCTCAAGACCCCACGTCACCTGGCCGCCGCTCTGCTGGCCAGCCTGCTCGCCCTGCCCGCCCTGGCCGATACGCGCCAGGTGAGCGATGCCATGGGCAACACCGTCACCGTGCCGGAAGCGCCGAAGCGGGTGATCACCCTCAGCGAAATCGATCTGGATACCGCACTCGCACTTGGCGTCACCCCGGTCGGCACCATCAACGGCCGCGGCCAGGCCGCACCGCCGCGCTACCTCGAAGGCAAGCTGCCGGCCGACGTCCCGGTGGTCGGTGATCTGGACAATCCGAATCTGGAAACCCTGCTCGAACTGGAGCCCGATCTGATCCTGACCGGCCCGGTAAAGCCGGAGCAGCTGGCGATCCTTAACGAGATCGCGCCGACCGTGATCACCTACAGTTGGGGTCGCCCCTGGCAGGAAACCATGCAGCGCACCGCACAGATCCTGAACAAGAACGCCGAAGCCAACGCCGTGCTGGACCGCTACCGCGCGCGGATCGAGCAGGCGCGTGAGCGGCTGAGCACGCATCAGGGCGAAACCCTCAGCATCGTGCGCTGGAATCCCAAGGGCCCCTCGTACATGTTCAAGGACGCCTTCGTCAGCACGGTCATCAAAGACATTGGCCTCACCCGCCCCGCCCATCAGCAGGACCCCGGCCACACCCACTCGATGGCACTGAGCCTGGAGTCCTTGGAACTGCTGGATGCCGACTGGCTGGTGATCGGCACCCTGGCTACCAGCGGCGAGGCGGTCGAGGCCATGCGTCAGGCCGAACAGACCCCGGCGTTCGGCCAGCTCTCGGCGCTGCAGAGCAAACGCTTCGGCGCTGTCGACGGCTCGCTGTGGACGTCCGTCGGCGGTCCGCTGGCGGCACTGCAGGTGATCGAGGACGTCGAGCGCTTGCTCGGCAAGGCCGATGCAGAGCCGGTCACAAGGGACTGACTCGACCCAGCGTCAGGCCGAAAACAGCAGCGCCTTGAGCCCGCTCTCGGGGCTGATGTCGGGAAACTCCGGCGGGTTCTCCAGGCGCTGCTCGAAGCGAAGCTGCGGCGCCTCGGCGGCCATGCCCTGGATCAGGAAGTCCGCGCCGATATCCGGGTCATTCACGCAGGCCAGCACCTGGCCGCCGCCGGTCAGCAGTTCCGGCAGCTTGCGCAGGATCTTCTGGTAATCGCGCGTCAGGGCGAAGCTGCCCTTCTGGAAGGAAGGCGGGTCGATGATGATCAGGTCGTACGGTCCGAGCTTGCGCACCTTGCCCCAGGATTTGAACAGCTCGTGGCCGAGAAAGCTCACCCTGCTGAGATCGTGGCCATTCAGCCGATGGTTCTCCCGCCCTCGGGTCAGGGCGGCACTGGCCATGTCCAGATTGACCACGTGCTCGGCGCCACTGGCGATCGCCGCGACGGAAAAGCCGCAGGTGTAGGCGAACAGGTTGAGCACCCGCTTGCCCTGCGCATTTTCCTGCACCCAACGGCGGCCATAACGCATGTCGAGAAACAGGCCGTTGTTCTGCTTGCGCCCGAGATCGAGCTTGTAGCGCAGACCGTTCTCGCTGATCAGCCACTCGGCGGGCACATCGCCCAGCAACGCCTCGGTCGGTGCATCCGGCAGATAGCGATGCTGCAGCAGCAAGCGCTGTGCCTGGCTCTGCTTCCAGGCCGGGGATTCCGTCAGCGCCATGAGCATCTGCTCTAGCGCCGCCCGCTCCGCCTCGCCCGGATCACGGAACAGCGCCACCAGCACCACGCCCTGTAGCCAGTCGACGGTCAGCTGTTCGAGCCCCGGATAGCAGCGGCCGCGACCATGGAACAGTCGTCGCGTCTCGTTGGGCGCGTTGGCCAACGCGTCGAGCAGGTGATTTTGCAGGGTGGTGAGGTGTTCGGGTGTCATGGGCGGGCATCGTCGGCAGCGTGGCCGCGCATTCTAAACGCAGCCGCCGCCGACGCCAGGCTTCAGATATCCAGGCAGATCTTGCCGAAGTGCTGGTTGGTTTCCTGATAGCGGAACGCCTCGACGATATCGTCCACGGCGAAGTGCTTGTCGATTACCGGGCGGATGCCGTTGGCATCGATGGCGCGGATCATCTCTTGCTGCTGCGCGCGGCTGCCCACCAGCACGCCCTGCAGACGCAACTGGCGCACCAGCGCCGGTACCAGCGGCAGCTCGCCGGCAACCCCGGTGAGGATGCCGATCACCGAGATATGCCCGCCGATGCGCGCCGCAACCATCGACTGCTCCAGCGTTGCCGGCCCACCGACTTCGATCACATGGTCGACGCCGCGGCCGTCGGTCATCTTGCGCACCGTCTCGCCCCAGGCCGGCGTGCTGCGGTAGTTGATCAGGTGATCGGCGCCCATCTCGCGCAAGCGCTCCAGCTTGGCATCGCTGGACGAGGTGGCGATGACCGTGGCGCCGGCCATCTTGGCGAACTGCAGGGCAAAGATGGAAACGCCGCCGGTGCCCTGGATCAGCACGCTGTCGCCGGGTTTGAGCTTGCCGTCGGCCATCAGCGCACGCCAGGCAGTGAGGCCGGCGGTGGTCAGGGTTGACGCCTCGGCATGGCTGTAGCCCTCGGGTGCATGGGTGAACGAGGTGGCGCGCGCGGTGACCATCTCCCGCGCATAACCATCGACGCCATCGCCCGGTACCGTGGCGAAACCCTCGATCAGCGGCTCACCGGCCAGCCAGTCGGGGAAGAAGGTGCTGACCACCGCATCGCCAACGGCGAATTCAGTCACGCCCGAACCCACCGCCACCACTTCACCGGCCCCATCGGCCATGGGAATGCGCGGCTCGCTGGGGCCCCACATGCCGCTGACCACCGCGAAATCGTGGTAGTTGAGCGAGTTGGCGCGCAGGCGCACGGTGATCTCGCCGGCCTCCGGTCTGGGGGCCTCGCTGGTGCCAACGATGACCCGGTCATAACCGCCGCCGGGCTGTACGAATATGGCTTTGTGGCTCATTGGAATTCTCCTCTGGTAACGGGATGACCTGCATGGGAACGGCCGGCAGCGGCATCGTTCGACCTGCCGAAGCCTGCTGCGCATCGCTGTTCGAATGCGCGACAGCATAGCCAATCCGCCATCGACGGTGGCGGCCGCGAACTTACCTCCACCGCCATCGTCGAAAGCGCGTTCGCCAATAGTCCACGGCTCGCCCGCAGGCAGCCGCACGAAACTGCCCAGCGCATCCGGAACAACTTCATGCCCCATCGCCCTGATCAACCGACGATCCTGCACAGCACCCTCGCCGCCGCACTCCTGCTCGCCCTGGCCACGCCCAGCCTGGCGGCCGAAACAGAGGCGCAGCTGGCCGCCCGCGACGCCGAGAACAAGCGCCTGACCGCCGAGCTCCTGGCCAAGCCGAACGAGCTGACCCAGCCGCTGGAAAGCAAGTACAACCACATCATCACCTACGGCCAGTCGCTCGCCTCCGCCGCCGAAGGCTGGCCAGCGCTCTCGGTGGCGCCGCGCTACGACAACCTCATGCTCGGCCAGTCGCCACGCTCGGCTGCGTTCAGCGGCGCGGCGTTCAAACCGGTGGGCGAAGCGACCTTCACGCCGTTGCGCGCCGTGGTTCAGCAGAAGAGCAACGCGGCCGTGGTGCTCGATGCAGAAAAGGTCGGCAAGCTCGCGCCGCACGCGCAGGAAGAAGGCGAGTCGGTGGAAGTCGGCGCGCTGAACATGGCACGCCGGCTCTATCTGCATCACCTCGGCCGCGACACCGATCCGGATCACCTGTTCGTCGCCAGCAACGCCTCGACCTCGGGTCGCTCCATTGCCCAGCTCTCGAAAACCGGTGGCACCAACGAATACCTGCGCGTGACCCAGGCCGTCGATCAGGCCAAGGCGCTGGCCGACGCGCAACAGGCCAGTTACAGCATCAGCGCATTCTTCTGGCTGCAGGGCGAGTACGACTATTCCCACACCAACGGCGGCAAGAACGATCAGGCGTACTACAAGGCCAAACTGCGCCAGCTGCGCGACGACCTCTACGCCGACACCGCCAAGGCCATCGCCGGGCAGGAAAAGATGCCGGCCTTCTTCAGCTACCAGACCGACGCCAAATCCTCGGTCAAGGACGGTTCGCTCGCGGTCGGCATGGCGCAATGGGAACTGGCCCAGGAAGAACCCGGCTGGTACCTGGTTGGCCCGGTCTACCCCTACACCGACAAGGGTGTGCACCTGTCGGCGAACGGCTATCGCTGGTTTGGCCAGATGCTCGGCAAGGTCTACCACCGCGTCGTCATCGAGCGTAAGGGCTGGACTCCGCTCGCACCGCGCCAGGCCACGCTGGACGGCCGCGACGTGCTGATCGACTACCACGTGCCGCACCCGCCACTGGCGTTCGACCAGCCGTACATCGGCCACCAGGCCCGCGACGTGAAGAACAAGGGTTTCGTACTGCGTGACGACAGGGGCGAAGTGCCCATCGAAGCCGTCGAAATCGTCGCCGACACCGTCGTGCGGCTGCGCGCCGGTCGCGACTTCAGCGGCCAGCCGCGCATCAGCTATGCGGGCCATGAGGTCGGCGGCGCCGGCCAGCTGCGCGACAGCGACCCGATGCGCGCCGACGCGACCTACGAATACCTGCCCGACCTCATGCCTGCCGAAGCCAACATCAAGGCACTGGTGCACCAGCCCTACCCGCTGCAGAACTGGAGCATCGCCTTCGATATCGCCGCTGAAAAAGCCACGCCGGCGGCACAGCCCGTCAGCGAGTAACACCAAGGCGCCGGTCACACCGGCGCTTCGATACCCAGCACGCGCATGCGCCGGTACACCGTCGGGCGCGACACGCCAAGCTCCCGCGCCACCGCGCTGACATTCCAGCGATGCCGGCGCAACTGGTCGCGCAGTGCCGACGCCGACTCGGGTTCGGATGGGGCCGACGACTGACGACAGCGCGCCAGAATCGGCGGCAGGCATTCGTCCGGAAGATCCTGCACGGTGATCTCGTCCCCCTCACAGGTTGCCAGCGCGTATTGCAGCACGTTGCGCAGCTCGCGGATGTTGCCCGGCCAGGGATAGGCCAGCAGCGCGCTCATGGCATCGCCACGCAGGTGCGGATTGCCCGGCCGGCCTTCGGCAAGTTCGGCGAACACCCGCTCGATGAGAAAGCCCTTGTCGGCGCGCTCGCGCAGCGGAGGCAGCTTCAACGACGCACCGTTCAGGCGGTAGAACAGGTCCTCGCGAAACGCCCCACTCTCGACCATCTGCCGCAGGTCGCGGTGACTCGCGGCCACCACGCGGATATCCACCTTCACCGGTTTCTCGGCACCCAGCGGCATCACTTCCTGCTCGGCCAGCACCCGTAACAGCCGGGTCTGCAAGTGCAGCGGCATGTCGCCGATTTCATCGAGGAACAGCGTGCCGCCGTCGGCCTGCTGGATCAGTCCGCGCATGCCCTTGCTGCGCGCGCCGGTAAAGGTGCCAGGGGCGTAGCCGAACAGCTCGCTTTCGATCAGCGACTCGGGCATGGCGCCGCAGTTGATCGCCACGAAGGGTTTGCTGCGCCGGCAGCCGCTCTCATGCAGCGCCTTGGCCAGCCGTTCCTTGCCGGTCCCGGTCTCGCCATTGAGCAACACGTTCAACGGCTCGCTGCACAGGCGTCTGGCGCGGGCGAGCATCTTGCGCATCACCGGGTCGTCGTCAGCCAGCACATCGAGCGCGGAGTGCCCGCCGGGCGCGCTGCGTTCGGCCGGCTCCGGTGCACGGCGACGCGGCTCCATCAAGGCGGCGAAGAACAGCTGGTGGCGATGGGTGCGAAAGGCACGGACCTGGTCGTGACTGGCGTAGGGAATGCTCAGCACATCACCCAGCTCGCAATCGAACAGCTGATCGATGCGCGCCTGCGCCGGGGTGCCAAAGGGGCCCGGCATCATCAGCCCGTGCTCGGCCAGCAGACCGCGAGCGGCGGTGTTGCCGGCAAGCAGCTCGCCATCGTCACCCAGTGCCAGCAGGTAGCGGCGGTTGATCAGGACGAACTCGCGGGAGCCGTCGAAACAGAGGATCGGCCGCTCGCGATAGACGCGCATGAAGTAGGCGTCCTCGATCATCCGCGCGTACTGCTTGACCAGCTGCAGGGCGAAGGTCTGGGAATCCTTGGTCGGTGGTGAATGCAGCGCGGAGATATCCAGCACTGCCAGCAGCTGGCCGTGCGGGTTGAACATGGGCACCGCGGTGCAGGTGAGGTTGGTATGCCAGACGCTGAAATGATCCTGCTGGTGACAGGTCAGCGCCTGCTGCTCCTTGATGCAGGTGCCGACAGCGCAGGTGCCGGCGTGGTCCTCGCCCCAGTCCGAACCAAGGAACAAGCCGGTCTTGCGATGCGCCTTTTCGTCTGCCGGGTCGCCGAGAAACTGCACGGCGATACCGCGGTTGTCGGTCAGCAAGATCACGTAACCCAGCTCGGCGATCTGCCGGTACAGCTGCTCCACCCCGGCGCGGGCGACATTGATCAGCTCGTCGGCCTGATCCTGATGCTCGCGCAACACCTGCCGCGGGACGAAACGGGCTTCGGCAGGTCGCGCCGGATCCAGACCGTAGTCGTGCACACAGCGATGCCAGGAGCGCGCGATGATCGGATCACGATCACCGGGCAGGTGCGGCGCATTGGCCAGGGAAAGCACCGCGTCGATATGGCTGACCGGACCGGATAGCAGATTCATGCCTCCTCCTCGAAGTGCTCGCGCCAGACCGAGGCGGGCTACTCCAGCGAAACGCTTTATTGTTTTGCAATAAACGAAGGATAAACCATAGAACCGCACAGACCAGCCTGAACTTTAGAAGCACTTTGTCTGTGCATATTGTTTGTCGCCGTACTGTAAAACGCTTTACAGCGCTTTACAGGTGTAACGCCCAAAGCGCTTTACACATTAAATACAACAGCGCCATAAAGTTACAAAAAAATCATATTTATCAATCGCTTGCCAAAACCTTAAGCCCTCACTGAAAGTTGGCATGACAACTGCTCCTACTGTTTTGCGGAACAAACTCTTCGCATAACAAGATCGCCAGCATTCCGATCACCACGGAACTGCCGGTAATAATCAGGAGCCATGTCATGCACGATTCAGCTCGCCCGCAGGGCACGCTAAACCGGCGACGCTTTCTTTCCATTTCCGGCCAGTCCTTGCTGGCACTCAGCCTGTCGCAACTGATCCCGGTGAACCTGCTCGCCGAGGAACGCCTGCCAGACCTGCCCGATGGCCTGTTACGCATGGGCCGCGACGTCTTCCCCCACACTTTCATCAGCCACCACCACTACGTGCAGCCCCTGCTCGGCCTGGTGGACGAGCAGCCGGCCCTGGTCGCTCGCGGCCTGGACGAACTGCAGCAGCAGGCGCAGCAAGCCCATGGCTCGCCATTCGAACAGCTCGACGAGGCCGAGCGGGTGGCCCTGCTGACCGACATCGAAAACACCCCCTTCTTCAAGGCCGTGCGCAGCAGCCTGATGTTCGGCCTGTACGACAACAAGGCGCTGTTCCCGCTGTTCGGCTACGAGGGTTCGTCCTGGGAATACGGCGGCTACGTCAACCGCGGCTTCAACGATCTGAACTGGCTCTGAACACCCCGCCCACGCGGGATAACAACAAGAACAAGATGAGGAATACCCCATGGCAACTTTTGCCCAGGATGACGATGGCGTCGTGGTGATCATCGGCTCCGGTGCCGGCGGCGGGACGCTCGCCAACGCGCTGGCCAAGCAGAAGATTCGCAGCGTGGTGCTGGAAGCCGGCAAGCGCCACACGCTGGAGGACATCGAGAACGACGAGTGGGCGATGTTCAAGAAGATATCCTGGCTCGACAAGCGCCAGGCCGCCGGTGGCTGGCACCTGACCGAGAACAACCCGACCCTGCCCGCCTGGATCGTCAAGGGCGTCGGCGGCAGCACGGTGCACTGGGCCGGCATCGCCCTGCGCTTTCGCGACTTCGAATTCAAGATGCAGAGCATCAATGGCGACATCGCCGGCGCCAACCTGCTCGACTGGCCGGTGACACTGGAGGAGATGGCGCCCTGGTACGAGAAGGCCGAGAAGCACATGGGCGTGACCGGGCCGAGCACCGGCATGGCCTATCACCCGTGGCACAACTCCTTCAAGGTGCTGGCCACCGGCGCCAAGCGGGTCGGCTACAAGGAGATCCTCTCCGGGCCGATGGCGATCAACACCGAGCCCTATGACGACCGCGCCGCCTGCCAGCAGCTCGGCTTCTGCATGCAGGGCTGCAAGATGGGCGCGAAGTGGTCGACGCTCTACACCGACATTCCCCGCGCCGAAGCCAGCGGTTATTGCGAAGTGCGGCCGCATTCGATGGTGCTGCGCATCGAGCATGACGCCAAGGGCCGCGCCAATGCCGTGGTCTACGCCGATGCCAGCGGCGCCATCCAGCGGCAGAAGGCCCGGGTGGTCTGCGTGGCGGGCAACTCCATCGAGTCGCCGCGGCTGTTGCTCAACTCCGCCTCGGCGATGTTCCCCGACGGGCTGGCCAACTCCTCCGGCCAGGTCGGACGCAACTACATGACCCACACCACCGCCGGCATCTTCGCCGTGATGCCCAAGCCGGTGAACATGCACCGCGGCACCACCTGCGCCGGGGTCATCTCCGACGAGTCCTACAACGATCCCTCGCGCGGTTTCGTCGGCGGTTACCGGCTGGAAATCCTCGCCCTCGGCCTGCCCTTCCTCTCCGCCTTCCTTGACCCGACACCCAAGGGCTGGGGCAAGCAGTTCACCTCGCGGATGGAGAAGTACAACCACATGTCAGGCGTCTGGCTGTGCGGCGAAGACCTGCCGCTGGAGAACAACCGCATCACCCTGCACGGCAGCGAAAAGGACCAGTACGGCCTGCCGATTCCGGTGGTGACCAAGACCGACCATCCGATGGATGCCGCCATGCGCAAGCACGGCGTCGCCGCCACCGCCAAGTGCTACGAGGCCGCCGGTGCCACCGACATCATCGAGCTGCCGCCCTACCCGGCCAGCCACAACATGGGCACCAACCGCATGAGCGCCAAGGCCCGTGACGGCGTGGTGAACAAGTGGGGCCAGAGCCATGACATCCCCAACCTGTTCGTCTCCGACGGCAGCCAGTTCACCACCAGCGGCGGCCAGAACCCCACTCTCACCATCGTCGCGCTGGCCCTGCGCCAGGCCGAGCAGATCGGCCGCCTGCTCAACGAACGCGCAATCTGACCCGCCACTTCAAGGGAGTCCACCCATGACCCAGCCCAACAACTCGCAGCGCCTGTGGATGTACGAGCAGATGCTGACCAGCCGCTACATGGAGGAATCCATCGAGCGCATCTACATGGAAGGCAAGACGCCGGTATTCAACATGGCCAAGGGCCCGATTCCCGGCGAGATGCACCTTTCCAACGGCCAGGAGCCCTGCGCCGTGGGTGTCTGCGCCCACCTCGAGGCTGCGGACATCGTCACCGCCACCCACCGCCCGCACCACATCGCCGTGGCCAAGGGCGTCGACCTCAACGAGATGATGGCCGAGATCTTCGGCAAGGCGACCGGCCTGTCTGGCGGCCGCGGCGGGCACATGCACCTGTTCGATGGCCGGGTGAACTTCTCCTGCTCGGGGATCATCGCCGAGGGCATGGGCCCGGCGGTCGGCGCGGCGCTGTCGCGGCAGATGCAGGGCAAGCCCGGCGTGGCCGTCTCCTTTATCGGCGAGGGCGCGGCCAACCAGGGCGCCTTCCACGAAACGCTGAACCTCGCCGCGCTGTGGAAGCTGCCGGTGGTGTTCGTCATCGAGGACAACGCCTGGGGCATCTCGGTGGCCAAGGCCAGCGCCACCTGCATCAAGCAGCACCACGTACGCGCCGTGGCCTACGGCATGCCCGGTGTGTTCGTCGAGAACAACGACCCGGACGGCGTGTTCCGTGCCGCCGGTGAAGCCATCGAGCGCGCCCGCGCCGGCGGCGGCCCGACCCTCATCGAGATCGAAACCTACCGCCTGGCCGGCCACTTCATGGGCGACGGCGAAACCTACCGCCCCGAAGGCGAGAAGGACGGCCTGATGAAAAAGGACCCGATCCCCGGCTACCGCCAGCGCCTGATCGACGAGGGCGTGATGAGCGAGGCGCAGGCCGAAGACATCGCCGCACGCGCCCGCGGGCGCATCGATGAAGCGGTGCAGTTCGCCCGCGAGAGCCCTTATCCGCGTCCCGAAGAGGCGCTGGAGAAGGTCTTCGTGTAGCGCAGGTCAGCCCCGACGACCGCAGAAGCGAGCCTGCTCGCGAAACGCGGACACAGCAGAACAACAAGAGGAATACCACCATGAACAGCCAAACCACCATGACCGCCGCCGTCTGGCACGGTCGCAAGGACATCCGCCTGGAACAGGTGCCGCTACCCGGAGCGCCGCAACCGGGCTGGGTGCAGATCCGCGTGCACTGGTGTGGCATCTGCGGTTCCGATCTGCACGAATACCTCGCCGGCCCGGTGTTCATCCCGGTGGATGCGCCGCACCCGCTCACCGGCATCAAGGGCCAATGCATCCTCGGCCACGAGTTCTGCGGCGAGATCGTCGCCACCGGTGAAGGCGTCGAAGGCTACGCGCCCGGTGACAAGGTCGCCGCGGACGCCTGCCAGCACTGCGGCCAGTGCCGTTTCTGCAAGACCGGCCAATACAACCTCTGCGAACAGCTGGCCTTCACCGGGCTGATGAACAACGGGGCCTTCGCCGAACTGGTCAACGTGCCGGCCGAGCTGCTCTACCGCCTGCCGGAAGGATTCCCAATGGAAGCCGGCGCGCTGATCGAGCCACTGGCGGTGGGTATGCACGCGGTGAAGAAGGCCGGCAGCCTGCTCGGCGAAACCGTGGTGGTGGTCGGCGCCGGCACCATCGGCCTGTGCACCATCATGTGCGCCAAGGCTGCGGGCGCCGGCCAGGTGATCGCCCTGGAGATGTCCGCCGCACGCAAGGCCAAGGCGCTGGAAGTCGGTGCCAACCGGGTCATCGACCCCAGCGAGTGCGACGCCATCGCCGAAATCAAGGCGCTCACCGGCGGCTACGGTGCCGGCGTCTCCTTCGAGTGCATCGGCCACAAGGCCACCGCCAAGCTCGCCATCGACGTGATCCGCAAGGCTGGTCGCTGCGTGATGGTCGGCATCTTCGAGGAACCCTCGGAATTCAACTTCTTCGAGATCGTCGCCACTGAAAAACAGGTGATCGGCTCGCTCGCCTATGCCGGCGAATTCGCCGATGTCATCGCCCTGATCGACGACGGGCGCATCGATGTCACCCCGCTGATCACCGGCCGCATCGGCCTGGACAACATCCTCGAACAGGGCTTCGAGGAGCTGGCCAACCACAAGGACCGCAACGTCAAGATCATCGTCAGTCCCGGCGCGCTGGCCGGCTGAGCAGGAGAATCCCATGACCACAGCAGTAAAAGAAAGAAAGCTCACTGTCGCCCGCGCCATGGCTGAAGCCGTGGCGCAGGAGATGCGCCTGGATCCGAAGGTGTTCGTGATGGGCGAGGACATCGGCCAGCTCGGCGGCGTGTTCGGCAACACCCGTGGGCTGTATGACGAGTTCGGCAAGACGCGCATCCGCGACACGCCGATCTCCGAAACCGCCTTTATCGGCGCCGCCGTGGGCGCCGCCTCGGACGGTATGCGGCCGATCGTCGAGCTGATGTTCGTCGACTTCTTCGGCGTCTGCATGGACGCGATCTACAACCTGATGGCCAAGAACACCTACTTCTCCGGCGGCAAGGTGCCTGTGCCGATGGTGCTGATGGCTTCCACCGGCGCCGGCTACTCGGATGCGGCCCAGCACTCGCAGTGTCTCTACGGCACCTTCGCCCACCTGCCGGGCATGAAGGTGGTGGTGCCGAGCAACGCCTACGACGCCAAGGGCCTGATGACCGCGGCCATCCGTGACGACAACCCGGTGGTCTACCTCTTCCACAAGGCGCTGCAGGGCATGGGCTGGCTGGGCACCGAGAAAGGCGCCACGGTGCCGGTGCCGGAAGAGCCCTACATCGTCGAGATCGGCAAGGCCAAAACCGTGCGCGAGGGCCGCGACGTCAGCCTGGTCAGCCTCGGCGCCGGCGTTCACCACGCCTTGCGCGCCGCCGCGCAGCTGGAGAAGGACGGCGTCAGCGCCGAGGTCATCGACCTGCGCAGCCTGGTGCCGCTGGACCGCGAGCACGTCATCGCCTCGGTCCGCAAAACCGGCCGGCTGATTGTGATCGACGAGGACTATCACAGCTTCGGCGTCAGCGGCGAAATCATCGCCAGCGTCGTCGAGCACGACATCGGCATGCTCAAGGCACGCCCGCAGCGGGTGGCCTTCCCCGACATCCCCATCCCCTTCACCCCGGTCATGGAGCAATGGGCCCTGCCCAACGCCGACAAGATCGTGGCCGCCTACCACGCCATGCATAAGGAATGACGTTTATGAGTACCCCCATCGTGATTGCAGACGACCTCTGGGAAGGCGACGCCGAAGCGGTGATCACCTCCTGGCTGGTCAGCGACGGCGCCGAAGTGGCCGCCGGAGACCTGGTCGCCGAGGTCATGTCGGAAAAGGCCCAGTTCGAGATCGAAGCCCCGGTTGCCGGGGTGCTGAAGATCATCGAGGAAGAAGACGCGGTGATCGCCAAGGGTGCGGTCATCGGCCAGGTGGAATAGCCATGACTCGATTGGAACTCCTGCCCGAGCGCGCGCCCCAACGGGTGCCCGAACGGGTACCGCTCAAAGGCATGCGCAAGATGATCGCGGCGAAGATGCACGAAAGTCTGCAGACCACCGCGCAGCTGACCCACCACAGCGAATGCCGGCTGGATGCGCTGAAAACCCGACGCGCCGAGCTGAAGGCCGAGGGCAGCGCGGTGTCCGTGCAGGACCTGTTGCTGCTCAAGGTGATCGAGACGCTGCAGGCCCATCCCGGCCTCAATGCCACGCTGGAGGACGACGTGATCCACCAGCACGTGGCGGTGCATCTGGGCCTCGCCATCCCGCTGCCGGGCGACCTGCTGGTCGCGCCGGCGCTGTTCGACGCCGAACAGCTGGACGGCGAAAGCCTGTGCCTGGCGCGCAAGGCGCTGGTAGACAAGGCCCTGGCCGGCAAGCTGTCGGTCAAGGAGCTGACCGGCGCCACCTTCACCGTCTCCAACCTGGGGCTGTCGCGGGTGCACCACTTCACGCCGATCCTCAATCCGCCGCAGGTGGCGATCCTGGGTGTCGGCGGCATTCAGCGGCGGCTGGAACTCGGGCCCATCGGCGAGCTGGTGGAAGTCGAGTGGATGGGCCTGTCGCTGACCTTTGACCATCGCGCCGTCAACGGCTCGCCCGCGGCGGAGTTTCTCGATGATCTGTGCCGGCGCATCGAGGAGTACGCGGCATGAACGGCATCGCCCGGTTCAGCGTGGGCGCCGGCCTGAATGCCGAGCGGGCCTTGTTGCAGCGCGTCTGCGACGGGTTGTTCGACTGCCAGTTGCTGCTCTGGCGCCCCACCGGCCAGGCGCTGGTGATGCCCGGCAGCTTCGAGCGCCGGCCCGGTTTCGCCCTGGCCAGCCAACGCTGCGCGGCGCAGGGCTGGCCGATTCTGCTGCGCGACACCGGGGGCGAGCCGGTGCCGCAATCGTCGGCGGTGCTCAATATCGCCCTGGCCTGCGCCCTGCCGGCCGGCGACGAGGTCGGCAAGCGCATCGACATCGCCTATGAACGGTTGCTCGAACCCCTGGCGCTGTGGCTGGCGGAAAACGGCCTCAAGGCCGGTGTAGGCGCGGTGCCGGGTGCATTCTGCGACGGCCGCTTCAACCTCACCCTGGAGGGCCGCAAGCTGGCCGGCACCGCCCAACGCTGGCGGCGCAGCCGCGATGGACGCCCCGTGGTGCTGGCGCATGCCGCGCTGCTGATCGAAGACTGGCGCGAACCCATGGCCGACGTGGTGAACCGCTTCTACCACGCCTGCGCCAGCGACCTGCGCTGCCAGGCCGCGAGCCATCTGGCGCTCGCCGAGCGACTGGCCAATGCCTGGGCAACCGCCACATCCCTGCCCGAATGCTATCAGCGCGTCCTCGCCTGGCAGGGCCTGGAACTCGGCGCCCGCGCCAGCACTTATCCGCCCGAAGGCCTCGCCGCCGGACGGCACTCCCCCTTGCTTTGAATAAAAACAACACGCAGGCCATCCGGGCCGGCCATGCATCGGAGGAAACACCATGAGCCATCCCACCCCTTACCCGCTCCAACGCAGCAACACCCTGTTAGGACGATGTACTGCGACTCTCTGCGCAGCGTTACCGCAGCGACGCTACCGTCATTAGCGCTGGCAACCCACACGCAACCAAACCGGATTTCTAGTTATAGAAGTTTAAATAACTAATCCAAAAGCAGTGATATACGCACACCCATGTTGCTCGCCATTACAGCGCGCAGCAGTGGAAGCCGCTTTGCCAATAAAACAAATATCAGAAGAGTTTTAGCAGCGGACGCTCGTTTAAGGAATGCCTGAAACGAGAAACAACCCCATACAAGGAAATAATAAAAATGAAATTCAAACAGTCGAGTTTAAGGGTACAGATAATCATGGCGGCCTCGCTTCTTGCGATCACGCCACTGCACGCATCAGACAGAGTCATTACCGACAAGGAACTGTCTGACGAATCGAACACCACTGATTGGCTGGCTTACGGGCGAACACACTCCGAACAGCGATTCAGCCCCCTCAAAGACATCAACGTAGAGAACGTCAGCGGGCTCAAGCCTGAATGGTACGCGCCGCTGCCGGATCGCTCCGATATCGTCGGAACACCTTTGGTCGTCGATGGGGTCATGTACTACGTTGGTGAAATGAACAGAACACGTGCGTTCGATGCACGCACGGGCAAGATGCTCTGGGAATATGACCCACAAGTTTCCAAGGAGATCATCGACAACAACATGAAGAAGGTCTTCTGGAAGCACAGCCGAGGCCTTTCAACATACGGGGACAAGTTATTCATCGCCACATGGGATGGCCGCCTGATTGCAATCAACAGAAAGGACGGCAAGGAAGTCTGGCAGACCCGAACCTTCGATCACGACCAGCCGTTGAATATCACAGGTCATCCCAAGGCCTTCGATGGCAAGGTATTTGTAGGCAATGGCGGAACAGAACTTGGGCCGATGCGCGGTTATGTGACCGCCTATGACACTGAAACGGGTAAACAGGTTTGGCGTTTCTATATCGTCCCTGGCAATCCCGCAGATGGATTCGAAGACGCCGCTCAGGAAATGGCCGCCAAAACCTGGACTGGCCGGTGGTGGGAAAACGGCGGCGGCGGTAATGCCTGGCATGGCTGGACTTACGACGAGAAATACAACCAGCTCATCTTCGGGACAGGCAACGGTGGGCCATGGAACATCAAAGTGCGCAGCCCGGACGGCGGCGACAACCTGTTCCTGTGTTCTGTCGTGGCTGTAGATGCGGATACGGGCGAATACAAATGGCACGTCCAGACTGCACCAGGCGACACCTGGGACTACAACTCGAACATGGACATCGTGCTGGCCGATCTGAAAGTCGATGGCAAGGATGTTGATGCCGTATTGCATGCGCCGAAGAACGGCTTCTTCTATACGATTGACCGCTCGAACGGCAAGGTGCTGTCCGCTGAAAAATTCACTGACGCCAACTGGTCAACCAAGTACGACCTGAAAGAGCAGCGCCATATTGTTGCGGACGATGCCAGGTATCCCGATGGCGAGAAGAATATCTATCCGTCGGCATTCGGCGCTCACTCGTGGCATGCAATGTCCTATAACCCCGAGTTGAATCTTGCCTTTATCCCCACCAACCATCTGGGCAACACCTTCAAGGACGACGGCAAGAACACGAAGCCTGGCCACAAGATGGCGAACCACAAACTTTACCTGGGGCTGACCGGTTGGGAACTGACCAAGGACCCACACGAGTCACGCGGTTCCCTACAGGCCTGGGACCCGGTCAGGAACAAGCGTGTGTGGCAAGTAAATCAGAAGAGCCCATGGGGTGGCGGAACCTTGACCACAGCCGGAAACCTGGTTTTCCAGGGCCAGCCTGATGGAATGCTCAAAGCCTACGATGCCCGCACTGGTGATGAACTTTGGTCCTATGACGTAGGCCTCGGTATCTCTGCGCCACCGATTACCTACAAGCTGGATGGCAAGCAGATGGTTTCCCTGCTCGTGGGTCCTGGTGGTGCACTGGCCTCCAACTTCGGCGGCTCGGGTGAACTGGGATTTGAAAGCCACGGCTGGAAATATGGTGTGCATGAACGCCGCATCATGACGTTCTCGCTTGACGGAAAAGCGGTTATTCCAGAACAGCCTGCACCGCAACTTGCCAAGCCAATCATTGATGAGAAGTTTGAGGTCGATGCCAAAAAGGCCGAGGCAGGCGCGGGTGTCTTTGCGGAGAACCTCTGTGTTGGCTGTCATGGCGCCGGAGCTGTTGCGGGTATGAAAGCACCCGATCTGCGGGAGTCGCCGATATTGCTCAAAGGCAGTGAGAAGGCGTTCGAGAGTGTTGTGCGCGGCGGTGCGTTACTTGCCAATGGCATGCCCAAGTTCCCGGAACTGACAGATGCAGAGCTGGAGAGCATTCGCCTTTTTGTTCGTCGGCAAGCGCGCGATGGTGTGAAGTCTGGCGGCGGACATTAAGCCGGCCACGTCCAATCGCCAACTAAACACTTGAACCAATAACGCCTACATAGCCAGGCGTTACCACTGAGCAGAAACGCACGCGAATACCGTGAATGCCCACACGCATTGCGGCTAACGGTATTCGCTGCACCCGCACAGTTACATTCGAAGGATCAGAACAATGACAACAAGCCTGCGCTTCGGCAGCGGCGTTCTCGCCGCCTGCCTGTTCACTTCTGCCCACGCGGCCGAATATTCACCCGATCAGTTCCTCTTCGGCGACTGGAACGGCAGTCGCACCCGTCTGCATGAGGCCGGCGTCGACCTGCAGATCACCTACGTCAACGAGCTGGCCTGGAATACCCAGGGCGGCGATGACCATACCGGCACCTACTCCGATCAGCTGATGTTCGACGCCGCGCTGGACCTGGAGAAACTGCTCGGCTGGTCCGGCGCCGGTTTCCGCTTCAGCGTGGTCAACCGCAACGGCGAGAACCTCAACGCCGAGGCCGATCTCGGCGTCCTGCTGCAACCCCAGGAAATACACGGCTACGGCAGCGTCACCCGGCTGGTGCAGTTCTATTACCAGCAAGCACTGCTGGACGACCGCCTGCTGGTCAAACTGGGCCGTTTGCCCATGAGCGGCGAGATATTCCCCTTCGCCTGCCCGTTCCAGAACCTCGGTTTCTGCGGCACGGTGCCCGGCTATGTCACACCGAACTGGTTCACCTGGCCGATCAGCCAGTGGGGCGCCACCGCGCGTTACCAGCTGGATGCAGAGTGGTCGCTGCAGACGGCGCTTTATCAGGTCAACCCGCGTTTCACCGAGCGCGAGCAGGGCCTGAATTTCGGCAGCCCGTCGGGCACCACCGGCTACCACGCGGTTGCCGAGCTGGGCTGGACACCGACCTTCGCCGGCCAACCCGGCGCCTACCGTCTGGGCCTCTGGCGCAATACCGGCGATTTCGAGGACATCTACCGTGACGCTGCCGGCCGGCCGATGGCGCTTTCCGGCGCGCCAGCCGCCGAACACGACAAGGCCACCGGCGGCTATCTGATGGCCGAACAGCAGCTCTGGCAGAGCAGCGCGGTGGCCGAGCGACGCTTGAAGCTGTTCGCCAACTTCATCCAGTCCGACCCGGACGTGACCTATATCGAGCGCATCTGGCAGGTTGGCGGCATCCTCTCCGCCCCCTTCGCCTCGCGCCCGAACGACGAGCTCGGCCTGGGCCTGGGCCGCCTGGAAATCAACGACGACGCCCGCAAGCACCTGCGCGAACAGGGCGAGCCGGTGCCGGACGTGGAATACCCCGCCGAACTCTACTACCGCGTCGCCCTCACGCCGGCCATCTCGCTGACGCCGAACATCCAGTACTTCCACCGCCCTGGCGGCTTCGACGAGGCGGAGGACGTGGTGGTCGTAGGGCTGAAGACAGTGGTCAGCTTCTGACCGGCGCGTGAAGCGCGGCGACCGGGCGCAAAGCCGGTCGCCGCCTGCGCTTCGCTCAAGCGCCATTCCCCACAACTGCCCCCACCCTTACCTCGGTTCGCCTGTCCGCCTGCTTGCCGAGCTGCCAGCCGAGATAGCCCCATAGCAGCGCGCAGATTGCGCCGGCCACGGCGACCAGGCCGGCACCCTGACCGAACATGTCCAGTGCAGTCTTCCCCCAACCGCTGACGGCATCACCGGCGCGGTAGACCACCGTATCGATGACGTTCTTCGCCTTGTATTTGCTTTCCGCATCCAGGGGTGCGAAGAGCATCTCCCGGCCGGGCCGGACGAAAGCGTATTCGCCGATTCGACGCACGATCATCAGCGCCGCAAGCAAGGCGAAGCTGGGCATCAGCGCCAGACCGACAAAGCCGACGCAGACAAGCAGCGGCACAATCGCCAGCAACACGCGCACGCCCAGCTTCTGCGCAAGCCGTCCGGTGATGAACAGCTGAGACAGCAGTGCCCCGGCCTGGACGACCACATCAATAGTGCCGAACACCCGAACCTGCGCCGCCCGGTCGGGGAACAGTTCGGCCACCAGACGCGCCTGCTCGAAGTAGAGAAAGGTCGTCACGGTAGCCAGCAGCACCACAAAGCCGGCGATGCCGAGCAGATAAGGCGACTGCAGCACCCGCGTCATCCCGCTGAACGGATTGCCCGGCACCGGCTTGCGCGTGCTCTCCGCCGGGGTCGCGCCAGGCCGCCCTGCTCCGCCGACTTCACGCCAGCGCATGAGCGAGAACTTGAGTGCCAGCGCCCCGCCCTGCAGCAGCGCGGCGAGCAGCATCAACCCCGCCTCTCTCAGACTGCCGATCAGCAATGCGCTGAGCGCTGGCCCGACCAGTCCGCCGACGCTCGCCCCGGCAGCGATAAAGGCGAATAGCCGCTTGGCCTGGGCGCTGTCGAATACGTCCGCCATCAGGCTCCAGGCCACGGACACGACAAACAGGTTGTAGACCGAGATCCACACGTAGAACACCCGCGCCAGCCAGGGGTTTTCGCCCTGCAGCATAAACAGCACGGAGAACAGCAGCAGGTTCAGGCAGAAGAAGCCGTACACCCAGTCGACGAAATGTAGCCGCGGTACGCGCGAGCTGAGCCAGGCGAACAACGGAACGGCCACCAGCATGACGACGAAGGTCGCGGTAAACAGCCATTGCAGGTTCTCCACCCCCGCCGCGATGCCCATCGACTCGCGGATCGGGCGCAGCATGAAGTAGCCGGCGAACAGGCAGAAAAACAGTAGGAAACCACTCAGCGCCGGGCGCAGCTCGTGTTCCTCGGCATTGATCGCGGTGCTCAGGCGATGCACAACGAATGGCGTGCTCATGGGCGCGCTCCTGAAAAAGGAAGAGAGGTAACAGGGCGCGAGCGCAAAGCCGCGCCCGAGGGTTCAGGGATAGCGCACGCCGGTCAGGCGTTCCGACAGCTGCCACAGTTCGGCGGCATCGGCCTGGTTCGCGGCGGCCTCGGGAACCCTGGCAAAGCCCAGCGGGCCGCGTTTCTCCTCCTCGCCGGTCGGCCCGTAATAGGCGCCGCCGACCGCTACCGGCGCGGTCGCCGCATACAAGGTCGGCAGAGCACCCTGGGCGGCGGAGTGGTAGTTGTCGCGGTCCTTGGCCCAGTTGGCGGCGAACTCACTGTCCAGCCCTGGGCCGCGCTCAACCAGTTCGGTGACCGCGACTCCAGGGTGCGCGGCAATGCTGCGAATGCCCCAGCCGGCAGTATCGCTGTAACGCTGCAGCTCCATCGCCCACATCAGCACCGCCAGCTTGGATTGCGCGTAGGTGGCGTAGGGGTTGTAGTCCTGCTCGGCCTGCAGGTCCGCGAAGTTCAAGCGACCTCGACCCGCCGCAATGCTGGACAGGCTGACCACCCGGGCATCGTCGCTTTCCAGCAGCAGCGGCATCAGCAATGCGGTCAGGGCGAACGGGCCCAGGTAGTTGGTCGCCAGCTGCAGCTCGTGGCCATCAGCCGAGGTGCCCCGCTCAGGCGGCGCCATGATCGCGGCATTGTTGATCAGCACGTCCAGACGCGGCAGGCGTTGTTGAAGACGCTCGGCCAGACTGCGCACCGAGGCCAGGTTGGCCAGATCCACTGCCTCGAACTGCACGCGGGCATCCGGCACCTGTTCGCGTATCCGCTCGATCGTCTCCTGCCCGCGCTCGGCATTGCGCGCAGCGATGATCACCTCCGCGCCAGCGCGCGACAGCGCAAGTGCATCCTCGTAACCCATACCGCTGGTGCCGCCGGTGACCAGCACGATGCGGCCGGTCTGAGCCGGCATGTCAGCCAGGCTCCAATCGGGTTTTGGCGATGGCCGGTTGGCGGCTTCGACGGCCAGTGACCCAGCCAGCGCCACCCCGGCGATCAGCGTTCTGGCCAGCTTCATCAATGGCCGGGCATGGCCGCCCGGCTCGGTTGCGTTTCTCTGCGCCATGATCGTTTCCTCTTCATCGTGAATGGCCTACCTCAGGCAGAGGCGGCCGACGGATGAAGTATCAGCGTACGATCAGATACTGATAATCCAGGCAAACATGGACGGGCTGTTCGCCCAATCGTACAGTCGACGAATTCAAGGAGGCTTCATGCGTCAACCCAACCTGAGTGATGTCGCTCTGTTTGCCGCCGTGGTCGAAGCCGGAGGGTTTCGCGCCGCGGCGCAGAAACGCGGCATGTCGGCGTCTTCGCTGAGCGATTGCATACGCCGCCTGGAAAGCGATCTAGGCCTGCGCCTGCTCAACCGCACCACTCGCAGCATCACCCCGACCAGTGCAGGCGAACGCCTGCTGGAACGCCTGCGACCGGCGCTCGACGAAATAAGCGCCGCGTTCAATGATCTGGACGATGACTCCCACAGGCCGGTCGGCACCCTCAAGCTCAACGTGCCGGTGCCGGTGGCTCGCTTCCTGTTGCCGGACCTGTTGAGCCGCTTCCTCAAGCTCTACCCGGCGGTGAACGTCGAAGTGGTGATGGAGAACACCTTCATCGACGTCATCGCGGCGGGTTACGACGCCGGGGTGCGCTACGAGGAAAGCCTGGCCAAGGACATGATCGCCATTCCCGTCGGCCCGCGCCGGCAACGCTTCGTCGCAGCCGCCGCGCCTGCCTACCTCGCCGCCCACGGCACGCCGCGGCACCCATCCGAGCTGACCGAGCATCAGCTGCTCGGCCATCGTTTCGAGAGCGGCAAGGTGGGTATTTTCGAATTCGAGAAGGACGGCCGAACCTTGCGCGTACCGCCACAAGGCCAGCTCGTGACCTCCTCCCATGACCTGAAAACCAGTGCGGCGATCAACGGCCTGGGCGTCATCTACACCTTCGAAGACTTCATCCGCGAGCCGCTCGCCGATGGCCGCCTGACGCCCATCCTCGAAGACTGGTGGCAGTCTTTCGACGGCCCCTACCTTTACTACCATGGCCGCCGCCACATGCCCTCGCCACTCAGGGCCTTCGTCGATTTCCTCAAGGCCGAGGGGCAAGAGCGGCGCTGACTCAACACCGTCAGGGCTTGGGCAGATAACCCGGCAACGCTTCCAGCCGCTCCATCCAGCGGGTGACGTGGCTGTATGGCGTGAGATCCACATCCCCTTCCGGCGCCAGCACCACATAGGGGTAGACCGCGCAATCGGCGATGGTCGGTCGGTCGATCGCCAGCCAGTCGTGGCGCTGCAGATGATCGTCCAGCAGCTTGAGCACTGCTGGTGCCTTGGCCAGCGCCGCGGCCTTGTCCAGCGGGTAGCCGAACTTCTGCACCAGCCGCGCCGCATTCAGGCTCTGCTGAATCTCGTTGGCGGTGAAGGACAGCCACTGCACGATCTCCGCCTGCCCGCGCGGGTTGTCCGGCCACCACGCCAGGCCGCCGTATGCGCCGGCGAGGTAAACCAGAATGGCCTGCGAGTCGCGGACGATATGGTCGCCATCATCCAGAATCGGCAGCTGCCCCAGCGGGTTCAGCTCGGACAGCGGCGGCTTCTTGTGCGCACCATTGGCGAAATCTACGGCCACCAGTTCAAGGTCGATATTTGCCAGCGCAGCGAACAGCCGCACCTTGTAGCAGTTGCCGGATGGACCCAGGTCGTACAGTTTCATTGCGCACCTTCTCTGATGAGCTGATTGAATTCGAGAACGTTGCCGTCCGGGTCGCGGATGAACAGCGCGATCCGCCGCGGGCCGATGGGATGCGGCCCCTCGGTGATGACGATGTTCTGCGCCTCGAGCCAATGCTGGAGCGCCGCGAGGTCATCGACGATAAAGGCCGGATGGGTCATGCCGGGCCGCTTGACCGGCGCATCCAGCAGCACGTTGTGCGCATCAGCCGCACGCGCACCGTTGAAGATCAGATTGATGCGCACGCCATCCGGGCTGAGCATTTCGTTAGCCTCGAACAGCGGGAAGCTGGCGCTCTCGACGAAGCCCAGCGCCTGGTAGAAGGCCATCGCCCGCGGCCGGTCGCTGACACGAATGCCGATGTGGTCGTAGGCGACAATGCGAGCGGGACTGGCTGACTGATTCATGTGCGAAACTCCAGGAAATCTCAGTCCCTGCAGTGTCAGCCACCGCGCCGGTTTCACCTATGCCGCGGGCCTGACAACATCTATGCAGTGATCGCACAAATCCCGGGGTGGCAATGGACAAGCTCAAGGCAATGGCCAACTTCGTTCGCATCGTCGACAACGGCAGCCTGAGCTCGGCCGCCGATGCCACCGGGCAATCCGTGGCATCGGTGGTGCGCTCACTGGCCGCGCTGGAGCGCCATCTCGGCGTGCGGCTGCTGAACCGCAGCACCCGGCGCATGGCCCTCACCGACGAGGGCACGGAATACCTGGCCTGGAGCCGGCGCATGCTGGCGGACTTCGCCGACATGGAGCAGCGCCTGGAAGCCAGCGACGGCGCCGTCCGCGGCCTGCTGCGCATCACCGCGCCAGTGGAATTCGGCCAGCGTTACGTCGCGCCGTTGGTGAATGACTTTCTCAAGGAACATGCAGAGATCCGGGTGGAGCTGAACCTGAGCGACCAGATCGTCCCGCTGCTCGACGAACGCCTCGACCTCGCCCTGCGCATCGGCCACCTGCCCGACTCGGCCATGGTCGCCCGACAGATCGGCAGCACCCGGCTGGTCACCTGCGCCAGCCCCGACTACCTGAGCACCGCCCCCGCCATCGACACCCCGGCAGCACTGGAGGACCACGCCTGCATCCTCTTCGCCGCCCAGGGCCGCCACTGGTACTACCGCCACGGCGAAAAGAAACAGGCGGAAGAAATCACCCCACGCCTGACCTGCAACCAGATCCGCACCGCCAGCCTGGCCTGCGTGAAAGGTCTCGGCATCACACGGCTGATGCACTATCAGGTCGCCGATGAACTGGCTGATGGTCGTCTGGTAAGAGTGCTCAGGGATTACGAACCGAGGGACCTGCCGATCCAGCTGGTCTACCCACACGCCTTGCAGCTATCGCCAAGGGTGCGGGCGTTTGTGGAGTGGGTTTGTCCGAGGTTGGAAAGGGGGTTGCCGGGGTTGGGTTAGGGATAATGCTGACTTTTTTCGACCAGAAGCGGTAAGAATTTTGAAATCGCATTATCATCGATAAAGGTTGAACATATTGACTCGCATTCTTTAGACCCCATTCGATCCATCAAACCCTAGAGAATGGAACCGCATTCTTTATATATAAGTTGAAAAACTTTCCTTTAGAAGGGGCTGACTGAAATTGTTCATAAAGGTGTGGACTTACATTGTAATATTGGTAAACAGTCCCATCCTTAAATTCGATCTCCAAGGTTTCACTCCCGAGATCATAGCCAGCAGACATAATATTTGACGAAGATACGGCATCACGATCCATTTCAGCCTTCCTTAGGGTCGTCTTTGATTGGTGAGCGGGTAATTTCGAGTTTTTGGATAACCGCGTTGGTCTGCTGACTGCGCCAAGATGCGACCACGCGGTCGTATCCCTCGGCTGATCGTCGGTTAGCCCAAGCTTGGGTCACCTTGGGATCATTGCTCTTAGGTAAATGTTCTTGGCGAGGTAAGGCAACACGACAGCGCACAGGAAGACGGGCTGCTTCACCTGTGATAATTGCCTCTCCAGTTCTTAAGACAGGCAGCAGGTCCATCAGCCCGGCAAGGTTGTCTGGCAAGGTTCCTTTGACACGTGCGCGATCAACAGGATTAGACAGTCGAAGCGCGATGATCGTGCCGCATTGGGATAAGACTGTCTCATCGACCTCTGCGGGACGTTGGGAAACAACCATGGCGCCAACACCGTATTTTCGCCCTTCCCTAGCGATACGTTTCACGACCTCCGAAGCGACTGTTCCGGCATCAGGCCCCAGATAGCGATGAGCTTCCTCCATCACGACTAAGAGCGGGCGCTCTACTCCTCCCTCTGATTTTTCCCGGCTCCAAAAAAGCGCTTCATAAACGATGCGAAGAATAGAGCCGATGAGCCTCGTGAGAACTGTGCTCGGAACTCCGGACAAATCCAATATCGTGATTTGTTTATCGTGGCCAAGCCAGTTTTCAAGCAACTTATCGAGATCACATTTGACCTTCCCCGTTAATTCTGGCTCCCAATCTCCGGGATGTAGAAGAAAGTCATAGCGGCGATCTAGCAAACGGGATCGAAGCAGGTTCAAGGGTCTACGTATACCCTTGGCCGCCGTATTGGTGAACGGCCCTTTGGCTCCCATCGCGTGAGGTTGGTATCTTGGCGCGACCAACATCTCCGCATCGCCTTTTTCTTCAAGCGCTGGTTCATCACGATTTGCTCCGACATAAGTTGTCGTTTCAAAGTTAACCAGCTCATACCAAAGTTGTTTCAAGCTAAATGGAACAGGGCTGTCTACGGTAAGCGTTCTTGAATCTACGCCCGCCCTTGGGTACGCGCTAATTCCTTTATCCTTTAGCTCCACAATTTTATCTGTAAAGGCAATTTCGTGGGTATCGGATAGACCTCCTGTGATGAACTCTAAAAGCTCACCCGCCTCCAAAGCCCAGTAAGGAACAAACAACGACTTCTGGCCTTGGCTAGGGGTAGCACTGAAAACAGCCGCCACATCTTCAAGAGCTTTTGTGTACTCACCATGGATATCGAGCATCAGGATACGAGCACCCGGGGATCCCGGCGTTTCCTCTTTCCGAATTATTGACCGCAGGAGACTTGCAACAGTTGTTGATTTTCCTGAACCTGTTGACCCGAGTATTGCTGAATGGCGGGTTACAAGTGCGTCCAAGGATAGGCGCACCTCAATATTTTCAGCACTGGCGAGATTTCCTATAACCACTTGGTCTTCACCAACCGACCCGTAAATTCTTCTTAGATCGGCCTCCGTAACTAAGTGCACCGAGTCATTTATATTCGGATGCTGGCTTAGTCCTCTTTCAAATTGCCCTCCAATTGTTTCACCAGCCAGTTGAACGGTCATCCATCTTCCTGAATCGATGCCTGAAACATCTGACTGTATTGGTGCTGCTGTCGCGCCGACTTCGGAAACAATTCCAAATAGGTCTTGGTAGCCTTGAGGAATTCTAACAAAGCTACCAACCTGGCCAACCCGATATGTATGGCCATATATGACGGCAAAACCCGAATCCAGAGACTCCGCTAGCCTAACAGTGAGGGTGGCTCCTGAAACGGCGCTAACGACGCCCAAGTAGGTCGGGTCATTGCCGCTCATTTTTTATCCCCTCTACTTCAACGTCATCAGCGCTGCGGTCATCTTCAGAGTCAGGGCTTTCTGGCTCGTCTCGTTTCAAGGATTGCACTATCAAATCATTTGCTTGGGCTAAGGCACAGAAGCGCGCGAAAGCTGCAAAATCTCCCAACAGAAAGACAGCCGGCTCTTTTGGCCATCGCGATGCCCAAAAGCTTTTACGGATACTGCCCCAGTTTTTCGGGAGTTCACCTGGATGCCATGTACCTGGAATGCCGCCGATCACAGCTCCATCAGCCGCGTAGACACTCAAGTTAGGTCTGTCGGTCGCCAACTTAACAGCAGGCTCTTCTTTCGCAAGGCTCTGGTATTGGAACGCCAAAACAGCTGTATTCGCGTTCATTGCCAAGCTCTCATCCAGAACCGCACAGATATGAGCATCTCTGAAGGAAAAGCCAATCGTCAGCAACAGAGAATCCGGTGTAAGCAAGAATCTTTTTAGCCTCTCAAAGAGAGCCGAATAGGGCTGCTTTTGAGTCAGATCATATTTTAAGTGGTCCGGATAAACCAACTCGGCAGCTTCTCGACCATGCCCTCGAACAACGGCGCCATCTTCCAAGGCCCAACCAAAGGAGCCGTGCATCTTCCAAAGTTTTGCCCAACGAGCAGGCAAATCATCGCCCGCTACTGAGACCGGATCGAAGAAAGGCTTGCTGCCTCCAGAAAAGCCGTCAAAATAAGGACTCCTGACTCTTTCGAAAGCTTCTTCGAAAAGAAAGTCATAATTTGTAGTAAATATTTCAACAGAGTTAGAACGAACGGTTCCCGTAATCCACGCTATTAGCTCGGAATATGCATTGCGCCCTTGCGGCAAATAGACACCAACAATTTTTGCAATGTTTCTACAGATATCTTTTCCGAGATCTTTATAACCTTCAGAGTCAAGCCCTTGGACTACGGTATCTCCTAGAGCCTGTTCCAATAAGCGGATACGTGAAAGAACGGACTCGATATTAGCGCTGCTACCTAAGCTAGCCTTTATTGCTTCAACAGCTGCTGTCTGAGTTGCCGACAGTCCAGCGGTTGCCTGTTGTGTTAGCGCCTCGACTCCGGGGATAAGCGACACCCCGTTAGGGTCTATCTCATTTTTTTCGTTGACGCGTATTGCAAGCGGTGCTCCTGCGCCAACTAAAATCCCAATTCGTTTTCTTCCCTGCGACAGCACTTGTCGCAGATCGGACATAAACCGATCTGGATTGTGGAACGTTTCCATCGTTCTCCCCCGTTAATGTTGTCGCTGAACTCCTTGAGTAGGGCCTCAGCATTTGATAACAACCTCCCGAAAAGCAGGTTACACCACCTAACCATTCTGATCATCTTGAAGGAGTTATCGGGACCAAAGAAATGGGTGAGCGGCGCTGAGCATAGCGCTTTGTGAGCAGCCGCTAGGGGTGTATTCAGATAAATCAAATGGCCGACTTTGGCCGAAGCTACCTCTGATCTTCCGCTCGAACATCAGCGCCCACTGCCCAACCCTCCGCTTACACCCCCTCTTCCTCCCAATGCTAGAGTGCCCGCTCCATAGCCGCACAACTCCAAACCACCTAGCGAGGCCCCCATGCTCAACCATGTAATGGTCGGTTCGAATGATATTGAACGGTCGAAGCGTTTCTACGATGCCGTGCTCGGCGTACTCGGCGCCGGCGAGCCGCTGCGCAATGTGGCGCCGTCCGGGCATACGCGCCTGTTCTACCGTCACGATGGCAGCCTGTTCGGTGTCACCGAGCCCATCAACGGTGAGGAAGCAACCGTCGGTAACGGCGGCACGATTGGCTTTAAGTGCAGCTCGGCGGAGCAGGTCAAGGCGTTTCACGATGTAGGCGTCGCCCATGGCGGCACCACCTGTGAGGACCCGCCGGGGCTGCGCGAAACCAGCCTCGGCGCGTTGCACCTCAGCTATGTGCGCGACCCTGACGGCAACAAGCTTTGCGCCATCTACCGCCCGCAGTAACCCTCCTCTGTTTCAACGCCGCACTGTGCGGCGTTGATCCTCGCACCAGCATCGGCACCTCCAGCGACACGTTCACTGGCTTTGCAGCGCCTCGCGCTGTTTACGCACCTCATCGGCGCTGACTGCCGGGGCCGCATTGCCCCAGCTGTTGCGCACATAGGTGAGCACGTCGGCGATGTTTTCATCCGAGAGGTTCCAGGCGAACGACGGCATGGCCGGGCCGGTAGGTGCCGCGTCCGTACTTCCGGCGCGATTGCCGGCAAGTACCACGCGAATCATCGATACCGCGTCGCGCGCATTGACCAGCGGCGCATTGGCAAGCTTGGGAAATAACGTCGGAATGCCTTCGCCATCGGGGGTATGGCAGGCCGAGCAGCGGTCTTCATAGAGCCCGCGGCCAGCGGTCATGATCGGGTCGTTGGGGTCCAGCGGTTCGGGCTTTTCGTGCTCGTGGTCGAGGTCCTTGAGATAGACCGCCACAGCCCTCAGGTCCTCGTCACGCCAGTACTGAGTGGAATTCTCCACCGCCTCGGCCATCGGCCCGGAAGCGATGTCGTAGCGGTTGGCACCGGTCTTGAGGTACTGCACGATGTCGTCCTCAGTCCATTCACCCAGGCCAACATGGGCCGTGTTGGAGATATTCGGCGCCATCCAGCCCTGCAACTTCCCGCCTTTGAGCGTGCCATCGTTCTTGTCGCCGCCGATGAGGTTTTTCGGCGTGTGGCAACTGCCGCAATGCCCAAGCCCCTGCACCAGGTAGGCGCCGCGGTTCCATTGTTCGCTTTTGTCCGCGTCGGGTTCGAATTCGCCCTCGGTGAAGTTGAGCCAGTTCCACGCCTTCATGCTCAGGCGCACGTTGAAAGGAAACGGCAGCTGGTTCGTTTCCACCTCGCTCTGCACCGGCTGCACGGTGCGCAGGTAGGCCCAGAGCGCCAGGTTGTCCTCGCGCGTGACCTTCGTATACGCGGCATAGGGCATGGCCGGATAGAGCTGCTTGCCGTTGCGTCCATGGCCGCGGGCCATGGTGTTCTGGAAGTCTTCGAAGGTCCAGCGGCCGATACCGGTTGCCGGATCAGGGGTGATATTGGCGCCCAGTAGTTCGCCGAACGGCGTTTCGATCGCCACGCCACCTGAGAAAAGCGGCTCGCCGGGCAATGTGTGGCAGGCCGTACAATCACCGAGCGTGGCGATGTAGCGACCTTTTTCCACGAGTTCGTAGGCGTCCGGAGCGGTGACGGCGTAGGCGCTGACGCTCGTCGCGACGAGCAACGCGAGGCCGGTGTTCAGGAGAGGCTTCATACGCTGATCATCTCCCCGGGACGTTTGAGGTAGTAGGTGCGGATCGCATGCGCTGCCTTGAATGCCAGTGCGCCGACGGTGCCCGTTGGGTTGTAGCCGGGGTTCTGCGGAAAGGCCGATGCGCCGACCACGAACAGGTTCGGCACATCCCAGACCTGCAGGTGCTTGTTTACCGAACTGGTAGAAGGATCAGCCCCCATGACGAAACCACCGACCACGTGGGAGGACTGATAGGACGTGTTGGACCACGGCCCTTTGCGCGGGCTGGCGACTATCATTTTCGGATTCAGCGCCCTGGCGATCTCAGCCGTTTTGTCGGTGACGTACTGCGCCATGCGCAGGTCGTTGTCGGTGAAGTCGAAGGTAATCCGTAGCAGTGGTCGGCCGTGCGGATCGGTGTAGTTCGGGTCCAGCGACAGGTAGTTGTTGCGGGTGCTGTAGTTGCTCGCTTCGCAACCGATGGACATGCTGTTGGCGTAGTACTGCACCGTCGTCTTCTTCCACTCCGAGCCCCACTTGGGCGTGCCAGGCGGTACCGGACGGGAGTTGATGGGCGCTGCGCCAATGGGCGTCACCCGCGTGCTGCCGCCGCCGACAAAGCCCAGCCCGGAATGGTCAAAATTGTCGTTGTTGAAGTCATCGATGCCCATGCCGATGGCGCCGCCACCGATGAAGGGGTTGAAGTTCTTGTCGTCGAAGAACAGCTGCACGCTGTTGGCCGTCTGGTAGGCGTAGTTGCGCCCGGTGGTACCGGTGTTGCTTAGCGGGTCGTAGGGCTGGCCGATGCCGGAGAGCAGCATCAGGCGTACGTTTTCGAAGGTGAACGCGGCGACCACGACGATATCCGCCGGCTGTTCCCATCGGTCGCCGTTGGAATCCACATAGACGATGCCAGTGGCGCGCTTGCCGGTGCTGTCCTTCGTTACCTCCAGCACTTCGCAATGGGTCTTGGCGGTGAAATTGGGCAGGCGTGCCAGCGATGGCAGCACGTTGACGATGGCGCTTGCCTTGGAATAGTTGGCGCAGCCGTAGTTGGTGCAGAACCCGCAGAAGGTGCACGGCCCCATCGTTACGCCGTACTGGTTGGTATAGGCCTGCGAAGCCAACGCCGATGGCACCGGGAACGGCGTGTAGCCCATGTCACGTGCGGCATCGGCGAACAGCACGGGCGCGAAGGTCTGCTTGGTCGGCGGGTTGGGGTACTCCCTGGACCGTGCGCCCTCGAACGGATTGCCACCGTCGACGACGTTGCCTCCTATGTTGCCGGCCTTGCCGGACACGCCGGCCACACGCTCGAAGGCATCGTAGTGCGGCTCCATTTCTTCCCAGGTGGTGCCCCAGTCCTGCAGGGCCAGCCCTTCGATGGACGCTTCGCCGTAACGCTCGACCAGATGGCTCCGGAGGCGAAACTCTTCCGGCTGAAAGCGAAAGGTGATGCCAGCCCAGTGGTTACCCGCTCCACCGGTGCCGTTGCCGGGGTGAAAGGAGCCCCAGGTACGCATCGGCAGCGCGGTTTCGCTTGGCTTGTTGCGCATCGTGCAGGTGTTCTGGCGGGTGCGCAGCATGAGCTCCTGGCGAATCACGTAGCGCAGCTCGTCGGTCACCGAGGCGATATTGAAGTCGCTGGCGGTATCACGCCAGGCACCCCGCTCGAACCCCATGATCGTCAGGCCCTCATCGGCGAGTTCCTTGGCGATGATCGACCCGGCCCAGCCGAGCCCTACCACCACGACGTCGGTTGAAGGCAGTTTTTTGGTCATATCCTTCATCCCTTGCGACTCCATGAGGAACTGCCGATGATCGACAGCGGTACCAGATCCAGCTTCTCGTTATGCCGGTCGATGTAGGGGCGATAGTCGTAACGGGCACCGGGGAAGCCGAGCATCTTCCAGCTGACCATGTCGCGATTGCCGCCGTAGATCGGGTCGGCGAAGAATCCCTCCATGGCGTTTTGCAGAATCTGTTCGAAGAACACCTCTGACTCGATGCCTTCGAAGGCGATATCGCCACTCTCCATCTTCCTGAGCACGTCATCGCACTGGTCACCTTCCAGCTCGCTGAAACGCTTGCCGAACGTCGCCTGGCAATGCCTGCCCAGCTGTTCGATACCGACCCGGTAGCGCTCGGCAGGCACCAAGTCCGAGGGCGGTTCGACGCCAGGCACAAACGGACCATGCTGATAGAGCCGCTCATAGCGGCCATAGTGGCCGGCCAGCTGGCGGTCGATGAACACCGCACAACCCGCCTCCTTGCCGCTGACTGAAAGATCGTCGGCAGGGATCAGGCGCTCGACGATCGCCTCCACCTCCCGGGCCTCCTCAAGAGTAAAGAACTGCCAGCCCTTGGCCTCGTAATGCAGCGGGCCGTTATGGTCGAAGGGCAGCCACTGCGGTACGCCGTTGACGGTAACGGCCTTCGCGGTCGCGGCGACCCCGGCCGCCACGGTAGCGGCCGATGCAGTGAGCAGCTTGCGTCGGGTCAATCCGTTGGGGGGATTTGTAGGCATCTCGACTCCTTATGAACCAATGGATCGGGGTCGCGCGGCTTGGGAAGTTCCACTCGGAAAACGGCCCGGCGGAGCACGCTGACCGCCATGCCGAACTGCCTCGGAATGCGCGCCTAGCTGCACAAACTTCGCAACAAAATAAAGCGCCAGGGCCACGGAACCCCTGTCCCGAAGTCGGACAGCCAGACGGCGAATGACGTTCAAACCAAATAGCTAGAGCGGTTGCAGGCGCTGACTGAGGGGTAGGAGCAGCAGACTCGACATAGGCCTTTGGAATTTCCAACGGGTGAGCAGGACAAGCGATATGTCCGTTTGCCCTCTGAGGGCACGCTTGACGCCGCATGACCCGATGGATAGGCACATCGAAAGGCTGAACATCGATGCGCCGCGGTCCTGCGGCGCATGACGTGTCAAAACGCGGCTGCGCTCTCCTACCCGCGGCCTTCCTCGCCCATCAAGGCTTGACGACCATCCCCACTCCACGACCGCGCGGGTCTGAGCCGGTCTGCAGGCGCGTGCCATCGACGCGTATCGCCTGGATATCACCCATCAGCCAGCCCTGATCCTCGAGCGTGTAGCCCATGGCTTTCAGCTCGTCGGCAACCTTGCCGGTCAGCGGTGCGTGGGCGTCGTAGTAGATGGTGTCCTTCGGCAGCAGTTGATGGTGCACGCGTTGTGCGGCCACGGCTTTTTCCAGCGGCATGTCGAAGTCGTAGACGTTGTTCAGCACCTGGAAGATCGAGGTGAAGATGCGCGAACCGCCCGGCGTGCCAAGCACCAGGCTGACCTTGCCATCCCGCGTGACGATGCTCGGGCTCATGGACGACAGCATGCGCTTGCCCGGTTCGATGGCGTTGGCGTCGCTACCGACCACACCGAAGGCGTTGGCGACGCCCGGCTTGGCGCTGAAGTCGTCCATCTCGTCGTTGAGGAGGAAGCCGGCGCCCTTGACCACCACGCCGCTGCCGTAGTCCAGATTGAGGGTGTAGGTGTTGCTGACTGCATTGCCGTCGGCATCGACGATGGAGAAGTGGGTCGTCTGCCGCGGTTCGAGGCCCGGGCGCACCTTCTCGGTTTCGGAAATGGCCGTGGGATTTATCTCGGCAGCGCGCTGCTTCAGGTAGTCAGCCGATGTCAGCTTCGCGACCGGCACGTCGGAATAGTCCGGGTCGCCCAGGTAGTCGGCACGGTCGGCAAAGACGCGCTTCTCGATCTCCGCCAGCAGGTGGATGTAGCGTGCCGAGTTCAACTCGACGCCCTTGAAGTCGGCGGCGCGCTGCTGCTTCATGCCGATCAGCTGCGCCAGGGCGATGCCACCGGAGCTGGGCAGTGGCGCGGTGTAGAGGCTGTTGCCCTGCCAGTCGACACGCATCGGCTCGCGCCATTTGACGCGGTAGTCGGCCAGGTCCTCCTTGGTGATGAGCCCGTCGTCACGCTGCATCTGCGCAACCAGCAAGTCGGCGGTCTGACCTTTGTAGAAGTCGTCAGGCCCCTTGTCGGCGATGCGCTCCAAGGTCTCGGCCAGCTCCGGCTGACGGAAGGTGGAACCGGCCTTCATGGCGCCGAAGTAATCCCCGAAATTGGTCGTCCCGTTGAACAGGCCGAGGGCGTCCTCGCGGTACTGGTATTGCTGGTCTGCAACCGTGAAGCCTGTACGGGCATAGCCGACCGCCGGGGTAATGAGCTCGCTCCAGGGCAGCTTGCCGAAGCGCTGATGGGCCTCCCACATGCCCAACACGGTGCCGGGCACGCCGGAGGCCCTGGCGCCGACCAGGCTCAGGTTCTCGATCACCTCACCCTTGTCGTCGAGGTACATGGTCTTGCTGGCGGCCTTGGGCGCGACTTCCCGGTAGTCCAGGAAATACGGTTTGCCGTCCATATACAGCGTCATGAAACCACCGCCGCCGATATTGCCGGCCTCGGGGTAGGTAACGGCCAAGGTGAGGGCGGTCGCCACCGCGGCATCCACCGCATTGCCGCCGGCCTTGAGCACCTGAGCGGCCGCCTTGGCGCTGTACTCATCGGGGGCTGCGACCGCCCCGCCCTCCAGAAGTGCGCCGTGGGCGATGTGGCCGGTGGCGACGATCGCCACGCCAAGGGTCAATCTGCTGATCTGAAGCAAACGCATCGTGCTCATCCTTATTCTTGTGATCACTGCCGCCCCGCGATGGGTGGGGCGGTTATCACCAACATAGACAATGGGGGCGAGGCGTAGGTGCGCAGCGGGCTTGAGGAGAATGCCGCGCCGGCCGAGAGAACTGGCGCTTCCGGAATGTGCTTTTGAATATGCAGGCGAAGCTAGGCTGAAATATCTAAGACTCAGTATTGGCGAGACATGCAGACTGGATATTTGTGAAAAAAATGTGCAGCGATGAGAGCGCGCCTGCTTGGCCCGCAACCCCATCGTTGACCTTTGTTACGCAGCCCCGCCCGCCGCCACGAGGACGACTATCGAGCCTGGCTGTCCGTCAGCATCCGCCCCAGCGGCTTACCACGGCAACTCCTCCCCGCTATACGCATAGAACCCACCACTGGCGTCCGGCCCCAGCCCATCGATTACCCGCAACAGATCCCGCGCGGCATCGCTCGCAGGCCTGCCGATTTCGGCGCCGCGGAATGGTTGTGACAGCCGTGAGTTCACCGTTCCCGGGTGCAGCGCCAGCAGCACCGCATTCGGTTGGCTACGGCGCACTTCGATGGAAGCAGTCTTGATCAGCATGTTCAGCGCGGCCTTGGAGGCGCGGTAGCTGTACCAGCCGCCGAGGCGGTTATCGCCGATGCTGCCGACCTTGGCCGAGAGCATGGCGAGCACGCCGCGCTGGCGGTCGAGCAGGCCGCTGAAGTGGCGCAGCAGCATGGCCGGGCCGAAGGTGTTGATCTGGAAGGTGGCGAGCAGCTGCGCCTGGTTGAGATCGGCCAGGCGCTTCTCCGGCATGAAGTCGCCACCGTGCAGCACGCCGGCGGCGTTGATGATCAGGTGAAACGGCCCCTGCCCCGCCACGCTGGCCGCGGCCTGTTCGATGCTGGCGGGATCGGTCAGGTCGAGCGCCGGCTCGGACGAGCGACTCAGCGCAATGACCGAGGCGCAGCGCGGATCGCTGCGCAAGGCATCGACCAATGCGGCGCCGATGCCACCGGATGCGCCAATGACCAGCGCACGAAACCCTTCGGGGAATGATTCCAACGGCATGACGATCTCCAGATTTACGGTCGACGGGCGCCGGCTTCGCTGCGCCAGCGTTCGATATGTTCGGCGAGCAGGTCGGCGATGGGCAGGCAAGCGCCGAGCCGGTAGAGGTTCCAGTAATGGCCTTCCAGGGTGCGGTTGATCAGCAAGGTGCCGGAAGCCGGTTGCAGGCTGCCGAGTGCGGACATCATCAGGGGGAACAGTTCGGACAGCCGTTGATGAAGCGCCGCCTCGCGGAAATCCCATTGGGCGCCGGGTTGCAGCAGCGGGTGCAGCATCAGGTGGATGCTTCGATACAGCCCATGCGGCGGCGTGCTCCCCGGTTGGCGTCCACCCAGGGCCTGAAAGCCCGGCTCCAGCGCCTCGCTGGAGGTGCTGCGCAATGCTTCGAATATCTGCACGTAGCCGGCCAGCAAGCGCGGCTCCAGGCGCAGTATGCTGCCGAAATCGTAGACCACCAGCTCGCCAGTCTCTGTCCAGGCGAGGTTGCCGGGATGCGGATCGGTATGCAGCCGTTGCAGACCGAATGCCTGCTCGGCCAGCCATTGGCAGAGGGTTTCGGCCAGGCGCTGGCGCACCTCCGCCGGGGCCTGTTCGACCTCGGCCATGGAGCGGCCCGGCAGGTCCTCCAGCACCAGCACACCGGGCCGGCAGAGTTCGCCCACGGCAAAGGGAATGCGGATGCCCGGCCAGTTGCTGAAGTGCTCGCGGAAGGCTTCGAGGTTGGCGCGCTCGGCCTCGTAGTCGAGTTCCTCGGCAATGGCCCGTTGCAGCTCGATATACACCGCATCGAGACGCGCGGGCGGCGTGCCGAACAGTCGCCCGAGCGGCATCAAGCGGCGTAGTTGGCGCAGATCGGCATCGCAGATGGCGCGGATGCCGGGGTACTGGACCTTCATGATCAGCGCCCTGCCCTGCCGATCCCGAGCGCGATGGACCTGGCCCAGCGAGGCCGCCGCCGCGGGCTCCGGCTCGATGGACTCGAACAGTTCGTACAGCTTGCCGTCGTAGACGCGCTGCAGATTGGCTTGCAGTGCATCGAACGGCAGCGAGGGCACCTGGTTCTGCAAGCGCGCCAGCGCGGCGCTGATCGGCTCGGGCAGCAGGTCCTGCCATTGCGAGGCCTGCTGACCGAGCTTCAGCACTGGGCCCTTCATCTGCCCAAGCGCATCACCGAGCAGTTCACCGACCGGCACCCAGTCGATACGCGCCTTGCCTGGCGTGATGCGCTGCACCAGCAGGTTGCCGGCAATGCGCGCGCCGGTGCCGCCCAGTTGCAGAAAGCGGCCCAGCGCCGAAGCCGATGGACGAGAGAATCGAGACATGCAGGCGACCCGCGAAGGCAAAGGCTGATCATGGGGCAGCCTGGCCCATGATCCAAGGTTCAATGGTTGCAGTCTGTTGCGCAGCGGAGGGGGGTCGAGGTAGCTCCAGGGCAACGAGCGAAGCGGCCGGGCGGACCGCGCAGCAGATGGTCGCGCCGCCTGGAGAGCGCGCTGCAGCGGAGGTGCCGAGCACACTCATGCGGAACGGGCAGGCGGCTGGCGAGTCGGATTAAATGACTGCGCCCCTCGAACGTCGACCGCCAAACGCGCAATTTTCGGCACATCAGAAGCGCATCAGGCGACGATTCGAGCGGCATTCAGCCCGACCTGCCCACCAGGCGAGAAACGGGCCTGTTCCCGTCCGCGTCCGTCCTGATATGGACATGCAGGAGTGGGAACGAAGCACGCAGCGGCGCCTGCGTTAAGGAGAACGGAATGACCGATTTCACTAATCTTTCCTTCCAACCAGACGATGAACCCCCTCGCATTTCCACTGGCAGCGAGGGGCTGGATGACATTCTCGGCGGCGGCCTCGACCCCAACCGCATGTACCTGTACGAAGGTAGCCCGGGCTCGGGCAAGACCACCATTGCGCTGCAGTTCCTGCTCGAAGGGGTCCGCCAGGGCGAGCGCGTTCTCTACGTGACCCTCTCGGAAACCAAGGACGAACTGGAGCTGGTCGCCAAGCGGCACGGCTGGTCCCTCGACGGTATCGATGTGTTCGAGCTGGTCACGCCGGAAACCAGCCTGGACCCGGACCTCGAACTGACGGTGCTGCACCCCGTGGAGATGGAGCTGAGTGAAACCACGCAGCAGGTGTTTGATCGGGTCACCGAAACCAATCCGAGTCGCGTGATCTTCGACAGCCTCTCGGAAATGCGCCTGCTGGCGCAAAGCCCTCTGCGCTACCGCCGGCAGGTGTTGGCACTCAAGCATTTCTTCACCACCCGCAACTGCACGGTGGTTCTGCTCGACGACCAGACTTCGGAAGTGGGCGACCTGCAACTGCATTCCATCTCCCACGGCGTGGTCATGCTCGAGCAGGTGGCAATCGACTACGGTGCCGAGCGCAGGCGTCTGCGGGTGATCAAGATGCGTGGCATCCAGTTTCGCGGCGGTTACCACGACTTCGCCATCCGCAAGGGCGGCCTGCGCATCTATCCCCGGCTCATCGCCGCCGAGCACCACTCGTCCTTCTCTGGTGAGCTGGCCTCGTCCGGTAATCCGGCACTGGACAAGATGCTGGGTGGCGGCCTGGAACGCGGCACCAACGCGCTGCTGGTCGGCGCTGCCGGCGTGGGCAAATCCTCGCTGGCCTTGAGCTATGCGGTCGCGGCGTGCAAACGCGGCGAGCAGGTCGCCTTCTTCGTCTTTGACGAAAACATCGCCACGCTGCTGGCGCGCGGGCGGGCGCTGGGGCTGCCCATGGAACCGTGGATCGAACAGGGGCTGCTGCATCTGCAACAGGTCGACCCGGCCGAGCTGTCGCCCGGCGAGTTCACCGCCGCGGTCCGCCAGAGCGTAGAGGTGCGGGAGGCCCGCCTGGTGATTCTGGACAGCCTCAACGGCTATCTGCACGCGATGCCTGATGGCCGATTCCTGATTCTGCAGATGCACGAGCTGTTGAGTTATCTGGGCCAGAAAGGCGTGATCAGCATCATGGTGCTCGCCCAGCATGGCCTGGTCGGCCCAATGGATACGCCTGTGGATATCAGCTATCTCAGCGATGCGGTTATCATGCAGCGCTACTTCGAGCATGCCGGCGTCGTTCGCCGGGCGTTGTCAGTGGTGAAAAAGCGCAGCGGACGGCATGAAAACACCGTCCGTGAGTACCGCCTCAGTAGCGCCGGCCTCGAGGTCGGGCCGCCGCTCAGCCACTTCAGCGGCATCTTATCGGGCACACCGGAATACACCGGTGATGCGACTCAGCTACTGACAGACGAGCATGACGACGCCCACTAAACGAGAAGGCCCCATCGTAGTCGTCTATGCCCCCATCGGCCGGGACGGTCCCGCCTCGGCCGAACTTCTCAGCCGCAGCGGCATGGACGCCGTTGTCTGCCACAGTGTCGATGAAGTGCTAGGTCGCGCCGAAACCGATGCCGATGCCGTTTTCATCGCCGAAGAAGGTCTCTTCGGCCAGGATCTTCAAGCGCTCGCCACCTGGGTCGATCAACAACCGGCCTGGTCCGACTTTCCCTTTGTGGTCCTTACCAGCAAGCATCAACAGCCGGCAGTCGCCGCGTGGCGTCAGCGCATGGTGGCGGCGCTGCGCAACGTGTCCCTGCTGGAACGCCCGGTACAGAGCATCACCCTCACCAGCGCGGTGAAAGCCGCCCTGCGCGGGCGACATCGCCAGTACGAAGTCAGGGCCTTGCTCGAAGCCCGTGAGCGCGCCTCGAATCAGCTGGAAGCGCTGGTGGTCGAGCGCACCAGCGAACTGGAAAAGGCCAACCAGGAATTGCGCACACAGATGGCCGAACGCGCGCAGATCGAAGAAACCCTGCGCCAGGCGCAGAAAATCGAAGCCATCGGCCAGCTCACCGGCGGCATCGCCCATGATTTCAACAACCTGCTGATGGTGATCTCCGGTGGCCTCGACATGCTCGACCGCCGCGCCGATCCTGCACGTCGCGAGCGGTTGATGGACGGCATGCGCCAGGCCGCGCAACGCGGAAGCGCCCTCACCCGGCAACTGCTCGCCTTCTCCCGCCGCCAGTCACTGGAACCCGAGTCGGTCGACCTGGTGCTGCGCATCGGCCGCATGCGCGAGCTGCTCGACCGCAGCCTGAGCGGCGACGTGCACGTGGAAGTGCAGTTCGAGCCGGATCTCTGGCCGGTCGAAGTGGACCCTGGCGAGCTGGAGCTGGTCGTCCTCAACCTGGCCGTGAATGCCCGCGACGCCATGCCCGACGGCGGCTCGATCCTGATCGAAGCCAGCAATGCACCTGGCGAAACGGTGCTGGGCATCACCGGCGATTTTGTCCGCCTCACGGTGACCGACTCGGGCACCGGCATTCCCGAGGAGGTTCGCACCCGCGTATTCGACCCCTTCTTCACCACCAAGGAGATCGGCAAAGGCTCGGGGCTTGGGCTGGCGCAGGTCTACGGCTTCGCGCGGCAGTCCGGCGGCACCGTGTGGATCGAAAGCGAATGCGATCGCGGAACCAGCGTGATCATGCTGCTGCCGCGATCGGCGCGTGTACCCGATCAGCCCGACGGCGAACGGCCTGCCGAAGACGACAGCCCCGACGCATCGGCCGGTACCGTACTGCTGGTGGACGATGATGAAGAAGTCGCGGCCCTGGTCGGCGAGATGCTCGAACATCTCGGCTATCGCGTCACCCATGCCGCCAGTGCCACAGACGCGTTGACTGCGCTACAGAACGGTTGCCGGGTGGATATCGTGTTCTCCGACGTCATGATGCCGGGCGGCATGAATGGCGTTGAGCTGGCCCGCGAAATCCGCACCCGCGACCTCGGGGTCCCCGTGCTGCTTACCAGCGGCTACGCCGAAGCCGCACAGCAATCTGCCGCCGCAGAAGGCGTGCACGTATTGGCCAAGCCCTACCGGCTGGAAGAACTGGCAATCTCGTTGCGCACCGCTATCGATGGTGTGGAAGTTCACTGATCCACCCCTTCCTTACGGGGCGTTCCAGGCGGGTCGGCCAATCCGTCAGCCCACCTTCAGCCGAGGCGACGCGCAGGTGTTCCCGCTGAAGTTCGGTTGGTTCGATGCCGTCATTGGTCTGTAACGTCGTAACAAGCCGGCGCGCCTGCGGTCTTCTGACTAGGCCCGACGAAAGCAACGGGCTCATACATGATGCCGAACCCGCATTGACTCTTGCTCCGATCAGGAACTTGCTTCGTGTCGATACGCGCCCGTCTCATCTGGCTGGTCATCGCCGTCATCGCACCGGCGCTGGCCTTCGCGCTGTTTGCAACCTATTCGGTTTACCGAGCGCAGTCACAGCAGATCGACCAAAGTATGTACGAGACCACTCGCGGCGTAAGTCTTGCCGTTGAGCGCGAACTTGATCGCTTCGGCGCAGTGGTCACGACGCTGGCCGCCTCGCCAACACTGGTGAGTGGCGATCTGCGTGCGTTTCATGAACGTCTACAGCAGACCGTTCAACCGATAGCCACCGGCGTAACCATATTCGACCCGAACGGCGTGCCCCTGGCTGATTCGGACTACCCTTTTGGCGCGCCGTTGCCGATGCCACCGAGCCTGCCAGGCTTCGAGAACACCCCGCTGCTAGACGTCAGTCCGATGTTTCGCGACCCGTTGACGCGCGTGCACAGCGTCGCCATTCACCGCCCGGTGATGCGTGACGGCCGAGTCGTCTACTACCTGACCATGAAGTTTCCGGTCAGCCGCATCGAAGCCCTGCTGCAAGCTCAGGAGCTTCCCGAGCGCTGGCTTGGTGCCGTTCTGGATCAGACATACACTATCGTTGCGCGCACCCGGGACCCCGGCAGACATGTAGGTGAAGCCGCGGACGACAACTTCGTCGCCGATTTGCGCGGGCTAGCGACTCGCCAAGGCAAGCTGATTTCCGTCACCCGCGACAATCAACGCGTGGTTTCTTTTATCAGCCGTGGTGAAAGTTCAGGCTGGACGGTACTGATCGGCATTCCCCGTGAGGACCTGCTCGCAAGCGTATTGAAGCCCATCGGAACCGCTGCCATCGGCATCCTGCTGGTGCTCGCGGCGGCGATCGGACTGGCCATTGCGCTCGGCCGCACCATCACCCGCCCCTTGACTCAACTGGACCAGGCAGCCGGTGCCTTGGCCCGAGGGGAAGTCTTCGAGGCACCTCGGACCGGCATGGACGAGACTGACCGGACCGCGCAGGTACTTGCCCAGGCCAGCAAGACCATTCACCGCTCGAGCCAGGAAATGGCAGAGCGGGTCGAGGAAGCCGTCGCCCAGGCCGAACGCTCGCATCGGGCGCTGCTACAGGGCCAGAAACTTGAAGCGCTGGGCAACCTCACCGCGGGTATATCGCACGAGTTCAATAACCTTCTGCAAAGCATGACCGTCGGCTTGCAACTGGCCGACATGCTGAGCCCGAACCCCCGAGCCAAGCGCGCCATCGAGGCATGCCAGCGTTCGGCTCAACGGGCTACCCGCCTTACGCGGCACCTGATGACCTTCAGTCGAAACCGCACCGGAGATGTCGAGCAGGTCGACTTGCGCGCATTGATTCTCGGCATGCACGAACTGCTGACCGGCGCGTTGCCCAATAACGTCGTTCTACAGCTCGACTTGCCGGACCGCCCCTGGCCGGCGGCGCTGGACCCGGTGCAATGCGAGCTGGCCATCCTCAACCTGGCGATCAATGCACGGGACGCCATGCCAGACGGCGGTCCGTTGAGCATCAGCCTGCACGACGTGGCGCATGGAGACATCGCCCTGCCAAGCCTGGGGACAAGGACCTATCTCGCCGTCGACGTCCTCGACACAGGTTGTGGAATGAGCAAGGAGGTCCAGGCGCGGGCATTCGAGCCTTTCTTCACAACCAAGGCCATCGGCGAGGGAACGGGCCTCGGTCTGGCGCAGGTCTATGGCTTCGCGCACCAATCAGGCGGCGCGGTAGCGATCGACAGCGAAGTCGGCAAGGGCACCCGCGTCCGCCTCCTGCTGCCACGCGTCGAACACCGCAGCGAACCGGCTGGCCCGGTAGAGAAGACACCGGAACGTGCCAACCGAACCACACGGGTACTCCTGGTCGACGACGACGCCGAGGTGCGCGAGGTGGTGATGTCTATGCTTGAGGAACTGGGCTATTTGGTCGACGAGGCGCAGGACGCGGATTCAGCCCTGGCCAGGCTCGCCGATGACACGCGCCCGCCTATCGATGTGCTTCTTTCGGATATCGTCATGCCCGGACGGCTGGACGGGGTTGGTCTTGCGGCGGAAGCCCAAGGCCTGTATCCCGAACTGCCCATCATCCTCGCGACAGGCTACACCGAGCGTCTCGCTGCCGAGCACGGGCTGCGTGTGCTAGCCAAACCCTTCACCAGCCAGACTCTGGCCGAGGCCCTTCTCGAAGCGGTCAACACACCCTAGAGCGAGGCGGAAGGCGGTCATGACTGACGCCTTCCTGTTTGGCCCAAAAAAATAATTGCCTTTCTGCAAGCCGGATAACCGCACCGATATAGTGCGCGAACGTCGCATAATTTCTGCGTTAGATTTGAAAACTACACAACGCCGGCCCCTTGCAGTGCACCTTTCAGAAACACCTTCCGCCTCCTTTTGAAGCACCGGAAGGTGATGCCGGAACGGCATCGGCTTGCTCGATATTCTCTGCTTCTGCGCACAGCATGACCCGCCAGATACTGCGCTCGCCGACCGCCATTCCGCGTCGGCAGAGCAGGATCGAGCCATGAACCAGTCCCTTTGTGCCCGTCATCTCGAAGCCGCCGCGCTGCCGCTGATCGATATCGCCGGGCTGTTTTCTCCCGACCTTGCCGAGCGCACTGCCGTGGCCGAACGCATCGGCGCGGCCTGTCGCGAGGTCGGCTTCTTCTGCGTCGCCAACCACGGCGTCGACCCGGCGCTACAACAGGCGGTGTTCGAGCAGGCGCGGGCCTTCTTTTCCCAGCCGGAAGCAGGCAAGCGTGCGCTGGACAAGGTGTTCTCGAACGCCAATCGCGGCTATGAGCCGTTGCGCGGTCAGGTGCTGGAAGCCGGTGCGCCGGCCGATCTCAAGGAAGGCTTCTATATCGGCGAGGAGTTGGCCGAGGACGACCCGCGGGTACTGGCCGGTCGCTTCAACCACGGTGCCAACCAGTGGCCAACCGAGCTTGCGGACTTTCGCCCGACCATGGAGCGCTATCGCGATGCGATGAACGCCCTCGCGGCACGGCTGATGGGCGCCATCGCGCTCTCGCTGCAACTGCCGGAGGAACATTTCGCCGGCTTCTGCCGCGACTCCATGAGCACCCTGCGCCTGCTGCATTACCCGCCGCAGCCGACCAACGCCGCGCCCGGCGAGAAGGGCTGTGGCGCGCATACCGATTTCGGCGGGCTGACGCTGCTTCTGCAGGACGAGAACCCCGGCCTGCAGGTCTGGGATCGTCACAGCAAGAGCTGGATTCACGCAGCGCCCGTGCCCGGCACCTACGTGGTCAACCTCGGCGACATGATCGCCCGCTGGACCAACGACCAGTACCGTTCGACGCTACACCGGGTGGTCAACATTTCCGGGCGCGAGCGCTATAGCGTGCCGTTCTTCTTCAGCGGCAACCCGGACCATCTGGTCGAGTGCCTGCCGACCTGCCTCGCGCCGGGTGAAGCCCCTCGCTATCCCGCGGTGACGGTGGAAGAACACCACCGCGAGATGTACCGGAGGACCTATGGCTGACATCGTCCTCATCCACGGCGCCTGGGCCGGTAGCTGGGTCTGGGACTCGCTCCTCGAAGGCCTGCGCGATGCCGGGCATAGTCCCCACGCGGTCGATCTGCCGGGCAACGGCCACGACGCCGCGCCGCTCGCAGACGCCTCGCTGCAGCGCTATGTCGAACACGTCGGCGCATTGATCGAGACGCTGCCTGGTCCGATTCAGCTGGTGGCGCATTCCGGCGGCGGCGTCACTGCCACTGCCGTGGCCGAGGCTTATGCCGAGCGCATCGCCGGGGTCGCCTATGTCGCCGGCATGATGCTGCCCAGCGGCATGGGCTTCGGCGAACTCTGCGCCGAACTCGCCCGTGACTTCCCCGAGGTCAGCGGCATCGGCCCTTATCTCGAAGCCGCGCCCGGCGGCAGCCGCGTACCGGCCGATGCCGCCTGCGCCGTGTTCTTTCACGATGCACCGGCACAGGCCGCCATCGCTGCAGCGCGCCGCCTGACGGTGCAGCCCGATGGTGGCCGCGATATCGCCGCGCATTGGACGACCGCGCGTTTCGGTCGTCTGCCGCGCTTGTACATCGAAGCCGCGCAGGACCGCTCCGTGCTGCCACGGGTGCAACAGCGCATGCAGCAGCTGGTGCCTGGCGCCGAGCGGGTGGTGCTCGATTGCGGCCATGCGCCGCAATTGGCCATGCCCGGCGCGCTGCTCGCTGCCCTGCTGGATTTCTTCGCTCGCCATCCACATCCGGTGCACTGACCCGTTTATTGCATCGCGCTTATCACGCCGAACCTTCAAGGAGCTTCACCATGTTCAAGAAAACCCTGCTCGCCAGCGCCCTGCTCGCGCTGTTCAGCCAATCCGCCCTGGCCGCCGACAAGGTGCGCTGGCTCAACGACTGGTTGCCAGCCGGCGACAAGGCCGCGATCTACCTAGGTGTCGAACAGGGCCTGTTCGCCGCAGAAGGCATCGAAGTGGAAATCGCCAGTGCCCGTGGCGGTAGCGACGTGGTGACCAAGCTGGCCACCAACAGCGCGGACTTCGGCTCGGCCGGCCTGGCCTCGCTGCTGCAGGCCAAGGCCCAGGGCGAGGTGCCGGTGGTCGCCGTGGCGCCGATCTACAACAAGCAACCGGACGCCTTCTTCACCACCGAAGGTTCGGGCATCGAGAGCTTCAAGGACATCGTCGGCAAGACGGTGGCCACGCCGACCTTCTCTGCCTCCAACGTCGTCTGGCCGCTGCTGCTGGAGCGCAACGGCATCGACCCGGCCAGCGTCAAGCTGCTCAAGCTCGACCCCGGCGCGCTGGCGCCGATGCTCGCCACCGGCAAGGTCGACGCCACCATCAACTGGCTGACCGTCGCGCCTGGCTTCGTCCGTGCCCTCGGCGAAGCGGACAAGACGCTGAAGACCATCCCCTGGTCGGAATACGGCTTCGAAGGCTACGGCCTGTCGCTGGTGGCGTCGCAGCGCTTCGTGCAGAGCCATCCCGAGGTAGCGAAGAAATTCGTCAAGGCGTACCAGCAGGCACAGAAGAACGCCATCGCCGACCCGGCTGCAGCGGCCGCCGCGCTGAAAAAAATGGTCGCCGAGGTCGACGAGCAGCAGGCCGAGGAGCAGTTCGCCGCCTCCGTTCCGCTGATGCAGAACGAGATCAGCGATGCCGAAGGCCCGGGCTTCGACGCCAAACGCCTGGCCACCACCTGGGAGTGGGTCGCCAAGGCCCAGGGCATGGCCGTCGACAGTCTCGACCCGGCCAGCGCCATCGACAGCAGCCTGAGCGAGTGATGCCATGAACGCCGCCGCCCTGCCCGCCACACCGCGCCCCAACATCAGCTTCGACCGGGTCAGCCAGGTCTTCACCTCCTCCGATGGCAGCGAGGTGGTGGCGCTGGACAACGCCAGTTTCGACATCGGCCGCCACGAGTTCATCGCGGTGCTCGGCCCCTCGGGCTGCGGCAAGTCCACGCTGCTGCGCATCCTCGCCGGGCTGGTACGGCCAACTCACGGCCAGGTCAGCATCTACGGCAGCCCGGTGGATGGCCCGCGTGACGAGATCGGCATCGTCTTTCAGCGGCCGACCTTGCTGCCATGGCTGAACATCCGCGACAACCTGACCTTTCCCATGCGCCACAAGTACGGTCGCGTTACCGCGCAGGAAATCACCCGCGGCGAGGAGCTGCTGGAACTGGTAGGACTGAAGGACTTCGGCAACAAGCATCCGGACGAACTCTCCGGCGGTATGCAGCAGCGCGCGGCGATTGCCCGGGCGCTGCTGCACGACCCGGAAATCCTGCTGATGGACGAGCCGTTCTCGGCCCTCGATGCCCTGACCCGCGACGAGCTGAGTCTGGAGCTGCTGAACATATGGACCCAGCGCCCGAAGACGGTGCTGTTCATCACCCACTCGATTCCCGAAGCGCTGCTGCTGGCAGACCGCATCCTGGTGATGTCGGCGCGCCCCGGCCGCGTGCAGGAAATCATCGATGTCGACCTGCCGCGCCCGCGGTCCATGGAAACCCTCACGGAGCCCCGTTTCAATGAGCTCGCCAACCATATCCGCCGCAAAGTCTTCTCGCGTCATGCCGACCATTAAGCCCAAGGCACTGCACCTGAAGGCGCAGGCCGACCGCTTCGCGCCCTGGCTCGCCCTGCTCGTGCTATTGCTGGTCTGGGAAGCGGCCTGCCGCCTGCTCAAGCTGCCGAGCTTCGTGTTGCCCTCGCCCAGTGCCATCTTCGCGGCGACGCAGAAAGTCGGTCTCGGCACCTGGGCCGAGCATATTTTCGCCACCCTGCGGGTGACGCTGATGGGTTACGGCCTGTCGATTCTGATCGGCATCCCGCTGGCCATCGCCCTGGCCTCTTCGCGAGTGATGTCGCGCACGCTGTATCCGCTGCTGGTGATCGTGCAGTCCACGCCCATCGTCGCGGTGGCACCGATCATCGTGGTGGTGATGGGCGCCGGCGACCTGCCGCGGGTGTTCATCACCTTCCTCATCGCCTTCTTCCCCATCGTGGTGTCCTGCGTCACCGGCCTACTGGCGACGCCAGAGGAGCTGGTGGAGCTGTCGCGCTCGCTCGGCGCTTCCAAAGCCCGTGAGTACCGCAACATCCGTCTGCCCTATGCGATTCCGCACCTGTTTTCAGCGCTGCGCATCTCCATCACCCTGGCGGTGATCGGTGCGGTGGTCGCCGAGTTCGTCGCGGCGGAAAAAGGGCTGGGCTATTTCATCAACTTCTCCACCTCGATGTTCCAGGTGCCCCAGGCGTTCGCTGCGCTGATGATGCTGGTGGTAATCAGCCTGGTGCTGTTCCACCTGATCGGGCTGCTGCAGAAGGTCTGCTTTCCCTGGAGCCTGCCCAAGGCTGGGCATTGATGCTCACCACCTCTTTATCTCAGTCTGGATAACGCCATGCCTCTCGACGATCTCGCCCTGCTGCGCAAAAGCTTCGACGTCGCCCGCCGCGCGCTGGAGAACGGCACCCATCCGTTCGGCGCCATCCTGGTCGGCCCGGACGGCGAAGTGCTGCTGGAACAGGGCAACGCCTACATGCCCGACCACGACATGACCGGCCACGCCGAGCGTGTGCTGATGACCCGCGCCTCGACCCGCTACACCCCGGAATTCCTCTCGCGCTGCACCATGTACACCTCAGCTGAGCCCTGCGCCATGTGCGCCGGCGCCGCTTACTGGGTCGGGCTGGGTCGCGTGGTCTATGGGCTTTCCGAGCGCAGCCTGAAGGACCTCACCGGTAACCATCCGGAGAACCCGACGCTGGACCTGCCCTGCCGCATCGTCTTCGAAGCCGGCCAGCGCAAGGTCGAAGTCGTCGGGCCACTGCTGGAAGACGAGGCTGCTGCCCTGCACGAAGGCATCTGGTAGGGCGCGCCAGAATCAGGCAAGCGCCCGGCAGGATCGCCATAACGCTGCAACCGTCCTCCATCTCAGTATTCGAACCACGGCGTCACCGACGTCGCCCGAATCAACCTGCGGAGGACAAGCCCATGTCGAACATCAACGGCAAAATCGTACTCATCACCGGCGCCAGCAGCGGCATCGGCGAAGCCACGGCGCGCCTGCTGGCGGCCCAGGGCGCAACCGTCGTGCTCGGCGCGCGACGCCTGGATCGGCTGGAAAAGCTGGTCGCCGAGATCGACGAAAACGGTGGTGTCGCCGCCAGCCGCGCGCTGGACGTGACCAGCCGCGAGGACACCCAGGCCTTCGTCGACTTCGCCGAACAGCGCTTCGGCCGCGTCGACGCGATCGTCAACAACGCCGGGGTGATGCCGCTTTCGCCGCTGGACGCACTGAAGGTGGACGAGTGGGACCGAATGATCGACGTGAACATCCGCGGCGTGCTGCACGGAATCGCCGCCGGCCTGCCACTGATGCAGCGCCAGCGCGCCGGCCAGTTCGTCAACATCGCCTCCATCGGTGCCTACGCGGTGAGCCCGACCGCGGCGGTGTACTGCGCCACCAAGTACGCGGTGCGCGCCATCTCCGAAGGCTTGCGCCAGGAGGTCGGCGGCGATATCCGCGTGACCCTGGTGTCGCCCGGCGTCACCGAATCGGAACTGGCCGAGAGCATTTCCGATGACAGCGCGCGCTCGGCCATGGACGACTTCCGTCGCATCGCCATTCCGGCCGAGGCCATCGCCCGCGCCATCGCCTATGCCATCGACCAGCCGGCCGATGTCGATGTCAGCGAGCTGGTGGTGCGCCCCACCGCCAGCCCTTACTGAGGACGCCGTCATGACCCTTCGTACAGGCAATACCCTGGTCGCGGCCTGCCTGGCCGTATTCGGCTCACTGACTTTCGCCTCGCTGGAAGCCGTCGGCAACGAGCGCCACGAACGCGGCGTCGAGGTGATGGATCACCTGTCCGGCGGTGCCGGGCAACCGGTGCTTGAAGCGTTGCGCGAGGACTATCCGTTCCTCGCCGATGGCATCACCCAGTACGCATTGGGCGACGTCTGGGGGCGCAGTGAGCTGGATGATCGCACCCGTCAGCTGGCCGTGATCGCCGCCTTCGCCGCCCAGGGCATCTGCAGTACATGAAGGTGCACGCCGGCTACGCGTTGCGCTTGGGCGTCACCCGTGAGGAGCTGAAGGAGGTGGTCTACCTGACCACCGTGACCGCCGGCTTTCCCCGCGCCATCGATGCCGCTCAGGCATTGCGCGAGGTGCCGGACCCGGCGCCGCGCTGAATTACGCGGTGCTGCGCAGCCGCGCAAGATCCTTCACCGGCGAGGCGCCGAACAGCCGGCTGTACTCGCGGCTGAACTGCGAGGGGCTTTCGTAGCCGACCCGGTAGCCGGCGCTGGACACATCGAGCCCCTCGGCGATCAGCAGCCGCCGCGCCTCCTGCAGGCGCAGCTGTTTCTGGTACTGCAGCGGGCTCATGGCCGTCAGCGCCTTGAAACGGTGATGCAGCGTAGAGCTGCTGAGGTTGACCCGTTGCGCCAGTTCGTCGATGCGCAGCGGTTCGACATAGTTGCGGTTCAGCCATTCGATGGCGCGGGTGACGCGATGGCCTTGGCTGTCGCGCACCGCGATCTCGTGCAGATGACGCCCCTGCCGACCGCAAAGCAGACGGTAGAAAATCTCGCGCATGGCCAGCGGCGCCAGCACCGGGATGTCCTGCGGGCTGGCCAGCAATCGCACCAGACGCAGCGTGGCATCCAGCAGCGGCGCGTCGATGCGATCCAGATAGACCCCGCGCGCCGGCCCTTCCACGGGCTGGCTCAACGGCGCGCTTTCGGCCACCAGGGTGGCGACCATTGCCGGGTCGATATCCAGGCGAATGCACAGGTACGGCTCGCCGGACGAGGCCTCCAGCACGCGACCGGCCACCGGCACGGTGACCGAGACCACCAGGTAGTGCAGCGCATCGTAGGTGTACAGCTCGTCGCCCAGGCGCACCTCCTTGCTGCCCTGCACGATGATGCACAGCGCCGGCTTGTGCAGCCCGTGCACCAGCTCGCTCGGCGCACTGCAACGGATCAGGTAGAGATCGTCGATGGCGGTGGGATGCATGCCGTCGTCGCGCAAGAGGCCATCGATCAGCCGCGCCAGGGCGGCACGCTGGGCAATCGTTTCCTCGGCGGAATGAAGGTCCATCTGGTTCATGCAGGCAACCGGTGGAAGCGGAACGGACGGTTAGCTTAGCAGCCCATCCGGCCCGCGGTCGTCCCGCCCCACGGCAGTGCATCGACACGACGGTGTTACCGAGTGAAGCACCAAAGCGATGCACCGGCTAACATCGTCGCATGGCCAACCGGTGGCGCAGCTGCCGTGGCCGCGTCGCATCTCAATTCCTGACTGCCTGGCCAGCTTTTTGCTACACCCTGGTCATGAAAAACCCAGCGGACGCCTCCATGCCCGAATCCCAGACCGCGCGCCTCAAGCTCTGCGGCATCACCAAACAGTACCCAGGCTGCCTGGCCAACGACCGTATCGACCTGTCGATCCAGCCGGGCGAGATCCACGCCCTGCTCGGCGAGAACGGCGCCGGCAAGAGCACCCTGATGAAGATCATCTACGGCGTGACCCAGCCGGACGCTGGCGAAATCCACTGGCAAGGCGAACGGGTGAGCATGCGCGACCCGGCGCAGGCCCGCGAGCGCGGCATCGGCATGGTGTTCCAGCACTTCTCGCTGTTCGAGACGCTCTCGGTCGCGGAGAACATCGCCCTCGCTCTGGGCGCGAAAGCCGGTACGCCGAAGCAGCTGGAGCCGAAGATCCGTGAGGTCTCGCAGCGCTACGGCATGCCGCTGGAGCCGCAACGGCTGGTGCACAGCCTGTCCATCGGCGAGCGCCAGCGGGTGGAGATCATCCGCTGCCTGATGCAGGACATCCGCCTGCTGATCCTCGACGAACCGACCTCGGTGCTAACCCCGCAGGAGGCCGACGAGTTGTTCATCACCCTGCGCCGGCTGGCGGCCGAGGGCTGCAGCATCCTGTTCATCAGCCACAAGCTCAATGAAGTGCGCGCGCTGTGCCAGAGCGCCACGGTACTGCGCGCCGGTCGCGTATCCGGTGAATGCATACCGGCCGAATGCTCGGACCTGGAACTGGCGCGGCTGATGGTCGGCGATGCCGAGGGGCTGGAAGCCGAGTATCCGAAGAGCGAGGGCCGCGCCCCGTTCCTGCGGGTGGAGCGGCTGTCCTGGCACAACGCCGATCCGTTCGGCGTGTCCCTGAAAGAGGTGGACCTGGAAGTACGCGCCGGCGAGATCGTCGGCATCGCCGGGGTCGCCGGCAACGGCCAGGACGAACTGCTTGCCCTGCTCAGTGGCGAACAGCGCCTGCCTGCCGCCCAGGCCATGCACATCCGCTTTCTCGGTGACGACGTCGCCCATCTGCGCCCCGACGCCCGCCGTCGCCATGGTATGGCCTTCGTGCCGGCCGAACGCCTCGGTCACGGCGCGGTGCCGAGCATGAGCCTGGCCGACAACGGCCTGCTCACCGCCTATCAGCAGACCGGCATGGTCGAGCAGGGCATGATCCGCCGCGGCAAGGTGCGCGCCTTCGCCGAACAGGTCATCCAGCGCTTCGCCGTGAAGACGCCGGACGCACAGACCCCGGCGGCGAGCCTGTCCGGCGGCAACCTGCAGAAATTCATCCTTGGTCGCGAAATCCTGCAGCAGCCGAAGCTGCTGATCGCCGCGCACCCGACCTGGGGCGTGGACGTCGGCGCGGCAGCAGCGATCCACCGCGCGCTGATCGAACTGCGCGATGCCGGCGCGGCGATCCTGGTGATCTCCGAAGACCTCGAGGAGCTGTTCCAGATCAGCGACCGCATCGCCGCCCTGAGCGACGGCAGGCTGTCGCCACAGCGCGCTACTGCCAGCACCTGCCCGGTCGAAGTCGGCCGCTGGATGGCCGGCCAGTTCGATACCAGCGACACCCCTGTTTCCACCTCTGCCGCCTGACGAGAATCCATCATGCTGTTATCCCTGCAACCCCGCGGCGAGGCCTCACGGGCCATGCTCTGGTTCTCGCCCTTGCTGGCGGCATTGCTGACGCTGCTGAGCGGCGCGCTGCTGTTCGCGCTGCTCGGCCATCCGCCGCTGGAAACCCTCAAGGTGCTGCTGATCGACCCGCTCGGCGATCTCTACGGCGTCTCCGAACTGCTGGTCAAGGCGCTGCCGATCCTGCTCTGCGCCCTCGGCCTGGCAGTGGTCTATAACGCGCGCATCTGGAACATCGGCGCCGAAGGCCAGCTCCTCATCGGCGCCCTGGCCGGCAGCGCGCTGGCGGTCAACATCATCGACTGGGATTCGCGCTGGGCACTGGTGCTGACACTGCTGCTCGGCACCCTTGGCGGCGCCGCCTGGGCCGGGCTCTGCGCCTGGCTGAAGACGGCGTTCAACGCCAACGAAATCCTCACCAGCATCATGCTCAACTACATTGCGCTGAACCTGCTGCTGTTCGCCGTGCACGGCCCGCTGAAGGACCCGGAAGGCTTCAACTTCCCCGAGTCGGCGATGTTCGGCGACGCCACCCGGCTGCCCGAGCTGATCGAAGGGCTGCGCGTGCATGGCGGTTTCTACTTCGCCCTGCTGGCGCTGGTGGTGGTCTGGGTGCTGCTGCAAAAGAGTTTTCTCGGCTTCCAGATCAAGGTGCTCGGCCTGGACAAGCGCGCCGCCGGCTTTGTCGGCTTCCGCGACAAGAAGCTGGTGTGGATCGCCCTGCTGATCAGCGGCGGCCTGGCCGGTCTGGCGGGGGTCGCCGAAGTCACCGGGCCGATCGGCCAGCTGGTGCCGCAGGTGTCGCCGGGCTACGGCTACGCGGCGATCACCGTGGCCTTCCTCGGTCGCCTGAACCCCATCGGTATCGTCTTCGCCAGTCTGCTGATGGCGCTGCTCTACCTCGGCGGTGAGAACGCGCAGATGGCCGCCAACCTGCCGCAGTCCATCACTCAGCTGTTCCAGGGCATGGTGCTGTTCTTCCTGCTGGCCTGCGACGTGCTGATCCTCTATCGCCCGCGGCTGAAGCTGTGGGCACGCAAACCGGCGCTCGTCAGCGCCAAAGAGGAGCCAGCCACATGATCGTCCGCGCTCAGCTACTCCCCCTTTCACCCGCTGCCTGCCGTTTGAAGTTCGAGGCCTGACCGATGGACATGGATCTGCTGACCAATATCTTCTACGCCATGATCCGCACCGGTACGCCGCTGCTGCTGGTCGCCCTCGGCGAGCTGGTGTGCGAGAAGACCGGCGTACTCAACCTCGGCCAGGAGGGCATGATGCTGTTCGGCGCGGTGATCGGCTTCATCGTCGCCTTCGCCAGCGGCAACCTCTGGCTCGGCGTGCTGTTCGCCTGTCTGGCCGGCGTGCTGCTCTCGCTGCTGTTCGCAATGGTGGCACTGGGCTTCAATGCCAACCAGGTCGCCACCGGCCTGGCGCTGACCATCTTCGGCGTCGGCCTGTCGTCCTTCGTCGGTGCCAGCTGGGTCGGCAAGCCGCTGGCCGGCTTCGAGCCGATCGCCATTCCGCTGCTAAGCGAGATCCCCGTGATCGGCCGCATGCTGTTCGCCCAGGATCTGCTGGTGTACCTGTCCTTCGGGCTGTTCGCGCTGGTGGCCTGGGTGCTGCTGAAAAGCCGCATCGGCCTTATCATCCAGGCTGTCGGCGAGAACCCCAACGCCGCCAGTGCCATGGGCCTGCCGGTGCTGCGCGTGCGCACCCTGGCGGTGATGTTCGGCGGCGGAATGGCAGGGCTTGCCGGCGGCTACATGTCGCTGGCGTATACGCCGATGTGGGCGGAAAACATGACCGCTGGCCGCGGCTGGATCGCGCTGGCCCTGGTGGTGTTCGCCAGCTGGCGGGTGAGCCGCGTCCTGCTCGGCGCGTACCTGTTCGGCCTGGCCAGCATCCTGCACCTGGTGGCGCAGGGCCTCGGCCTGGCGATCCCTGGCAACCTGCTGGCGATGCTGCCCTATGTGGCGACCATTCTGGTGCTAGTGCTGCTGTCGCGGGATGCGATCCGCACGCGGTTGTACGCGCCGGTATCGCTGGGGCAGCCCTGGCAGCCGGGGCATTGAGGTTCTTTTCGGGACTGTTGGCTACGCCGGTTGGCAAGGTGCTTGAGAGCTTGGTTTTCGCCCTGCTGGGCGAGTTCCTTTTGGCAGCCGCCCGGGTGGCCGGCCCCGCCAAAAGGAACCAAAAAGTCTTGCCCTGCCATCCAGGTCTCGCTACGCGAGACTTCCCTCATTCCATCGTTGCTCCGAGGGCCGCCGCGCAAGGGGCGGTCGGTATCGCCTGTTGGTTCGTGCAAAAACAACCAGCAAGACCTGGCTCTGATGCCGAGACCGTCAGCGACAGCTGGGCATCTTAAAAACGAGTAGCTGGGCACAGACTACGCTTCAAGCCTTTCTGCATTTCAAAGACTCTGCATCGTCCGGCACTTGGGAAACGCTGAGCATCCCCAAAATTGCTGCCCTGCTTTTGCCCCCGATTTCACGGTGCGTATCAGCAGCGCACTGCCGCATTTCGGGCATTGTCGTTCTGCGGTTGGATCGCTACGGCGTTTGAGGTTTCGCACATGCTCACGGTGGGTGGCGAGAGTTGGCGCTCGGCGGTCGGTTTGCAGGGCATGCAGCATAGCGTCGATCTCAGCCTCGCTGAATACCGGCTGCTGGAATGACCTGATATAGCGGATAAAGCCGATGCCCTGGGTCACGTTGGCCGGCACTTCGGTTTTGAAGGTGCTGCCGCCGACAAAGGTGATGACCGAGTGCAGGTGCTCGGGGCTAACGCCAAGGGTGGCTTCCAGGGCCTTGAGGTGCTTGTAGTTCTGGCGTAGCGGGTTCTGGAACTTGAACGTGCGTTTGTAGAGCTTCTGCGTCCACTGCACCTGCTTTTCGCTACCGAAGATCCAGCCGCTCATGTTCTTCGTTTCCAGTACGAAGATGCCGTACCGCGAAAGAAAAACGTGGTCGATCTGCGTGGTGCCGTCTGGCGTGTTCAAGGTGACATTGTGCAGGCGGCGGTAGGTCTGCCTGTCCAACTGCCAATGGGCAAACAGCCGCACCAGCAGTTCACCAATATGGCCCTTGGCCCAAGGCGACTTGAGCAGGCTAATCAGAAGGGCGGCCGGGATGAACCAAGCCAACATGCCCCAGGCCTGCGCGATGATGGGGGTGAAGTCCATTTCCTATCCCTGGGTGATCCTGAATTAACCGGATAGTAGCGAAACTTGGCGTAATGGCACGACAGTGTCGCGCACCTCCGTACGCTCCTTTGTCTCTGCGGGGTCAGCCTTGAGCGTGTGCCGGCTGCTGTATCCGGTAACGCGTGCTGCGCCCGCCAGGGGGGCAGTCGGGCAAAGCAGCCCTTCTCGAGATGGCGCGTGGCGGTGGCTTTCGAGACTTTGGCCACAGCCTGGTAGGAAGAACGACTGGACGACTTCCTTGCCTGGTTCAAGAGCAGCCGCAGCGATGCAGGCCTCGGCCCAATTTCTACGAGCCGGCATTGCGCACTTTTGATTGGCTGCTGTCAGATACAGAGCGGGTCATTCATGAGGGCTGCTCGTCTGTGAGCCGATTAGCGAGCTTATTCGGCTCATGTGGCGAGCCGATAATGTCGCCTATTCGGCTCACTGTCTTGCTACCGGGCTTGAAAGCGCCTGGGCAGTGCGTTTGATCCGCCTTGGCAGGCGGTTGGCGCGTCATTCAGAGACTAAGCCCCATATCAATCCAACGTGTACTCAAACGTACTCACCACCCGCAGCCGTTTCCCCACGGTCCGCCCACTGTCCATATCGCTGCCATCATCATCGATAACCCGAATCACCCCCTGGTTGGCATTCTTCAAGCGCCCCAGCGTGGCACCGGCATCCTCGGCGAAACGCGTCGCCTGCTCACGGGCATTGCTGGTGGCGGCTTCCAGCAGCTGCGGCTTGAGCTCATTGAACCCACGCAACTGATAACGCGGCCCGGCAAAGCCGTTCATCTCGGTATCCAGCTGAACACCGGCCAAGATCAGCGGATCGATGGCATTGGCCGCCTTGCCCACCGCGTCGACGCGCTCTGACTTGACCAGCACCTGACCCTGGCCATTGAAGCGCAGCGCCACATCACGCGAGGCCCATTCACGCGCCAGCAGATCCTGGACCTGCAACGGTCGCACTTCGATCTCCGCGTCGGTGAAGCCCTGCTCGCGGAGGAAATCCAGCACCAGCTGGCGATCCTCGCTCAACCCCCTCTGCACCTCGGCGAACTGATCGCCACCACGGCGGAAGCCCAGCGTCCAAACCGCAAAGTCGCTCTTCACGTCCATCTCCGCCAGGCCCTTGACCGTCACAGTGCGGTCGGCCATGCGGAAACGCTCCACGCCCTGCCCCACCGACCAGCCGGCGAAGGCCACTGCCGCGGCGATCAACGCCGCCGGCAGAAATCCGATTCGTGCTGTAGCCACGTGCTTCTCCCCTTAGGAATTGACCGAATGCGCATGCTACTCCAGCGCCGGGCGAACACCAGTCACCAGCGCTCAACCGCGGCCCAGGCGCTGCAACGCCTCCAGCCGGAAGGCAATGTGCTGCTCCAGCTCGCTCAGCTCGCGCTCCAGCCGCGCGCACTGCTGCGTATCGCTGCAGGCCTCCAGCCGTTCGCGCAACGCGGCACGCTGCGCCAGCAATTCCACTTCCCGGGGCGGCACCCCGGCGCTCTTCAGCACCGAGAACGGCAAGCGCAGGCCCGGTAGCGTCTGCAGCCAGCCTTCGTCCACCACCAGCGGTTCGCCTTTTTCCTGCACGCCGCGCTGCCATCTGGCGATGTCGCGGGCGATGCGTTGTTCGATGTCCTGATCGCTCATGACTCGCGCCCTCCTCTACCTGCCCGGTCATGAAAACCCAGCTGCGCGGCTTTTGTCAGCGGCCGGCCGACGCCAGGTCATTGGCACGTCGGTTGCGTTGCGTCTGTATGATTGCGCCCCGCGCGATGCGAACTTTTTCCGCAGCGTTCATTCTTTTGCTTAGCGCCACCGCTACCTATCCGAGGAGCCACCCCTTTGCCCAGTCTCAACCTGCAGATTCTTGTCGCGGCCTGCCTGGGTGTCGCCATCGGTTGGCTGACCGGCACACTGCCGACCGAAGCGCCCGTACGCGAGGGCGTGCTCTATGCAAGCACCCTGGCCGGGAGCATCTTCATCGGCCTGCTGAAGATGGTGCTGATCCCGCTGATCTTCACCTCCATCGTGGTCGGCGTGGCCAATCTGCAGGCGCACCATCAGGTGCACCGGGTGTGGGGCGGCGCCCTGGTCTACTTCACCCTCACCACCAGTGCGGCGATGCTGGTGGCGCTGGTCGCGGCGAACATCTTCAAGCCGGGCGCGGGGCTGTCGCTGGATCTGTTCGCCGAGGCGATGAACGACTTCGAGGCGCGTCAGCTGACGCTGCCGGAGTTCTTCCTGCACTTCTTCGCCAACCTGTTCCAGAACCCCTTCGCCGCGCTGGCCAACGGCAGCATCCTGGCCGTCGTGGTGTTCGCCATGTTCATCGGCATCGCGCTGGTGGCCGGGGGCGACCGCTACCGCAATATCCTCGTGGTGCTGCAGGAATTTCTCGAGCTGATGATGCGCATCATCAGCTGGATCATGCGCCTGGCGCCGCTGGGCATCCTCGCGCTGCTGATCAAGCTGGTGGCCGAGCAGGATGTGGCGCTGCTCAGCGCGGTCGGCGGCTTCATCGTGCTGGTGTTCGCCACCACGCTGTTTCACGGCATCGTGGTGCTGCCAGGCATTCTCTTCCTCACGACCGGCAAGTCGCCGCTGTGGTTTTTCCGTGGAACCCGCGAGGCGCTGATCACGGCGTTTGCCACCAGCTCCAGTGCGGCGACATTGCCGATCTCCCTGCGTTGCGCGGAGGACAACCTCAAGGTGCGCCCGGGCATCGCCGGCTTCGTGCTGCCGCTGGGCGCGACCATGAACATGGACGGCACAGCGCTCTACGAAGCGGCGGCTGCGCTGTTCGTCGCCAATCTGATGGGTATCGAGTTGAGCCTGGCTCAGCAGGCGGTGGTGTTCTTCACCGCGATGATCGCCTCGACCGGCGCCCCGGGAATTCCCAGCGCCGGTATGGTGACCATGGTGATGGTGTTGCAGGCGGTCGGCCTACCGGCCGAGGCGGTGGCGATCCTGCTGCCGATCGACCGCTTGCTGGACACAGTGCGCACGGCAGTCAACGTCGAGGGCGACATCATCGGCAGTGTGGTGGTGCAGCGTTTCGCCGATCGCGCCTAGCGCAGCATCAGGTCGACGACTCCTTGCGGGTCTTGGCGATCAGCTCCGGGTCGATGCCCCAGCATTCGTCCAGATACCAGTCCTCACCGAACATTTCCGCCGGATGCTGGGTGCGGCCCGCGCCGTTGCCGCAGGCCATCGAAGTTGCCGGGCAATAGCGGTCGCAGCCCCAGCACACACGTTCGGGGTGGGAAGGTTCGAGGGGAAATTTCTTGGCCATTGCGCGTGCCTTTTCTGGCGTTGTTGCAGTGGCCACAGGCTAAGCCTCCTCGCCGCCGCCAGACTTGATCATGCTCAAGAACGACCGGTATCGGCGCACAACAACTGTATGCACATACAGATAAAGATTGCCTGAAGCGCCGTTTGTGCACATGCTTCGCGCCATCGACCGCTGCCGTCACAGCCTCCATGCAACTCTATCTCTGCGAAAAACCTTCCCAGGCCCGCGACATCGCCAAGGTGCTCGGCGCCAACCGGCGTGGCGACGGTTGCCTGCAGGGCGCCGGGGTGACGGTGACCTGGTGCATCGGCCATCTGCTGGAAACCGCCCCGCCGGATGCCTATGACCCGCGCTACAAGCGCTGGGTGCTGGCCGACCTGCCGATCGTGCCGGAGCGCTGGAAGATGCTGGTTAAGCCGAAGACCGCCAGCCAGTTCAAGGCGGTCAAGCGCCTGCTCGGCGAATGCAGCGAACTGGTGATCGCCACCGACGCCGACCGCGAAGGCGAGATGATCGCCCGCGAGCTGGTCGAGCATTGCCGCTATCGCGGGCCGATCCGCCGGCTTTGGCTGTCGGCCCTGGACGATGCCTCGATCCGCAAGGCGCTGGCCGCGCTCAAGCCCGGCGCCGAGACTTTCAATCTCTACCATGCCGCCCTCGGCCGCTCGCGTGCCGACTGGCTGATCGGCATGAACATGAGCCGGCTGTTCACCCTGCTCGGCCGCCAGTCCGGCTACCAGGGCGTGCTACCGGTGGGCCGCGTGCAGACGCCAACGCTGCGTCTGGTAGTGGACCGCGACCGCAGCATCGCCGACTTCATCCCGGTGCCGTTCTGGGCCATCGATGTGCAGCTGCTCGCCGATGGCACCGCGTTCACCGCGCAATGGCAGGCGCCGGACGACCATTGCGATGACCAGGGCCGCTGCCTCGATCAGGCTCGTGCGCAGCAGGCTGCGGACGCCATGCGCAACGCCGCCAGCGCTCGCCTGCTGAAGCTCAAGACCGAGCGCCAGCGCGAGGCCGCACCCTTGCCGTTCGATCTCGGCACGCTGCAGGAAGTCTGCTCGAAGAAGCTCGGCCTCGGCGCCCAGGAAACCCTCGACATCGCCCAGGCGCTGTACGAAACCCACAAGCTGATCACCTACCCACGCAGCGATTGCGGCTACCTGCCGCTGAGCCAGCACGGCGAGGCGCGGGCCATCGTCGCTGCGCTGACTCAAGCCGACCCGACGCTCGCGGCGCTGCAGCCGCATCTGGACCTGTCGCGCCGCTCGCGGGCCTGGAACGACGCCAAGGTCGGCGCCCACCACGGCATCATCCCCACCGCCGCGGCGCGTGGTCTGGAACGCCTGGCCGGGCGCCCGCGCGCGGTGTATGAGTTGATCCGCGCGCGCTACCTGGCGCAGTTCCTGCCCAACCACGAGTACGACCGCACCCAGGCTGACTTCGACTGCGCCGGCCAGGCGCTGCGGGCGGTGGGCAAGCGCATCGTCGAACCGGGCTGGAAACGCGCCATGCCCGAAGCGCTGGCGCCGGCACGGGGCAATCGCGAAGCAGCCGCGCCGCAGAGCCTTCCGGCATTGCAACAAGGCCAGGACTACGCGGTGGGCGAGATCACGCTCAAGGACCAGCAGACCCAGCCGCCGAAACCCTTCACCGAAGGCGACCTGATCAAGGCGATGAAGAACGTCGCCAAGCTGGTGGATGACCCGCGGTTGAAACAGAAACTCAAGGACACCACCGGCATCGGCACCGAGGCGACCCGCGCCGGCATCATCCAGGGCCTGCTCGACCGCGGCTATCTGGTTCGCCAGGGCAAGGCGCTGGCAGCGACGCCGGCGGCGTTCAGCCTGATAGATGCCGTGCCGCGGCCGATCGCCGATCCCGGGACTACGGCGATCTGGGAGCAGGCGCTGGACATGGTGCAGAGCGGCGAGATGCCGCTGGAAGAATTCGTCGCCAAACAGTCGGCGTGGATGAGCAAGCTGGTCGAACGTTGCGCCGGTCTGCGCATGACTATCAGCGGCCCGCCGATGGCCGCCGGCCGCGGCGGAAAACCATGGAAGAAGAAACGCAGCGCCGCACCACGCAAACCGGCTCGCCGACGCAAGCCGGCAACCGCAGACTGAGCCACAGCTCGGGGGTGGTTACGTTTCCAGACTCGGTAGGCGCAGCGCGGGAGCGTTCTTGACCGCGAATCGCGCCTACCCCAGACCAGCCCGAAACAAACAGCTGCCCTAGTGAATCTCCAGCACCTCGTAGCACTGCGGCTGGCCGTTGACCCGCAGCTCCACTTCGTCACCGATCCGGCGCCCCAGCAGCCCGTGCCCCAGCGGCGAACGCGGCGAGATCACCAGAATCTCCCGGCCTTCATACTGCAATTTCAGCCCCGCGGCATCCGGGCCGAGGAAGAACCAGCGTTCGACGCCATCGTGCTCCAGGCAAAGCAGCGCTCCGACCCGCACGTACTCGTCCGAGCCGATGGTCGGATGCAGGTTGCGGTAGGCGGCCAGCGCTGTCTCGATCTCGTGCAGACGGCGTCTTTGCCCGTCGGCGAGGTAGGCCGCTTCCAGGCCACGGGTGTCGTACTTGTTCTCGGCCTTGCTCTCGGCATGGGTAGCGGCCTCGTGGGTCGCGGCCAGCACGGTCCTGGCGACCTCGCGGTCGGCTTCGAGGGTGGCGATGATCTGCTGCTGAAGGGCGGTCTTGTTCATGGGCCAGGCTTATAGCCCGACGGCGCGCCGAAGGGAATGGCTGCGTCGCTGTTCGGCGCTGCACCCGCCTCGATGACCGCATCGGCCAGCCAGGGATTGCGGCCCTCGGCGATCCAATCCAGCGACTCGCGCCAGAAGCCGTTGCGATGGCGGTCGTGGAACAGGCCGAAATGGCCAATGCGCTCGAAGCCCAGCGCGCGAGGATTGAGCTGCACCAGCTGGCGCGGGCTGTTGCGGAAATAGCCTAGGCCCCGACGCATCGCAGCCGGCGTGGCGAACTCGTCGTCACTGGTGCTGACCGCGAGGATCGGCGCGCGAATCGCGGCGAAGCGGCTAAACAGCAGTTCGTGTTCGTCAGGCGGGTAGCTGTCTTCCAGGCGCGCGCCGCGCCGGGACCACTCCAGCGCGACGCCCGCCGGCAGATCCTCCAGCCAGCCGAAGCGCCGGCCGGGAAAATAGCCAGCCAGCCGGGTAACCGCGGGCATGAACAGGTGCCATTTGGCGTACATACGCAGGCGCTGATCAGCGGCGTAGTCGCGCCAGTAGGCGTACTGCCCGGCCACGTTGAGGTAGCGGTCCACCTGACTTGCAGCAGCGGCAAAGCCCGGCATAAAGCCACCGGCGCTATGCCCCACTGCAACCAGCAGCCCGTGCGGATCACGCTCACGCATATAGCGCACCGCGGCATCGAAGTCATACTCACCCCAGTCGCGCCAGCGCATCCGCATGTCGCGCAGGCGCTGCGGCCGCGAGCCGCCGATGCCGCGAAAGTCGTAGGTCAGTGCAGTAAAACCGTGCTCAGTGAGAAAGCTCGCGTAGCGTGCGTAATAGCGCGACAGCACCCCGGTGGCGCAGCTGATGATCACCGCGCCGCGCTCGGCGCCTGCCGGCCGCCACAGCTGCGCGGCGAGGGTGAAACCATCGGTGCAGTGCAGGGCAACGGACTCGGGCATGGCAAGGACCTTTCGAATTGTTGTGCCGCCACCTTGCCCCGCAGCGCACATTTTTGCCATAACCTGCCGGCACCTTTGCGCAGCGACCGCAGTCTGTTTATGACAGCCGCATTACCCCTGCAGCCAGGTGGCCTGCAGCGCAATACCTCATCCTGGTTTCCACTGGCATTACCGCCCCGAACCAAGGCGCCGACGCGCTGCGGGTTCCTGGCGGCTTGGAGAAAAGTACATGACCGGCGAACAGCTGATCGTCTTTGGCGTACTGGCGGCAACGCTGGTGCTGTTCGTCTGGAATCGCTGGCGTTACGACCTGGTCGCCCTCGGCGCGCTGCTCGCCTGCGCACTGACCGGCGTCGTGCCGGCGGACGAGGTGTTCTCCGGCATCGGCCATCCCGCCGTGATCTCGGTGGCCGCGGTGCTGGTCCTCAGCCGCGGCCTGCTCAACGCCGGCGTGGTGGATTCCGTGGCGCGGCGGCTGATGCAGGTCGGCGAACGCCCATGGGCGCAGGTCGCCGCACTGACCGGAATCGTCGCGCTCAGCTCGGGCTTCATGAACAACGTCGGCGCGCTGGCGCTGTTCATGCCGGTGGCGATCTGGATGTCGCGGCAGAGCGGGCGCTCACCCTCGTATCTGCTGATGCCGCTGGCGTTCGGTTCGCTGCTTGGTGGCACCCTGACGCTGATCGGCACCCCGCCCAACCTGATCATCGCTGGCTATCGCGCCGAGGCTGGCGAGGCACCGTTCGGCATGTTCGCCTTTCTCCCGGTGGGCGCTGCGGTGACCGTCGCCGGCGTGCTGTTTATCGCCCTGCTTGGCTGGCGGCTGGTGCCGCGGCGGCAGGAGCAGGAAGGCAACGGCGATCTGTTCGAGATCAGCGCCTACCTCACCGAAGTGCGAGTGCCGGAAAGCTGCAAGTACGCCGGGCGCACCCTGCACGCGCTGATCAACGCAGTGAAGGACGAAGCCGATGTGCAGGTGATCGCCCTGGTGCGCGGCGACGAGCGCCAGCGCATGCCGTCCACCTACGAGGTGCTGCGCGAGGGCGACATCCTGCTGGTGGAAGCGGATTCGGACAGTCTCAAGGCGCTGCTCGACGTCACCGGCGTCGAGCTGGCGGCCAATGTTGACGAGCAGGAGGACAAGGCACAGAACGAGCAGAAGGCCGCCGAACAGGCGCTCGAAGACGAGAGGACCGAAAAGAATCACAAGAGCCGGCACGGCGAGCTGACCCTGGCCGAAGCCATCATCTCCCCCGGCTCGATACTGGTAGGCACGACCGCCAGCGGCCTCGACCTGCGCGAACGTCACGGCGTCAACGTGCTGGCCGTAGCCCGCCAGGGGCAGCGGCTGCGCCAACGGCTCGGCAAGATCCGCTTCGCCACGGGCGACATCCTGCTGCTGCAGGCCCGCGAGGATGCCCTGCAGTCGAGCCTGAACAGCTTGGGCTGCCTTCCGCTGGCGTCCCGCGGGCTGAGCATCACCACGCCGCGCAACGTGCTGCTGGCCAGCGCCATCTTCGCCATCACCCTGGCAATTATCGCCATCGGCCTGGTGCCGGCCGCTACCGCGCTGGTCACCGGCGCGCTGGTGATGATCCTGGTCGGGTTGATTCCCGTGGGGCGCATTTACGACAGCATCGACATGCCGGTCATCGTGCTGGTCGCGGCGATGCTGCCTGTCGGCGAGGCGCTGGAAAGCAGCGGAGGCTCGCAGCTGATTGCCGAAACCCTGCTGGAACTGGGCCAGTCGTTGCCAGCGGCGGCGACACTGGCGCTGCTGATGGTGGCAGTGATGCTGATCTCCAACGTGGTCAACAACGCCGCGGCGGCAGTGCTCGCCGCACCCGTGGCGATCAGCCTGGCACGTGGGATGGACGTCTCGGCTGATCCGTTCCTGATGGCCGTGGCGATCGGTGCCTCCTGTGCCTTCCTGACGCCCATCGGGCATCAGTCAAACACGCTGGTGATGGCACCGGGCGGCTACCGCTTCGGCGACTACTGGCGGCTGGGCCTGCCGCTGTCGATTCTGGTGGTGCTCTGCGCCGTACCGGCGATTCTCTGGATCTGGCCGCTATGAGCAGCCACAGTGGCACCGGTGCCCAGCGTCCGCGGGCGCTCCGACTACTACCAAGGCGGAAGGAAAATTAGCCCATTGAGCAATGGCAGTACACGCAGACAGATCCGACGATGGCTGCCAGAATCGCGTCGACCTGACGATGCGCAGCGCGCGGTGTCAGGCGAAACGGCATACCCTGCTTTGCGTGCGACGCCTGCAACACGAGATCGCTGATGATCCGCCAACGCCTCAAGACCCCGCTGGTATCCGCACTGCTCATCGCCATGCTGATGGGCTGGGGCGGCCATGCGCTGTCGTGGCTGAACGGCGCGGCTCAGCATGGTGCTGGCGCCCACTGGCACGACGATCACCATCATCACGCTCCCAGCCATGAATGGCGGCCCGGCAACTGCACGCTGTGCCAGCTGCAACACGTGCACGTGCTTGGCGATCACATCCACGAAACACCCCACCCCATGCTTCTGCTCAGCCTGTCTGCGCAACCCGAGCGCGCGGACCTACCAGCCTGGCCACGGCGCGCGCTGCCCGAAGGACCGGTGTCACGCATCGAGCGTCCACCTCGCGCCTGATCCTGCTGCGACCGCGGTCGCCTCAGGCGACCTCTTTTCACCAGCTCAGGACCATTCCATGCATTCGCAATCCCTGCGCGGGCTCGCTGCGTTTTACGCACGCCTGTGCCACTCGCTGCTGCCGGTTTTCGGCATGCTGCTGTTCTTCCTCGTGCCCGACGCACTCGCCCATGGCGTGGCCGAAGGCGACAAGGGCTTCATCCAGGAAAGCTCCGGCGTGATGCTGCTGCCGTTCGTCTACCTCGGCGCCAAGCACATGATCACCGGCTACGACCACCTGCTGTTCCTTTTCGGGGTGATCTTCTTCCTCTACCGACTCAAGGACGTCGGGCTCTACGTCACCCTGTTCGCAGTGGGCCACTCGGTCACCCTGCTGCTCGGCGTGCTGATGGAGATCAGCGTCAGCGCCTATCTGATCGACGCCATCATCGGTTTCTCGGTCGTCTACAAGGCACTGGACAACCTCGGCGCCTTTCAACGCTGGTTCGGCTATCAGCCCGATACCCGCGCCGCGACGCTGGTGTTCGGCCTGATCCATGGCTTCGGCCTGGCGACCAAGATTCTCGAATACGAGATTGCCGCCGATGGCCTGATCGCCAACCTGATCGCCTTCAACGTCGGCGTCGAGGTCGGCCAGCTGCTGGCGCTGAGCGCCATCCTCATTGCCATGGGCTACTGGCGGCGCACCGCCGGCTTCTGGCGCCACGCCTACACCGCCAACGTCGCCATGATGAGCGCCGGTTTCCTGCTGATGGGCTACCAGCTCACCGGCCTGGCCCTGTCTTCGTAAGGAATTTGCCCCATGTACAACAACCAACGTCCCGACCTGAGCGAGCTGCCCAGCAGCGGCCAGCTGCTGCGCTCCACCCTCATCGCCCTGATCGCCGCCGGCGTGCTGCTGGTAACCGTGGTGATGCCCGCCGAGTACGCCATCGATCCGACCGGTGCCGGCCGCCTGCTGGGCCTGACCCAGATGGGCGAACTGAAGCAGACCCTGGCCGAGGAAGCCGCGAGCGAAGCGCAGCCGCCGGCCGAAGCCGCTCCAGCCGAACCTGCCGCAACTACGCCGGACAAGGATGAACCGGTGGCGGCACAGGCCGAGCCAGCCCCGGCGGCAGCGCCAACGCCTGCGCAACCGGAGCCACCAAAAGTCGCCACCCAGCAGCACGAGGTGAACCTGACACTCAAGCCCAACCAGGCCACCGAGATCAAGCTGGAAATGAAGGAAGGCGCCAAGGCGAACTTTCACTGGACGGCCAATGGCGGGCGCCTCAACTACGACACCCACGGCGATCCCTACAAGGCACCGAAGGGCTTCTACCATGGCTATGGCAAGGGCAAGAATGCGCCTGAGCTGCAGGGTGAACTGGTCGCCGCGTTCGACGGCAAGCACGGCTGGTTCTGGCGAAACCGCACCAACGAGACGGTGAAACTCACCCTGCGCACCGATGGCGAATACATCACCATCGAACAGGTGTTCTGAGTTTCGTTTTCGGCGTAACCACCGCAGCACTGGCCAAACTCGGCCAGGGCTGCGGCTCGTACGGGAGAAACCCATGTCCTGGATCATCACCAAATACGCGCTGACCGCTGCCATGGTCGTGCTGGTATCGGAGGTGGCCAAGCGTAGCGACAAGCTCGGCGGCTTCATTGCCGCGCTGCCGCTCATCACCCTCCTCACGCTGATCTGGCTGTACCTGGAGAAGCAATCGCCGGAGAAGATCGCCAACCACGCCTGGCATACCTTCTGGTATGTCCTGCCGACCCTGCCGATGTTCCTGGCGTTTCCGCTGCTGCTGCCACGGCTGGGGTTCTGGCTGGCACTGCTGGCCAGCGCAGGCATCACGGTCGTCTGTTTCGGGCTGTTCGCGCTGCTCATGCGCCCTTTCGGCATAGAGCTGCTGTGACCGCCTGGCGTTAAGGCCGACGACGCCACGTGGCGCCGTCGCTGCACACGTGCTCAACTCGCCTTGAAGCGGCTGACGTTGTCCAGCAGGGTGCCAGCAAGGTCGCTGAGGCGGCTGGCAGTGTGGTGATTGCTGCCTACCGCCTCACCGTTCTCCTCGGCCATGCGCGCAATGGTGGTCACCTGCTGGGCGATCTCGGCGGACGCCGCGCTCTGCTCGCGCAAGGCATTGGAGATCTCCGCCACGGTGGACAGCACCTGATTGGCCGCCTCGCGAATGCCACCCATGGCCTCGCCGGCCCGCTGCGCGCGTGCGACGCCCTCGTTGACTCGCACCGCACCCTGCTCCATGCCATGTACCGCGCCCTCTGTGCCTTGCTGGATGGCCGCAACCATCTGCGCGATCTCCTTGGTGGAATTGGCGGTACGCTCGGCCAGCTTGCGCACCTCATCGGCCACCACGGCGAAGCCGCGCCCCTGGTCACCGGCCCGCGCCGCTTCGATCGCCGCATTCAGCGCCAGCAGATTGGTCTGTGCGGCGATGTCACCGATCACCCCGACGATGGCCGAGATCTGCCCGGAGCGTTCGCCCAGCTCGGCCACAGTACGCGCCGAGTCGCCCACCGATACGGCGATCTGGCTGATTTCATCGACCACCGCGGCGACGATCTCACCGCCCTGACGCGACAGTTCGCCAGAGCGATGCGCCAGTGCATCGGCCTCGCCCGCGTTGCGCGCGATGCTCTCGATGCCGACGGTCATTTCTTCGACCGCCGCCGCCATGCTCGATGCGGCGTCGCTCTGGCACTGCGAGGCGACATGGATCTGCCCCGAGGCGGTAACCAGGCTGCGCGCCGAGTCGGTGACATGGTCGGAGTTGTTCTTGATGCTGCCGATCAGCCCGCGCATGGCGTCAGCCATGTCGTTGAAGCTGCCGGCGACGGAGCGCAGCTCGTCGCGCGCAGCCAGATCGATATGGGTTGTCAGATCGCCAGCGGCGAGCCGCTCGCTGCCGGCGCGCAGGCTGCGGATGCTGGCCATCACCGACAGATAGGCACCCACCGAGAGATAGCCGATCACCGCCAGCACCACCAGCAGCACGGTCAGGTTGCCGAGCAGCACCTGTCGGGCGTCCTCGATACGCTGTTCGAGCAGGCCGTCCAGGCTTGGCAGCAGCACGTCGCGCATCTGCGCATAGCCGATGCTGATCGCCTCGGTGGTCATGTCGAAGAACTGCGCTGACGAGGTGCTGCTGAAGTCAGCACGCACCACCATGTCCTGCACCACCGCATCGATCACCAGGCCACGTTCGCGCATGGTGGCGACGGCGCGGCTCAACGGCGGCTGGAGTTCCGGCCGCTCGGCAACCACCTTGTCGATACTGCGCTCCATGTCCTGGGTCGCCGACTTGATTTGCTCGGTCAGCACAATCAGCGCAGTGCGTTGCGGCTCGCTCATCTCGCCCCTGGCCAGTATCGCCGACGCACTACCGCGCAGGCGGCCCAGCCGCTCGATCAGAAACGGCATGCGGCTAACCGCGGTGGTCATCAGGTAATAGGTCTGCGGCTCGGGATCGAAGGTCAGGCCGTAGGCGTCCGCCACCTGGGTCTGGAAGTCCAGTAGTTGGGCGATCAGCGCGGTGTGCGCGTCATAGCTTTGCGGCTGGGACCAGCTCTGCACGGCCAGCTTGATGCCATCCCAGTCTCGACCGATCGCCTGCCACTCGCGCGTGCCGCGCTTGTCCTCGGCCAGTGCCTGGCTCATCTCCACCAGGGCGGTATCGACACGGGTTTGCAGGGCGGAGCGCCGATCCGCAATGTCCGTGTTGCCGCCGAGCAGCATGGCGGACACACCGCGATGCTGCTGGGTCAGCTCAATCAGGCTCGACAAGGGGCGCCCCAGCGCTGTGGCGACCAGCTCGCTCTCCGCTCGCTCGATGGTGCGGTTGAGCTGGCCGGCGAGGGTCAGCATCAGGCTGGCGAAGGCAAGGAAGACCAGCAGCCCCAGCACACCGAACTTGATCGGATAGCTGAGCCGGTTCATCAACAGTTCGGCGGGGGAAAACAGCAATTTCATGGGACATGTCCTGACGTGACGTGGCACTGCACGGCGCCGCTCGACGTCGTGTCACTCCGGACGCGGCGCCTGGCTAAAGCCAGACTGAGAGTGGCAACCGGACGCGCGGGAGTTGCCGCGCAAAATACGGAGCCGACCGGGCGGTCACCGTGACCACGATCAAGAACGAGAGCCAGGAAAACGGCGCCAGTCGACCATCCATCCGGATGGGCCTGTTGGCTGCGGCAGGCCCGGTGAATTTCCGTCCGCGCGGGGCGAACTCCGGCGCGCCGACGCACTCCCAAACCCCCAGAGCATTTCCTTCTTTGGCGGTAGGGCTTTACCTGCGCGCACCAGCGTGAATAATGCCGCCCCTTTCGACGCGACGAGGTAACCATGACGGCGCCAGCCACCGCAGCGACTCAGCCCCTTTCCGCCCGCGCCGTGCTGCTGCTCGAGCTGGCGCTGGCCATGGGTGGCTTCGCCATCGGCACCGGTGAGTTCGCCATCATGGGCCTGATGCCTGACGTGGCCGAAGGGCTGGGCATCAGCGAACCCCAGGTCGGCAACGTGATCAGCACCTACGCCCTGGGCGTGGTGGTGGGCGCTCCGCTGCTGGCGATCCTCGGTTCACGGCTGTTCCGCCGGCACCTGCTGTTGCTGCTGATGGGCTTCTTCGCCCTGGGCAATTTCGCCAGTGCCCTGGCGCCGGACTACTCGACGCTGATGATCTTCCGCTTCGTCACCGGCCTGCCCCACGGGGCCTATTTCGGCGTGGCGATGCTGGTGGCTGCTTCCATGGTGCCGCCGGACAAGCGCGCCCAGGCCGTCGCCCGCGTGCTGATGGGGCTGACCGTGGCGATCCTGATCGGCAACCCGCTGGCCACCTGGCTCGGACAATGGGCGAGCTGGCGCTATGCGTTCACCCTGGTTGGAGCCATCGCCCTGCTGACGGTGCTGCTGGTGGCGCTGTTCCTGCCGGCGAACCGCAACGAACCGCGCAACAGCCCGCTGCACGAAATCCGTGCGTTCAACCGGCCACAGGTCTGGCTGGCGCTGGCGATCAGTTCGATCGGCTTCGCCGGCATGTTCTGTGTGTTCAGCTACATGGCGCCGACGTTGCTGAACGTCACCGGCGTTAGCGCCGGCTGGATTCCGTTCGCCCTCGCCGCGTTCGGCCTTGGCGGCATCGTCGGCAATCTGGTCGGCGGCTGGCTGTTCGATCGGCTGCGCTTCAAAGCGGTCGCCTGGCTGTTACTGTGGAGCGCGCTGGTGCTGCTGGTATTCCCGCTGGCAGCGCACTCGGTGTGGACGATCTTTCCGGCGGTATTCGCGGTGGGCACCATGGTGTCGCTGTCGCCAGCGCTGCAGACCCACCTGATGGATGTCGCCGCGGATGCGCAGACCCTCGCCGCGGCGTCCAATCATGCCGCCTTCAACATCGCCAACGCCCTTGGTCCGTGGCTGGGCGGGCTGGCGATCACCGCCGGTTTCGGCTGGACCTCCACCGGCTATATCGGCGCCGCCACCGCCGTTGGCGGTCTGCTGGTGTTCGCCTGGGCCTGGAAGATCGAGCGCGCGGTACAGGACTCGGACGCCGGGCAGGCGACCTGCTGCTCCTGAGGCCGAAGCCGGCCGTCCACTCGTGACGACAATGGCGCGCAACATGCAGTAATCAGTGAAGCGATGGCCCGCCTTGCAGATCATTCGGCAAGCGGGTCCTATCTACGATTCCTGATTTCGAGACCCTGACCTTGCAGCATTTCTTCCTGTTCCGCAGCAAAGCCCGGCGGCTCTGCCTGCTGCTGATTACCCTGTTCACCGTCGGTCTTCCGGTCGGCTGTTCGGTGCTCGAACAGAAAGAGCGCGAGCTGGTGTTCCGTATCGAACCGGGCACCGCGTCCTGGTTCAGCGGCCTGCCGCGTGGCGTCGAGGAGCTGCAGCTGACCGATTCCGCGTTCGGTGACGAGCAGAACATTCATGCCTGGTGGTGGCCGGCCGCCGACGCCGATGCACCCGCCCTGCTCTACCTGCACGGCGTGCGCTGGAACCTCACCGGCCACCTTTTTCGTCTGGAACAGCTGCGCGCGCTGGGCTTCTCGGTGCTGGCCATCGACTACCGCGGCTTCGGCCAGAGCCTTGGCGATCTGCCGTCGGAACGCAGCGTCTATGCCGACGCGCGCATCGGCTGGGAGCGCCTGAAGACGCTGCAGCCGGACGCCGGCAAGCGCTTCATCTACGGGCATTCCCTCGGCGGCGCGGTGGCTGTCGACCTGGCCGCCGAACTCGGGCAGCAGGCCGAGCGCGACAGCGTACCGGCCGAGGCGCGCGCGCTGATAATCGAGTCGACCTTCACCTCGCTGGCCGACGTGGCGACAGCCGTGTCCGACACCACGCTGCCGGTGCGCTGGCTGCTGTCGCAGAAGTTCGATTCGCTGGAGAAGATCGACCAGATCGGCATGCCACTGCTGGTGGTGCACGGCACTGATGACCGCTATGTGCCGCCGCGCTTCAGCGAGCAGCTGTATCAGGCTGCGCGCCAACCCAAGCAATTGCTGCTGGTCGAGGGCGCCACCCACAACAACAGCCTGCGCGTGGCGCTCGGCGCCTATGGCCGGGCGCTGCAGGCGCTGCTGGAATCGGGCGGGCAACGCCTGGGTGCCGCGCAGCCGCCCCTGGTGAAAGCAGCGGAGCGCGGCTGACACGTATTAGCGCTGCGCCTCCAGCCTCTCGAGCAGCGCACGGTGGAATTCTTCTGGTGCCTCGACCTGAGGTGAATGCCCAAGATCAGGGAAGGCCACCAGCGTCGCATCCGGAATCATCGCGGCAGCCTGGCGACCCAGCTCGGGATAGTTGCCCAGGCGCTTGGCGACATCCTCCGGCGCACGGTTGGCGCCCGGCGCGGTACGATCCAGCCCGCCGATCAGCAGCAAGGTCGGCGTCCTGATCCGCGAAAACTCATGGATCACCGGCTGGGTGAAGACCATCTCCGAGGTCTGTGCCTGGTTCCAGGCGACCTGTTCCTTGCCGTCCCCGGCATACATTCCGGCGAGCATGCCGACCCAACGCTCGTACTCCGGCTTCCAGCTGCCGTTGTAGTAGAACTTCTGCTGGTAGGCCTTGATGCTGTCGAAGTCGGTCTTGAGTTCCGACTGGTAGAGCTGATCGATCGAGGCGTACGGCACGCCTTCAGCCTGCCAGTCTTCCAGACCGATGGGGTTGACCAGCACCAGCTGCTCGACTCGCTGTGGGTAGTTCAGCGCCAGTCGCGCCGCCAGCATGCCACCCATGGAATGGCCGATCACAGTGACCTGCTCGATGTCTTCCTGCTCCAGCAGCGCCTGGGTGTTGTGCGCCAGCTGGGAGAAGCTGAACTGGTAACCCTCGGGCTTGCTCGAGCTGCAGAAACCGACCTGATCGGGAGCGATGACCCGGTAACCGGCCTGGCTGAGCACCTCGATGGTGCGCTCCCAGGTCGCCCCGCAGAAGTTCTTGCCATGCAGCAACAGCGCCGTGCGGCCGTTCGCCTTGCCCTGCGGCTCGACGTCCATGAAGGCCATTTCCAGCGCCTTGCCCTGGGACTCGAAACGGTAGTGCTTGAGCGGGTGCGGATAGCTGAAGCCTTCCAGCTGCGGGCCGTATGCGGTTCGGCTTTCGGCCAGCAGCGGCAGGCTCAGGGTTAGACCGGCGGCAAGCGCCAGGGCGGACACGGCTGTTTTCACGCGCGACTCCTGTTCGGTACGAATCGGGAAACTCCGTACATAGGAATGCATTCGTGCAGCCGGGTTCGCGGTCGGATTGCGACAATGCATGTCCCGACCGCGTCAGCCCATCTCTCTTCGCTTACAGACGGAAGCGCCCGACCAGCTGGTTGAGCTGCGTCGCCAGGCGCGCCAGCTCGTCGCTGGCCACCGAGGTCTGCTGCGCGCCGGTGGCGCTCTGCTCTGAGATGTCGCGGATGGCCACCAGGTTGCGATCCACCTCCCGCGCGACCTGTGCCTGCTCCTCGGCGGCGCTGGCAATCACCAGGTTCATCTCGTTGATCTGCCCGACACGCTCGGCGATCAGCCCCAGTGCCTGATCCGCTTCGCCGGCCATGGTCTGGCTGCGCGTAGCGAATTCACTGCTCTGCTGCATGTCGCGCACCGATTGCTCGGTAGCGCTCTGGATCGCGCCGATCATGCGTTCAATCTCCTGGGTCGAGCTCTGCGTGCGCTGCGCGAGGTTACGCACCTCGTCGGCGACCACCGCGAATCCACGTCCAGCTTCGCCGGCCCGCGCGGCCTCGATGGCGGCGTTGAGCGCGAGCAGATTGGTCTGGTCGGCGATCGCGCGAATCACATCCACCACCTGCCCGATGCTCGCAGCCTCTTGGGCCAGGTGGGTCACGGTGGCCGCGGTCTGCTGCAGCTTGTCGCTCAGCTGGTCGATGGTCTGCCGCGTGGCAGTCACCTGGCGGCGGCCGTCGTCGGCGACCGTCTCGGCATCGCGCGACGCATCGGAGGTGCGGTTGGCGTTGCCGGCCACTTCGTCCACCGCGGCGGACATCTCGGTGACCGCGGTGGCGGCCATCTGCACTTCCTCGTTCTGCTGATGGATGCCCTGGGCGGTGTGCTGGGTGACCGCGTGCAGCTCCTCGGCAGCCGACGCCAGCTGGGTCGCCGAGCCCTGGATGTCCTGCAGCGTATCGCGCAGGGTGCGCTGCATCTGACGGATCGACTGCTGCACCTCGGTGATCTCGTCCTTGCCGCGACACTCGATGGTGCGACTCAGATCACCCGCTGCCACCGATGCCGCGGCCTGCTTCAACTCCTCCAGCGGCCGGCTGATGCTGCGCAACATCACCGTGGCGAACAGACCGCCGCCAACCAGCAGCGCCAGCAACAGGCCGATGTTCAACAGGCGATTACGCTGATAGAGCGCCTGCGCCTGTTCATACTCGGCCTTGGCCTCGCCCAGTTGCAGCTCGATCAGCTGGGTAAAGCCTTCGGATATGGGATCGATCAGCGGATACAGATCGTTGATGACGAACGCCGCCAGCCGCTTTTCGCTGTGCCGGTCCAGCGTACGCTCAAGCCCATCGAGTGGTTCGTCCGCGGCCTTCATCAGGGTTTCGATGCGCGTCGCGATCAGTCGCTCTGCGTCAACCAGTCGGGTGTTCAGGTACGCACTCCAGAGACGGTTGATCTCGGCGCGGGCGTTGCGCACCTCGTCACGCGCCTGGCCATAGCTGAGCATGCCGCTGCGAGTCTTGTGGGTGGTATCGACGATCTTCACCGCGTACAGGTCGACGATCAGTTTGAGGTCACGCAGCGGCACGACGCGATCCAGGTACACGGTGTTGAGCCCGGCGACGCTGCGCTGCTGGGCATTGAGCCCGGTCAGCCCGATCACCAGGCAGGCCGCAAGCATGGCCCCGACCAGAATCAGCAGGCGGGCACGGATTGTCAGTTGCTGCATCATTCGTTCTTTTCCATATGGCGTGCCGTTCGTGAGGAGCGGCAAATTGGCAAAAGTGAGGCATAACGGTCGAACCGGCGCGTCGGGCGTGGGACGTGCCGAGTGGTCCTGTTGCAGGACGCGAATCGCGGAAGAGGAAGCGGGAGCGTGATCTTGTTGTTGGGTCTACAGACGCCTGCCGAGCACAGGCGGAATGCCAGCACGCGAGATCATATCGGCCAAGCATTGTCGCCCTTTAATGAAAAATCATCGCAAGCTGCATGCCAGAGCGGCCGGGGCAGCACATTGCGCAGCAAGGTCGGTTCACCGACGCGGCAGTAGCCTCGCCTGCACTGCCGTTGAACTTCACTGCCCCGACGGTCATGCGATAAGACATGCGACTAATGGCGCAGCGCAGACTGTGCGCTACTACACAGCGTCAGTACCCGCAGGTGATACCTTCGCGCCCGACCAAATTCAGCAAGGGACCTGTCGTGAAAACGCTTATCCGGACCGCCGCTCTGGCGCTGACCACCATCGTCGCCAACCATGCCTTCGCCGAGGCACCGCCACCTAGCAACTTGGCCGAGGCGGTGAAGCAATTCTCCGAATACAACACCCGCCTCGACCAGGCCCTGGCGCAGGAGCAGACACCGGAGAACATGGCGCAGATCCACGAACTGACCTACACGCTGAAAGCGGCGCTGGAGAAAATCGTCGAGGAAATGGACGGGCTGAACGATACCCTGGAGGAAATCCACATCGCCTCGGAAGCCGAGAGCGCCGACGAAGTCAGCAGCTACGGTGCTGACTATCTGAAGACTGCGCGGACGGTGATCAAGTAATCCGCCGCATCAGGGCTCGACCGGCACGATATCGAAGCCGATGCGGTTGTCGCTGATGACGCGATATTCCAGCGTCTGCCCCGCCTGCACCTGCGCCAGTTTCTCGCGGCGCAGGCTGAGCTTGCCACACAGCGTGTCGTCCAGCGGATCGGTGCCGATGCTGACGATCCGCGCACCGGCCGGCACCTGAAAACGCACCACCTCGCCGACGTGGATGCGCGCCGCCAGCTCACGATCGATCAGCACGGCGATATAGCAGCCGCCGCCACGCAAGCCGAAATCCCGCGTCACCACCACCTCACCGGCGTTCTCCAGGGGCTGTTGGTAGGCCAGCACCCGCTCGGCCGGCACCGGTTCGATGTCCTCGGCATCGGGCTGCCAGGATGAACAGCCAGCCAGCGACAGCAGTGTAGTGAAAGCGAGGGTCGGACGCATGGAAACTCCTTGGCCGGGACTGAAATGGCGAACCTGGTCGTCGAGCATGCCAGAGCGCCGAATGATTGCTAGAGTCTGACTACAGTTTCGTATCGATGACGCAGGCACAACGTGAACAATCCGGACGACAGCCAGCCACGCTTCTGGCGCGTCGCCGCCCTACCCTTCCTCGAGGCGCGGGCGGTCGCCGATGGGCGCAGGGTCTGCTATGCGCCGCACTGTCACGAGACCTTTTCCATCGGCGCGATCACCGCCGGCGCCAGCACCTACTTCAACGGCACGGCACGCCAGCGGATCGCCCGCGGCGCGGTGGTGATCATCAATCCGCAAACGGTGCATGCCTGCAACCCCATCGACGGCCAACCCTGGTCGTACCTGATGTTCTACGTCGACACGGGCTGGCTGGGCGCGCTGCAACATGAACTGGGCGTCAGCGCCGACGGCCGCTTCATTCCCTATACGCCGATCCAGAGCCTCGACCCGGCGTTATTCACCGGGCTGACCAGGCTGTACGCCACCCTGCTCGACGCGCAGGCGGACACGCTGCAGCGGCAGAGCGCGGCGGTCGAGTACTTCACGCTGCTGCAGCAGACCCTTGCCCCGGCAGCCGCCAGCCCCGGCGCAGAGCCCGTCGAACAGCTGCGACGGGCGGCCGACTACATTGCCGAACACTGTACCCAGGCGCTGCGTCTGGAAGACATCTGCCAGGCAGCCGCGCTGTCACCGTCCTATCTGATCCGCACCTTCAGGCAGCACTACGGCATGACCCCGCATGCCTATCTGCTCAACCGTCGCATCCAGCGCAGCCAGCACTGGCTGCGCCAGGGTCATGACCTCGCCGAGGTGGCGCTGGCCGCCGGTTTTGCGGACCAGGCGCACTTCCAGCGCACCTTCAAACGTCAGCTGGCGGCGACGCCTGGGCAGTACCGGGATCGCATCGCGCCGGGCTCAGCCCGCCACTAGATAGAACGCACTGCCTGCCAGCAACAGTGCCATCGTTCGATTGAGCCAGCACACCCGCCCCGGCTCCTGCAGATAGCGGCTGAGAAAGGCGCCAGCTCCGGCCCAGCAGGCAATCGAGCCATAACAGATGACGAAATACAGGCCGGCGAACAGCCAGACCCGCAGCACATCGCCATTCGCCGCGAACAGCCCCATGCCCGCCACTGACGCCAGCCAGGCCTTTGGATTGAGCCATTGCATCAGCGCGCCGTCGAGCAGCGACGGGCCATTGCCGGCCGCAGCGGGTTCCAGACGGCCATCATCGACTGCAAGCCTCCAGGCCATGTAGAGCAGGAAGGCGACTCCGCCCCACTGGATGCCACGCATCAGAATCGGCGCCCGCTCGAGCAGCTCGTAAAGCCCGAGGCCGATCAGCAACAGCAACAGGGTGAAACCGACAGTTGCGCCGGTGATGTGCCGAGCACTGGCGCGAAAGCCGAAACGCGCGCCACAGTTGAGCGCGACCAGGTTGACCGGGCCAGGAGTGATCGACGAGGCCAGGGCGAACGCAGCCATCGAGAGATAGGGGTCCATGAGTACTCTGCTTACCAGTGGAAGATGGTGGGCAGGCTATGGGCCCGACAGGGCATGGTATTGAAGGAAATTGCCCTAGTGGCCTGTGTGGTGAGTTGGTTGAGGCAAGTTCGGATGAACAGGGCTCCGAGACAAGGCGCTGCGGCGAGTCATAGCGGGCTATGGCAAGGAGCAGCAACACAGTATCGGGGCCATGGGCGCCGAAATTGCCCGACTGAACTTACCAAACAGGCGGCTATGTCTACAGGTGATGGCTCCCCGGATAGGGACGCGCCTCCTCCAGCTCGCCATCGCGACCGAATACCTCGACCGACGCGGCGCGGCCGTCCATGTAGGCATCCAGCGCGCTGTACATCTCGTCCTTGGTGAGGGTTCGCAGCACGGTTTTCTGGGTTTGCTGGTCTTCCAGCTCCCAGCCCATTTCGGTGGGCCTGACCTGATAAATGTTCATGGTGACTCCTCTGGGGCGGCGATTGTCGTGGGCGGATGGGTCAGCTCGGCTCGCCGGAACCGTCTTCTCCCTGGATGTCCGGATCGTCCGGCAGCGTCTCAGGCTCGTCAGGATCGTCCAGCGGCGAAGGCTGGTCGTCGTAGTCCGGGTCTTCGCCGGCGTTCTTTTCGCCGCCATCGGTCATGGTCACATCAGGCTCATCGCCTGCCTGCTGGTCATCTGCCTTCATGGTTGCCTCGGCTGTCGCGGGTGGATGACTGATATCGATTGGAGGCGACAAACCACGCGACGTTCGAACCGCACGGCACCGGCGGTCCGAAGGTTGCCGTGGCGCCGCCGCAGGATTGCCCGACCGATCCCATGCCACTATCGGCGGGCGCGACCATGCAACCGATTGCACTGCCCGAGCCGCTCCACCACACTGCCCCCTCACACCCAACCGCAGTCGGAGATTCCATGCAGACACTCACCCCACAATCCCGCGCGGCCATTCTCGAAAACCCGGAAGCCCTGGAATGCACCCTGTACCGCCCCGACGAATACGACGAGGAAGCGGAAGAGCAGGATCTTGGTGACGCGCGCATCGTCATCAGCGGCCCCTTTGAAGCGCCAGCCGAATGGGATGCCAAGGACCGTGACGACTACTTCGACGGCACTGCGCCGGAAGCCTTCGTCGTCGCCCGCATCGCCTGCCAGGCAGCGCCCGACTCCGGCGTCTACTTCACTGCCGTGCCCGGCGACTACGCCGCCGTCACGGAAAGCCCGGGCCAGGTATCGATGTTCTACGTCTGGGACTGCCTGAACGATGCCGAAGGCCAGTACGTGCTGATCCGCGAGGAAGAGGACGACGAGGTCTGATCCACCTCCGGCGATTACATCCAACGGGCGTGTTCCGGTGGATGCGCGAAGCGACATCCACCCGGCGATTCAGCAGAGTCCGTCGGGTGGACCTCGGCGCAGCCGTGCCGTCTCAAGCAGCAGCACCGGCCTGGCCCAGGCTGCCGTACGAATCCATCCTGCAGGCAAGTTTCAGCCCAGCTAGCCCAACCGCCTGACGATCCGCATCATCATGCGTTTCATTCAAGCGCCGACCTCATCGCCCTGCTTCGCTGTCTACCCCCTAGAGACTCCATTCGCCCACACGACGAGGACCTGCATGCGTTCCATGATCAGCGCCTGGCAGTCACCGGTTTCGCGCATGAAGCTGGTCGCCGGCCTTCTGTTGCTACTGGCCGCCCTGCTCTACATCGTCGCGACACGCTTCGAAGCCAACCAGCCGGCCTGGGGCTACGTCGCCTCGTTCGCCGAAGCTGCCATGATCGGCGCGATCGCCGACTGGTTCGCCGTCACCGCGCTGTTCCGCCACCCGCTGGGTCTGCCGATCCCGCACACGGCGATCATCCCGCGCAGCAAGGCACGCATCGGTCAGAACCTGTCCAACTTCATCACCACGCATTTCCTCGCCACGCCGCTGGTGCTGGCCAAGCTGCAGGAACTCGACATCGCCTCGCGCCTGGCCGGCTGGCTACGCCATCCGAGCAATGCCGAGGCGGTCGGCCGCAGGCTCACCGGCGTTGCACATTTCGGCATCGCCGCGCTGCATGACGAACGCGTGCGCGCCTTCGTCGAGGCCAAGGTGACCACGCGACTGCGCAGGTTCGACCTCTCCGCCCCGCTGGCCCAGGCCTTGCGCGTGCTGACCAGCCAGGGCCGGCATCAGGCGATGCTCGACGAGCTGCTGATCCGCCTCGATTCGATCATGCAGGATGAGGAAACCCGCGCGCTGGTCGCCGACGCCATCAGCCGGGAAATCCGCACCCTGCGCTATCTCGGCCTGAGCCGGCCGGTGAGCGGCTGGTCGGCGAACAAGTTCGTCGACGGCCTGTCCGCACTGATCGCCGAGATCGCCGCCGACCCCGAGCACCTGATTCGCCAGCGCTTCGACGAGCACGTCAGTGAATACATCGAGCGTCTGGAGCAGGACCCGCAATACGCCCTGGAGGTCGAGCGCATTCTCGCGCAGCTCTTGGAGCACCCCGCCACCAGCGCCTATTTCGGCAATCTCTGGCAGGAACTCACGGCCTGGCTGGAAAGCGACCTGGCCAGCGACGACTCACGCATCGGCCGACGCATCGTCAGCCTCTGTCGCGGCCTCGGCGACGGCCTCGCCGCCGACAAATCCATGCGCAACTGGATCAACGAGCAACTGCTGGCCGCCGCGCCCGGCCTGCTGGAGCGCTACCGCGGGCAGATCGGCGCCTATATCGCGCAGCGAGTGGAGAACTGGGAAAGCCGTGAGCTGGTCGAGCAGTTGGAGCAGAGCGTCGGCAAGGATCTGCAATACATCCGTATCAATGGCACGCTGGTCGGCGGGCTGGTCGGTCTGGCGCTACACGCGCTGACGCAGCTGCTGGCCGGCTGAATGCCGCTCAGGCGCGGCGCTCGCTGAGCTGACTGAGACTGGCGGCGCTGCCGAGCGGCTCATCGCAGCGCAATGTCGCCGGGACGCCGCTCAGGTACCACAGGCGATTGGCCAGATCGTCGGCATCGCGCGGATCGTGGGTCACGCAGATCATCGCCATGTCCGGGTGCCGATTCAGCAGGCGGGCGATCAGGCCACGCAGCTCGGCGGCGCGCTCGGCATCCAGCGAGGCAAAGGGTTCGTCGAGCAGCAACAGATCCGGCTTGATCGCCAGACAGCGCGCCAGTGCCGCCCTGCGCGCCATGCCCAGCGAGAGCTGATCCGGCAGGCTATCGGCCGCGCCACTCAGCCCGACCTCGGCCAGCAGCCGATCGATGTCCGCCGCGCTCGCGCCGACCAGCGCCAGGTTCTGTCGCACCGTGCGCCAGGGCAGCAGGCGATGCTCCTGAAACAGGTAGCCGACGCGCAAGCCGGCGCGCTGCTCGATCATCGGCCGCAGCTGCGGATCGAGCCCGGCGATGCCGTTGAGCAGCGTCGTCTTGCCGACACCGGACGGCCCGAGCAGACAGATGCGATCGCCTTCGCGCACCTGCGCATCGATCACGCCCAGCACGGGATGACGGCCATCCAGGCGCAGCTCAAGCATGGCGTACACCCGCTTCGCGCCAGGACGATGCGCGACGCTCCAGCGGCTGCAACAGCGCCAGTTCGATCAGCTGGACCACGGCGATGAACGCCAGGCTGTAGGCGAGGATGCTCGCCACGTCGAACACCTGAAAGGCCATATGCAGCTGAAAGCCGATGCCATCCGAACGCCCGAGCAGCTCGACCACCAGCACGATCTTCCAGATCAGCGCCAGCCCGCCGCGAGTGGCGGCCATCAGGTAGGGAAACAGCTGCGGCAGCCAGACATGCCTGATCCGCTGCCAGCGCGTGAAACGGTAGACCAGCGCCATCTGTTCCAGCTTGGGATCGATACTGCGTGCGCCCTCGCGCACGGTGACGGCCACGTTCGGCACCTTGTTGATCACCACCGCCAGTACCGCCGCGGCTTCGACCAGACCGAACCAGACGTAGAGCAGGATTATGGTGACCAGCGCCGGCAGGTTGAGAAACAGCACCAGCAGCGGATCGAGCACGGCATTGGCCAGCCGCGAGCGGCCCATCCACACGCCAAGCAGCGTGCCCAGCGCCATCGCCAGCACGAAGGCGAACAGCACGCGGCGCAGGGTTACCAGCAGATGTTCGGGCAGTTCACCGCTCTGCGTGGCCCGCCAGAAGGTGTCGAGCACGGCGGCCGGACTCGGCAGCAGCGGCGTCTGCACCACCAGCGCAATCAGCGTCCAGAGTGCCACCGCGCATGGCAGGGCGATCCAGCAGGCCCAGCGCGAGCCGTTCATAGCGTGCTCTGGAACGACGCGGTCGGCATCAGCTTCGCCGGATCGGCACCGGTGAGGGTCAGCAGTCGCTGCAGATCGGCGATACGCCGCTCATCCAGCGGCTGCGGGATGCCGGCGAGGAAACTGTCACGCAGCGCGGCGAACACGCCATCCTCATCGGCACGCATCAGCGGCCGCAGCGCCTGCCAGTGCGCGGGCTCGCTGGCGAGTTCGTGTTTGGTCTGGCCCAACGCCGTGGCGAAGCGCTGCAGCAGCGCCTCATGCTCGACGGCCCAGGATTCGGGAAACAGATAGCCGAGCACCGGCAGGTGGGGATCAAGCTCCAATGATCGGAGCAGATCATCGAGACTGAACGCCACCTGCACACCACCCTCGCCACGCATGCGTGCGGAGAAATGCCAGAAGGTCAGCAGCGCATCCACCTGACCGCGGCGCAGCGCCTGGCTGAGCAGTGGCGGTGCGGCGTACTGAACAGTCGCCTGTTTGGCCAGATCGATTCCGTCCTGGGCCGCGGCATGCTGCAGCAACTGCCAGCCCAGCCCGTCCGGCCCGCCAGCGACACCGATGCGCTTACCGCGCAGGTCGGCCAGCGTGCGGATGGCGCTGCCTTCGGGCACCAGCACCTCACCGATCTGGGAGGAGAAAGGTACGTAGCGATAGGCCGTGCCGGCCTGGTAACGCGCCTGCGCCCAGAGCAGATCGCTCACCGCGCCGTCGACGCTGCCGCTGGTCAATGCCAGCCGCGAGGCCGGCACATCGGCCACCAGTCGCACCTTCAGCTCGAAACCGTTGGCACGGTCCAGTCCCAGGCGCTTGAGATGCTCGAGCTCCCAGTGCGGCGTGCCGAACTGCAGCACGCTGAGGGTCAGCACCGGCAGCTCCTGCGCCTGTGCGCACAGGGGCAGCAATACAAGCGCCAACAGCGCGCGGCGAGCGCGCAGAATGAAGGGGATGAGGAAGGGCAATGAAAGCATCATGCCCGCAGGGTACGAAGCCCCCAGGCGGGCACGAATTGTACTTTGGTGCCTGTTGGCTGCTGCGATGGTCGCAGCGAGCTTGACCCCGCCACGACATCGCAGCCTGGCTCAGCCCTGCGTGGCGATACGCTGCTGCAAGCGCGCCTGGAGCTTTTCCAGATCGGCCGGATCGGCCTTGCCGGCGGCATGGATGCCGAGCCCCTCGCCCGAGTAGCGCGGCACGATATGCACGTGGATGTGGAACACCGTCTGCCCCGCCGGCGCACCATTGAACTGCGCGACCTGCACACCATCCGGCTGCAGCTCGTCGACGATCACCCGGGTGAGCTTCTGCACCACGGCCATGACCTTGGCCAGCGCGTCGGTATCCACATCGAGGATGTTGCAGGCCGCCGAGCGCTTGGGAATCACCAGCGTATGGCCGAAGGACTGCGGGAACAGGTCGAGGAAGGCCAGTACGTCGTCATCCTCGTAGAGCTTGTAGCAGGGCGCATCGCCGCGAATGATCTGGGCGAAGATGTTCTGCGGATCGTAGGGCGTGGTCAGGGACACTTGGAGTTCTCCGGCAAAGTGTAAAAGGCAGACATTAGCATTCTCCGCGCGGCTGCGACCCGTGCGGCGATGCTTCGGAACGTTGCGGGCCTGGCCGCGCTCTCAAGCTCATCACCCCCGCGATCCGAGGTTATTCCGATGCACGTACGCGCCGTCGCCCCGATTGCTGCTGCAGTCGCGCTTTGCCTGTCTTCACTGTCTGCCATGGCCGCCGAAATCAAACCTGCCGAGTTGCTCGAGCAGGCCAAGGCCGAACAGAGCGCCTATATCGCAACCGTGAAACAGCTGGTGGCGGTGGATACCGGCACCGGCCAGGCCGAGGGTCTGGCCACGGTCAGCCAGATGCTGGTCGAGCGCCTGCAGGCGCTGGGTGCGGAGGTCAGCACCAGCCCGGCCGCGCCATCGGCCGGCGACAACATCGTCGGCACCCTCAAGGGCACCGGCAGCAAGGACTTCCTGCTGATGGTGCATTACGACACAGTGTTCGCCGAAGGCACCGCCGCGGAGCGCCCGTTCCGCATGGACGAGAAGCGCGCCTACGGCCCCGGCGTGGCCGATGCCAAGGGTGGCGTGGCGATGATTCTGCATGCGCTGGAGCTGCTCAAGGCGCAGCAGTTCGACGACTACGGCACGATCACCGTGCTGTTCAACCCGGATGAGGAAATGGGCTCAGCCGGCTCGAAGAAGATCATCGCCGAGCTGGCCCGCAAGCATGATTACGTCTTCTCCTACGAGCCGCCGGATCGGGATGCGGTGACCACCGCCACCAATGGCATCAATGCGGTGATGCTGGAGGTGAAGGGCAAATCCTCCCACGCCGGTTCCGCACCTGAGGAAGGTCGCAACGCCGTGCTGGAACTGGCGCACCAGCTGGTGCAGCTCAAGGACCTGGGCGACCCGGACAAGGGCACCACGGTCAGCTGGACCATGATCGCCGGCGGCGAGAAGCGCAACATCATCCCGAACAAGGCGACCGCCGAGGCGGACATGCGCTATTCCGATATCAGCGAAACCGACCGCGTGCTCGCCGATGCGCAGAAGATCATCGGGAACAAGCTGATCGACGACACCCGCGTCGAGCTGCGCGTCGACAAGGGCCGTCCACCGCTGGCGAAGAATCCGGCATCGGAGCGCCTGGCCGAGACCGCGCAGCGCCTGTATGGCGAGATCGACCAGCGTATCGAGCCGATCGCCATGCGCTTCGGCACGGACGCCGGCTATGCCTACGTGCCGGACAGCGACAAGCCGGCCGTGCTGGAAACCATGGGCGTGGTCGGTGCCGGGCTGCATTCGGAAGATGAGTACATCGAGCTGTCGAGCATCGCGCCGCGGCTGTATCTGACGACGGCGATGATTCGCGCATTGTCCGCCGAAGACGCCGCACGCTGACACGCTATCCAGGCCCGAGCGAGGGGCGAAGGTCGCAGTAGGCGAAAGCCGGCGCTGCGGGTATCTTCGCCACCTCCCATTTCAGGACTGCCCGCTCGATGCTTCGCTTCGTCACCCTCTGCGCACTGGCGCTGTTCGCCTGCACTGCCCACGCCAAGGTCGAGGTGCTGCCGCTGGAACATGAAGATCAGGGCCTGGTGCTGGTCGCGCGCGTTACCGAACAGATTGCGCCGGGTGACTACGAGGCGCTGCTCAAGGGCATCATGGCCCACCCTGGCAAACACGCGCGCAAGCTACTGATCCTCGACAACATCGGCGGCAGTGCAGCGGAAGCCATGCGCATGGGCTATCTGCTGCGCGAGACGGGCTTCGACGCCCTGGTGCCGGCGACCGCGGTCTGCCAGGGCAGCTGCATCTATCTGCTGGCGGCGGGACGACAGCGCACCGTGCGCGGCTATGTCGGCCTGCATCGGCCCTACGTCGCCAATGGCGAGTCGGCGCAGTCCATCAGCCAGCGACCACACCGCGCACCACGCATCTACTTGCGGGACATGGGCGTCAATACGCGGCTGGCGGACGACATGCAGCTGATCGAACCGTGGCGCATGCGCGTGCTCACGCCAAAGGAGCTCGCGCGTTATCGGCTGCAATAGTGTGATTCGCAGGCTGCACTACTGCATTCCGGTCGTCGCGCTATCGCTCGGCCTGGCCCTCGGCATGATCGAGCCGGTTGGCGCGCTGGCCGTTCTGCCCCAACCCGCCGTGGCTGCTCGGTACGCTGCTCGGCGCCCTTTTTCTCGCCGCACATCTGCTGCCCGGCTTCAGCGCGCTGCCGCTCGGCCCACCGCAGGATCTGGGCGGTGCCTCGCCCTGGCAATTGCGCATCAGCCCGGACAAGGCGATGGTCGCGGCACTGCTGCTGGCCTGGTGGCTGGGCCAGCCACGCACGGATTGGCGCTCGATCAAACTCACCCTGCTTGCGTCAGGCGCCTGCCTGATTCTCGTCCCGCTGCTGGCGCTGGCCTCTGGCGTGCTGGGCTGGAAACCGAAATGGCCGACGCTGTTCCTACCCTGGCTGCTGATCAACCTGGGCATCACCTGCCTGGCCGAAGAGCTGATCTTTCGCGGCCTGCTGCAGCGTGCACTGGCCCGCCACTTCGGTGCAGCCATCGGCATCGGCCTGGCGACTGCCCTGTTCGGCGCCGCGCACCTGCCGGCAGGCTTCGGTTTCGCCGGGCTCGCCACGCTGGCCGGTCTGGGCTACGGCCTGGCCTTCCATTACTCCGGTGACCGCCTGTGGGTTGCGGTGTTTCTGCACGCTGCGGTCAACAGCCTGCACCTGCTGTTGCTGACCTATCCCCTGCGCTAAGCAATATTTTTTCAACGACCCTGTCGATTCCTCCGGCGCCCGTTCGACCAATGATCGGAGCCGGCGGAAATTGCCGTATGCCCGTCTAGGCTCTTTCCATTCCACTGAAGGAGTCCACCGATGCGTTTCATGGTGATGATCAAGGCCACCCCACAAATCGAAGCCGGCGAGATGCCCAGCGAGGACGTTCTCACGGCGATGGGCCGCTACAACGAAGAACTGGCCAATGCCGGCGTATTGCTCGGCGGCGAGGGCCTGCACCCCAGCCACAAGGGCGCACGGGTTCGTTTCAGCGACGGCCGGTGCAGCGTCACCGATGGCCCGTTCGCCGAAACCCGCGAGCTGATCGCCGGCTACTGGCTGTTCCAGACCGCCTCGTTGCAGGAGGCCGTCGACTGGGTCAAGCGTTGCCCGCAGTCGGCCATCGGGGATGCGGAAATCGAGATTCGCCAGATATTCGAAGCGGAAGATTTCGGCGCCGAGTTCACCCCCGAACTGCGCGAGCAGGAAGACCGCCTGCGCGCGCAACTCAATCAATGACCGCAAGGAGCAAGCAATGAAGATCACCACCTACCTCACCCTCGACGGCACGACCCGCGAGGCGTTCACCTTCTACAAAGACGTGCTGGGCGGCACGCTGGAAATGATGACCTTTGCCCAGGCGCCGGATGCCGAGCAGTTTCCCGCCGAGTACCGCGAACGGATCATGCACGCCTGCCTGAACCTCGGCGATGGCGTGCTGATGGCCTCCGACTCCTTGCCCGACACCTGTGGCGGCGGGCCATACGAAGGCATCAAGGGTTGCTCGGTTTCCCTGCATCCGACCAGCGTGGATGAAAGCGAAAAGCTGTTCGCCGCACTGGCCGAGGGCGGCACGGTGATCATGCCGCTGGAGAAAACCTTCTGGGCCGAGCGTTTCGGCATGCTCACCGACCGCTTCGGCGTGTCGTGGATGGTTAACTGCGAGCAGGGCTGAAGCATTCAGCCCTTTTACGCCGGGGACTATCGTGGTTGATTCGCATCTGGAGAGGCAGCGACTTTTGTTATAACGTATCACACCTTTCGGCGGGCGCAGCGAGTCTGCGCCTGCATTGCGATCATCCTGCTGTGAGCCGCTCATGCCCTCCCCCGATTTCACTCCGCCAGCCGCGGCGCGTCTGCAATCCATCGACGCGCTGCGCGGCCTAGTGATCCTGTTCATGCTGCTCGACCATGTCCGCGAAACCTTCCTGCTGCATATGCAGGTGCCCGACCCGATGGACGTGGCGGTCACCGAGCCGGCGTTGTTCTTCAGCCGCACCCTGGCGCATCTCTGCGCGCCGGTATTCATCTTCCTGACCGGCCTGTCGGCCTTTCTTTATGGCGAAAAGCACCAGGACCGCCGTGCAGTGTCGAGCTTTCTGCTCAAACGCGGGCTGTTCCTGGTGGCGCTCGAATTCACCCTGGTCAACTTCGCCTGGACGTTCCAGTTCCCGCCGCAGGTGATCTATCTGCAAGTGATCTGGGCGATCGGCCTGAGCATGCTGGCGCTCTCGGCGCTGCTTTGGCTGCCGCGCCCTGCGCTGATCGTGCTGGGACTGGTGATCATTGGCGGCCACAACCTGCTCGACCCGCTGCAGTTCTCCGCAGACTCAGCGTTGCACGTCCCCTGGGCCATCCTGCACGACCGCGGCTGGATCGAGGTTTCGGAAAACCTGCGGCTGCGCACTTCCTACCCGCTGCTGCCGTGGATCGGCGTGATCGCCCTTGGCTACGCTGTCGGGCCTTGGTTCGCCAGGAACGCCGACCCCGAGCGACGCCAGCGCTACCTGGGCGGCTGGGCTCAAGGTGCCCTGCTGACCTTCGTTCTGCTGCGGCTGATCAACAGCTACGGCGAGCAGCCCTGGGTCGTTGGCGAGGATGGCCTGCGTACGCTGATGAGCCTGCTCAACGTCACCAAATACCCGCCGTCGCTGCTGTTCCTGTGCCTGACGCTGGGTTGCGGCCTGCTGCTGCTGCGTTACTTCGAACGCAAGCAGGGCCGCGCCTGGCTGCGACCGCTCAGCGTGTTCGGCGCGGCCCCGATGTTCTTCTACCTGCTGCACCTGTACGTGCTGAAGCTGCTCTACATCACCGCCGTGGCGATCTGGGGTCTGAACCGCGGCAATCACTTCGGCTTCGATGCCGTGTGGCCGCTGTGGCTGTGTACCCTGGCGCTGGCGGTGCTGCTGTTCCCGGCGGTGCGCTGGTTCGCCGAACTCAAGGCACGGCGCAGGGACATTGCCTGGCTGAAGTACCTCTGAAGCGGCCCTGCGACAGTGCGAGGTCCGCGGCGCTCGGCCAGCCAGCCGGTCAGGGCCGCGGCGTCGCAAAAATGCAATTGCAGCGGCGCTGGCAAAGGCTCAACCTTTCGCGGATCAGTTGAACGGCAGGAAGGAACGGCGGCGTGGATCTGTTATTTCTCGGCACTTCATCCGGCACTCCCACCCGCGCGCGCAATGTCACCGCCCTGGCCTTGCTGGAGGACACCGGCAAGAGCTGGTACCTGATTGACTGCGGCGAAGGCACCCAGCACCGGCTGTTGCGCACGCCGCTGTCTCTGCACGACCTGCGCGCCATCTGCATCACCCATGTACATGGCGACCACTGCTACGGCCTGCCCGGCCTGCTCGCCAGCGCCGGGATGATGGGACGCAAGGCCCCACTGACGATCATCGCGCCGCAGGGCATCGAAACCTGGGTGCGCGCCACGCTGGAGATGAGCCAGAGCTGGCTGGGCTACGACCTCGACTTTCACGCGGTCGAATCGCTGGGCGAGTGGCGCAACCTGAACATGCGCATCGAGGCCACCACCCTGTCCCACCGTGTGCCCTGCTACGGCTACAGCTTCACCGAGGCCCGGCCTGATCCGCGGCTGGACATCGACCGCCTCGAACGCGACGGCGTGCCCCGCGGCCCACTCTGGGGCCAGCTGGCACGCGGCTTCGATGTCGAGCACGAAGGCCGGATGCTGCGCAGCGACGACTACCTGAGCTTCAGCCGTGCGCCGCAACGCATCGTCATCGGCGGCGACAATGATCGTCCCGAACTGCTTGCCGACGCCTGCCGCGGCGCCCAGTTGCTGGTGCACGAGGCGACCTACACCGAAGCGGTGGCCAACGACGCGCGCAATGACTTTGGCCACAGCACGGCGGCATCGGTGGCGCGCTTTGCGCAAACGGTCGGCCTGCCGAATCTTGTGCTGACCCACTTCAGCGCGCGCTATCAGAAGAACGCCGGGCGTGGTCACTCGATCGACGACCTGTGCGCCGAAGCCAGCGCCCTTTACGCCGGTAAGCTGCTGCTTGCCGAAGACTTCATGCGCCTGCACCTCGGCAAGGACGGCCAGCTGACGCCCGTCGAACCACCTCGCCCACGCCCGCCGCGCTGAACCGTAAAGATCGTCTGCAAACGCAGCGCCTGCAGCCCGGCTGACTACACTGGCTGCTGCACCCGCTGTCAGCGCAAACACCCAGCACCGCTTTCGATACTCGACGGAGCCGCCGATGGAACGTCTTACCGCGAAAGACTTCGCCCCCGAACTGCTCGAGCTCTACGACTTCTACGTCCACGGCAAGCTCAGCCGCCGGGAATTCCTCGACCGCGCCGCGGCCTTCACGCTGTGCAGCATGACCGCCGTGGCGGTGCTCGATGCGCTCACGCCCAACTACGCGTTGGCCCAGCAGGTCGCCTTCACCGATCCGGACATCATCGCCGAATACGTCAGCTACCCATCGCCCAACGGCCACGGTGAGGTGCGCGCCTACCTGGTCCGTCCGGCCAGGGCCGAGGGCAAGGTGCCAGGCATCGTTGTCGTCCACGAGAATCGCGGCCTCAACCCCTATATCGAAGACGTCGCACGGCGCGTGGCCAAGGCCGGTTTCGTCGCCCTCGCACCGGACGGGCTGAGTTCGGTCGGCGGCTATCCCGGCAACGACGACAAGGGCCGCGAACTGCAGGCCGCGGTCGACCCGCAGAAACTGATGAACGACTTCTTCGCCGCCATCGAATGGCTGATGGCCCACGAAGCCACCACCGAGAAGGTCGGCATCACCGGCTTCTGCTATGGCGGTGGCGTGGCCAATGCCGCCGCAGTCGCATACCCGGAACTGGCGGCGGCAGTGCCGTTCTATGGCCGTCAGGCCAATCCGGCGGATGTGGAGAAAATTCAGGCGTCGTTGCTGTTCCAGTTCGCCGAACACGACGAGCGCGTCAACGAAACCTGGCCCGCCTATGAAGCCGCACTCAAGGCGGCCGGCAAGCACTACGAGGCCTACATCTACCCGGGCACCCAGCATGGCTTTCACAACGACAGCACCCCGCGCTACGACGAGCAGGCGGCTGAGCTGGCCTGGCAACGCACCATCGCCTGGTTCCAGCGTTATCTGAGCTGATGGCTACTGCCGTAGCGGGCGATACCGTCAGGCTCCAACCCTGCGCTGACCTGATTTGCCTCCAGAACGCCCGCGCGTTGTCCCGCGCAGCAGTGCGGGTTTCGGCTGCATTGCCTGCCCGAAGGCTGCAGCACACTGGCGATACATCCGTCACTGCATGTTGACGTTTACGTAAAAGACCAGTACTGCTATGTGGTCCGCACCGCTCAGGAAAGCCCTCCATGACCACTAGCGCAACGCTCGGCAACGCCCCGACCGACCTCTGGGTGCAGAGCACGCATGGGCAGATGTTCGTCCGCAGCTGGTTCCCCGACGCCGGCGCGCTGCGCCCGAACTGCGCACCGATCCTGCTGCTGCACGAGTCGCTCGGCTGCATCGAACAGTGGAAGGATTTCCCCGCCGCGCTCGCCCAGGCTACCGGCCGCACGGTGGTCGCCTATGACCGGCTGGGCTTCGGTCGCTCCGACCGCTTGACCGCTCCGCCTGCGCCGACCTTCGTCGAGGATGAAGCCGCGCATGGCTTCGCCCAAGTGCTGGACCATCTGGGTATCGAGCGTTTTGTGGTGGTCGGTCACAGCGTCGGCGGCAGCATGGCGGTGCATTGTGCCGCGCAATATCCCGCAGCCTGCCAGGCGATGATCACGATGTCGGCGGTCACCTTCGTCGAACCCCGCACGCTGGAAGGCATCCGCCAGGCCAGAAGCTGGTTCTCCGACCCCGCACAGCGCGAACGCCTGCGCCGCTACCACGGCGAGCGCAGCGACTGGGTACTCAGCGCGTGGATCGACACCTGGCTCGCGCCCGACTTCGCCTCCTGGACCCTCGCCCACGCCCTGCCTCGAGTCCGCTGCCCGGCACTGGCCATCCATGGCGACAACGACGAATTCGGCTCCGAACGCCACCCGCAACTGATCGCCCAGCACGCCGGTGGCCATGTCGAACAGGCGCTGCTGCCCGACGTCGGCCACGTGCCGCATCGCGAGCAGCCGGACGTAGTGCTGGAGCGGGTTGGACGGTTCTTGCGGGCAATCGGCTAAGGCCTTGCCTGGCGTTTTCTCTCGGCGACAGGGCCTTCGGAAGGGCGGCGTTGCAGGAAGCGTTATTAACGGCGGATGGTCAGCCCGATTACTCGCGAGACGACCAGGGCGATGTACATCAGCCCCGCAATTTCCTCGAGCATGACCAGCGCCCGCGCCACAGGCCGCAGCGGCAGGATGTCACCGAGGCCAACACCGGAGAGTACGGTGACGCTGAGAAACAGCAGTTCCATCCACGAGCGAGGCTCATCCGGCTGCAGGATAGCGACGAAACTGCCCGGGGCAACGAGCTGGCAGGCCGCATAGGCGTAGGCGAACGCCCACGCCAGCAGCGTGAAGGTGGCACCGACGGCAAACAGTTCGTCCGTCGTCGTGCGCTGGTCTTCCATCATGTAGCCGATCAGGCCAGCCGCCGCGTAGAAGTAGAACATCGACTCGGTCACGACCAACGCCAGGTGCAGGCCGGGCATGGCTGTCAGTTCGACGGCAAGCGTCAGTCCGAGGATCGCAGCGGCCATCAGGAACGCCAGCGAATGCAGCGTCGGGCTCCGGTTGACGATGCGCAACGCCAGGACCAGCACCACAACGCCGAATGCACCAAAGGCAGCGCGGCCGAGCGGTGTGTTTTCCATGAAGGGGTACAGCAGGATGCCGAGCAGCTGGACAAACAGCAGCGCTGCCGAGGGATAACGCACGAGGTAGGTCAGCATTGATTGCCCAACGATGTATCAGCCAGCTCGGGTGTAGCGGGAGCGGAACGCGCGGCAGGGCACTGAAAGTGCGCTTAGCCCTTGAAACCCTTCGCCACCAGATAGACCTCACGCGAACGCGGGCGCGATGCTTCCGGTTTGCGGATCGACACCTTCTCGAACGAGCTGCGCACATCCTTGAGGAAGTCGTCCGAGCCTTCGCCCTGGAAGACCTTGACCACGTAGTTGCCGCCGGGCTTGAGCACCTGGCGAACCATGTCGAGGGTCAGCTCGACCAGGTACATCGAAGCGGCCTGGTCGGCGGCGGCGACGCCACTGATGTTCGGCGCGATGTCGGAGACGATCAGATCGGGCTGCCGGCCGTCGAGCATGTCGAGGATCTGCTGAAAAACGGCGTCTTCGGTGAAGTCGCCCTGCACGAAGTCGACGTTGTCCAGCCCGCCCATCGGCAGAATGTCGGTCGCCAGCACCCTGCCCTTTTCACCGACGATGCCGCCGGCCACCTGCGACCAGCCACCGGGAGCGGAGCCGAGGTCCATGACCAGCATGCCGGGGCGTATCAACTTGTCCTTCTCGTTCAGCTCGATCAGCTTGTAGCTGGAGCGCGAGCGCAAGCCGTCCTTCTGGGCGCGTTTGACGAAGGGATCGTTGACGTGTTCATCCAGCCAACGACGGCTGCTTTTGGATCGTTTCATGATAGAGCCAACCACGGAGAATCAAGGTAAGACGCGGACCAACAGGCGCAGCAAGGTACAACCATTGGACGCAAAGTGGCGGCGATTATAAGCCGATAATGCCGCCCCGCGGGCGCTGGTCGCAGCACACAGGCCGTGGCAGGCCATCAGCGCAGCCTGACAGGCACGAGCGGCGACGGGTACAATCCGCGCCCTACTCCCCGCCCCTTCTTCTTCCTCTGCCGGAGTCACCGGCCAGGACTACCAGCATGATTCGCATCAACGAACTATCCCTGCCCCTCGATCATTCCGCCGATGAGTTGCGCCAGGCCATCGTCAAACGCCTGAACATCAGCGACGCGGACCTGCTGGATTTCACCGTATTCAAGCGCAGCTACGATGCGCGCAAGAAGAACAGCGTCATTCTGTTCATCTACATCATCGATCTGGAGGCCCGCGACGAGGCGGCCGTCCTGGCGCGCTTTGCCGATGACCACAACGTGCGTCCAGCGCCAGACACCAACTACTACCCTGTAGGCCAGGCGCCAGCCAATCTGAGCGAGCGACCGCTGGTGGTGGGCTTCGGCCCCTGCGGACTGTTCGCCGCGCTGCTGCTCGCACAGATGGGCTTCAAGCCCATCGTGCTGGAGCGCGGCAAGGATGTGCGCAGCCGTACCAAGGACACCTGGGCACTGTGGCGCAAGAAGGTCCTGACGCCGGAATCCAACGTGCAGTTCGGCGAGGGCGGCGCCGGGCTGTTCTCCGACGGCAAGCTCTACAGCCAGATCAAGGACCCCAAGTTCTACGCGCGCAAGGTGGTGCACGAGTTCGTTCGTGCCGGCGCACCGGCCGAGATCATGTATGTGAGCAAGCCGCACATCGGCACCTTCCGGCTCACCGGTGTGGTCTCGACCATGCGCGAGGAAATCATCGCCCTCGGCGGCGAAGTGCGCTTCGAGAGCAAAGTGACCGATCTCGTGATCAACGATGGCCAGCTCGAAGGCGTGGTGCTGGCCAGCGGCGAGACGATCAAGAGTCGCCATGTGGTGCTGGCGCTGGGGCACAGCTCCCGCGATACCGTGCGCATGCTGCATCGCCAGGGCGTGTTCACCGAGGCCAAGCCGTTTGCCATCGGTTTCCGCATCGAACACCCGCAGGGCATGATCGACCAAGCCCGGCTGGGCAAGTACGCCGGCCATCCGGAGCTGGGTGCTGCGGACTACAAGCTGGTGTACCACGCCAAGAACGGCCGTGCGGTCTACAGCTTCTGCATGTGCCCGGGCGGCACCGTGGTGGCCGCCACGTCCGAGCCGGGCCGCGTGGTGACCAACGGCATGAGCCAGTACTCGCGCAACGAACGCAATGCCAATGCCGGCATCGTCGTAGGCATCAACCCTGAGCAGGATTTCCCCGGCGACCCGCTGGCCGGCGTGGAGCTGCAGGAGCGCCTGGAATCGCGCGCTTATGAGCTGGGTGGCAGCGATTACTGCGCACCCGCGCAATTGGTCGGCGACTTCATTCGCGGCGTGCCGTCTACCGCGTTCGGCGAGGTCGAGCCCTCCTACAAACCGGGCGTGCGCCTGGGCGATCTGGCGCCGTCGCTGCCCGAGTATGCCATCGAGGCGATCCGCGAAGCGCTGCCGGCGTTCGGCAAGCAGATCCGCGGCTTCGATCGTGCTGATGCGGTGCTTACCGGCATCGAAACCCGCACCTCGTCCCCGGTGCGTATCACCCGCGACAACGAAACATTGCAGAGTCTCAACCTGCGTGGCCTGTATCCGGCCGGTGAAGGCGCCGGTTACGCCGGCGGCATTCTTTCGGCAGGCGTGGATGGCATCAAGGTTGCCGAGGCGCTGGCCAAGTCGATGCTGGCTGAAGTGGAACACACCGAAGTGCAGAGCAACTGAGCGCCGCCCTGATGAAATTCGACGACATCAAGAAGCTGCACCAGAAAAAGTACCGGACCGAGTTCGGGCATTTTCTGGTGGAGGGCGAGCATCTGGTGCTGGAGCTGCAGAAGGCGGGCTTGCATAACCCGCTGCTGCAACGCAGCGAGCTGTATGTGACCAGCACCTACGAGCACTGGCAAAGCCCGTTCAAGACCCACCTGATCAGCGATCGCCAGATGGCGCAGATCGCCGATACCAAAACCCCCCAAGGCATCGTTGCGCTGGTGCCGATGCCAGCGACAGGCGCGCCGGTTGCTGCGCCCCTCGCGGGCGAGCGCGCCATCTACCTGCATGAAATCCAGGACCCGGGCAACCTCGGCACCATCCTGCGCACCCTGGCCTGGTTCGGCAATTTTCGCTGCCTGCTCAGCCCAGGCAGCGTCGACCCATACAACCCCAAGGTCGTGCGTTCGAGCATGGGCGCTATCTTTCATGCGCCAATGGAGCTGGATGTTGGACTGGATTCGTTGCACACCCGCTTCGAACGCATCGCCTGCCTGGATATGAGCGGCGAGCCGGTACAATCGGCGAGTTTCCGCGCCTTCGATTGCTACCTGTTCGGCAACGAAGCCCGCGGCGTGCCACGCGAACAGCTGGCCTCACTCAAAGCCCAGCCATTCACGATTCCTGGCTGCGGCGCCATCGAATCGCTGAACCTGGCGGCGACGGTGAACATGTGCACCTATGAACTGAGCCGGTAGCGCCAGCTTATCCGGCCATTGCGCGCCAGTCGTTCGCCAGCCTTCCGGCAAGCACGCAGCGCAAAAAAGAATCCGCCCTTTGCGCGAGTTAACAGTTTTGCGCTTGTCGCGGTGCCGGTCGATGACAGCCCTACGAGCCCCACGCATCATGCTCGCTCGACCTCGTGCCGCAGGCCCTCGCATGCAACCTACCCTTTCTGATTCATTGCTGGACTACGCCGGGCAAAGCTCGCCAGGGCGCAGGCGCAGCCATAATGAAGATGCACTGCTCTGCGCGCCGGAGCTGGGGCTCTGGGCCATCGCCGACGGCATGGGTGGGCATCAATGCGGGGAGGTTGCAAGCAGCCTGGCACTGTCTGCGCTGCAGCAGGCGATCGAGGACGGCGATCCGCTGCAGACAGCGGTTCAGCACGCCAACCAGGCAGTACTTGACGCGGCTGTGGACGACGGCATGGGCACCACGCTGGTCGCAGCACATTTCAAGGGTGCCGACTTCGAACTCACCTGGGTCGGCGACAGCCGCGCCTATCTGGTCACCGCCAACGGTATCGAGCAGCTTACGCGGGACCATAGTTGGGTGCAGATGATGATCGACGCCGGGGAGCTGAAGCCGGCCGAGGCTCAAGGCCACGCCTGGCGCAACATCATCCTGCGCTGCCTGGGACGCGAGGCGCCGCTGGAAGTCGGTGTCCACAGCGGCACCCTCAAGCCCGGCGAGCTGCTGCTGCTATGCAGTGACGGCCTGACCAACGAGCTGACCGACGCGCAGATCCATGCCAGCTGCACCTTTGCCGATACCCTCGAGAACCTGGTGGAACAGCTGATCGACCAGGCCAATGAACATGGCGGCCGCGACAACATCTCCTGCATCGTGATCGGCCGCACCGCCCCCCTCCCGGCGGCCGAGTCCCGCGGGCGGCGCTTCATCAACATGCTGTTAAAACCCCTCAAGTCGTAAGCAAGCGCGAGTTTCTACAATGCATCGGATGCTGGAAATACCGGGCTATCGCCTGCACAAGCGGCTCGGAAAAGGCGGAATGGCCGAGGTCTATCTGGCCACCCAGCTGTCGCTGGATCGCGAGGTGGCCGTCAAGGTGCTGCTGCGCACGGAAGATGCAGCGTTCACCGAGCGCTTCATCCAGGAAGGCCATATCGTCGCCTCGCTGCGCCACCCGGCCATTATCACCATCCACGACATCGGCCAGATCGCCGATGGCCGGCACTACCTGGCCATGGAATACCTCGGCGGCGGCGACCTGGCGCAACACCGCGGCATCGTCTTCTCGCCATCGCGCGCGCTGGACATCATCCGTCAGCTGGCCGGCGGCCTGGCGGTGGTGCACGACGGCGGGCTAGTCCATAGAGACGTGAAGCCAGCCAATATCCTCTTCCGTGACGACGGCAGCGTGGTGCTCACCGACTTCGGCGTAGCCAAGGCCGTAGAGCTGGATAACGAGCTCACCCACTTCGGCATCGCCGTCGGCAGCCCTGCCTACAGCAGCCCGGAGCAGGCCCAGTGCCAGCCACTCGATGCCCGCAGCGACATCTACAGCCTCGGCGTGATACTCGCCGAGATGCTCACCGGGACCAACCCGTTTCGCGCCAGCAGCTATCCGCAAACCGTGCTCAACCACCTGCAGATGCCCTTGCCGCAACTGCCGCCAGCGCTCGCGCCCTACCAGCCACTGCTCGACCGCATGCTGGCCAAGCAGCCGGATGAGCGCTTCGGCAATTGCCGTGAGCTGCTGGCGGCCATCGACACGCTCACCGAGCCGGACATGGACCAGACCCGCATCGCACCGGCGGCATTCATCGAGGCGCCGACCAGACGCCGCCGTCGCCGTCGTGGCATCGGCCGCTGGGCGGTGATCGGTGCGGCGCTGATCGTGACAGTCGCAGCATTGGCCGCCGGCGGCTACCAGTGGCTGCAATACAGCCGCATCAACGACTACCTCACGCGCGCCGAGGCACGCCTGGATGAGGGGCAACTGACTGCACCGGCGTTCGACAATGCCGACTATTACTACCGCCAGGCCCTGCGCCTGGATTCGGACAATGTCGAGGCCCTCGACGGCATACGCCGCGTGCTCGATGCGCGCATCGCCCAGGCACTGGAACTGGCGGCGCAACGGCTGGCAAACGATCAGTTGCTGCAACCCGCCGAAGACAGCGCGGTGCACTACTACCAGCAGGTGCTGGGCTGGTTGCCGGAAAACGAGGTGGCCCGCAACGGGCTGGTACAGGTCAGCGAGCGTTATGTCGAGCTAGCCGAAGCAGCCTACGGGCGCCGCGAGTTCGCCCTTGCGCTGGAGTACATCCAGCAGGGGCTGGAAGCCACCCCGGACTATGCGCCCCTGCTCGCGCTGCACGACGCGCATGCTCAGCGGGTTGCCAAGGCCCGGGCGCCGCGCCCGGTGAAACGCACAACGGCCAGCACCTCACGCGCCGCGCCGACCAACACGCAGACCTCGCAAGCGCCGGCCAACCCGGTCAAGCGCCTGTGGAACCGGATATTCAACCAATAATTCGCCGAGCGCCGTTCGGCTCAGACCGTCGCCCACTCCGCTAAAAGGTACCGCGCCATGCTCAGGATCCACTTCGCTGACAATCGCCAAAGTCCGGTCTGGCTTGCCGATGAACGCTTCACCCTCGGTTCGGACCGCAGCAACAAGCTGGTGGCCAACGACGCCGGAGTCGCGCCATTTCACGCCGAACTGCTGCTGGAAAACCGCTTCTATTACCTCACCGACCTCGGCACGCCTGGCGGCACCTACGTCAATGACGAGAAGGTCGGCGAGCGCTACCAGATTCGTTCCGGCGACCGCCTGCGCCTGGGCGCGCTGGAACTGCAGATCGTCGATCCGGCCAAGGCCGGCACCAAGGTGGCGAGCGCCCCGCGCTGGCTGTTGCAGGTGGTCAAGGGCGAGAACCAGGGCCACAAGTACCACATCACTGGCTCGATGACCTTCGGCCGCTCGGTCAAATGCGAGCTCTGCTTCAGCGATGCGGAACTGTCCCGCCGCCACGCCGAGTTCTACCTCAAGGGCGATGTGCTGGAAGTGAAGGACCTGGCCTCAGCCAACGGCCTGCTGGTGAACCGCGAGAAGGTCACGACCGCTGTGCTGCAGCCGGACGACCAGATCCAGCTGGGCAATACCACACTGCTGGTGATCGGGCCTAAGGTCAGCACCCCGGAAGTCGTCGACGAAGACGCTACCGTATTCGTCCGCGCCACCGACCTGCCCGCCACGGTCGCCCCCCAGCCGAAACCTTCCCGCCCCCGTCCTGCCACGCCAAACCCGCTGCATGTCGCCACGCCTCAAGCGACCGCTGCTACAGCCGCCACGGAAAGTCCACGAAAAGCCTGGCGTGTCACCGCGCTGCTTGGCGTGCTGGCCCTGGCCATCGTCGCGGGCCTCATCGGACAGCGGATGATGTAGCGGTAGCGGCCGCTTCGTTGGAGTGCAGGACAATTGCTGCGCGGCCGCAGACCGGGACGGTCAGTGTTGTGAATATTCAGCCGAGTCGCCGTAAACGTCGCGCCAGCTCCAGCCATCCGACTGGAGCATGGTGCCCAGCGGCTGACGGCGCTCATCCAGCTCCCCGACGGCGGCGCGGCTTTCATCCAGCGGTATCGACGCAGCCTCAAGCGGTGCCAGGTCGACAATTCCAAGCTCGACGTTCGCGCGAGCGCGGCCAAGGTAGCTCGAACGCTGCAGCTCGATATGCCGTACCAGCGCCGCAGCCAGCATCTGCTGCTTGAGACGCTCCTGCGGAACCGCGCGGGAGACGCCATCCAGTAGCCGCAGAACCTCATCGAGCGTGGCGATCGCCGGAATCACGTTCTTGCCCGCATCGCTGTTGTGAAAGCACTGGATCACGGGGTACGCGTGGTGATTCAAGGTGTGCTGGACCAGCAGCTGGCGCAAGTCCGAGGCATGGTCGTAGAAGGCGGAAAAGTCCGAGCCGTTCCAGCTGTTGACGATGATCTCCTGCGGAGTCCTGCCCATACTGCTGACCAGCAGGCTGAGCTGGTTCTGCAGGCTCACCGCCGACAGCACAGGCACGATGTAGGTAATGGCCGCGGTAATGAATGTCAGCCCGCAGAATGCCGCCGCACTGGTCAGCACGCGCCAGCCGTCGGCGGATGCGGCGTAGTCCCCAACGCCCAGCGTCGAGAGCGTGAAACCGGCGTAGTAGAAGGTTTCCCACAGGTCGGCCGGCATCCTGGTGGTGCCGTCGACGACGGACCCTGGATGGGAGGCGAGTACCAGAAACAGACTCACCCAGAGGCCGGCGATCCAGCTCATCAGTACCGAGAGCACGACGAACTGGCCGGCATACTCCAGCCATTTGGAGCGCCCGCGCCGACGCGCCATATTGAAGAAGCACGCCCATACCACGCGCGTGACACCGTTGGTGAGCATCCCGCCACCGCGGGTCGAAAGTGTGGTCTTGATGATGTCTGCTGCGGTAAAGAGAAACAGCAGGATGCCGAGGATCAGTAGCGCCATGGGTCGATGCTTCGCTCCGTTAATCGGTTCTCCGATTAGGAAAAGAGCGACGCGCCACAAGTTCACCCAACGTAGCGCCTACCCTGCCGCGCCTGAGGCAATCGCCCTGCGTTAATCGTGTCTAAGCTGCCCGAGCCCTGCTACGACGCAACGCCACCATTCCCTCCACGACCAGCAGCCCGATCGCGGCCCAGATCGTTGCGTAGGTCAGCCACTGGTCCGGCGCGATGCTCTCGCCGAGCAACAGCGCCACGACCACCAGCAGTACCGGTTCGACATAGCTGAGCAGGCCGAACAGGGTCAGGCTGAGGTATTTGCTGGCGTTGATCATCAGCCCCAACGCCAGTGCGCTTAGCGCGCCCAGGCCGGCGATCAGCAAGCACAGGCGGGGACTGTCGACGAGCAGGCTCAAGGTGTCACCGCTGCCCAGGGCGAACGCCGCGGCAACCGGCAGGCTGATGACCAGATCCAGCCACAGGCCACCCAGGTTGGCTGTGCCGCTCCAGCGCCGCAGGACGAAGTAGCCTGGGTAGCCAAGCGCGACGGCCAGCACCGGCCAGGACAGCGACGACGCCAGCAGCAACTGGTTGCCGACCCCTACAGCCGCCAGCAGACAGGCCAGACGTTGCAGCCGGCTGATCGCCTCGCCGAAGACCAGCCGCCCGGTAAGCACCAGCGTCAGCGGCAGCAGAAAGTAGCCAAGCGAGACGTCCAGGCCGTGGCCGTTGATCGGCGCCCACATGAACAGCCAGAGTTGCAGACCGACCAGCGCCGAGGACAGCGGCAGCGCGAGCCACAGTCGCGCCTCTGCCGGTACGCGCACCAGGATCTCGCGGACCTCGCCCCAGCGACCGATGGCTAGCAGTAGCAACGCCAGGCAGGGTGCGGTGAGCAGAATGCGCCAGCCGTAGATCTGTTGACCGCTCAACGGCTCGAGCAACGAGGTGTAGTAGTACAGCGTTGCGAAGAGCGTCGATGCGGCGAGCGAGCCAGCGACGCCCGCCAGTCTGTTGCGAGTTTCCATGGGCTTCCTGCGAGTGACGATTCGTGCCAGCCCCGACCTCAGGGCTCGACCTGGCTCCACTGCTTGTTCAGACGCTTGTCCGATACCGCCATTCTGGTGCCGAGCTGCTGCGCCCAGAGCGAGACGCGATATTCCTCGAGCATCCAGCGATACAGTGCCAGCTCGGCATCGCGCTTGCCTTCCTGCAGGTGCTTCTTCAGGCGCACCTGATACTGTTCCCAGTAGCCGGCCAGCTCGCCGGACCAGACGCGATCACGCTGCAGCTGCGAGCCGATCTTCTCGAAGCGTTGCTCAATGGCCTTGAGGTAGCGGGGATACTCCTTCAGCCACTCGGCAGGTGTTTCGCGAGCAAAGCCCGGATAGACCAGATTGCCCAGCTGCGCCTTGATATCGTTCAGCGCCACCGCCTGGGCCAGATCGATCTTGCCCTTGAAGCGCTTCTGCAGGCCGTGCCAGTGCTTGAGGATTTCCAGTGTCAGACGTGCGAGGCGCTCGGCATGCGCAGTCCAGTCGCCGCGCTTGCGCTCGGCGAGTGACGCCAGCGCGGCGCCATCACGCGGCAGCTGGGCTTCGCCGTCGAGGATGCAGCTGTCGAGGCTGGCCAGCAGGATGTCCTCGACCAGCCCATCGATCTTGCCCATGTCGCGGTAGAGCAGGCCCAGCTCGGTAAGGCCCGGCAGCTTGTTGCGCAGGTACTTGGCCGGCTCCGCCAGCTGTTGCAGCAACAGGCGCTGCAGCGCGCGGCGGTGTTGCCACTCGGCCTCGGCCTGGGTCGGGAAACGTCCTTCCTTGACCACTCCTGCCTCTTCCACCAGCGCCGGGTAGACGGTCATCGACAGCCCGGCCATCTTCGCCTGGGCCTTTTCTGCGACCTGGGCAAAACCCTTGGCTTCGACCGGCTTCTGTTCGGCCTTCTGCTGCGGCGGCGCCAGGGCGGCCTGGCTGGCCTCGGCGAAGCGTGCGGTCAGCTCGGCCAGGTCGCGGCCTTCACCAAGAAACTTGCCGCGGGCGTCGACCACCTCGATGTTCATCTTCAGGTGGCTCTCCAGCCCGGCTGCCGCTTCGGCCCACGCATCATCCGATACGCGCGCGCCGGTCATGCGCAGCAGCTCGCGGCCCAGCGCCTCGGGCAGCGAGCCTTCGCCAAAAGCGATCTTGGCCAGCGCAGCGCCAACGAAATCCGGCACCGGCACGAAGTTCTTGCGCAGCGCCTTGGGCAGGTTGCGCACCAGGGCCACCGCCTTGGTTTCCAGCAAGCCGGGCACCAGCCAGTCGAGCCGCTCGCTGCGCAATTGCGGCAGCAGCGGCGCCGGTACGCGCAAGGTCACTCCGTCGCGCGGGTGGTTGGGCTCGAAATGGTATTCCAGCGGCAACTGCAGCTCGCCAATGCGCAGGTAATCCGGGTACTGCGCGGCGGTGACTTCGCTAGCCTCCCGCGCGAGCACGTCTTCCTCGCGCATGATCAGTAGCTGCGGGTTCTTCGCGCTTTCGCGCTTGTACCAGTTCTCGAAACTGGCGGTCTGGTAGATGTCCGCCGGCAGGCGCGCAGCGTAGTAATCGAACAGGGTTTCCTCGTCGGCGAGGATGTCGCGGCGCCGCGCCTTGGCTTCCAGCTCGTCGAGACGCTCGAGCAGCTCGCGATTGGCGCTGAGTGCACGGGCGCGGCTGTGCATCTCGCCGCGCACCAGCCCTTCGCGGATGAACAGCTCTCGCGCTGCTGGCGGATCAATGGGGCCGTAATGCACCGGTCGGCGGCCAACGACGATCATGCCGTAGAGCGTCACCTGCTCGTAGGCCACCACCTGTCCGCGCTTCTTCTCCCAGTGCGGCTCGAAGTGGTTCTTCTTGATCAGATGCCCGGCCAGTGGCTCGATCCAGTCGGGCTCGATCTTGGCGACCATGCGCGCGAACAGCTTGGTGGTTTCCACCAGCTCGGCGGCCATCAGCCAGTTGGGCTTCTTGCGCCCGATGCTGCTTCCGGGATGCACCCAGAAGCGCCGCTGGCGCGCGCCGAGGAAGTCGCCCTCCTCGGTCTTGTTGCCGACCTGGCTGAGCAGGCCAGCGAGGATCGCCTTGTGCACCGCCGCGTAGCTCTTGGCCTTCTGCGCCGCCTCGCTGGCTTCGGCCTGCTGGCGGAGGATGACGTTGACCTTGGTGTCGGTGGTCGGTGTTGGTTGCGGGTTGGCCCGGGCCGGACGCGAGGAAGAGGCTTCACCGTCTTCGACCCTACGTGCCTTATCGGCGTGCGGTGGTTGGCCGGAGCCATCCACCGACCTGCCCACACCGAGTTTGAGTTCACGGGCGATGAGCGTCAGCTGGCGATGGGCGTCGCGCCACTCGCGCAGGCGCAGATAGTTCAGGAAGTTCTTCCGGCACCAGGTACGCAATGGGTTGGAGCCCAACTCCTGGCGTTTTTCCTCGAACCCGCGCCAGATATTGATCAGCGCGGCGAAGTCCGAATCCGGGTCCTTCCACTGCGCATGGGCCTGATCGGCCGCCTGCTGGCGGTCGGCCGGACGTTCGCGCACATCCTGCACCGACAGTGCGCTGGCAACGATCAGCACTTCGGCCAGGCTGCCCTGCTGTGCGGCTTCGAGAAGCATGCGACCAAGCCGCGGGTCGATCGGCAGGCGCGCCAGCTGGCGGCCCAGCGGGGTCAGCTGATTCTCGCGGTTGACCGCCGAAAGTTCCTGCAACAGGTTGAAGCCATCGCTGATGGCCTTGCCATCCGGCGGCTCGATAAAGGGGAAATCCTGGATGTCGCCCAAGCGCAGATGAAGCATCTGCAGGATCACCGCGGCGAGGTTGGTGCGCAGGATCTCCGGATCGGTGAATTCCGGCCGGCCGAGGAAGTCTTCCTCGCTGTAAAGCCGAATGCAGATACCCGGTTCGACCCGTCCGCAGCGCCCCTTGCGCTGGTTGGCGCTGGCCTGTGACACCGCCTCGATCGGCAGCCGCTGAACCTTGGCTCGGTAGCTGTAGCGGCTGATGCGCGCGGTGCCGGAATCGATTACGTAGCGGATACCGGGCACGGTCAGCGACGTCTCGGCGACGTTGGTGGCCAGCACGATCTTGCGCCCCGGTCGCGGCTGGAAAATCTTCTGCTGCTCGGCCGGCGTCAGCCGCGCATACAACGGCAGCACCTCGGTGAACTTCAGATTGGCCTTGCGCAGCACCTCGGCGGCGTCGCGAATCTCGCGCTCGCCTGGCAGGAACACCAGCACGTCGCCGGGGCGCTTGCCCACGCTCTGCTCGTGGGCCGTAATTTCGTCCAGCGCGGCGAGGATGCCCTGGTCGACGGTCAGATCATCCTCGAGCCGGTTGCCATCCTCGTCGATCTCGGCCGCCAGTGGCCGATACCAGGTTTCCACCGGGTAGGTACGCCCGGATACCTCGACGATGGGCGCACCGTCGAAATGCTCGGAAAAGCGCTCCAGGTCGATGGTCGCCGAAGTGATGATCACCTTCAGGTCCGGCCGGCGTGGCAGCAGCGTCTTGAGGAAGCCCAGCAGGAAGTCGATGTTCAGCGAACGCTCGTGGGCCTCGTCGACGATGATCGTGTCGTACTTTTCCAGGAAGCGATCGTGCTGCGTCTCGGCCAGCAGGATGCCGTCGGTCATCAGCTTGATCAGCGAGCTGTCCTTGCTCTGATCCTCGAAACGCACCTGATAACCCACCAGTTCACCGAGTGGCGTGCCGATTTCCTCTGCCACCCGCGTGGCGACGCTCCGCGCTGCGAGCCGGCGCGGCTGGGTATGGCCGATCAGCCCGTGCACGCCACGGCCGATCTCCAGGCAGATTTTCGGTAGCTGGGTGGTCTTGCCCGAGCCCGTCTCACCGGCGATTACCAGCACCTGGTGTTTTTCCAGCGCGGCCTTGATCTCGTCGCGCTTGGCGGCGATTGGCAGGCTATCGTCGTAGCGAATGCGCGGCACACTCTGCCGACGCGCCTCAACCTTGGCCACCGAAGCCTGGAAGCGCTCCAGCCACTGGGCCAATTTGGCCTCGTCCGGCTGCTTTCTCAGCTCGTGCAGCTGCCGGCGCAGGCGGTGGCGATCAGCGAACAGGGCCTGGTCGAGATTCTTCAGCAGGGTATCGATAGCGGGCGTTGCGTCGGTCATGGACAGCCGTGGGGCAATTCGAGAAGGGCGCGATTGTCGCAGATTTGCCCGGCCGGCCGAAGGGAAAGGGTTTGTGCAGGGACCGCGCCGGCATGCCGGCGCGGTATTCAGCCGATCAACGGATCCAGTGACCCCAGCGCGACTTCTCCTGCACCTGCTGGATGCGCATGCTGCCGATGCTCTGCTCCGCCGCCGCGGCGATCTCGTCATCGATCATCCGGGTCGACAGCGACAGCCAGCTGGTGGCGAAGGCCAGCGCATCACCGTGCAACTCCAGCGCCTCGGTGGAGATGTTGCCCAGGTTGTCGCATTCGTTGTGATAGCACGGATCGAACGGCTGGCCGGCTGCGCCGCCGTAGCGCTGCGCCTGCTCCTCGGTCTTGATGTCCTCGGCACCGGTGAACAGACCGCCGAAGGCGATGCCGTCCTCGAAGAACTGTGCGTAGTCGGAGCGGAAATCGATCTCGGTGCCTTCAGACGGCGCATTGCGCAGCTGGAAGTAGGTGCGCAGCAGGCGTTCGATGGCAGCCGAGCCGGGTGGCCCCTGCAGGCCGAAGTCGGAACCATCGCCGTCATAGATGAAGTTGGCATAGTTCGGCGAACCGATCATGTCGACGTTCAGATAGGCCTTGATGCGCTGTTTCTCCTCGTCCGGTAGCTGCGTGACGTAGTAGGTCGAGCCCACCAGCCCCGACTCCTCCGCGCCCCACCAGGCAAAGCGCACCTTGTTTTCAGGCCGCGCCTTGCTCATCAGCAGCGCCATTTCCAGCAGCGCGGCGCTGCCCGAGCCGTTGTCGTTGATGCCCGCCCCTTCGAACACCGAGTCCAGGTGCGCGCCGACCATGACCACGTTGCCCGGATCGCCGCGGCGCGTTTCGGCCAGCAGGTTGTAGGTCTCGGTCTGCTCGCGCACCACGTCGACGTTCATGCTCAGTTGCAGTCCCGCGGTCTGCGACCAGGCCACGCCGTTATCGTAGGTCGAGAACATCACCGGGATGCCGCCGCTGTAGTCCTCGCCCAGGGTTGCGACCAGCAGCCCCTTGCGGTCCTCGGTGTCCCCCTGGTTGAAGATGATGGCGCCAGCCGCACCGGCCGCCGCGGCATTGCTCGCCTTCTGCCCGAACGGACAGGTGCCGCGCTGCATCAAGGCAATGGCACCGGCCGGGAAGCCGGCGAAGTCCTCGGGCTCACAGCCGCTGGTGGAGGTGTTGCCAGCGCCGAGAGCCAGGTCGACCGGCACCACCGGTGCGGTGACATTGCCCGGATCGGTCTGATCGGCGTAGGTGAAATCCTCCTCCCAGACGTACTGGGCCGGCTGCGGCGCCACGGCGCTCAGCGTGCCGGGGCTGACCGGATAGAACGCAAGGAACGGGAAGGCCTGCACTTCGACACGATAACCGGCGCGCTGCAGGCGGCTGCGCACGTAGTCGATCGACGCCTGATAACCGGACTGACCGGACGCACGATTGCCGTCGTTCATCGTGGCGATGTCCTGCAACGCCTCCAGGTGCTTCATGACGTTGCTCGCCTGCATGCAGCGCGGCAAACCGACCGGAGTGCCGACCAGCAAGGGCGAACGGCACAACGCCGCGTTGGGCTTGTCCGGCGTCCAGAAGTCGTTGAATTGCGGGGTGTCTACCTGCGGCGCCGCAAACGCGACACTGCCGGTAAGTAATGCGAGAGAAGCAACTACCCGAACAGCATTGTTTTTTTTGTGCATGGGTAACTCATCCTTGCAACGGATTGATGGGCAGGCCGCCTGTGGCTTGCGCCATCGTCCCCTACTGCTTTCAGCGGACGCGGCCATAGGGAGCTAGACCGAACGGCTGCCGTCTCGGTTCTGAGACAGCCGCCCGCCGGTAGCGCCGTTGATCGGGTTGCAGGGAACTTCATCGAGGCGCTTCAGTGGCACCTGACAGAACGGTGCTGCGAACAGCGCCGTTCAGCAACGGCGACAGGCGTTGCACCTGCCGCCGGAGAACGTCGAATCAGATTCGGAACTGACCGACCAGTTGCTGCAGTTGCACGGTCAGTCCATTCAGCTCGCGGGAGGTCTGGGCTCCCTGAGCGGCGTCGCTGGCCACACCGTCCACCGCATCGGCAATGTGGTGCACGCTGCGGTTGATCTCCTCGGCCACGGCGGTCTGCTCTTCGGCGGCGGCGGCGATCTGCGCGTTCATCGAGTTGATGGTGCCGATCAGTGCGGAGATGGCATCCAATGACTCACCGGCCTGGTTGGCCTGGTCACGGGTGCTCTCGCCTTTCTCGCCAGCGCGCAACATGGTGGCGACGGTGTTGGAAGTGGCGCTCTGCAGACGGTCGATCATGCCCTGGATTTCACCGGTGCTCTGCTGGGTACGGCTGGCAAGGGCACGTACTTCGTCGGCGACCACGGCGAAACCGCGACCTGCCTCACCGGCACGGGCTGCCTCGATGGCCGCATTGAGCGCCAGCAGGTTGGTCTGCTCGGCGATGGCGCGGATCACGTCAAGCACACCAACGATGCCTTTCACGTCCTGCTGCAGCCCTTCCAGCGACTCACCGCTACCACGCAGCTCGCCCACCAGTTCGTGAATGTGGCGGATGCTCTGATCGACTACCTGCTTGGCCGCAACACCCTGCTGATCGGTCTGCTGCGCCGCTTCGGCGGCACGCTGGGCGCTCATCGCGACCTCGTGGGCCGCGGCCGACATCTCGTTGATCGCCGTGGCGACCTGATCGGTCTCGCTGCGCTGGTCGGCCATGGCCTGTTCCGAGCGCTGCGCCTGGCTGGCCACCGCACCGACCAGCCCGCTCAACTGCGTGGTGGTGCCGGCGACCTGCTGTACCAGCGAATGGATCTTCTCGACGAAGCGGTTGAACGACATAGCCAGCTCACCCAGTTCATCCTGGCTGGTGATCGGTAGTCGCTGGGTCAGGTCGCCGTCGCCCTGGGCCATGTCATCCAGATTGCGCTTGATCAGCAGCAGCGGACTGAGCAGGGCATTGCTCATGAAGACGGCTAGCAGCGCCATCAACGCCAGCAGCGCGAACGCCGAAACCAGCATGATGGCTACCAGCCCGTCGATGCGCTCCTGAAACTCTGCCCGCGCGGCCTGCACGTCGCGCTCGACGCCATCCAGGTTCAACGATGTGCCGAAGACCATGTTCCATTTGGGCAGGAATTCGGCATAGCCGACCTTGGGCACCAGCACACTGCTGTCACCCAGCACGAAGCTGTAGTCGACGTAGTGGCTGCCGTTCTGGCCGGCGCGCACCAGCTCGCGAATGGCGTAGACACCGTTCGGGTCACGGTAGTCGTAGAAGCTCTGGCCGATCTTGTCCTTGGTGTTGCCCTGCAAGATGCGCACGGCCTGGGAGTCATAGCCCCAGAAATAGCCGTCCTTGCCATAGGACATCCGCTCGAGAATGGCCACCGCCTGATCGCGCGCCTGCATGTCGCCTTCGGCGGAGCGCTCGTGGATCGGCCCGATGGCATTGCGCGCAAGCTCGACGTAATGCTTGAGCTCGGCACGCCGATCCTGAATGAGGCTCTTGCGGGTGTGCTCTTCCTGCTGTTCGGCCAGTGCGCGCAATTCATAGACGGCGATGCCGCTGAGGAGGATGGAGAGCAGTAGAATCGGGCCCAGCGTGAGCAACAGCAGCTTCATTCGTAAACGAAGATTGGAGAGCATTCTGATCGATCCCTTTAGGTACTTGTAGCAAGAGAAATTGCGACAAAAAACAGGCGCCACTTAAGCACCAATTGCGCAAGTACCTTCGGGTTGTCGACCTGGCAGGAGCTTTCTTTACCCCATGAACGACTAAACCCTGCCTGGCAGGGTTTCGCGATGGCCCGTTCTAGAGCGGCTTTTCGATCAGATGCGGAACTGTCCCACCAGCCGCTGGAGCTGTTCCGCCAGACCATTGAGTTCACGTGCGGTTTGCGCGCCCTGGGCGGCATCGCTGGCCACACCGTCCACCGCGTCGGCGATATGGTGCACGCTGCGGTTGATCTCCTCGGCCACGGCGGTCTGCTCTTCGGCGGCGGCGGCGATCTGCGCGTTCATCGAATTGATGGTGCCGATCAGTGCGGAGATGGCATCCAGCGACTCCCCGGCCTGATTGGCGTGATCACGGGTACTCTCGCCTTTCTCACCGGCGCGCTGCATGGTGCTGACGGTGTTCGAAGTTGCGTTCTGCAGGCGATCGATCATGCCCTGAATCTCGCCGGTGCTCTGCTGCGTGCGGCTGGCCAGCGCCCTTACCTCGTCAGCCACCACCGCGAATCCACGCCCCGCCTCGCCGGCACGGGCTGCCTCGATGGCGGCATTGAGCGCCAGCAGATTGGTCTGCTCGGCAATGGCACGAATCACGTCGAGCACGCCGACGATGCCTTTCACGTCCTGTTGCAGCCCCTCCAGCGACTCGCCGCTGCCGCGCAGCTCGCCCACCAGTTCATGAATCTGGTGAATGCTCTGGTCTACGACCTGCTTGGCCGCAAGGCCCTGCTGATCGGTTTCGCGCGCGGCCTCGGCGGCACGCTGGGCGCTCATCGCCACTTCGTGGGCAGCGGCCGACATCTCGTTGATTGCCGTGGCCACCTGGTCGGTTTCGCTGCGCTGATCGGCCATGGCGTGCTCCGAACGCTGCGCCTGGCTGGCGACTTCACCCACCAGGCCGGTCAGCTGCGCGGTGGTTCCGGCGACCTGTTGCACCAGCACGTGGATCTTCTCGACGAAGCGGTTGAACGATGCCGACAACTCACCCAGCTCGTCACGGCTGGTAACCGGCAGGCGATGAGTCAGGTCGCCATCGCCCTCGGCCATGTCGTCGAGGTTCTGCTTGATCTGCAGCAGCGGCCGCAGAATGGCATTACTCATCAGCACCGCGAGCACGGCAACGAGGATGAGCAGCAGCAGCGCGGACCCAAGCATGATCAGCGTGAGACTGTCGATGCGCGCCTGGAAGGCTGCCCGAGCCTCACCGACATCGCGCTCGACGTCATCCAGGTTCAGCGAAGTGCCGAATACCAGGTTCCATTTCGGCAGGTACTCGGCATAGCCGACCTTGGGCACCAGTGCATTGCTGCCCGGCACGGCGAAACTGTAGTCGACGTAGTGGCTACCGTTCTGACCCGCCTTGACCAGTTCACGAATCGCATACACGCCATTCGGGTCCTTGAAGTCGGCAAAGTTCTCACCGATACGCTCGCGGGTCGCGCCCTGGAACACGCGAACGGACTGCCCGTCGTAACCCCAGAAGTAGCCCTCGCGGCCGTAGGTCAGCCCTTCCAGCAGCGCCACTGCCTGATCGCGGGCCTGCAGGTCGCCTTCGGCGGAGCGCTCATAGATCGGCGCAATCGCATTGCGGGCGAGCTGCACGTAACTTTCGAGTTCGGCGCGGCGGTCGCGGATGAGACTGGCGCGGGTCTGCGTTTCCTGCTGGTCAGCCAGATCCTGCAGCTCGATCACTGCAACGCCGCTGAGCAGGACAGCGAGCAGCAGAATCGGGCCAAGGGCAAGCAAGAGCAGTTTCACTCGCAATCGTAGTGATGACAGCATCTGGAAATCCCCCATGAAAAACACGGTTAAGTAGTGCCATTGTGCCACCGACTACATAACGAGGAGAACGCTACCAAGCGCTAATTCAAGCTGTGCGCCGCGCTGCCGATGAACGCTGTTCGCAAAAACGAAAAAACCCCGCCGAGGCGGGGTTTTTTCGTCAAGGTACGAGTACCTACTTCTTGTGGCCCAGCTTGCGCAACTCTTCATCACGCAACTCACGGCGCAGGATCTTGCCGACGTTGGTGGTCGGCAGACTGTCGCGGAACTCCACTGACTTCGGGCGCTTGTAGCCGGTCAGGTTATCGTGCATGTGCTGCATGACCTGTTCCTTGGTCAGGCTCTCCCCCGGCTTGACCACCACAAACAGCTTGATCGCCTCACCGGACTTCTCGTCCGGCACGCCAATGGCGGCGCACTGCAGCACCCCTGGCAGACCGGCAAGCACGTCTTCCAGCTCGTTGGGATAGACGTTGAAACCGGAGACCAGAATCATGTCCTTCTTGCGGTCGACGATGCGGATGTAACCGTCTTCCTGAACGACACCGATATCGCCCGACTTGAACCAACCTTCGGCGTCGATCACTTCGGCAGTGGCCTCGGGGCGCTGCCAGTAACCCTTCATCACCTGCGGGCCCTTGATGCACAGCTCGCCGATCTCGCCTTGCGCCAGATCCTGGCCATCGTCATTGATGACCTTGAACTGCGTCGAAGGAACCGGAATGCCGATGGTGCCGATCTGGATGTGCTCGATCGGATTGACCGAGGCCACCGGGCTGGTTTCGGTCAGGCCGTAGCCTTCGCAGATGGGGCAACCCGTCACCTGTTTCCAGCGCTCGGCCGTCGCCAGCTGCAGCGCCATGCCGCCCGACAGGGTGACCTTGAGCGCGGAGAAATCCAGCTTGCGGAAGTCTTCGCTGTTGCACAGCGCCACGAACAGCGTGTTGAGGCCGACGAAGCCGCTGAAGCGATACTTCGACAGGTCCTTGATCATCGCCGGCAGGTCGCGCGGATTGGAGATCAGGATGTTGTGGTTGCCGCTGAGCATCATCGCCATGCAGTGAAAGGTGAAGGCGTAGATGTGGTAGAGCGGCAGAGGGGCGATCAGCACCTCGCTGCCGTCATTGAGGTTCGACCCCATCAGCGCCTTGCACTGCAGCATGTTGGCCACAATGTTGCGGTGGGTCAGCATCGCGCCCTTGGCGACGCCCGTGGTACCGCCGGTGTACTGCAGCACGGCGACTTCATCGCTGCTCGGCGATACGTCCCGCACTGCCTTGCCACGGCCCAGGGCCAGCGCGTCGTTGAGCTTGACCGCCTTCGGCAGGCTGTAGGCCGGGACCATCTTCTTCACATGCTTGACCACCGCGTTCACCAGCATGCGCTTGAGCGGCGGCAGCATGTCGGCGACTTCGGTGATGACCACGTGCTTGATGCCGGTCTTGGGCAGCACTTCCTCGGCCAGATGCGCCATGTTGGCGAGGCAGACCAGCGCCTTGGCGCCGGCGTCGTTGAACTGGTGTTCCATTTCCCGCGCGGTATACAGCGGGTTGGTGTTGACCACGATGAGGCCGGCGCGCATGGCCCCGAACACCACGATGGGGTACTGGATCAGGTTGGGCAGCTGCACGGCGATACGGTCGCCGGGCTGAAGATCGGTGTTCTGCTGCAGATAGGCGGCGAAATCGCCGGACAGCTTGTACAGCTCACCATAGGTCAGGGTCTTGCCGAGATTGCTGAAGGCCGGCTTGTCGGCGAAACGCTCGCAAGACTGCTTGAGCACAGCCTGGATGTTCTGATACTCGTCGGGATTGATCTCGCTGGAGACACCAACAGGATACTTATCCTTCCAGAAGTTATCGGTCATGAACCCCACTCCTAAGCAACAGCTTTATTACTGCGCGATGGCAGCTGTTTTGTTGTGATTTGTTAACTTTTGTACCACTAATCGGGCTAAAAGCGTGCCCGAGGTTAGCAGCTTTGCCCAGGAGCGAACAGAGTCCGGAACGCGTTGATTCGACATAAAGTGACCGGAACATATGTCCCGGTCACTCAATTTGAGCCGCCCTCTGCGGGCTGCGCCTGTCGTTATCAGGCGCTTTCACGCAACTCGCGGCGCAGGATCTTGCCCACCGGCGTCATCGGTAATGCATCGCGGAAAACGTAGTGCCGCGGCATCTTGTAGCCGGTGAAATTCTCCCGGCAATAAGCCTGCAGTTCTTGCTGGGTGAGGGTCGGATCGCTGGGCACGACGAACAGCTTGACCGCCTCGCCGGATTTCTCGTCCGCGACACCGATAGCGGCGCAGGCGGCGACCTTCGGGTGGGCCATCACCACGTCCTCGATCTCGTTGGGGTAGACGTTGAAACCGGAGACGATGATCAGGTCCTTCTTGCGGTCGACGATGCTGACGAACCCGTCCTCGTCGATCACCGCGATGTCGCCGGTCTTCAGCCAGCCCTCCTCGTCCAGCACCTCAGCCGTAGCTTCGGGACGCTGCCAGTAGCCCTTCATCACTTGCGGCCCCTTGACGCACAGCTCACCGCGCTCGCCGAGCGGCAAGGCGTTGCCTTCGTCGTCGATTACCTTGACCGTGGTACCGGGCACCGGTAGCCCCACCGTGCCGAGGCGCGAATGTTCGCCATGAGGATTGGCGCAGACGACCGGCGAGGTTTCGGTCAGGCCGTAGCCTTCGACAACGGTGCAGCCGGTCATGCTCTTCCAGCGTTCGGCGACTGCCGAAACCAGGGCAGTGCCGCCCGAATTGGTGCCTTTGAGCCGGGAGAAGTCGATCTTCTTGAACTGCGGGTGAGCCATCAGCGCGACGAACAGCGTGTTGAGCCCGAGGAACGCGGAGAACTGCCAGCGTTGCAGTTCCTTGACGAAGCCGTTGATGTCCCGCGGGTTGGTAATCAGCACGTTGTGGTTGCCGGTCACCGTCATGCACATGCAGTTAACCGTGAAGGCGTAGATGTGATACAGCGGCAGCGGCGCGATCATCACTTCCTGACCTTCACGGATGACCGGGTGGCCCTGATCGTCCAGCTGCTGCATGTTGGCCCGCACCTGCTGCATGTTCGCCACCAGGTTGCCGTGGGTCAGCATCGCGCCCTTGGCCACACCTGTCGTACCGCCGGTGTACTGCAGCACGGCGACGTGGTCTAGTTCCAGCGGCGCGGGCTTGTGGCTGTGGCGTGCGCCGTCGCGCAGCACGTCCTTGAAGGAAACGGCTTGCGGCAGGCTGTAATCCGGCACCATTTTCTTCAGGTGCTTGACCGCCGCGTTGACCAGCGCGCCCTTGAGCGGCGGCAACATGTCGCCGATGCGCACTTCGATCAGGTGCTCGATGGCGGTATCGGGCAGCACCTCCTGCACGTGGTGGCCGAAGGTATTGAGATACACCAGCGCCCGCGCGCCGGAATCCTGGAACTGGTGGCGCATCTCCCGCGCGGTGTACAGCGGGTTGGTATTGACCACGATGAGGCCGGCACGCAGCGCACCGAACACCGCGATGGGATACTGCAGCAGGTTGGGCATCTGAATGGCGATGCGGTCGCCGGGTTGCAGATCGGTGTGGTGCTGCAGCCAGGCGGCGAAAGCGGCGGAGTGGCGCTCCAGATCGGAGTAGCTGAGGGTGACACCCATATTGCTGAATGCGGGGCGGTCCGCGTGGGTCTTGCAGGCTCGCTCGAACACTTCGACGACCGAGCGGTAAGCACCTAGATCGATGTCGTTGGGCACGCCAGCAGGGCGTTTGTCATTCCAGAATTCAGGCTGCATTGTTATTGGCCTCTTTACCTGAGAGTGTCTGGCCCGCGCACAGCGGGCTCTGGCGAACTTATCAGGTCAGCGTCGCGACGCAACAGTCCAAGCCGCACAAATCACTGCCGTGAATCTTTCGTCACGCTGCCGGGACGGCCTGCACTCGGGACAATCGTGCTGCATGCCTCTAGAATGCAGCCCCAGCGCGCAAGTACCGGGCTGTGCCGGTTGCGCGAAACCTGATTCGATCAGGCGCAGCAGTTGACGCGCCCCGCCCCAGCATCTGAGGACTGTCCATGAGCACCATCAGCAACACGCCCTACGCCGAACTGGAAGTCGGCCAGCAGGCGAGCTTCGAAAAACACGTAGAGGAAAAGGACATCCAGCTGTTCGCGGCCATGTCCGGCGACCGCAACCCGGTTCACCTGGATGCCGAGTTCGCGGCCGGTACGCTGTTCAAGGAACGCATCGCCCATGGCATGTTCAGTGGCGCGCTGATCAGCGCCGCCGTGGCTTGCACCATGCCGGGCCCGGGCACCATCTATCTCGGCCAGACCATGAAATTCACCCGCCCGGTGAAGATCGGTGACACCCTGACCGTGCGCCTGGAAATCCTCGAGAAGCTGCCGAAGAACCGCGTGCGCATCGCCACCCGCGTGTTCAATCAGAACGATGAGCAGGTGGTCGATGGCGAGGCGGAAGTGCTCGCGCCACGCAAGCAGGAGACCGTAGAACTGAAGGAGTTGCCGCCGATCACCATCGGTTGAGCATCCCTACATTCATCGCCTCGCCGTTCATGGACGGGGCAAACCGAGGGCGCCTGTTTGGCGCCCTCAGCATTTCCAGCAATCCCTCCGCCTGCCCGGCACGGGCGACAAGCAGAACGCCATTACGGCCTTGGCCTACGCCCCGAGCAGTTCCCCAACGGAGGATGCGTATCGGATACCCCGCGCCGACCATCCAGCGAGCAGTACAAGAAGAACAACAACGGGACCCTCACCCATGCTCACTCGCTCGATCGCTTATCGGCGCCTGGCGGCGCTCGCCCTTGCCGGCTTCTCGCTGGCCATGCAATCCGCTTCGGCTACCCCGCTCGACCCTGGCCCCGACGAGGCCCTGCTCTACTATCAGCGCGCCGATGGTGACTACAACGGTTGGGGTCCGCACCTGTGGAACACCCCCGACTGCAGCGGAAGTGCGACCGAAACCAGCTGGGCGCAACCGCTCGCGGCGGTGGATACCGACCCGCGGTACGGCGCCTTGTACCGCATTCCACTGAGCGCCAATGCCAGCTGCCTGAATCTGATCATGCACAAGGGCGACGAAAAGGACCTGGGCGGTGGCGACCTGACCTGGCGCTTCGATGAACTGGGCCGTCGTGTCTTCGCGGTCAGCGGCAACCCACAGCTGTCCAGCACGCCGCTGAGTGGCAGTGCCGTGGCGATCAAGGGCGCGCGGGCGCACTGGCTTGATCCGTTCACGCTCGCACTGGTGGGCGGTGCGCCGGGCGCCAGCCGCTTGGAACTGCGCTATGACCGCGACGCCAGCATCCGCATCGACAGCGAGGCGCGTACCGTCAGCGGCGGGCGGGCCCTGGCGATGCAGCCGTCCAGCCTGCGCAATGGCCTCAGGCGCCAACACCCGCATCTGGTCGATGCCCCCGCTTACCGAATCACGACAGGTGTGAAAGACATTCGCCGCGCCGTGATGAGCCAGCTGGTGGTAATCGCCTACGACGCGGACGACCGGGTCATCGACGCCACCGAAGTGCAGACCGCCGGCATCCTCGACATGCTGTTCGCCTACAACGGCGAGCTGGGCGCGACGCTCAATGCCAGAGGTGTGTCCTTCAAGCTCTGGGCACCGACCGCACAGCGGGTTCGCCTGCACGTATTCGATGCCGCCAAACGGATGCTGCCCGGTTATCCGAAGTCTATGCGGGAGCGGCTCGGCGTCTGGAGTCTGGAAGGCCCGCGCTCACTAGATCGCCAGTACTACCAGTACGAAGTCACCGCCTACCGACCAAGCAGCGGCAGGATCGAGACGACGCTCGTCAGCGATCCCTACGCCCTGAGCCTGTCGCGCAACAGCCAGTACGCCCAGGTCGTCGACCTGAACGCCGGCGACCTCAAACCAGCCGGCTGGGATGCCGTGCGTCCGCCACACCCGGAGCGCCCCGAAGCGAGCGTGATCTACGAAACCCATCTGCGCGACTTCAGCGCCAGCGACACCAGCCTGCCGGCCGCGCTGCGCGGTACCTACGCAGCGTTTACCCACCAGAACAGCAACGGCATGCGGCACCTGCGCGACCTGCAGAAGGCCGGGCTCACCCACGTGCAGCTGCTGCCGGTGTTCGACATCGCGACCATCAACGAAGACCCCGCTCGGCGGATCAACCTGGACGACCCCTTCGCCAAGCTCTGCGACCTGTCGGATGCGGCCCGGGAGCGCTGGGCGCAGTACTGTGGCGCAGCGAGCATCCGTCAGGTGTTAGAGGGCTTCGACCCGGCCAGCGGTCAGGCGCAATCGCTGTACAACGACCTGCGTGGGCTGGATGACTTCAACTGGGGCTACGACCCCTTCCACTTCACCGCGCCCGAGGGCAGCTACGCCAGCGATGCCGAAGGCGTGCAGCGCATCATCGAGTTCCGCCAGATGGTGCAGGCCTTGGCCGGCAATGGCCTCGCCACGGTGATGGACGTGGTCTACAACCACACCAATGCTTCCGGCCTGGCCGACAAGTCCGTCCTGGACAAGGTCGTACCCGGCTACTACCACCGCCGCAACCCGACGACCGGCGCGGTGGAAACCTCGACCTGCTGCGAGAACACCGCCAGCGAGCATCGCATGATGGCCAAGCTGATGATCGACTCGCTGAAGGTCTGGGCACGCGACTACAAGATCGCCGGCTTTCGCTTCGATCTGATGGGTCACCATATGCGCGAGCAGATCGTCGATGCGTATCGCGCCGTTCGCCGCATCGATCGCGACACCTATTTCTACGGCGAAGGCTGGGAGTTCGGCGAGGTCGCCGGCAACGCACGCGGTATCAACGCCAATCAACTGAACATGGCCGGCACCGGCGTCGGTACCTTCAATGATCGGCAACGTGATGCAGTCCGTGGCGGCAGCCCCTTCGACGGCGGCGACAGCATTCGCCGCAACCAGGGCTTCGCCAACGGGCTCTATCTGCGACCCAACGAGCTGAGCGGCGCCGGGGCTCAGGAAAAAGCGCAACTGCTGCACGCCACCGATTTGATCCGCGTCGGCATTGCCGGCGGGCTACGCGACTTCCAATTCGTGACCTCCGACGGCAGCACGCGCAAAGGCAGCGAGATCGACTACAACGGCCAGCCCGCCGGCTATACGCTGGACCCGCAGGAAACCGTCAATTACGTCTCCAAGCACGACAACCAGACGCTGTGGGACAACAACCAGTACAAGTTGGCCAGCAGCCTGTCGGTTGCCGACAGGGTGCGCCTGCACATGGTGGCGCTGTCGGTGCCGCTGTTCAGCCAGGGCGTGCCGTTCATCCATCTCGGCTCGGATATCCTGCGATCGAAGTCCATGCAGCGCGACAGCTACGATTCGGGAGACTGGTTCAATGCGGTGGACTTCAGCTATCAGGACAACAACTGGAACAAGGGCCTGCCGCGCGCGGACAAGGACGGCGACAACTGGCCGCTGATTCGCAGGATCATTGTCGACCCGCAGGCCAAACCGGGCACCACCGACATCGTCGCGGCGAAACGACGTTTCCTCGAGCTGCTGAAAATCCGTAGCGACAGCGCACTGTTCCAGCTCGACAGCGCCCGCGAGGTGCAACGGCGCCTACAGTTTCACAACACTGGCCCCGAACAGCAGCCCGGCGTGATCGCCTTCAGTCTGGCCGATGGTCCGCGTGACGGCCGCGATCTGGACCGCCGCTACAGCTCGCTGATGGTGGTGATCAATGCCTCGGACAGGCCGGTTCGCCTGCCGGGCGCGGACGGCTACGAGTTGCACCCGGTGCTGAAGGGTTCGGTCGACCCGATCAGCCGCCAGGCCAAGGTCACTAGTGGGGAGTTCGAGGTACCGGCGTTCACGACGATCGTGTTCGCCCAACCTCAGGCACGTCGGTAAATCGCGCGCAAAAAAAAAGGCGACCATAGGTCGCCTAAATGCCTTGCGTGCTCTTTGAATCTGCCGGGAATCGCTTACTTCTTGTGCGCATCCCGCCAGATGAAATATCCGAAGCCTCCGAGGAAGGCGACCATCAGGCCGACCGTGACCACCCCTGCGAGCACCACATCATCGACAAACATGAGACCTACCTCCGAAACCTGATTCGCTATTCGATGGGTTCAAGTTAAACCCGCTCCCCCCTAAAAAAATTGACCCGGGTCAATGGCCACAAAGCAGCGCGCACAGCCGTGACCAACGACTGATCCAGGTCAAGAAAACAGGGGTGTTTGAGGCGAAAAACGGCAGGGCAGCAGCAGAAGTGTGGTGAGAGCCGAGCGGCTAATAGCGAATCGATCTGTGCAATGTTGAAGGGGGGCGCGATTAACGCTTCTTCGGAGAGCGTTTGCCCTTCTTCTTCGCCTTGCCCAGCGGCAGGACCTGCTCGAAGGTCTTGCGCATCTCCTCGAGGCGCTTGTCGTTGAGGTCGTGAATGCGCTTTGCGCGCTCTGCACTGAAGTCGATCAACTTATCGTCGCTGCTCATTTGCTCGGCCTCGTCTCGATCAGGCGGAAGGTCAGGTTGAGGCGCGGCTGCAGCACCTTGCTGGTCCGCGCGATCTGGTGTTGCCAATGATGCTGCGTCGTGCCCCTCATGACCAGCAGCGAGCCATGTGCGAGGACGAGCGAGTGTTGAATCCGCCCACTGCCCTTGCGCCGCAGATCGAAGCGCCGCTCAGCGCCCAAGCTCAGCGAAGCGACAGTGGGGCAATCGCCCAGCTCGGGCTCATCGTCACTGTGCCAGCCCATGGCGTCGCGTCCGTCGCGATACAGGTTCAGCAACACACCGTTGAAGCGCTGACCGGTCTCGTGCTGCAGACGCTCACGGATGTCGCGCAACAGCGGTGTCCAGGCCAGCGGATCATGTCGCAGGCCGGAATAGCGATACCCGGCGTCCGCGTCGCCGTACCAGGCGACCATGCGTGGTACTGCAACCTGGCGGCCATAGATTCGGATTTCGGGTTGCGACCAGGGCGTGGCGCTGACGAGCTTCTCCAGCCAGGCATCGGCGGTTTCGCTGTCGACCCACCCCGGGTAGTAGTCCAGTGCGGCGTCCGGTAACTCGATCGATGAAGCGTGGCTCGGGTCGTTCGTGAACACCTCAGACCTCGACGTCAACCCAGAGTCCCTGGCGCGGCAGCTCTTCGAGCTCGGCCTGGTCCTGTTCATCAGTCTCGCCGGTCGCCAGTTCCTCCGGGGTATAACCCCGGCGCTGACGCCGCCGCTGCTCATCGCGCAGCATCTCGGCGCTCTCCTGCGGATGACGTCGGTCGAGGGTAACCGCACTTTCGTCCGAGCTCGGCTGCACGGGTGCCACCGGTGCGATCTCCGGGCGCGGCTTGACCACGTCCTGCTGGGCGTTGACCGGGAATACGCCTGATGGGATGGGTGGCAGCATGCTGGTTACCCCTCTTTACCGATGAATCGGCGCGGCACCGGCCAACTTTAACAGGACCGCTACACTTCATGCGTCACGCAGTCGCCATCGGCCGTCGCCCTGATGGCGACGTTCCGTTACCATAGCCGGCTTTTTCACAGCGGGAGGCAGCATGGCGCAGCAGTATCTACCGGGGCAACGCTGGATCAGCGACAGCGAGGCAGAACTCGGCCTCGGAACCATCCTGACCCAGGATGGACGGATGCTCACCGTGCTCTATCCGGCGACCGGCGAAACGCGCCAGTACGCGACACGCAGCGCCCCACTGACGCGGGTGCGCTTCGTGCCCGGTGACGAGATCACCCATTTCGAAGGCTGGAAGATGACCGTGCGCGAGGTCGACGACGTCGACGGCCTACTGGTCTACCACGGCCTGACCGCACAGAACGAAGCCCGCACCCTGCCGGAAACCCAGCTGTCGAACTTCATTCAGTTCCGCCTGGCCAGCGACCGCCTCTTCGCCGGGCAGATCGACCCGCTCGCCTGGTTCAGCCTGCGCTACCACACCCTGCAGCACCAGAGCGCCCAGCTGCAGTCCTCGCTATGGGGCCTCGGTGGCGTGCGTGCGCAGCCCATCGCGCACCAGCTGCACATCGCCAAGGAAGTCGCTGACCGCATCGCCCCCCGCGTACTGCTGGCCGACGAAGTGGGCCTGGGCAAGACCATCGAAGCCGGCCTGATCATCCATCGCCAACTGCTCTCAGGCCGCGCCAGCCGGGTGCTGATCCTGGTTCCGGAAAACCTCCAGCACCAGTGGCTGGTGGAGATGCGCCGCCGCTTCAACCTGGAAGTCGCCCTGTTCGATGCCGAGCGCTTCATCGAGAGCGATGCCAGCAACCCGTTCGAAGACACCCAGCTGGCACTGGTATCGCTGGAATGGCTGAAGGAAGACGAGCGTGCCCAAGACGCTGCCTTCGCCGCAGGCTGGGACGTGCTGGTAGTGGACGAAGCGCACCACCTGGTCTGGCACCCGGAAGGTGCCAGCGCCGAATACAAACTGGTCGAACAGCTGGCCGAAGTGATCCCCGGCGTGCTGCTGCTGACTGCAACTCCGGAACAGCTCGGTCTGGACAGCCACTTCGCCCGTCTGCGTCTGCTCGATCCGAATCGTTTCCATGACCTCGATGCCTTCCGCGCCGAAAGCTCCAGCTACCAGCCGGTGGCCGAAGCCGTGCAGGAGCTGCTCGACGAGGGCCGGCTCTCGCAGCAGGCACACCAGACTATCCACGATTTCCTCGGCGCCGAGGGCGAAGCCCTGCTGGCCGCCGCCACCGATGGCGACATCGAGGCCAGCAGCCGGCTGATCCGCGAGCTGCTCGACCGTCACGGCACCGGCCGTCTGCTGTTCCGCAACACCCGTGCCGCCGTGCAGGGTTTCCCGGAGCGCCAGCTGCATCCCTATCCGCTGCCCTGCCCGGACGAATACCTCGAACTGCCGCTGGGCGAGCATGCCGAGCTGTATCCGGAGGTCGCCTTCCAGAGCCAGCAGGACGACGGCGAGGCGAGCAACCGCTGGTGGCAGTTCGATCCGCGCGTGGAATGGCTGATCGACACGCTGAAGATGCTGAAGAAGTACAAGGTGCTGGTCATCTGCGCCCATGCCGAGACCGCCCTGGATCTGGAAGACGCGCTGCGCGTGCGCTCCGGCATTCCGGCCACGGTGTTCCACGAGGGTATGAGCATCCTCGAGCGCGACCGCGCCGCGGCCTACTTCGCCGACGAGGAGTTCGGCGCGCAGGTGCTGATCTGCTCGGAAATCGGCAGTGAAGGCCGCAACTTCCAGTTCAGCCACCATCTGGTGCTGTTCGATCTGCCGGCGCACCCTGACCTTCTCGAGCAGCGCATCGGCCGTCTCGACCGCATCGGCCAGCAGCACACCATCCAGCTGCACGTGCCGTATCTGGAAACCAGTCCGCAGGAACGCCTGTTCAAGTGGTATCACCAGGCACTGAACGCCTTCCTCAACACCTGCCCGACCGGCAACGCCCTGCAGCACCGCTTCGGACAGCGTATGCTGGGGCAGCTGGAAGAAGGTGACGACGACACCTATCAGCTGCTGATCGACGAGGCCCGCGCCGAGCGCGAGCGTCTGGAAGCCGAACTGCACAGCGGTCGCGACCGTCTGCTGGAACTCAATTCCGGCGGCGGCGAACAAGGCAAGGCGCTGGTCGAAGCCATCGAGGAGCAGGACGACCAGTTCGCCCTGCCGATCTATATGGAGCAGCTGTTCGACGCGTTCGGTATCGACAGCGAAGACCACTCGGAAAACGCCCTGGTACTGCGCCCCAGCGAGAAAATGCTGGATGCCAGCTTCCCGCTGGGCGATGACGAAGCCGTGACCATCACCTACGACCGTGAACAGGCCCTGGCCCGCGAAGACATGCAGTTCCTCACCTGGGAACACCCCATGGTGCAGGGCGGCATGGACCTGGTGCTGTCCGGCTCCATGGGCAACACCGCGGTCGCGCTGATCAAGAACAAGGCGCTCAAGCCGGGCACCGTACTGCTCGAGTTGCTGTTCGTCAGTGAGGTGGTGGCGCCGCGTGCACTGCAGCTGAGCCGCTTCCTGCCGCCGCTGGCGCTGCGCTGCCTGCTCGACGGCAACGGCAACGACCTGGCCTCGAAGGTGGCCTTCGATACGCTCAACGATCAGCTGGAAAGCGTGCCGCGGGCCAGCGCCAACAAGTTCGTTCAGGCCCAGCGCGACGTGCTGGCCACCCAGATCGCCGCCGCCGAAGCCAAGATCGCGCCCCGCCACAGCGAGCGCGTTGCCGAGGCACAACGCAAGCTCAAGGCCGGCCTGGAGGAGGAGCTGGCGCGACTGGTAGCCCTACAGGCAGTCAACCCGAGCGTGCGCGACAGCGAGATCGAAGCCCTGCGTCAGCAGCGCGAAGACGGCCTGGCAGTACTGGAAAAGGCGGCCTTGCGACTGGAGGCAATACGGGTGCTGGTCGCCGGCTGAGCCGGCAGCGCTTTGCCCGTGTGTCCTGAAGGCGGTGTCCAACCCATCCGTTCAGGTCAACGCGCCAGCGGTTGGACCACCTCGTTCCCGACCTGAACGAGGTGGTCCGCGCTTCCCCGAGAACGGCCTCGTCGAGGCGTGCTCCTATTATTCCGACTCCTTACGCGCGATACGCCAGTACGCCCCGACCCGCTCCGCCAGCGCCTTTGGCGGTTCGGCATACAAGCGGCGGCCCAGGCGCAGCGCGCGCTGTTGCAACTGCGCCCGCCGCTGTTCGATACAGCGCTGCACCGCTTCACGGGTATCCGGTGTACCGAACAGCTCGGGCTCGCCCTGCATCAGCTCAGTCATCACCGCCAGGTCATGGTCGTCACCCAGCGCGTCGGCGACCTGCTTAAGCTGTTCCGCGCGAGTTTCCAGCGCATCCGGCCAGCACGGAGACAGCAGCTGGCAGTGATACCAGTGGTCCTTCACCCGCTTGCGCCATTCGTGAAGCAACTCATCCGAGTCCGCCTTTTGCGCACGTGCGAGATCCCGCACACCGTCGGCATAGGTTCGCCGAAAGCCCGCGGCGAGCAAGCCGAAGCCTTTGCCCGGCAATTTCCAGTGCTGCACGTCGCGAGTCAGTGCGCGCAGGTCACCCAGCACCTGCGTCACTTCCACGTCGAAGCCGGTATGCACCTCACCATCCGGCGCGGCGCGCTGCTGCAAGCGCAGACGGATCTGGCGGAACGCATCGCTGACGAACAGTGGCTGATCGGTGCGCGCCAGGGCGTCCCAGCTTTCCAGCATGGCGGCGGCATCGCGTGACTCGGCCAGGCGTCGTCCGGCATCGCGCAGCCGACGATTGTCGACGCTGAAACGCGCACCGAGCGGTTCACGCACCAGCCGCAGCAGCGCGCGCAATTCCTTGAAGCGCTTGCGCGCCTGGTGCACGCCCTCGGCCCGCTCGGACGGCTCGACACAGAGCGCCTGGATCGCCTTGTTGATGCGCCCCAGCGCGGCCTTGCGCACCTCTTTGGCAGCGTTGCGCGCCGGGCGTATTCGATAGGCCATTTGCGTTATCCCTCAATGACACGCTCCGCTGGAGCATCCGTATTGAGACCCGCACGCCACGCCGGGTGTTATCCCGGCAGTGTGAAGATTTGTGTCAGCAACGCCGGGATTTCATTTCAACCGTAGCGCTTGCGCGCCTCGATGGCCAATCCGCTGCCGATGCTGCCGAAGCGATTACCTTCCACATGCCGTGCACGGGGCAGCAGCCCGGCAACGCTGTCGCGCAGTGCCGGAATGGCGCTCGAGCCACCGGTGAAGAACACCGTATCGACCTCTTCATGGCGCACGCCGGCATCCGCCAGCAGCTGATTGATGCTGCCACCGATACGGTCAAGCAGTGCGGCAATGGCGCCTTCGAAGCCCTGGCGGGTCAGCTCGACCTGCAGTTGCGGCTCGATACGCTGGAAGTCGATGGCGAACTGCTCCGCCTCGGTCAGCTCGATCTTGCCCTGCTCCACCTGCATCGCCAGCCAGTGTCCGGCGCGCTGCTCGATCAGGCGGAACAGCCGGTCGATACCGGTGGGGTCGACGATGTCGTAGCGCATGCTCTGCAACGCCCGTAGCGAGGCCGGCGCGTAGACCGCATTGATGGTGTGCCAAGTGGCCAGGTTGAGGTGGGTGCTGGTCGGCATCGGTGCGTCGCTCTTCATCCGGCTGCCATAGCCGAACAGCGGCATCACCCCGCTCAGGCTGAGCTGCTTGTCGAAGTCGGTACCGCCGATATGCACACCGCCGGTGGCGAGAATATCAGCCTGTCGATCATCGACGTCCCGACGCTCGGGCGACAGCCGCACCAGCGAGAAGTCGGAGGTACCACCGCCGATATCGACAATCAGCACGCGCTCTTCGCGTTCGATACGCGACTCGTAATCGAAGGCCGCAGCGATCGGCTCGTACTGGAAGGACACGTCCTTGAAGCCGATCTTGCGGGCGGCAGCGGCGAGGGTGTCCGATGCCTCGCGGTCGGCCTGCGGGTCGTCATCGACGAAAAACACCGGCCGCCCCAGCACGACTTCCTCGAATGGCCGGCCGGCAGCCGTTTCGGCGCGCTGCTTGAGGGTGCCGAGGAACAGGCCGAGGATTTCCTTGAACGGCATGGCGCTGCCGAGCACGGTGGTTTCGCTTTTCAGCAGCTTGGAGCCGAGCAGGCTCTTGAGCGAACGCATCAAGCGACCTTCATAGCCCTCCAGATATTCGCTCAGCGCCTGCCGACCGTAGACCGGCCGGCGCTCTTCGAGATTGAAGAACACCACCGACGGCAAGGTCGGTTGCTCGCCCTCGAGCGCGATCAGCGGGTCCACGTCCGGGCGCCACCAACCAACCGTGGAGTTGGAAGTACCGAAGTCGATGCCGCAGGCGCGGGCGGATGAGGCGTTGAGCATGGCGTGTTCCACGGGACTGAAAAAACGGCCGCGCAGTGTAAAGGAGGCGGCCCGCCGATGCAGGCCTATCGTCGGTTAGCCCCTCGATGGCTTTCTCCAGACAAAAAAATGCCCGGCCATCGCTGGTCCGGGCACAAACCCCATAACGCAAACGTATCAGGCAGGCACCGCCTCCGCGCCGGGCGCATCGGCCGTCATCCCGGCAGTCATGCGCTTGGCATCGGCGCAGAAGGTCCGCGATGCCTGGAACAGGAACAGCATGGTCAGCAGCAGCGACGCCGGTATCAGATACATCGCCCCGTGCAGACCCTCGGCACGGAAGGCCTCGGCCATCTCGCTGGCGCCCGCTGCCAGCATCGCCCCTTCGGCGAAGTGGTCCGAGAGCAGCCCCACCACTACTGTCCCCATGCCGCCGCCCAGCAGGTACAGGCCAGCGAAGAACAGCGCCATGGCCGTGGCCCGCAGGCGCGGTTCGACCACGTCCTGAATTGCCGTGTAGACGCAGGTATAGAAGTTGTAGGAGAACAGCCAGCCAATGCTGAACACCGCGACGAACATGCCAACCTCGATGCGGCCGGCCAGCAGCGCATAGCCGGTTGCGATGGTCGCGATCAACATGCTCACAGCGGCGAAGATCAGGCGACCACGGGCGTAGCGCTGGTGGATACGGTCAGCGACCCAGCCGCCCAGGGTCAACCCGAACAGGCCGGTCAAGCCGACGATCACGCCGGTGGCGACCGACGCCTGTACCAACGAGACACCGTGATAACGCATCAGCAACGGCACCATGAAGGCGTTGCAGGCATAGGTGGCGAAGTTGAATGCCAGGCCGGCCAGCACCAGCCACCAGAAGGTGCGAATCGACAACACCTTGCGGATCGGCTGCTGCACCGGCTCCTGGGAAACCTTGACGGTCTCGGCGGCGCCGCGCTTGGGCTCCTTGATCAGAAAGATGAACAGCGCCAGCACCAGGCCGGGCACCGCGGCGATGAAGAAGGGCGCACGCCAGCTGCCGAACGCTTCGACCATGGAACCGATGGTGAAGAACGCCAGCAACAGGCCCAACGGCAGGCCGAGCATGAAGATGCCCATGGCCCGGGAGCGCTTGTGCGCCGGAAACAGGTCGCCGATCAGCGAGTTGGCGGCGGGCGCGTAACTGGCCTCGCCGATGCCGATGCCCATGCGCACCAGCAGGAAGCTCCAGAAGTTCCAGGCCAGGCCGTTAATCGCGGTCAGGCCGCTCCACGCGGTGAGCCCCCAGCCCATGATCTTGCGCCGCGAACCGAGGTCTGCCATGCGCCCCAGGGGCAGCCCGGCAATGGCGTAGACGATGGTGAAGGCGGTGCCGATCAGGCCGAGCTGGAAATCGTTGAGGCTCCACTCCAGGCGGATCGGCTCGGCGATGATCGCCGGTATGGTGCGATCGAAGAAGTTGAACAGGTTCGCCAGAAAGAGCAGAAACAGCACGCGCCAGGCGTTGGATGCTTGGGTGGAAGGCTGCATGACGTCGGTCTCGATTGTTCTTATATTCCGGCCACAGACCAGCCGGGACTCGACCATGACTCTAGAGTCTGTGCCTGATCCTGTCTCCGAACATCACCTTCGCTTATGCCCCGCGATGGCTCAGCGCCCGCGCCACTCGGCCAGCCAGCCCAGGCCGGCTTCGGTGCCCTGCTCCCCCGGTTTGTATTCGGCGCTCAGCCAGCCCTGGTAGCCGCTGGCCTGCAAGGCCTGCAGCGCTGCGCCGAAGTCCAGCTCACCACTACCAGGCGCGCCGCGGCCCGGGCAGTCGGCGAACTGCACATGACCGATGCGCTCGCCCAGCCGGGTAATGCAGCTGGGCAGGTCCAGCTCCTGGCGTGCCATATGGTAGAAATCCAGTTGCGCCAGGCAGTTGGGGTGATCGACGCGCTGCAGCAGAGCCTCCAGATCCGCCGCGCTGTTGATCAGAAAGCCTGGCATGTCGAGCGGGTTGATCGCCTCGCAGAGCACACGGATGCCGAGCATGTCGAAGGCGTCGGCGGTCTTCCACAGGTTGTGCTCAAGCGTCTCCAGCGCCAGCTCGCGGTCGACGCCCTCGGCGAGGCGGCCCGGCAGCACGTTGACACTGGCCGGTCGAACCATCAGCGCATAGGTCAGCGCCTCCTGCAGAGCCGCGTCGAACGCCTCCTGCCGGTCCGGCACCGCCGCCAGGCCTGGTCCGCCCTGCAGCAGATCGCCGGCGGGCAGATTGATCAGCACCAGCGGCATGCCGGCGCGCTCGAGTTGCTCTTTCAGGCGAATGGCCGGCACTTCGTACGGAAACTGGATCTCCACGCCATCGAAACCGGCGGTGCGGGCGGCGAGGATGCGTTCGGCAAGCGGCAGCTCGGTGAACAGCAGCGATAGATTGGCGGCGATCTTCATTGGTCGCCCTCCCGGTACATCTGCACCAGCGTGGCGGGGTCGCGCTCCAGATTGCCCTGGCTGCCGTGCAGGCGCATCAGCTGCGCGGCCAGGCCGCTCAAGGGCGTCGCAGAACCCTGCTCACGGGACAGTTTCACCGCAGTGTCCAAGTCCTTGAGCAGGGTGCGCACGTGCCATTTCACCGGCTCGAACTCGCTCGCTGCCATCTGCGGGGCAAGAATCTGCAGCGGCCTGGAATCGGCGAAGCCGCCGGCCAGCGCCGGTGCCAGCAGGCTGGCGTCGACTCCGGCACGTTCGGCCAAGGCCACGGCCTCGGCGATCACCAGCGCATTGCAGGCGACGATCATCTGATTGCAGACCTTCGTCACCTGGCCGGCGCCGACCCCACCCATATGGGTAAGGCGCTGGCCCAGGTTCATCAGCACCGGTCGTACCCGCTCGACATCCTCGGCGCGTCCGCCGGCCATTATCACCAGGCTGCCGGCTTCCGCGCCCGGCGTTCCACCGGAGACCGGGGCATCGACCCAGCGCATGCCACTGCGAAATTCCAGCTCGGCGGCCATGTCGCGGGTTGCCGTCGGCTCCAGGCTCGAGTGATCGACCAGCAGCTTGCCGGCCTTGCCACCTTCGGCGATGCCGCCCTTGCCGAAAAGCACCTCGCGCACAGCGGCGGTGTCGGCCAGACACAACAGCACAATGTCGGCCTCGGCACAGAGCTCGGCGGGCGTCGCCACCGCCCTGGCCCCCAGCTCTACCAGCGGCTGGCACTTCTCGGGCGAGCGATTCCACACCGCCAGGCGATACCCCGCCGCCAGCAGGCGTCGACACATCGGCAGGCCCATCAGGCCGATACCGGCAAAAGCGAGGGTTGGCAGGTCGGACATGAGGCGGCTCCTTGACGAACGAGGTCGTGATTCTAGCGCCGCACCGCCAGGAACGGCCAAACGATGTACCTCCCTCGCCCCTCAACTGCTCAATGCTCCCTTACTGCTGCCACAATGCCACTGTGACCGATCCAGCAAATTGCCCGACCAACCGGAACGATCCGCCGTCGAGCGCCTCTGAAGGAGGCCCCGGGGCATCGCCTCGCGCAGACCCATCCGCTCAACGCACGCCTGCCCTTGGCAACGCGCGTGCATCAGAAGACATCGCAGGAAACAAGCAATGGATTTAATTCAGATCATCGTCCTGGCCATCGTGCAGGGACTAACCGAGTTCTTGCCGGTATCGAGCTCGGCTCATCTGATCCTCTTCCCGCACCTGGTGGGTTGGGACGACCAGGGACTGGCATTCGACGTGGCGGTGCACCTCGGCACCCTGGCCGCAGTGGTCTGGTACTTCCGCCTGGAAGTCTTCGGCATGACGCGCGACTGGTTCGCATCGCTAGCCCGCCGCGAGCGTGTCGGTGACAGCCGGCTGGCCTGGGCGGTGATCCTTGGAACGGTTCCGGTCGGCATCGCCGGGCTGCTGTTCAAGGACTTCATCGAAGTCCAGCTGCGCTCGCCGCTGGTGATTGCCTGGGCGACCATCGGCTTCGGTCTGCTGCTGTGGTGGTCGGACGTGGTCAGCCGGCGAATCCCGCAACCGCGCGACGAGCACAGCCTGAACTGGAAGGACATCTTGTTGATCGGTTGCGCCCAGGCGCTAGCGCTGATTCCCGGCACCTCGCGCTCGGGCGTGACGATGACCGCCGGGCTGTTGCTGGGCCTGTCGCGCTCCGGCGCAGCACGCTTTTCCTTTCTGCTGTCGATCCCGGTGATCGTGCTTGCCAGCGGGCTGAGCACACTCGACCTGGTGGAAGGCGGGGTAGCGGTTGACTGGACGGCGATGGGGCTGGGTGTGGTGCTGTCGGCGGTGAGTGCCTACCTGTGCATCCACATCTTCCTGAAGTTACTGGAGCGCGTCGGCATGCTGCCGTTCGTGATCTACCGCTTGATCCTCGGTGTGGTGCTGCTGGTACTGTTCGCCGGCGCCTGAGCGCACCTGCTGATACGTTGAACGCCTTGCCGCGGCTTGCGATCCCTCGCGCTGCCGCGGCGCTGGCCGGAGCGAGGTCGCCCAATCAGCCCTGAGGCAGGTCGATCAGCAGTGGGCCGAGCAGGACAGCTGCGATACGCGCCTCGGTAAACATCTTCTCGGTCAAAGGCACGCTGCGTATTTCCGCGCTGCCAACAGGTTGCGCCTGAATTCGCGCTACCTCTCTGAACGAGTGACCATCTGCCCAGACCATGGTGGACTGACGCTTCTTATCGCACTTCACATTCGCTTCCTTTGCCTGCGGGGGTGGCACATTGCACATATTCGGCCACTACAGATCACTTAGGTTTGGGGCCTGAAAAAAGTTCGGCGTGTTACACGATATTTCTGCAATGGAAATGTGCCAGAAGCGCTCCAAGCGTCCCTGTGCAGCTTTCCCTTGGCGCCACACGCCTGCCACGCTCTATAATCCGCGCGCTTTTTCCGCTATTGAACCGGAGAACCCTCAATGCTGAAGCGCTCCCTGGCAGCCGTCGCCGGCCTTGCCCTGTCCCTGTCTATTGCTACTACCCACGCCGCTGAAACCCTGCGGGTTTCCGCTATCCCCGACGAAGCCCCGACCGAGTTGATTCGCAAGTTCAAGCCGCTGGGCGAATACCTGGAACAGCAGCTGGGCATGCCGGTGAAGTTCACCCCGGTATCGGACTATGCGGCCGTGGTCGAATCCCTAGCTTCCGACCGCCTCGATCTCGCCTGGCTGGGCGGTTTCACCTTCGTCCAGACGCGCCTGAAGACCGGCGATGCGATCCCTCTGGTGCAGCGCGAGCAAGACGAGCAGTTCACCAGCAAGTTCATCACCGCCGATCCCGAGGTGAAGTCACTGGCCGACCTCAAGGGCAAGACCTTCGCCTTCGGCTCCGTGTCGTCGACCTCGGGTAGCCTGATGCCGCGCTACTTCATGCTCAAGGACGGCATCCAGCCGGAGCAGTTCTTCAAGCGCATCGCCTACTCCGGCGCCCACGATGCAACCGCCGCCTGGGTCGAGGCCGGCAAGGCCGACGCCGGGGTGCTCAACGCCTCGGTGTGGGACAAGCTGGTCGCGGCCGGCAAGGTCGACACCGACAAGGTCCGCGTGATCTCCACTACTCCGCCCTACTACGACTACAACTGGACGGTGCGTGGCAATCTCGACCCGGCTCTGGTCGATAAGATCAAGGCAGCGTTCCTCGCCCTCGACCCGGCAAACCCGGAGCACAAGGCGATTCTCGATCTGCAGGCCGCCAGTCGCTTTATCGAGACCATGCCGGAGAACTACGCAGGCATCGAAGAAGCTGCGCGCGCCGCCGGCCTGCTCAAGTGATGCCGCGTAAGCGCCAGCCATGAGCACATTGCAAACACCGCCGGCGCCAGGCCTCGCTGCACAACCGGCGCTGAAGCTGGCCGGCGTGGGCCACACCCACGCCGGCGGCCAGATCGCACTGCGGCGGCTCGACCTGCAGGTCGCGCAGGGTGAACGGGTCGCCATCATTGGCCCGTCCGGGGCCGGCAAGACCACGCTGCTGCGTCTGCTAGCCACGTCGCTCAAGCCAGATCAGGGCGATCTCGAGCTGCTCGGCAAGCGCCCCTGGACGCTCTCGGCGGGAGCTCGCCAACGCCTGCGCAGCCAGATCGGCCTGATCCACCAGGCGCCGTCGCTACCACCGCGACAGCGGGTGGTGACGGCGGTACTGGCGGGGCGTCTCGGCAACTGGTCGCTACCCAAAAGCCTGCTCAGCCTGCTTTATCCCCTGGACCGCCAGGGCGCTGCCGAGGCGCTCGGGCGGCTCGACCTTGCCGACAAGCTGTACATGCGCTGCGATCAGCTATCCGGCGGCCAGCTGCAGCGGGTCGGAATCGCCCGCATGCTTTACCAGGCGCCGGAGCTGATCCTCGCCGACGAACCCGTCTCAGCCATGGACCCGGTGCTCGCCAGTCACACGCTGGGAGTGCTCAACCGCGAGGCGCAACGTCGCAACGCCACGCTGCTGGCGAGCCTGCACGCGGTGGAGCTGGCACTGGAACACTTTCCGCGAATCGTCGGCGTGCGTGACGGCCGCATCCTGTTCGACAAGCCTGCCGGCGAAATCGGCCCCAACGAGCTGGCGGCGCTGTATGCCAATGAGCAGCTTCAGCATGCCCCGTCGCCACCTGCAGCAGCGACCCCGCCACTGAACATTCCGCGATGCTGAACCCCGCAACTGTCCGACACGATCCTGCCGCCGCGCCACGCCTGATGTTGACCCTGCTGGCCGTGGCGCTGCTGTGGCCAGGGGTAAGGCTGAGCGAGCTGGACCTGGGTGTGCTGTTCGACGGCAGCAATGCCGACACCATGGGCACGTTTCTCTCGGCGTTCTGGCCACCGGAGCACAGCGGCGAATTCCTTGGCCTGCTCTGGCAGGCGACACTGGAAACCCTGGCGATCGCCACTGCCGGCATGACCCTGGCCCTGGCTGTCGCCATCCCCTGCGCCCTGCTTGCCACCCGCGCCCTGTCGCTCTCGGCGCTCAGCGGTGGTGGTCGCCCGGCCTGGTGGGCGCAAGCGTTGCGCTGGCCGGTACGCGGCCTGCTGATCGTGCTGCGCAGCATCCCGGAGATCGTCTGGGCGCTGTTGTTCGTCCGCGCCGTAGGCCTGGGGCCGACCGCCGGCGTGCTGGCCGTCGCCATCACCTACGCCGGCATGCTCGGCAAGGTTTACGCGGAGATCTTCGAGTCGGTCGACCCGCTACCCGCCCGTGCACTGCTCGGTGCCGGCGCCTCGCGGCTGCAGGCCTTTCTCTACGGCGTGCTGCCGCAGGCCACGGGCGAGATGCTGTCGTACAGCGTCTACCGCTGGGAATGTGCGATCCGCGCCTCGGTGGTGATGGGTTTCGTCGGCGCCGGTGGACTCGGCCAGCAGATGGACCTGTCGATGCGCATGTTCGCCGGCGGTGAGGTCGCCGCCATGTTGCTGACGTTCCTCGCGCTGGTGCTGCTGGCCGACCTGCTCAGCCGTCTGCTGCGCTGGAGATTCGCATGAGTCTGCTGTCGCGCCTGCTGATTCCGGCCGGGTTGGTCGCGGCCGTGGTGGCCGCCTTTGCCTTCCTGCAGCTGGAAAGCGCCGCGCTGCTCAGCCGAGACGGCCTTGCGCAGATGGCCGCCTACGCTTCGGGATTCATGGCGCCGGACCTGTCGCCCGCGCATCTGCAGGCGATCGCTCGCGGCACGCTGGAAACCCTGGCGATGTCGGCCATCGGCACATTGCTCGCTGCCCTGTTCGGCTTGTTGCTGGCACTCCCCGCGGCTGGCCGTTTCGGTCTGCTGGCGCAGGCTGCATCACGCCTGCTGCTCAATGCGCTACGGGCGATTCCGGAGTTGGTTTGGGCCGCGCTGATGGTGCTGGCAGCGGGGCTCGGGCCGAACGCCGGCACCCTGGCGCTGGCGCTGCACACTGCTGGCGTGCTGGGGCGCCTGTTCGCCGAAGCGCTGGAAAATACCCCGCCCCAGCCCGCCGACGCCCTTCGCCTGGCCGGTAGCGGACGCATCGCGGCATTCTGCTACGGCACGCTGCCCTCGCTCTGGCCGCAACTGGTGGCCTACACGCTGTACCGCTGGGAAAACAATATTCGCATGGCCAGCGTGCTCGGCTTCGTTGGCGCCGGCGGCCTGGGCCAGATGCTCTACATGAGCCTCAGCCTCTTCCAGGAAGCCCAAGCCTCGACGGTAATCCTGGCCATGCTGGCGATGGTACTGGCGGTCGACAGCCTGAGTGCCTGGGCCAGGCAGCGCTGGGTGCGAGGCTAATCGCCGCGGCCGACTCCGTTGACTTTTGTGAACTGATTCACCGAACATCAGTGATGTCGTTTTGAGATCATCAAGGATGATGAAGTGCCGGCCCTACCGCGCCAGTTGTCTACGCTACGAACCGTACTGGCATTGCTGGCAATCCTGCTGGATCCCTTCGGCCTGACTACGGCCACCGATGGCGCATCGTCCCGCCTGCTCAATCAGCTGCAAGCCAACGCCTATGGCGATGCCGGCGCCAGACAGCAGATCGCAGTTGTGATCATCGATGACGCTTTTCTGCGCCAGCGCGAAAGCCATTGGCCACTGCCCTACAGCGAACAGAGCAAACTGTTCCGCCAGCTACTGGCCTATCGACCCGCCGCGGTCATGGTTGACCTGATGTACAGCTACGACCACTCCCGCGGACGCAACAGCGACAGTAGTCGACTCCTGTCCAACGTGTTCGAACGCTATCGAGCTGCCGGCGTGCCGCTGTATCTCGCCAACTCCGGCAGCACTGAATCCAATGCCTTGCCGATCTTTACCGAAGTTAGCGAGCCGGCACTGGTGAGCTGGAGCGGTTATGAAGATCAGTACCCGCTGGCAGCCGAGACCGCATACGGCTGGATGGACAGCGCAGCCTTCGCCTTATACAGAAGCTACTGCACGCGCCATGCCTGCCAGCCGCTACCAGCAACGGCACAGCTCGCCGGAGAGCAACCGCCGATCGCTCTGCAGTGGGGCGGTGACCCGGCGCGTGAGCAGCGTCTGGTCAGCGACGTCAGCCAGTGCGCTTCATCATCTGGACTCTGGAGCCGGATTTTCAGCCAGCTCGCCCAGTCGGTCTTCTGGCGTCTCAGTGCTCCTACCGAAACACGCTGCCCGTTTCACCTGACAATCACCGCGAGTGCCCTGGCTACGACCGTACCGGAGGAGCGCGCCTTGTTACGTGAGCTGCTTGGCGATCGCCTGGTAATGGTCGGCGCCTCCATCAGTTCCGCCGAAGATCTCACCAGCTCGCCGGTTCACGGCAAGTTGCCGGGCGTCTACGCCCACGCCATGGCGCTGGATAACTTGATCGAATATGGCCAGGACTACATCGCCGCACCACCGCAACTGTTCAACACCGAAATCGATGTCCTGGACCTGCTCGAGTTCATCTTCGCTTTGGTCATTCTCTGGTTTCACTCGGCCCGCGCAGGCCTTTTGCCTGGGCATCGCCTGGCGTTCGCGATCGGCGCAACGCTCTGTCTGCTGCTAATCAGCGTGCTGCTTTATCAGTTGCGCGTCACTCCAGTGAACATCCTCGGCTTGTTGCTGCTGATTGGCGTGTTACTGCCAGAAGAACCGGAATCCCCCTCCCTCCCCTCGACCAGCACACGAAAGGAGTCATCATGCGCAAACCCCTCACACTGCTCTGCGCCCTGTTGCTCAGCAGTACCAGCTACGCGTCCGGATTGACCGTAGAGCAATACACCAACGATCCGATCGCCCTGCTTGATGCAAAGGGTCGTTTGCTGAAGAAGATTGCACGCTCCGAGTTACCCGCCACACCGCTGGCCGCACAGCAGTGGAATGACGATCTCGAACTGGTGCAGGTCGAGGTAGCCGGACAGCTGGTCTGGCTGGATGGTGTCGATGTCCGCCTGAGTCAAGGCAAGACCGTTCCCATGCCGTGCGCAGCACTGCCCAAGGCCCGCGCAGATAGCGCGACCAATCTCTCCACCATTGGTTACGGGGCTGGCTGTGCGAAGAACTGACCTACTGCGTAAGCGTGCCGCATTGGCGGCGGCTTTACTGCTGACTTGTCTGGGCGGGTGCAGCACGCTCAAAGGAGCACCTGACGCGCTGATCAATCTTGCAGGACAAAGCACGCAAAGCGGGTTTCAGGGCAAGTACCTGGAGCAGGAAGAGGTTCGCAGTTACTTCCGCCTCGATCCGCAGCACAACCACAACCTGCGGCTGAGCTATGACGGCCGTAGCCTGCCAGCCAATGAAATCCGCCAACAGAACGTGGTGTTGATCCCTGCACTGCAGAACTATCTGCAAGGCATCGTCGAACGTCTCGCCAAGGGTTGGCCTGGCGAGCAGCCGCAATTGCGGGTAACGGTCACCGACAGTTATTCGTTCGGGCCATCAGCCGACCCGTACGGCAATCTCTACGTGCCGCTCGGCATGCTGGAAAGCGTAGAAAGCGAGGACGAAATCGCGGCGATGCTGGCCCATGAAATGAGCCATGTGCTGCTGCGCCACCATGATCGCCGCCAAGCCTTCAACGAGCAGCGGGAACTGCTGACCAACATTGCCACCACTGCGGTAATCGCGACGATGGTCGCCGACTCTCGCCTGGATCGCGGAGCTTCGAAATGGAAGGTGGTCAGCAAAAATCCGCAAGCCACACAGAAGGCCGTCGGTGAGACGGTGCTCTACACCTCACTCGCCAACACTTTTTCAGACAACGTATGGAACACCGCCTGGGGTCGTGCTCAGGAAGACCAGGCAGATCTGCTGGGTACCGATCTACTGATCAAAGCGCGTTACGCGCCGCGCGGTGCCAGCCACAGCCTGCAGCGGCTTAGCGATTTCCAGGGAAAGCAGGAACCCCTCCTGGCCGGTTTTATCCAGGCGCGACGGGGCGCGATGCAGAATTCGCTGCAGCGCCTCGACCTGAACGGCTTTACCCAGGAGATCAACACGGTCGTCAGTCAGGGCCTGATGACGACCGTCAGCGCAGTCGGCCAGCACCTCACCCGCTCACACATGTCAGCCCAGCGTCGCGATGACGACCTTCGCCAATATCTGCAGCGCGAGTACGATGCCGAGCGTTATCACCGGGTGAATAAACGGAACTGGCTTACAGTCCGCAACACCCCAAGCGTGAAAGCCTCACTGGACGCTTACAAGAACGCCTACGGAGCCAACGAGGCCCTGGCTCAGAAGAATCTGAAGGATGCCCGAACCTTGGCCGAGCGAGCCCTGAAGTCTCCGGTGGCTAACCAGCCAGGCATTCGTCGTAGCCTCTTCAACGTCCACATGGCAACTGGTGACAAACGTCGTGCACTGGCGCAGCTCAACGCAATCAAGGACTGGTCGCTAGCGGGACCGGAAGTCTACGAACAACTGGTTCACTATCATCTGAACAATGGCGATGCAGTTGCGGCCCTTGCGACCATTGAACGGGCTGAACGCCACCTGGGTTCACAGGAACAGTTCATTGTCGAAAAGATGCTCGCTCATAAGCTCAAGAAAGATGAGAGCGAACTGCGCATGCTCGGCGAAAAATGCAAGCAGATGCCAAATCGAAAGGATGTCTGCAAGAAGATCGGCTGACCTTTGAGAGGGCGACGCTGGTTGCGCAGTCGATTACCCGGCTGCGCGCCTCGCCCCGTTTCAGTGCAATGCAGGTTTGCCGACGCGCTCCTGCACCAGCACCCAGGGTGCGACCACGACGGCCCAGAGGTCGGGGTCGCGTTCCAGCCAGTCCTGCGCCTGCTCGGGCTGCATCTTCGACAGCTGTCCGCCGTGGAGCCACGCCGCAACCTTGGTCTGATCGTCCTCGGCGACGGCCAGCGCCACCTCGACCAGATCAGCATCGCCAGCCACCTGCAGCAGCGCTCCGCGAGCGAAGAACGGCTGCAGTTCTTCCCAGGTAATCGCTGCGGTTTCGCCCAACAGCTTGGCATAAAGAGTGCTTGCGTCGTCGGCCATGGGACTCACCAGATACGAAAAGGGCGCAATGATACCCGCGCCCCGATTCCCATCAAACGGTTGAATCTGCCGGCTGTGCAAACGGAGGAGACACTTCTACACTGTGCCGGTACAGTTGCCGGAGCGTTTCGGGATGTTCGCCTCTTAACGGCACTCCGGCCCGCAGGATTCAAACAATAACGATGCAAGTGGAGCACTTATGAAGACCAACCAGCGTCTTTCGAAAATTTTTCTGGCAATGGCACTGACCGGCGCAGCCAGCTACACCCTGGCCGCCGACACGATCCGCATCGGATTGGCAGGGCCGGTAACCGGGCCGGTGGCGCAGTACGGGGACATGCAGTTCATCGGGGCCGAAATGGCCATCGAGCAGATCAACAAGGCCGGCGGGGTGAACGGTCAGCAACTGGAAGGCGTGCGCTACGACGACGCCTGCGATCCGAAGCAGGCCGTGGCGGTGGCCAACAAGATCGTCAATGACGAAGTGCAGTTCGTTGTCGGCCACCTCTGCTCCAGCTCCACTCAACCGGCGTCCGACATCTATGAGGACGAAGGCATCCTGATGATCACCGCGGCTTCCACCAGCCCGGACATCACCTCCCGCGGTTACGAGCTGATCTTCCGCACCATCGGCCTCGACAGCCTGCAGGGCCCGACCGCCGGCAACTTCATTGCCGACCACGTCAAGCCGAAGAACGTCGCCGTCATCCATGACAAGCAGCAGTACGGTGAAGGCATTGCCACTGCCGTCAAGCAGACCCTGGAAAGCAAGAACATCAAGGTCGGCCTGTTCGAAGGCATCAACGCCGGCGACAAGGACTTCTCCTCGCTGATCGCCAAGCTCAAGCGTGAAGGCGTGGACTTCGTCTATTACGGCGGCTACCACCCGGAACTGGGTCTGCTGCTGCGTCAGTCCAAGGAAAAAGGCCTGAACGTGCGCTTCATGGGGCCTGAAGGCGTCGGCAACTCGGAAATCTCCGCCATCGCTGGCCCGGCTTCCGAAGGCATGTACGTGACGCTGCCGAAGTCGTTCGATCAGGACCCGCGCAACAAGGAACTGGTAGACGGCTTCAAGGCCAAGAAGCAGGACCCGAGCGGCCCGTTCGTATTCCCCGCCTACGCCGCCGTGCAGGTCATTGCCGAAGGTATCGAGAAAGCCGGCAGCACCGACACCGCCAAGGTGGCCGAGGCGCTGCGCAGCAATACCTTCGACACTCCGACCGGCATGCTCTCCTTCGACGAGAAGGGCGACCTGAAGGACTTCAACTTCGTCGTCTACGAATGGCACCAGGACGGCACCAAGACCGAAGCCAAGTAAATTCCATCAGCCTGACGAAGCCCACACTTGCTTGTGGGCTTTGTTTTAAGCAGGCGGCCCAGCCAAAAGCACCCGGGTTGCCCTGCCGTACCTGTAATTCAACGAGCGGCCTGAACAGCAGGCCCACCTCGAACCGATGCCGTGCGTGATCCGCAGGGCACCGTACCGCAGTGGCGCCGCGCCAGGGTGTGCGGTGCGTTCGACGTGGGCAGCGCAGCAGACCGAAACGCAATTGCAGGGACTTCGGGAGAGCAGTGATGCCTGAGCTTTACCACTACCTACAACAGCTGATCAACGGGCTCACCGTTGGCAGCACCTATGCGCTGATCGCCATCGGCTACACGATGGTGTACGGCATCATCGGCATGATCAACTTCGCCCACGGCGAGGTGTACATGATCGGCTCGTATGTCGCCTTCATCGCCATTGTCGGCCTGTCCATGATGGGCCTGGATGCGCTGCCTATCTTGATGATGGGTGCGTTCGTCGCCGCCATCATCGTCACCAGCGCCTACGGTTACAGCATCGAACGGGTCGCCTACCGCCCGCTACGTGGCAGTAATCGCCTGATTCCCCTGATCTCGGCCATCGGCATGTCGATCTTCCTGCAGAACGTCGTGCTGCTGGCTCAGGACTCCAAGGACAAGGCGATTCCCAACCTGATGCCGGGCAATCTGGTGTTCGGTGAAAGCACCATGAATGGCGTGGTGATTTCGTACATGCAGATCCTGATCTTCGTGGTCACCTTCGTTGCCATGTACGGGCTGACGATGTTCATCTCGCGGTCACGTCTGGGGCGCGCCTGCCGCGCCTGTGCAGAAGACCTGAAGATGGCCAACCTGCTGGGCATCAACACCAACGGCATCATCGCCCTGACCTTTGTCATCGGTGCTGCGCTGGCCGCCATCGCAGCTGTGCTGATCAGCATGCAGTACGGCGTGATCAACCCGCACATCGGCTTTCTCGCCGGCATCAAGGCATTCACCGCTGCAGTACTCGGCGGCATTGGCAGCATTCCAGGCGCCATGCTCGGCGGTCTGGTGCTTGGTGTGGCCGAGGCCTTCGGTGCCGACATCTTCGGCGACCAGTACAAGGATGTCGTGGCGTTCAGCCTGCTGGTGCTGGTCCTGCTGTTCCGCCCCACCGGCATCCTCGGCCGCCCGGAGGTGGAAAAGGTATGACCGGCAATCTCCGTACAGCCTTCTTCAGCGCCCTGCTGGTCATCGCCGTTGCGGTGCCGGTATTCGGCCTGAAGCTCACCACCGTCGGCATCCGCGTCGAAGTGCACGGCGCTGAAGCCGGTACGTTCTGGATCATCGCCGCCTGCGCGGTAGCCATGTTCGTCTGGCAACAGTTCCGTACTCACCTGGCCGCCGGCTGGGCCGCCAGCCCAAGCCTGCCGAGCGTACCCGCAGGCGCGGGTAGCTTCCTTACCCTGCCCTCGACCCAACGCTGGATCATCATCGCTCTGATCCTCGTCGCGCTGGCGTGGCCGTTCTATGGATCACGCGGCGCGGTGGACATCGCCACGCTGATCCTGATCTACGTGATGCTCGGCCTCGGGCTGAACATCGTCGTCGGTCTGGCCGGCCTGCTCGACCTGGGTTACGTCGGTTTCTACGCCGTCGGTGCCTACACCTACGCGCTGCTCTCGCACTATTACGGGGTCGGGTTCTGGACTGCACTGCCCATCGCCGGCGCGATGGCGGCGCTGTTCGGCTTCCTGCTGGGCTTCCCGGTGTTGCGCCTGCGCGGTGACTATCTGGCCATCGTGACTCTCGGCTTCGGCGAGATCATCCGCATCCTGCTGCGCAACATGACCGACCTCACCGGCGGCCCGAACGGCATCAGCGGCATCGACAAACCGACCCTGTTCGGCCTGTCCTTCGACCGCCGCGCAGCCGAGGGCATGCAGACGTTCCACGAGTATTTCGGCGTGGCCTATAACTCGGTGAACAAAGTGATCTTCCTCTACCTGATCGCCCTGCTACTGGTGCTGTTGACGTTGTTCGTGATCAACCGCCTGCTGCGCATGCCGATCGGCCGCGCCTGGGAAGCCTTGCGCGAAGACGAGATCGCCTGCCGCGCGCTGGGCATGAACCCCACCGTGATCAAGCTCTCGGCATTCACCCTAGGTGCAACCTTTGCCGGTTTCGCCGGCAGTTTCTTCGCCGCACGCCAGGGCCTGGTGTCGCCGGAGTCGTTCACCTTCATCGAGTCGGCGATCATTCTCGCCATCGTCGTGCTGGGTGGCATGGGCTCGCAGCTCGGCGTAATCCTAGCCGCCATCGTGATGATCCTGCTACCTGAGCTGATGCGCGAATTCAGCGAATACCGCATGTTGATGTTCGGCGCCCTGATGGTGCTGATGATGATCTGGCGTCCGCAAGGCCTGCTGCCGATGCAACGCCCACACCTGGAGCTGAAGCAATGAGCCGCCCGATTCTAGAAGTACGCGGCCTGATGATGCGTTTTGGCGGCCTGCTGGCGGTCAACGAGGTGGGGCTGACGGTACATGACAAACAGGTGGTTTCGATGATCGGCCCCAACGGCGCCGGCAAGACCACGGTGTTCAACTGCCTGACCGGCTTCTATCAGCCGACCGCGGGGGAAATCATCCTCGACGGCACGCCGATCCATGGCCTGCCTGGCCACAAGATCGCTCGTCAGGGCGTGGTGCGCACGTTCCAAAACGTCCGCCTGTTCAAGGACATGACGGCGGTGGAAAACCTGTTGGTGGCCCAGCACCGTCACCTGAACACCGGCTTCCTTTCCGGCTTGTTCAAGACGCCGGCGTTTCGCAAGAGCGAGCGCGAGGCGATGGACTTCGCTGCGCACTGGCTGGAACAGGTCAATCTGACCGATGTCGCCAATCGACCGGCGGGCACCCTCGCCTACGGCCAGCAGCGCCGTCTGGAAATCGCCCGCTGCATGATGACGCGTCCACGCATCCTCATGCTCGACGAACCGGCGGCCGGCCTGAACCCCAGAGAAACCGAGGACCTCAAGGCCCTGATCGCCATGCTACGCGACAAACACGGGGTCACCGTGCTGCTGATCGAGCACGACATGAAGCTGGTCATGAGCATTTCCGACCACATCTACGTGATCAATCAGGGCACCCCGCTGGCCAATGGTTCACCCGAGCAAGTCCGTAACAATCCGGACGTGATCAAAGCCTATCTGGGGGAGGCGTAAGCATGCTGACTTTCGAAAACGTCTCGACCTTCTACGGCAAGATCCAGGCCCTGCACGACATCAACGTGCAGGTCGAACAGGGCGAGATCGTCACCCTGATCGGCGCCAACGGTGCCGGCAAGTCGACCCTGCTGATGACCCTATGCGGCTCGCCGCAGGCGGCCAGTGGCAGCATCCGCTTCCAGGGCGAGGAGCTGGTCGGCCAGCAGACCTGCGACATCATGCGCAAGGCCATCGCCGTGGTACCCGAAGGCCGGCGGATCTTCGCCCGCCTGACGGTTGAGGAAAACCTCTCCATGGGCGGCTTCTTCACCGGCAAGACGGACTTTCAGGAGCAACTGGACAAGGTGCTCGGCCTGTTTCCGCGGCTCAAGGAGCGCTACCAGCAACGCGGTGGCACCATGTCCGGCGGTGAACAGCAGATGCTCGCCATCGCCCGCGCGCTGATGAGCAAACCCAAGCTGCTGCTACTCGACGAGCCATCGCTGGGCTTGGCGCCGATCATCATCCAGCAGATTTTCGAGATCATCGAACAGCTGCGTGAGGATGGCGTGACGGTGTTTCTGGTCGAGCAGAACGCCAACCAGGCGCTCAAGCTGGCCGACCGCGGTTACGTGCTGGAGAACGGGCATATCGTCATGCAGGGCAGCGGCGAGGACCTGCTGACCGATCCGAAAGTGCGCGACGCCTACCTGGGCGGCTGACATCGCCACCACGCTCAACGAAAAAGCCCTGCCAACCGGCAGGGCTTTTTCGTCTTATACGTGTTCATCGCGCAGCCGAACCCGGGCGCTGCGCGTGCAGTCGAAGAACCGCTATCCTTCTTCCAACTCCCTTCGCCAACATAACGATCACCAAGGAGATCCCCCCGATGCGCCACTGCCTGTTCGGCCTGCTCATGGTTGCCAGCGTCACTGCGAATGCCGAGATTCAGACGCAGGAAATCACCTACACCGCTGCCGATGGCACCGAGATGATCGGCTACTACGCCTATGACGACGCCATCGAAGGCAAGCGTCCCGGCATCGTCGTGGTACACGAATGGTGGGGGCTGAACGACTACGCCAAGCAGCGCGCTCGCGACCTCGCCGAGCTGGGCTACAGCGCGTTGGCAATCGACATGTACGGCGAAGGCAAGAACACCGATCACCCGAACGACGCCATGAGCTTCATGCAGGCCGCGCTGAAGGACGCCGATGCTGCCAAGGGCCGCTTCAACGCCGGCCTTGACCTGCTCAAGGAACAGGCCCAGACCGATACCGCCAAACTGGGCGCGGTGGGCTACTGCTTCGGCGGCAAGGTGGTTCTGGACATGGCGCGACAGGGTGTGCCGCTGGAAGGCGTGGTCAGCTTCCACGGCGCGTTGGCCACCGAAACCCGCGCCGCCCCCGGCAGCGTCAAGGCGCGTGTGCTGGTCGAGCATGGCAGCGAGGACAGCATGATCAGCACCGACGACATCGCCGCGCTGAACGTCGAGATGGTCAAGGCCGGTGCCGACTACCAGTTCGTCAGCCTGCCCGGCGCCAAGCACGGCTTCACCAATCCGGGCGCCGACGCCCACCAGAAGAATGGCCTGGACGTCGCCTATCAGAAGGCCGCGGACGAACGCTCCTGGCGCGACATGCAACGCTTTTTCGAAGACACCTTTGGCACGTTGGCGACCGCCCGGGCGCAGTGATCGGCTCGCTTCTCGACCGTGATTCGTCCCGGCGGCACGCCTGCCGCCGGGGCGCGTGCTAGCATTGCGCGCACAACTCACCGTCGATCACGAGTCATGGCCGAACACGATTTCCGCTACACCCTGCTCAACCCCGCCCACACCCTCACCGAATGCCGTGCGCTGGCGCCGGGCCGCTATCAGGTAACCGGCAATGGCGGCTCGATTCGCAGCGGCGATGTACTGATCGTCACGCTCAAGGGCAGCCGCGACCTTTCCCAGCGCCTGACAGTGGAGAAGGTCCGCCACCTGATCAACCCACCGGGGCAATGGATGGCCGTGGCCAGCGGGCCGGTATTCCGCGAACTGGAAATCCTCAACTGGCAGGTCGCCTGCGACAGCTGCGGCAAACAGCTGGATTTCGAGTTCGCCGTGGACGCCAAGCTCGGCGAGGCCGCACGCAAGCCCGCCGCCCAGGCGCGCATCACCGAACTGGGCTGGTCCGGTCAGAGCGACCAGCACCGCTGCCCCAGCTGCCAGAAGGAGCAACAGGCATGACTTCACGAATCCTGCCACTCATCGCAGCCCTCGGACTCACAGGCTGTGCCACCGAGCAACTCGAACTGCAACGCGACGTCACCTACATCGCCGAATGGATCGGCGATGACGCCGTGATCGGCCGCACCCCCGTCTCGCTCACACTGAGCGACGGCCGCGCCTACGGCAACGCGGGCTGCAACCACTGGTTCGGCAGTTACGAGCGTGATGGCCAGCAGATCCGCTTCAGCAACCTGGGCAGCACACGCAAGATGTGTGCGGAGGAAATCATGGAGCAGGAGCACCACTTCCTCGATCTGCTCAATCGCGTCGAGCGCTGGGATGTCTCCAACATCGACCAACTGCGCCTTTGGCCCGCCCAGGGCACCCCGCTACGGCTCTGGCCGGAACAGGAATAACGCGCCAAATATGCGCATGCAACAAGGCATGCGCACTGCTTTCACGCGAGATCACATCTGCCGACCCTTCCTTACGGCGCATCTGACACAGCGCCTGGGACCCGCCGCCCCGCGGATTCCGGCGCTCAGCGCCTGTGAACAAGCCCGAGCAAAGCCGCCTGCCGACCTTCACGAAATTGGCACATCCAGTGCATAGACTGAATCAACCAGTTTCGGGGACCCTGGTACAGGCAGGCCAGGGATTCCCCTCTTTTACACCCAGACGAAAAGGCCGCTCATATTGAGCGGCCTTTTTGCGTTCTAGCGATACACCTCGCGGCGGAAGATGACGGGTGGGTAGCCTGCATAGCCACCGAACGTAGCGATGGCGCTGGGGTTGGTCGGACCGGTACCGAGCCAATCGAAGTGGAGCCAACTAGGCACATGTGGCTCGACCCGTATGCTGCCCGTATTGTCAGCGCCAGGCGCACTGAGAGTGATCAGACGTATGCCCTGCGAGGCTTCTCCTAAGGTTGCACTCGTTTCTTCGATCGACAGGTTACCGCTCGGGTTATCGAGCGTGATGGTCTCGCTGACGACGGCACAGTCTTCATCTGCCGGGTCCGTATTGGTTACGAACGCGCTGCCGGTCCACTTCTCCAGCACAAGCGGAAGACGCAGGGGACTCAGTTCCGACCCCGTCGCCCCCTCCTGCCTGTAACGGCCCAAGATAATTTGCGAGCCGCTAATGGTGAATGCATGATCCTTCGCCGTATGGCTGGCACTGGCTTCGGCGACGAAGATCTTATCGTCGTCGATGAGCTGCGCCTTGCCAGTAAAGACCTCGATCTGCGCATCGAACAGTCTGTCGTCGTCATTCGGGACCGCCCCTCGCAGATACCGAAGTAGCAGTGAAGCAGGCATTTCCAGCGTTTTTGTGCCATCGCCGGCAGTCGTATCCGTTTCGCTGGGCGACCCCGCACCTCCGACGCTCAACCTGATGGCGACACAGTTGGCCTTGTTGTTTTCCAATCTGCAGTCCAGATCCGTAGGCGCACCCTCGCCAGGAATACGCTGGTCGAGCGAAGTACGCCCGACATTGGAAAAGAAGGTCGGCGACCAGGCTTTCGGAAATTTCCAGAACGCCCCACGGTCATAGTTGGTCGTGGTGACTCCGCTGCGATTCTTGCCAGTGATGGTGAGGCTCGGTAATTCGCTGAACTCCAGTTGCTGCGCCTGATAGGTATAGCCTGCGCTACAGGCCGGCCGGAGCGAGCCGGCCCCCGTCGCTTCGAGATAGGCAGGTGTGATCCGGCCGATATTCGCCGAAGTCCCGCCGCTCACCGCCTGCCCATCCAGATAACCACCGGGAAACGGCGTGGCGCTGATACGGAACACCCCCACCTCGGAAAACTTAACGCTCTGTACCACCTCCGATGACAAGCTGTCGTAACCCTCGGTGATCGGCCTATGGTCGTAACGATTCTGGTCGCTGGCAGCCAGAGTCACCGTACCTCCGACCCCATCGGCCGGAGCCACCAGCACAGAAGCCAAGGCGATGTTGTCGTGACGAAAGTTGGGCGTGGTGTTATTGCCTACGCAAAGGTCGGTATCCTCATCGCTCTGCCAGCCTACGGGCCTGAAGCGTACTGCGAAACCGTCACCTGCCGAGAAAAAAGCCTGGCAGCTAGAATCACCTTTTTCGCAGGCCCACTGTGTCGGTGAGTCCGTAGGCTCGACACATAGACCAACTGGCTTAACGACGAACTGATCCGAACCTCGCATGATCAATCCGTCGTCTCCCGTACCGGAACTACCTTTATATCTAGCGTTGAGCTCCAGTTTTCCGGCATCGTTATAGCGAAGCCTGACGATCGCCTGGGCGTCCTTATCAAACGACAGCTTTAGCGTCGTTGCAGATGTTTCGGTAGGCGCGACAACGTTGCCGTTGAGTTCGAGCGAGCGGCCCGCGCTCGTCGAAGGATCGATATAGCCAGACCAGAATTGCACTTCACGCTCAACGTTCTGGAACGCCGGGACGCACCGCTGCGAAGCATCATCTTTTCGCACGGCCCGGATCGGGACATCATCGGAAAGCTTGTTGGACAGCTGGGGCGGCACGTCGAAGACGAAGCCTGAGTCGGCAAACGAAAGCGAGCAGTTCTTGCCGAGAGGTCCGGAGCCAATCTTGCACAGGGTTTCACTTAGCGGCTTGGTCGGCGGATTCGAGCCTGCTATCCCCAACGTTGCACTCCCCTCGGTCGTTCTGCGGAGTGAAAAGCTACCCGTGCCACCGGAGAAGGTTTGCGTATCGCTGCTGATGGTTGATCCGCCGGAAGACAATACCGCCGTGGCCGTGACCGCCTCGGTATAAAGGGTACAGGCCGTATCCAGGCAGGCCCTTACCGATACCTGAATCGGCGAACATGTCAGTCCAACAGAAGGCGCAATGATCTCGAAATGGTCAATCTGAGCACCGATCGGATTCATCCGATTGGCACAAACTTGCAGGTCATCCAGCTCGTGGATGTTCACGCTGCTGCCCGTCGAGCCGGTGAAGCTGAGCCAGAAATTGTCCGGTACCGCGCCCTGCGAGCTATTCGCCTGAACGTCATAATCCGCAATCAGCTTGACGTAGTTGCTACCCGTCCCGCCCGTATCACGCTCGACGGTCACCAGCGTTTTGCCGCCGGTACGCGAATCGATCGTAACGCGGTACAGATGCCCCGGGGTCGCCGTCGAGGTCGAGTTGGCATTGTCGATACCCGGCGACAGAGTGCCGGTGCCAGTCAAGTAACGATAGCCGCTGACACCGCTTCCCGAGCCACGAATAGCGATAGCATCGCTACGGGAACCAATCCCGCCATCACGGCCTTCGGTTGCGTTGGAATAATTGCCGAACTCATCGAAACCGATACCCAGCCAGCCACCGGCGAAGCCGGAAATATCGGTCTTCTGCGCATAACCGAGAGAACCGCCATAGGCACCGGGCTGCGGCGTTACACGGGCATCGGAGACAATTAGCGCCATACCGTCGGCGCCGCGATTGCTGTTGTTGGAATAGCCGTAGTAGCGGAACGTGACGCTAATCAGGTTGTTTGCCGCCGGGAAGGTGCGCTGGACCGTCGCCCCAGTTGCCACGTTGGTGCTGTCATTGGTCAGGCGAAGCCGGCCGTTGACAATACGTGGCTCGCCGAAGTTACCGCTTCGGGTGGTAACAGCCCAATCGCCGCCGAGTGAACTGCGGTTGAAGTTATCGGGGGACGCAGTAAGACAGACCGGCTCGACGATGCCATCGCACAGCTTCTGCGGCGTGGTAGCGCTCGGCGTGCACACACCGTACACATGGCTGTCCCCAGTACCTTTGATTGTCTGGTTATCCCAGTCTGCCGCCTTCACGTTACCGTAGACCAACGAGTCATTATTCAGCTCCACCCTGTTGGTCGTGGTCAGGTTCCCAGTGACCTCGCTGCGATTCAGTTCGATATTCGAGCTGCTGGCAGAGACGTTACCCGTGACGCTCATGCCATTGAGCGCCACCGTGCAACAATTGCTGCTGATGTTTCCAGCCACGAATCCGTCATTCAGCGTCACCGAGCCCGCGGTTGCAGTGACGTTGCCATTAAAATCTGTGCTGCTCGCATTGATCGTGCGGGCATTGGTTTGGCCGCCCACGCTACCACCGTCCAGCGTTACCACTCCACGGGCATCGAGCCCTCCCGCAATCACGGTTCCGGCACTAGTAATGACATCTTGCGCTGCATTGATACTCCCACCGACGCGACCGCCGTCGAGGCTGACCGTACCGTAATCGTTGCTCAGGTTTCCGCTGATCGTCGTGCCGTTGACTGTCGACACGCTACCACCGCCGATGAGGCTAGCTGCGAGGCTGCCGCCACTAAAATTAGATGTCCCACTTACTGTTACATTGCCGGCGAAGCTGCTGTTGATAGCGGTGAGACCATTGCTGATTCGTGTCACACCCATAACGGAGCTGTCGGTGAGTCGGGTGTTGCCGCTGGAGGTCAGCGTGCCGCTGATCGACGTACCGGCCAGGATAACCGCCCCGCTTTGAGTTTCCAGTGAGCCATTTACGACCGTACCGGCTAGCGACACCGGACCTGACTCGTTGCGAACAGAACCATAGATTACGCTGGAGCCGATCGAAGTAATCGGGCTGTAGCTTGACTGCAAGTCGATCGAACGGCTTGTGCTGCCGACGGTATTGCCTGAAAGCGTGACGCCACGGTGGGCAACCACCGTAATGTCACCCAGTGGCCAGTTCGAGGACAGCTTGTCCCCCTGATCGAGAGTAACGCTACCAGAGCAGGTAAAAACGGTACTCAAAAAATTCACGCTCCATGTGCCTGAGCACGGCGCATCGGTGTTCCACACATCGAACGTATAAGCTTTGCCGTGTGCCGCCCCGGCAAACAGCAGGCCGATCAACGACATGGCACGAAGTAACCACGAGAACATTCCTGTCATCGTTTTGAAGTCCTTGAGGGTATGAGGGCCTCTGCCCGCAAGTTGAAGCACGTCACCGCTCCACCTTTGCCGTGAGCTGGCGAAACGCGTAATCCGGGCGCGCCGCAGCGGAGGGCGCGTTCTGCGCAACGGCAGTGATGGTGTAGAGCGTCAGATCCTTGCCGTTCTCACGGGAGGGATACAGCACATTGCGGCACAGCACGACGACGCCGGAAAACTCCGCAAGGGCTCCATCCAAGGCCAAGCTCGCATCGCTCACGCAAGAACCCTCATTTACGGCCTTGCGAATACCCCATTCGAGCCCGGCGCGAGCCGCCTGGTAGGCACGGGCTTGCTGAATCGCCAGGCTTATCGTCCCGTTAGTGCTGACCGAGAGCCTTGCCATGCCAACAACGGCCAGCGCGACGACGACCATCACGAACAAAGCCGCAACCAGCGAAAAGCCTTTTTCATGGCGCATTGTCGACGTGCACCTGCTGCTGAAGGGTGATGGATTCGCCGTCTCGGGCCAGAGTCAGACTCAACGTAACAAGGCCAGGTCGCTGCGGAGTACCGGGCTGGTAGGCGAAGGAGCAGGCAGTCACATGGGAAGCGACCGGCACCGCGTCTGCCGGTGCGGTATTGGACGCCGACGCGGACAATGCCGTGGCGGTGTAGCGCAGCAGCTTTCCGCCAGAACTGGCCGGGTTGCAGCGATAGCCGATGACCTGGTCCGCCAGATAGAAGCGCCGCTGTGGCGAGGCATAGGCGAAGGCAAAATCGCTGCCGGGCAGGTTCAGCGTAACCTGGGTCTCGTTCGCCGAGGCGGCTGCGCTGAAGGTCGTACCGGTCGGTGTGATGACACCGGGATTAGCGTAGGCCCAGACGTTGCCTCCCGCCGTCGGCACGCTGCCGCTAATCGCGCCGATATTGTTGATCACCAGCCAACGCGCGCCCGTAACCGACAAAGCCGGGGCCAGCACCTGGAAACCATCGCAACGACCACTGCTGGTCTCGCAACCATCAGGCTCGCTGGAAAAACGCAGACTCTCTCCGCCTGCCCGATTCGGCACATAGCGGCCCGCCTGGCGAATATTCAGCGTTTCAAGCGTGCGTGTATCGGGAGACTGGCGAATTGAGTTCGGTACCGCGAGACGAATATCGCGGGCCATGCGGTTCAACGCGACCGCTGCCTGCCCGACCAGCTCGCTGCGACGGCTCTGATCGACGAACGCATCCAGAGGACGTTGCATGACACTGGTCACCATCAGCAGCACGATGCCGCTCAGGGCGATCACCATCACCAGTTCGACCAGTGTGAAGGCGCGTACGGATTTCATGGGCATCGATCCGCCCCGCTGTCATCCACTTCGCCGTAACAGGTGCGAAATCCCGAGAGCTGCAGACGCTGGCCTGCCGGGTCAGTCACCGTCACATCGATACGCCTGGCTGGTACTCCATTCCAGTCGGCCAGCGACGTGACAGAGACCTGGACGCCATAGCTGGACAGTGCGGTAACCGCAGCGCCAGTCGCATCCCGTACGCCTGAATCGTTCAAACCCGCATAGTCACACACATCGTCAAACCGGGCTCTGGGCAAACCTGGCGTTACTGCGCAAGCTCCGGCATTCAGGGTGGTTGGATCTAGGTAGGGCTGGAACAGTATTTCTTCGAGATAACCCTCAGCGATCGCCAGGCTCTGCTGGCGCAGCATCGGGTCGGCAGAGCGCCCAGTGATGGCAGCCATGGCTGAATAAAGTGCAGCAGCGGCAATACCGATGATCATGATACTGATCACCAGCTCGACCAAAGTCATTCCGCGCTGCTGCTTCATTGCACCAGCCCGGTTTCGGCGGTCACGCTGAAGGTGAACGCACCGATGGTGGCACTCGCCGCGCCGGAGGGACGCCCCAGCGAGTCGAACACCACGGGAAAATTGGTCGCCGACACCGACACGCCCGTGGGCACCTCGGTGTTGGCGAAGGGCGTCTGGCCATCCGCCCCCTGCACCTCTGCGCTGAACGCGCCCGAGGTGCAGTGCGCGGCGCGGCGCAGATGGTAGCCACCAGTCCCCAAACTGACCTCGGTCAGGCAGCCGCTGGCCAGGGCCAGCTTCTGTGCATAGCGCACAGCCGAGACCGTCTCTTCAAAGAAAAGGCGTTCGTCGAACACCTTTCGATCAAAGAAACGCGGCCCCACCACGGCGGCGAGGATGCCGATGATGACGAGCGTCATGATCAGCTCGACGACTGTGAAGCCACGACTGGCCCCATACGACGTACCTGCGCAGCCCCTGCCGGCGAGACGACTGCTAACCTCAAGGGGCATATTCAGAAGCTCATTACTGACAGTTGGCGCCAGTCACGGGAAGCGCACCGCCACTTACTGCAGAAAAGCTTGGCGCCCCGTTAGCAGCTGCTGCGGTGTACACGAAGCCACAGGTAGTTATGCTGGCAGGCGTTCCTTTCTGAACGACCGTCCCTGAGGTGATATTAAAATCATTTTCCAGTCCTGCAGCTGCAAGAATGCCTGCCGCATCGGCAGTGGGGTAACCATTAGCCACCGTGATCTGCTTGCCCTCCAACGTGATGTAATCAGCCGCCCCGCTGGTACCTGCCGTAACACCTTTAGCAAGCACCGCAGAGTGCACAATCGCGGATGCAGATTTAGCTGAGCCAAGCGCGCCGTTAATAGACGCCGCCCGAGCATCACTTCCAAAGTCCGCAAACTTCGGCAAAGCAAACGCCGCCAGAATCCCCAAAATCACAATAACCATAATCAACTCGATCATAGTGAAACCGCTCTGTTGCTTCTTCATAGTTGTCGCTCCTTGTTTATGAATCATTGAAAGTTGACGAAGACTTCGCCGGTATTGGCGTTGTATTCGATGACGTCGTCGCCGCCATCGAGGTTGTAGGTGAACAGGCAGCGGGTGCCGTTGGCCGTGGCGGTGAATGCCGGATTGGTGCCGGTCAGGCTCTGCGAGGAAGCCTGCAGCAGGTTGCTCCAGAGGTTGCGGCATTCATCGGCGGACATGCTGGTGCTGGCGAGCGGAGTGCCGCTGCGTTCGGTGCCTACGGGCCAGCCGCTGGCGTTCACATCCATCGCGCCGTTGCCGTAGCCCTGTACGTTGATCTGGCAGTTGCCAGCCAGGCAGGCATTGCTGCCGCCGCCGCGATTCAGTTCGTACTGGCCGCGCACCAGCGAGACGGCGGATGTAAGCGCACCACCAGCGCTGCGCACGCTGGCGCGGTGGGCGTCCTTGGCCGAGTCGATGAAGTGTGGCAAGGCGACCGCGGCCAGGATGCCGAGGATGGCGATGACCACGACCAGCTCGATCATGGTGAAACCCTTGTGTCGTTGCATCGTGCCTCCGTGGCTCCTGTGAAATGTCGCGATTCGTATGCCCATCAACCCCTCCCCTGCGCCGCGCTACCCAGTTCCCACATCGGCAGAAACACGCCGAGCGCGAGAATCAGCACCATCACGCCCATGGCCACGATAAGGATTGGCTCGATGGCATCAGCCAGCTGTTTAAGGTCGTAGTCCACCTCCTGCTCGTAGAAGTCGGCGACTTCGATGAACAGGTCGTCCAGCGCGCCGGTTTCTTCGCCGACGGCCATCATCTGCAGTACCAATGGGGTGAACAGGCCGGAGTTATGCGCCGAACGGGTCAGCGCTTCGCCGCGTTCGACGCTTTCGCGAATGCCGAGAATCGCCTGGCCGATATGCTGGTTGCCGACGCTGGCGCTGTTGATCGAGAGGGTCTGCAGCAGCGGCACGCCGGCGCGATACATCATCGCGAAGGTGCGGGTGAAGCGCGCCAGGGCGATACGTTCGAAGATGCCGCCGACGATGGGCAGGCGCAGCTTGATGCGGTCCCAGCGCAGTCGACCGGCGTCGGTTTCGATCCACTTGAAGAAGGCGTAGAGCCCGCCAACGATGCCCAGCAGCAACAGCCACCAATAGTCACGCATGAAGTTGGAGGTGCCGATCAGTACGCGCGTGGCCCACGGCAGTTGCGCGTGAAACTGGGCGAAGACCTTGGCGAACGCCGGGATCACCAAGAGATTGATGACACCCAGCGCCACCCCCATGGCCACCAGCACAAAGATCGGATAACGCGTGGCCTGCTTGATGCGCTTGCGGGTCTCGCGCTCCAGCTCGAGATAGGCAGACAGCTGCTTGAACGCCTGGTCGAGCTGGCCGGTGTTCTCACCGACGCTGACCATGCTGACAAACAGATTGTTGAACACCTTGGGATGCGCGTTCAGTGCGACCGCCATGGACTGGCCGCTTTCGAGGCTGGCGCGCACGTCCTGCAGGATGCCGCGGAAATACAGGTTGCGATTGGATTCGGCCAGACCGCCGATGGCGCGAATGATCGGCACGCCGGCCTTGTTCAGGCTGTACATCTGGCGGCTGAAGATGATCAGTTCGTCCAGATCGACACGTTTGCGCCGCAGCTTCTCGCGCAGCACGGCAAACACGTCGACGCTATCGGCCTGGGCACGCTCCGCATCGATGGTCAGCGGGGTGATCTGGCGCGACACCAGCTCGCTTGCCACGGCGTCAGCGCTGGCGCCATCGAGCGCGCCGCTGACCCGTGCGCCGCGCATATCGCGGCCGGTATAGCGGAAGCTAGGCATCGGCAGGCACCCCGCGAAATGACCGGACGAAGCCCGTGGCGCTGGCGCCTACGGCCGCGACAAGCTGGAGATTACCGGCGATCACGCGATCACCTCGTCGTCCGCCAGGGTGGCGCAGACCTTCAGCACCTCTTCGATACTGGTGACGCCGGCGATGGCGTAATCCAGCGCGCACGCCGCCAGTGGTCGATAGTGCGCCTGCTGGCGCGCGGCCTCGGCGAAGCCCTGCGGATCGCCCCGACGCAATGCGGCGATCATCGGTTCGTCCAGCTCCAGCAGCTCGTACACGCCGACACGGCCGGCATAGCCACTGTTGTGGCATTGATGACAACCAGTGCCGCGCTTGAAGCGGTGGTCGCGCAGCGAGCCGCCGTGCAGCGCTTCCAGCCAGGCCAGTTGCCGAGGATCGGGCTGATCGTCCTCCATGCAGTTCTCGCACACGCGGCGTATCAGACGCTGGGCCAGCACCGCATTCAGCGCGGTGGCGACGAGGAAGGGCTCGACGCCCATGTCGATCAGGCGCATGGCCGAGGTCAGGGCATCGTTGGTGTGCAGCGTCGAGAGTACGAGGTGGCCGGTCAGTGCGGCGCGCAGGCCGATTTCGGCGGTTTCCTGATCACGGATCTCACCAACCAGGACGATGTCCGGGTCCTGACGCAAGGCGGCGCGCAGCACGCGGGCGAAGGTCAACTCGATCTTGGCGTTGACCTGCACCTGGTTGACCCGCGGCAGGCGGTACTCCACCGGGTCCTCGACCGTGATGATCTTCTTCTCCGGGCTGTTCAGCTCGGAAAGCCCGGCGTAGAGCGTGGTGGTCTTGCCCGAGCCAGTAGGGCCGGTGACCAGCACCATGCCGTGCGGACGCTGCAACAGGCGCCGGAAGCGCTCGAGCATCGCCGGCGGCATGCCGGTGCCTTCGAGCTTGAACATCGCGCCGCTCTGGTCGAGCAGACGCATGACCACCGACTCGCCGAACTGCACAGGCATGGTGGAAACCCGCACATCGAGGTTGCGGTTCTTCACGCGGATGTTGAAACGGCCGTCCTGCGGCAGGCGTTTTTCCGAGATATCCAGGCCGGACATGATCTTCAGGCGCATGACCAGCGCCGAAGCGACGCGGTGCTCCTTCATCACCTGTTCGTTGAGCACGCCGTCGATACGCTGGCGAATCCGCACCACGCCTTCGTCCGGTTCGATGTGAATGTCCGAGGCCTTCATCTGCACGGCGTCCTCGAACAGCGTCTGCAGCAGGCGCACCACCGGCGCATCGCTGTTGCTTTCGCCGAGGCGCGAGAGGTCAAAATCACTTTCCTGCAGCTCACCTTCCAGCTCGCCGGCCAGCGAGGCGATCTCACTGGTACGGCGGTAAAGCTGGTCCAGCGCGCCGAGCAGCTCGCTTTCACGCACCACCGCCGGGTGGACGCGCTTGCCCAGCAGGCGCTCGATCTCGTCCTGGGCGAAGATGTCCAGCGGGTCGGTCATGCCCACCAGCAAACCATCGCCCTGGCGGGACAGCACGATGACCCGGAAGCGCCGGGCGACCGCCTCGGGCAGGCTCTGGGTCAGCTGGTTGTCGAACTTGTAGTGCTTGAGTTCGACGAAGGGAATCTGCAGCTGCTCGGACAGCGCACGCAGCAGGCGGCCTTCGTCGATGAAGCCGAGGTCGAGTACCGTACGCCCGAGCTTGGAGCCGGTGCGCTTTTGGTCCTGCAGCGCCTGCTGCAGCTGCGCCTCGCTGATCAGGCCGGCTTGGACCAGCAGATCGCCGAGACGAATCTTGCGCTGGCGCATGTCTTGCGCGGTCATCGGGCACCTCCGAGTACGCCGGCACGTTCGGCGGCGAAGCGCCGCGAGTTGTCATCGAGCCCCTGCCCTTGCGCGGCCAGACGGTAGTGGCGCGCCGCCCGGGCGGGTTGATCAATCTGTTCCAGCGCGATGGCCAAGCCCAGCTGCCAGGCCGCCTGCTGCGGCTGAAGAGCCACCAGCTGGCGATAAACCGCAGCGCTGCCGGCCCAGTCGCCGACCTGCTGCTGCAGAGCTGCCAGCAACGCGTGATAGCCGGGATCGCTGGCCAGTGACGGCGCGTTCTGCACCAGGGTGGCGAGCGCCGTCTGTTTGTCGCCGCTCTGCAGCTGGCCACGGGCGAGCAGCATACGTAGCTCGGCATCGAACGGCCGCCTCTGCAGCTGGGCCGGCAGCCACTCGAGCAATGGCTCGATCTGTCCAGCAGCCAGGTAAGCACGAGCCAACCAGCGGGCCGCCTCGACGTTGTCCGGCTGTGCGGCATGGAGCTCCTGCAGCAGCTCGATGGCACGGGGGAAGTTCTGCTGTTGCAGCGCATCTCGCGCCTGGGCCAGCGGGTCCGGTCGATGACTGCCGATCTGCACGGTGGCCGTGGTGGCAACCTGGGGTCTGGCAACCGGCGCCGAGGCCGGCTCGGCGACCGGCTGCACATCCGGCGCGATAACCGGCGCGGTTTGCGCGTCTGGCGCCGTGCGGGTCACCCAGTCCGGCAGGCCCGCTTCGTCCAACGCCGGCTCGGCGAAAGGCAGGTCCAGGTCCTCAGGAACGGCCACTGGTGCGCCATCCATGTGGACTTCCAGCCAGAGCTGCGCATGGCCAGCGGCCGGCTCAAGACGATCACGCACGTCGAGGCGATCGGTCATGCCGAGCAGCAGCACCTGCACCTGGTCGCCCTGCTGTTCCACTCGCCAGGACAGGCTTAGGCCATTGCTCTCCACGCGGCCGTTTCGCGGGCCACCGGCGAGCGTCACATCCGGCAAACGCAGACTGATCGCGCCGCCTTCGTCGGTGCGCTGATAGCTGATCGAGCGATCCAGCAGCAACTGCAGCACGAAACGGCCACCGTCTTGCTGCGGCAAGACGTCGAGGAGCTGAGTTGCAGGCACCGCAGCCACCACCGGAGCGGCGGCAGGTGACTCCTGCACAGCCGGGGCTTGCGCGAAACGTTCGAACAGCACCACCGATACCGCGACGACCAACGCCCCGATAGCCAGCGGCAACAACCAGCGGCGCAGCCGTGCCGATCGCTGACGCCGCGTTGCGGCTGCTTCATCGACAGCCTGCATGTCGAGGAATGGGCTCTGCCCGCCGGATGCCGCGCCGCGCGCTTCGAGATCGCGCAGCATGTCGTTGACCAGGCTCATGGCCGCACCTCGGCCAGCTGCGACAGCCATGGCAATGCACCCAGCAGCAGGCTCAGGGTTGCCGCACCCGCCAGCAATGCCCAACGCAACGGAAGGGCTGCACGCAGGAACGGGCGGGCACCCTCGGTATCGGCCAGGGCACGGCGTACATGGCGGCTGCCGACCCGTCGCTGGCCTTCGCCAAACGCCGCCATCAGGCACTTGTTGGCCAGGATGTTGAGCAACCGCGGGATGCCACCGCTACCCTTGACCAGCAGGCGAATCGCGGCCGGCTTGAACAGCGGTTCACCTTGATAACCGGCAACCGCCAGGCGTTCATGCAGGTAGCGCCTGGCATCGCTGACATCCAGCGGGAGCAGGCGATAGGAGAATGTGATGCGCTGGCGCAATTGCCGGAAATTTTCGCTGGCCAGCGTAGCGTCCAGTTCAGGCTGGCCGAACAGCACCACCTGCAGCAGTTTGCGCTGCTCGGTTTCCAGATTGGTCAGCAGTCGCAGGGCCTCCAGCGTGGCCGGTGGCAGCGCCTGCGCCTCATCGATTAACAGCACGGTGCTCTTGCCCTGGCCGGCCAGCTCGATCAGCCGGCGATGCAGTGCCGCCAGCAGCCCGTGATTGTCCAGTTGCTCGACCCGCGGCACATGCAGCTCATGGGCCAGCGCCTGGCGCAGCGCCATGGGTCCGAGCGCTGGGTTCGGCAACCAGGCGAGCTGGTAGTGTTCGGCATCCAGTTGCTTGAGCAGCGCGCGGCAGAGCAGGGTCTTGCCGGTGCCCACCTCGCCGGTCACCTTGATGAAGCCCTCGCCTTCGGCCAGAGCCACGCGCAGCAGGTTCAGGCACGCCTGGTAAGGCGGCAGGCGAACCATGAAGCCGGTATTCGGCGTCAATGCGAATGGCTTTTCCTGCAGGCCGAAGAATGCTTCGTACATACCGATGCTTACCTGACCTGCCGGAACGAATCGGCGCTGCGGCGCAGCTCGTCGAGCCAGACCTGATCGTCGATCACCTGCGGGCGCACCAGGATGACCAGCTCGGTCTGCTCGAGCGATTTGCGTTGCTGCTGGAACAGGCTGCCGACGATGGGCAGCTTGGAGGCCCAGGGAATGTTGGCGTCGTTGTTGCTGTTGCGGTTTTCCAGCAGGCCACCGATGACCACGACCTGGCCGCTGCGCGCGCGCACGATGGAATCTGACTGGCGCGTGGTGGACAGCGCCAGTGGCAGGTTGAAGACGTTGTCGGAACCGCCCAGCTGGATACTCTTGTTCTGATCCTGAACGCGGCTGACGGTCGGACGGACGTGCAGCGTGACCTGGTCGTTCTCGTCGATCTGCGGAGTGACGTCCAGCGAGATACCGGAGAAGAACGGAGTCAGGGTGATGTCCAGATCGGGCGCGGTAGTGCCGCCCGCCAGCGAGGTGGTGGTGGTCGAAACGTCGGTGACGAAAAACTCGTCGGTGCCGACCTTGATCACGGCCTTCTGGTTGTTGAGAGTGGAAATCCGCGGGCTGGAAAGCACCCGCACATCGCCTTGGGTTTCCAGTAGCTGCAGCACGCCGCTGAAGTCGCCGACGCTGACCGCAGCGCTGAACACGCCACCGACATTGTTGACGCCGTCCAGCGTATCGCCCTGTACACCCAGCGCGAAGTCGGCGTTGCCCATGGAGCCCAGCTGCGCCCAGTTGATCCCGGACTGGAAGCCATCGGACAGGCTCACCTCGAGAATCTTGGTTTCCAGAATCACCTGACGCTGCAGGTTGCGCTGCGCCTGCTGCAGGAAGCGCTCGACGTTCTGCTGGTCGGCACTGGAGGCACGAACCACCAGCAAACCAGCCTGCGGATTGACCACCACGCTGTTGTCCGCCTCGCTGCCGATCATCATCGCCACGACTTCGCGCACTTCACTCCAGAAGTCGACGCTGCTGCTGGTCAGCAGCTGACTGGCGTTGACGGTGCTGGAGGTCGAGTTGGTCGTGGTTCCGCCTGCGCCGGTGTCGGTGTTGTCGCTGGTGGTGACCTGACCGGAGCTGACCCGGGTATCGGTCATGCCCTGACGCTGCAGGTTGAGGTAGTTCAGGTCATAGGTGCGGGTGACCGCGGTGTTCGCCTGGATCTGGTAGCCATAGCTGGTGCGGCGATAGTCGTAACCGTAGCTGTCGCGCACCGCCGCGAGCACTTCTTCCAGCGTCACGTTGCGCAGGCTGAAGGTGATGTTGCCGGTCACCGCCGGGTGCACCAGCAGGTTCTGTCCGGCGTTGTCCATCAGGCTGAGGAAGAATTCGCGGGCCGGCATGTCGTTGGCGACCACATCGAAGCGCGGGCCACTGACAGCCGAACTGCCGTCGACGCTCAGCGGCGGAATTAGCGCAGCCTGCACCGACGCCGGCGGCAGCGCCTTGGCCTGGGTCTGCTGCAGGCTTTCCTCGAACAGACGGTTGCTCTGCTCGTAGAGGCGCTTGTCGCCGTCCTCGAATGTCTGGCAGGCGGCCAGCAGGCAGAACAGGCTCAGCAAGCCGAGACGTGGAAAAAGGGTCGGCATCATGGTCGGACTTGGCTCGGAGTAATGATCGGGGCAACCAGACGCAGCGTCTGCTGCTGGCCGTCGCGCTCGATCAGGACGGAATTCGTGTTGATGGCCAGGACTCGGGCATCGGCCAGGATGTCGCCGACTCTCAGCGATTGGCCGTTGAGCACCGCCCGGGCGCTCTGTGCACCACGGAAAATGGCTTGCAGGTGCAGCGTCGCCGGTGCCTGGCGCTCCGCTGCCGCGGTCACGAACGCCGCGGGCGGGCGGGTGGGATCGAGCGCGTAGGTCGAAGCGGGCAGCAAAAGGAACAAGCAGAACGCACGAGAAAAATCAGACACCAACCCACCCCGCTTCGCGACTCAAGGTATGCAGCTCCAGCGTGATCCGCGCTTTGTCCGGCCCGGCCTCATCGATGCGATAGTCCAGGCTGTCCCAATGCAGACGCCAGCCACTGTTCTGCACCGCCTGCAGGTAATCGAGCAGGTCGAAATAGCCGCCTTGCAGGGTCAGACGCAGGCCGTGCCGGTAGAAGCTGACCGCCGCTGGCGGCGCATCCTTCGCCGCATCCGTCGCGCCGGCCGGCAACTCCAGCGGCGCGCTGAAGCTCTGCAGCGCGACCATCTGCAGTTGAGGCTGACGGCGCAGTAGGTCCTGCAGCAGCGCTTTCATGCGTGCAGGTGAAACCAGTGAGCGGGTCTCCTCGTCGATGCTGCGCAGAATCTGTTCGCGGCTGGTGCGTGCAATATCGAGTGCGTCGCGATAAGGACGATTGGGGTCGGCCGCGAGCTTGGCCTGAAGTTCGAGCAACGCATTGTTCGCCTCCAGCTGACGGGCTTCGGCGAGACGCAGCTGGCTGTTCTGCTGGGCGATGCGCTGGGCGAGCGGCTCAGCCACTAGCAGTAGATAAAGCATGCCCAGCAGGGAAGCGCCGACCAGCACGCTCAGCCACTGCTCGCGCGGCGCCAGCGCCTGCCAGCGCTGCCGCAGGTTTTGCATGGCGTTATTCATCGTCGCCCTCCTCCGCCGCACGGGATGCCAGGCGGAACGCCAGCAGGCCGCTGTCGTCGCGCTGCAGATCGAAGCTACCGAACTCGCGACCCTGCAACGTCTTGCTGCGCCCGAGGCTTTCCAGATAAAGCGGAAGCAGTTCCTGATCCTGGCTCAAGCCGCGCAACAGCATGTCGCTGCCGCCCGCCTGCAGACGGATGCGGGTCAGCCACAGCCCGCGCGGCGGGTGCCGATCGGCCAGCGCCGTCAGTACAGGCGCGAAGCCGCCACGCAGCTGGCCATCGAGCGTTCGCAGGTGCGTTGCGAGGCGCTGCAGCTGGCGGTTCTCCGCTTCCCGCTCTGCCAGTTGCGCAGGCAGCCGGGTATCCAGAGTCGGTTCCCGATAGTTGGCCTTGAATGCAGCCAGCTGCGCCTCTGCAGAGACCGCCTGCGCCTCGGCCAACTGACGGTCCGAGGCGCGCTGCTTGAGGTTCCAGCCCTGCCAGGCAGCATGCGAAGCCAGGGCAAGCGCCAGTACACATGCGCCAAGCAGGAGTTGCCGCGGACGCGGGCCACCCTGCTGACGACGTTCGCGCTGATAGAGATTGACGTTCTGCATCAGACGGCGTCCTGACGCAGGGCGGCGCCGACGGCGCCAATGCAGAACGCCTGCTGCGCTTCGGACATCTCGGCACCCGGCTGGCCGGGGAAGAGCTCGCGCAGGTCGAGGCGTTGCAGGTTCACCGCCAGGCCACTGGCCAGCCCCTGATAGGCGCGCTCGCCATCCTGCTTCATAGGCAGCAACATCAAGCGATTGATATAGCCCTTGCCGAGCTGGCTCTCGAAGTAGTCAAGCGAGCGCTGGATTTCCAGTGTCGTACTGCCCAGATCCTGGGCGGCGCGGGCCAGCCCCTGCTCGATGCGCCGTGCCATGTAAAGGTCGGCGCCGTTCTGGATGCAGATCAGGCCTTCGCTGGTGCGCAGGCGCAGCAGTGCGAGATTCATGCCTTCGGCGCCGGCGAGCGAGCCCAGATTGCGAAACGCCATCTCGGTGATGTCGATGCTCGCCATGTGCAGACCGGCCTGACGCACGAGCTGGGCGTAGTGCTGCATCCGGGTTTTCTCGAGAACGGCGCAATAGACCATACGCGTGCGTCCGCGATAAGCGTCCTCGGGCAGCGCGAAGCAGTCGATCACCACATCGTCCAGCGGCTGGCTGATCATGTCCTTGATGCGCCAGCGCATGGCGTCACGCAGCTCTTGCGATGGCACCTCAGGCGCTTCGAGAAGGAATATCTGGTATTCGGAAGGATGCAGCAGCACGTTCGTCGGCAAGCCCTGCAAGGCACGTTCGCTCACGGCCTTCTCCAGCAGAGCGGCCTGCGCGTCGACGCTGCCTTCCAGGTGTTCGCAGTACGGCAGCAGCGGCCGCGCACCGGGCACCCGAACGACGTGCGCCAACGCGATACCTTGCGGACCAGCCTCAATGCCGAGCATGCCGGCTGGTTTTGATTTCTTGGTTTTGGAAAACAGACCCACCAATGGCTCCCTCGCCAAGAAGTCGGTGCTCAACTGCCAAAAAGCAGAGAATCGATACTGAGGGCGTCAATAGATAGCATATTGCCATCTTGCGTGACTCTAACAATATCCGATGGGTGCGTCCAAATATTGTCGTGAATCAATCGCGCAACAGAAAACCGTCAATCCAAGGACGTCAAAGATCGCGCGCATTCTGGGTTAATTAATTAGCTCGCGCTATATCGGCTTAAGCCCTTTCGTCGCACGAGGGCATCACAAACTACGCACCTGACGAACGGTAGTTAGCGGAATAAGCACGCGATGGATGCAGGAAGATGCAGGAAAAGGAAACTGGCGCTCTTAGAACAAAGTGAGCTGCTCGAAACCACCGCGCAGATCGACCAACCGCACGCCAACGCCAATCAACCGAACCGGCCGGGCACCGCGGGAGAAGGCGATGGCGAGCAGATCGGCGTAGTCGTCGATTTCGAGTCCGGCACCAGCCTGCTCCATTGTGGTCTGGGTGAAGTCATGGAATTTGAGCTTTACGAAGGGTTTGCCGGGTCGATAGCCGTTGTCGAGGCGCGCCATGCGGGTAGCCAACTGCTGCAGCAGCTCCGGGAGACGCTGCAGGCACGCCGCCAAGTCCGGCAGATCCTTGTCGTAGGTCTGCTCGACGCTCACCGACTGGCGCCGACTCTCCACCTGCACCGACCGCTCATCGATGCCGCGCGCCAGCCCCCAGAGCCGTTCGCCGAACGCGCCGAACTCGCGGACCAGGTCCAATCTGTGCCACTCGCGCAAGTCGCTACAGGTGCGGATGCCGAGCCGGCCGAGCTTCTCAGCGGTGACGCGACCCACACCATGCAGCCGCTTGACCTCCAGCGCCTGTACGAAATCGTCGACCTGTGTCGGGGTAATGACGAATAGGCCGTCGGGCTTATTCCATTCGCTGGCAATCTTGGCCAGAAACTTGTTCGGAGCAACACCCGCCGACACCGTGATGCGCAGCTGCTGCCAGACCCGACGCCGGATGTCCTCGGCAATACGCGTGGCGCTACCGGAAAAATGCTCGCAGGCAGTGACGTCCAGATAAGCCTCGTCCAGCGACAGCGGCTCGATCTGCTCGGTGTAGGTGCGAAAGATGTTATGGATCTCACGCGAAGCCTCCCGGTAGGCATCCATGCGGGGCCGCAGGATCAGCAGATCAGGACACAACTTCAGCGCGTGCCCGGACGCCATGGCCGAGCGAACACCATATGCACGCGCCTCGTAGTTGCACGTAGCAATGACCCCGCGCCGATCCGCAGCGCCACCAACTGCGATCGGCCGCCGAGCCAGACTGGGGTCGTCGCGCATCTCGATCGCGGCGTAAAAGCAGTCGCAATCAATATGGATGATCTTGCGAAGGGCGGACTGACTCACGGAAAACAGGGCACCGGACAGGAGTGAACGAATCTTCAGCGCAGCAGGTCGGTTATTGAGATGGTAAGTCCTTTATCACCCGATAGCCGGAGGTTCAGATGAAAATCTTGTACGCAGGCATCATCGCACTGGGCAGCTTGTTTTCCGCGGTTGCGCTGGCCGACCAGGACATGATGAACACTCAGCCGCAAGGCACCAACATCCAGCAGGAAAAGAAAGGCGAGGGACTGGTTCGCGAGAACGAAGATGGCGGCGCCGACCCGAAAATGAAAGAGGAAATCCAGGAAGATTGGCGCGAGGATGCCGAGAAGCGCCGCGAGAGCGACGTCATGAAGCCCGAGCAGCGCGGCTGAGCAACCAGCTTCGTCAAAGCTCCAGCGGGTACAGCTGAACCAGCGCTTTACCGTAGCCGTCGATGAACTCAGGCGGCATGCGCTTGGGTTTCCCGCTGGAGAGCTCGATACAGACGAAAGTCGTCTGCGCGCGCAGCAGCGTAGCGCCGTCGGCCGGTCGGATCAGCTGGAAATTGCGTTTCATCTTCAAACGCTGATCGGATTCGGAAATCCAGGTTCCCAACTGCAGCAGATCGCCTTCGTAGGCCGCGGCCAGATAATCGATCTCGTGCCGCAGCACCGCCATCGCCCGATCCAAGCGGCGATAGTCGTCGATGCCCAACCCCAGACTCTGCGAATGCTGCCAGGCACACCGCTCCAGCCAGATCACGTACGCAGCATTGTTGGCATGGCCCAGCTCGTCGATATGCTCGGACTGCACCTGCAGGTCGATGGTGAACGCGTCCGCCTGATCCCAGCTCATTCGTTGCAAGCCTCGTTGGCCGTTTGCGATGACCTATGAAACCGCAGCCGCCGCGACGAGTCACGCCTGTTGCTGCGAGCAATGACAAGGCATTCAGCGCAGTGCGACTCATCCGACTTTTCGACCGCGCAAAACAAAAAGGGCCATCTCATGAAAGATGACCCCTTGAAGCCCAAAACGGGCAATAAAAATGGCGTCCCCTAGGGGACTCGAACCCCTGTTACCGCCGTGAAAGGGCGGTGTCCTAGGCCACTAGACGAAGGGGACG